>CP166621.1:0-1775000 GCA_041937185.1 Leptolyngbya sp. BL-A-14 | reverse complement strand
CTTCGTTCAGCAACATCAAATCATATTGAACTTGGTTATGGAAACTCATTTACTACGAAAAGTTTTTGCTCAAAAAGTTACTTCAGAAAACTTTCTCCCGTTCGGTCAGGTCATCTTTGCTTTAGATGATCATGTTCCATTTAGTACAAAGGATGCTCAGTTACAGTTACAAGAGGGCATTCCTCGCTTTTACATCATGCGCTTGTATCAGAGTGGGCGTAGATTTCGGTACATTACACGTCATCAACACTGCACACAATGCTTAGGGTCGTTAGAAGGTAAGGAATGGTTAATCAGCGTTGCTCCACCGAATTCAACGGCATTTCCCGCTTGGGAAGAAATTGTTGTTTATCGCATCCCTGGAAATTGTTTTATCAAATTAGAGGTTGGAACTTGGCACGCTGGCCCCTATTTTGATGATGATTACGTGGATTTTTATAATCTTGAATTAAGTGATACTAATCTGGCTGACCATGATACCTGCAACCTTTTAGAGCAATACGGCGTTGAATTCGAGATTGTTTAGTGGATGGGTGCGATCGTAGCCTTAAATTTTTACATGCGAAAGCCCAGCCAATCACTGGGCTTAGACACAGCTTCAAGAGAGTGAAGCCCTACAGTCCTAGCTGATTACCACGTTTGTACTGTAGATAAGCAGCAACAAAAAGCCCAGCAAGGGTAATCGGGATTAGTCCAAGCACAATGCCTGAGAGAAGTGGCTCTACCAAGTTAAGTCTCCTTTTGCGTCGGCAACGTCTATATCGTTACAGAGTTTATCCTTATATTACTAGGTTCGGTAGCAAAGTGCAGTTTAGTCAGCAGTTTTATGGCTTGAGGGCATACCCTTTTCTGTCTGCGTGTTAGTCGATCTATATAAACCTGTATACATTGCCTGCTGGAGTTGGGCTCAAGTCAACCCAAAAAAGACTTTGTTAGTTCCATCCTATTTGACTCCAATCGACGATTCTGGGCGTGTTTAAGGAGAACTGGTTTTGCTTGTGATGGTTAATGCCGGACAGAAGCAAGCAAAAAATATTTTGGGGGTTCTCGTCTTTGTTTCTTTTTTGCTTTAGGGGATGAGAGAATTGCGAAGTTATCTGAAGAGGCTTTAAAGTAGAGAGGTTATCAGATCAGTGGCTTTCACCTAGTGATCTCTGTTGTACGCGCTTTTTAAGAACTTTTGGATAACCAACTTCTCAATCACGAAAGTTTGATTCAGCGGGTTGCTTTAATCATTTTGGCAATCCTTTTTGCGGTACTGGTAGCGATCGTTGGGATCTATCAGTTGAGTGCCTCATCACCTTACGTCCGTGATGTCATTGCGCGTCAAGGGGATGTTACCCAGGGGCATGCCATTTTTCTCATGAACTGTGCGGGTTGCCATGGTGTGCAAGCGGATGGTCGGGTTGGACCAAGCCTGATCGATGTTTCTAACCGTAAGTCTAAGGTGAGTATTATTCAGCAGGTAATCAGTGGGAAAACTCCTCCAATGCCGCAATTTCAGCCAAGCCCACAAGAGATGGCAGATTTGCTCAGTTATTTGACAACCCTATAAGTTCTGATTAACGTTGGTGGAATCCACAAAGAACAGATGGTGTAGCCTTTTTGGTGGGTAAGCTTAACCTGGTTGGATCTTCTTTTGCTCTTTTGTACTAAGGATGAACATTCGTTAGAGGTCGCCAGAAAGTGTCTCTGCCTGTACTGGTAACTACCTAATACTCACAATTTTTTTCTACTTGTTCCTGCCATGAATCGTTGGAAGCCCTCTAGCAGGATTATCAGCATCACGGTAAAGTCATTAGAAAGTGATTTCGCCCTGTAAATGGGGGAAGTTTACCGCTAGATGTGAGTGCAATGTTGGGCGAACTCCTTGGGGCACGCTACAAAGTTATTAATGTCTTGGGTTCGGGAGGATTCGGCAGTACCTATATTGCCGAAGATACTCAGCGTCCCGGCAACCCTCGTTGTGTGCTAAAACATCTTACGTTTGCAAGCCCGAAGGCTTCTGTACTTCAGCAGGTCAGGCGACTTTTTCAGGCAGAGGCAGAGACACTGGAGCGGTTAGGTCGGCATGACCAGATTCCCCAATTGCTTGCCTATTTTGAAGAAAATCAGGAATTTTATCTGGTTCAGGAGTTTGTTGAGGGACACCCTCTGAGCGATGAACTAACCGAGGGAGTTCGCTTTTCTGAAAGCCAGGTGGTGGCGTTGCTAGATGATGTGTTGAGCATTTTGGAGTTTGTCCATAGTCAAGGAGTCATTCATCGGGATATCAAGCCTGAGAACTTAATTCGACGCGATCGCGATAATAAATTCGTTTTGATTGATTTTGGTGCGGTGAAAACGCTAGGTAATACGATCGCGGAGGCAACGGGCGAGACAAACCTGAGCATGCCAATTTACACCTCTGGTTATGGTGCGAGTGAGCAATGTTTAGGTAGACCACAATTTAGCAGTGACTTGTATTCTCTGGGGATGGTAGCGATTCAAACGCTGACAGGGATGCGTCCGTCTCAGCTGCCGCAAGATTTCAATACGTCTGAGCTTGTTTGGCGAGACCAGGCAAAGGTGGTTGAGTCTCTGGCAGCGTTTCTAGACAAAATGATCTGCTATCACTATATTCACCGTTATCAATCGGCTTTAGAAGCCCGCCAAGCACTGCACCAGGTTGTGCTGGATGGTGGTATTCCTGCCAGTCGCTATTTAGCACGGCTGCAGAAGCCAACTTCAGGTAGTGCGTTAACCATGACGCCACCACTGCAAACGCAGTTTCAACCCGATCGCGCTGAGCCTCAACCGAAACGTCATCGCTTCAAGCGTGGCATGACGCTGGTAACAATTGCCAGTGGTGCTGTTGTTGTCGCGCTTGCCTTGGCTGGTCTGCTGCGCGGGTTGTCGCCGATTGCTTTGGTTTCACAGACTCCATCTGCGTCCGAGACGAAACCAGAGCCAGGCTTATCTAGCGATCGCATTAGCGCGGGTGAAAAGCTGCTAAGCCAATGGCAGGTGAATCCCAAAAAACAAGAAGGGGTCGAGCAGATCGCTTCTGGGTCCTTTGCGAAAGCCGTGACTACTTTGGAAGCGGCTCGTCGTAGTAATCAGGGCGATCCTGAAACCTTGATCTATCTCAATAATGCACGCATTGGGACTGAGAAGGCATACACGATCGCAGCAGCGGTTCCCCTGGGGGATACCTTTGGCTCGGCACTTGAAATTTTGAGGGGGGTGGCGAAGGCTCAAGATGACTTGAACCGAACTGGAGGCATCAACGGGGTGCGCTTAAAGGTTGTGATTGCGAATGACGACAACAAGCGTGATACCGCTCAACAGTTGGCGACAATTTTGGCAAGCCAACCAGCGATTCTGGGTGTGGTTGGGCACGGTATCAGTGACACAACGCTATCGGCTGCGGCGGTCTATCAGTCAAAGCAACTGGTGATGGTGTCTCCCCTCAGTTCTGCGGTGCAACTGTCTAATTTTGGCAACTATATTTTCCGCACGATGCCTAGCGATCGCCTGACGGCTAAAGCGTTGACCAGCTATATGTTGAATGACCTGAAGAAGCGTAAGGTTGTCGTTTTCTTTAACGCTTCCAGTGCTTACAGCATGTCACTTAAAACCGAATTCAAAAATGCACTGTTTTACAATGGTGTTGATTTGATGGACGAGTTTGATTTTTCTCGTCCCGATTTTGATGCGGCCGACAGTGTTGAAACAGCGGTGAGCAAGGGCGCTGAGGTGATCATGCTGGCACCCGATAGCGAGGTTTCTGATCGGGCGATTCAGGTTGTGCAACTGAACCGACAACGGCTTAAAGTGATTGCGGGTGATACGGTCTCTACCGCCAAGATGCTCAAGATTGCTGGTAAAGAGGCCGTTGGACTAGTAATGGCCGTGCCTGCTGATTTGTCTCACCTTCCCTTTCAGCAGCAGTCGAAGCAACTTTGGGGACAAACCGCATCCATTAGCTGGCGAACTGCCCTGGCATATGATGCGACTCAAGCGCTCATTGCAGCGTTGCGTAGCGACCCAAGCCGTGCGGGGATTCAAAGAGTCCTATCGCAACCCATGTTTGCTGCTCCCGGTGCAGAGGATACAGTCCGCTTTTTGCCTTCTGGCGATCGACAAAGTAAGATTCGCCTCATGACGATCGCTCCTGTCGTACTTGGCAAACGCACCACCTACGAATTCAGATCTCTCCCCCGAAAGTAAAGCCAATAAGGAAAGACTTGCAGCACAGTTCGCTGACAGAATGAGTGTTTAGTTTTTGGGAACCGCCGTTGTGCCTGCTTCGTTTACAGGAGCTGTTTGCGGGCTATTCAATCGCTTTTGCTGCGCGGCTCGAAAAGCGGCGGCGGCTGAATTAAGATTTTCTTGTTGCTCGCTTAAAAAATCTTCGCTACTGAGAGACCCTGCCTGCTGAGCTCGATGAATCAGATCCATGACTCCGCCTACTTGATCATTCCCACGCCCAGAAAACGGGTCACGACTTTGTTGGTCTTCGAAGATTTGCTGCGGCTGAGCAACGGTTGTTTCGTCGGCAAGCGCTGTACGAGACAGACCAACCACTAAACCGATCGACGCTAGAAGAAGCAAAGCAATGTTGCGAGGTTTGCCTGCGTCAGTCATTGAAATCTTTTTGCCAGCCATAGAGCTCACTCCTTCATCATTGATTGAACGTTAAGTACGCTCATTACTGAGACGACAATTGTCGTATAATGCTCCCGAAGTTTACTCATTTTAGCATCAACGCAGAAAGTGATCTCGCAACACTTAACGCGCGACACTGCGACATCCTCGACTCTATGGGCCGCTCAAGCCAGTGTTCGACGCAGTTTTGGTTGAATGATCAGCAGCGCGATTGCATCAAACCCAGTGAGTAAAAGAAGTGCTGCGCCCAACGTAACGGAACCCCAGGGTGCTTGCATGACAACACTACTCAGCGACCAATCACTATGCAGATAAACGTAGCGAATGGGTTCAATAGCGTAACTGAGGGGATTAAGCGTTGCAACCCACTGTAACCATGGTGGCATGAAAGACAGAGGCACAAGTGCGGTGCTGGCAAATAGCAAGGGTAAGTTGGTTACAAAGATGACAGCAATCAGCTCGATATGACCTGGTAGCGAGAATGAGAGCCCTAAGCTTAAAGCGGTGACGCCCAACACAAGCAGCAGTACAATCAGTGCAACAAGCCCCAACCCGAGAACATTTGGTAAGCCTGCTCCCAAAAGCGCACTCATGCCAACGATCGCGCCTGTCTGGATCAAACTCAAGGTTGTGATGAAAATGGCTGAGGCCATCACAATAGAAAACCGAGAGGCCAGAGGCGCGACCAGTAGCCGATTGAGGAAACCAAATTCGCGATCGAACATCACGGGCAAGCCTGCATTCAGGGCTCCACCAAAGGCCGTGAAAACAATGACCCCTGCGCCCAAAAACTGTCCGTAGCTTACGTCTGTACCAAACAATCCCCGCGGTGCATTTTGAAAGAGCGCTCCAAAAAGCACAAGCCACATAATGGGCTGAATGATCCCTGCGATGAGGGTTGAAGGCCGACGCTGAAGTTGAATAAAAAGACGACGGGTCAACGCTCCTGTCTCTTGCAGGAAGTCGCTGAATGCTGAGGAGGATGGGGTGATAGTGCTCTGATCACGGGGCGCACCAGAAGACTCAGTTTTAGGAGGGGTAATGGTAGTACTCATGGGAAGTCAGGTGGCGTTTAACGCATATTTTGCTTTCGTTCTGCTTTGAGGTCACGGTTGCCAGTCGCTGCAATCTCGGCATCCAGCAGCGTTCGTCCAGTCGCTGCCAGGTAGACATCATCTAGACTAGGACGCGATTGCGCAATCCCAAACGTTGGTAGCCCAGCCGCTTGGAGTGCTTGTTGAATCGTTGAAAGTGCATCGCTTTGAGGCTGTACAACCAGATTGAGCGAATTTCCTTGAGCGCTATTGATGATGATTTCCTGAACGGAGGGTAACGCTTGCAGCAGGTGTTTTGCTTTTTCTGCTTCCTCTAAGGGTGAGAATTCACGAATCCGAAGGGTAATGCGATCGCCTCCCACTTGATCTTTCAATTCTGTAGGTTTGCCAGCCGCAATGACAACGCCCTGGTCAATAATGGCAACGCGATCAGCTAGTGCATCCACCTCTTCAAGGTAATGGCTGGTCAACAGAACCGTTGTGCCGTCTGCCCGCAGCGTCCGGAGAAACTCCCAAACTGCCAATCGACTTTCAATATCCAGACCAACGGTCGGCTCATCAAGCACCAGCACTTTCGGCTGATGCAGTAAGCCAGCAGCCAGATCCAGTCGCTTTTTCAACCCACCAGAGTAAGTGCCCGTTTTTTTATCCGCGTAGCTTTCTAACTCTAGGAGCTTGAGGACAAGGGCAATCCGTTCCTGCGCGATCGCGCGAGGAAGATGATACAACGCGGCTTGCAGCTGAAGCAGTTCGCGCCCAGTCAGCACTTTGTCTAACGCCACTTCCTGCGCAATGTAGCCCAAATACTGTCGTGCGAGGCGAGGCTGATCAATCGCCGATATGCCAGCTACTTCAATTTTGCCTGAGTCAGGCTCACTCAACGTACACAGGCAGCGCAAGGTCGTTGTTTTGCCAGCACCGTTTGGACCCAAGAGCCCAAAAATTTCTCCCGCTTCCACTTCAAGAGAGACATCTCTTACCGCTTCCACAGAGCCGTAAGACTTCTTCAGCTTTTCAATGAACACTGTAGGAGCCATAGCACTCCTCCAAGCTATACAAATCTCAACACACCTAGATCTTATCGCAGTTAGCGAAGTGTGCGCGTCCGGGTACTGAGTCTGATTCTCTTTGCGGCTACCAATCAACTAACAAAGGGCTAGCGTGGTAACGATTTAGAGAAAAATCCACCACGCTAACCCTTTGCTGTTGCCGATGCTTTTGTTCTTGCCTTCTCTCACTTCTGCCGCGATCGACCTATACCTCGGCTGACTGGAATTCTGAATGCCTGAAGCTCTGAATGCCTTAGGCTCTTAAGGTACCCATGACGGTCTGAAAGTGGGTTGCAACAACATCAACCATCTGGTGCGTCACCGGGAGACTATCCAAACCCATGCCCGCGCAAAGCAGCATGAGATAAAGGATGGAATACTTGAAGACCGATCGCGCTACCTGTAAATCGGATGGCATCTGCACAAGCTGCCACGCCTTCTGAACGAACACACCGCCCAACAGCAGAGCAATGCCAGCATACACTGCACCCATGACATGCAAGGGATAAACCAGCAAGAGGGTAACCGGGATCAACGCCAGTGTGTAGTAGAAAATCTGACGGGACGTTGGTTCGTTACCAACGACGACTGGCAGCATGGGCACACCCACCTTCGCATAATCTTCTCGAATGAGAACGGCTAACGCCCAGAAATGGGGTGGTGTCCAGAAGAAGATGATGGCAAACAACACCCAGGCTGCCCAACTCAGATCGCCAGTAACGGCAGCCCAGCCAACCAGTGGCGGAATCGCCCCAGCCGCGCCACCAATGACAATATTGAGGGTGCTATGACGCTTGAGCCAATGGGTGTAAATCAGCACGTAGAACACGATGCCAGACATGGCCAGACAAGCACTCAACAGATTGGCAAAAACAGCCAGTAGCGTAAAGGAGAGCACCGTGAGGGCGATCGCAAAGATCAAAGCATCACGTGGCTGCACTCGTCCAGACGGTAAAGGCCGATGGCGTGTGCGCTCCATGATGTAATCGATGTCGCGATCGTAGAAGCAATTAATCGTGTTCGCTGCACCTGCCGCACAGGCTCCACTCAGCAACGTGACGAGCAGCAGAATCGGGTTCACTTCGCCCTTCGCTGCAATCCACATGCCACCAGCGGTTGTAATGAGAAGCAATAAAATAATGCGAGGCTTGGTGAGTTGGTAGTAGCTTTGAACGACCTGTAGAGCGTTGTCGTGATGACGGGGGATACCAGTTGAGAGAGTTTCTTGCATTCGCCCTTTCCTAAAGAGACAGACCTAAAAAAACAGAAAGCGCTATTGGTGAGGAGTATGCAGTCAGAGGACAGAAGCCGCATGTTGGAGCTTGCTGGAGTCAGTTCACCCCTTAAGCTGGTTGACCATTGGTACGATCGTCCGAGAATGGCTCAGCTACTGCGGGTGTTGCAGCGATTGCTGGTGTAACTGGGGTGGACACTGGTGCTTCAACCAGGGCAGAGGCGTTATCGCGTAGCCCTAAGACGGTGAAGGTAACCAACGTTCCTAACAGCGCCGCGCCGATCGCTTGATGCGAAACCGTTAGCGGCTCAACTTGTAACCGCAGTTTGAATGTTGCTACCCCTAGAAGAATCTGGAGCATTACCAAACCGCCTGCAAGATTCGCCAATTTCCGTAACGTCGGGTGCAATGCTGGCGTTCGCCATGCCAAGACTACAAGCGCGAGTGTTGCTAGTGTGGGCGGCACCACCCCTGCAATGTGACTATGCATCACCAAGCACAGCCCAGAATCGTTCAGGCATTGATGTAGCGCCCAGCGAGAGGCAACTAAGGCTCCAAGAATGCTCTGAAGGTAGACCAGCACTGTTGCCAGAAGACTGACCCAGGGGAGTTTGCTTGCTGTCCCCATACCTTGATGGGGCATCAGGGCAACGCCGATCGCCAACAGCGTCACAAAAAAGAGCAGAGCCGTTCCTAAATGCGCGGTCACAATGTCAAAACGGAGCAACTCAGTGACCGTTAGCCCACCCAGGAGACCTTGAAAAAGTACCAGCCCTAGAGCGAAGGTTGTTGCCCACGGTGTCCATTTGGGTAACGAGCGACGGTACCACCACGCCATTGTGACAAGGGCGATCGCAAAGAACCCCATTGATGATGCCGTAAGGCGGTGAAACCATTCCAGAAAAACCTGGAAATTCATTTGCTGGCGTGGTACCAGTTCACCATAGCAAAGAGGCCAATCTGGACAGGCAAGACCAGCGTTCATGACCCGTGTCGCACTACCTAATGCCATCAAAAACAGCGTTTCAGCTGCCATTGCCAAAGCAAAGCGGCTAACGCGCAACCGGGGAGAAGATTCAATAGTGGATTGATGGAAGATAGCATCAGCCATCGGCTTAATCCTCAAGTCACAAACATTAGACGTAGCGGAGCGGAATCTTGGAGTGACTACCTATACCAACGCTAGCACTACATTTTGAAAGCGGGTTTGTCTCACTCACTTGCTAATACTTTAATGATGCTGTTGCTTTTGACCTCGCCCCTTTGTAATTTCTTCGGATTGCATCGATTTGCGAGGCTTGAATTTGCTGTTGTGAAAACCACCTGATGCACTGATAGGAAGCGGTCTAAAGCGGTTTCCCCGCCTTTAAGTGCAGATCTAGGGAGACTCTGGCCTCAGTGATTTAGCTGCGCAGTGGGTTCTTTGGAGTCTTGGCAAATGGCTTTACTGCTGTAAGCACAGGGTAAATGATGAGCAAACGGAGCCATTTCCCTCCTACATTTATTTTGTCGGGATCGGTGCTGCTCACGAGAGGTGGGAGAGTGAGAGCGATCCTGAAGAAAACCATAAGGATAGTCAAGGAATGCTCCGTTTCTGGGAGCACTGCTTTACCTTGTAAGGTAGGACAAATCTATAGAGATTAGGCTTGCCTTTCTAAGGCTTGAACTGGCTTAGCATTTGCTCCTTGTGAATGAAATGAGCGTTCTCCAGCGATCGACATTGTTTAGGCGGATCTGAATTGTGAATATCCCAAGCTCCATTACCACAATGCTGGCTGGCATTCTTCTGACCCTTGTTAGCATCTGGGTTGGTCAGAACCACGGCTTGATGCCAGTTGAAGCGTCTGATGCAGCACCTTTGATCGATGGGTTGTTTAACACGATGATGACGATCGGCACGGGACTATTCCTGCTTGTCATTGGCGTTATTTTTGTGGCAGCGTTCAAATTTCGCCGCCAACCCGGTGACGAAACGGACGGTTCGCCCGTGCATGGCAACATTCCTCTAGAAATTCTTTGGACAGGGATTCCTGCTGTGATTGTTTTGGGTCTGGCCATCTACAGCTTTGAGGTGTATACCCAAATCGGTGGGTTAAATCCGATGGAGCATTCGGTCGCTCACGGTCAGCCAACGCACCAAGTGGCAATGTCCGGTAAGAAGGCAATGTCTGGAGCCGCGATCGCAGCACCGCTTCCAACGGACGATTCTGCTATGTCAGGACTGATGGCAGATGCCGCACCTGAAGTGCAGACTCAAGCTCAGAATGCGATTCCTGGCGGCGTTACCCCAAAAGAGGACGGCTCCAAGGCATCGATCACTCCAGGTGTGGGTGCGACGCCTGGAACATCAGACTCGTCGGAAGAATTTGTGATTCAGGCGAACGGCTTACAGTATGCCTGGATCTTCACCTACCCCGATAGCGGCGTTGTGGCTGGCGAATTGCATGTTCCAGTGGGTCGCAAAATCCTGCTGAATATTTCGGCCAGTGATGTACTCCATGCCTTTTGGGTGCCAGAATTTCGGTTGAAACAGGATGCCGTACCTGGACAGCCGACTGAACTCCGTTTCACGCCCAACCGGGTGGGTGAATATCCAGTCATTTGCGCTGAACTCTGTGGTCCTTACCACGGCGCAATGCGTACTAAGGTTGTTGCCGAAACTCCGGCTGATTTTGCGGCCTGGGTTCAGGAGCAGAAAGTTGCCAGTGCTTCGGGCTTAGAGCAAACACTGGCGGTTAACCCAGCCGACAAAGCCCCTGATGCGTTTTTGGCTCCCTACGCTAATCGCATGGGCATTCAGCCTGAAATGCTTCATCAGCTTCATTCTGAGGCTGGGCACGGTGCTTTATCTTCTGCCAGCTAGCGATCGTCCTGATCTGTTAGCCCCTGCCTGTAAAGGCATTCTTGTAAAACAGTGAGCGATGAGCTGATCGCAATGGATTTACTCTTATGACCCAAGCACAGCTACAAGAGACTGCCAACCTTCCCGCTCATGGTTCTGAACCAGGTGGCAATAACTGGCGGACGTACTTTAGCTTCAGTACTGACCATAAAGTCATCGGCATTCAATACCTGGTGACAACGTTCATTTTTTACCTGATTGGTGGCGCACTGGCGACGGCCGTTCGCACAGAACTCGCGACGCCTGAAGTGGATTTTGTGAGTCGTGAGATGTACAACAGTCTCTTCACGGTTCATGCCACGGTCATGATCTTTCTGTGGATTGTGCCTGCAACGACTGGCGGCTTTGGCAACTATCTGGTGCCGCTACTGATTGGGGCCCGCGATATGGCATTTCCCAGGCTGAATGCCCTTGCCTTTTGGATGATTCCGCCTGCTGGCATTCTACTGCTGAGCAGCTTCTTTGTGGGTGCTCCGGGTGCGGGTTGGACATCCTATCCACCCCTGAGCCTGGTGATGGATCAGGCGGGTGAGGCGATCTGGATTCTCAGCGTTTTGTTGCTAGGGACGTCGTCTATTCTGGCTGCCATCAACTTTATTGCGACGATCTTTAAGATGCGCGTGCCGGGGATGGGCTTTAACCAGATGCCATTGTTTTGCTGGGCAATGCTGGCAACTTCGACCTTGGCACTGATTGCGACGCCTGTTCTTGCGGGAGCGTTAATCCTGCTGGCGTTTGATTTGCTGCTGGGTACGGCCTTTTTTAACCCAACGGGCGGTGGGAATCCGATCGTGTACCAGCATATGTTCTGGTTCTATTCCCACCCAGCCGTCTACATCATGATCTTGCCGGTGTTTGGCATGATCTCGGAAATTCTGCCCGTGCATGCGCGGAAGCCGATTTTTGGCTACAAGGCGATCGCCTACTCCAGTCTGGCGATTTGCTTCCTGGGTTTAATTGTCTGGGCGCATCACATGTTTACCAGCGGCACCCCTCCCTGGCTGCGGATGTTCTTCATGATTACCACGATGGTGATTGCTGTACCAACGGGGATCAAGGTGTTTAGCTGGCTGGCAACCATTTGGGGTGGCAAGATTCAATTCAACAGCGCCATGCTGTTTGCGTTGGGCTTCTTGTCGATGTTTGTGATTGGTGGCATTAGCGGTGTCATGGTTGCAGCCGTGCCGTTTGACATTCACGTTCACGACACCTACTTCATCGTGGCGCATATTCACTACGTGCTGTTCGGCGGTAGTGTGTTTGGTCTGTATGCCGGGTTCTACCACTGGTTCCCCAAAATGACTGGGCGGATGCTCAACGAAACCTGGGGACAGGTGCATTTCTGGTTGAACCTCGTTGGCTTCAATCTGGCGTTTCTGCCCATGCACAAGTTAGGGCTAGAAGGCATGAACCGTCGCATTGCTGAGTATGAACCCCGTTTTGCGTTTCTCAACCTGATTTGCTCGATCGGTGCCTACATTTTGGCCGTTTCCACGATCCCCTTTATTGTCAACGTGATCTGGAGTTGGATGTACGGTCCTAAAGCGGGAGACAACCCCTGGAAGGGATTAACGCTTGAATGGATGACCAGCTCGCCACCACCCGTTGAAAACTTTGAGGCCGATCCAGTGTTGGCAACAGGCCCTTACGATTATGGGTTTGGCGATCGTGCCACTCCAGTGGATGTACCGTTCTCCGATGCGAGAGAGCCGGCCTTAGCTGCAGGGCCAAACTCTGCGTTACGGGCTGACCCCGACCCGGCTGTCGCTGTACACCCAGACGATCGCAGCCATTCGTGATGAGCCTTCGTGTATTCGGAAACTGATTCAACGACTGACGGCTGAAACCCAATCACTACCACTTTACTCATGACAGGTTCCACCCTCGACTCAACGAAAACAATCCTCAATCATCACCATACCGAAGTCGAAGTTCATCATGCTGAGCATCACGACTATCGGCTCTTCGGCATCACGATCTTTCTGATTGCAGAAGCGATGATTTTTCTGGGGCTATTTACAGCCTATCTGACCTTCCGGGCAGTCGCTCCTACCTGGCCGCCTGAAGGGACACCAAGACTAGAGCTACTTCTACCAGGAATCAACACGATTATTTTGATTTCCAGTAGCTTCGTGATTCACAACGCCGATACGGCCATTAAAAAGAATGACGTAAAAGGGTTGCAGAAATGGTTTGCGATTACGGCGGCGATGGGAGCCATCTTCCTGGTGGGTCAACTCTATGAATATTTCCACTTAGAGTTCGGGTTAAAGACAAATCTGTTTGCCAGCACCTTTTATGTACTGACTGGCTTTCACGGCTTGCACGTTGCCTTTGGCCTGGTGTTGATTTTGGCAGTGCTGTGGCGATCGATGAAGAAAGGTCACTACAGCAATGAAAAACACTTTGGTGTCGAAGCAGCTGAAATCTACTGGCACTTTGTGGATGTTGTCTGGATTTTTCTCTTTCTGTTGCTCTACATCCTTTAAATTAACGTTGAAACTGCGTTGTGACTGGTTAGAATCAGCCTGGGTCGCGCTCTAGAATCAACAAAGTTCTAATCATCAATAAAGAAAAAGGGGACGTTGTTTCAACGCCCCCTTTCTAATGGAAAAGAATCTGCCCGAACTGGCGGGCGTCTACTTGATTGACACTTTAGCGCCAGCTTCTTCCAGTTGCTTCTTAGCGTCTTCAGCGTCACCTTTGGCAACAGCTTCTTTGACGGCTTTCGGTGCTGCTTCTACCAGGTCTTTCGCTTCTTTCAGCCCAAGGCCTGTGAGCGTGCGCACAACTTTCAGAATCGCAATCTTCTTGTCAGCCGGAACTTCTTCCAACATGACATTGAATTCAGTCTGTTCTTCGACTTCTTCAGCTTGTGCTGCCGCTGCACCGGGCGCGGCCATCATCATGCCGCCGACAGGAGCCGCTGCACTCACGCCAAACGCTTCTTCAATTTGCTTGACCAACTCTGACGCTTCCAGCAACGTCAGCGTCTTCAGCTTTTCCAAAATTTCATCCGTTGTTGCAGACATTTCGAATCTCCTTCGTTGTTGATTGTTGTTTTGTGCTTCTGGGTTCTTAGATATCGTTCAAAAACAAAACACTAAGAGTGAAAACCTCTATCAAGCTGCTTCTTTGTCTTTGTCGGCCACTGCCTGAATGGCGCGAGCCAGAGACGATGGCACCTGGTCGATACCAACCGCCAGCTTGGTTGCCACGCCGTTGATTGCGCCAGCAATTTGTGCAATAAGCTGCTCTTTTGATGGCAGATCGGCGATCGCTTTGACATCTGCTTCCGTCAGTGCCCGCCCTTCCATCACACCACCGCGAAGTTCTGTCTTCTTGGTCGCTTTCTGAAAGTCCTGATAGGCTTTGAGTGCCCCGCCAACGTCATCTTTAATCAGCAGGAAGGCTGACGAATCGGTTAGCAAGCTCGTCATCGGTTCCCAGGTTGCATTCCCTTCAACGGCAATGCGCATGAGCGTATTTTTGGTGACTTTGCAAGTCGCTCCGGTTGGCAATAACCGTTTCCGTAGATCGGTGATTTCCGCTACCGTTAGCCCCTGGTAGTTAATGACGACTGCCAACTGGGATGTACTCAATGTTTCTTTGAGTTCAGCGACGATCGCCTTTTTGTCCTCTAATGTTCTACCCATGTTTCTCACCTCCTTTTGCTGGGTGTGTTGTAAACGCTTTCTCCAGACCGACTTTTTCTACCCTTAAGTGGGCAAAACCAAAAACTAAAAAACCCCGGGCAAACGACCGGGGTTACGCTGTGATGTTTTAGTGTCGTGTTACAAAAGCACGGCCACCAAACATACAAAACGGAAACCTCGGCAGGAAGATTTAAGCTCTAAGCACCTGCTGTCTTTGGCTTTGCTATTTAGTTGTAGAAATAGATTTGGCTCGTTAGTAACCCTGGTTATACAACAAGAGCGAAGCGCTATTAATGTCCGAAGGCACAAGCCACTAGTTTAACAGTTAATAGCGCCAATCGTTAGGCGGCTTCGCCCAATTTCAAGTCGCGCAAGCTGCTGATATCAACCTCAATGGAAGGTCCCATTGTGGATGCAACATAAACAGAGCGCCAGTAACGACCCTTTGCGCCTGAAGGTCGGTTGCGATCGATCGTTTCTTGCAGTGCTTTCAGATTTACCAGCAGATCTTCAGCAGGAAAGGTCGCTTTCCCAAACATGACATGGACGATACCAGTCTTATCGGCTCGGAATTCCAGCTTACCTGCCTTAAATTCGTTGATCGCCTGAGGCAAATCAAAGGTGACTGTGCCACCCTTCGGCGACGGCATTAAGCCACGAGGGCCTAGAAGCTTACCAAGCTTTGCCACCTGAGGCATCATGTCTGGTGTTGCAATGAGCAAGTCAAAGTCAATCACGCCTTTCTGAATCTCAGCAATTAACTCTTCCGAACCTGCCAGATCTGCGCCTGCATTGGTTGCTTCCGTTACTTTCTCACCACGAGCAATCACGGCCACCCGCACTGTCTGGCCAGTTCCTTTGGGCAACGCCACAGTGGTTCGCAACTGTTGGTCGGTGTATTTGGGATCGATGCCTAAGCGGATGTGAGCTTCTGCTGATTCAGGAAATTTTGCAGTTGCCGTTTCTTTCAGCAAAGTCAGGGCTTCCAAAGGAGCATAGGCTCGCTCTTCAACCTTTTTGTTCAGTTCTTGCAGTCTTCGAGATACTTTTGGCATGAATAGTCTCCTGGGGTGCTAACGAAGCGTTGCCTCTCCCCCGCTATTGGTTTACAGGTTCGTCGGAATTGAGCGATACAAATGGCGGTGATGCAAGTCGCATAAAACGCTAAGTTAAGCGGCATTGCGCTCGATCGTTCACCCCAACCCTAATCTTTAACGGTCACACCCATGTTACGGGCAGTACCCTCAACGATCTTCATCGCGGCTTCGATATCGTTTGCATTCAGGTCAGGTAATTTCGCCTGAGCGATTTCCTGTAGCTGCGTGCGAGTAATGGAACCGACCTTCTTACGATTTGGTTCACCTGAACCACGCTCAATACCGGCTGCTTTCGCGATGAGCTTAGAAGCGGGAGGCGTTTTGAGAATGAAGGTAAAGCTACGGTCTTCATAGACAGAGATTTCGACTGGGACGACCATCCCTGCCTGATCAGCCGTCCGGGCATTATATTCTTTGCAGAACATCATGATATTGACCCCGTGCTGACCAAGCGCGGGACCAATGGGGGGTGCTGGGTTTGCTTTTCCAGCGGTGATTGCCAACTTAATGACCGCAACAACTTTCTTTGCCATTGACTCTACTAACTCTCTTTCTGAATCTGATTAAACTCCAACTCCACGGGTGTGTCGCGCCCAAAGATGGACAGCAGTGCTTTGAGCTTACTGCGTTCAGGACTGACCTCAATCACCTCACCTTCAAAATCCTTGAAGGGACCCGAAAGTACCAGGATTTTGTCTCCAGGAGCCATATCAATCTTGACAACAGGCTCCTGCTCCTGTGCCTGCTTGAAGATACGCTCGACCTCAGCATTGCCCAAAGGTAATGGTTTCACATGCCCACGCCCACGCCCATAGCGTCGTTTCTGCTCAGCGCCAACAAAGTTAATCACGTTTGGTGTGTTTTTCACGACCTGCCAGGTGTCGTCGTCCATGAGCATGTTGACCAGCACGTAGCCAGGGAAGACCTTTTCCTCAGTATTCTGGCGGCTACCATCTTTGCGGAGTTTGATGGCTGGAGTCTGAGGGATCTCGATTTGGAAGATCCGGTTAGCGACATCCAAAGTCTCAATGCGCTGTTCCAAATTTGCTTTGACGCGTTTTTCGCAGCCTGAAGCCACCTGAACAGCATACCAACGACCCTGTTGAGAAGAAACTTCTTCGGAAGAATCCTCTGAGTCATTGGGCGCAAAATCGTGTTGAAATTCGTCTGCTGCAAAAGTCATTTAACCACCTGGAATCCCCAATTTAAGCGCCTGAACGCCCCAAGCGAAGAAATTATCAACGAGATAGATCAACGTCGCCGATAAAACCACCATCAAGATGACGGCAATGGATTCGCTAATCAGTTGTTGCCGACTAGGCCAAACAACTTTGTCAAGCTCATCTTTGGTTTCCTGCAAAAATGATGAAACGGCAAGTCCAGGCTTTGAGTCTTGTACTTCAATCTCTTCTTTTTTTGCCACGCTTCCTTGTTCTCCCTTTCAATGCAGCTTTGACCCTATCATGCTTCCAAATCTATCGCTTTGTTGGTATCCAGTCAGGTAGCCGCGATCGCCCCTTACGATACATCCCAGTTTGAATGCCGACTCACGTTGATGCCGCTTTCATATTTAGAACAGGTATCCTTCAGAACAGACAGGCATTACAACGTTGACCAGGGGCACTGAACAAGTGAACCAACCGTAACCGAAAAAGAACTGCCAAGACTTGGATGAGCGCGCCCTGGAGGACTTGAACCCCCGACATCAGGTTTTGGAGACCTGCGTTCTACCAACTGAACTAAGAGCGCTCGTGCCAACGCTTGGCTTGCTATCCTCAGTTTATCAGTTCATCCGCCTATCCGTTCAGCCATTCACAACAGGCTGCTAGTTGTGCGACAAATTGCCTTATTGATCGCCTTCAAGTAGTAAGGGCCTGTCAAACGACCGTAGCTATCAGACAACTAGCAGCAAAGCGAAATTCTGTTTCGTCAATTACTGAAGAGGGCGATCGAACCGCTGCTTGAGGCGAGTCGCCTTACCAATACGATCGCGTAGAAAGTAAAGTTTGGCGCGGCGAACTTTGGAGCGACGTAGAACTTTAATGCTTTCAATGCGGGGTGAGTGGATCAAAAAGACCCGCTCTACACCAACGCCCTGGAAGGTTTTGCGAACCGTAATGTTTTGATTGATGCCCACTCCGCGGCGAGCAATGATGACACCCTCGTAAGGCTGTGTCCGTTCTTTGCCACCTTCTTGAATGATGACACCGACTTTGACAGTGTCGCCAATATATAGATTTGGCAGGTTTGACTTCATTTGCTCCGCTTCAATTGAGCGGATAATGTCTTGGGCGTGCATAGGTGTTTCGAGAACTCACAGCGCGAAAACTCACAGTCTACAATCATAGACTACAAAGATTGTCCAAGTCTAGCGATTTAAAGAAAGAATTAGTCTATCTGGCGAGATGAATTTAAGTAAACCCTGTTAGCATTCATGAGGTCTGGTTCTGTTCGATTTTGCCGACCAGCATCCCAGAAAGCTGTCTTTCGCTCAATAGCTCGAATTCTCTTACAATCTCACGCTGGGATGCCCCCACGGAGGATTGAATTTTTAGGAGCGTTTGTTGGACAGTAACGTAAGTTCAGCGAAGTAGGTGGAACGTCTCAGGCTCTTTGTTCGTTAACTTAAGTTTTTCTGCTACTGCGAGGGTATTGTTTTGACGACTGTTGACGCTGTTTCCCTGGGCTTCACACCAATGCAAAGCTTTTTGTCGACTCAACTTTGGCGGTGGGCAATGCCATCTCATCTGGCCATGCACATTCCAGATGGCTTCCTTAACCTTCCGGTTGGCCTCGTGACCTGGCTGGTGGCGATCGCGCTTATTTCTGTGTCACTAAAGCGAGTGACATCTGAATATCAGGACAAAGCTGTACCGCTAATGGGCGTTTGCGCCGCCTTTATTTTTGCAGCACAAATGATTAACTTTCCGATTCCGGGGGGCACGTCGGGGCATTTGCTAGGGGGCACGCTAGCGGGCGTTTTGTTAGGCCCCTGGGCGGGATCGCTTGTGATGGCGGTCGTGTTCATTGTCCAGGGGACTTTATTTCAGGATGGTGGCTTAACGGTTTTGGGTGCCAATATTTTCAACATGGGATTGATTGGCACCTTCGGTGGTTATTACCTGTACCGCTCTATCCGCTTTGCCCACGGAGGCAACTCGTTGCGAGGCGCATTACGTGGAGTGGCGATCGCGGCCTGGGTTAGCGTGGTGGTCGCATCTATGCTCTGCGCAGTCGAACTAGCGTTGTCGGGTACGGTGCCGTTGATGGTCGCACTAACGGCTATGACAACCTGGCATGTCGTGATTGGGGTGGGTGAAGCAATCATTTCCGTAACCACGATCGGCTTTATTTGGCGAACGCGTCCTGATTTACTGTACGACCCACCGCAGAAGGCTCGATCGCTCGCCTCAGAATCGCTGATCCCCCGCTAGATAACTTGCTTGAACTTTTAAGGAGTGTGCCCTATGAGCGATCGTCTTCAGCAGCAGCGTAATCGTGCCTTCGTTATCTCTGGCTTAGGCATTGCTCTCTTGATTGCTATTTTTCTATCGCCGTTTGCAAGCAAAAATCCTGATGGGTTGGATCGAGTTGCAAAAGATTTGAAATTCGGAGACAAAGAGCTTCAGGCAAAGCCAGCCCACCAACTGCCGTTTTATGCCGTCTTTGACGAGTATGCGGTGAGGGGGATGCCAGAACAGGTTGCAACACCACTGGCTGGTCTGGCTGGGACGCTAGCCACGTTTGGGCTTGCATGGGGCGTGGGCAAGTTACTCGTCCGTAAAACTGGGAAGTCCCCTGACAGTTCGGCTTCTGAAGAGTAATGTTGATGTGCTTTTGAATGACTGGTGCGATCCTACCGTTGCTATTACATAAAGGAGGGCATACGTGCTATTGCATATTGGTGCCTTTCGTCTTGATCTGGACAGTCAGCGGGTTTCACCCTGGCATCGGTTAGCGCCTAAGACGCGCGTGCTATGTACGCTATTGCTGCTTTTTGCGATCGCTCTGACTCCAAACGGACGTTGGTGGTCATGGGCGATCTATGCCGTTGGTGTGGGTGCGATCGTGCTGACGAGCCGCGTTACCCTTTCGATCTTGTGTAAGCGGGTTGCTGTTGAGTCAGTCTTTATAAGTGTTGTGCTTCTAGGGACGCTCTTTCGAAGTGGTGGCACGGTTCTGTGGCACTGGGGTTGGCTCCAAATTACGACGGAAGGATTGTGGGTTTTGGGTAGCGTGGCGCTCAAAGCCATCCTTTCCTTACTGTTAGCCAATGTGTTAGTGCTAACGACGTCAGTCCCTTCGCTCCTGCATGCCTTAACCGCGTTGCGTATGCCGCCGTTGCTGGTTGCCATCCTGGCTTCGATGTATCGCTACATTGCGGTGCTAATAGAGGAATTTCAGTCGATGCAACGAGCAGCAGTTTCTCGCAATCTTATGGGCAGCAACCGCTGGAAGCGTTTGGTTGTCGGCAATATGATGGGCTCACTGTTCATCCGCACGCTGGATCGAGGCGATCGGGTGCATCAGGCGATGCTATCGCGAGGGTATAACGGCTTACCACCTGTACCTGTGGCTGTAATGAGTCAGCGGCATGATGCCATTGCGCTGACGCTTACTGCACTTTTGACGTTGTTGGGACAGGGTATTTATCTTTTATCAGTTATCTAGTTTGCGGTTCTCATGCACCATAACCCTATTGAAATCAAGCATCTAAGCTATGTGTATCCCGACGACACGGAAGCATTAAAGGACATCAGTCTCTCGTTGAAAGCGGGTGAGCGAGTCGCGCTTGTCGGAGCAAACGGGTCTGGTAAGTCCACCTTGCTGCTGCACTTCAATGGGCTGATCATTCCCCAAACAGGTTCGATCGTGGTTGGCGAAATGGCAATGGAACCCCAGCATCTCAAAGCCATTCGCAACTTTGTGGGCTTGGTGTTTCAGAACCCGGACGATCAGTTATTTATGCCTACTGTTTGGGAAGATGTTACGTTTGGACCGCTTAACCAGGGGATTAAGGGGCATGAATTGGAGCATCGGGCTGCGGCTGCAATGAAAGCCGTTTGCTTAGATCCCACTGAGTATGGGCATCGAAGTGCCAATAACCTGTCGGGGGGGGAGAAAAAGCGAGTGGCGATCGCTGGCGTTTTGGCGATGCAGCCTCAAGTGCTGATTCTGGATGAACCCTCTGCTCAGCTTGATCCTCGCTGTCGTCGTGAGCTGATTTATCTGCTGGATAGCTTACCGTTAACGCAATTGATTGCAACTCACGATCTAGATTTGGCGCTGGAGTTGTGCGATCGTACCGTGGTGCTGAGCCAGGGTCGCATTGTGTTTGATGGCGCAACCGAACATATTCTCAGCGACTCCCAACTGCTAGAACAATACGCTTTGGAACTACCGTTAAGCTACAGCCGTCCCTATTGTCAGCTTGACCATGCTCCAGCCGCCTAAAAGGTTTTCGTTGGGAGTGGTTCCTTCCCAGTTCCTGTTCTGATGGTTGAATCAGCCGACCTTACAGGGCTGTCACCTCAATGCCATAACGAATGAACTAGATTGGTAGCAGGCAAAGCATTTTGCTCCGCTTGCTACCCTATTTTTGTAGAGAACTGTCCGCACACGTATGCCTCTTTCTAACTTTCTTCGCCGTTACGCGATCCCCAGCTTCCTCTTTGGCCTTTGTTTGGGGGCTGTGCTTCTATCTGAGATGCCTGCGGTGAGCCAGGCGGCCCCCAGTATCACAACCGCTCAGAGCAGCCCTGCACCCAAACCTCAACCCTCTGCCAGTCTCCTGAAGGACGGACTGGCAGCAACGGCACGGAAAACCGTTTTAGACAACGGGCTGACTGTCCTTACCAAGGAAGTGGACACGGCACCCGTGGTGACGGTTCAGGTTTGGTATCGCGTGGGATCGCGCAATGAAACGCCTGGGATTAATGGCATTGCTCACCAGTTAGAGCATCTGATGTTTAAAGGAACAAAGGATCGACCGATTCAGTTTGGGCGCTTCTTTAGTGCGCTGGGCAGTGAATCAAACGCCTTTACCAGCTATGACGAAACGGCTTACTTTGGCACAGTGGAGCAGGACAAGCTAAAAGCCTTGCTGGTTTTGGAAGCCGATCGCATGAAGAATGCCCTGATTGATGAACAGCAGCTTACAAGCGAAAAGCGCGTCGTCATTTCGGAACTCCAGGGCTACGAAAACAATCCCAGCTATCGACTGGGGCGTGCAGTTATGAAGTCTGCGTTTCCGAACAGTCCTTATGGGCTACCGGTAGGCGGAACCAAAGCCGATGTGCAGAAGTTTACGGTGCAACAGGTACGAGACTACTACCGTAAGTTTTACCGTCCAGACAACGCCACCCTGGTCATCGTTGGTAACTTTAAGACGGATCAAGTGCTAGCAACGGTCAAAGAAACCTTCGGCAACCTCACCAAAGGCACCGGTGCGATCGCTGATCCTGAAAAGCCTAAGGCAACACCAGCGGCAAGTTCAGCTAAAGCGCCGATCGTTTTGAAAGAACCGGGCAGCGCCGCACTACTCAACGAAGTGTATCCCCTGCCTGCTGTAGGTCATCCTGATGTGCCTGCGCTGCAAGTCATGGACTATATTTTGACTGGAGGGCGCAGTTCTCGGCTTTACCAGGCATTGATTGAGTCTGGACTGGCCAGTGAAGCGAATGGGTATGCGGCAAGCCTGATTGGTTCTGGCTGGTACGAACTCTCGGTGACAGCTGCTCCAGGGAAGGAACTTTCGCAGATTGATACCGTTCTTCAGAAAACGCTAGCGGATTTGCGTGATCGCCCTGTCACAGCAGAAGAGTTAGAGCGTGCAAAGGCACAGTTCAAGGCATCCTTTGCTCTACGAAATCGAGACATTACTAGCCAGGCTCAGCAATTGGGCGATGACCAGATCTCGACAGGCGACTACCAGTTTAGCGATCGCCTCCAGGCTGCCATTGCTACGGTGACCCCCGCCGATGTGCAGCGAGTGGCAAAAACTTACCTGACTCCTGCTAAGCGAACGGTGGGCTTCTTTGAGCCAACACAGCTAAACGGCAAACCGGGTGCTAGCTCCGGTAATTTCTCCCAGACGGCAGAAAACTTCAGTCCTGGCACTCCAGTCGACCCCACAGAGTTGGCTAAATACTTGCCAAAACCGACCGAGGGTGGAAAAAAAGCACCCCAGGCCTTGCCTGAAAAGCTGAATTTGGCGAACGGTCTCAGTGTTTTGCTGTTGCCCGATCGCAGCACACCGACCGTCACTTTGAGTGGTTACATCAAAGCGGGTACGGCGTTCGATCAGGCAGAGACTGCCGGGTTAGCTAGCCTGACAGCCGCAAACTTGATGAATGGCACGAAGACCAAGAATGCCCTGACGATCGCAAAGACCCTGGAGAATAGAGGGGCTAGCTTGAGCTTTAGCGCCAATCGTGAAGGCGTGGCGATCGGTGGCAATGCCCTGGCAGCAGACCTTCCAACCCTCATCCAAGTTCTTGGGGATGTGGTGCAAAACGCTAGCTTTCCAGAAGACGAATTAGCGTTAAGCCGTCAGCGAGCACTGACCAGCCTGAAACTGGAGCTTGATAACCCCGCTCGCTTAGCACGACGCATCTTTCAGCAAACGCTTTATCCAGAAAGCCATCCGTTCCATACTTTTCCAACCGAAGCGAGCCTGAAGGCCATTACCCGCGATGCTGTCGTGCAGTTTTACCAGCAGCACTATCATCCTGATAGTACGGTGCTTTCTCTCGTTGGCGACTTTGACTCCAGTCAGGTGCGCTCTCTGTTGAATCAAGAGCTTGGTTCCTGGCAGGACTCAACTCAAGATGCAACGTTAGAGTTTCCAAAAGTGCCATTGCCTCAAGCCGTGAAGCGAGTCAATCCCGTATTACCCGGCAAGACCCAGTCCATTACGTTTATTGGCTACAACGGCATCGATCGCAAAGATCCTCAGTACTACACAGCGCTGGTGATGAACCAGATTTTGGGCGGTGATACGTTATCAAGTCGCTTGGGTACTGAAATCCGCGATCGCCTGGGGTTAACCTATGGCATCTACAGCGGGTTTCAAGCAGGGATTGCCTCTGGTCCATTTGTGATTACGATGCAAACGGCTCCAGAAGATGCAGACAAAGCGATCACCAGTACGCTGAGCCTGCTGAAGCAATTCCGTACAACGGGCGTTACCGAAGCTGAAGTTGCTACAGCCAAGCGATCGCTCACCAGCATCTATCCCGTTGAGCTTGCAGATCCAGACAGTTTGGCCAGCACAATTTTGATGGATTCTGTTTACGGCTTAGGAACCAACGAAATTCGTGATTATACAGACAAGATCAACGCTGTGACGCTGGCACAGGTGAACCAGGCAATTCAAACCCTGATTCACCCCGATCGTGTGGTTGTGGTTACCGCAGGACCTGGAAGTCCAACCACATCCCAAAAGGACACAACTGGCAAGACTCAATGATTGAGCGAGCAACCGTCTGATAGCTGTTTCTGTGCTATTTCACGGTTGCTCGTTGCTGATTGCTGTAGTCGATGCAAGGTTTGCGGTTCACTAAAGTCTGCTCTAGAGTCTGCCTCTGGCAATTTGTCAAATTTCCAGGGCGTCGTTTGCTAGGGTAGAGGGGTATCGCGCTTCGTAAGATGATGAGGCGACTTATGCGTTGTCTTTTAGGTTTACTGCTGGTTGGGTGGCTTTTGTGGGCATCACCCGTCTTTGCTGCATCGCTAACGCCCTCTAGTGCAGACGTGACAAAGCAGGCGGTGATCGAACTCAGTGTGAGTTTGGGAAATGCCGCAAACGAATTAAAATTTGTCCCGAACAGCCTGGAATTTTCTCCTGGTAAGCGGTACAAATTAGTGCTGACTAATCCTAGCGGGCAGAAGCACTATTTCACAGCTAAAGACTTTGCTGATAGCATCTGGTCACAGAAAGTCGATGCGGGTCAGGTGGAAGTGAAGGGAGCTATCCACGAACTGGAATTGAAACCTGGTGCGCAAGCCGATTGGGTCTTTATTCCCATTAAACCAGGCACCTATTCACTCCGCTGTGTGATTCCTGGCCACGCTGAAGCGGGCATGACGGGAACGCTAACCGTGCGGTAGAAGGATGATGCGATTAAGGGATGGTGCGATTAGAGGGATAGCGTGCACGATAAGAATCTCTAGCAACGCTCCTACGGCCTCTCTAGTGAACCAAAACCAACACTATCTAGACTGACAATTTGAGTTACCTTAAAGAAGTCCGTCAATCGAGTTTGGTGCCGCTGACGGCAAGAAATGCTTTGTTTTGCCTGCTAATTCTAATTGTTTTGCCTCCATACTCTGTTGCGATCGCATGAATATCTTTAGCCAACTGCTGAATCAACCTGCTCTTCCCTCGCCGAATAAACAGCGTCGTGGCATTGAGCTAAAATCGCCTCGTGAAATTGACATCATGCGGCAGGCGTCTCGCATTGTTGCCACTGTGCTGAAAGAAATTTCGGAGCTTGTTGAACCTGGCATGACGACGGCAGACCTTGATGCTCATGCCGAAAAGCGTATCCGTGAAATGGGCGCCACTCCTAGCTTCAAAGGCTATCATGGCTTTCCCGCTTCGATTTGCTCATCGGTGAACCATGAGGTGGTGCATGGTATCCCTAGCCGCAAGAAAGTGATTCGCACTGGAGACGTGCTGAAAGTAGATACAGGAGCTTATTTTGAGGGGTTTCACGGCGATTCTTGCATCACGATCGCCGTTGGTAAGGTGACTCCCGATGCCGAACGGCTCATCCGCGTTGCAGAAGAAGCGCTCTACAAAGGCATTGAGCAGGTAAAAGCAGGCGCTTATTTGCTGGACTTAGCAGGCGCAATTGAAGACCACGTTAAAGCAAACGGTTTCACAGTAGTTGAAGATTTTACAGGACACGGTGTGGGGCGCAATCTGCATGAAGAACCGTCCGTCTTCAACTTTCGTACCCACAGCATGCCCAACGTTAAACTGCGGGCTGGGATGACGCTGGCGATCGAGCCAATCCTCAATGCAGGGTCCCGCTTTACTCGCACCCTTGCCGATCGCTGGACGGCCGTAACCGTTGACAATGCCCTTTCTGCCCAGTTTGAGCATACGGTATTGGTGACAGAGAATGGGTACGAGATTTTGACCGATCGGACAAAGGTCTAGCCTCTAAGCCAGAAGTTCCTCTCTACTCACCTTTCTAGCCAACGCCAGTTGGGACGGTTCCAGTCATACATTCCCTGAATTTCGTATTCGGTTCCGTCTTCAAAGCGAATAATGCAGCTAATCTCATTTTTTGCCGAAGCTTCGGTAGTGGTTTCGCGTTGGGTTAAGTCACCCTCGTCAGCGGTAGCTGTTTGCAGAATGCTCACCACCGTGCAGGGAAACCATTCTCGACTACATGGGCCTGCCTCCTGCACCCATTCCCATAACCCGTTGGTGACTTCAATGCGATCACCGACTTGCAACGGCCGATGCTCGTCATTCTCTAAACGGATGTAGCGTGCGAGATGGGCTGGCGTGATCTGTTCAACCCACTGAATGCCATAGCGTTCCCGAATGAACTGCACGGCTCCCGAACTGCTCCCATTGAGCCAATCATTCAGTAGAGTGGCTTTCCATTGCTGGTTTTGCCGTTCCTGTAACGTGACAAAGCTCAGAAACGCTTGCCGTTCTTCAACCGTCAGTTCCTCTAGCGGATTGCCCAGGGTTCGTTCAGGACTGCAGTTATCAGCCAAGAGACCACGATCGCCCTCCTGTTGCTTGGTATCCATCTCAAATTGCACCGCTGCTTTGATCGCTTGCAGCAAGATTTGCTTTTGGCGATCGCTCAATGGCTGTAACGCGGCCTCACATAGGCTGAAAGCCGCGTTTAAAGCTGCTTCAATCTCAGATGGAGTCATGCACTGATCATTGGGTTGTAAGCGGACTAAGCAATTATCTCGGATATGTGGAAGCTCTGCCCAGGCTCGATCGTGGCGACAAGGACCTGGTTCAACAACAGAACATTAAGCTTCAAGCGTAGTTTCTTATTATGACAAAAGTTTCAAAAAGCGTCCTGTAGCTTATTTGTCCTCGATTCAAGCTAAGCTGAGGCATAGCTTCTAAGCGCTGCGTTGAAGTCTAGTTGTTCACTGTGTTCTGTTACTCACAGCCTATGCCATTCCGAGTTGTTGCTACTGTTCTTGTTACGGGGCTTCTGTGGCTCCTCACGACTTGGAGTACTCCGCCTGCTTTGGCGTTAACTCAAGTCAGGCTTTTTGACCTCGACTATCACGAGTGCCCGGTTGAACGAGCAGACGTACCGACCACAGGCGAAGTTGCCAGCATCTTCCCTAACTGCTTCATCATCACGGGAAAAACTGAGAACAAATCTGGTAAGCCTGTCGTCAACGCTGATATTTTTGGTCGCATTTACGACGCAAACAACGATTCCGTGATGCAAAACCGGACTCGGTTAGGTGCCATTGAGGAGGTTCCACCCGGCATTGGCACGTTTGAATTACGAATTTCAGTTCCTGCTAGCCAACCAACACCGCTGAAGCTGGAGCAGTTCAAGGCAGCAGGCTTTACGGGAACAGTCCGTCGTTAGCCGTCACGTGCTGAAGAAAAAATGTGATTGCTAAAAGCCTGCCAAACAGCGATCGCTGTTGACAGGCTTGCTTTTTCTAAGAGGCTGTTTGAAAAGTCGTCTAGACCGTAAAAAAGCTCACACGGTAGGCTGTCAGTAGTGAAGTCCAGCCCCGTGAGAGCGATGGTTAAATTCTACTCAAGCAACCTGACCCGCGCCCAATTTGACTTAATCCAGCCGCTGCTGCCGCCTGCCAAACCCGGTGGTCGCCCGCGCAGTACCAATCTGTGGGCAGTGCTGAACGCCATTTTTTACGTGGTCACGCAGGGCTGTAAATGGCGAGACATTCCTGGCGACTTTCCCGCGTGGCAAACGGTGTACACCTACTTCCGCAACTGGCGCAAGGACGGCACCTGGCAAGCGCTCCATGAGCGGTTACGAGCGTGGACACGGGTCGCGACTGGACGCCCCGAAAGTCCTTCCGAGGTGATTCTCGATAGTCAAACGGTACCCACGGTGGCGATGGTGCAACAGGCCGTGGGGTTTGACTGCTTCAAAGCCACCAAAGGGCGTAAACGGCATACCGTCGTGGATACACTGGGTTTAGTGATGGTTGTATTGGTGACCGCAGCGAGTCTACCGGAACGCGAGGGCGGCAAACGGGTGCTGCAACGACTGTCTGAGCTGGGTGCGAAAGTCTGTCGCCTCTACCTCGTCTGGGTCGATGGTGGCTATAGTGGTCAACCCTTTGTGCAATGGGTGATGGATCGCTTCCGCTGGGTCATTTACCCCGTGCTGCGCCCTGAACAGACTAAAGGCTTTGTGCTCCTGAAAAAGCGTTGGATTGTCGAACGGACGTTTGGCTGGTGGCAATGGTATCGGCGGCTCAATTGTGATTATGAACTACTTCCAGAAACCGCTGAAACCATGATTTATCTCGCGATGATCCGACTCATGGTGCGACGGTTGGCGTAATTTGTCACACCCCTCCCCCTTTTCAAACAGCCTCTAAGAAGCATTTGCATCTTCTTACCTAAAAACGATGCGTTTTTGACAAATGAATTGCCCCACTTCATCTTTTGAAGTGGTTCCCTTTATGCAGTCCTTAACCACTACATCGGCAAGCTTGCTTGGACGCTGGCTAAAAGCTGTGCTACGGAAGGCAGAATGGCAGACTGTACCACTTGCAGCAGTAAAAGTGCCAGGATTGGCGAAAAGTCGAGCCCACCCAGTGGCGGAATAATCGATCGAAACACGTTGAGATAGGGATCTGTCAACTGACTCAAAATCGAGAAAGGCGGATCAAACCAGTTGATATTCGGAAACCAGCTCAGCAGGATGCGAATGAAGAGCAGAGCGGTGTAAATGTTAATGAACGTTACGATTGTTTGAAACAGGAGCGGAATCAGAGAACTCATAGGGTATTGCTTCCTTAGACGGCGAGGTTCACCAGCACCTAGACTTAAACCTAATCTAACGAATATGGGCAGTTTTCGAGTGATTCAGATTGTTCGAGTGATTCAGATAGAGTGTATCACCTTGCCTTGCCTTATGGCTTCAGCGGCAGGCTCAGGAGTCTTTAAGCACCGATCGAGCCCCAGATTCTGCCCCATTTACACCCCCTAGCTGTTGACGGACATCATCAATAGCATCGTTAAGCTGAGCAATCTTATCTTCTAAACTGCGGCGAGAGGCTTCCATATCCGCTTGACCATTGGCTGTTTTCAGCGATCGGCGCTTTGGCTTATTGCCTAACCGTGGGTCTGCCTGGTTCGCACTTAACAGCGGCTCTTCTGATTGGGGGTTGAGGACTCTAGCCGCGACTACGGCTCCTAACGTACCACCCACAATGCTGCCAAAGAGCGCACCAACTAAAAAACCACCTGCAAAATTGTCTTGCTGACTCATCGTTGATCAAAATCCCATTTGCATCATTGAAAGCAACGGTTATTCGATTGCTTTTAGCTTAACCGCTACTCTTTTGAATGACCAGAATACGGCTACTAAGGCTTCAGGTTAGCACCTCATGTGCCAAACGTGCGATCGCCCGCATCTCCTAATCCTGGCACAATGAACCCGCGATCGTTCAGTCCTTCATCGATTGCAGCAGCATAGATATTAAGGCTAGGGTAGGCGGCGCTTAGCTTTTGTAGAGCTGTTGGCGCTACAACCACAGAGATAATACGAACCAGGGCTGGATCAACGCCGCGTTGAGTTAATTCTGCCATAGCGGCAATGCTCGTTCCACCCGTTGCCAGCATTGGCTCGGTAATGAGAACACGGGTCTGGGGCGCAAACTTTTCTGGCAACTTATTCAGGTAACAGCTTGGCTCCAATGTTTCTTCATTGCGGACGAAGCCAATGTGGTAAATCGAGGCCAGGGGTAATAACGCCTGAGCCCCATCTAGAAGTGCCAATCCGGCTCGTAGAATGGGCATGACTACCACTGGCACTGTAGGGTCGATAAAGGTGGCTGGACAAGGCGCAAGCGGCGTGTCAATGCTCGTTTCTTGAATTGGCAGCCAGTCACGAATGGCTTCGTAGGTTAACCAGCGACCCAGTTCGGTCATGGCACTACGAAACAGGGTTGAAGGGGTTGATGCATCGCGGGCTACAGCCAACCAATGCTGAATCAGTGGATGTGGTGGGACATAGACGCGAAGTTGAAGAGTCATAGTTTTGGAAAGACTAGCGAAGGGCAGCAGTTGGACTTAAGGGTGATAAATCTGACCTATCATACTCTCTAACTACGCCTCAATTTGTTTGCTTCAGGACTTCCCTGCTATGACTGGAACCGCGACGATCGCCTCTACGGATCGTGAATTGCATTTAATTCTCATTTCTAAGTCGTTGAGTAACATCGCTCAACACTGAGCCTGCCTAAGCCCTTTAAGCCTTCTTTCAAGGGAGATGATGAAGTGCGTAGGATGAGCGTCTGTTAAATTGACATAAATTCTCAATAAGCTTATAGTTGATGCAGTGTTCTCCTCTCTGAAGGATCGGCAGGGGGATTGGTTAGCAATAGAAGACCAGTCCCTTTTTTCTGCGATCGTGGAGTTTTTTGGGGCTCATTGCGGTGATAAAAAGAGGCCGCAGATGGAGGGGAAAGCTCTGTTGATTAAAAGGGGACTCCTCGCGCATCCATTTGAGTCTCTCAGGCAGTAACTCCGATAAACTGGTAAAAGTCCTGTTTATCCTGGTTTTCATGCCTTCACCTTCTCACACTACTGCGACCTCTGCTTCTGAGTCATCGTTCGTGCCGTCTTCCAGCACTGACCAGTACGATGCGATCGTGATTGGCTCTGGTATCGGTGGCTTAGTGACGGCGACTCAACTAGCCGCAAAGGGAGCCAATGTGTTGGTGCTGGAGCGGTATCTTATTCCCGGTGGCAGTGCCGGTTATTTTGAGCGGCAGGGTTATCGATTTGATGTTGGTGCTTCGATGATTTTCGGGTTTGGTGAGCACGGCACTACCAATCTCCTGACTCGCGCTCTGCAAGCTGTCGATGTCCATTTGGACACGATTCCTGATCCCGTGCAGATTCATTACCACCTACCCAATGGTCTTGACCTGAAAGTGCATCGGGAGTATGAGAAGTTTTTGCAAGAGTTGATCACCCATTTCCCTCACGAAGCGATCGGGATTCGGCAGTTTTACGACGAGTGTTGGCGCGTTTTTAACTGCTTAAACGCGATGGAGTTGCTATCGCTGGAGGAACCTCGCTACCTCATGCGTGTGTTTTTTCAGCATCCCCTTGCCTGTTTGGGCTTAGTCAAATATTTACCGCAAAACGCAGGTGACATCGCCCGCCGCTACATTCACGATCCAGCGTTATTGAAATTTATTGATATGGAGTGTTATTGCTGGTCTGTTGTGCCGGCCGATCGTACCCCCATGATTAATGCGGGTATGGTCTTTAGCGATCGGCACTATGGGGGCATTAACTATCCCAAAGGAGGGGTTGGGCAGATCGCGCAAAAGCTAGTTGAAGGGCTAGAAAAATGTGGTGGGCACATTCAGTACAAAACCAGAGTGACTAAAATTCTGCAAGAAAATGGACGCGCTGTTGGTGTGGAATTAGCGTCCGGCAAAATTTATCATGCTAAACGAATCATTTCGAACGCAACGCGGTGGGATACGTTTGAAAAACTGATTCCTGCCGAGCGCATGCCACCCGCTGAGCAAAAATGGCAGCGGCGTTATCAAAAATCGCCAAGCTTCTTGAGCCTCCATTTAGGGGTGAGGGCAGAGGCATTACCAGCAGGAACCGAATGCCATCACATTTTGCTCGAAGCCTGGGAGAAGATGGAAGCCGCTGAGGGCACTATTTTTGTCTCGATTCCAACGCTCCTTGATCCAACCCTGGCACCACCAAATCACCACATCATCCATACCTTCACGCCCAGTTGGATTGATGCTTGGCAAAACCTCACCCCCAGTGAGTACGAAACTCGCAAAGAAGACGCTGCTGCTCATCTGATTCAGCGACTTGAGCGCATCTTCCCCAACTTATCTGCTCATGTAGATTATCAAGAAGTTGGGACTCCACGTACCCATCGGCGCTTTCTAGGACGCAGCGATGGCACGTATGGGCCCATTCCTCAGCGAAAATTGGCAGGGTTGCTTGGCATGCCCTTTAACCGCACAAGTCTTTCGGGGCTCTACTGCGTCGGTGACAGTACATTTCCAGGGCAAGGGCTGAATGCCGTTGCTTTCTCTGGGTTTGCCTGCGCTCATCGAGTTGCCACAGATCTGGGCTTCTAGCTCTACGCATGGCGCTTACCATCAAAGCAGCGGCACGGAGGACTTGTCCAGACGTTAGAAGCCGCATGCAAAAACCTTGGGTTGCTCAAGCTTGCTTTCAAGCAGTTTGCTCCTAACGTCAATTCAATGAGGATGGAGGGGGTTGAATCCTCTGCCTAAGCCCCCTTCAACCCTTCTTCCCGTTAGCGACGCTGATCGACTTGCCAGGAGAAATGCCAGGAGAAACGCGGCTTTAATCTACGACCCGTAAGCGCCCAGACCGTAGTAGCTCAAAGACTCGGTTAATTAACGCTTGCTCTGTCGGGCTGATAGTTTTTTGAGATAGAAGTGCGGACATAAACTGCTGCTGATCTTTACGGCTAATTCTTCCGCACGCTGTAATCCGATCCACCATCTGCTCTATATCGGGACGGTGTAGCTGAACGTCTTTAGTCATTGATGCACCCAAATCGATCGCACTCTGAGTGTATCAAGACTTCATGTCTTCTTGATACAAAATAACAATCGCAATTAATCTCTGGCTGTGGCAAATTATTGAATTGTGATTTTAATCACAGCTTATAAATACTGTTCAACACAGCTCAATTTGTTTCAGCAATCAAAGCGATAAGAAATTGGTTTCATTAAAGGCTTCCCGATTCAATGAATCAAGCGTTATCTTCTTGATAGAAAAACTATCAACCAGCTTTCATATATAGAAGCCATGACGATTTAACTAGCAGAATTGTTGCGATCGCTTGAAAGCCTGTTAAGTAGGAGAAAGGGCTGAAGCTATGAACTATCCGTCCTTGAAGCGCTTGTTGGTAGCTTATGCTACGGTTGCTTCTGCGTCATTCTGATCTAAAAGTGGACAAACGTATTAGGTATAACTTTTTCGAGGTGAATACTCTTTCTCATCGCTGAATGTTATTGCCTTATGCTGCTTTTCGCCCAATAACAACTGATGAATGACCACACGTACGGCGGTTAAATTCATTGAAAATTTATCAGAGATCTTGCAGCTCTATTCTTAGCTTTACGGAAAGAACGATCCTGATTTGTATCTTGTAATGAGGAACAATCAAGCAGCTACAGCACCAAAACTCATATACGCTGTCCGACGCTTGAAACCATACAGACACTAGGGAGTCATACCATGTCTGATTCAGACCTACTCTTTCATTCCAATTTGCACTCCGGGCAGGCAGCATCCCATCCCCTTCGTAGTGATGTTTTACAGCCTGTTCGCCAGTGGCTTGATCATGTACCTGTCAACAACCCAACCTTTGCCAGACTTTTGTATAAGCTGATTCCTGGCCAGTGTCCCTTTGAGCGCGATATTGTCCTTCTTGGTCGTAAGCTCGCCCACATTCCCCCACTCTGTAAGCTCAATCCGCTTTACGACCAGTTCGTGGGTCTGCGGTTTCGCTCCATGTGTTACCTGGTTGATGTGTGTGGCGAGTCGCTCTAGGGCAGGGTAAGGCGTAGAACTGGTGCTTACCTATTTAACCTGGTGGGTTCCACTATCCGGGCAATGCCGTAAGCTGAGTCTCGATTTGCGCTGTATCAAGCGCACGACCAATGAAGACAAGTCGGGTCTGTTGGGGTTCTTCAGCACGCCACGGACGATCGTAAAACTGATCAAAGCGCTTGCCAACGCCCTGCATGACGAGACGCATCGGTTTTTGAGGAACCGCAACAAAGCCCTTAACCCGATAGATCTCTTGCTCTTGCACCAACCTTTCTAGTTGTTGTCTCAGCAACGTGGGATCAAAGGCGCGATCGAGAACCAGATGTGCGGACGTGATTTCGTCATCATGGTCGTGGTCTTCTTCCTCGTCGTGATGGCTGGGGCGACTGCTAAGGTGATCTTCTACAGCCGCCTGAAAGCCAAGCAGAAGATTGGGGTCAAGTTGTCCATGCTGACTGGAGACAAGCTTGACCGATCGAGGTAACTCTTGCTGTACAAGTTGTTCGACCTGAGCCTGAGTCTGAGCATCCACCAAATCCGCCTTGTTGAGAATAACTAAGTCAGCGCAGGCAAGCTGATCTTCAAACAACTCCTGTATGGGCGTTTCGTGATCAAGATTGGGGTCAGCTCGACGTTGGGCTTCTAGTGCCTGTAGGTCGGTCGCGATCGTTCCTGTTGAAACCGCTTCGCAATCAACAACTGTAATCACCCCATCAACGGTGACGGCATGGCTAAGCTCATGCCAGCGAAAGGCTTTGACTAAAGGCTTGGGAAGCGCTAACCCAGACGTTTCAATGAGAATGCAATCTAGGCTATCGCGCCGCTTGAGTAGCTCTAGCATGACGGGTAAAAATTCTTCCTGAACCGTGCAGCAGAGACAGCCATTGGTTAATTCCACAATGTCAGGTAAGCCTGCCGCTCTAGCAGAAGCTCCCTCCGCAGGCGTTTCTTCGTCATCACAGACCTGACACGAACGCAGCAAATCGCCATCAATGCCCAGTTCGCCAAACTCGTTTACTAAGACGGCGATCCGTCTGCCCTGGTTGTTTTGCAATAAATGGCGGATCAGCGTTGTTTTGCCGCTGCCAAGAAAGCCTGTGATGATTGTGACGGGAATTTTTGCTGCCATGAGGGGAGAGTAAGGGGAGAGGGGAGAGCAAGGGGGGCAAGGGAAGAACCTTCGGTGAATCTAGCTTCTGTTCTATGATTCTGACTCCTGAGTTCTGACTCCTGAGTTCTGACTCCTGAGTTCTGTTCATAACCAAGAATGAGTAGGCTAGCACTTGCCTTCAAACTGTGAATCCTGAAGACTTGATAGCGCTTTAACTACCAAGCCCCCAGGATTCGAGGGAAGACGTTAGAGATGGAAGACTGCGTAAACGGAAGCCATTACTCAGCAGTGGCTAATTCGGTGCTGCCACGGGTGCGGCGGCGAGTTAAGGTGTTGAACAACATGGAGCCGATCGCCTTGATGAGGTTTCCTTCAAGTTCCTGGAACAGCTTCATGTTCATGCCAAAGGCGGCATTGGCTTCATCCACAATACGATCGGCGGTCGCATCATCGATCGGCAGGTCATTCATTGCCTGACGATAGGTTGCCTTAAACTGCTTTTCGTCGGGGATGTTGTTGAACTCATAGAAGGCTGTACCGTTGCCATCGGTGAGGTTCATGCCGCGTTGTGCAATGCCCTTAAGGATCTGACCACCGGACAAGTCACCTAGGTAGCGCGTATAGGAGTGCGCGACCAGTAGTTCGGGTGCGGCGTGAGAGATTTCACGAATGCGTTGAACGTAAGCTTCTGCAGCGGGAGATGGAGCGACTTGCTCACGCCAGTTACTGCCGAAGTAATAGTACAGATCCTTTTCCAGGGAGGCTTTGCGGTTCAGCTCTGGAAAATTGATTTTGGAGAGAATGGGATGGTGCTGATGGTGTTCCATCTCTTCTTCCATCGCCGAATAGACAAAGTAAAGATTGGATACAAGCTTGCGGTAGGAGTTTTTCTCAACAACTCCCTTTAAAAAGCATTTAACGAAACCGACGTTCTCAGCCATTGAGTGGGATTTTTTAGTGCCCTCACGTAGCTTTGTTGCTAAATTACTGCTCATGCTAAATCTTCTAAACCTAACGTTGACTGGATGCGTTGACTGGATAGTGGATGACGCACCGATCGGCTGACGAAACTCAACTTCATCAAAAGCCACCCAATTGTTACGGTAGTCTGATTTGATGAGAGTTTTTATTAAAAAATCTAAAGCGAAACGTCATCATTAACCGCTTGAGCGGAAACAGCAGGACGTTCTGCTGGCATCCCAGTCTTGGATCTGCCTCTTTTCTAACATCGATTGTTGACAAATGGTGAAATATGCGTGCATCGCAGACATCTGCTTCGATGCCGCGTAAACCGCTTCTCAGGCAAAAATTAATCTTGCGTGCAGGATTAACCCTCGCTGGCAACAACGCGTGGCAAGCCCATGCTGTAGTTCAGCACACGGCTGTTGAGGTTATAAGAAATCTCACCTTTCTGAAGCAGCGATCGCACGAAATGCTCCAGATCAGAGCCAATGCGGCGGAGGTTATAGTCAGTCAAGTCTGCTCCGGCATAAGATTCGACCAGCTCGTCAAACTTGCGATACACCTTTTGCATGGACTCCTCGTTCCAGTTAAACTCGTTGTCTGGATCGACGTCCAGTGTCAGCACGTTATCACTGGGGACTAGCTCATTTTTTTCAACGGTGGCAGTAAAAATGTGAATATGACGAGTGGTTGACTTCAACAACATGACATAGACTCCGCTGGATTAATGACTGAGCATCGTGTTGCTCTTTATTGTAAGGGGCGCTTCTCCCTTTTTGCGCGTTGCTCATGAAGTTGTCCATTGAATTTATCGTTCTAAAAGGAACGGCTTTGGCTATGCTGCAGGGGAAACTGAAGGACACAACTAACGCAAAAGTATTGAACTTGGCTTGAGAATCATTGAGCACTCGTGCAAAAGTGGGGTGGGTGTTTTGGGATGAATTGCAGGGTGCATCGATCAGACAGTAAGTATTGATGACGTGGGACGATGGTGGATACACGATCAGAGCGTTATATGGGCTCTCTTGATCTCCATGTGCCACGGCTGCTGGCAGTGCAATGCCCCAAAACGCCTTCTGGGTACTCTTGAAAGAGGACTAGGCTTAAACTGATGACGCATTTTGCCGCATTCTGGTTCATTATCGAGAAAACTGGCAAAATCAAGTAACTATATCAGTGGCTGTTTTTGCAAGTCGTCTCGAAGCTTCTCCGATCGCCCTCTACCCAAGCTGTCTTCCAGGCTGCCTTCCTGTCCGCTTTGCTTCAAGCGCCTTCTTCTTGAGTGCGTCCTTGCTGGCAGATCACCTTAAGCTTTGCAGGTGTCTACTATGAACACTCGTAGCCAATCTCATCCTTTCCATCGCATTATCGGTCTTACGGGTGGTATTGGGATGGGTAAAACAACCGTCTCTGACTACTTGGCGACGGCTCATAAACTGCCTGTGCTGGATGCTGATGAGTACTCACGTGAAGCGGTTGAGCCTGATTCACCCATACTCGCAGAAATTGCCGAACGGTATGGTTCAGGGCTACTGTTGCCTGACGGTACCCTCGATCGTCATCGGTTAGGCGATATTATCTTCAGCAGCCCACCGGAGCGCCTGTGGTTGGAGCAGCAGATTCATCCGCATGTGCGCGATCGGTTCGTGCAGGCGATGCAGGCTTTGTCAATGAAGGACACGCAACCGCTGATTGTTGTGCTCGTCATTCCGTTGCTTTTTGAGGCGCGCATGACTGACCTGGTGACTGAAACCTGGGTTGTGCGGTGCCCTGAAGAGCAGCAAATGGAGCGGCTGATTAAACGCGATCGCCTGAGCCCTCAGCAAGCTCGTCTTCGCATTGAAAGTCAGATGTCGATCCAGAAGAAAGCGGCTCACGCCGATCTGGTGCTTAACAATACTTCAACTTTAGACGACCTCTTTCAGCAAGTAGATGCTGGCCTGATCCACCAGCCGATTCGATTAACCGCGCCTCGTGGCTAATGGCGTCATGGTGGGGATGGGCATCACAGAGTTGGTGCCTAAATCTGAATTGTTTCAGCCTCTCCAGCAACGGGTTCACGCCTAGCCTCTAAAGGTGATTGCAAACAATCCCAAAAGTGGCAGTCTCTTAAAGATGCTGTCTCGTTGGGTGCGATCGGCTTGCTCTTCATCCAATCGGGTGTAATGCTGCAATGGTTCCGTTTTGGTCTGAACTTTAGACGATAATTGGTTGAAGGCAAACCGCCAGGGTAGATGCCATTTACGACTGAAGCTTTACAATTAGTTACCTGAAATTCACACGTGTTTCTTCAGGGTTTTAGCGAGACTTTTTTATGGGCGCGACGCTGCAACAGATTGCTGGTTACCTGGATAACAAAGGATGGCGATATAAGCTTGATGAGGACGAATGTCGCATTCTTACAGGCGTTTATGCCGAGAACATTGAAGAATTTCTGATCGTTATTCAGCTTGAAGAGGACGGCGAATTTTTTGAACTGTTCGCACCACGTGTCCTCTCCGGCGTGAACAACCATCCTTATAAAGCAGCTATTCTCCAGACGATGCTTTGTATCTCCTGGGAAACCAAAATGTTGCAGTGGGAGTATGACCCTTCTGATGGCGAAATTCGCGCCATTATTGAATTTCCCTTAGAAGATTCGACGCTGACTGAGCGTCAGTTTAATCGTTGTCTTTTCAGCCTGGTTGAGCTTGTAGACGAAATTGCCCTTCCCCGACTGCAAACGGTAATGGAAACGGGGGAAGACCCTGGTGACATTGCGGAAGGTGAACGATTGCTGCTAAAGCTTCAAGAAGAAGCGCCTGGGCTGCTTGAAGTGCTGGAACGCGCGATGGAAGCCCGCAAACGACGGGGACGATTGCCGCCAGCAGTGGACGATTGAGCGAATGTAACCGGAGGCTACGCAAATGACGTCGATCGCGTCGTTAAGTCTCTAGCTCACACTGGGGAAAGCGTCCATGCCGATTGGCATCAACGATGGCATTGCGACATTCAAGCAAGCTAGCACCTGTTTTACGCGAAAGTTCTTTCAGGTTAATCGTGGGATAGTTGGAGGGTGGTGCAGCCAGGTAAAGCTCGTAAGCGACATCCAAGACCCTGTTGTCTAGCATTAAGGGTCGAACGGTAGCGTTGAGAACGTTGAACATAAGACACCTGTTACATCACAGCTTGCCTTATTCTCCAGCGACTCTAAAGCTGTTGCGTCTATCTTCGGTCGCGCTCTGGTTCAATCTAGCCTCTGCCTAAGGAAACAACCTGTTTCAGTCAGTGTATGCAGTCGCGTACGGGTTAGGGTTTAGCCCGTACGCAAGTGGTGTAACGAGTGGCTGCAGATTACTGCCTTTTCTATTTCACTCTTCTACGGCTTCTCCACCCACGATGACATTGCGAATACGCAGGCTGGGCCCTCCACAACCAACGGGTAAGCCACTTTGCCCACCTTTGCCACAACCTCCAGATTCATCCCAGAAGAAATCGTCGCCGATCGCTTCAATATCGCCCAGTGTCTTAAAAGCATTGCCCGATAGCGTGACATCACGGACTGGCTCGGCGATCTCGCCATTGCGAATCATCCAGGCTTCACCGGCCGTAAAGGTAAACATTTCGCCATTCGTCATGCCGCCTAACCAGTTGCGTGCATAGACCCCTTCTTGAATGCCGCTGTATAAATCTGCAACCGGAGTGTTGCCCCGCTCAATCCAGGTGTTGGTCATGCGGACAATCGGGGGATAGTGATAGTTCAGGCAGCGCGCATTGCCAGTGGCAAGTTCGCCTAACTTGCCTGCGGTTTCGCGAGAGTGCAACCGTCCGACTAGCACACCATCCTTAATTAACTGGGTGGTGGTGGCTGGGGTGCCCTCGTCATCGTAAAAATAGCTACCGCGATGCCCTTCTGGCGCTGCTCCATCAAAAATTTGCAGTTCCGGTGGGCCAAACCGCCGACCGATGCTCATGACTTCCATCAGATCTGGGTTTTCATAAGTCATATCGGCTTCAGACAGGTGCCCGAAGGATTCATGGACAAACAGCCCTGTGAGAACTGGATCGATGACCACGGTGTAAGTGTTACCCCGCACTGAAGGCAGCGCTAGGGAATCAACGGCTCGTTTAGCAGCATGGCGCACTTGAGCATCTAAGCCCAGCAGATCTTCATACGCCTTGCGAGAACCTGTCGTTTCGCGTCCGGTTTGCACCGTTTCCCCATTGCGAGCCGTGGCGGCAAACCGCATTTCCATATCCACCCAGGACTGCTCTAGCAGCGTGCCTTCAGAAGTCGCAAGGATAACGTGCTGGGCACTGTCGCCATAGCGCACAGACACGGTGGCAATTTGGGGACTGACGCTACGGAGAATATCGCTGTAATGTTGGCAGAGCGCCTTTTTTTGCGATAGAGGAATGTGGCGAGGGTCGGTGCCTGTGAGCGGCAACGTGCAGGTTGCCTGAATGGGGGCGATGGGTGCCAGCAACGTTTCTTCTTCACCGACGAGACGGGCAGCCACGATCGCTTCTTCAATGCGATCGCTCAGCGTCGCAAGCTGGTTAAAGCTGGCAAACCCCCAACCGCCTTTGTGGCAGGCTCTCACCTGTCCGCCAATTGAAATCCCCTCGGTGAGCGTTTCGGTTTTGTCGCCGCGTAAAAAGATATCCGCGCCTTCTGCCGCTTCAAGGCGTACTGCCAGGTAGTCTACACGCGATCGATAGCGTGCCATCAGGTCAGAAAGCACGTCTTTAAGGTGAGCGGGCAGTGTAGCCATGTCAAATTTTTGTAAAAGTAACTGCTTTCATTCTGCAATCAATTGCCGTTAGTTGACAGGTTTGCCGAGTTTCAGGAGCTAGACGTTGGTCAGAAGTTAGGCATCAAAGGGAGTGGTTCCACAAGCGGGACATACATCAGTGACTTTAGAAAGGGCTAAGAGGCATAAAGGGGAATCGATCTGGGTGATTTTACTGAAATTTGAGCGACCGCCACCATCTGCATCGCTTTTAGGCCAGAAAATCCTTAAGATTTAGGCGTTTTGACCAGAATTTTGTGCCGTAAATTGAAGATTATGGAGTATTAATGAACTAATAGTGACGGCCACTTTGACTTGACCGTGATTGGGTGCTGTTGGCTAAGGTGTGATGCGGCAGAGATTAAGGTTGGATATTTATGGTCTATACAGATAGTTTGAACCATCCATCGCTAGTAGAACTGGCGCGGGCAGGGAATTTTCAGGCGATCGCGCATTGGCTGAACCAGGTGTTGATGCCTCACGGCATCCGTGCGCACGTTGGTGGTATTCGCCCCGGTTGTTTAAAGGTGTTGGTGGAGTTGCCGCTAGCGTCGGGACAACAGAAGCTATCTGACAAGGAACGTAACCAGCTCATCCACTTTATTTGCCACCGCATCTGGAAATTGAACTCGGCTCAGATTGAGGGCATTCGCATTGCTGGTAAGCGGATGCAGGGGCAAGCGGTGCTTTGGGAGCAAAGCGTACGAGTCGTCTCACCCGCGCGTCGTGCCCGAAAGCAACGATCGCAGCACCTCCGCACCCAATTGCGTCAAACGGCACAGCAGCGATCGCAGCTTAAGACGATGCGCTCCATGTTGATTAGTGGACCCCCGATTTTTGCGTTTGTGTTTGGCTGTGTGCTGGGTTTCTCGAAAGCGCCATCGGAGCAGACCAATGCGATTGCGTCCTCCTCACTGCCCAAAGCGCCTCCCAGCCCTAATGCGCCGCTTCGCCGCACGAATACGGTGCAGGCCGCTCTGGAAACAGTGCCGGTAATCAAGCACGATCAGGTGCCTGACCCTAACGATCCAACGGTAACGCTCATGTTTGCAGGGGATGTGACGCTGTCTGACCATTTTGCCGACGCGATCGGGCAGGACTACGAGCAGACCTTTGCCAATATGGACGCCTATCGCAAGGCGGATCTGGGCATGGTGAACCTGGAAAACCCCATGACGCGGGCGACAATCCCTCTCCCTGACAAAAAGTTCAACTTTAAAGCCAATCCCGATGCGGTTAAAGTGTTGACCAGTGGTGGGATCAGTCTGGTGAACCTGGCAAACAATCACGCGATGGATTATCAAGAACCAGGGCTCTTAGAAACGATCGAAACCCTTGACAAGGCTGGCATTGAACATGTGGGTGCTGGTCGCGATGTGAAAGAAGCGCGTCGTCCCGAAATTATTGATGTCAAAGGCCAGCGGGTTGCCTACTTTGGCTATTACGGGGCTGATTTTGAGAGCGCAGAAGAGCACCGGGCGGGCACTAACTATGCGGATGAACGGCGCATTGCAGAGGATATCAAAGCGATTCGCGACCAGGTGGACTGGGTGGTTGTGAACTATCACTGGGGCGAAGAACTGGCGACCCATCCCGCCGATTGGCAGGTGAATCTGGCGCACTACACGATCGACCAGGGTGCTGATGTGGTGGTTGGCCATCACCCCCATGTCTTGCAAGGGGCAGAAATTTACAAAGGCCGCCCGATCGCTTATTCGATGGGGAACTTTATCTTTGGCGGCAATCCCCGTAGTGATTACGACACTGCTGTGTTGAAGATTGCCCTGAAAGATAAGCAGATGAAAGTGGAATTTGTGCCAGTCGAAGTGCGAGGCTACAAGCCGCAAGTCGCAACCGATCGCAGTGCGCAAATTCTGGATAAGATTGCCGATCTCTCCAGCGGGTTTCAGGAACCAATGCGATCGCCTGTTGCGCTGGATGTGCGTCCAAACGTGCCTGCTGCGACTGCTATTACGCCCACCCAGAGCACGCCCACCGAGATTGCGCCAACCCAGAGCACGCCCACCCAGAGTACGCCTACAGAGATTACGCCTACAGAGCCCTCCGTTCAACCTTCGAGCGCACCGACTGACTCAACAGAAACGCCTGCTGCACCTTTACCAACCGAGTCAGCGGCTCCTACGACTGGAGCAGATGAGTCTTCGGGCGTGAAAGAAACCGAGCGATCGACGCCTTTCCAGAAGCAAAAGCACTCTGGCTTTGCCAATCCGTCTGATTCGTTTATCACATCGCCTAGTCACACCCCGCTTGACTCCGTTCAACCTGAGGCGAGTCCGTCTACTGGCGCAAGTCCCTCGTCTGACTCGATGGTGCCTGCCGCAGAGCCATCTCCAGTCGAAACCGCTCCCGTCGACGGAGTGCCGACCGAACACTCTGCACGACCGGAAGAGAAGGTTCTGAGCTACGTGCCTTCTGTGCAGCATCCACCCATCACGTCTACCGCTTCTCGTGCCGCTTTGCAGGATGACAAGACAAAGGCTCCAAAAGGGCGTGCTCATCGTTCTCAGCCTCAACCCGATTGGGTCGCTTCAGAACACGTCGGTGCGGAGTTGATTCCCAATGTGTCATTATTGGCAGCGATGGCATGGTGAGGTACTTGAATGTTTGCGATCGCGGTTGAACAAGGTCAGTACAAAACATATACACTCTCGAACCAGGCAACCAACACATCGCTACAAATCATCCCTGAACGGGGTGGGATCGTCACTCGCTGGCGGGTGCAAGGACAGGAGATTTTCTATCTGGATGAAGCCCGTCTGACCGACCCAGCGTTGACGGTGCGGGGAGGCATTCCCATTTTGTTCCCCATTTGCGGCAACCTCCCCGACAACACCTACACCTACAACGGGCAATCCTACACGTTGAAGCAGCACGGGTTTGCACGCGAATTGCCGTGGACTGTGGTCGATCAGGCAACCGATCGCGGTAGCATCACCCTTTCGCTGACTAGCAATGACCAGACCCGTGCGGTCTATCCTTTCGACTTTCAGCTTCTGTTCACGTACACGCTCGACGGCAACACGCTCATTGTTCACCAGCGTTACGAAAATCATGCGGATGTGCCCATGCCCTTTAGTGCTGGGTTTCATCCCTATTTTCAAGTTCTGGACAAGACGCAGCTAGAGGTTGATATTCCCGCGACTCACCTGTTAGACCAACCCACGAAAACGACGCGCCCCTTCAATGGCATCTTTGACTTTGAGCAAGATGAAATCGATGTGGCGTTCACAGCTTTATCCAGTCAATCGGCTCGCGTGACCGATCGCGCTCAAGGCTTGCGGCTGACGCTCACTCAAGGCGACGAATTCTCCATCATGGTCTTCTGGACGGTGAAGGGCAAACCGTTCTATTGCCTGGAACCCTGGACTGCCGGACGGAATGCAATGAATACGGGCGATCGACTCATCCATCTCTCTCCTGGCACGAGTTTAGAAACGACGTTTACCCTGGCGGTAGAAACGGTCTAAAGGCTGTTCACCGTGACCCCCAGCCAATCCCATAATTCAGGTGCAGCGAAATCAGGTACAACTAGCGTGGCTCCCAGTGAGTAAAGCGTTTGGGGCTCATGGGTTGTGGCAATGCCAACGGTGGGAATGCCTGCGCTAATGGCTGAACGAATACCAGAGGGTGAATCTTCAAACGCGATCGCCTGTTCTGGCGTGAGGTTAAAGGTTTTAAGGGCATGGTTATAGGGCGCTGGATCGGGTTTTCCGATGCCAAGCTCATCAGCAATCACAACCTGATCAAAAGTGGTTTCTAAATGCAGTGCTTTCAGAACGTGGTAAACATTCTCAGAGGGTGCATTGGTGACAACACCCTGTTTCATGCCCTGTGTCTTTGCCCACTGAAGCATCTCTCCTAAGCCTGACAGTGCCATCAGTTGAGGAGCCTGTTCGCGAAACCGAGCCTCTTTTTGGGCAATAAACTGCTGCTGTTCAGACGGTGACAGATGGGGCAATAAGTCTTGGACGATCGCTGGATTTAACCGTCCGCTGATTTTAGTCTGGTAAAAAGGCTCATCAATGTCTAGCCCAGAATCCTGTAGCATTGCCTGCCAGACTCGAAAATGCACTGGGTCTGTGTTGACCAATGTGCCGTCCAAATCGTAAAGAATTGCTGCCAGATGCGTTCTGTTAATAGTCGTAAAAGTCTGGGTTGCAGGCGGTAACGTCATGGGCGCGATCACGAAGAAATGTTTCACTCAACCTAGCATCTCTAGCGCCTGACAGAGTGTCATAGCAGACTCATCGCGCTCTCATCTAAATGGATTATCGTTGAGAGAATGTGGATCTCATTGACGCCCTCTCACCGATCTCAATTGATGCCCCCTGACTATATGCACCCCTGATTCGGACATTCCGAGGAGTCCTGCTGATGAAATACTTGCTGGTCAGTGCCCTGCTGACAACGACCGCGATCGCAATGCAGAAAGTACCCGCTGACGCACAAACCTTAACGCCAAAGCCTGTGAAGCCTGTAAGCACGCAAAGTGCACCGTTAGTGACTCAGCCAGCTTCACTTAAACCAGTCACCATTGATTCTGGTCGTTCCGTAAAGCCCTACACGGCTGATCAACTCAACAGTGCGCTGGGCACGATGCAAGCAAATCCCCAAACGGCTCAACCGGCACCCAAAAATTCCATTGAGTCTTTGATTCAGCGCTTCTCAGTTTCGACGCCAAAGCGAGCGACTACTATTGACCCGATCGATTTCTTCAAACCGCCAGCATTAGATGGTGGCGTAAAGATCCCCATCCAGTAGCAAGGAGAGCATGGCTTGAGGGGTGAGTTCCCAGTTCAGGCTAAACTTCTGCTTCCCTTGCATCCTCGGCTCCCCTTGCCTCCCCTGCTCTCTCTTACAGCTCTCCCGCCGCTCCCTATCCCTCCAAAACGTGACTATAAGCCTGAAGTAAATAGCCTGGACGACGAGCAGTAATGACGTAGCCGACGAAAATCAACAGGATAGAGGCTGTTGCTACAGGTACTGCAAACGGCAGGAAAAACAGATGACGCTGATCGTGTCGGATCATCTTACGGATGCGGTCGAAAAAGATGTCTACCTTGTTCTTGAAGCTTGCTGTGGGATCGCGATCGATAGTGGGCGATCCGTCTTGTTTAAGCGTTTCACCCGGTGCTGTGGCAGGCTGCTTCTTACTTAGCAATTGCTGCTGCCAGTAGTAATCGTGACCAATGAGCAAAAACCGCCAGAAAAAGTGCGATCGATCGCTGGGTGGCGCGTGGGTTGCTCTAGCTTGGGGTTGACGCCAGATTGTATACCCCTGCTGGCGCAAATTGTTTGCATGCACAACACAGTTGCCCCGATAAAGCGGCAATGCGGTTGGAATGGGCTGCTTCAGCAGGAACTCACGCTGAAAAGCTACGTTGTTGAGAAAGTACTGACCGGTCGGCGCTAAGGCTTTCTCCCCGGAGTACTGCGGGAAAATATAGGTCAATGCCATTGCAGTACCGTAGAATCCTACCCCACGAGTGGTCGTTTCGCCTGCAACCACTTGAATATCGGGTTGTTCTGCAAAGGGTTGCAGGAGAGAACGTAGCCAGTGGGGTTCGTAGGTGCAATCAGAATCGCAGTAAACCACAATTTGCCCTGTTGCAATTGCTGCGCCTAGCATCTTTGCTTTGTAGTAAGTCGTTTCGGGGGGTGCCTGATGCACTTTTAACCAGGCATAGCGATCGCACAAGTCTTTCAGCAGAGCGGTTGGCGTGTCGCCACTATCCACAATCAACACTTCATTTGCCGTTGTCAGGGAAATGTCTTGCTGCGAAAGTGAGGCTAAGGATTGTGCCAGACCGTCTAGATCAGCATTTGCTAAATTTTCTGTTTCTAATATCAAAGAGAAGCTGGGTAGCGTTTTGGCTAATGGCTCTGCTGATGACATGCGTGACTCCTGCAAAACTGAAAGAGATGATCATTCCACCATAAAAATCATGCCTCAAGCTTGCGATGGCCGCGAGCCTAAATCTTACGTAACTCTCACGTTAATTCTAAAGTGGCACGATAATATGATTAAGCGCTTTTGGGTATAAAGCTTCCTGCGCCTCGAAGTTCTTTTAAGGCGGGGTTAATGCTAAGTAGTAGATGGATATACGAGCCAACGATGTTGAGAGCCGAATGCTGACCATTGAAAGCTGCTAGCCATTAGCGCTCTCTGATTGATTGAAGTGTCTCTACTTAGCTCATGAGTTTGATTCTTTTTCTTTTGCGGTCTTCTTGGTGGATGGTGGCGATCGCCATTCTTACAGGTTTTCTCAGTGGCGGCAGTACCGCTAGCCTGATTGCGCTGATTAGTCGATCGCTCAGCCAGGGATCGCTTCATTCGCTGCCTGCGCTCGCATGGGTCTTTGTGGGGTTGGCGCTGATTGCCCTGATAACCAGTATTATTTCGCAACTGACGTTGATTCAGTTGGCACAAGAGGCTGTGTTTCAACTCCGTTTGAGCCTGAGCCGTCAGATCCTTGCCTCTGAACTTGCCCATTTGGAAAAATTGGGCGCACCACGCATCCTTGCAACGTTGACGGATGATGTGCAAGCTGTGACCGATGCAGTAAGGCTGGTGCCTTTTCTGTGTATTGATTTAGCCACAGTTGCAGGGTGTCTGATTTACATCGGTTGGCTTTCGTGGCAGGTCTTTTTTCTCGTGGTGGGACTGACGATCGCGGCGCTCAGCAGTTGCAGTTGGTTGTTAAGACGGGGAAAACGGTTGCTGGCACGTGCCCGTGAAGAACAAGACTATCTGTTTCAGCATTTTCGCACGGTCACAGAAGGTACCAAAGAGCTGAAGCTCCATTACTGGCGACGGCAAGCCTTTTTACGCGAAGACTTGCAGCCAACCGCCGCAGCCTTTCGGCGCTATAGCGTGCGCGGGTTGATTATGTTTGCCATTACCGCAAGCTGGGGCAAGCTGATCTTTTTCTTCGCTGTGGGGTTTGTGCTCTTTGCGTTGCCTAACGTAATGACACTAGATCCGCAAACTGTTTCTGGCTATGTGTTGACGTTTACTTACCTGATGCTGCCCATGGATCGGTTGGTGAACCAATTGCCAACTCTGAGCCGTGCGGGGATCGCACTCGATAAAATTGATTCGCTTGGGTTGTCGCTATCCAGTCGAGCGGAAGCCTTGACAGAACCGGAACCTGCCAAGCAGCACTGGCAGACGCTTGGGCTCAAAGGGGTAACATACACCTACCAAACGGATCAAGAGGATGCTTGTTTTGTTCTGGGGCCAATCAACCTGACATTGCATCGCGGTGAAATCGTTTTCATTGTCGGTGGCAACGGCAGTGGTAAATCAACATTGGCGAAGCTCATCACGGGCTTGTATTGGCCAGAAGAGGGTGAAATTTATCTTGATGATCAATTGATTGATGCGGCTCATCAAGAGTGGTATCGCCAGCATTTTTCAGTTATTTTTGCCGATTTCTATTTGTTCGATCGCCTGCTAGGGTTAGACCAGTCCGACCTTGATGCCCAAGCGCAACGTTATCTCAAACGCTTACGCCTTGATCGTAAAGTATCGGTTGTACACGGCAGGCTTTCGACGACAGCCCTCTCTCAGGGGCAGCGCAAGCGACTGACGCTTTTGACCGCTTATCTTGAGAATCGTCCGCTTTATGTGTTTGATGAATGGGCGGCTGATCAGGATCCAACCTTTAAAGAGCTGTTCTATACAGAATTTTTGCCCCAACTGCGGGACCAAGGAAAGACAATTCTGGTGATCAGTCATGATGACCACTATTTTCACATGGGCGATCGCGTCTTAAAACTGAACTACGGGCAGATTGAGTCTTTCCAGCACTATGAGTCACGATTAAGTGCATTGGAGTAGAGCTACCTTTAAAATCAGGACTAGTATTCCTTTTTACTAGTAGGCTCTGCCTGCCGTTTTTAATGTAAGCATGCAGGTGAATCCTAATGGCGTCGGGTAATGGCTCAAGTGGCCTTGCTTCTCGCGATAAAGGCCACCCCTGGTTAATTTGTGCTATTTGCTTTGCTTTTTCCGATGGAAGCCAGCCGTTAATTTTCTTACTGAGGCTTTTTTGACGCTTTACTGATTCAAACGCATATTGAATGTTTCTCAAGATTGACTCAGTGCCTCGTTGATTGTGTTAGACGCTAAGGAATGATGATTACGCTTCTAGAATGTTTGCTTACCTTTTTGATCGGCGGTTCGATCGTTTTCTATCTAACGTGTGCTGTATTCACTCACCGCTTTTTTAGACCTGCTACTCCTGGTGCTAGCACTGCCAACAATGTCAAACCACCCGTATCAATCCTTGTGCCCGTGTGTGGGGTTGATGCGGGTGCCTGGGACAATTGGACGTCTTTTTGCCTTCAAGACTATCCCAACTACGAAGTCCTGTTTGGTGTCACGGATCCTCAGGATCCAGCGATTCCGATGCTACAACAGGTAGTTGCGGCTTACAGCGATCGCGCCCGCCTGTTTTACGGGCTCAAGCCACGTGGTATTAACTACAAAGATAGTAACCTCAGCTATTTGCTGGAAGAAGCCCGTCATGAGCTGATTATCTTTGCTGATAGCGATATCCGCGTTCATGCAGACTATATTCAAACGGTCACAACTCCCTTAGCAGACGAAAAAGTGGGGTTGGTCACCTGTGCGTTTATTGGCTATAACCCGCAGTCACTGGGAGCCGCGATCGCGTCGTTTGGTCGCTGTTTTGACTTTATTCCCAGTCTGCTCATTGCTCGCTCCCTCGATCGTGGGTTGCGGTGTGCGGTGGGCGCAACGATCGCTACTCGCAGGACGACACTGGCTAGCTTTGGTGGGCTTCACTTTAACCGGATTGGGTCTGACTACAATTTAGGCAAACGGGCTGCCCAAGCGGGTTACCGCATTGAATTATCTCGTTATGTGCTGGAATCCGATACAGGTAATGAGAGTATTGCGCAGGTCTTTCAACGAGAACTCCGTTGGGCGAGAACCATTCGCTTCAATCGAGGTGCTCAGTACTACAGCATGGTGTTTTGCTATGGCCTAGTTTACTGTTTGCCTTTGCTTTTGCTAACGGGGTTTGCCAACTGGGCGATCGCTCTAAGCCTGACAACGTTTTTGGTTCGCTGCGTTCAGGTTCTGCTTGCAGTTTTCAGCATGCGTTGCCCCCATCTGTTGCGCTGGTTTTGGGCGCTACCTCTACGAGATGCGCTTAATTTCTTTGTGTGGGTGATGGGTGCGTTTGGTCAGGGCGTGTACTGGCGTGGACGGCAACTACGGGTGGAAGGGGATGGTCTTATTACGCAGTGGGAGTAGGACTGTTGGGCTTAGCGCTCCTACTCCCCTGAGGCTCCTATAGACTGGACAGAACTGCTTGTGCGGCTTCAAGGGTATGGTCAACATCGGCGTCTGTGTGCGCCAGAGAGGTAAAGCCTGCCTCAAACTGGGATGGTGCCAGGTAGACTCCACGCTCAAGCATGCCACGATGGAAGCGGCTGAATTTACTCAAATCCGATCGCTTCGCATCTTCGTAGTTGTGGACGGGGCCTTCGGTAAAGAAGAAGCCAAACATGCCGCTGATTTGTCCACCGCAAGCGGCATGCCCAGCATCATGAGCAATTTGCAGCAGTCCCGTTGCGAGCCGTTTGGTGATGCGATCGAGTTGTTCGTAGGTGCCTGGTTGACGCAAAAGTTCTAGCGTTTTAATACCAGCTGTCATAGCCAGTGGGTTGCCCGATAGCGTGCCTGCCTGATACATGGGTCCCGCTGGGGCCACCATTGCCATAATGTCTCGCCGTCCGCCATAAGCCCCTACAGGTAACCCACCCCCAATGATCTTGCCCAGGGTCGTCAGATCGGGGGTAATGCCAAACTTTTCTTGGGCCCCACCGTAGGCGATGCGGAAGCCTGTCATGACTTCGTCAAAAACCAAAAGCGCACCATACTCGCGGGTAATTTCCTGCAACCCTGGCAAAAAGCCAGCATCGGGTGGGATAAAGCCTGCGTTGCCCACGATCGGCTCTAGAATCACCCCGGCGATCGTGTCAGGATTCGCTTCAAACAACGCTTTGACGGCCTCTAGATTGTTAAACGGAGCTGTGAGAGTATTGTCGGTCGTTGTTTTGGGGACCCCAGGGGAGTCTGGCAAGCCAAGGGTCGCAACCCCTGATCCGGCTTTCACCAGAAACATATCAGCGTGACCGTGGTAGCACCCTTCAAACTTGATGATTTTCTCCCGCCCTGTAAAGGCACGCATCAGACGGAGGACGGACATACACGCTTCTGTCCCGGAATTGACGAAACGTACCATTTCAATACTGGGTACGGCATCAATGACCATTTCTGCCAGGACGTTTTCCAGGCTGGATGGAGCGCCAAAGCTGGTGCCTTTCTCGAGAGCATCGTGCAAAGCCTTGAGCACTGTGGGATGAGCGTGACCGCAAATGGCCGGTCCCCAGGTGCCGATGTAGTCAATATAGCGATTGCCATCCACATCCCAGGCATACGCTCCTTTAACGTGGTCAAACACGATCGGCTGTCCGCCTACCGATTTGAACGCACGCACAGGTGAACTCACTCCTCCTGGCATGAGCTTTTGAGCGGCGGCAAAAATTTCTTCTGATTTCGTTGTATTCAAGCTGCTGGTAATCAAAGTTAGCTCCTTAACGTTCGTTGGACTGAATCTTGCTTAAGCAAAAGGTTCAGTCTAAAGAGGGTGTGCAATTTTTTGTGGCGACCTATCATGCCATTATCCCATTTGCAAAGATACGGGGTTTATGGCCATGGCTTATTTAACAAATCAAGATTTACCTAACAATATTCGCGATCGTCTGTCAGACGCATCGCAAAGCTTGTACCGAGTCGCGTTTAACTCAGCTATTCAATGGTACGGCGAGGAAGCAAAAGCGCACAAGATCGCCTGGAATGCCGTACGAAATCAAACGTTTAGCTTGAATAGCGCTATCCCCAGGGATATCGCCGTTTTAGAGCTCGCAAACTTCTCCTAATGCTGCGTTGACTTTCCCAGTTGGTTAGCCTTGTGACGACTCCGCTTGCAGGTCATTGATAATTTGAGCGAGTTCGTCACGGCTAGCCCGATACACATTGCCGCAAAAGTCACAGATGGCTTCTGCCCCATCGTCCTGGTCAATCATGTCCTGTAGCTCTGTGGTGCTAAACAGCTTGAGTGCCCTCAGCGCACGATCGAACGAGCAACGGCAGTGAAAGCGTAGAAGCTGCACTTCTGGCAAAATCTCCAGCCCCAAATCCCCCAAGAGCTGCTCAAAGATGTCGGTGAGTGTTTTGCCTTCCTGTAGCAGCGGTGTAAAACCAGAAAGCGAAGCAATCCGAGATTCCAGTAGCTCAACTAAAGCTTCGTCACTGGCAGCCTTGGGTAAAACTTGAATGAGCAGCCCGCCAGCAGCCGTCACTCCATTGGCTTCGACAAAAACCCCTAGAACGAGTGCTGAGGGGGTTTGCTCAGAGGCCACAAGGTAATGGGTTAAGTCATCACCGATTTCGCCTGAAACGAGCTCTACCGTGCTGGAATACGGGTACCCATAGCCCACGTCACGCACGACATAGACATACCCATCCTGCCCAACAGCACCGCCCACGTCTAGCTTTCCGTTTTCGTTCGGCGGCAATTCTACGGCAGGATTGGCAACATACCCCCGCACCGTACCATCTAAACCTGCATCAATCAAAATGCCGCCCAGAGGACCATTTCCCCGGATGCGGATGTTGACCCTCGATTCTGCCCGTTTCATGCTTGACACCAGGAGCAAGCCAGCGGTCATGGTGCGCCCCAATGCTGCTGTCGCAACGTAGGAAAGATTGTGTCGCCGCCTCGCTTCTTCGGTCAAACGGGTTGTGATTGCTCCAACTGCTCGGATCCCACCTCCGGCCGCGGTTGCGCGAATGAGCTGATCAGCCATGAAAATTCCTTACGTTTCTTAATCGTTCTCTATCTCTATTCTAAGGTGCCAGACGTTAAGCGATTGAATGCAGATGCTTGAAGATCATCATGGCATGGGGTCCCTACTTATCTAGGGTTAGAGCGATTGTCGTACCGTCGATTCCTTCAAAAAAACGACAAGCTCAACGACTTGCTTTCAATATGTTTGGCATACTGAAGGTATTCTTTCTGCGATCGCTTCTTCCCATGCTTGGAACCTTTCAGCAAAGTAGTCTCCGAATTGAAGTTGCCGCTTCAGAGCAGGTTCTACGGCAGAGCTTAACGGACGCCTCTAAACTGCAACAGTGGTTATCGCCCTTGCGATTAGAGCGAGGCTTACCGGAACACCTGCAAGCGGGGTTAACGTTTACAACCTGGGCAGGCCCGATCGCGATTCAACAGGTTGTTGAGCAGGTTGAGGCAAATAACTTGCGGCTACTTTTGAGCAAGGGCATTGATGGCTTTCACGAATGGTACTGGGGGGATGGTTGGGTGCAATCTCGCTTAGAAGGAATCTCGCTTCTGCCGCTAAACTTGGCTCAAACGGTTAGTTTGTTCCGGCTGCGACAGTTTCTCTCGCAGTAAAGTCAGGTTCCGTTGCAAGCGTTGCAGTCGGTATTAAGAGTCGAGGCATCTTTAAAATTTATGAAACCAGTTCAGGCGATCGGGATTGCAGTGGCTTTAGTTGGCGCAGGGTTAGGGCTTGCGATCGGCATCGCGCACACACGAAGCAATGTTGATGCTTCTGTGGAGGTAGGGGCACAGGAGACGACGGCTGAACCTGTCTCTATGGCAAAAGCAGGCGCTACCGCTCCTCCAGTAACGACAACATCAAGTGCCGCTGCGATCGCCCTGGCAAAGCATCTTAAGAGCGTGGGTGCCAAGATGTATGGAGCTTATTGGTGCCCTCACTGCCATGAGCAATTGCAATTGTTTGGGCAACAAGCTGCCAAGCAACTCCCTTATATTGAGTGCGCTGAGGACGGCAAAAATGCGCGTCCCGATCTCTGTAATGTGGCAAAGGTTGAAGGCTATCCCACCTGGAAAATTAAAGGCAAAACGCTGGAAGGGACGCAACCGCTCTCTGACCTTGCGAATGCATCTGGCTATAAAGGATTGCGTAATTTCTAGATATATCGGTGTAAGCGCTCAGAAAGGAGCATGCAGTCATATCGGATGTGGGCTCTAGCTAGCCTTTGATATGGCTAAATGTCTTTTGACACGCTTCGCGATCGCTCAAAGTGCTGGCTGCTACGCTTCAGGCTTGGAGCCAATCACGGCACCTTATGCAAAATTTCCCGGTTTTACAGCCGTTTTCCTTCGCATTCACTACCCCCGATACCCGGTAACCCCATACCCATCTTGATTAACTGTGGCTTACTCGCTTGAGACTCCGCTGTAAAGCCACGCCCCTAAGGGTCGTGAATAAAAGCTTGGGTAGATTGGGTTGAGCTTGGTGCAACCTAACGCCTTGGAGATGGTTGGTTTCGTACCTCAACCAAACCCACAAAGATTGATGTTATTTAATCTCATTCCTAAGCGTCTGGATTGAGATTGCCTCGCACCCGAATTCGAACGGAGGCTGCATGGGAGTGGAGCCCTTCTGCGGTTGCCAGTGTATCGATCGCGCCGGCAACTTTTTGTAGAGCCGTCTGGGAGTATTGCACCAGGCTTGAGTGCTTCATAAAGGTTTCTACGCTCAACGCTGAGGCATAGCGGGCAGAGCCAGAGGTCGGTAACGTGTGGTTGGGACCAGCGAGATAATCGCCTACGGCTTCCGGTGTCGAGCAGCCTAGAAAAATCGCACCTGCGTGACGAATTTTTTCTAAGAGACCCCAGGGATCAGCAATTTCCAGTTCCAAATGTTCAGGCGCAAATTCGTTAGACAGATCTGCCGCATCGGCCAACGATTCGACGACAACGACAAGCCCATAGTGAGCGATCGCCTTTTCGGTTAGCAACCGGCGAGGATGGTCGATTAACTGACGCTCCACTTCATCGACGACCTTGCGCGCTAAGACGGAGTCATCGGTTAGTAGGATCGCCGCCGCCATCTGGTCATGTTCTGCCTGCGCCAGCATGTCAGCCGCTACGTGTGCTGGGTTTGCTACCTTGTCTGCAATAATCAGGACTTCAGAGGGGCCTGCGAGAGAGTCTATCCCGACAGTGCCATAGACCAGCTTTTTAGCCAGCGTGACGTAAATATTGCCCGGTCCCGTGATCACATCCACTTTCGGAATGGTTTCTGTGCCATAGGCAAGCGCCGCGATCGCCTGTGCGCCACCAACCCGATAAATCTCCTCAACGCCTGCTTCCTGTGCCGCCACCAGCACAGCAGGATGAATCGGTTTCTCGCCACCGGGGGGCGTGACCATCACAATGCGAGGAACCTTGGCCACCTTTGCAGGGACGGCGTTCATCAACACAGTGCTAGGGTAAGCCGCCTGCCCCCCCGGCACATACAAACCAGCGCAATCAACGGGGGTGTAGCGCTTTCCCAGTACCACCTCATCTTCCCCAAACTGCACCCAGCTTTTGGGCATTCGCTGACGATGGAACGCTTCGATTTGGCGACAAGCCAGCCGAATCGCATCCAATAATTCTTTAGAAACTTGCTGATAAGCCGCGTCAAGCTCAGAGCCGCTGACGCGCAATTCGTCAGGTTTTAGCGTGACTCGATCAAATTCAGTCGTGTAGTGCAGAACCGCTCGGTCACCCTGGCGCTTCACAGCTTGAAGCACTTCTCGTACCGTCGCTTCTTTATGAACGACCTGATCGTCGTGAATGCGATCGCAGATCCGTCGCAGTTCAGTTCGTGCCTCAGCCCGCTGAGTGATGATTCGCAGCATGGAGTAGGAGTGCCAGTCGTAAGAAAAATTGCTTAGTGAGAACAGCGGTCGATTGTCATCGCGGAAACCGTTGGATGGCAGACACCTCTGTAATCGCTACTCTAGCTTAACCTGGATTTTTTGGGGATCGCGTTATCCTTAAAAGGAGATGCTATAGTTATTTATCTAGCGTCCAGTACGCTGAGGCAAATTATGTTCAATAGAAGGGTCTTGGGATTTAACTGTGGCTAATATTAAGTCCGCCATTAAGCGCGTTGAAATTGCTGAACGCAATCGCCTACGCAATAAAAGCTATAAGTCAGCGGTGAAGACGTTGACCAAGAAGTATCTTGCCGCAGTCAGTAAATACGCCGCAAGCCCAAGTACTGAACTCAAGCAAGAAGTTCAGCTCACCCAGGCTGCTGCCTATAGCAAGATTGATAAAGCTGTGAAGCGTGGTGCCTTGCATCCGAATACAGGTGCTCGCAAAAAGTCCGTGATTGCCCGTGCCTTGAAAAAGCACGAACAGACTGCGTCAGCTTCGTGAAGATTGGGTTTCAGCGTCAACTGATAGGTAGCCAGTGCATGCTCAGGTTGCTGTTCTCTCACTAGCCACCACTTTCTAGCCTTAGTTTCATGCAGTTGATTGATACCCACGTGCATATCAATTTTGACTCGTTTCAACCGGATTTGGATTCGGTTGCTTCGCGATGGCGTAGTGCGGGGGTGGTTCGCCTGGTTCACTCTTGCGTCGAGCCTTCAGAGTTTCCAGAGATTCGGTCACTGTCTGACCAGTTTCCAGAGCTTTTCTTTGCCGTGGGATTGCACCCGTTGGATGTTGAAGAGAAGTGGACTGAAACCATTGCTGATGAGATTTCAGCGCTTGCTCGTTCGGATAGCCGTGTGGTTGCGATCGGTGAAACCGGGCTAGACTTCTTCAAAGCCAGCAACGTTGAACAACAACAGCAAGCGTTTGAGACGCAGTTGACGATCGCGCAGCAGTTAGATCTTCCTGTGATCATTCACTGCCGTGATGCGGCTGAACCAATGGCGGCGCTCTTGCAGCAGTTTTGGAGTCGACATGGTGCTGTGAAGGGGGTGATGCACTGTTGGGGAGGAACGCCAGAAGAAACGCAGTGGTTCCTGGATCTAGGCTTTTTCATCAGCTTTAGCGGTACGGTGACGTTTCCGAAAGCGATGCAGATTCACCAATCGGCTCAGATGGTGCCTAGCGATCGACTGTTGATCGAAACGGATTGTCCCTTTTTGGCTCCAGTGCCCCAGCGTGGTAAGCGGAACGAGCCTGCGTTTGTCCGGCATGTGGCTGAACAAGTGGCTGGGCTACGGCAGGTTTCTCTAGAAGACTTAGCAATGCAAACGACTCAAAATGCCTGTCGTTTGTTTGGCTTGCCGCTTCCTGATCGGGTTCTAGCTCCTGCTTAGAGGGTCTTGTCGAACGATGTTGAATACTACAGGCTTCGATCTTGGTTAGTTTTGTCAGCATTCGGTACAGTACTGTTGACTGGGCTGCAAAGTTTTGCTATTGCTTACCACACAAAACACGTTTCTCTGCGCCATAATGAATGAGGGTCTGTCCATTGAATGATTTATTGCTTCGCTTAATTCAGTTTGCTGCCCCCTCGGCCTCACTTTCGCTGTTGGAGTAACCACGTGTGAACGGGTCCTCCCCTATCGACTGTCTGGAAAGTTTAATGAATGATGCACAAAGCGCGTCTATCACTCATCCATTACTGGAGATCCCTCTGAACTGCCAACCGCCTACTTAATTGAATATTCCCACTTCTTGGGTTCTTGCTGGAACCCAGGCATTTTGTATTGACATTTTTGTACAAATCACGTAAAATCTGGGATTCGCGCTGGGCGTGACCCCTTCGAGGAGACGCATGACTGAGCAGACCTATACCCCCCCCGCCTTTACGTTGCCAGACCTGGTTGAGATTCAGCGGGCCAGTTTCCGTTGGTTTCTTGAGGAAGGACTGATCGAAGAACTGGATAGTTTCTCTCCTATTACAGACTATACAGGCAAGCTAGAGCTGCATTTCTTGGGCAAAGATTACAAGTTGAAACGGCCCAAGTATGACGTTGACGAAGCGAAACGTCGTGACAGCACCTATGCGGTACAGATGTATGTTCCGACTCGTTTGATTAACAAAGAGACGGGCGAAATTAAAGAACAAGAAGTGTTCATCGGCGATTTGCCGCTAATGACCGATCGAGGCACCTTCATCATCAACGGTGCTGAGCGTGTGATTGTGAACCAGATTGTTCGTAGTCCTGGTGTGTACTACAAGTCAGAGACGGACAAGAATGGTCGCCGTACGTACAACGCTAGCTTGATCCCCAACCGGGGTGCCTGGCTGAAGTTTGAAACAGATAAGAATGATCTGGTTTGGGTTCGCATCGACAAGACCCGCAAACTATCGGCTCAGGTGTTGCTGAAAGCGCTTGGTTTGAGCGATGGCGAAATCTTTGATGCGCTACGGCATCCCGAATACTTCCAGAAAACGATCGAGAAGGAAGGTCAATTTGGCGAAGAAGAAGCGCTGATGGAACTGTACCGTAAGCTGCGTCCAGGTGAACCGCCAACCGTTTCAGGTGGCCAGCAGTTGCTCGATTCTCGCTTTTTCGATCCCAAGCGGTATGACCTGGGTAAAGTAGGTCGTTATAAGCTCAACAAAAAGCTGCGGCTGAATGTGCCGGAAGCAACGCGTGTGTTGACGCCGCAGGATATTCTGGCGGCGATCGATTACTTGATCAACCTGGAATTTGACATTGGCAGTATCGACGATATTGACCATCTAGGTAATCGTCGGGTGCGTTCGGTGGGTGAATTGCTCCAGAATCAGGTGCGGGTGGGTCTCAACCGCTTAGAGCGCATCATTCGGGAGCGGATGACGGTTTCGGATGCGGAATCCCTCACCCCTGCTTCGCTGGTCAACCCAAAACCCCTTGTTGCAGCCATTAAAGAGTTCTTTGGCTCTTCGCAGTTGTCTCAGTTCATGGATCAAACCAATCCACTGGCAGAATTGACGCATAAGCGTCGTCTCAGCGCTCTGGGTCCCGGTGGTCTAACGCGTGAGCGCGCTGGCTTCGCCGTTCGAGATATTCACCCATCTCACTACGGTCGTATTTGCCCGATCGAAACGCCAGAAGGTCCCAACGCTGGGCTGATTGGTTCGCTGGCAACCCATGCACGGGTGAATGCCTACGGTTTCATTGAAACCCCCTTCTACCCGGTGGAGAATGGACGGGTCATTAAAGATCGCCCGCCCGTGTACATGACTGCCGACGAAGAGGATGATCTGCGTGTGGCAGCCGGTGACGTCACGATGGACGAAGAGGGCAACATCCTGGGTGAAACGGTGCCTGTGCGCTACCGTCAGGAATTCACAACTACCACCCGTGATGAGGTGGACTATGTGGCTGTTTCGCCTGTGCAGATTATTTCGGTTGCAACCTCACTGATTCCGTTCCTGGAGCATGATGACGCTAACCGAGCGCTGATGGGCTCTAACATGCAACGGCAGGCTGTGCCGCTGTTACGTCCTGAGCGTCCCTTGGTGGGTACGGGGTTAGAAGCACAAGCGGCACGTGACTCTGGGATGGTCATTGTGAGTCGCACCGATGGCGAAGTTACGTATGTTTCAGCCGATCGCTTGCGGGTCAGAAGTCCTGAAGGTCAGGAGATTGAGTACCAACTGCAAAAATATCAGCGTTCTAACCAGGACACTTGCTTAAACCAGCGTCCGATTGTGTTTGTAGGCGACAAAGTGGTGACTGGACAGGTGCTTGCAGATGGTTCTGCTACGGAAAAGGGCGAACTAGCTCTGGGTCAAAACATCCTGGTCGCTTACATGCCTTGGGAAGGCTACAACTACGAAGATGCCATCCTGATTTGTGAACGTCTGGTTTCTAACGATACCTACACCTCAATTCACATCGAAAAATTTGAAATTGAGGCGCGGCAAACCAAGCTTGGGCCGGAAGAAATTACTCGCGAAATTCCCAACGTGGGTGAAGATTCCCTCCGTCAACTCGATGAGACGGGCATCATTCGCATCGGCGCTTGGGTGGAAGCGGGTGACATTCTGGTTGGTAAAGTGACCCCCAAAGGGGAATCGGATCAACCACCAGAAGAAAAACTCCTGCGAGCCATTTTTGGTGAGAAAGCGAGAGATGTGCGCGATAACTCGCTCCGTGTTCCGAACGGTGAGAAGGGCCGCGTGGTTGATGTGCGCGTCTTTACCCGTGAGCAAGGGGATGAATTGCCGCCCGGAGCCAACATGGTGGTACGAGTCTACGTGGCGCAAAAGCGGAAGATTCAGGTGGGTGACAAGATGGCTGGTCGCCACGGCAATAAGGGCATCATTTCCCGTATTTTGCCGACTGAGGATATGCCTTACCTGCCCGATGGTACGCCAGTCGATATCGTACTCAACCCTCTAGGGGTGCCATCCCGTATGAACGTGGGCCAGGTCTACGAGTGCTTGCTGGGTTGGGCTGGCGAGAATCTGGACGTACGGTTCAAGGTTGTGCCGTTTGACGAAATGCACGGCGAAGAAAAATCGCGCGAAACGGTGCATGGCAAGCTCAATGAAGCAAGCGAGATTCTGGCGAAGGATTGGCTATTCAACCCTGAGAACGCTGGCAAAACGGTGGTCTACGACGGACGGACGGGTGAAGCGTTCGATCGTCCGATCACGGTTGGCAAAGCTTACATGCTGAAGCTGGTGCACCTGGTAGACGATAAGATCCACGCTCGTTCGACGGGTCCTTACTCACTGGTAACGCAGCAGCCTCTGGGTGGTAAAGCACAGCAAGGTGGTCAGCGCTTCGGGGAGATGGAAGTATGGGCATTGGAAGCGTTTGGTGCTGCTTACACCCTGCAAGAATTGTTGACCGTCAAATCGGATGACATGCAGGGTCGTAATGAAGCGCTGAATGCGATCGTCAAAGGGAAAGCCATTCCTCGACCGGGTACGCCTGAATCCTTCAAGGTGCTGATGCGAGAGCTTCAATCGCTCTGTCTTGATGTGGCTGTGCATAAACTCGATACCCGTGAAGACGGCACCAGCCGCGACAGCGAAGTGGATCTCATGGCAGACGTGAGTAGTCGGCGCGCACCTTCCCGCCCGACGTATGAATCCATTTCAAGGGATGAGATGGACGAGAGTGACGAATAACTAGGGCGTAGGGTGCAGGGCGTAGGGTACGTGGAGATGAGTTTCCTGTGCCCTATCTCCTGTTCATAAGCTCTCCTGCACACGTAAAATTTTTGTCGCCACAGTTAAAGAGGGAAAGACACGATGCCAAAACTAGAGCAGCGGTTTGACTATGTGAAGATTGGTCTGGCATCTCCAGAACGGATCCGTCAGTGGGGAGAGCGTACCTTGCCGAATGGGCAGGTTGTGGGTGAAGTAACCAAGCCAGAAACCATCAACTACCGCACGCTAAAGCCTGAAATGGACGGCTTGTTTTGTGAGCGCATTTTTGGTCCTGCGAAGGATTGGGAATGTCACTGTGGGAAGTACAAGCGAGTACGCCATCGGGGCATTGTCTGCGAACGCTGTGGTGTAGAAGTAACCGAATCACGGGTGCGGCGGCATCGCATGGGCTATATCAAGCTGGCGGCTCCAGTAGCCCACGTTTGGTATCTCAAAGGCATTCCCAGCTATATGGCAATTTTGCTGGATATGCCGCTACGTGATGTGGAACAAATCGTTTACTTCAACGCGTATGTGGTGCTAGACCCCGGTAACGCCGAAAACCTCACCTACAAGCAACTGCTGACGGAAGATCAGTGGATTGAAATCGAGGACGAACTGTATAGCGAAGACTCGAAGCTATCCGGCATTGAGGTTGGTATTGGTGCCGAAGCGCTGCAACGGCTTTTGCAAGACATTGATCTTGAAAAAGAAGCCGAACAGTTGCGCGAGGAAATTGCAACCTCGAAAGGCCAAAAGCGAGCGAAGCTCATTAAGCGTCTGCGAGTAATTGACAACTTTATCGCCACAGGTTCTCAGCCTGATTGGATGGTTCTGTCCGTCATTCCTGTGATTCCACCTGATCTCCGACCGATGGTGCAGTTGGATGGTGGACGGTTCGCAACGTCTGACTTGAATGATTTGTATCGGCGGGTGATTAACCGCAACAACCGTCTGGCACGTTTGCAGGAAATTCTGGCTCCTGAAATCATCGTCCGTAACGAAAAACGGATGCTTCAGGAAGCGGTCGATGCGTTGATTGATAACGGTCGTCGCGGTCGTACGGTGGTTGGTGCTAACAATCGTCCGCTGAAGTCGCTTTCCGACATTATTGAAGGGAAGCAAGGACGATTCCGCCAAAACCTACTGGGTAAGCGAGTCGACTACTCTGGACGATCGGTCATCGTGGTTGGTCCTAAGCTGAAAATCCACCAGTGCGGTCTGCCGAGAGAAATGGCGATCGAACTCTTCCAACCGTTCGTTATCCACCGTTTGATCCGTCAAGGGTTGGTGAACAACATCAAGGCAGCGAAGAAGCTGATTCAGCGCAATGATCCGACCGTCTGGGATGTGTTGGAAGAGGTGATTGACGGGCATCCCGTCCTCCTCAACCGGGCACCGACCCTTCACCGCTTGGGGATTCAAGCTTTTGAGCCAATCCTGGTGGAAGGACGGGCGATTCAACTTCACCCACTCGTCTGTCCAGCCTTTAACGCTGACTTTGACGGTGACCAGATGGCGGTACACGTACCGTTGTCGATCGAATCGCAGGCTGAAGCCCGTCTGCTCATGTTGGCATCCAATAACATTCTGTCGCCTGCTACGGGGCGTCCCATTATTACTCCTAGCCAGGATATGGTGTTGGGTTGCTACTATCTGACCGCCGAAAATCCAGGGGCTGAGCAAGGAATGAATCGCTATTTCTCCAGCCTGGACGACGCGATCACGGCCTACGAGCAGAAGCAAGTCGATATCCATGACCATGTCTGGGTGCGCTTTGACGGGGATGTGGAAACCGACGAACCCGATACAGAAGTGGTGGAAGAGCTCAAATCGGATGATGGCGCGGTGACAAAAATCTACAAGTTCCGACGCTCACGCTATGACGCTGATGGAAACTTGATTTCCCAGTACATTCAGACCACTCCGGGACGGATCATCTACAACAAAGCGATCCAAGATGCTTTGGCGGTTTAAGGCAATTTTAGACTAACGATTTCGGAGTTTAGCGGTGCTGCCGACTCGACTCCGAAATCTGAACTTCATTCATGGGAGAGGCGGGGTAACTCATGGTAGAGCATAACAACCAACCAGTTTTTCGTAATCGTGTGGTGGACAAGGGGCAGCTCCGGAAGTTGATTTCCTGGGCATTTACCACCTACGGCTCGGCTCGCACAGCTCAGATGGCAGATTTGCTGAAGGATCTGGGGTTCCGCTACGCCACACGAGCAGGGGTTTCCATCAGTGTGGATGACCTCCAGATCCCTCCAACCAAGCGCAAGTTGCTGGACGCGGCTGAAGAGACGATTCGAGAAACCGAAGAACGCTACACTCGCGGCGAAATTACTGAAGTGGAGCGCTTTCAAAAGGTTATTGATACCTGGAATGGAGCCAGTGAAGAGCTGAAAGATGAAGTGGTACGCCACTTTCGATCGAATAATCCTCTGAACTCCGTCTATATGATGGCGTTCTCAGGCGCACGGGGAAATATCTCCCAGGTACGCCAGCTTGTGGGGATGCGTGGTCTAATGGCTGACCCTCAAGGCGAAATCATTGACTTGCCGATTAAGACAAACTTCCGAGAAGGTCTGACGGTAACGGAATACATCATTTCGTCCTACGGTGCGCGCAAGGGCTTGGTAGATACCGCTCTCCGAACCGCCGATTCGGGTTACTTGACTCGTCGTTTGGTGGACGTTTCGCAAGATGTTATTATCCGTGAGCTGGATTGCGGTACTCAGCGTGGCATTCCAGTGCGGAGCATGATGGATGGCGATCGCGTCTTGATTCCTCTCAAGAATCGCCTGTTGGGCCGAGTCGCCGCCGAAGACATGGTTGATCCGATCACGGGAGATGTCATCGTGGCGCGCAATGAGGCGATCACGGATGAAATGGCCGAGCGAGTCGGCAAAGCAAAGTTGGAAGAGGTGGTTGTTCGTTCGCCGCTGACCTGTGAAGCGACGCGATCGGTGTGCCAACACTGCTATGGCTGGAGTTTGGCTCATGCTCACATGGTTGATATTGGTGAAGCGGTGGGGATCATCGCGGCGCAGTCGATCGGTGAACCGGGTACTCAGCTCACCATGCGAACATTCCACACAGGCGGGGTGTTTACGGGTGAAATGGCGCGGCAGGAAAAGGCTCAGTTTGACGGCACGTTGAAGTTTCCGAAGAAACTGCGCATTCGTCCTTACCGCACTCGCCACGGTGAAGACGCTTATACGGTTGAGTCGGTTGACGCAAACTCGAAACTCACGCTCGAAGCGAAAGATGGTCGCCAACAGTCCTTCTCTGTGCTTCAGGGTGCAACGCTTCTGGTAAAAGACGGGCAAAAGGTGAAAGAGGGGCAGATTCTTGCTGAAGTTCCTCTAACAGGCCGTGCGCGCAAAACCACTGAGAAAGCGGCCAAGGACGTTGCTTCCGATATGGCGGGGGAAGTGCAATTCGCTGACCTGGTGCCAGAAGAGAAAAAGGACAGACAGGGGAACACAACCCGGATTGCCCAACGAGGTGGCTTGGTTTGGATTCGTTCTGGTGAAGTGTATAACCTGCCGCCGGGTGCGGAACCGATCGTGAAAAACGGCGATCGCATTGATGCAAACGGGGTTATTGCCGAAACCAAGCTCGTTACCGAACATGGTGGGGTCGTGCGGCTTCCTGCCGATGCGGATGGCAAAGGCGGACGGGAAGTGGAAATCATTACGGCTTCTGTCCTGCTGGATGAAGCTAAAGTTCGGGCAGAGAGCTACCAGGGACGCGATCATTACTTGATTGAGACCCAGCATAATCAGCTTTTCTCGCTGAAAGCGACTCCTGGCACCAAAGTGACTAACAACCAGGTCGTTGCGGAACTCATTGATGACCATTACCGGACGCAAACCGGTGGTATTATCAAATACTCTGGGGTCGAAGTTGCCAAGCGTGGCAAGGCGAAGCAAGGGTACGAAGTGGTTAAAGGCGGTACCTTGCTCTGGATTCCTGAAGAGGCTCATGAAGTCAACAAGGATATCTCGCTGTTGCTAGTGGAAGACGGCCAATACGTCGAGGCGGGCACCGAAGTCGTTAAAGACATCTTCTGCCAGAGCAATGGTGTGGTCGAAGTGACGCAGAAAAACGACATTCTGCGTGAAATCGTCATCAAACCAGGCGATCTGCACATGATCGACAACCTGGATGACATCATCACCAAAGAAAGTATCCTGGTGAACCCTGGTCAAACGGTGATGCCTGGGTTGACGGTGGAGGAGCTTCGCTATGCCGAATACGTTGAGACTCCTGAGGGCCCAGCGATGTTACTCCGCCCAGTGACTGAATTCGCTGTGCCTGACGAGCCTTCTGTTCCTAGCCAGGAATCGACCAATGAAGAATCGGGTCGATCGATTAAGCTACGAGCGGTGCAGCGCCTACCCTACAAGGATGGTGAACGGGTCAAATCGGTAGAAGGGTTGGAATTGCTGAAAATTCAGCTTGTGCTGGAGATTGGTCAGGATGCGCCTCAACTCGCAGCTGATATCGAACTGGTGCCAGACGAAACCGACCCTGAAACGATGCGGCTCCAGCTTGTGATTCTGGAATCGTTGGTCATTCGTCGCGACATTGCGGCTGACCCAACTCAAGGACCTACAAGGACGCGTGTTCTGGTCAAAGATGGCGATCAAATCGCTCCTGGAGCAGTGGTTGCCCGGACTGAAATTCTCTGTAAGGAAGCGGGTGAAGTCCAGGGGATTCGGGAGGCTGCTGAAGCCATTCGTCGGATTCTAGTCGTGCGGGCTGCGGATATGATCACCGTGACGACCAAAGGCAAAACCCCAACCGTTTCGATCGGCGATTTGCTAGTGGCAGGCTCTGAGATCGCACCGGGTATTTCCTTGCAGGAATCCGGTCAGGTCGTGAGTGTTGGAGAGGGTGAGGTCATGCTTCGGCACGCTCGTCCGTATCGGGTATCGCCTGGTGCCGTGCTTCACATCGACGATGGTGACTTGGTGCAGCGGGGTGACAACTTGGTGATCCTGGTGTTTGAGCGTACAAAGACAGGAGACATCATTCAGGGTCTACCCCGGATTGAAGAACTGCTCGAAGCGCGCAAGCCGAAAGAAGCCTGTGTACTGGCAGCCCGTCCGGGAACGGCCCAAGTGGTGTACGGCGACGACGACTCGGTGAAGGTCAAAGTGATCGAAACCGATGGGGTCATTGCTGAATACCTGATTGGTCCGGGTCAAAACGTGATTGTTTCTGACGGTCAGGAGGTCCTGGCAGCAGAGCCTTTAACGGATGGTCCCGCGAACCCCCACGAAATTCTGGAGGTCTTCTTCAAATACAGGCGGGAAACGGATGGGGTGCACGATGCGGCTCTGGTGAGCTTGCAGATGGTGCAAACGTTCCTGGTGAATGAAGTGCAGTCGGTGTATCAGTCTCAAGGGGTTGATATTTCGGATAAACACATTGAGGTGGTGGTGCGCCAGATGACCTCTAAAGCACGGGTAGATGATGGTGGTGACACCACGATGCTTCCCGGTGAGTTGGTCGAGCTTTACCAGGTAGAGCAAGTCAACGAAGCGATGGCGATTACGGGGGGTGCGCCAGCAGAATATACGCCAGTACTGCTGGGTATTACCAAGGCATCGTTGAATACCGATAGCTTTATCTCGGCTGCCAGCTTCCAGGAAACCACGCGCGTTCTGACGGAGGCCGCGATCGAAGGTAAATCTGACTGGTTGCGTGGTCTTAAGGAAAACGTGATCATTGGACGCTTGATTCCAGCAGGGACAGGGTTCAACGCTTACGAAGAGCAGAGCAGTCCTGACATTGACTTGTCCTATGACGGCATTAGCGTCTTTGACGATGATGCGGATCTGAAGGATGTTGTGCTGGACGATCGCACCGCTCGTTCCTATGGGTTGGATAGTTTTGACGAACGCCCCAGCTACACCTTTGACAACTTTGGTGTAGCTGCTGTTGATGCAGAACCGTTCTCGCCCATTTTAGAAGATGACGACCTCATCAGCGATGATGTGGAAGATGTCGATGTCGATGATGTTGACATGGACGTGGATGATGAATAACGCTTAAGTGTCTTAAACACTTAGGGGATACAGGGGCGCGGTTGACCGTGCCCCTCTGTCGTTTAAATTGGGTTAGCAGTGAGCAAATGAAGTAAACGGCATGATGAGTCCGGACGATCGAGTCGTAATCCTTTTGCATGAAGGTGTGAAGGGCGCACAGGGTAAAACGGGTTTGACTATGCTGCGGTATAGCGAAGCCAATATCGTTGCGGTTATCGATCGTGCGACCGCTGGTGCTTCTCTGCCTCAACTAACAGGCATTCCGCGCGATGTCCCGATCGTGGCATCGGTGGAGGACGTCCTGCCATTCAAACCCAATGTGCTGGTGATTGGTATTGCGCTCCTGGGTGGCATTTTGCCTGCGGATTGGCAGCACGATGTGCAGCAAGCGATCGCCAGTGGGCTGTCGATAGTGAACGGATTACACACGCCCTTAAACCGTGATCCGACGCTTCAGGCACTCCTCAAAGCAGGACAGTGGATCTGGGATGTCCGACAAGAACCTCCTGGCCTGAGTGTAGGCACTGGGCAGGCTCGCTCGTTGCCCTGTCTGCGGGTCTTAACAGTAGGCACCGATATGAGTGTCGGCAAAATGTCTACCAGTCTGGAACTTCACCGTGCCTCTCAAAAGCAGGGATTGCGATCGCAATTTCTCGCGTCCGGGCAGGCAGGCATGATGATTTCGGGCAGTGGCATTCCACTCGATGCCATTCGCGTTGATTTTGCGGCGGGAGCGGTGGAACAACTGGTCATGCAGGCAAGCGGCGATCGGGACATTTTGCACATTGAAGGGCAAGGTTCTCTGCTCCATCCTGCTTCGACGGCTACCTTACCACTGCTACGCGGTAGCCAACCGACCCATTTGGTGTTGGTGCATCGTGCTGGGCAAACCCATATTCGTAACGCTCCAGCCGTAAAGATTCCGCCATTGCCTGACGTAGTACATCTGTATGAAACAGTAGCTGCCGCTGCCGGAGCGTTTGCCCCTACAAAGGTTGCCGCGATCGCCCTGAATACTGCCCACTTGTCGGAGCCGGACGCGCAACAGGCGATCGCGCAGGTTCAGCAAGAAACCCAGTTGCCTTGCACTGATCCTGTACGGTTAGGTGCAGTGCCCTTACTTGATGCTATTTTTACTTGATGTCACTTAAAAACTGTGATTCGATCGCACCACTTCTCAGCGATTCTGTCCATTACAGACGCGATCGCCGACAGCACCCCCGAAGATTTGCTGGCTTTGCTTCAAGGTTGCGTTCACACGGCAGGCTTAACGGCTGTGGCAGAAGCGACGGCAACGTTTTCACCGCAAGGCATTTCGGCTGTGCTGCTGCTAAAAGAGTCGCACGTGGCGTTACATCTTTGGGCTGAATGCCACAAAGCCACGGTCGATATTCACATCTGTGATTATCATCAAGACAATCGCCCTAAAGCAGAACGGCTTGCAGAACGGCTCGCGATCGCGCTAACCGATCGCTACGATCGCGTTCAATGGCACGTTCTGGAGGTGAAGGGATAAGTAAAGTTTTAAGTGATGGTGGCTGAGTTTTGAGTCGGGCAATCTAAGTTAGAACTCAAGACCCACGCTTTTCTTTGAGACAGTATCCATGACGGTAGGGCTATCTGAAACCGAACTGCGGCAATTGCGAGAAGGCAGCCAACTTAAATATCACGGTGTGCAATGGGTGGTGCACGATTACAGCACCTATACCGATGACAACGGCTACGAAACTGAAGAGTGGCTATTGAAATCAACCAGCGGCAAAGAATACTATCTGCTCCGCGAAGTGGATCCGCAAAACCCAGAAACCCTTGTGCACTGGTATCTTGCCGAAGAACTGCGCTATCCTACCCTCGTTGACCCGCAAACCTCCCGCGATCGCCTGATGAGCATTGGTGATGACATGCGATCGCACGCCTCTCCATACCCAGAACTCCAGCTATTCAACCGTCTCTATGCCTTTGAATCCCAAACAGAGGGAGACTATCATTCGGATGGCACGACCCGCCACCGCATTACCTGGGACTACTGGGATAGCGCCCACCTCTGGAACCTGGCGCTTGAAGCCTGGAGCGATGGCACATTGTCGGTCTACTCTACCCGCGTGGTGCAACCTGCTGACTTTACCGAAATCCAGGCGAGCGATCGTGAGGCTCTTCTCAACGGGCAGACGGTCGAACGAGCTGTAGATATCGCCGCTTATGATGCCTTCAAAAAGCGTAAAGGTAAAGAACGTGAGCGCGAACTTTTGACCGCCTGGATTGTGACGATCGTTGGTTTTTGTTTGATGATGTTCGGTATCTAAACGAGAGATGGCAGCCTGCGTTACGGCGATGGCTAACTGATGGCTAACTCACGTTGAGAGTAAAGCGATCTTCCACCCGTTCGGCGTTTGCGTGCTTATTGCTCGCTCTCATCACCGTGCCGTTTCTGGATAAATGCTTCGATATCCGCCACGGCTTGTTCAAAGCTTTGCAGGTCGAACGATGGATCGGCAGGAGAAGAGGTTTCCGGTCGCTGGGTTCCTTGCTGGGGTTCAGGAGTGACGACGGGCTGAGTCTCAGATGCTTGAAGCGTCTCTTGCAGTTGATCGAGTGACTCCATGAAGGCTCTCGCTGCTGCATAACGTAGGTTTTGCTGACGCTGATTCATCGTGTTAGCTCCAAAATCAAGTTCAAGAGAAAACCGGACTGCTGAGCAAGTGACGTAATAGTGTCCGTTTGAGCGTAGGAACCCCAGGGGCAGGGTTTAAGGGCGATCGACCGTGAACAGGGTTTGGGGCTTTGACCGTCGTCTTTAGTGTTAGGATGCCCACGCAAGCGTAAATGTTGCTAACGGTACAAATCCGCAATCATAACGATAACGTCAAGCGCTGATTTGGTCAGTTACGAGTGGCCACTTTTACCCAATTGAGCGATCGACCACTGCCTTGAAGGGCATTCTCCTTCAGATCATTTCACTGAGAATCTGCTCCATCAGGACAGGTTCTGCCGATGATACCAACGTTGAAGGGTACACGGCTCTGCCCCAGGTGGGGTGAAGAATCAAGGAACAACCATGGCTATGGGTCACTCGGTAGTGTAGAGCGGCTTGCACAACGGCAACATCATCTAACCGATATGCACCCGGACGGGTCAGGAGTGGTAGACCAGTGCGTGGGTCAAAAAGGGCTGCTGTATATCCCTTTTGCTTAATTTTGGCTGCGATCGCATAGCCAAGCTTCAGGAACCGTCGCCGTAATGTACGTTTCTGCATTTCAGCAAAGGGCGAGCGTTCTAGTAAATCGCAGTCACAGGCCTGGAGTACAATCAGCATCGATCGCGCAGGGCAAGACCAATCGGGCAACAGTTTATCCCAATGGTTACGAACGAACCGACTCGGTGGATGAATGGAGTATTGAGTTTGTGCTTGGTGTTTGATGGTTCCGTTCACACACGCTCCGGGCGATCGCTTCTCCCATTCTATGCAGGAGATTGGGCCATTCATGCAAGGACTTTAGTACTGCCTGACACGTGGACGTTTGTCCTATGGCAATGCAGACATTTGCTACAGGGCGATCGCACTTGAAACTTTTAGGATGGCTATAACTCAGCGATCGCCTCTTTATAAGCAGCCTTGAGCCTGGTCAGAAATTCTTTTTACAGTGGGCAAAGAAGGCTTTAGGAGCCGCTTACAAACGGCAATGAGAAACCCTGTAACGATCGTGCTTCGCTTGCCGTGAAACCATCCGGATGCTGTTTTTGCAAGGGCGAAAAGTGATGCTACCCCCCGACGGACGCACTCCTAACGCTCCGAGAGTCTGCGTCAGAAAGTATCGCTAGATTTTGCTGTACTAATTTTGCTGTGAATATGGTCGCCCTGGTTGTTTGGCTGCAACCAAGGCAAAGCTGCGCCTGCCAAACATTCATCTTTCGGAACGTCCTTCAGTTCAAGCTATGAAACTCAAGTATCTACTCCTCTTAGCGTTTTCCGTGTGGCTAGTTGGTATCACGACATCCCTTGCAGCGCCCCTTCGGGCCATTAATCGTCTCACGACAGCGACTCGCCTTGCTTATATAGCGGACTCATCACAAGCAACGTATCGAAATTGTCAAACCAAAAGCTCAGCCGTTGTGACGGTGTATGCTGGCAACGAAACTGGCTCTGGCAGCATTGTGAGTCCAGATGGTCTAGTCATTACCAGCAATCACGTCATCCGGGAACGGGGTGGTCAACCGATCGTCGCGGCAACGGCCAATGGCGAACAGTATCAGGGGCGGGTGCTTAAGATTGACACCCGCAATGATCTGGCCTTGCTGCAACTGGATGCGTCGTCATCTTTTCCAGTGGTTCCGTTGGCGAGCGCGAGTGCCATTCAGATTGGTCAGCCCGTTTGCGCGATCGGCAGTCCCTATGGTCGTCCTGGCGTTCTGAGTGAAGGCACGCTTAGCTTACTGCGGTCAAATGGCGATTTGCAGGCAAATATTCGGCTCTACCCTGGCAATTCGGGAGGCCCGTTGCTCAATCCTCAAGGCGAGATGATTGGCGTGAACAAGGCGATTCTGGAATCACCTTCTGGCAAAAATACGGGGATTAGCTTCGCGACCAGCGTACAGGCCGTACGAACGTTGATGGGCAATCTTGTTGCAGAAACGCCTCCTACCAACAAAGTTTTCATTGTTAAACCCCCTTCTGTGAATGCTCCGATCGCTCAGGTGCCCATTACGCCGGAAGCACAACCATCGCCTGACTCCCCTTCGGGTGCTGAATGGACATGGACAGCGCCCGACGTGCCTGTGACGCCTCCAGACCCCCCTGCGCTAAATCAAGACAATACTCCCGATCAAGACAAGATGGTTGTGCCACCTAACAACCGTCCGACAACAGGTAGACGCCTGGGCATGACGATCGATACTCGCAGTTTGGTCGTACAGCAAGTTCAAGCTGGCTCTGTCGCCGCGATGGGTGGTTTTCGCCCTGGTGATCGACTGCTTGCTGTAAATGGTCAACGGCTAAACGGGTTCTCTACTTTACAATCATTTCTCAATCGCCAACCGGATACGGCACAATTTACGATCGCCCGTGGACGGCAACGTGCCAATGTGCAAATTCGCTTCTAGTGAATGTTGTTCCTTTCGCCTTTAGCGGATTGCCATTGGAACCTCTGCTGTCCCTGCCCGTCTTGTCTGATGTAGCTCAACTTCCGCGGTTGATTGTGCGTCCGGCCTTGCTTCAAACGGTTCGTACCGCAGATGAACCACTTGTCCGGACCAAGATAATCGCGGGTTGAAACAACAGGGTATGGTTAAGCTATCAGACGATTATTTTCAGTCGGTGCTTGAGTTGCAGCCCTTTTGACCGCATCTACCACAGCAATTTTCTCGCTCATTTCCGTTAAGTAATTTTGCCGTCTGCGCGATCGCCAACACGGTTTGGAACGCTATGGTAACGGCACAGACCTTGTGTGTCTTCATTCGTGACCCCCTCATCATGAAATTCAAATCTTTGCTGGTTTTTTCTGCGTCTTGCGTGCTGCTTGGTGGTCAGGCTGGAGGCATGACAACAGCCGTTGCCTTAAGTCCTCAAGCGCCTGCGGGCGCAGTTCCAAAAGCGGGTGATGCTTATCGCAATTGTCAGCAGGCAGCCAGTGCTGTGGTGACGCTGTATTCTGGAACCGAAATTGGCTCTGGTAGTGTTGTTGATGCTGATGGCACGATCTTGACGGCTCAGCATGTGGTCAAAGAAGCATTGACAAGCCCCAGCAAAGTCAAAATTTATGTCAAGCTTGCCAATGGCAATCGCTACGTTGGACGCGCGATCGCAAGTGACACTCGGAACGACCTCGCATTGGTACAAATTCCCGTTAAAGAACCGCTCTCAACCCTAGCTTTAGCCAGTGGTGCCAGCCTTCAAACAGGTCAAAAGGTCTGTGCGATCGGTAGCCCTGCAGGACGTACAGGCGTTTTGAGTCAGGGCTTGTTCAAAAGCTTGTTAGCCAATGGCGATTTACAATCAGCGGTTCGGCTTACCTACGGCAATTCGGGGGGGCCTTTGTTGAATGCTCAAGGGGCGATCGTTGGTGTCAACAAATCAATCTGGGTGTCCAGCAGTGGCGAAAATACAGGCGTTAGCTATGCCACAGGCGTACAGGCGATCCAAACGTTCCTTGGTAAGAATCATCGCAATGTTGCCACTTCTGTTGCGGCTGGAGAGACGAAGCAACCAATCACAGCACCCGTGCCAGTGGCACTCCCGTCACCGGCTGTCGGGTTTCCTCAAGCCCAGTTGCCACAGCCATCCACGCAAGCCCGCATTGCGTCTACCAGCATACTGGGCGCAAATTTTGACGATAGAGATATGACGGTGCAGCGAGTTGAGCCAGGTTCGCCTGCAGAACTGGGTGGGCTACGACCCGGCGATCGCTTGCTTGCGGTGAACGGTAACCCATTGAATGGACGACAGCAGTTAGACTTGTTTCTCAGCCAGCAGCCCATCACGGCGATATTGACGCTCGATCGCGATCGACAGATTACCAACGTACAGGTGAATTTTTGAGCAGATTCAGGTGGCAACGAATCTGGCTGAGCATTCATTGAAGTGTTTAGACGTCGGCGTTTTAGTCGTCAGCAGTTGCGGACGGTCACGCTAAATCCTGGTTTTGCTGCACAGCGCCTGCTGTCGTCAACGGGGTTTTAGTGGCAGAATGAAGACCAGCTTTAACCAACTCGATGGCCTGGTTTGCGTTCTCTAAAATGCGTTCTCTAAAAGAAGACAGCGCTAGACGGTTGGCAGCGCAAGCTTTGCCTATGGCTAATTTGACCATCGCGCCATGAGATTCTACCGCTGGTTCTGGATCGGCACATTGCTTTTATTGGCTCACACCCTGGCTTCGTATATTCCATCGATCAAGCCATTACCGCTATCGCTACCTGGTACACCAAACGCTAAACCAGGACACCCAGAATTGACCAGTGCTAGCGCCTGCCAAGCCGTGCGATCAGCAGTCGTCACGTTGTATGCGGGTAGCGAATTTGGGTCAGGTAGCATCATTAGCGCTCAGGGGTTAGTGCTGACGAATCACCATGTCGTTAAGGATAGTGAAAATGGTCAAATTCGAGCGAGGAGTTGGAGCGGTAAGCTCTTCAAGGGACAAGTTTTGGCAACGGATCTGGTCAACGATTTAGCGCTGGTGCAACTTGGCACAAAAGAAGCCCTGCCAGTCATCCCTCTGGCCTCATCTAATGACCTCCAGCTAGGGCAAAAGGTGTGCGCGATCGGGAGCCCCTTTGGTCGTACAGGGATCACCGCGCTAGGCACATTGACAGGCCGGCGTGGAAATGGTGATCTTCAGTCTTCTATCCTGCTGCATCCGGGGAACTCTGGTGGACCCCTGCTGAATAGTCAGGGCGAGATGATTGGCGTAAACAAAGCTATTTGGCTATCAGAATCAGGTGAGAATGTAGGGATTGGCTTTGCAACTACCACGGCGGTTGCTCAACACTTTATTGAACAGAATCGGCAAAAGGTGGAGGCTGCGGCACAATCCACACCAGCGACAGCGGAGACACCTCAGGCTCCAGCAGATTTGCATACCCCAGACACCCCCCCTACTCAGCCTGAACCCTCTGCACCGTCACAAGGAATGCGGTTGGGGGCATTAGTAAACGAGCAATCACTGGTAATTCAGCTTGTTGAACCTAACTCTCCTGCTGAGAATGCTGGCTTGAGCGCAGGCGATCGCTTATTGGCCATTAACGGTCAACGGTTAACCCGGATTGAAGACCTACAGGCATTCCTAAAGCACTCCCCCAGTACTGCTGTCTTTACCATTAGCCGCAACCAACAGCAGCAAGATGTACAGGTTGGTTTCTAACAGGTTGGAATCGCGGCGACGATCGTAGCAGGATGGATACCGCTTGAGATAACTGTTCAGTGCGCTACGTTCCTCACCCTTTTTGATGATTAATGCCTTAAACCTGGATTGTTCATGTCACTTTAAGCTGGGTGAAATGATCCTGAAGCAAGCGCCCAAACATCCAAAACTGAGGTATTGGAGCGCCTATCATCCTTCTTCAAGCTGTCAGAAAACACCGCCAATCAAGCAAGGGCAGTTCTCTCTGGAAGGCTGTTTCAATCAACTTTCCTTTCGTCTTTTTAGACTTTACTATCGCTGAAGGCTCTGATACTATCTCAATAGAAACATCTTTATGGGCAGTCTCTGTCCAAACAAGGTTGATGGAATTTAACTAATAAATCTGTGCGATTGGCGATCGTACGTTTGATTGGTAGTTTCATCAGTTCTCATTATTTCAGAGCTGTTGCAAATATCTAATTTGAAGCATTGCTAACAGTGCTGTAATTGTTTTCAAATAGTTACGGCAGCTTTATTCAAATCGTGCTCAGGCGTTGTGGGCTCTCCGCCCGCAATCGATTCAAGCTTTTTGCTTCAGTCAATTCACTACACACTGTTTCACAGGTGCCATATGGAAACATTAGCCTTCATTCATGCCGCTGTTGCCCACGAAGACCCGACTCCTGATCCTGAAGTGACTGCCTTTGAAAACATTGACCTCAAAGCTTCAGGATCGCTGGCAATGGGTCTCGTTGCGGCTGGGGTTGTAGCAACGACGCTATCCCATACCGAACAGGCTCAAGCGACAATCTATTACGGACAGAGAGGCTCTGGTGTTGCTTCACTGCAATCAGCACTGGGCGTAAGCCGTGATGGCGTTTTTGGTCCCGAAACGCTATCTGCTTTGAAGCGGTTTCAAGCAAATAATAACTTGGTTGTTGACGGTATTGCAGGCCCAGCAACCTTGCCAGCGCTTGGATTGGTTGCAGATTTGGGTCCTTATGGCCCTGGCACTGGTGGTAATGGTGGTACACTTCCCGTCTCTGGTGGTGCGTATGTAACGGCTGCTAGCGGTCTTATTGTTCGTAATGCACCGGCTGGTTATGCCATTGGCAGCCGTGCTTACGGTACCCGCGTTGGCCTAACGGGCGCACAACAGTATGCTGCTGGCCGTAACTGGTCTCAGATTGCCAGTGGTGGTTGGGTTGCCAGTGCTTACCTGAGCTATAGCGGTGTGGGCAATGGTGGTTCGGTTCCAGTGGCTGGTGGAGCATATGTCAATGCTGGCAGTGGTCTGCTTGTTCGCAATGCACCGGCTGGCTACGTTGTTGGTAGCCGAGGCTATGGTCAGCGCGTAAGCTTGACGGGTGCAGAGCAGTTTTCGGGTGGACGTACGTGGGTACAGCTTGGTAGTGGTGGTTGGGTCGCTAAAGACTACCTCACGTTCAGCTAAAAGAGGCTTAGCGATCGTTGGCTCCTTATGACCCCCCGCGATCGCTGACAATCTTGATTCGATAAAGTCTGGTTTTTTCCCTTTCATCATCAAAACGGGAAGAGCCAGCTTTTTTAATGGGACGAATCAGTATGCGATGGCTGTTAAGCGGCAGCAGAGCCAACTGTTTTAGCGACAGCAACTGTCATTCCAATCGTTTTAGCGACAGCAACTGTTATTCCGACCGTTTTAGCGACAGCAACTGTCGCAGTGCCCACAGCAAAGCTTTGATGCCTCGGAGCCAAACCCAAATGCACTGAGCAAGAAGCGCCAACGACAGTCCTTTGTCTTGAGATAGTCGCTCATCTGCTTGGCAGCGTCGGTGTTGGTTTGCCCTTTGTGATGATGGCTTCCAGGCTTCATTACGTAATGGAACGGATCTGACCATTCCAGTTGTCCGGTGCTATGGAGCAGGGAAAGGGCGATCGCGCCGTCTTTAAATTCTCTGCTGACGCTTGTGACGTCTCCTTGGGGTGGCAATTTGTGGCTGAGTAGTTGAGCCGATCGTTGCTGCTTTTCTGCTTGTTCCACAAAAAACTGCCGTCGCTGCTTGTCCTCTGGGTCAAGCAAGCCTGTTGTTTCGCTAATCAGCGTCAGAGCTGTGGCAGGTTTGCCATCTCGCCCAGCCCGACCCACCTCTTGCACGTACTCAGATAACAGCAATGGCGCGTGAAAATGTACGACCCAGCGACAATTAGGCTTGTCGATGCCCATGCCAAACGCACACGTGCAAACGACGAACTGCATAGAGCCACTCAACCAGGCTTTTTCTATCTGCCGTCGCTCATCAGGACTTAACCCTGCATGATACGCCGCTGTTTGAAAACCTTGCTGCGAGAGCCACTCTGCCAACGCTTCACCATCACGACGAGTGCGGACGTAGACCAATCCTGCCTGTCCTGGTTTCGCTTGTATGAACTTCAGCAGTTGCTGCCGTCGCTGCCTTGGAGTCCAAACAACCTGGACGTTGAGATGTAAATTGGCACGATAAGGATTAAGCCGAAACACCTCTGGCTGCTGGAGTTGCAGCACCCGCTGAATTGTTTGCTGTGCGTCAGGATTTGCTGTTGCGGTGAAGGCGGCGATCGCAATCTTCATTCCTTCTGGCTTACCCTTCAGCAAGGCTGAACGTACCATGCCTAATCGATAGTACGCCGGACGGAAGGTATCGCCCCACTGCACTAGACAATGAGCTTCATCTAAGACCAGACTGCTAATTCTGAGTTCTGGCTTACACAGTCTCTCCCATACTGGCTCACTCAGCAACGTTTCCGGCGAAAGATAGAGTAACCGCAGGCTCTGATTCTCCAGCGCCCACAGGGTTTGCTTGCGCTGCTGTTTCGACAATTCGCTATGCAGCAAGGCGGCTGGCAAGCGACGCTGGCGAAGTTCCTGCACCTGGTTTTCCATCAATGCAACCAGCGGCGAAACGACGATCGTCAACCCGGTTTGCATCAACGCCGGAAGTTGGAAACAAATGGATTTCCCGCCTCCAGTGGGCATAATGATCAGTGCATCTCGTTGCTCTAGCAAGCACTGAACGATTTCTCCCTGTGGCGATCGAAAGTCGTCATAGCCCCAAATCTGTTGGAGCTTGGCACGAATAGTCTCACGCCCAGACACCGCTGGCTGATTCATGCTCGCTCCCTCCCTCATAGCACGCTTCTGTAGAAGACACTGCTTTAGAGTTCCCATCTCTTTGGTAGCAACCGCTTTCAATGAAGTACGATCTCTACCCACGTGTGATCGCTTCATAACAAGGCGTTTAGGATAACCATTACCTACAAAACTTACATGGAACTCTTAGAGAAGCTGAACTAAAAATTTTCTTTAAGCCCTACAACCATGACAGCCTTTCAACCTAATCTTCTGAAACGTGCGAAACAAGGTGGCGCAAGCGCGATCGCGTCTAGATGAATCAGTCGATCGTCAACTTGAATAAATCTCATAGAACCTCTTGCGCTACCTGGGATGAAGCGAAGCGATCATGGTTCTTTAGCGTTCAGTGTCAAGCGCTTACACAAGCACTGCCAGCCCGCTCTCAATATCAACCACTCCCGTGAGGGGCACTTGAAGAGGAGTAGAATCATCCATCACAGTAATTTCCCACTCCAGTATCGAAGCGGTTTGATCAGGACTCCCTACCGTTAAACACCAGTGGTTTTCAGCCAGGAAACTTGAGGATTGCTGCAACTCATAAGCAACCCGTGAAGAAACCTGAAACTCGCTAAAATCATCCACCCCATTAATCACATCACTTGATGTCTTATAGGCTTTAAGCTGTCCATCCACTTCTTTTAGCTGCATCGCCATACCTTAATTCAAGGGTTTATTGCTGATCAACCTAACCTAGTCATTGCCAGCGCTGGTCGCTCCCGTAAAGTCCGGTACGGGGAGTCACCGTCAAGCTTTATCTTGCTCTTTCAATTGAGCCGCTTCAGCTAGCAGTTGTTCTGCTTCTACCTCTAGCTGGGCAGCACGATCGGCATGGCTACCGTCTGGGACACCTGTAATTTCTACTGTTTTCGCTAACGCGTCAGGACAGTGCTCAGCCTCGTCGATAGAGTCATGCTGATGGTCGCAAAGCGGATGCATTCCACCTTCATCCGATGAATTAGCAACCCTTCGATATTTGCCAATACCGTGACCATGTTCATCCGTAATCTCTAGAACCTGCACATTCCAAACCATATTAAATCTCTCGCGTTGTCTCCTCCCTCATCATGGCACCTGGCAAATTACTCTGCGCGATCGCATTCTCTGCCACGACCACCTAGGGGTTGAATAGCGCGGTAGTGCATCAAATTATGGTTGGATAAGTAACAAGATCATGCCAAGTCCAAGGCCGTAGGGTTAATCCTGCTCGTTGCGCTGCGGTCGTCTTCAATCGACTATGCTGCCAAATCCAGTTGAAATAACTCACCACTAACCGTGTCGTCACCCTAGTTTGCTCCCACACCTTGCCAAACTTATTCTGTCTACGATGCCAGCGTCCAGTTTGTTGTCTGACAATGCCGTTGGTTCGCTCTAACCGTTGTGTCCTATCTTTACCGATATAGTGAAAAATTTCGGGCGGTAAGACTCGTTCGTAGCCGCCCCAATCATCGCTATTGAAGCGTTTACAAGCAGTTTTCCCTTCACTACTGACCACTAATTCCTCAATCAATTCATCGGTGTGTTTCCCGACTCTGGCGGTCAAAATCAATCCACATGAATCTGCCAAACTGACTGCAATCCAACAATCACCCGCTTTTAGCTCCTGTGGGAGGCATTGCTTCTGTTTTTTGAAACAAAGGACCATAGCTCATCGGCACTCACTTCTTCGGTTTGCACCGCTTGAACCTCAGCGTTATGCACTAACTGAGCCTGCTGACTAGCGGCACGAACAAGGCTGACCACAGTGTTGTAAGCAAGTTCTGTGGTTCGGCTAATCCCCCTCAGACTGCTCCCTTCACTATGCGCTTGTAGCACCTGTCGGATCTGCTCTGGCGAGACGTGGCGATGGTAATACAAGGTGTCAAACCGTTCATTGAACGTTTGCTTGCATTGAGGGCAGAAATACCGTTGGCTACCATTGGGGGCTTTGCCATGTTTGTGGGTGCTAGGGTGACCACAGAGTCGACATTCCATAGGTCTTGTTTAGAAGTAGATCTCCCTCCACTTTACCTAACCCACCACAATCTAATGCACTATCAATAGCGCTTAGAACCGCACTTTGGCAACAAGCGCAACGGTCGGTGGTATGACCTTTAGCCGTGCACTTAAAAGACTTCGATACCCAAGGCTCAACGATCGCCCTACGACTTTTTTGCCATGTACTGAAGTCAAATCGTTCGCTCTAGCTAGTCTGTGCCCACCATGCTGGTTCAGCGTCAGTTTCGCCAATGAGTGAGAATTCAGTTGCAGTAGGCTATCGCTGATCTACTCGCACATTCCTTTACAATATGTGAAGCAATCTAAGCGAGAAGGACAGAATGCGAGTTGCGATCGTGGGCGCGGGATTGGCGGGTTTGGCAGCAGCGGTAGAGTTAGCCGAGGCTGGGCATGAGGTCGAAATCTTTGAGTCCCGTCCGTTTGTGGGTGGCAAGGTAGGCAGTTGGGTTGATGCAGACGGCAACCATTTAGAAATGGGTCTGCATGTGTTTTTCGGCTGTTACTATAACCTGTTCGACTTGATGAAAAAGGTGGGAGCTTTCGAGAGCCTGCTGTTGAAGGAACACACCCACACCTTCATCAATCGCGGTGGACAAGTGGGAATGCTGGATTTTCGCTTCATCACGGGTGCGCCGTTTAACGGACTGAAGGCATTTTTCACCACGTCTCAGCTTTCGGTGCAGGACAAAGCGCAGAACGCGATCGCCCTTGGTACCAGTCCGATTGTGCGCGGTTTGGTTGACTTTGATGGCGCGATGAAAAGCATTCGCAACCTGGACGGCATCAGCTTTGCTGACTGGTTTCGCAAGCATGGTGGCTCCAACGGTAGTCTGAAGCGGATGTGGAACCCGATCGCCTATGCCCTTGGCTTCATCGACACCGAAAATATTTCTGCCCGCTGTATGCTTACCATCTTCCAGTTCTTTGCGGCTAGAACGGAAGCCTCGGTGCTGCGGATGCTGGAAGGCTCACCCCATGAGTATTTGCATAAACCGATCGTGGATTATTTAGAAGCACGCGGAGTTAAAATTCACACGCGTCGCCGCATTCGTCAGGTACTCTTTGCAGGTGAAGGCGACCAGACCCACGTTACGGGCTTAATCGTCGCCAAAGAAGACACCGAAGAGACCCTCACGGCGGATGCCTATCTCGCGGCCTGTGATGTTCCTGGCATTCAACGGCTGTTGCCTGCTGAATGGCGCTCCTGGAAAGAGTTTGACAACATCTACAAGCTGGATGCGGTGCCTGTTGCTACGGTGCAGCTTCGGTTTGACGGTTGGGTGACGGAGTTACAAGACCCAGCGCAACGCAAACAACTGACTCACGCGGCAGGTATCGATAACCTGCTCTACACGCCGGATGCAGATTTCTCTTGCTTTGCGGATATGGCGCTTACCAGCCCCAGCAACTACTACCGTGAGGGTGAAGGCTCGTTAATGCAACTGGTGCTAACTCCCGGCGATCCGTTTATTAAGCAGAGTAATGAAGCGATCGCGCAACACGTCCTCAAGCAAGTCCACGATCTCTTTCCCTCCTCCCGCGACCTCAAGATGACGTGGTACAGTGTCGTCAAGCTCGCCCAATCGCTCTATCGCGAGGCTCCAGGCATGGATCCTTACCGTCCTGCTCAGAAAACCCCGATCGCCAACTTCTTTCTCGCAGGCAGTTACACCCAGCAAGACTATATCGATAGCATGGAAGGAGCAACCATCTCCGGCAGACAAGCCGCCCAAGCCATTTTGGAACCGACAGGTTATAAGGTTCAAGGTGTAGGGTTGTTTAATTATTGATCGGGGAGTTGGGAGTGGGGAGTTGGGAGTGGGGAGGTGATTGAGTCCTATCGAGATTTGATGGTATGGCAAGAGGGCATGAATCTGGCGGAGGCTTGTTATAAGGTAACGAAAACTTTCCCTAAGGAAGAAATCTATGGCATGACTTCACAGATGCGTAGGGCGTCAACATCAATTCCAGCCAATATTGCAGAAGGCTATGGACGGGAATATCGGCAAGAATATATTCAGTTCCTACGCATTGCTCAAGGTTCTCTCAAAGAACTAGAAACACATCTCCTGCTGGCACAACGAGTAGAATTACTCACTATTGAAAGCGCAGACTCAACATTAAAGCAATGTGAATCAGTCGGGAAATTACTCCGCGCCCTCATTCGCTCACTACAAACCAAAACCTAAACCTCTTCATTTTCTTCACCCTACTCCCCACTCCCTACTCCCCTCCCCTTATGTCCAACTGGCTCGAACATAGTGTCCAAGTAGAAGTTGATGCCCCGATCGATCTGGTCTGGAGCCTCTGGTCTGATCTAGAGCAGATGCCCCGCTGGATGAAGTGGATCGATTCTGTAACGGTCCTGGAAGACAAGCCGGAACTGTCGCGTTGGAAGCTGGCAACGGGAGGTTTTGAGTTCACCTGGCTCTCACGGATTCTTAAAATCGTCGAACATCAAATTATTCAATGGGAATCGGTCGATGGGTTGCCCAATCGGGGTGCGATTCGCTTTTACGATCGGGGTGACAAAGGCAGCATCGTCAAAATGTCGGTAGGTTATGCTATTCCTGGCTTTCTCGGTCAACTCCTCGACCATCTGTTCATCGGTCGCGTTGTGGAATCCACTTTACATGCGGATCTGGAGCGATTTCGGCAATATGCGCTAAATGCGAAAGCGAATCAGTGAGTTTTAGACAACGTTTAGACCTTGTCATCCAATCCCTTATGCCTCATGCGCCTTCCTGAAGAACCGGATAATCCGCCGCAGCTTAATATTGTGCCGATGATCGATGTGATCTTTGCACTGCTGACGTTTTTTATTATGTCGACGCTGTATCTCACGCGATCGGCAGGATTACCCGTTAATTTGCCAAAAGCCGTAACAGCCCAAACCCAATCTCAAAGTCAGATTGTGGTGACGGTTAACCAGCGTGGACAGATTTCGCTGAACCGTCAACCTGCCCAATTAGGAGATTTGCGAACAAGAATTCGCACCCTTATGGGCAATGCGTCTAGTGCCCTGGTTGTCATCAATGCTGATGAGCGAGTCAGCCATGGGCAGGTCATTGCAGTCATGGATCAGTTGCGTCTGATTCCGGGTGTGAAGCTGGCGATCGCCGCTCAACGCTCAGCTCAGTAAAGAGAGCAGATTGGTAGGGACGCTACAGGTAACGTCCCTACAGGCGGTCAAACTCAAACCTTTCGTTATCCTCTGCCTACGCCAACATAGCGGAAACCAGCCTGCTCTAGCTGAGCACGATCGAGGAAGTTGCGGCCATCGATCATAACAGGGCTGTGCATGAGGGCTGCCATTTTGACGTAGTCGAGCTGGCGAAACTGTTTCCAGTCTGTAACTAAAACAAGCGCATCGCAACCGTCTGCCAGACGCTCTGGATCGGTCTCAACGATGACATCCGAGAGACCGTGCCGCATCCCGGTTTGGGAGATGATGGGGTCGTATGCTTTTACCTTGGTTCCCAAACGGGCAAGCTGCTCGATGATATTGAGTGCAGGCGCATCTCGCAAATCGTCTGTATCCGGCTTAAAGGTTAACCCCAGCAGGCCAACTGTTTTGCCTTTGAGAATTTTTAACACTTGCTGAAGCTTTTCGATCGCGATGATGCGTTGATGCTGGTTAACGGTAACAGCAGCTTTAAGCAACTGCGCTTCGTACCCGTAGTCGTCTGCTGTATGAATCAGTGCCGAGACATCTTTTGGGAAGCAGGAACCACCCCAGCCAATGCCAGCCTGGAGGAACTTGTTGCCCACGCGAGAGTCTAGACCAATGCCTTTGGCAACTTCAACCACATCAGCACCGACACGATCGCAAATATTGGCAACTTCATTAATAAAGCTAATTTTGGTTGCCAAAAAGGCGTTTGCCGCGTACTTAATCATCTCTGCCGAACTGAGGTCAGTGACCACTACGGGCACAGGTGGCAGTGATTTATCTGCGGCAAACTGACGATTGACGATCGGCTCATAAAGTTCTTGCATCAACGTGATTGCTTTCGTCCCATTGCTGCCTAGTACAATGCGATCGGGATTGAAGGTATCATCAACAGCGCATCCTTCCCGCAAAAACTCAGGATTGCTCACAACGTCAAATTCTGGTTCTGGCAGGGACGATTTTTTGGTCACCAAATCCTCTGTGGCTCCGGTTCCTGCTAAGACAGCTGCATTAAGCGTCGCGCGCTGTTCAGCAAAGCCTTCCATGATGAGCATACGTACCCAGTCACCTGATCCGATGGGAACCGTTGATTTGTTGACAATCACCTTGTAATCGCTGGTGAGATGGGAGCCAATACCCCGTGCGACGGCTTCTACATAGCGAGTGTCGCTTTCGCCATTGGGTAATGCTGGAGTGCCTACCGCAATAAACAAAATTTGGCCGTGTGCCACTCCGGCTGCCAGGTCAGTTGTGAACTCGATTTTCTCTGCCTGAATAGCTGCCTTGATAATTTCGGACAGTCCCGGTTCAAAAATGGGGGATTGTCCGGTTTGCATCAACTTGACTTTCTCTTCGTTGTTATCGACGCAGATCACATGATGACCCACATGAGCAAGGCAGGCTCCAGTCACCAAGCCAACGTATCCGGTACCAATGACACAAACGCGCATGGGAAAATCCTCAAAAAGTACTACCGATGAGCAAAAACAAGGCTGATGAGAAATGCGATTTACCGTGGCTGTAGCAGCACGTAACTGTTTCTAACGGTCATAAGGCCTTCCAAAACCGTTGTGCTACCCTTCCAGAAACCGCTGTCCTACATTGGCGTGACGCGATCGAGCGTAGGGGTCGGTTCATTAGAATCGCCCACAGGGTTAGCCTCTGGATCAGTCATGCGAGCACGAAAATCGGCGATCGTGTAGTCAAGACCTTGCTGTAGTGGGACGGTTGGCTGCCAGCCTAGCCATTCTTTTGCTCTTGTAATGTCCGGTTTGCGTCGTCGTGGATCATCCTGTGGCAACGGTTCGAAGCGGATTGCCGACGAGGGATCAATTTTTTGCTGCACAGCCTGAGCCAGCTGGAGAATCGTGTACTCATCGGGATTGCCCAGGTTAACGGGTCCCTGGTGCTCACCATTCATGAGCCGTATCAGACCTTCAACCAGATCAGAAACGTAGCAAAAACTCCGAGTCTGTGAACCATCGCCGTAGATTGTGAGCGGAGTTCCTCTCAACGCCTGGACAACAAAGTTGCTGACAACACGACCGTCGTTCTCCAGCATCCTGGGACCGTAGGTATTGAAAATTCTTGCGACGCGGATTTCCACGTCGTTCTGGCGGTAGTAGTCAAAGGCCAGAGTTTCAGCAACCCGTTTGCCTTCGTCGTAGCAACTCCGGATACCAATGGTGTTAACGTTACCCCGGTAGTCTTCCTGTTGCGGATGGACTTCAGGATCGCCGTAGACTTCAGAGGTGGAGGCCAGTAAGAATCTGGCTTTAACGCGCTTGGCAAGCCCCAACATATTTAGGGTGCCGATGACGTTTGTTTTGATCGTTTTGACGGGATTGTACTGGTAGTGGACGGGTGAGGCTGGGCAAGCAAGATGGTAGATTTGATCAACTTCCAGCCGAATTGGCTCTGTCACATCGTGGCGAATGAGCTCAAAGTAAGGATGATCAAACCACTTTAGAAGATTGCGCTTGTGGCCGGTGTAGAAGTTGTCGAGACAAATCACTTCGTGCCCTGCCAACATGAGGCGGTCGATTAAATGAGAACCGATGAAGCCTGCGCCGCCCGTTACCAAAATTCTCATAGGTACTTGTTAGGGGATAGGGATATTCTGCGAGTAATTTCTTTTTCCCAAGGTTAAGGGGGAATCAGCACAAATATAGCTACAACTCGCAAGAATTCACGAAATCTTCAGATTACCCATTTATCCCTATTGTTCCAAACGCAGAACTGCCATAAAGGCTTCTTGGGGAACATCGACTGTGCCGATCGATTTCATCCGTTTTTTCCCTTTGGCTTGCTTTTGGAGCAGTTTCTTCTTACGCGAAATATCACCGCCGTAGCATTTGGCAAGCACATCCTTGCGAAGCGCTGGAATGTGTTCACTGGCGACAATTTTGCTCCCGATCGCTGCCTGGATGGGGATTTTGAACTGATGGCGAGGGATGAGTTCTTTTAGTTTTTCGGTGAGCGCGCGACCGACACCATACGCCTTATCCCGATGCACGATCGTGGCGAGTGGATCGACCGGATCACCGTTAATCATAATATCCAGCTTGACCAGGGGATTCTCACGGTAGTCGATGATTTGGTACTCCATGCTGGCATAGCCGCGCGAGCGGGACTTCATCTGGTCAAAAAAGTCAGTTGCCACTTCTGCCAACGGTAGCTCGTAAATGAGCGTGGTGCGTCCCGGCGTCAGGTATTTCATGTCTTTGAAGATACCGCGCCGCCCCTGACTAAGCTCCATGAGGGTGCCAACGTACGCTTCGGGGGTAATCATGTCTACCTGAACGTATGGCTCTTCGATTTTTTCCCGGTACTGCGGATCGGGCAGGCGGCTGGGATTGTCAATTTCCAGCACTTCACCCTTAATGGTGGTCACGCGGTAGACCACTGAAGGCGACGTGGTGATTAAGTCCAGGTTGTACTCACGCTCAAGCCGTTCCTGCACAATTTCCATATGCAGCAAGCCGAGGAAGCCACAGCGGAAGCCGAACCCCATCGCGCTTGAGGTTTCTGGCTCGTAATGAAGAGCCGCATCGCTGAGCTTGAGTTTTTCTAAGGCTTCGCGCAAATTCTCAAACTGATCGGCATCGATCGGAAACATCCCACAGAACACCATTGGTTTGGCTTCGACGTAGCCTGGTAGCGGCTCTTTAGCGGGTGCTGTTGCGAGGGTGATAGTGTCGCCAACACGGGCATCTTCAACGGCTTTGATGGCGGCGGCCAAGTAGCCTACTTCGCCTGCATGGAGTTGCTCAACGGGTACCTGGGTCGGTGAGAGCACGCCAATTTCGTCTACCTGGTATTCTTTGCCAGAGATCATGAGCCGCACTCGATCGCTCTTCTTCAATGCGCCGTCCATGACTCGGAAGTAGACAATGACACCCCGGTATGGATCGTAGTAACTATCGAAAATGAGCGCTCGCAGTGGTTCTTGCACCGTATCTTGTGGCGGCGGCACTTGCTGAACGATCGCTTCCAGAATGTCCTCAATCCCAATGCCTTCTTTGGCAGATGCGTGGATTGCGTTGGAACAATCCAAACCGATCACGTCTTCAATTTCCTGCCTGACTCGATCGGGCTCAGCTCCAGGGAGATCAATTTTGTTGAGGACTGGAATGATTTCTAGGTTGTGTTCCAGTGCTAAATAGACGTTGGCTAAGGTTTGCGCTTCTACACCTTGGGAAGCGTCAACAACCAGTAGGGCACCTTCACACGCAGCCAGCGATCGCGACACTTCATAGGAAAAATCAACATGCCCTGGAGTATCGATGAGGTTTAAGACATACTGCTGCCCATCCCTGGCGGTGTAGTTCATGCGGGCGGCTTGCAGCTTAATCGTGATGCCCCGCTCCCGCTCCAGTTCCATGTTGTCTAGAAACTGTTCTTTCATCTCCCGTGCCTGCACAGTGCCGGTGTCCTGCAGCAGACGGTCAGCCAGAGTTGATTTGCCGTGGTCGATGTGGGCAATGATCGAAAAATTACGAATATGAGAGACGGGTGCGTCAGTCATGCACTTTATCAGGGAGTGAAAGGAAACAAAAACGGGAGAGTGGATCGTTGCGGCGACGCCTACGAAGTCACATGGCTATTTAGGGTTCAAACGCAGAGTCATGCAGCACTGAATCAGTTATCGCACATGTGAGGGCGTCTCTACTTCACGTATTGTAATGCTTTCCGAGCGGCTGTATTGTCCTCGATCGCGTCGTCCTGTTGAATGTTCTGATGTACTCTCAGAAAGAGATATGTAAAATCTATGAAGAAGCCGTGAAATTCCGTGTCATACATTAATACATGCCGCTATTTGAGCATTGCGGAGCGCTTTGCTCAGGTAGTAGGCTAGGCAGGATGGTTTATGCCATGTGCTGGTTTATCTTTTTTCTCTCTAAACTCTGCGTCCCCCTATGAATGAGCCTGCTGTCCATTCCCATCCACCCACTGAAAAAGTGGCGGTTTCCATTCAGCTTGATCCTGATCTACTAGAGCAGCTTAAGCACTTGACCAATGATCCAAGCAAAGTCATTGAAGTGGCGATTCGACAATGGCTTAGAAATCAGGGAGGGCGGGAAGATGAATTGGCTCGGACGCTGAAGCGCAATCCACCTATCCCCCCCCGTGGAGAATGGAATGACTGAGGAAGCCGCTAGCGGCGCTTAGGCCATGCTTATTGAAACGTCTTCTATGTTGCCTCTGGGCCTTGCTACCGTACCAACCAATGACTGCATCTAACCTTCGAAATGTATTGCATCTATTCTGCGTGATTGCCTCTTAGCGCCCTCTAAACCCCATTCTGGCTCTGATGACCTCTCCTACAGATTTTCAACGTCCCCTGTCAGAAGGTCTGGCATTCACCGCGGCAAAAGAGCAGTTGCCGGAACTGACGGATGAGATCGTCTTTCTTCAAGATGCGGCAGGACGTTACTTATCGTTTCACTGGCGACGGACGACTCATGGTCATGTTTCGCCCGATAGGGTGATTGGTAGTGGTATTGACGAGGTTTTTAAGCCTGTTGATGTGGTCGCCTATATGGCGCGGGTTCAGCGTGTATTAAGCGACCGTGTTGCAGAACATTTCCGCTGTTATTTCCTTTTTGCTGAACAAACGTTGCTGTTTGATCTGGTGATGAGCCCAGTGCTGGCACCCCAGCGATCGCCGACGACCGTGGTTGTAGCAGGGCGATTGATTCTCGCCTCAGCGGAGGCAACAACCTTGCCAGAGCTCGATGAGCAGATTTCCCTGGGAGACGTCATATCCAGCGATTATCCAGTCATCTCCCTAAGTTCCGATCGCTATCAAAAGCTGTTGACTCAAATTGCTTCCAATATTCGTCGAACCCTTGACCTACCTACGATCTGGCAGCAGACGGTGCAGGGCTTAGGCAAGGCGTTGGGGGCAAGCCGATGTCTTGTTTGTCCTTATGAGCGCACGCATGAGCAGCGAACGCCTAAAGTTAAGGTGGTGGCGGAATACTGCCAGGAAGCTTTTCCATCGATGTTGAGCTTGGAGTTTTGGGTCGCCGACCATCCAGCGTTGGCGGCGGCGATCGCGACCCTTAAACCCGTTGTGGTTCAGGGTGGCTCAGACCTACAAGGGATTGACACAAACTTTCAGCAGAAGTCCACTCTGATTGTCGCGACGTGTTACCTCGACCAGCCCAATGGTCTCATCGTGCTGCACCAGTGTGATCGCGATCGTGAGTGGACAGAGGCCGAACTTGAGCTCATGCAGGAGATGGCAGACCAGGTTGGCACCGCGATCGCCCATGCCTCTCTTTTTACAGAAAGCCAGACCCTGACCGCAGATTTGCAACGGGCAAACGGTAGCCTGATCCAAAAGCACCGCGAACTTGAGGATGCTAGAAGGCAGGCCGAAGAGGCTTCTCGCCTTAAGAGTGAGTTCTTAGCTAACACGTCCCATGAGCTACGCACGCCTCTCAACGGCATGATTGGCTTTTTGAAGCTCATTCTGGACGGCATGGCAGACGATCCGGCTGAGCAACATGAGTTTATTAAAGAGGCTTATGGGTCTGCCTTACATTTGCTAGAAATCATCACAGATGTACTGGATATTGCCAAGATTGAAGCAGGCACGTTGCAAATCGAGCTGAATCCAGTGAATTTGAGCGAGCTTCTTAACGATGTCAAACGTTTTGCTCATAGCCAAATGCATCTCAAGAAGCTGAGTTTTGAAATTCAAAAGCCGCCCACTGATGATGAAATTATTTTGTATGGTGACTATTTGCGACTGAAGCAAGTCATGTTTAATTTGGTGGGCAACGCCATCAAGTTCACCCATGAGGGTGGCGTGACGATCGGCATCGAAGTCATTAAGAAGAAAATCAACTTTCAGAATCAGGAATTGCCCGGAATGGTGAAGGTGCGGGTCGCCGACACAGGCATTGGTGTTTCGCTAGATAAACAAGACCGCCTGTTCCAGTCGTTTAGCCAGATCGATGGCTCTCGTACTCGGCAGTATGGGGGGACTGGGTTAGGGTTAGCCATTTCTCAAAAGCTGGTTGAAGCAATGGGCGGCGCTGTGCATTTTTACAGCATGGGTGAAGGGTTGGGATCAACCGTCACCTTTACGGCGTTGCTGTATCAAGAGCCTGTGATGATTACATCTTGATGGTTTGTTGGGCAAAAGGTGAAAGGTCGTTGGTGGGGGTTGGGGGTTAGGCGTTAGGGGATGGGGGATGGTGAATGAAGACTAAAGGCTATAGCTTGCTTCCCCAAAGCAGGCTAAGAAAAAAGTAGGCTAAGAAACTGACCGTCAAGCAGAAGGCTAAAGGCCAAAGGTTGAAAGCTAACTCCCAGCTCCTAACCCCCAACCCCTCATCTCAAAAAACAGTCCCGTCGCTCTCAATCTGAATGGGAGGACTGCCGTTGGGACGTAATGCAGCAGCTATATGCCGTCCTGCTGTCCATGTGCCGCCCTGAAGAATTTTGACTAGGGGCAAGTCAGAGGCGCTGAGGTGAAGTTTTTGACGAATCGTTTCAGCCAGACGATCGAGCAAAATAACGGTCAACGCCCGCCACTCCACGATCGCTTCTGCACTCGGCAAGTGTTTCTGCTCTAAGACGATCGGATCTTTGATTTGCAGCAGTCCTAAATCCACGCACAGGCCACCATTACGGTACTCTGGCAACCCTGTAAGTGTCTCTAACCCGGTAATTTCTAGCCCGATTTCTTGTAGTGGTTCAAGCAAAGAGTAAGTCAACCATTGGGAAAGCTTGTGAAATGGTACTAGCTGTGAGTATGGGCGATCGCTCGGTAACGCTGAATGTACCCAAACGTCACCCAAATTGACTTCTGCGATCGTAAGCCGTCCAGGCCAGATTGCTTCTAAGCCAGAGAGTACGGCACTAAGAACAGCACTTGCTTCCAACTGCCCGTCGTGAGACCGCCCCAGCAAGTAATTGACCAAACACCCAGGACGAGGATTTTGGGAACCAAAGAGACTAGGGCTGTGTTGAAGTACTTTGCCCAAGCGCTGCAGCAGGTTTAGCCGACCCTGAACGCCGACTAGCGGATTTTCTGTAACCTGAAAAGCGTTCTTCAAGGCATCTTCCGTCAACGTTTGTAGCCCAATCGCGTCTGCCTGCAACGGTTGACTGGGATCACTGGAGAATATTCCCTGACAGAACGCATGGAAACTGGCGATCGCCAAACCTTCCGATCGTCGCCAAACTTGTCCGCTTCCCGGTTCAGTGTATTGCCAGCGATCGCCTGCGCCAGCATCCAGCAGCACACTCACGATCGCCAGATCAAATTTTGCCTGGGCTTTCGCTAAAGGCGTTAATCCTGCTAGCTTTTCGTCTAAAACTGCCAGGCGTGTAGTGTCTCCCACTTCAAAATGTCGCCAACGGCTATGAAAGGGAATGTTTAAGTCTGGGTAGGTTTCTTGAGTAATCTGAATCACATATTCCGCGACTCGATCTAGCTGGCTGAGGTCGCAGCGGAAATAGCGGAGTTTGTCAGCGCAGGCTAATTCAAAGAGTTGCCCACAGCGTTCTCGAATGGCGATGGGAGAACGAAGGTAGGCGATTACCGCAGAATCTTCAGGGCTGAGCAGTTTAAAGGTCATTGTCCCTTTACTCAAAGATGGTGAGTGAAATAGCTTTTACACGTTAGCGTCAGTCTGAGAGGGCGCATCATTGTGTACCCACACCTAAAACGCCTCTTAGAATCGTGGATTCAATCAATCGGCAAATTGTTTGCGGGTAGGACGAACGACCGTTCGCCTTACCCTTCGCCGTTAATCGCTGAGATTACGCCCTTTAACGGCGGCTAAGATGGCCTCTGTTGGTACTTGCCCTTCTGTGTAGTAACCCGCCGCTTTCTTTGCTTCAATTTCGACTTGAGCATCGGCTGGAATCAGGTCGTCGGGAATGGGGACACGCTCAACGACTGTAATGCCGGACTGGGTAATGGCGTTGTACTTCATATTGCTCATCGAGATCAGGCGATCGATCCGCGTGATGCCAAGCCAATGAAGCACATCAGGCATCAGTTCCTGAAAGCGCATGTCCTGAACTCCTGCCACGCATTCAGTACGGGCAAAGTAGGCATCGGCACGATCGCCGCCTTCCTGCCGCTTGCGGGCGTTGTAGACGAGAAACTTCGTGACTTCACCTAAGGCACGACCTTCCTTACGGAAATAGACGATGATTCCAGCACCCCCTGCCTGTGCTGTCTGTACACAGCCCTCGATGCCATGCACTAAATACGGACGACAGGTGCAAATGTCTGAGCCAAAGACATCGGAACCATTGCATTCGTCGTGAATCCGTACAGCGAGTTCTCGATTGGGATCGGTAATCGCTTCAACATCGCCCACAATGTAAACGGTCATGCCGCCGATCGGAGGCAAAAAAACCTTTAAATCCGGACGCGTTACCAGTTCGGGGAACATGCCACCCGTCTGCTCAAACAGCGCTCGCCGCAGGGCTGATTCACCCACTCCTAACCGTTTTGCCAGCCCTGGTAGATACCAGACAGGTTCGATCGCCGCTTTCGTTACCACCAGATCACCATTGCCCTTCATGATGGTGCCATCCACTTTGAGACGACCTTTTGCCGCCGCCTCCTGGAGTTCTGGCATGTTGATGTGCGCTTTGGTAATGGCGATCGTGGGTCGAATGTCGTAACCCTCTTCGTACAGTGGCTTGTAGACTTCTCCCACCAGCGCCCCAAACGGGTCTAACGAGACGATCTTATCTGGGTCTGCCCAGGCAGGATGAGGGCCTAAATGGGCTGCAGGTGATGTATTAGTGAGATCGGCCCGATGGTCTGATTGAAGCTGACCGCTAGCAACTGCCAGAGCGCGGTAGACACCATATGCGCCAGAATGACTGCCAATGACATTCCGTTGGGCTGGATTGGTCAACGTACCAATAATGGGGCCGCGAATCAATGGGTCAGCTTCCCCCCATTCAATTGCCAACGGTTTGGGGCCAAAGCGAGCAGGATGGGACGTCAGAACAATGTGTTTCGATTGAGACCCGGTCTTTTTGCTTGACATAGATGCTCCCTAGGAAAATGCGGCTCTAAAACAAAGATGCTGAAACCACAGCCTTGTACCCATACTTCATGGTTGGCTATTGGTATAAAGCCCAAATTTGATCGATCGCTGACCGAACAGGCGATCGTTGTCTGAAATGGAGTCTACGATTTTACCAAGGGCTTCTGGTCAGTGAAGTACCTCAAGCAGCAGAATCTTTGCCAAAGAAACTGAGCTAACCCGATAGACCCCTATTAACCCTTAAGATTGAGTCTGTGCGTGTTCTCCAGCCTTTAAAGCGTTAATAATTTGCACGTTTGCTTTGGGAAAAGGGTACTGGTCGATATCGGCTAACGTGACCCAGCGTACTTCGTCACACTCAATGGCCTGTGGTTCGCCGCTTACATACTGGCAATGGTGAACATTGAGCGTAACGCGAAAATGGCTGTAAGCGTGGTCAACCACAATCAGGCGATCGCCAACGGCAATTTCAATTCCTAGCTCTTCTCGAATCTCACGTTTGATACAGTCTTCGATCGTCTCACCGGGTTCAACTTTGCCGCCTGGAAATTCCCACAGACCACCGAGCAGACCTTCCTGACGGCGGCGATCGATCAAAATATGTCCCTGCTCATTCCAGATGACAGCAACACCAATAATTTTGTGGGGTAGAGGCGCGCGCGTTTCAGACATAGGCAACGTTGCTTGTATGCCTTGATTGTACGCCTGACAGTACTCATTCCACGGGCAGGACGAACATAAGGGTTGATGGGGTGTACAAACGGTGGCACCCAAATCCATAATGGCCTGGTTAAAATCGCGCGACTGCCGTTTATCCAGCAGCGCTTCTGAAAGCTGCCAGAGGTAAGGCAACGCCCGGTTCGGCGGTACCTGTAACCCAACTAAACGTGCTAGAACCCGCTTAACGTTGCCATCTAGAATCGCCAATGGCTGGTTAAAAGCAGCGCTGAGTATACCGCCAGCAGTTGTGCGTCCGATGCCAGGTAATTGCATAACGGCAGTGACCTGATCGGGAAAAACACCCTTGTGGTTCAGCCTGATAATTTGCGCGGCACGATGCAGATTGCGGGCGCGGGCGTAGTATCCAAGCCCTTCCCATGCCTTGAGAACATCCTGCTGTTCGGCGATCGCCAATGCTTGCAACGTGGGAAACAACTCCAGCCAGCGCTGATAATACGGAATCACCGTTTTTACCTGAGTCTGTTGGAGCATGATCTCCGAAACCCAAATTGCATAGGGATCATGACTTTTTCGCCAGGGCAAATCGCGTCCAAGCTGAGCGTACCAGTCTAGAAGCTTCTGCCTGAGGTGAATAATGACAAAACCGGGTAGACGATCGTCTGCCCGGTCTGTCGCTTGTAGAAAGGAGTGGTTTGGAATTGTAGCGTTGCAATTATCAGAGGGCTTGCGGGGCATAGCAGACGACACGGCTAAAACGTGGGAGGGAATCTAGCCCTTCAGTGTAGCGTAGCCAGACTGTCTCGCTGTTTGAAAGGGGACAACCTCAAAGCACGGTCCACCTTTTCACTCAAAGCAGACCCAAGAAAGTTTAGCCTTCTGAGCTAGCGCTGTCTGTCGTGGCAGCAGCAAGAGACTTTTCAAACGCCATCCGCTGCTCCGCGTTGTGCAGGAAGTAGCCGCTCATCATAGCAGACGCTAATAAACGACCCAAATCCTCACGGCTAGTCGTAATCATGACATTAAAGCTTTCAGGAGGCAGTCCTCCAAGTAAGCCAATGATGTTTCGCTCCATCACTTGAAAAACATCTGACGAAGCAGGGCGAGAGAGTTGGGCAATGGCTTCTGGACTCAAGGATTGTACGTATTTCAGAAACTGATTGCTGGACTCAGCACCGCCGAGAAACTCTGGCATCCGGTCTGACGTGTTGTTCACTTAAGGAACCTCGAGCTAAACTGCTGTAGATTTATATCAACAAATGTATCAACGTCTCGCTAACAACCGAAGTGAGTAGAACCGAACCAGAAGTTGGGGGATGGGCGTACCTCTTTCAAGGCTAAGGGCTAAAGGCTAAAGGCTAAAAACGAAATCCACCTTTTATCCTTCAGCCTTTATCCTTTCAACTTGCTAAGTACTCGCCGATCGCTGCCTTCCGCTTCCGTAACTTTGTTAGGGCTTCGCGTTCAATTTGGCGCACACGCTCACGGCTAATGTTGAGACGATCGCCAATTTTTGCCAAAGTCAATGCTTGCCCATCTTCTAAACCGAACCGAAGGGCCAGAACTTCTCGCTGCTGTGGCGTCAAATCTGCCATCAGCCGTTCTAAATCAGCCCGCAAAGACGACTGCAAAGCAAAGTCTTCGGGAGAAGCACCTGTGTCTTCTAGCAATTCTCCCAGTTCGGTATCCTGGTTATCACCAACGCGCAAATCGAGAGAGAGGGGTTGGCGCGATCGCTCCAGATATTCACGTACTTGGCGAGGGGTTAGCTCCAGTTCACTAGCAAGCTCAGAGGCAGTTGCGGCTCTTCCTAGTTGCTGGGCAAGTTGCCGCTGCGCTTTCTTGATCTTGTTGAGCTTTTCGGTGATGTGGATGGGTAGCCGAATGGTGCGACCTTTTTCAGCGATCGCGCGAGTAATGGCCTGACGAATCCACCAATACGCATAGGTTGAAAAACGATAGCCCTTCGTTGGATCAAATTTTTCAACGCCACGCTGCATGCCAATTGTGCCTTCCTGAATCAAGTCCAGCAGATCAACGTTACGCTTTGTGTATTTTTTAGCCACCGAAACAACCAGGCGGAGATTTGCTTCCACCATCTTGCGCTTCGCATACTCGCCCTCCGCGATCGCCTGCTGTAGCTCAGGCTCGGAGAGGTCGACTTTTTGCGCCCATGCCGCCAAGGATGGCTCATGCCCAAGCTGCTGTGTCAGGCTTTCCTTGGCATCGTAAATCAAAGCTATCCGTTGAACCTGCTTACCGTAAAGAATTTCTTGCTCATGAGTCAGCAGGGGAACACGACCAATTTCTCTCAGGTAAGCGCGTACTAAATCGGTTGAGGTTTGAGCGGTCTTCATGGCGCTGTTACGATAGTGACAGTGAGTAGTAGGCTGGAATCAACAGCCAGAGGGAGCCTTGGACGAAACTGAAACGATACTTTGAGTGAGAATGCCTAAACCGTAAGCCTTGAACGTTCTCTCCTCACCTGGCGGGTTTGAACTAGAGAGCAATTTCGGGACGGATGGAGTAATACAGAGACAACAAGCAAATTTAATTAGCTGCGTGGCTAATGAAGCTATGGGCTAATGAGGCTATGGGAGAGCAGCAAGTCTTGCTTCACAAATGCGTCACAATTACTGATGAAGGATATTAACAAATGTAACATTCCTGAGAGAAGACGTATATACCTGTGGAAGGATTTCTTTCGGTGTGAACGATCGAGAGCTAGTGAGGGCCGTCTGCACTTGAGACAAGGGTACTCAGGATAGCGCTTTACAAATGCATCCTGTAGAACAAAATGCCCTGGTGAGAACTGTAGCTGCACAAATATTTAGCTTCTCTTAAGAACCTTCATATTAGAGACACAAATGAGAGGCGTAAAATATTCTTAAGATAATCTGAACCTTTCAGACTATGATTCTGAGTGCCTCTGAGTGAGGGCGATTGGTGGCTTTTAGGGCAATTGCTCCAAAAGCAAGCTTCATTGAGATTGGTCTGCAAAACGAGATTGGTCTGCAAACTTAGAGGACTGTACCGACTCCTGCTTTTTGCCTTGTTTCATTGTTCTTCCTCATAAACAGCCTGCTTTAAGAGACGTGTACTCAGTTTGCTGAAAGGGTTTGTGGCTGTATACCGTTTTTAGCTTGTGCTGAAAGCTCTTGCTAAGGTCGTAGCTAGTGAATGTAATCTTGCAACGCTTTAACCGAGAGTGCTTGAGACTGAAGCGATCGAATGGCGGCTGTTGTTGCTTTGGCTCCTGCGATCGTCGTCACAATAGGAATCTTATAGGATAGCGCAGTCCGACGAATCAGACGGCCATCTGCCTTTGCTTCTTCGCCAGAGGGGGTATTAATAATCAACTGAATGTTCTCATTTTTGATGGCGTCCATAATATTAGGACGGCCTTCGTGCAGCTTTAGCACCAGTTCGACATCCACACCATGCTCGCGCAGCACTTTGCGGGTGCCTTCGGTTGAAACGACGTGAAACCCTAGCTCTAAAAACTCTTTGACCACTGGAACGGCAGCCGCTTTCTCGCGATCGCGCATGGAAACAAACACCGTTCCTTTAAGCGGTAAGCGTTGACCTGCGCCCAGTTCTGCTTTCGCGAATGCGGTGCCAAAGTTATCATCAATGCCCATCACTTCGCCCGTCGATCGCATTTCGGGGCCGAGGATCGTGTCAGTACCCGGGAATTTTTCAAAGGGCAGTACGGCTTCTTTGACGGCAATGTGCTTGGGAATGACCTCCTGCGTGTAACCAAGCTCGGCCAACGATTTACCAGACATCACGCGAGCAGCCATTTTTGCCAGTGGTACGCCGATCGCCTTTGAGACAAATGGTACGGTACGCGAGGCGCGAGGGTTGGCTTCCAGGATGTAAACCTGTTCGCCCTGTACCGCGTACTGGATGTTCATTAAACCGACGACTTTAAGCGCTTTTGCCAGTTCGACTGTCCAGGTGCGGATCTGGTCAAGCACAGCATCACTCAGAAAAACTGATGGTAAGGAGCAGGCGGAATCGCCAGAGTGAATGCCCGCTTCTTCGATATGCTCCATGATGCCGCCAATGACGACATGGCCTGTTTGATCAGCGATCGCGTCCACATCCACTTCCACCGCATTTTCCAGGTACTTGTCAATGAGAATGGGGTGGTCTGGCTCAACGAGAACAGCTGCCGTCATGTATCGCTGTAGTTCAGCATCGGAATAGACAATTTCCATCCCACGTCCCCCAAGGACATAGCTGGGGCGTACGACGACGGGATAGTCCACGCGACGGGCAACTTCCAGCGATTCATTGTAGCTGCGGGCAAGACCGTTAGCCGGTTGCTTAATGTTCAGGTCTCTCAAAATTTTCTCGAAGCGTTCCCGGTCTTCAGCCGTGTCGATCGCATCTGGAGAGGTACCCCAAATTTTGGTCGAAACGGTGCATTGGTCGCCATTAAGGTACTTCTGTAAGGGAACGGCGAGTTTGAGTGGCGTTTGTCCGCCAAACTGAATGATCACCCCTTCTGGGTTCTCAGCTTCAATGATGTTAAGGACGTCTTCTTTCGTGAGCGGCTCAAAGTAGAGGCGATCGCTGGTGTCGTAATCGGTCGAAACGGTTTCAGGATTCGAGTTGACCATGATCGTCTCGAAGCCGTCTGCCCGTAATGAAAAGGAGGCATGACAGCAGCAGTAGTCGAACTCAATACCCTGACCAATGCGGTTTGGCCCACCACCCAGAATCATGACCTTTCGTTTTTCAGACGGGAGGATTTCGTTCTCGCCCTCTTCGTAAGTGGAGTAGTAGTAGGGTGTCAGGGCTTCAAATTCTGCTGCACAGGTATCAACGGTTTTGTAGACGGGGATCACGTTCAGGGCTTTACGATAGATGCGTACCTCGTCCTCCGTGGTTTTCGTGGCAAAGGCAATTTGACGATCGCTAAAGCCTTGCCGTTTGATTGCCAGCAATTGTTCTTTGGTCAGGCTCTTGAGTGCTGTGCGCTTGAGGATCTTTTCGGTTTCCAGCAGATCGTAGAGCTTGTCTAAAAACCAGGGATCGATCGCGGTGAGTTCATACACATCATCTACCGTCATGCCCATTTGAAAGGCATGGTGAATGGTAAAAATCCGCTCTGGGTTGGGTGTCCGCAAGCCTGCCCGAATTTGCTCCAGGCTGGGTACTTTCTCGTTGCGATCGCAGCCCCAACCAGCTCGACCCGTCTCCATTGAGCGCAATGCTTTCTGGAACGACTCCTGAAAGGTACGCCCGATCGCCATCGCTTCGCCCACCGATTTCATTTGGGTCGTGAGCGTGGGGGTGGAACCGGGGAATTTCTCAAAGGCGAAGCGGGGGATTTTAGTCACGACGTAATCGATCGTGGGCTCGAAACTGGCGGGTGTTTTCTTCGTAATGTCGTTAGGAATTTCATCCAGCGTGTAGCCAACAGCGAGCTTGGCGGCCATTTTGGCGATCGGGAAGCCCGTTGCCTTGGACGCCAACGCCGAACTGCGAGACACCCGTGGGTTCATTTCAATGACCACCACGTCGCCATTATCCGGGTTGACCGAAAACTGGATGTTAGAGCCACCCGTTTCAACCCCAATCTCGCGGATGATCTTGATTGAGGCATCGCGCAACCGCTGATATTCTTTATCAGTCAAGGTTTGAGCAGGCGCAACGGTAATGGAGTCGCCTGTGTGAACGCCCATCGGGTCAAGGTTTTCGATCGAACAGATGATCACGACGTTGTCGGCTAGATCACGCATGACCTCAAGTTCGTATTCCTTCCAGCCCAGCAGCGACTTTTCAATCAAGATTTGCGAAACGGGACTGGCATCCAGACCGGACTGAGAAATCTCTTCAAACTCTTCCTGGTTATAGGCAATACCCCCACCAGAACCACCCATCGTGAAAGCAGGGCGGATGATTAAGGGATAGCTACCAATTTCGTGCCCAATTTGCCGCGCTTCTTCCAACGTTGTTGCCAAGCCAGAGGGACACACGCCGACACCAATGCGTGCCATCGCCTCTTTAAAGAGCTTGCGGTCTTCTGCCATCTCGATCGCGGGTAATTTGGCCCCAATTAACTCCACGCCGTATTTCTCTAAGGTGCCGTTTTTGGCCAGCGACACGGCCAGATTTAGGGCTGTTTGTCCACCCATGGTCGGCAACAGAGCATCGGGTCGCTCTTTTTCAATGATCTTCGCGACAATTTCGGGGGTCAGCGGCTCGACATAAGTGCGATCGGCCGTCTCTGGGTCCGTCATGATCGTCGCTGGGTTTGAGTTGACCAGAACGACTTCATAGCCTTCATCCCGCAGGGCTTTACAAGCCTGTGTGCCTGAATAGTCAAATTCGCAGGCTTGCCCGATCACAATGGGACCAGAGCCAATCAGGAGGATTTTGTGGAGATCGTTACGACGTGGCATGGTGGTGATACGGGGTCGAGGGCTAAAATCCCAATCATTGTAGAAGGTTTCTTTCACTTAGACGGTAGTCTTTTTTCTAATCCCAAGGTTTAGGATGTGCATGTGGGTCTTGCGGTTGTCCTGCGGTGCTGCTTGATAGACATATGGGCGATTGCAAAATACGGTCGATTGCGCAAATCCCGTTCTTTAAATTTGCTAGGGCGCGTCATCAATTCAGTTCGAAAGCTGTAGTATCAGCATTGTCGCGCCCGTCCCATCAAACAAGCTAGGGGCTGGAACCCCGGCTGCAAGTGGTGTGTATCATTAATTGATGACAGCCCCTAGTCAACCTCATCCCACGGTTAGCTTCCCAAACTCACAGGCTTCCCAAACTCATATCCAACGGTTGTTTCGTTCTGGTTACTTCACCCAAAGATCCGTCATACTGAAAGAAGTCATTACGATTGGCGATGGCTCCGAACCACACTGCCTCAAAGCTTCGTAGTCCCCAAGCCAGCGAGACTGAAAGACTGGAACGCTTGAAGTACAAGGAATCGGGATCTGGTGGGAGACTCAAGCGGACAAAATCGCGTCATTGATTGCGCTCATCATGCTTGTACTCGACATCAGGTAGGTCGTCATCCCTGGCAGGTAGAAGCCGCGCCAGCAGTCTTGATCGCTTATCTCATTCTGACCATTCGTTGTGAACCAAATGTTGAATCGCTTAGAGCGTCCTAAGCAAACAATCCTGGTTGTAGATGACGATGCGAACATCCGTCGCATTTTGGCAACTCGTCTTTCAATGGCTGGCTATACCGTTTCAACTGCAGCCGACGGGATAGAAGCTCTGGCGAGCTTTCGTCAACAGGCTCCCAATCTGATTGTTTTGGATGTCATGATGCCTGAACTGGACGGTTACGGAGTCTGTCGGGCGTTACGCAAAGAGTCCGATGTACCCATCATTTTATTGACGGCTTTAGCAAACGTTGCCGATCGGGTGACTGGCTTAGAAGCAGGTGCTGACGACTATATGGTGAAGCCTTTTTCACCGAAAGAACTCGAATCCCGCATTCGGTGTATTTTGCGTCGGCTTGACAAACCAAGCGAGGAAGGTGCGGTTGGTGGCGTGCTTGAAGTGGGCCCGCTACGCATTGAAACCTACACCCGCAAAGTCTACAAAAACAATGTTTTGATTCGGCTGACGGATATGGAATTCAACGTGTTGAAGCTCCTAGCAAGTCAGGCAGGAACGTGTATTTCTCGGCTTGAAATTCTAGAGAAAGTATGGGGCTACACACAGCCGAGCCTGGGTGATATACGCATTGTGGATGTCCATATTTCACGTCTACGGGAAAAACTGCAAGCTTTACCAGATGGCACTGAAACAACGGAGTCGATCGTGACTATTCGTGGCAAAGGATACGTTCTGCCTCAAGTTGATGGCTAGTTGTTGGCAGGAGGCAGGAGGCAAAAGGCAGGAGGCCGAAGGCAGAAGGCAGAAGGCAGAAGGCAGAAGGCAGAAGGCAGAAGGCAGAGGGATGAAGAAGTTGTTAGTTAGAAGAAGTTGTTAGTTATTAGTTGTTGGTTTTTAGAGTAAAGCTGCACAGTTGATGGCTGACTCCTGACTCCTGACTGCTGACCTCTCATTCAATCGATCGTCGGTGCGTAAGAGTCGGTATAGTGTCCATGGATAACCTCGTTTTTGCCCTATGATTGCTGCTTTCAGCCAACTCCAAATCTTTCTCGATGTGGCGACGGAAGCTGTTTTGGCAGCTGGTACTGTTTTGCAAGACTACTGGGGGAACCTGGAGTCGATCGAGGAAAAAGGTCGCCCCGGTGATTTGGTGACGGAGGCTGATAAAGCCGCTGAAGCGGTTATTTTGCAGGTGTTGCATCGCCATGTGCCAGATCACAATATCCTGACGGAAGAGTCGGGGAAGTTAGGAAACCAGCAGAGCGCCTGCCTGTGGGCGATCGATCCCTTAGACGGTACGACAAATTATGCTCACCAGTACCCTGCTTCAGCCGTGTCGGTGGGGCTATTAATTGATGGCATTCCGCAAGTGGGCGCGATTTTTGATCCCTCCCGGCAAGAGCTTTTTCGTGCAGCTAAGGGGTTGGGCGCTACTTGTAATCGGCGTCCAATCCGCGTTTCCCAAACGGCATCCCTCGAAAAGAGCCTCTTAGTCACAGGCTTTGCCTACGATCGCCGCCAGACAACAGACAACAACTATGCCGAATTTTGCCACCTCACCCATTTAACCCAGGGAGTGCGGCGCAGCGGTTCGGCCGCCCTTGATTTGGCCTACGTCGCGTGTGGTCGCTTTGATGGCTATTGGGAACGCGGACTCTCACCCTGGGATATTGCGGCTGGCATTGTGCTGGTAGAGGAAGCGGGGGGATTGGTGACAGCGTACGATCGTAGCCCACTAGACATTGGTTCGGGACGGCTTCTAGCAACCAATGGGCAGCTTCATGCCAGCTTGAGTGAAGCACTGATAACCGTGCCGCCATTGTCGAGTTGGAAGTAGGGAGTGGGGAGTGGGGAGTGGGCAGTGGGCAGCCGTCAGCTTTATTAGCCTACCCTATGCCTTCGGCAAGATGTGCCGAAGGGAAGCGAGTTACATTCTCCATTCCTTCTGCCTCCTGCCCTCTGCCTTCTCTCGAGCGGTCAGCTTTAGCCTTTATCCCTCTACAGCAGTCAGTTCTTGATTTTGGGTAAGCTACACTCGCTTCCAGCGATTACACTAGAAAGAATTTCAACGGTAGACAAAACGGGTTGCACCATGTCTTTCCAAATCGATCGCGGACTGTTTCTCTTAGACTTCATCGATCATCACGCTATCTTGGGTGTGCCAGTGGATGCTGAAATCAAAGATATCCGCAAGCGGTATCTTAAGATTGCCCGTCGGCTTCACCCCGATAGCGCTTCGTCTGAAACGGAAGCGGCTCGAAAACAGGCAAACGATCTCCTGTCGAAGCTGGTGAATCCCTCCTGGGAAAAGCTGTCGCAAGAGCGCGATCGAAACGAATACTTGATCGTGCTGAAACTGAAGGGACAACAAGCCTTACGCCAGCAGGGCACTCTTACTCTGGGGAACCTGGCAAAGCAGCTTTCTACTTCGACCAGCCCTGACCAATTTTACTTGGCGACGCTCAAGGAACTGGCAGAACGCCAATACGAACAGTTAGATCAAACGCTGGAATTAACCGCCCAGTTGAGCGAGTTAAACCTGGTTTACCTAATGCGTAGGGAAGCCAAAGGCGAACTTCTTACTGGCGAGAATAAGTCACCCGTTGGTGCTCGCCGTCCCGATTCAACGACCCCATCACCGCGGTCAACCTTGCCCGTAGACGCACCACCGCGTGAACCATCCGATGAGCAATACTATCGTCGGGCTGAAGGGTTTATTGCTAAGAATAACTTTGCCCAGGCGATTTTAGAACTGCGGGAGGGACTTCAAGCCGAGCCCAGCAGCAACCGCTGTCATAGTTTGATGGGTATGATCTACCTGAAGCAAAATCAGGGGACAATGGCAAAGATTCACTTTAATAAAGCCTTGCAGCTTAATCCACAAGACACGATGGCACTCGAAGGACTACAACGGCTGGAACGGGCTCAAAAGCCAGCGAATAAGCCAACAGGCCCAGCCCCTAGAGCAGGAACATCAAAGGAAACTTCAGACAAGAAACCAGATGATAAATCTGGTGGACTCTTTGGTCTGTTCGGCGGGAAGAAAAAATAATGGTGTATCAACCCCCAGCAGGAGCGAGAGACCTACTGCCTTTAGACGTCGCTCAAAAGCGCTGGATTGAAGACCACCTCCAGCAGGTGTTTCATCGTTGGGGCTATCACCGTATCATCACCTCAACTTTGGAGCGATTGGATACGCTGATGGCTGGTGGTGCTATTCAACGATCGACCGTCCTCCAGCTTCAGGAATCAGACGAGGAACAGTTAGGTCTACGTCCTGAATTGACGGCCTCGATCGCCCGTACTGCTGCTACTCGAATGGCCGGTTCTACCCATCCATTGCGCCTGTACTACAATGCTAATGTTTTCCAGCGAGCGCAAGAAAATAGCTACAGCCGCCAACAGGAGTTTTATCAGGCAGGTGTAGAGCTTTTGGGGGCGGGTGGTTTACTGGCAGATGCTGAAGTTTTGCTGTTGCTGGTCGATTGCCTTCGCAGTTTAGGCTTGCAGCAATGGTCAATCATTCTTGGTGAAGCGGGACTCACGCGATCGCTGCTTTCCGTTTTTCCTTCGCCTTTGCGAGATAAAGTGCGTAAAGCGATTGCCAGACTCGATCGCATGACGCTCGAAACCTTACCCATGTCGGCAGCATTCCGTGAACGGGCACTTCTTCTGCTTGATTTGCGCGGACGTCCTGCTGATGTGTTACAACGCATTGCCACTCTGGATTTAGATGCCGCTCAGCAGCAAGCTCTGAACAACCTGAAATCGCTGGTTGATTTATTTCAGGAGAGCGATCGTTCACTCCACGCTTCTCACGCCAAAACCGCTCCTCTCATTCTCGACCTCAGCCTGATTCGCACGCTCGATTACTACACAGGTGTCGTCTTTGAGGTCGTCAATACTAGCGAAGCCGGACAGCAGGTCTTAGGCCAAGGGGGACGCTACGACCAACTCTTAGGGTTGTATCATCCAGATGGTCAAACCCATCCTGGTATCGGCTTTGCCCTCCAGCTTGAGCATCTGCATCAAGTCTTGCTGCCTACGGGGCAGTTACCCCATCAAACACCTGGTAGCGATTGGCTGGTGGTGCCAGAAAGCCTTCAGGCGTATGCTGCCGCGTTGGCGTATGCGCAAACTCTACGCGATTCTGAGGCGGCCAGGGTTGAGCTTGATCTCAGCAGTCGTTCAGCCGACGAAACTCACAGCTACGCACAACATCGCCGTATTGCCCAGATTGCCTGGGTAAAACCTGATGGTCAAGCCGTAGTTGAAACTGTGAACCCGTGATACTAGAGTGATTAGTTGGTGGTTAGTTGGTAGAAGCCAGCATTACCGACAACTAAAAACTAAAACCAAAAAGACTAAAACCAAAACTTTTAGGAAGAACCCTGTGTCGCACACGATCGTTACGAATACCTGTGAAGGCGTTGCTGACTGCGTTGATGCCTGCCCGGTTGCTTGCATCCACCCTGGTCCTGGCAAAAATATGAAAGGTACCGATTGGTACTGGATTGACTTTGCTACTTGCATTGACTGCGGCATCTGCTTGCAGGTTTGCCCGGTTGAAGGCGCGATCGTGCCCGAAGAACGTCCAGACTTGCAAGAAACCCCAAAATAAGGTTTGAGTAGTACCCGTTCTTTGAAAGCGATTTTGTCCGTGTGCCACCGCGTAGAGCGTTGCGATTTGAACTATTAGGCATCAGACGCAGCTTGCTTTCAACGACAATAGCCTCCCTTGCCCCCTCTGCCGCCCCAGTTCCCCTGCTCCCTTCTGCCCTCTGCCCTCTGCCTTCCCACATCCTGCTCCCCATGCCTGATTCCCCACTCCTTGAAGTTCAAAATGTCCACGCTGGGTACATCAAAGACCTGGATATTTTGCAAGGGGTGAATTTCAGAATTTCTCCTGGAGAACTGGTCGCTGTGATTGGTCCCAATGGTGCCGGAAAATCGACGCTAGCAAAGACAATTTTTGGGCTACTGTCTCCCCACACAGGCACCATTATCTTTAAAGGTAAAAGCATTGCTGGGATGAAGTCTGACCAGATTGTGAAACTGGGTATGGGTTACATTCCCCAAATTGCTAATGTGTTTCGCTCTCTCACGGTCGAAGAAAATCTGGAAATGGGAGCCTTTGTGAGCGAGGTGCCACTACAACCCCTCAAAGAGGAAATTTTTGCCACGTTCCCCGTGCTGGCGAGTCGACGAAAGCAACGAGCCGGAACCCTCTCTGGTGGTGAGCGACAGATGCTGGCAATGGGAAAGGCGCTAATGCTGAAACCGAGCTTGCTGTTGCTCGACGAACCGTCTGCTGCCCTGTCACCCATTCTGGTGAACACTGTTTTGGAGCAGGTCAAGCTGATTAACCAGAGCGGTATGGCGATCGTCCTTGTCGAGCAAAATGCCCGCCGAGCATTGGAGATGGCAGACCGGGGGTATGTCTTAGAAGCAGGACGCGATCGCTTCGAGGGGCGTGGCATTGACCTGCTCAACGATCCCAAAGTGGGGGAACTATACCTGGGCGCAACGACCACGCATTAGTCACTAGCGCATTAACCACCCAACAGCAGCTTGAAGCTGTGACAGCGACATCAAGCGCCATCAACCGTAGGAAACCTCGCCGCGCTCATACCGACGGCGATAAAGTAACTCCATTTGACCGCCATATTCCTGAATGAGCGCAATTTGGCGCAGGTAAAGGCCGCGAAAGGTATTCGCAAACAGTAGAGTCACGATCGCCACCGTCAGTCCCGACGCCGTTGAGGTGAGTGCCTCACTAATACCAGCGCTTACAGGAACAGCATTGTTTGCACTTACCTCACCAATCCTGAGGGAGGCAAAAGAGCGAATCAGCCCCAAAATTGTGCCCAGCAAACCCAGCAAAGGCGACAAACTGATAATCGTTTCAAACACCGTACTAAACCGCTTGATCAACGGTAGCTCTGCCTGAGCCGCCGTTTCTAAAGCTAGACGGAATTCCTCGGGGTTGGGGCGATCGAGCCCCAAAGCGGCCAAGAAGATACGAGCGATCGGCAAATCCACATTCTTTTCCAGTTCCAGCAGGGTTGCTCTCGGACTGCGTTGATAGAGATCCAGGATCTCGCGCACAAACTTATCCTGCCGCTTCATGATACGCAGCCAAAACCATAGCCGTTCCAAAATTAACGCCACCGCCAGGATAGAAAAGCCCAGCAGCGGAAACATGACGATGCCGCCTGCTTCAAAGACTTTAGAAATTTGCTGAAATATCATGCTTCACTTTCACGCATCACCGAAAAAGCACGATCAATAAGGGGGCGATCGCAAACCTTCCACAGCTTATCAGGTGACGTTGAATCGGCAACACAATTTAAGGGATTGGTGGTTGGAGGCGGAAGAGGGCAGGGGAGGCAGAGGGAGCAGGGGAAGCAAGGGGAGAGTTTTGAGTAGCGCTTTGCGCCGACAAGCTAGAGAGTTTTGAGTTGAGTCAGTTTTTAGTGGTTGGTTTTATAGCCCGTTGGGCATTCAAGAAAAGTTTTTAGCGCTCGAACAAGTGCTGCCTTTTCTCTCCTTCTAACAACTAACAACTAACAACCAAAAACCAATACCCCTTCTGCCTTCTGCCTCCTGCCTTTTGATTTCTCATCCCTCTTGTCCCACCGTCTCTACCAAATGCTCGACGTCCCCAATGACCAGAATTGGAGTTTGCAACTGCTCGCTTAGTGCCGCGACGGTCATGTCGTCTAGAAAGCAGGTGTCATTATGTTTAAGCATCAAAGACGGCAGCAAAATGGCATCTCCTAAGTCCCGTCCTTTAAGTGCTTGGAGAATATCCTGCCCAGTCAGCAGACCTGTGACAGTCATGGTCTGCCCCCAATACTGACTGGCGATCGCCACCATGCTGACCTCTAATCCTTCTACGGCATTCAAGCGTTGAAGAATGGGCTGAAACGCTAACTCAACGGCATTGCCAACGATCCATGTAAAGCGACGAGGATGGGTTAGCTGCTGAGGCAGCGATCGTGCAGCCTTCTGAAACTGTTTGAGAAACTGACGAATTGAGCCAACGCCATTGCCAAGCTGTGGATAGTCTTCGTAGTGTGATTCGGGTGGTAGTTCTTGATGAGCCAGGAGAAACCATTCGTCTGCTAACCACGCGAAGGTAGAATCCGACTGTTGTTGAAATTTCGCTTGAAGGGCTTGCACCTGATCAATGACTTCTCGTGCCTTTTCACAACTGACGGGGATCAGTTCATCCTCGCTGGGACGAAAGCGCGTTAAGCCAACAGGCACGACGGCCACCGAAGCCACTGCAGGCACTTCGTCCTGATGAAACTGAAAGAGATCGAGCAATGTGCGGGTGAGATGATCGCGATCGTTGATGCCAGGGCACAGAACCACTTGGGCGTGAATTTGCAACCGCCGCTCCTGAAACCAGCGCAGTTGATCCAGCAGTTGCCCAGCACGAGGATTCTTGAGTAAGCGACTGCGAACCTCTGGCTCCGTCGCATGAACCGATACAAACAAAGGGGATAAGCGCATCTGCTCAATGCGATCCCATTCGCGCTGAGTGAGATTTGTAAGGGTCAGGTAACTGCCGTACAGAAAGCTCAGGCGATAGTCGTCGTCCTTAAGGTAAAGGGTTTGTCGCATGCCCGGAGGCTGCTGATCGATGAAACAAAAGGGACAGCGGTTATTGCACTGGATTAACCCATCAAACAACGCGCTTTCAAATTCCAACCCTAAATCGTCATCGTAGTCCTTCTCAATTTCAACGTGATGCGCTTTGCCAGTCGTGTCCAACACTTCCAGCGCCAAAACTTCATCGGCACATAAAAACTGGTAGTCAATCAAGTCGCGAGGACGCTGACCGTTGATCGATACCAGGCGATCGCCTGGCTCAAAGCCAATTTCTGCCGCGATCGAATCTGGCACAACAGCGGTGATTAAAGCTGGACGAATCGCAGCGTCACTCATAAAACGAATAGGCTAGAGATGGAGCATGGGGGATTTGGTTTCAACCCGCCTCCCACTTCTTCCAATCTACACCGTTCTTTCTTAACCGTTCTGAAAGACACCCCCTGCCAGAGCGGCTAGCAACGCGGCTCCAAAGGCAAGACGATACCAGACAAACACCCAGGTACTCTGACGTTGGAGAAAGCGCAGCAACCAGGCGATCGACAAATAGGAAAAGATCAACGATGACACAATACCCACGATGAGGGGCAGAAGCACCTGGCTGTTGCTTAAAGAGTCCTTAGCTTCTACCAGAGTGGCGATCGTCAGGGTGGGAATGCCGAGTAAAAAGGAAAAGCGTGCTGCTGTTTCTCGTTCTAACCCTAAAAATAAAGCGGTCGTTAAGGTTGAACCCGATCGGGATGCCCCAGGCAACAGCGCAATCGTTTGACCAATCCCAACCAAAATGCCGTCCCTCGTCTGAAGATCATTGAAGTCGCGCTTGCGGCTGCCAATTTTCTCTGCCAGGCCAAGTAGGAGAGACATCACGATCGACATGATGGCAATAATCAAGACGCCATCTGGCAGTAAGTTTAGTTTTTTCAACACAAAGCCAACCGCAAGGGCTGGAATGGTACCAACGGCGATACCGAGCAAAATCTTCCATTCTTCTCGCTGCCAGTCTTTCTGCTGAAAGGCAGCCCATGCACCCGTTAGAATCTGACGAATATCAGCCCAAAAGTACCAAACAACCGCGATCACACTGCCAAACTGAATTGCATCGACAAAGGTTTTTTGCCCTGTCGTTTCCCAGCCAAAAAGCCTTGTAAAAACGAGCAGATGAGCTGTACTGCTAATGGGAAGGAACTCTGTAATCCCTTGCACAATTCCCAGTACAAAAGACTGAAAGACCGCCTCAATGACGTTTACTTCAGACGCCGCCGTGCTAGTTTGAGCCGCCATAACGGCATGCTTTGCGATCGTTAAGCTGTTCCAACTCAAGCCTGTCAGCACAAGATCGAAATTTAAGGTCGACCAAACCATCTACTCTTCCCCACAACGATCGCGGCACAACCGATAAAGCTTTTGAATTGTGAAAGCTTGGATTGTGTCGCGCTTTATATGCCAAGCAAACTACATTTTGTGCCCGCAGCAAAACGCTGCAAAGTGCCGCAAGCACCCGATCACGATAGGTCTGCAAGCACAGGACGAAACCAGTGCTGCAAGCACAAGATGACAGTTGAATGAAGGGGCTGGGCTAACATGAGCCAAATGCAGTGGGCATCGGCAAAACCCTGCCTGACGAAGCACAGCGAATCAATTAGCGAATCAATTGAATAGCGTTCACCAAGATAGCAGCTCAAGACTGCAAAGACAGTGTACTCGATCGCTTGCTGCAAGTATCCACCGAGAGCTTAACCAAAGCGAGCAGAGTTGAGTCTAAACTGAGTGGAACTTTAGCGGAAATTTAAGTTACTATCCTCCTATCCCCCCCAGGGGTATGTGCGAAATTGTGCTATGTTAAGTAAAGTAAATAAAAATTATCAGTAAAGCTTTGGTTTCCTATACCTCCCCCGCTGATCCTGGCTGTCTTGCCCCATCAGTCATCTACCCTGACGAAGCCTATGCTGAACGGAGCGAGGTCTTATCTGAGCCTTCAGTAAAATTTGTTAGAGGGCGGCAGCGTTGGTTTATGTTTGCTGCTGCGATCGTGCTAGTTTCGGTACCCGTTTTTGTGCAGGCTCCGTTGGTGCGTCTTCTGCCGCTGGGAAGCTTACTCTTAACGGTGGGTTGGTTCTTGTTGGGACTGAACTTACTATCACGCCCTACCACTCATCGTTGGGGCGATTTGGTGATTGGTTTCACGTGGACATGGCTTGCGGGCTCCGTTTATTGGGGGTGGCTGCGGTGGGAACCACTGCTGCATCTTCCCGTAGAGGCGATCGGGCTACCGTTTGCGCTCTGGGGTGTTTCACGCAATGTCGGTAAAATTGGTAACTTTTTCTATTTTGGTTCCCTTTTAGGAACGGTCTTAACGGATGTTTACTTTTATCTGGTCGATCTGATTCCCGCCTGGCGACAGTTAATGAAGGTTGAAATTGATGCTGTAGAGCCGATTTTTCAGGGTGCTCTGGCGCAAATTCAGACACCGTGGGGCCTTGGTTGGGCGCTCGCGCTGGCACTTCTCTTGCTTTTGGTCGGTATTCCGCCTCTTTTTTCAAGACAACTGCATTGGTGGGCATTTAGTGGCGCTGTGTTGAGTACAATTTTGGTAGACAGTTTGTTTTGGTTAGCGGCGATCGCTGCCTGAATAAAGCGCTATAAATTACTTGCTGCGTCGCATTCTCTCAACCAGACTTCTTAGAAAAGCTTGGCTCAAATTTTTTTTGAACGAATTTTCGCTGGAAGACTACACTGGCATAGTGAGATATGTCAGGATGCATCATAGGGAAGGATTATTTTTCTCAGCCTGTGGTGACTTTGCAACCCACTCCCCATCTCGTTCTCCGAACTGACTCTGGTAGTCGGCGCTTGCCGCTTGCCGGTAGTAACTGCTGGACGATCGGCCGCAGTGAGGACAACAACTTTGTACTGCCGGATCGCTGGATCTCTCGAAACCATGCGATGTTGCAGTGCATGGAAACAGGTGAGTTTTACCTGATTGATCTGGGTAGTCGCAACGGTTCGTTTGTCAATGGCCGTCGAGTGAGCATTCCAGTGACGCTACACAATGGCGATCGCCTCACCTTTGGCCAGACCGATCTCGACTTCTACTGCCCAACGCTCAATCCACCGGTCGATTCTTCTGCTGGTTCAGACTCAAAAGAATTTACAGCGACAGCTACTCTGCATGTTCGGCGTTTAATTTCAGTACTGGTAGTCGATATTCGTGACTTTACTGTGCTTACCCGCCAACTGGATGAAAAGGTGCTCTCAGAAGTCATTGGCACCTGGTTCCGACATGCAGGCGACATCATTCGTGAATATGGCAGTTGGGTAGATAAATATATTGGCGATGCCGTAATGGCGATTTGGATTCACGGTCCTCAGGGCGTTAATAACGATGAAATGCTCCGCATTTTCCGTGCGCTCAATGCCCTCCATACAATGACCAGTGACCTGTACAATCTCTATCCGTTGCCGTTTCCGCTACGCATTGGCGCTGGCATCAACACGGGCTACGCGATGGTCGGTAATACGGGTAGTGGTGATCGCCCAGACTATACCGCCTTGGGCGATACTGTGAATGCTGCGTTCCGCCTGGAAACGTCTACCAAACAAATTGGCCTAGACATTGCTGTTGGCGAAACAACGTATCAGCATCTGGTGAATATGGAGATTACGTCGATCGATTTATTTAGAAACTATACGGTTCACCTGAAAGGCTATGACATGCCAACGGTGGCCCATGCCTGCTCCTTCCCAGATCTAGAAACGTTCTTACAGATGAAGAGTCGAGAGTAACGTCGGAACGGTGTTATAGGCGCGATTGCTCTCTGCTCCAAGCCATTCTTGCCAGCTTAGACCTTGGTACAGCTCAAGTGTAAAGATTTTTATCTGGAATCTTCAGGCGAGCGTCCATAGTGAAAGATGGTAACCAGATTAATGATAGGCTCTGAATAAATGCTGTGTATGGTTTCCATACGACAGGAAGGGAGGAATAGATTCATGAAACGGTTGGTTCGTGTGTTGATAGTTCTTTGCATGCTAGTCGGTTGCTTGGGCTGGATGGAAAGCCCCCAGAAGGCTCTGGCAGCAGATTTAGGCAGTTTAACCGGATATTCGCTGTCGCGTCCGATTGCACCGACGCTGTTGGCTGCTGAATCGATTCGTGATGCGGTAGGCGAAAAGCTCAGTTCGGAATACGGTAAGAAGCTAGATCTGAACAACACCAACGTACGGGCATTCAGGCAGTATCCTGGGCTGTATCCCACTTTGGCAGGGCTAATTGTTAAGAATGCACCTTACGACAGCGTTGAAGACGTGTTGAATATCGCAGGTCTAACGGCAGCGCAGAAAGACGTGCTGAAGTCAAACCTGGATAACTTCACGGCTACGGATGTTGAAGAAGCTTTGGTAGAAGGGGCCGATCGGATTAATAACGGGATCTACCGTTAATTCAGTCTGTTCTGACGCACTTCATTCAACAACCTTTATTCAATACGGATGATTCAATTGCTCAACGGCTGGCAACAGTCGGAGAGCAATTTTTGTCTTTAGCCCCGACTTTGGACATTAGCCCTTAAACTTAAAATACTCCAGTGGTTCATGATTGAACCTGCGCTTTACCACGTTGAATCGCTTATCGCTGGTGCTGAAGCCTGAATCGCACTCAGGTTTCTCTAAGCCAGTTCGTGTAGCGCTTTGCCTCCATTAAACTTAAACGCCCTATTGGTAGCATCTTTGCACTCGTCCGTTTCGCGATCGCCCTTTACATTAGAGATACCGCTTCAGTTCGATGTTCTCGTAGTGGGAGCGGGTGCGGCTGGTCTCTACACTGCGCTGTGTTTGCCCAGCCACTATCGAATTGGGTTGCTCACAAAAGACACCCTTTCACTGTCTGCCAGTGATTGGGCCCAGGGAGGCATTGCTGCCGTTACAGACCCAGCCGACTCACCATCATTACATCTGGCCGATACGCTACAGGCAGGTGCTGGTCTCTGTGACTATGACGCTGTCAAGTTCCTGGTAGAGCAGGCACCAGAGTGCATTCAGAATCTGGTAAAAATGGGGGTTGCCTTCGATCGACAAAATGGTGATCTAGCCCTCACGTTGGAAGCGGCGCACTCTCGACGACGCGTCTTACATGCTGCTGACACAACAGGGCGTGAAGTGGTCAGTACGCTGACAGCGCAGGTTTTACGGCGTAAGAATATCCACGTCTTTGCTCAGGCGCTAACGCTTGATGTCTGGCTAAATGAGACAACCCGTCGCTGCCAAGGCATTTGTTTGCTTTATCAAGGGCAGATTCTCTGGCTTCGAGCCACCGCTGTCATTTTGGCCACTGGCGGGGGTGGTCAGGTGTTTGCCCAAACGACCAACCCTGCCCTCAGTACGGGTGATGGCGTGGCGATCGCTCATCGCGCTGGGGCCATTTTGCGTGACTTAGAGTTTGTTCAGTTTCACCCAACCGCCTTAACTCAACCTGGCGCACCCCGGTTTCTGATTAGTGAAGCGGTTCGGGGGGAGGGCGCTCACTTAGTCGATGATCAGGGACGACGGTTTGCTTTTGATTACCATCCTGCAGGAGAACTAGCGCCCAGAGATGTGGTAAGCCGCGCGATCTTCAGCTATTTGCAAACCACTCATGCTGATCCGGCAACCGCCCATGTGTGGTTAGATTTACGGCCCATTCCGCCGGAAACGATTCATCACCGCTTTCCTAATATCATTCAAGTGTGTCAGCGGTGGGGTATTGATATTCTACAAGAGCCGATTCCGGTTGCGCCTGCGGCTCACTATTGGATGGGCGGTATTGCCACGGATTTAGCGAATCAAACGTCCATTCCTGGTCTTTACGCCGTTGGTGAAGCTGCCAGCACGGGTGTACATGGGGCCAATCGCTTGGCGAGTAATTCGCTGCTGGAATGTCTGGTCTTTGGGGCACAGTTTACGCACCTGGAGGTAGGGACTTTAGGCGTCAGGAGTCAGGAGTCAGAAGTACAGCAAGAACTTGGGGCAGAAAAATCGCTTGCCCCACATGCGGTTTTGTCTCAGGCTGATTTTGATAAAATTAATGCTCTCCGGCAGGAACTTCCTCGGCTCGTCTGGCAAAGTGCAGGCATTTGTCGAGAGGGTTCTGTTATGGCAGCCGCGATCGCGCAGATTCAACTCTGGCAGGAAGACTTTGATCAACTTGCGGTTAGTCGATCGCTGCTGTCTCTTAAACCAGAACAACACCTTACCATCGAGGCGATCGACAGCGACTCGCCGCTAAGAGTTTGGGCAGAAACGCGTAATTTATTGGATGTGGCCTGGCTCATTCTCAAGAGCGCACAGTTTCGGACTGAAAGCCGGGGTGGGCACTACCGGATCGATTATCCTCAAACGGAGGATTTGTGGGCAGTTCACACCCTCTGTCAAACCGACCCCACTACGGCGAATGATACCCAATGGAGCAAAGCGCCCGTACAACGTCAGCCATCGTCATGAGCAACAGATTGATTACGGTTAAAGCGAACTCAACTGCCAGCGGTCTTTCTTTGCTCTCCCCACAGCCTACACCCCATCCCCTACACCCCATCCCCGCATACTCTACTACTGACGACTGTCGCTTTTGCTTGGGAAGGGGGCTGGCTTGAGTTGTAAACTTCGTCGTTGATTATCGCGCAAGATTTCGACAAGTAAGACCTTATTAATGGCACTTGCTTCTACCCGTTCCTGCACATCTGAAGCGGTTCTGACTGGCTTTCCATCAATCTTTTGGATAATGTCGCCCTGCTGAATGCCCGACTGAGCGGCTGGCGAGTTGTCAAAAACCCGCACGATTAAAACGCCTTGATCCTGGCTCACTTTCAGCTTGGCATCATTATCCTGATTAATTTCTTTCCGCAAGGCCGGAGTCAGATCGACCATTTGAATGCCCAGATACGGATGCTCTACTTTGCCTTTGGCGAAGAGTTGGTCAGCAACCCGCTGCGCTGTCTCGATCGGAATCGCAAACCCCAATCCTTGAGCATCGGCTCGAATGGCTGTGTTAATGCCAATGACTTCACCACGGTCATTCAGCAACGGCCCCCCCGAATTACCCGGATTAATCGCGGCATCGGTTTGAATAAAGCTCACGCGCTTATCAGGCACACCCACTTGCGAACTTGAACGCCCTGTCGCGCTAATGATGCCAGCGGTCACCGTGTTATCAAGCCCTAGCGGATTGCCGATCGCGATCGCCCATTCCCCAGGAATCAAATTGTCAGAGCGGCCAATCTGTACTGTCGGTAGGCCTGACGCATTAATTTTGACTACGGCGACATCTGTAACAGAGTCCGACCCAATGACGCGGCCCTCAAGCGTGCGGCCATCTTTCAATGTGACTTCTACTGTGTCGGCTCCAGTGACCACATGGGCATTAGTGAGTAAGCGACCATCGCCACTTAAGATAAAACCGGAGCCTGTTCCACGCTCAACGCGCTCCTTAGGAACAGGCATTTCGTTGCCAAAGAAACGCCGAAACAACGGATTCTGCAACGCATCAGGTAAATTGTTTACCACTTTACGAGCGGCATCAATCCGTACAACCGCAGGACCAACTCGTTCTACAGCCGTAGCAATAAAATTAGAGCCGTTGGGCCCACTATTGGCAGCATCAGGGGCTAGTGCTGTGGTTTGACTGGCTGATTTGCTGGGGAGTGGCTTCAGCACCGTTGGCATATCGGTTGAACTGGATGAAACCCGCTCACGAGGCAAGAAATATTGGCCCCCGATCACGCCTGCGCCACTGCCGATCGCCAGTAACGAGACGTAGGTTGCCAACTGCTTCAACGAAAGATTCATAAAGGTATTAGCCAACAACCGCAGTGCTAACCGAACAGTATGCGCTTATTGTAACTGGTTGCCCTCGTTTCATCCTTTCGGTCTCGCTCGCTTTCGCCGTCCGGATAGAGCCTGCTTTGAGCAGAAGGGCTTAAAGGTGGACACGATAGAGTGGAAGAACATGGCGCGCTTCCCGTCGTCCTACTTCATACTGGCAATAAGAATTTAGCGATATGAAACATGTTCACTGGCTATCAGTCTCGTTGATTGGCCTTGGGTTTGCATTCACAACTCTGACTGCTAGTCGATCGTCGGTTATCGCGCAGACCGCTCCTGTAGGGGCAGCGAATCCATCAACCTGTTCGCCGGGTGCCCTTTCGCGGTTAGTACGGCACAAAATTGCCTCTGGTGAGACGCTGGAAGGCATTGCGCAGCAATATAACTTGATCCCCACAACTCTGATGGGTCTCAATCCAAGTTTGCGTAGCGGTAAAACGCCCGTTGGTGCTGAAATCCTCATTCCTCCTTACAATGGCATTCGCGTTGAGGTGAAGCCGAACCAAACGTGGCGCGATGTTGCCAAAGCTTACAATATCCGCTCTGATGTCTTATTTGAAGTCAATGGTTGTCAGGCAGCACCTAAAGTGGTCTTTGTCCCTGGTGCTAATTGGTCACCTGTAGAGACAACGCCTACTCCAGCAAAGCCTGATGCTCCCAAGCCAGAAAGCATTTTGAGTGCTTACCCCCTGTCGGCTAAACCCGCGCGATCGGCCCTACTGCTTGGCTATGGTTGGGGGATTCAGCCCTTAACAAACAAGGTTGGCTTTCATAGCGGCGTCGATCTGGCAGCAACCGTAGGCTCGCCCGTGCTCGCGGCTGGCGATGGAACGGTTGCCTTTGCGGGTAAACAGGGTGCTTATGGCAATCTGGTTGTGATTAACCATGCTGAAGGACTGCAAACGCGGTATGCCCAACTTGCTAGCGTTAAGGTCAAGGTCGGGCAAGTTGTCAAGCGCGGACAGGCGATCGCTACTGTGGGTACGACTGGCACCCCTAGCTCCAGAGAGCCGCACCTGCACTTTGAAGTGCGATCGCGCTCTGGACTTGGATGGGTGGCTGATAATCCTGAACCGTATATTCTGAAAAATCAGGTACGACCAGCGCAGGCACAAAAGTAAGCTGTGCGCTTATGACTGGCGATAAACGTTTTATATTCCTGAAGCAGGAATGGGGATCGCAGAGAGCCCAATTTGCTCAAAGCTTGGCAAACTTGCCTTCAAGCGCGAGAATGGGGATAGTTCTGCTTTATGCGATTTTGCTGTGAATAACGTTCGTACCGTCTCTGATACCAAGAGAGCTTTCTACACAACCCACACTCGGCCCATCAATTCGATTTACCGTCGAGTGGTAGAGGAATTAATGGTCGAGATGCATTTGCTGACGGTCAACGTAGACTTTCACTACGACCCTTTCTATGCGCTAGGCGTTTTTACCTCTTTCCATCGCTTCATGCAGGCCTATCGCCCTGAGCAAGATATTGCCTCCATTTTTAATGGTCTCTGTAGCGCCTTGCAGGATGACCCTCAGCGCTATCGACACGATTCAGAACGGCTGCAAGCGTTGGCAAGTCGTTTATCGGTAGAAGACCTCGTTAGTTGGCTAGAGCAAAAAACAACGATCGCAGACTTTAACGACTTACAAGCTCAAGCTGCTGCTATTGCTCAAAACTCTGCGTTTAAGTACAGTCGCCTGTTTGCGATCGGGATCTTCACCCTCCTGGAAGCTGTGGATGCGGCTCTGGTTAAGGATGAAACCAAGCTCCTAGAGACACTCAAGCGCGTCTGTGCCGCTCTAAACTTGTCAGAAGACAAAGTGCAGAAAGATTTGGAGCTGTATCGGAGCAATCTTGAGAAAATGGCTCAGGCCCAAATTGTTATGGAAGATGTGCTAAAAGCAGAGCGCAAAAAGCGAGAAGACCGTGAACGCGCAAAGGCAGCCGCTAGCTCAAGCACACCCTCTGAATCGAGTGACTCCAAAGGGGAGACGACTTGAGGGAGTTCGAGTCGAACGTTTACTTGTTTGACAGCTTCAGACATGAATGGCTTTCAGCGGTGCCTTAAAGTTCGTCCACTTTAAGCGAAGCAGCGACACCAATCCGGTTTAGAATACTTTGGTTGGCACGCCTTGGGTGGATTCTGTGCCGTTCGCTCTCCACCGCTTTAACAAACCGTTGCCACTTAAAAACGCAATTACAAGGAAACGATCACTAATGAGCGAAATTGTCAGAGCTGCTTTATTGCCTCCTGTTTTGGTGCTGATTGGTCTTAGTGTTGGCTTTTTACTGCTCAAGCTTCAGGGCGGCGAAGAATAACGGTTCGGGGCAAAGGCTAGTTTTATAGTCTTTTGCCCAAGCCTGCCCTCTAAGTTGCTTTGTTGTGGTTGCTAGCAGTTAGCTTTCAGGCAAACCAGCAAATATCTGCTCTACAACCTGTTGCGTTTTTTGATCAAGCTGATTCCAGTCTACCTCTCCAGTCTCGTCAAAGAGAGTTGTATCAATTTTGACTCCTTGATGGCTGCCCATCGTTTCAAAAGCGTGAGAAGTTCCGCTTGCAGCGTCATAGTCTTGAAAACAAATTTTGTAACAGATATCCCAAAGATCTACAGTCACTGTGTGGTCATGCTGTTGAAGGTGTAACTGGTAGCCCGGAGAAGGAGAAGGGAGTTGCGCTAAAGCCAACTCGATCGCGATCGCTCTTTCTGCTGAGGCTGTCTGCAACTCTGCTTGTAGCTGCATTACTCTAGCCCTGATGTCATCACTCACGGCATCAGACCATATGGGCGCATCTTCGTAGGTTCCTTTCCAGGAAGACTGCTCAAGCTGCTTGCGTAAATTATCAATGAGCCGAATAAATGTGGGCTGCATCAGCAACTCAGCTTGTTGCCAGGTCACTAAATCTTGGAATTTAGGGTTAGACATACTAAAAATGTATTTTATGAAACATTTTATAGTTTTGCTTGAAGCCTTTGCTCAAGGTTTTGTAACAAAATTGAAATAATTGGCACACATTGAGGTGAGTGCCTTTAAACGGGCGGGGCTTTGAAGTTCCTTCTATATAAGGCTTTGAATGCTTTGAGAAGTGAAATCTTATCCTTGAGCGTAAAGGATTGTACAAAAACCGTCACAATACCGAGGACAAAGTTTATTAAGTTAAATAAACTTGGGGTAATATAAGCCATAGGTACATATCCTTATTTAGTCGATTGTTTAACACGTCTACTTAGTCTGTGAAAGAGACATCCGGTGAGTACTGTGCCAGGTTAGACCGTTTAAACCTTTTAGTCCTGGACATAACGATTCGTACACAGTACTTGCTGCTCAGTTATCAATTGCAAGCGCGTCTGGAAACATCCAGTCCTCCACTTGGATAAGTGGGCTTCTCTGCGGATTAGGTTTGGGTTGCTTCTTGCTCATCATCCAGCAACCCTAAGGCTCTTTATTCCCGCAACCTCGAGTAAGTTCTCAAGATGGACACCCAATTTCCTTGGCTCACAATTGTTACTCTACTGCCGCTTGTAGCCTCTCTACTCATTCCAGTGCTACCGGACAAGCAGGGTAAGACAATCCGATGGTATACACTTTCGGTTGCTTTGATAGACTTTGCACTGATTGTCTACGCCTTTTGGCAAAACTACGATTTCCAAAATCCTGATTTGCAAATGGTTGAGACGATCGCCTGGGTTCCTCAACTGGGTTTGAACTGGTCTTTAGCCGTTGATGGGATCTCGATGCCGTTGGTGGTTCTCTCTGCCCTCGTCACAACCCTTGCGATTCTGGCTTCCTGGAAAGTCACTGAGAAACCCCGCCTGTTTTACTTTCTGATGTTAGCGATGTTCAGCGCTCAGATTGGGGTTTTCTGTGCTCAAGACATCCTTTTGTTCTTCCTCATGTGGGAGTTGGAGCTAGTCCCGGTCTACATTCTGATTTCCATTTGGGGTGGCCCACGACGTCTTTACGCAGCGACTAAGTTCATCATTTACACCGCAGTCGGTTCAATCTTTATTTTGGTTGCCGCCCTTGCAATGGCCTTCTATGGCGGTGATGTCACCTTCGACATGCGAGAACTCGGTTTGAAGGACTACTCGCTGACGTTTGAACTGTTTGTTTACGCTGCCTTGCTGATTGCCTATGGTGTCAAGCTACCCATCTTCCCGCTTCACACCTGGTTGCCCGATGCTCACGGTGAAGCGTCTGCACCCGTCTCGATGATTCTGGCAGGCGTACTGCTGAAGATGGGTGGATACGCACTGATTCGCATGAACATGGAGATGCTGTCAGATGCTCATTTCTACTTTGCTCCGGCACTTGCTGTCTTAGGCGTTGTCAACATTGTTTATGGGGCGATCGTCTCGTTTGCTCAGCGCAACCTGAAGCGTCGCATGGCCTACTCTTCGATTTCTCACATGGGCTTTGTGCTTCTGGGTATTGCCTCTTATACAGAGATTGGCCTGAGTGGTGCAGTCCTACAAATGGTTTCCCACGGGCTGATTGCAGCCGCACTGTTCTATCTGTCTGGTGTGGCCTACGATCGGACTCACACCCTGGCTCTGGACAAAATGGGCGGGTTAGCCAAGTCAATGCCGACGGTCTTTGCGCTCTTTACGGTGGGGTCGATGGCATCGCTGGCACTTCCGGGTATGAGTGGCTTTGTTGGCGAACTCGGTGTTTTCCTTGGGTTTGCGACCAGTGATTCCTATACATCCACCTTCAAAGTGGTGGTTGTCTTGCTGTCAGCGGTTGGGCTCATTATCACGCCGATTTATCTGCTCTCGATGCTGCGTGAAATGTTCTACGGTCAGGAAAGCTCGGAGTTCCACGGTGAAGTTTTTCTGGATGCTAAACCCCGCGAAATCTTCATTACGGCCTGCCTCTTGCTGCCTGTGATTGGTATCGGGCTGTATCCTAAGCTGCTGACCCAAACCTACGATGCTAAGACGGTCGAAATTGCGAGCCATGTGCGCTTGGCCGCTTCTACAGTGGCGCATCAGTCGCTAGAGGGCTTTTCTCGCCTTTCTGAAGCTCCCACGTTTTCTCGCCCTGCAACACCTGAGCTACTGGGTATTTTGAAGTAGTCTCGCGTTTGATGCTTGTCTGAACTCAAAAAGTCCGCGTGATCAACAGTGATCTGCGGACTTTTTGGTTGAAGAGGCGGCGCTCGCGGTAATCTGAAAGCGAAAGGCTGCACTAATGAGCTAACACCTATGACTGATAGTTTGCGTGCCATCCAAAAACAGCTTGGGGCTGAGTTCGAGGACAGCGCAATCGCACCGCTAAGCTTTGGTAACGACGAGGCTGCGCTACAGGCTGCTCGTAGTGGCGTGGCTCTTTGCGATCGTACGCACTGGGGACGTATCGAACTCTCTGGGAGCGATCGGCTCAACTTTCTGCACAACCAGAGCACCAACGACTTTAAGAAGCTGAAGCCAGGTGAAGGGTGCGATACAGTCTTTGTCACGTCTACGGCAAGGACGATCGACTTGGCAACGGCTTACATTCTCGAAGAGTCTGTTTTAGTGCTTGTTTCACCCAATCGCCGCGAGTATCTACTTAAGTGGCTCGACCGCTATATTTTCTTTGGTGATCAGGTGACGTTGACCGATGTAACGGAGCAAACGGTAACGTTTAATTTGATTGGCCCCAAAAGCAGTGGATTGCTCAAGCAGTGCGGCATTGATATTGCTGCTATAGATACTGCTGCTATGGATACTGCGGCTAAGAACCGTCATGCCAGTCATTGGCTTGTGACGTTGGATAATCAGCCTGTACGGATAGCGGTCGGGAGTGGATTGGCGCTAGAGGGTTATACGCTAATTGCTGATCAGGTTGCGGCAGTTGCCTTGTGGCAGCGACTAGCGGATGCAGGTGCTGTACCATTGGGCGAGCGTGTATGGGAGCGACTACGGATCGAGCAGGGGCGACCGGCACCAGACTACGAATTGACCGAAGATTACAATCCGCTGGAAGCAGGACTATGGCAAACGCTTTCTTTTGATAAGGGTTGTTACATTGGGCAGGAGACAATCGCCCGTCTCGACACTTACAAGGGCGTTAAGCAGCAGCTTTGGGGCATCCATCTTGAGCGCAAAGTGGCACCCGGCACTCCAATTACTCTCAACGAAGAAAAGATTGGTACGCTGACTAGCTTGACTGAAACAGACCGGGGAGCCATTGGGTTGGTGTATATTCGCACGAAAGCGGGTGGCGCTGGACTGCATGTAAAGGTTGGCGAAACCGAAGGGGATGTAGTCGATTTACCTTTCGTGACGCGCGATCGGGTGAGTGAGTAATTTTCTGACTGCTATGGTTTAGGAGCCGTATGGAAATGGGGTGAAAGCATGGCTCTCACAGGATGCCCACCCCGCAAGTGGCGGTTCACCACTTCAGGCACTTCTTCTGGACGAACGCGACAGTACCAGATGTTATCTGGCAAGATGCGAACCATTGGCCCGTTGCCGCACTGTCCCATACAACCCGTTTTGGTAACGACCCATTCGGGAAGCGGGTGTGCTTGAAACTCAGTGAGCACTGCGGCCGCTCCCTGCTTGAGACAGGTGCGATTTTGGCAAACCAGTACTTGCTTCACAACTGGCTCAACAAACGTTGAAGGTAAATTCACAGGCGATCGGGTTGAACGTAGAGACGGTAAGACTTTGGCACCCAGTCTCCATACTAAAAGCTTTTTACGTAACAAAAATCGACTTTTGTAAAGTCACTGGATTGTGACCAATGAGCCAGAATAGGGAATGGTAAAGCTTCACTGCCGTGGTGGCAGCATCGCGCCGAGGAGATCAGGAGCATGGGAGACAACACCAACCTTTTTTGGTTTGGTTTTTTTATTGAGTTCGTCTTCATTTTGGCGATCGTCAAATTAGTAGATTTAAGCTCCAACAGTAATGACAAGCTTGATGCTGAGCGCAACCGCTTGAGGCGCGAATACGAACGGCTAAAGCAAGCGTTGGAGCAAAAAGCAGAGCTAGCCCAAGAAAACCTTCGCCTGCAAGCGTTGCAACAGCGGAACGAGCAGCTTGCTCAAGTGCCTGTTGATCTTCAACCTGGTATACAACCGCTAGATTTGCTAGCAGACAAGCAGTACCTTGCTTTACAAGAAGAGAACCATCGCTTAACCCAGAAATGCGCCGAGCTTGAGCAGGCTTTGCAGAATCAAGAGTCAACGCTGACGACGGCTTTGCGCCACTCACTTTTCAAGCAGCTTCAACTGCTGTTTATCCACTATCCAACCGTAAGCAAAATTCTTCAAGCAAAGCCTGATTTACCAGCCAAGAATTTAGTGCCTATGTTTGTTCCGCTGGAAAACCTGATTCAAAGTTGGGGCTACCAAGCGATCGGGACTGCATGGGAGCAGGTTGATTATGATCCGCACGTTCATCAACCGGACGCTCCTGATATTCAACCGGGTGAACGGGTCTATGTGCGCTTTGTGGGCTATCGGGATGGGGATACAATTCTCTGCCCTGCCAAAGTTAGCCGCACGTTAACCAAGGCGCTTGGTGCTTAGTCATTTGTTCACATCAACATCATTTGTTCACATCAACAATGAACGCTAGAGAGCCTGTTCTAGCGGAATATCCAGCACTGGAAACTGTGCCCAGTTCGCTGCGTCAAAGTGCCACCATTCTGTTTGTAGTGGCGTGAAGCCATGCTTGAGCATCGCGTCTTTTAGGCGCTGGCGGTTTTGCTTGGCCAGTGGGCTAGCGCCGTTGTAATCGGTGGCCGCTCGTTCGGAAAAGTCATCAAAGACCGTTGGCATCATGAGTTCATTGCCCAGGCGATCGACCAGCGTGACATCGACCGCAGACCCACGATTGTGCCGCGATCCGGTTGCGGGATCGGCAACAAAGCGATTGTCGGGTACGAGCTTCCACATTTGTTTCTGAACAGAGAGTGGGCGGTAACAGTCATAGACTTTAAGCCCAAGCCCTTCTGCTTCTAAATCTGACTGCACTTGCGAGAGTCGCTCTGCGACGATCGCTCTCAACAGGCAGCGTGGCTGTTTATAAAGGGGGCGATGCAGAAAATTATTCGCGGTGGCATAGCGTATATCGAGACGAATCCCAGCATTAATCACATGAAGATCAACCAGTTGAGCCCGATCAACCTTTTTGCTGGGCTGGGCAGTAAGGGGTATTGTTGGGTGAGGGCTGGCTGCCAACGAACTTGGTGTAGTCGTCACATCAGCCGCACTCGGTGAGTAGCTCTGGCACGCGAATGAGAAAGATAAAAGCGCGATCGCGATAAATTTAAGCCAAGAGCGAATTGTATTGAGTAGTTCCACTTTGTCCGTTCCATCGGTATGCCATAACACTCAGTGTTCCCGTAAAGCTTCAGTTCACTGACAAAAAAATCGCAGCCCCTTTAGAATAGAAATCTCGCCCTTCCAGTATGGAAGTCCTGACGAATCAATTTCACGATCGCAGCCGAGGCTACCCATGATTGCAACTCCGCTTCTTCGCTCTAGAGAACTGCCGACATTGGACTATACGTCTACACGCGATCGCTTTGATGCGACCTGGGAATCACCCCTATCGACGCTGCTAGGGTTAGGACGCGCCGCTGGTGCAGATTTTGTCGAATTCTTTTTAGAGCGGGTCAACTACATTAGCTGCCTTGCTGAAGACGATGCAATTACCAGCATTTCGCCCCGTCTTTCCACAGGCGCAGGTATCCGCGTTTTTCGGGGTCAAACCGATTGCTACGTCAGCACGAATGATTTGACCTTTTCTGGCTTAAAAGCTGCTCTCGAAAAAGGGCTTTCGATCCTGGGCTTGCAGTTGCCCTCACCAGGAGCCTACATTCCCGAAATCAATTTAGAGCCACTGCGCGACTACGCTGTTCTGCGCGGTAAAGAATCCTGGCTCTCTGAATCCAGCTCGATGCGCGAAATGGGAGAGGTGTTGCTGGATGCTAACGCCCGGTTGCAGCAAAAAGCCACACACGTACAATCGCGTCGTGCGGTCTACTTCCGGGATTGGCAAGAGGTGTTGGTTGCTTCTAGTGATGGGACGTTTGCCAGAGACATTCGCCTGACTCAATCGGTTGGGTATAACCTTCTCTGTGCTGATGGTGCCAATCGGGCTTCTATCGGTGAACGAGCGGGCAATACTAGCGATCCGAATTTTCTTCGTGCCTGGGATTATGCATCTACGGCTGAAAGCGTTGCTGAATCTGCTGGCAGAATGCTTTATGCCGATTATGTAGAATCGGGTACCTATCCGATCGTGATGGCTAATAAGTTTGGGGGTGTCATTTTCCATGAGGCGTGTGGGCATCTCCTGGAAACCACCCAGATTGAGAGGCGCACGACTCCCTTTATCGATAAGAAGGGCGAAAAGATTGCGCACGAAAATCTGACGGCCTGGGATGAAGGGCTTTCGACTGATGCTTTTGGCACGATCGACATGGATGATGAAGGCATGCCCGCTCAGCGCACGCTCTTAATCGAAAAAGGGGTGCTGAAGAACTTTATCGCCGATCGAGCCGGTTCCCTTCGCACAGGACATCCTCGTACAGGCAGCGGTCGTCGCCAGGGTTACACCTATGCAGCCGCTTCTCGGATGCGCAACACTTACATTGCTCCGGGTGACTTCACCAATGACGATCTGTTTGCCTCCATCGAGAAAGGCATCTACTGCAAAAAAATGGGCGGCGGTAGCGTTGGGGCTACGGGACAGTTTAACTTTTCAGTGGATGAAGCGTACCTGATTGAAAACGGCAAAATCACTAAGCCCCTCAAAGGTGCAACGCTGATCGGCGAAGCGAAGGAAATTATGAATAAAATTTCCATGTGTTCCAATGATCTTGACCTTGCAGCAGGCTTCTGTGGCTCGGTTAGCGGCAGCGTTTACGTGACCGTTGGACAACCTCACATCAAAGTCGATTCCATCACTGTTGGTGGACGCTAAGTAGAGCAAAACAGACTAATGGATGGGGTATCTCACGTCATGCAGGATGTCGTTGGTGACTCAATTCAGTCATGGCTGGCAGAACATCCAGTGTTGGCCTGGATCGTTGCGCATCCGTTATGGACGATCGTGCTGCTTGTCCTGACGCTGTTTCTCTGTTGGAGCTTGCTGGGAGCGATCGCTCAGTTGATGCAACAAGTGTGGTTAGCACTCTTGCAAGCTCCACTAAAGCTAGCTCAATGGCTATCAAGAAAGTTAATACCCAACGGTCTTTTGCAATCATTCCTACGCAAGGAAGAGACTTCATTGACCAAACTGGGCAGTCAACAAGATTTGCAAGAACAGTTACCCCAACTTTTAAATCGCCTGGAAGCATTACGACAGGAGCAGGAAGCATTAATCAAAGAAATGCAATCAATGTTGATCTCCAAGCCTTGAAGCGGTGATCAGGCGAGGATTGTGAAACAAGTGAGAAGCGTAAAACAGGGGCCAGCATGACCATGACATCGATGGCATTTTCAGAAGACCGTAATCAAGCAAGTCTTTGCTGACGCTTTCGATCAGAAACCTTTACAGACGCATGACAAAAGAGGCAAAGCATGGGCAGTAGTGGAGAAGGTAGAGCGATCGCACAAGAAATCAAGTCACACATCATGATTTTGGGCGGTCTGGTCGCGCTCATGTGGTGTGTTGAAATTGTGAATATGCTGTTCTTTCAGCGTCCCCTTGGCTATTATGGTGTGTCTCCTGGCCTGGATCTTTACGGCATCATTCCACGCAATGTCATTGGGTTGCGTGGCATTCTCTTTGCGCCCTTCCTCCACGGCAGCTTTGCCCATCTGATTGGCAACACGGTGCCGTTTATCGCGTTGGGTTGGCTGATTATGCTGCGCGAAACCAGCGATTTTTTCTGGGTTAGTCTCATTGCAGGCTTTGTGAGCGGCTTAGGTACCTGGATTTTTGGTTCACCTGGCATTCACATTGGAGCCAGCGGCGTGATCTTCGGTTATTTAGGGTATCTCTTAGCGCGGGGTTACTTCGAGCGGAGCATGGTGGCGATCGCGATGTCTCTCTTTGTCGGCGCGCTCTACGGTAGTCTCATTTGGGGTGTGTTGCCGACCCGCATTGGTATTTCCTGGGAGGGGCATCTCTTTGGGTTTATTGGTGGGATACTGGCAGCAAGGGTGCTAACGCCGAAGAAGGGTGTAGGGAATGGGGTTTAGGGTTTAGAGTCTGTGACAAACGCAACGATTCTTGGCTGTGGCTATGTGGGTAAAGCGGTGGCGCAACGATGGCGAGAAACGCTGACAGTCACGGCAACGACAACAACCCCCGATCGCACGGCAGAACTGTCTTCCGTCGCGCAGCATGTGCAGGTCGTAAAAGGGACTGATGCGGCGGGGCTGCGATCGCTCCTGCAAAACCAGTCGATTGTCTTGCTGAGTGTGGGTGCCCCGAATGCAAATGCCTATGAAGAGACGTATCTGCAAACAGCAAAGACGCTGGTGGCGGTGCTGAAGGAGGTTCCATCGGTGCAGCAGGTGATCTATACCGGCAGCTATGCAGTGTATGGCGATCGCCAGGGAGCCTGGGTGGATGAGGAATCCCCAGTTGCGCCTGCTAATCGCAATGGTGAGATTCTGGCAGAGACGGAACAGGTTTTGCTGAGTGTGGTAAGCGACACGCTAAAGGTGTGCGTTTTGCGGTTGGGTGGTATCTATGGTCCGGGACGTGAACTGGTAAAAATCTTTGGACGGGCGGCAGGGACGACGCGACCGGGCAATGGCGAGGATGCGGCAAATTGGGTGCATCTGGATGACATTGTTGGCGCGATCGACTTTGCGAGAGAGCGATCGCTAACGGGCATCTACAATCTGGTGGGCAGTGTTCCCATTACAACGCGAGAGTTGCTGGAGCGTGTTTTGGCGGCTCACAATTTGCCTGACGTCCATTGGGATGCGTCTCAAGCTAGTACTCGTCCTTACAATGCCAGAGTGTCGAATCAAAAGCTGCGGGAGGCGGGCTATCAATTTCGCTATCCAGAAATCGTAGAGACGGTGTAATCTAGCGAAAGCGATCGGGTCGAGACGCTTCAAGTAGAGTTCTCATAGCATTTCTACGCTTCGTTGCTAGACCTGATCGGGGGACTTCCCCCCGCACCCCCGCTATGTGGGGTCCTAACTCCCCCACGCCCCCCGAATCAAAGTTTTAACCGTCAGCACCTTAATTAGCTCGAAGGATTAACTCGAAAGACGCGGTGGAGTAAAAGACCGAGATCCTGATTCGGCTGAGACTTATAGACATGGATGCAAGTTTTTATGACAACAACGTTGCCTCAACCATCAACTGCTGCTTCGGTATCATTGCGTGAGCGGATCGATCGCACCTATCATCAACCGTTGCCCGATCTATTGTTTGAGGCACAGCAGATTCATCGTCAGCACCATGACCCGCGTGCCGTGCAGCTTTGTACCCTTTGCAATATCAAAACGGGATTGTGTCCCGAAGATTGTGGCTACTGCTCCCAAAGTGTTCACAACAAAACGGAGCTAGAGCCACAGCCATTGTCAGACATTGAAACGGTGCTGGCAGAAGCAAGAGCGGCAAAAGCACATGGCTCGACTCGTTTTTGCATGGGCGCGGCATGGCGAGAAGTGAAAGACGGTGCCCAGTTTGAGCGCGTGCTAGAAATGGTGCGCCAGGTTGCTGCGCTGGAGATGGAAGTTTGCTGCACCCTGGGCATGCTCAAGCCCCATCAGGCGCAGCGCTTGAAGGAAGCGGGATTGACGGCATATAACCATAACCTTGACACCTCGCCCGAATACTACGGCAAGGTGATTACGACGCGTACCTATCAAGACCGTCTGGAAACCATTCAAGCCGTTAGTGCTGCGGGTATTTCGGTGTGCTGTGGGGGCATTCTGGGCATGGGCGAATCGGTGGACGATCGCCTCTCCCTCCTGGCTGCTCTGGCAGAACTTGATCCGGTACCAGAGTCGATTCCCATTAACTGTCTGGTGCCGATCGCCGGAACCCCGTTGCAAGATGTTGCGCCTGTCGATTCCATTGAGTTGGTGCGCATGGTTGCCACGACACGCATTCTGTTTCCCAACGCGATCGTGCGCCTCTCTGCGGGACGGCTACAGATGAGCGACGAACTGCAAGCGCTATGCTTACTCGCCGGAGCGAATTCCATCTTTACAGGTCCCGTTCTTTTGACGACGCCCAACCCCGACAGCAGCCAGGATGAAAAGTTGCTGAACCGACTGGGTATGGTGCCAGGAACCTTGTAGCAGAACATCGCGGTGACTTAACTTCATCGCAAATTGATATTTCTCTTGGAGGAGTTTTTCTGCTAAAAGTGCTCTCGTCGAGTGCTACAGGGTTGTGTATTGCTTTAGCGGCTTTAATTTTTCATGAAGGTCTACGTATTGTCCTGGAAATATACTGCCTGCACTGGTTAAAGTGCGCCTACGTGAGAGTGTGCAATTGGAAAAACTGAATAAATGGCATTCATTGCCTCAGGGGCATTGATTTCTCAGCAACTTAATTAATCTGCGAGGTAATAATGACTTTGACCCTGTTTCAGAAGACAGCTACTACGATCGCGGCGGCTGGCCTTGGTTTGACTTGTCTACATGCGGACGCTGCTCAAGCCGCACTGCTCCATTTCAGCTTTACAACAGATGGCGATGGTACAGGTTCTTTCTTGTTGAATACCGATACAGTCCCTTCTGGCTTTGCTCCACCGCTCTTTGATGAAGATGGGGGTGTGCTTGACGAGGGAGTATACTTCCCAGGTGCGGTCTCAAATTTCACCTTCTCATCAGCATTACCCGAAGCAGAAAGCTTTGCCTACCCTAACCTGAATATAGATTTTGTTGTTTTCCCTAATACGCCCTTTTTGCAAGGTGTGACTGCAGGCATTGGACCTTTAGAGTGCTCGTTGCCTACCAACACTTGTCCTATTCAACTTCTGGTAGATTACAGAGGCAGCTTAGCAACGTTGCCTAAACTCTCCAGCGACCCAAACGACTATTCTTTGTATAGCGTGTTTGGTTATCCAGATGGTGACGTCACATTTAATGCGAAGGTGACACCTTCTAATGCAGCAGGGGTGCCAGAACCGACGGTAATCCCTGGAGTCTTGGCAGCAGGTGCGATCGGTGGCTTCGTGCGCAGACGGTTACAGATGCGTCAAAAGCGCGCCTAGCCAATGGTTAGTAGTATCAAGCGATAGACAAAGACATGACAGACGCACGCTCAAGGCTTGACTGGCTCGATCGTGCGTCCTTCATTTTGCGCTTTAAGATCAAACTGGGGTAGAATCTAGTGCTTGAAACCCCAATTCGAGTTGGTCAAAGCGAAGGGCGTGAGGCAGCACTGTGCAGAAATTTGTTCCAATAGAGGCACCCGAACCATTTGCAGTCTTGGGGCTACCCGTTCATCTGCTTGATGATTATGCAGGCTGGCTCGTTGAACGTGCGCGGCAGCAACAGGGCTGTCATGTGGTGACGTTGAATGCTGAGATGACGATGGCCGCAGAACAGAACCTGCCGCTAGCTAATGTCATTCGGCAGGCAGAGTTGGTGATTCCTGACGGTGCGGGGATTGTGCTGTACTTGAAGCTGTACGGTCGATCAACCCAACGCTGTCCAGGGATTGAGTTAGCCGAAACGCTACTGCGCGAATTTGGGCGATCGCCTTCGCTTGGCAAGGTTGCGTTTTTTGGGGGGCGACCTGAGGTCATTCAAACTGCTGCAACGATTTGGCAGGAACGGGCACCCGGTTTGGCGATCGCGATCGCGCAACACGGCTATCTCTCACCTGAAGATGAGCCTGCATTCTTGCAAACGCTGAAAGAAATGCAACCACGGCTGATTCTGGTGGGGTTGGGGGTGCCTCGCCAGGAATTTTGGATTGCTAAATACCGTTATGTCTGTCCTGATGCGATCTGGATTGGCGTTGGTGGTAGTTTTGACATTTGGGCTGGTGTCAAAACACGGGCACCTGGCTGGTTAAAAGATAATCATTTGGAATGGGTCTATCGTCTGTATCAGGAACCCTGGCGCTGGCGGCGTATGTTGGCGTTACCTCAGTTTGCGTGGCGATCGCTGGTGTATCGAGTGACGCGACGATAACCGCTGGTTTAGCAAACTGAAAAAAGCCAATTCCCAAGTTCGATCTAGGTGAGCGCTAAACTATTGGCGTGTTTTAAGAGCGCTCATTGTTTCCAAGGCTTGATTTGTGCAACACGTTAAGATCAAAGTCCTTTTCCTTGCTATTGGCTGTATAGCCGCAACGGCTCTAGCCTTTTATGGGTCGGGAGGACTTGATCCCGCACAGCTACTGAGTTGGCTGCGATCGACGGGGTTTTGGGCACCGTTGTTTTACATCTTGCTCTACACCATCGCCACCGTGTTGATCATGCCTTCTACCCCACTGAATTTACTCGGTGGGGCACTCTTTGGTCCCTGGCTCGGTACATTGTGGACCAGTGCCGGCGCAGTGCTGGCAGCGATCGTGACGTTTGCCTTTACCCGTACGCTAGGACGTAAAGCCGTTGCCCGCAAACTATCGGGACGCTGGCAAGCCCTGGATGCCGAAGTGCGACGCGGTGGGCTGCTTTATATGATTGCGATTCGGCTCGTCCCCTTCATGCCCTACGGATTGCTCAATTTTGCAGCCGGATTAACCTCCGTGAGCTATCGGGACTATCTTCTCGGTACGCTGTTAGGTACGACGCCTGGTCTTTTTCCCTATGTCTTGCTGGGTAGCTCTGGCTTACGGGCGATTCGGACAGGCGACGTACTGCCCTTTATCGGAGCTTTAACGCTGACGGGGCTTTTCATTGGTGGTACAACCTGGTACCGCCATCAGCGATCACGCCGTCCCAAAGCCAGTCCGCCAACTCCTCCATCAGAGTGTATTGACCCGCAGGATAAATAGCCCATGCAGCCAACTTACTCGTTCATCGTGCCCGTCTTTAATGAGGAAGCAACCCTTAAGGAACTCTATCATCGCCTGAGCGCCGTGATGGACAACATGGATGGGGCTGTAGAGCTTGTACTGGTGGATGATGGCAGTCACGATCGCTCTCTAGCCATCATGCGTGACCTGCGCGAGCATGATCACCGCGTGTGCTACCTCAGCTTTGCGCGCAACTTTGGGCATCAGGTGGCGGTAACGGCAGGGCTTAATTTTGTGCGGGGGCAGGCGATCGTCGTGCTGGATGCCGACCTGCAAGACCCGCCAGAACTCATTCCTGATCTGGCCGACAAATGGCGACGTGGTTATGATGTGGTTTACGCTCGACGGGTGCAGCGCCATCAGGAAGGCTGGTTTAAGCGCTTGACGGCCTACGTGTTTTATCGCTTGCTGCGGCAACTGGCTGATGTCGATATTCCAACAGACACTGGCGACTTTTGCTTGATGGATCGACGGGTTGTCGATGCCCTTAACGCCATGCCTGAGCGAAACCGCTATATTCGTGGGCTGCGATCGTGGCTGGGGTTTCGACAAATTGCTATTCCCTTTGAGCGCGACTCTCGCTTTGCAGGCGAGGTGAAGTACACGTTTCGCAAATCACTGGCGCTGGCGATCGATGGCCTCGTGTCATTCTCCAAAGTACCGCTCCGAATTTCAACCTATGTTGGGCTCTTTGCAGCGGTTGTGGCGATCGTCATGGCGATCCTGGTCATCTACTGGCGCTTTGTCTCCCCCGTTTCACCGCTAACTGGGTTTGCGACGATCGCCGTCGCGATCTTTTTTCTAGGAGCCGTGCAGCTTTTTAGCATTGGCATTTTGGGCGAGTACATTGGGCGCATCTACGAAGAGGTCAAAAATCGTCCCGTTTACATCCTTGGCGAAGTCAGCGGCTTTGAACCTCCCACCACAGTGAGACAGAACACATTGCAGAACACGAGCAAAGATTCTGTTTCAGAGGCTAGACGAAGAAATCCTTAAGACAGATCGCCAGCACAGACCGTATTTCCCACATCTACGTAGAAATTCGCTGGTAAGTGCATCACTTACAATGAGGGATGTGCGTAAATGAGAAGATGAACTGATTGCTGCTGCAATAGCAAATCATTTCTAACCGCAAGGACGGCAGTACAGGTCAACGTAGGGAGTGAAGGTGTGCCAAAATCCGCAAGATATTTGTTAGTGGGATCGACCGAAGCGTATAGCGGCAAGTCGGCAACGGTGCTTGGCATGGCTCACCAGTTAAAAGCAAAAGGGCTAGATCTTGCCTACGGTAAACCACTGGGAACCTGCTGGAGCGGCGACGCAAACCATATCGAAGAAGATGTCCAGTTTGTTGCCGACGTGTTGAAGTTGCCTGCTGATCGCCTTCAGCCCACCATTCTTTCCCTTGACGAACCCACCATTCAAAAACGCATTTCGGGGGACGATCGCGTGGATTACCCCCAAGCGCTCAAAAAATACCTCCAGATGCGAGGCCCAGATCTGGTGCTGCTTGAAGGCCCCGCCAATCTCGAAGAAGGTAGCCTGTTTGACCTCTCACTCCGGCAAGTTGCTGAGGGCGTCAACGCCAAGATCTTGCTGGTAGCACGCTTTCATTCGCTGCTGATTGTGGGTGCCCTGATTTCAGCCAGACGGCGTTTGGGCGATCGCCTGTTGGGAGTCCTGATCAACGACATTCCTGAAGACCGGCTGGAAGAGGTGAAAACCACTGTTCAGCCGTATCTCGAAGAACGAGGCATTCCAATTTTTGGGTTGTTGCCCCGCAGCGCTCTTTTACGAAGCGTGAGCGTGAATGAACTGGTGCATCAACTCAAAGCAGAAGTTCTTTGCCGTGCCGATCGCCTAGACTTAATGGTCGAAAGCCTCAGCATTGGTGCCATGAACGTTAACTCAGCGCTGAAGTACTTCCGCAAGGGACGCAATATGGCCGTGGTCACGGGGGGCGATCGGACCGATATTCAACTCGCCGCGTTGGAAACCTCAACCCAGTGTCTTATTCTGACCGGGCAGATGCCGCCGTCTCCCGCCATTCTCAGTCGCGCTGAAGATCTGGAAATTCCCATTCTTTCCGTTGATCTCGATACACTCTCAACCGTCGAAATTGTCGATCGCGCTTTTGGTCAAGTTCGCGTCAATGAACCCGTCAAAGTCGAATATATCTGCAACTCAATGGCAGAAAACTTCGACGCCGATCGGCTCATTGCAGAGCTAGGGCTAGAGACGGCAGTGACAGCGTAGGGGAAAGGCAGAGGGCGGAGGAAAGGCAGAAGGCAGAAGAAAGGCTAAAGGCTGAAGGCTAAAGGCTAAAAAGCTGCCTCCTGCCTCCTGCCTCCTGACTCCTAAACTCAAAACTCAAAACTCAAAACTCAAAACTTTTATCCTTCATCCCCCATCCCCATCCCCATCCCCATCCCCATCCCCCATCCTTGCCTCACCGTCTCTGTACTGCCATCGTCACCAGACTGAACAGCTCTTGCGGGTTACCTGTACTGCCAAAAGCTCCATGCTGACGGGCTTCTGCTTTCAAGTCGGGGGCATTGGAACTGCTGTAGATAATCACTGGCGTATGGACTCCCAGCCGTTGCAGTGCTTCCAGAAGCAAATAGCCTGCCTGCGACGTGCCAGCTTGCCGCATATCCGTCACGATCGCGTCATAGGGCACCAGTCGAATTTTTTCGAGCGCATCCTGAATGGATGGACTCATGGTAAAAAGGATGCCCAACGCTTCGAGTGAGCGAATTTCGTGGGCATTATCTAATGGATTATCGTCCACCCAGAGAATGGAGGCTCTGGCAAGCTGCTGAGCGACTTTCGGCTTGAGCGTTTGACTCACAACCGCAGCAATTTCCTTGGCCTCTTCAGCACCCGGTAGTTGAGGATTGCTGCTGGCATCACTCGCTTTGATCGCCGATGCTGAGCCCAAAAGCACTCCTGCTTCAATCCGCCGCTTCGCCGTTGCTTCTAACCCTGCCGCCCCCGCCCTAAAGCTAAATTCGCCCAGGTTACTAACAAAATTCCGCAGTGGTGCGCCAAAGTAGACCAGCACAAACAGAATGAGCAGTTGCCAACTGAGCGACTGTACCAGCGAGACAAACACTTGCAGCAGTTTGATCAGGTCGTCGATCGTCATGAGCGTGTGACACAATCCCGAATGATTTGACTACAAAAGAGCAGCTATTAGCCTACTGTTCCGCAGAAGCAAGCTGTCAGTGTTCAGCTTTTTTGCCTTTCGCCTTCTGCCCTCTGCCCTCTGCCTCCTGCCTTCTAACTCTTGCCCTCGGTACTCTGCCTCCTGCCCTTTGCCTTCTCCTAACCCCCTTACATTTTGGGACGATAAAGGTAACCGTTGCGCAACTGTACGGCTGGATGGTTAGACAGGCGAATCAAGCTTTCGTCATGGGTAGTCACAATCACTGTGATGCCAACTGAATTCAGCTTCTTGAGAATTTTGATCACCTGCCAGGAGTTATCTGGGTCAAGGTTTCCGGTGGGTTCATCAGCGAGCAGAATCGGAGGAGTACCCACGATCGCCCTGGCAATGCTAACGCGCTGTTGCTCACCGCCCGACAGTTGTTCCGGGAAGCAGTTTGCCTTGTGCGACAACCCAACCATTTTGAGAGCGGGCTGCAACCGACGATGAATTTCTTTGCGCGGGAGTCCCTGTGCCCACAGCACGAAGGCAACATTTTCCAGAACCGTGCGACGAGGAATTAACTTGTAGTCCTGAAAGACAATGCCGATCCGGCGGCGTAATTGAGAGAGCTTATCGCCCCGCAGGATGGATAAATTGCAACCATCGACCAGCACATCGCCTTCACTGGAACGTTCTTCCCCATAAAGCAGCTTCAGCAACGTCGATTTGCCAGAGCCAGAGGGTCCGGTGACAAAAAGAAAATCACCCCGTTTGATGTCAAGGCTGACATTGACCAACGCTTTACTGCCGTTTTCATAGGTCTTGCTGACCCCCTGCAACGACACGATCGCCTCAGCACCCGTCGATCGCGGCGCGGCGTTGTCGGTTGTGCTGGAAGGCTGTCCGTTGAATACCTGAGTCATAAAGACGTTGATACCGAGATCCAACCCATTACATCACAAAAGAAGGGTTTAGAGAGAAGGAAACTGTATGAAAGTAACAACCCAGAATATCAGCAGTGCAAGATACGATCGCTTTCAGTGGTCAGCGGTCAGCTATCAGCCTTTTATCCTTTATCCTTTAACCTTTCTTCTGCCCTCGGCCCTCTGCCTCCTGCCCTCTGCCTCTTGCCTTTTTCACCTTCCCAGCTTGTTCGGTATCCCTTCACACCCACCGGGAATCGAACTCCGTGTTTTAGCTCCTCCCCAGGCGCAGCAATATTCACGCTGTTCTTGAGACATATGCACCGCGTTGGTAAAATCAGCCCCCTCTATGACAGCACCCGTAAAAGCGCCAGAACGGTAGTCTGGTAGCTCTGTTTTGCTGCGAGGGCTGGCCGTTTCTGCTTTGCCATAGAAAAACCGCGTACCGTTTAAATCAGCACCCCGTAAGCTGACCTGACAGAGAATCGTACCGGAAAGGTTGGTTCTTACGAGATCGCAGCTACTCAAGTTGGCACGGATCAGGTTGATTTCGCTCAAATCTGTCCAACGCAAATCTGTCTTTGATAAGTCAGCTCCAGCTAGCATGACACCCAGATCGATGACCCGTACACCGTATACGCGGTCTTCCTCGTAGCCGCCAGTACCGTCCAGAATGGCACGCCCTAACCGCTGGTCGCGCTTAAGGGGACTCAGCAAGCGAGCCCGGCTGAGAAAGCGAATAATTTTGGCTTTACCGCCCCCATCCACGCTGCTCAAAATTGCTGCTGTGCGCCCTTCTGCGATCGCTCGTTCCTGGGGCCAATCTTCCAGTAAGCCTTCATCATCCAGCACAAGATCAGAAATGCCTTGAAAAAAGCTGTCGATCGTCTGCTGCTGCGTGATGAGGTTTTGTTGGGTCGTCAGATCTTTTTCAATGACGTATTGCCGCCATGCAATGTAAAGCGCCAGCACGGCAATGAGAATTTGCCCGACAGCCCCAAACACCTCGCCCAGAGCGCCAACCGCATCCCAGTTTGCGGATTGAACGAGGCCACTAAACCATCGATCGATGCCAATTAGTTTGAGTAGCGCCGCCAGAGCAATAAAGCCACCGACAAACGCGATCGGAATGGCGGCCTCTTGACTGGAGACGATCTCGCTTAAAAAGGGCCGCAGAAAAGGAGCCCAGAGAATACTCACCGACGTAATCAGGGCGATCGCTGCCCCCAAAAAACCTAACCAGCTCAGGTTTAGCACCAGCCCCACCAGCATGACACCCGTCGCCCCTAAGACGATCGTGGTTGCAGATAAGCGCTGCGGCGAGTCGAATAGGTTCGCTTGAGCGATCGATCCCGGCGTGGTAGACGGTAGAGGCGGTTGACCCAACGGGTTCACTGACGGTACAGCGTGAGACGAAGAAGTATTCTCCGATCCATGTCCATTGTTGCTAGTCAAACCGCTTACTGAGGGTGGTGTGTCATTCTCCCCAGCCGATGAAGAACTTGGGCCAGGTGCTTTGGGATTCATCGTCACGCTTCTAAACGTCAGGCAGATTAGTCCTTGAACTATTCTCTATTGAAACACCTCTCTCCCATTCACAGCCCTCCTCCTTACAACTTTCTGCCCTCTGACTTACAGGACAAACAGCTCCTCACCCGTTGTGCCTGTAATTTGCGTGAAGACGGTCGGGTTGTTAGGATCAGTGACCACTAGTACTGTCGTGCTTGTTTCGGCAGTAAAGAAGAGGCGATTGCCAACGGCTGTGAGGTTATGGGGCGTAATGCCTGAATAACCTGCGCTCACTGCCACGGTGCCTGCATCTGTACCGTCACTCTTCCAAATCCGAGTGCTGCCATCGTTTGCGGTGAAGAACAGGGTGCCGTTCACATTGGTCAGCGAGGCAACCGCATCATTACCTGTGGTGTTAATGTCCTTCACACGGCTGGTTGTAGTGCCGTTGCTTTGCCATAGCTCAAGATTGGGCGTGCTGCTGGTGCCCGCATCAACGATGAAGAATACCTTAGAGCCAACAACTGTGAGGCTGGTCGGTACTTGCCCTGCGGATGGAAGAGCGCTAACCAGGGAAACGACCCCAGCCGCTGTACTTTGCCACAGACCATAGACATTAGAACCATTCTTCGCCACGAAGTACAACGTTCCGTTCACGTTCACCAGACTGCTGGGGCTTGAGTCGCCCGTACCCGGATTAATGTCAGAAATGCGGGTGGTGCCGGCCGATGTACCATCACTGCGCCACAGTTCTAACCCATTGCTGCTATTGGTCGCTGTAAAGAAGAGCGTGTTGCCGATCGCGACCAGGTTGGCGATACCAGCACCCGTGCCAATATCTTGCAGCAGGGATGTTTGGGTACCCGTCGCACTAAGTCGCCAAAGTTGAGTGCCATTGCCAGCCGTGAAGAAGAGCGTGTTGCCTGCCGCCACAATTAAGCCAGGTTGGCTATAGCTAGCGGGTAGTTCGACTTTAACGGTGTTCGCACTCGTGCCATCGGTCTTCCACAGTACCAATCCACTGCCGTCATCGGCTTCAAAGTACAGCGTGCCGTTAAAGTTGACCAGATTACGAGGATTAGAGCTACTGGAACCGGATCGAATATCTTTGACGATCGTCGGGGACGTTGCACCAGTCAGATCCGCTTTCCATAGCTCTGTACCCCGCACACTGTTATTGGCGGTAAAGTACAGAGTATTGCCTATCGCCGTCAGGTTCGTGGGGTTTGAGGAACCACTGGTGTCAGGCGTCGTGTTGATGTCAAACACCAGGTTGGTACTTGCACTCGTGCCACTGCTGCTCCACAGTTCTACTCCACTCGACCCATCATTTGCAGTGAAGTACAAGGTACCGCCTGCGTTTGTGAGGTTGCCAGGCGTAGAACTAGAGGTGCCCGTAGCCGTTGCGTTCTGGGTTGGGTTAATGTCCTTAACGAGTGCGGGACCGTCGGTAACGTTAACGTTGATGACGGCGTTAGTGGTTTGTGCCCCTCCCGACCCGGTGTTCCCGTTGTCATTGACGGCGATCGCAATCTGATCAACACCCGTAAAGCCAGCGCTAACCGGATGATAGACAAGATTCGTGAGAGCGGCGTTGATATTAGTAATGCTGCCGTTGATGGTCACGGTTTGACTACCATTGCCCGTGACGGTCAAGTTATTGGTTGTACTCAGCGTCAAGTTACCGTTGGCTGACGTCAATGTAACCGCAACAGGGCTGCTGCCCGCATCTGGGTCGCCGATGCTTAGCCCTGACTGAATGACGAGATCTGAATTACGGAAGACGACCTGGCTAGAGGGTATCTGGATCGTGGGCGGAAGATTGGAGCCACCCACCGTAATGGAGACGGTCGCCGGATTCAGCGAGTTAGAAATCCCATCATTGGCAAAGTAGGTAAAGCTATCAGTGCCCAGGTAACCAGCTGTAGGCGTGTATACGAAGGAACCATCGCTGTTGAGGCTTACTGTTCCATGGGTCGGAGCCGTACCGCTCACCGCTTTGAGCTGATCGCCTTCAGGATCGGTGTCATTTGTTAGGACACCTGTTGAGGCTGCGATCGTCAGAGTGCCGTTTGCATTTACAGTGTAGCCAGTGTCATTCACTGCAGTGGGTGGTGAACTGGTGTCTTTAATCGTGATGGTGACGGTCGCATTCGTGCTGAGGGTGCCGTCACTGGCTTTGTAGACGAAGGTATCTGTGGTGTTGGTTACACCGGCATTGGGTGTGTAGCTGAACGAGCCGTCGCTGTTGAGCGTCAGAGTTCCCTTGGTGGGTCCATTGACGATGCTGGCCGTCAGCGGAAGGGCATCGATATCATTTTGCAGCACCCCACTGGCAGCAGTCTTAATCAGCACATTGTTTTTGTTGACGCTGTAGGTATCGGCATTGGCTACAGGAGCTGCATTCGCTGCGATCGTCAGTGATACCGTACCTACGCTAGCCGAATCTTGCAGCCCATCATTGGCTTTGTACGTGAAACTATCAGCACCAACATAGCCCTGATCAGGCGTGTAGACAAAGGAGCCATCTGCACGTAAGAGCAAGCCGCCGTGAGTAGGCTGAGCCACAAGCAAGACTTTCAACGTTTGTCCCGCATCGCTATCAGTGTCGTTCGCCAAGACTCCAGGGGTCGTGATCGTCAAAGGAGTATTGGTGATGACTGAATAATTATCGTTACTTACCACTGGAAGGGCATTGCTCACAATGCTGAGGGTCACGGTCGCAGGACTAGACGTAAACGTCCCGTCCGTTGCGCGATAAACAAACGTGTCGGCTGCATTCGTGACGCCTGCATTCGGCTTATAGGTGAAGGTGCCATCACTGTTTAACGTGGCTGTACCCTGGCTAGCATTGCTCACAAGTTGAGCTGTCAAGGCTGTTCCATTCGTGCTGCTATCGTTACTGAGTACGCCGGATGTCTGCCCCACACTCAGCGTTGATCCTGCAACAACCTGGTAGGTGTCGTTTTGGACGATCGGAGCGTTGCTGGCAGAGACATTCAGCGTTACGGTCGCGATCGCCGTCAGAGAACCATCACTTGCCTGATAGACAAACGTATCAGTACCACTGGTAAAGGAGGCATTAGGTACATAGGTAAAGGAACCATCACTGTTCAAGTTGACAGACCCTTGACCTGGATTGTTTACCACGGTAGCTGTCAGTGGCTGCGTATCCGTATCGTTGCTCAGCACACCCGAAAACTGGTTGACGGTTAAAGTACTACCGGAAAACGCACTGTAGGTATCATTTTGGGCGATCGGGGCCACATTCGTCCCAATGCTTAACGTCACAGTTGCTGGCGAAGAATTCACAAAGCCGTCGCTTACCCGATAAACGAACGTGTCTGTCCCGCTTGTTACACCTGCATTGGGTGTGTAGACAAAAGAACCATCGCTATTGAGGGTGAGACTACCAGTGCTGGAAGTAACGAGACTGGCTGTTAGCGGGTCACTTTCAGCATCACTATCGTTTTGGAGCACACCAGAGAATGGATTGACCGTCAACGGCACACCAGCAGACACGGTATAGCTATCAGCGTTGGCAACGGGAGCCGTATTGTTAGAGACTGTGAGCGTTACTGTAGCGGGATTAGAGTCGCCAAGGCCATCGTTTGCCTTGTAGACAAAGGTGTCGGTGCCAACAAAGCTCGTTGTCGGCGTATAAACGAAGGAACCATCACTATTTAAGGTGAGGCTACCATTACCAGGCGTACTAACCAAAAGAGCCGTTAAGGCAAGGCTATTGGGATCCGTATCGTTCTTCAGCACACCGTTAGCCGCTGAAACTGTTAAGGGTGTATTGGTTACAGCTCTGAAGCTATCCGCCACAGCCGCTGGTGGGAGTGCATTCACCGTCAAGCTAACAGTTGCGGTACTGGGTGCGGCACCGTTAGCATCAGATGCCAGGTAGGTAAAGCTATCCGTCCCGCTGTAGCCAGTGGTGGGGATGTAGGTGAAGGTGCCGTCACTGTTGAGGGTGAGCGACCCATGCGTTGGGGCAGTACCCAGTTGCGCGGTTAGCGATAGGTTGCTGGGGTCGGTGTCGTTGGTCAGGACATTCCCGGTGGTGAAGGTGCTGTTCTGCGGCAGGGTAAAGCTGTCTGCGACGGCGACGGGTGGGAGCGCAGTCACGGTCAGGCTAACGGTTGCGGTACTGGGCGCGGCACCGTTAGCATCAGATGCCAGGTAGGTAAAGCTATCCGTCCCGCTGTAGCCAGTGGTGGGGATGTAGGTGAAGGTGCCGTCACTGTTGAGGGTGAGCGACCCATGCGTTGGGGCAGTACCCAGTTGCGCGGTTAACGATAGGTTGCTGGGGTCGGTGTCGTTGGTCAGGACATTCCCGGTGGTGAAGGTGCTGTTCTGCGACAGGGTAAAGCTGTCTGCGACGGCGACGGGTGGGAGTGCATTCACCGTCAAGCTAACAGTTGCGGTACTGGGTGCGGCACCGTTAGCATCAGATGCCAGGTAGGTAAAGCTATCCGTCCCGCTGTAGCCAGTGGTGGGGATGTAGGTGAAGGTGCCGTCACTGTTGAGGGTGAGCGACCCATGCGTTGGGGCAGTACCCAGTTGCGCGGTTAGCGATAGGTTGCTGGGGTCGGTGTCGTTGGTCAGGACATTCCCGGTGGTGAAGGTACTGTTCTGCGGCAGGGTAAAGCTGTCTGCGACGGCGACGGGTGGGAGCGCAGTCACGGTCAGGCTAACGGTTGCGGTACTGGGCGCGGCACCGTTAGCATCAGATGCCAGGTAGGTAAAGCTATCCGTCCCGCTGTAGCCAGTGGTGGGGATGTAGGTGAAGGTGCCGTCACTGTTGAGGGTGAGCGAACCATGCGTTGGGGCAGTACCCAGTTGCGCGGTCAGCGACAGACCATTGGGGTCAGTGTCGTTGGCTAAGACATTTCCTGTCGTGAAGGTGCTGTTCTGGGTCAGGGTGAAGCTGTCCGCCACGGCGACGGGTGGGAGCGCATTCACGGTCAGGCTAACGGTCGCGGTGCTGGGTGCGACACCAGAAGCGTCAGATGCTAAGTAGGTAAAGCTATCCGTCCCGATGTAGCCGGTAGTGGGGATGTAGGTGAAGGTGCCGTCACTGTTGAGGGTGAGCGAACCGTGAGTCGGCGAACTACCCAGTTGTGCGGTCAAGGATAGACCATTGAAGTCAGTGTCGTTGGCCAGGACATTCCCGGTGGTGAAGGTGCTGTTCTGGGTCAGGGTAAACGTATCGGCGACAGCGGTGGGTGATTGCGCTACAGCATTCACCGTTAAGCTGACGGTGGCGGTACTGGGCGCAGCACCAGAGGCATCGGTGGCGATGTAGGTAAAGCTATCCGTCCCGGTGTAGCCAGTGGTGGGGATGTAGGTGAAGGTGCCGTTGCTGTTGAGGGTGAGCGAACCGTGAGTCGGTGCCGTACCCAGTTGCGCGGTTAGCGATAGGTTGCTGGGGTCGGTGTCATTAGCTAGGACATTTCCAATGGTGAAAGTGCTGTCTTGAAGCAGGGCAAAGCTGTCCGCTACAGCGACGGGTGGGAGCGCATTCACCGTCAAGCTCACCGTAGTGGTTCCTGAGGTGCCTGTTGCGTCTTTGGCGACATAGGTAAAGCTATCGGTTCCAGCAAACGCTGTAGTGGGGATGTAGGTAAAGGTGCCGTCACTGTTGAGGGTGAGCGAACCATGCGTTGGGGCCGTACCTAGTTGAGCAGTCAGCGATAGGTTGCTGGGGTCGGTGTCATTGGCTAACACATTCCCGGTAGTGAAGGTACTGTTTTGCGAGAGCGTAAAGCTGTCTGCGACGGCGACGGGTGGGAGCGCAGTCACGGTCAGACTAACAGTGGCGGTGCTGGGTGCGGCACCAGAAGCGTCTTTGGCGACATAGGTAAAGCTATCGGTTCCCGCAAACGCTGTGGTGGGGATGTAGGTAAAGGTGCCGTCACTGTTGAGGGTGAGCGAGCCGTGAGTCGGTGCCGTACCCAGTTGCGCGGTTAGCGATAGACCATTGGGGTCAGTGTCGTTGGCTAAGACGTTCCCGGTGGTGAAGGTGCTGTTCTGCGAGAGGGTAAAGGTATCGGCGACAGCGGTAGGTGATTGTGCTACAGCATTCACGGTCAGGCTAACGGTGGCAGTGCTGGGTGCGGCACCAGAAGCATCGGACGCTAAATAGGTAAAGCTGTCGGTGCCGGTGTAGCCAGTAGTGGGGATGTAGGTGAAGGTGCCATTGCTGTTGAGGGTCAGTGAACCGTGAGTCGGTGCAGTACCCAGTTGTGCGGTCAGCGATAGGTTACTGGGGTCGGTGTCATTGGCTAACACATTCCCGGTGGTGAAGGTACTGTTTTGCGAGAGCGTAAAGCTGTCTGCCACGGCGACAGGTGGGAGCGCAGTCACGGTCAGACTAACAGTGGCAGTGCTAGGTGCCGCACCAGAGGCATCGGTGGCGACATAGGTAAAGCTATCGGTTCCCGCAAACGCTGTAGTAGGGATGTAGGTGAAGGTGCCGTTGCTGTTGAGGGTGAGCGAACCATGCGTTGGGGCTGTACCCAGTTGCGCGGTTAGCGATAGACCATTGGGGTCAGTGTCGTTAGCTAAGACGTTCCCGGTGGTGAAGGTGCTGTTCTGCGAGAGGGTAAAGGTATCGGCGACAGCGGTAGGTGATTGTGCTACAGCATTCACGGTCAGGCTAACGGTGGCAGTGCTGGGTGCGGCACCAGAAGTATCGGTGGCGACATAGGTAAAGCTGTCGGTGCCGGTGTAGCCAGTAGTAGGGATGTAGGTGAAGGTGCCATTGCTGTTGAGGGTGAGTGAACCATGCGTTGGCGCGCTACCCAGTTGGGCCGTTAAAGACAGACCATTGGGGTCAGTGTCGTTGGCTAAGACGTTCCCGGTGGTGAAGGTGCTGTTCTGCGAGAGGGTAAAGGTATCGGCGACAGCGGTAGGTGACTGCGCTACAGCATTCACGGTCAGGCTAACGGTGGCAGTGCTGGGTGCGGCACCAGAAGCATCGGTGGTGACATAGGTGAAGCTGTCGGTGCCGGTGTAGCCAGTAGTGGGGATGTAGGTGAAGGTGCCGTTGCTGTTAAGGGTGAGTGAACCATGCGTTGGCGCGCTACCCAGTTGGGCTGTTAGGGACAGGTTGCTGGGGTCAGTGTCATTGGTTAACACATTCCCCGTCGTGAAGGTGCTGTTTTGAAGCAGGGTGAAGGTGTCCGCCACAGCAATTGGTGGAAGGGCATTCACGGTCAGGCTCACGGTGGTGGTTCCTGAGGTGCCGGTTGCGTCTTTGGCGACATAGGTAAAGCTATCTGTTCCAGCAAACGCTGTGGTGGGGATGTAGGTGAAAGTACCGTTGCTGTTAAGCGTGACTGAGCCGTGGCTGGGGTTGCTCACCAGTTGGGCTGTTAGGGATAGGTTGCTGGGGTCAGTGTCATTGGTTAACACATTCCCAGTTGTGAAAGTGCTGTTCTGAAGCAGCGTAAAGTTATCTGCCACGGCAACGGGTGGAAGAGCATTCACGGTCAGGCTCACCGTAGTGGTTCCTGAGGTGCCTGTCGCGTCTTTGGCGACATAGGTAAAGCTATCGGTACCGGCGAAGGCTGTGGTGGGGATGTAGGTGAAGGTGCCGTTGCTGTTGAGGGTGAGTGAACCATGACTGGGGTTACTCACTAGCTGAGCAGTCAGCGACAGATTGCTGGGGTCAGTGTCGTTAGCCAGGACATTCCCTGTCGTGAAGGTGCTGTTCTGGGTCAGGGTGAAGTTGTCCGCTACGGCTAGTGGCGGGAGAGCGGTCACGGTCAGGCTCACCGTGGTGGTTCCTGAGGTGCCGGTTGCGTCTTTGGCGACATAGGTAAAGCTATCGGTACCGGCGAAGGCTGTGGTGGGGATGTAGGTGAAGGTGCCGTTGCTGTTGAGGGTGAGTGAACCATGACTGGGGTTACTCACTAGTTGAGCAGTCAGCGACAGATTGCTGGGGTCAGTGTCATTGGTTAACACATTCCCCGTTGTGAAAGTGCTGTTCTGGGCTATGGTGAAACTGTCTGCCGCTGCGACGGGTGGAAGAGCGGTTACGCTTAAGCTGACGGTTGCGGTGCTGGGTGCGGCACCAGAAGCATCGGACGCTAAATAGGTAAAGCTATCGGTACCGGCAAAGGTTGTGGTGGGAATGTAGGTGAAGGTGCCGTTGCTGTTAAGGGTCAGCGAACCATGAGTCGGTGCCGTACCCAGTTGCGCCGTTAGGGACAGACCATTTGGGTCGGTGTCATTGGTTAACACATTCCCTGTGGTGAAGGTACTGTTTTGCGTCAGTGTGAAGACATCTGCTACTGCCGTGGGTGATAAGGCAGGCGGAGCTGTAATGGTGAGGTTAACGGTAGCTGGGCTGGAGTTACTAATGCCATCGCTAGCCTGATAGGTAAAGCTATCTGTCCCGACAAAGTTAGCGTTTGGCGTATAGGTGAAGGTGCCGTTGCTGTTAAAGACAACCGAACCACTGGTTGGTGTTGTTAAGAGATTGGCTGTGAGTGCAATGTTCTGGGGATCGGTATCGTTCGTCAACACGCCTTGCCCGCTAACTATAAGCGCTGTATTGCGGGTCGTGCTATAGCTATCAGTGTTGGCGATCGGGGGATTGCTAACGGCTCCACCCACATTGACAAACATCGTTTTGGTATCGGACAGAGCCGTACCGATGCCTGTATTGCCTTGATCGTTCACGCTAATGGTGATGGAATCGAAGCCTGTAAAGCCAGGATAGCTGCGATAAACCAAGTTGCCGATCGCCGTATTGATGGCTGCCAGGGTTCCCTGGAACGTGATGCGACTATTTTGAACCCCTGTGCCTTGAGTAAAGGTAAGCCCGGTGTTTGATGGTAGCGAGAGGACACCATTTGCAGCGACGATCGTCACCGTTTCGTTGCTGCCTGCGGCATCTGGGTCACTGATGCTAATCCCCGTAATTGTCAGATTGGTATTGACGGTGGCTGATGGCGCTAGTGGCACTTGAATCACAGGCGCTTGATTGACGCCCAACACCGTCAGCGCGATCGTCTTACTGTCACTCAATGGAATGCCAAAGCCCGTGTTGCCGTTGTCATTCACATTGATGCTAATTAAATCAGCCCCACTGAAATTGGTCGTGCCTTGATACAGCAGCGTACTCAAGGCACTGTTAACCGCTGCCAACGTACCGCTGAAAATCAAGCTTGTACTGGGCGTACTGCCATTGCCATTGGTAAAGGAAAGCCCTGTGGTCGAACCAAGAGAGAGTTTACCGTTGGTCGCTGCCAGACTCACCGTGATTGCGCCACTGCTAGCATCGACGTCACTAATGTTAATCCCCGTCACGTGCAGGATTGTGTTCTCATTTACAGTCTGAGCGGCTGGCACCGTCAGAATCGGCGCGTCGTTGACAGGCGTTACCGTGATAGACAGGCTCTTGGTATCTGAGAGCGCCACGCCATTGCCTGTATTGCCGTTGTCATTCACACTGATGGTGACGACATCAGAACCATTGAAATCTTTATCAGCCTGGTACGTTAGGCTTTGTAGCGCCGCATTAATCAACGCCAACGTGCCTGTCATTGTAATATTACGGTTTTTCGAGCCATTACCCGTCGAGAAGGTTAGCCCTGCGGTCGTTCCCAGGGTAAGCACACCATTAACTGCCGTCAGACTCACCGTCTCGTTGCCACCATTGGCGTCCAAATCCCCAATGCTGATACCCGTCAGGGAAAGGCTCGTGTCTTCATTGACCGACTGCGCCGCTGGCACCGTAATTGTGGGTGCTTTGTTGACTGGATTGACCGTTACCGCGATCGTCTTACTGTCGGTCAGCGCACCCCCTTTACCCGTATTGCCGTTGTCATTAACCACAACGCTGATGGTATCAAGACCCTGGAACGAGGTATTGCTGCGATAAATCAGGCTGGTGAGCGCGTTGTTCAGGGCACTCAGCGTACCACTCACCGTTAGGGATGTTGCTGGGCTTCCGTTTCCTTGGGCAAAGGTTAAGCCTGCCGTTAAGCCGAGCGACACCAGGCCATTCGCCGCAGAAATGGTAATCGTCTCAGATCCCGTACCCACATCAGGATCCGCAATGCTAATGCCTGCAATGAGCGAGTTGGCATTTTGATCAACCGTTTGCCCAGCCGGAACGGTCAACGCAGGAGGATCATTGACTGGGTTTACTGTGATGTTGAAGGTGTTACCTGCGATCGTGCCTCCTGCACCATCGGCCACTGTAAAGCTAAAGCTGTCAGACAGTGTTTCGCTACCGTCGTGGCGATAGCTCAATTTATTGGTGTTGATATCGGTCTGTGTAAACGTTGCGCCTACGCCGATCGCTGCCCCATTAAGAGACAACGCCCCATGTCCCGGCAAGCTACCCAGCGTATACGTCAATTGAGTGATGGGATTATCGTTATCCGTCACCTGAAGTAGCGTGCTACCGATGCTAGTGGTGGTTCCTTCGTCGAGCGTCAGGCCAGCATTTGTCACCACAACGGGCAAATTATTGACCAGCAGGTTGAGCGCATAGGCACTGGTACCTCCGCTGGCTGCGTATACCCGCACGTAGTAAGTGCCAGCCGTCAACGTGCTGGTAATGGTCTCTGCGCTGGTACTGCCCAGGGTCGAGCTTTGCACAACCTGGTTATTGCTGTTGACAAGCTGCACATCTAAATTAGCGGTCAACCCTGTGAGGGTCAGGTTAACGGCGCTAGGTGTGCTTAGGTTGAGCTGGTAATAATCACTATTGAGATTGCCAACCGAATTGTGATACGTGCCGCTACCTGTGAGATTACTGCCGATATTAAACGCATTCGATAAGGCACTACCCGCAACGCTAATAGGAGTGGGTTCAATTGTGCGTATAAACGGAGCGAACGATCGCCAGCTAGCTTCACCTACCGGATTGAGGTAGACACCCGAACTAAAGGTTGTGCCATTGAACAGCCAAAAGGCATTTTCACCTGTGCTGTAATTGCGCCATAGAAAATCTGTTTTTCCGTCACCATTAAAATCACCAACGCCGGTAATTTTCCAGTTTGTATCGCCAATCGGATTAACAGAAATACCTGTGGTACAGATTGTACCGTTCATCAACCAGATCGCATTTTGCCCTGTGCTGTAATTACGCCACACGAGATCTGGCTTACCATCGCTGTTAAAATCGCCAGCGGCCTGAATATGCCAATTCGAATCGCCAACTGGCTGAATATAGGTGGCACTCGTCCGCACCGCCCCGTTCATGAACCAGACAGCATTTTCTCCCGTCTTGTAGTTCCGCCAAACCAGATCGGACTGGCCATCCTGGTTAAAATCACCGACTCCTTGAATTTGCCAGTTGAGATCACCTAACGGCTGAATATAGGTGGCGCTCGTCCGTACCGCCCCATTCATGAACCAGACAGCATTTTCTCCCGTCTTGTAGTTCCGCCAAACGATATCGGATTGCCCATCCCGGTTAAAATCACCCGACCCTTGAATGGCCCAATTTGAATCTGCTAACGGATCCAGTGATGCAAACGCTTCCAAGGACGTACCAGCCACTTGCCAAACAACATTCTCTCCTGTTGCGTAGTTCCGCCAAAGAATGTCCGATCGCAGCGTTTCAGCAGCAGACACGTTTAAGCTGTAGTTAGCACTACTGACAGAAGCCCCTGGAGTCACCTGAATGTAATACGTCCCTACATCCAATGTGGTGTTGATTGACTCAGACAGGTTGCCTGTATTGCTGGAAGTTTGTTGAACGCCGTTGACGCTAACAATGCTGCCTGTACTGCTTAATAAAGCAACGTTTGCATCAGCACTCAAGCTCGTTAGAGAAAGGTTAAAGCTACTACGATGACTAAGCGTGAAGCGATAGTAATCATTTGCAGTCGAAGTCACAATGTCCGGGAGGGTCTGAACATTGGCTGTGAGGTTTAGTGATGTAGCTGTTCCGATTGAGTTCCCAGCGATATCAGGCATAGCGACTAACCAAGCAATGGCATAGCTATGTTGCCCGTATCTGTTTTTTGACTAACGAATCTGTCCTTAGTTCACAAAATTTTCCTAGTTAAGCAGAAAGTTTGAGTAAATTTACGGATTAAAACGAAACGATTTTTGCCGTTTTCGGTTTTTACAGAGACCAGTTTTGAGTGGCGATCGCTAAACTTTATCGATAAGTTCTAAGTATTGTGGTTCTAATAAAAACGTGCCGTTTGTAAAGTGGATGCTCCAGTAACCACCCGGACGCTGTTTGATGACCGTACCTTCCGCTCCGACGGTAAGCACATTGGGGGAACGCAATGATGGCATCGGCTCAGCCGTCTTAATAAAAGCAGGAAGCCCGATAAGACGGACACGATCGCCTGCTGAAAGCGGTTTTGACATGAAAAGATCGTTGTAGAAAGGACTCTGTCTCGATTGTGTCACGTAGAGCCGCTATTGAACCGCGTTACTCGATCGAGAAGCGCTGTCAGTAGAAATACTTCACGCAAGCGAGAATGTTGATTAGAACGCCGTTGAGCCCCTTCTTAGCGTTACAGTCGAACGTGACAAATGAGAAACTCTCGGGCATGCTCTTAGAGGCATCGGTGCGTTGTCCTTTGGTTCTGCTTGGACTCCGCTTTAGGCAATGTCTACGCAATGTGGGCAACGAACCTGTGCGATCGATGGGGCGCTCTTACCTCTTTGTGTGTTCCTCCTGTTTGTACTCTTACCCTTTTGTACTTCTATCCTGTCAGTCTCGGTTTCATGCAGCTACAACAAAAAATTAGTTTTTATTTAGAAGATATTGAAACGCCGATCGGTAGAGCGATTAATCTGGGCATTACCAGCTTAGTGCTCCTATCGTCAGCAATTTTTGTAGCGCAAACGTATTCAATTTCTAATTCGTTACGGTTAACGCTGGAGGCGATCGACAAAGGGATTCTCTTTATTTTTGCGATCGAGTATTTGCTGCGCTTTTGGTGTGCTGAAAATAAAGGTCGCTTTTTCTTTAACCTCTTTTCGTTAATTGACTTACTAGTTGTTTTGCCGTTCTTTATCGGTCTTTTTAATCTTAGTTTTATTCGCGTTTTTCGCTGGTTCAGAATTTTACGACTGATTCGTTTTATAGAAGGAAAGACCGTCTTTGGTTACGTGACGACAGAAGATAGCGCCATTTTCACTCGTATTCTCCTGACGCTCTTTATTATTATCTTTGTCTACTCCGGCTTAATTTACCAGGTCGAGCACCCAACCAATCCACAGGCTTTTGGGACTTTTCTGGATGCGGTGTATTTTTCAGTGGCAACCATGACCACCGTTGGCTTTGGGGATGTGACGCCAATCTCAGAAGCCGGTCGTCTGCTCACTGTACTCATGATTCTGACGGGTATTGCGCTGATTCCCTGGCAGTTGGGCGACTTAGTAAAGCGACTGGTGAAAACGGCAAACCAACGGCAAACCACCTGTACCAATTGCCAACTTGCGTTCCATGATGCGGATGCCCAATTTTGTAAACACTGTGGAACCAGATTGGAGGCGATCGTGGCGACGGCTGATGTGGTTCAACGTTAAGGTTTGGGCTGCTTGGGGAAGCGATAGAAACTTTGCTAATTATTATCATTCTACGGTCGAGATTGGGATGCTCCCGAAGCCGTCGTGCTAGCCGTAATGGGGTCATTGTTTGCCATATAGACTGCCATATAAAGCATGTTTTGACGCTCTGGATTCGCAAAACTAACGGTGTAAAACATGCCATCTTGGAGCCACATAACCGATGAAAAGGCCGAAGGTGGCTGCTTAGCAGACCCCATTAAGACGTAGCCTTGAATTGTTTTTGTGAGCTGGATGGGTGCGGCGGCGGCAATATGCTGCTGGTATTCCTGCTGAGCCTGCACATTTTGAATGCTGGCGGCTGAAAAGGTGCCAATGCGACAAAACAGCGAATCATCTTCACAGCTATACAAACCAACGGTAAAACGAGGTGGCGAATCGGCTGTTGTGATGCGTACCGTCAAGGCTTGAATGAAGGCATCATCGGCTGGTTCATTCAATAACACCTGTGAGGGCAGCCGCATCACAAACTTAGGCGGTAAGTTCTGACGAATGCGATCGAGGTGCCGCACAAATACATTAGCCGGATGCGCAACGGCGATCGCACCGTTGGTTAAGCTTAGCCATAACGATGTGATGGCAAGTTGCCGCAAGCATCGCTTTAGGGGGGCGATCGTATCCCGTTTGTAGGCCAAAACCATAAGCAAAGACACTCCTCAACACCAGCTGCCATTCTCAATGAAAATCTTACACGGAAAGGATTGAGTGGTTGATGTTCGCTCTTGATATGGCAAGCGCAAGCTACAAAAGGGTTTAAGGTTTGAGCCAGTGATTGAACCTGTGCTTAAACCACAACGCATTTGGGGTACTCGTTTAAAACCGCATTTGGCAACCATGTTCCCCCTTCGCTTTCAACGCAACCTGGTTTGTCGTTGTCACGTCTCAACTGATATAACCTGGGGTAGAGATGGGTAATATCTAGCTGCCCTGTTTCGTGAGGTTCACATGATTGAAGTTGAGCATCTCAGCAAAGTATACGGCTCAACCCCTGCCATTGAGGATGTCACGTTCGCGGTGGAACCAGGGGAAATTTTGGGGTTCTTAGGACCCAATGGAGCCGGAAAAACCACAACCATGCGGATTTTGTCGGGTTATTTGCCCGCATCAGCAGGCACCGCTAAAGTGGCCGGGTTTGAAGTCCACGAAAATTCGATGGCAGTCCGAAAGCACATTGGCTACTTGCCTGAAACGCCACCACTGTATACCGACATGACCGTGGAAGGCTTTTTGCATTTTGTGGCGCGCATTAAAGGGGTGAATGCAGGCGATCGCTCCCAACGCGTGCAAACAGCGATCGACCGCTGCAACCTGACCGAAAAAAGCCACACGTTGATTCGCAAACTCTCAAAAGGCTATCGGCAGCGAGTTGGCATTGCGCAGGCGATCGTTCACGATCCACCCGCCATCATTTTGGATGAACCGACGGTTGGGCTAGACCCCCGTCAGATCGCCGAAGTTCGCAGTCTGATTAAAAGTCTGGCGGGTGATCATACGGTGATTCTTTCGACGCACATCTTGCCGGAAGTGAGCATGACCTGCGATCGCATTGCCATCATCAACAAGGGTCGGGTTGTCGCCACAAATACGCCCGAGAACTTGATGGCGCAGCTAACCGGGGGGTCTGGCTACGAGTTGGAAGTTGATGGCGAAGCAGCCGATATTCACAGTCGTTTAATGGTGTTTCTCCAGGGCTTGCCGAATGTCAGACTGGTTGAGCGAATCACAGCGGACACGTCAACGGACATGCCAGACCATCATAAGTTGAGGATTACGGCTGAATCCGGAACAGAACTGGTTGGGCGAGACATTGCTGCAACCGTTGTGGGTGCAGGGTTAGGGCTGTACGAAATGCGGCGATCGCAAGCCACGCTAGAAGACGTTTTCTTACAACTGACGACCGAAGAGAAACCACTGGACGCGACAACCGATCCAGACGAGGTGGAACCATCACCGGGAGAAGCAGCTTAATGCGTGTGATTATGAGCAACATTCTGGCAATTTACCGACGCGAGCTACAGAGCTACTTTGCCTCGCCGCTTGCCTACGCGATCGCGGGTGTGTTCTGGCTGCTGTCTGGCTTTTTCTTTGTCTCGATTTTGAGCGGCATTCAGCAGCAAGTTGCCTATGCCGACAGTTCAGGGTATGCCTCGCCGATCGATGTTCCTTATCAGTTCTTGCAGTTCTTTTTAGGCACGTTGGGTTCAGTCGCACTGTTCATTCTGCCGATCTTGTCGATGGGGCTGTATGCCGAAGAGCGCAAACGTGGCACGTTGGAACTGTTGGCTACCTCACCTGTCACAAACTGGGCTGTTGCCTTGGGCAAACTGCTGGGCGTGCTGACGTTTTTTATCACAATGGTGCTGCCATTGCTGATTTATGAAGCGATCGTCTTCAGTACGACAACCCCACCGTTCAACTTCACGATTGTGTTGGTCGCGCACCTGGGCTTAATGCTGCTGGCTGCGGCGATTCTCTCGCTGGGAATGTTCATCTCATCGCTGACCGATAGCACCATTCTGGCCGCGATCGGTACCTTTGGTTTAGTGCTCTTCCTCTGGGTCATTGAAGTGCTCGGTCAAAAGCTGGGTGGCCCTGTTGGAGCAGCCTTGGGCCATCTTTCACTGCTCAAGCATTACAACAACCTGACTCAGGGCATTTTGGACAGCAGCAGCCTGGTACTCTTTGCCAGCTACATCGTGTTGGGACTGTTTCTCACCGCGCAGTCGATCGATGCGTTTCGCTTCCAGCGTTCTTGAGGGAGTGGGGAGTGGGGAATGGGGAGTCGGGGATGAAGGATTGAAGCATTTTAGGTTGGAAATTGAGTCTCGCAATAAGTTTGCCTCAATCGAACGTCTAAAAGCTCTGTCTATCATTACTTCTGGCTAGCTACGTTTCCGTCTCTATTGCCCACTCCCCACTCCCTACTCCCCACTCCCTTTTCTCTTGTGCTATGAAAACGCTTTCTACCAACCTTAAATACCTCAAATACCTATTCTGGCTGGGGCCAATGCTGGTGATTGCTGGCGCGATCGCGGGTCTTGTTTCCGGCTCCTTTAGCCCCATCCCCCTGGGTTTAGTGATTGCAGGCGTTGTGATCATTGGTCTGTGGTTGGTGTTTCAATCGACAGGTCGGGATGAGTCGCAACCAGGCTTCTGGAATCAGCGATCAACGCAAGTGGGCGCGAATGCGTTGATCACGACGGTCTCAGTGCTGGCGATCTTGGGGTTGGTCAACTATCTGGCAGCAAACCATGTGGGACGGCTGGACTTGACGGAGAATCAGCTTTTCTCATTGGCTCCTGAAACTCAGCAGCTTGTGAAAAACTTGAAGGAGCCTGTGAAGGTCTGGGTGTTTGTCCCACAGCCCAGTTCGCGCGATCGGGAATTGCTGGAAAGCTACCATCGGCAGAGCGATCGCCTGAGCTATGAGTTTGTTGATCCAAACACGCAGCCATCGTTGGTACAACGCCTAGAGGTCAAAAGCGGCGGAGATGTGATTGCCGAAATTCAACCCGAAGGGCGAAAGCAATATGTGCAGACGATCGCGCCAACGACTGGCGATAGCCTTGTGGGCGAAGGGGGTTACCTGTCTGAGGTGAAGCTGACGAGCGCGTTAGAACAATTGATGAGCGATCGGAAGTCCTTCGCCTATGTGATTCAGGGGCATGGCGAACACCCGATCGATCAATCCCAAGGTGCCATCTCGCAGGCTGTGAAGACGCTTCAAGACAAGAACGTGACTGTTAAGCCGCTGAATCTGCTAGAAACAGCCACCATTCCGACCGATGCCAATGTGCTGGTGCTAGCGGGGCCGCAAAAACCGTTGCTAGAGCCAGAAGTCAAAGCGCTGGATGCCTACGTTAACGGTGGCGGCAGTTTGTTTGTCATGGTTGACCCCAACACAAATCCGGGACTAGAAACCCTGCTCAATGGCTGGGGCGTGACGGTAGACAAACGAGTGGTCATTGATGTCTCCGGTCGACTTGCCCAATTGGGACCAGCCTTCTCGTCTGTGAGCCAGTACGGCACTCACCCCATTACAAAAGACTTTGGCAACTCAATCTCAATCTATCCTTTGGCGCAGCCGATCGACGTCAAGCCCGAAACGGACGTTAAATCCACACCGTTGCTCTTTACCAGCGAACGAAGCTGGGCAGAAAGCAATGTGAAGGAGCAACCGCTGAAATTTGATCAGGGTAGCGATCGTCCAGGGCCTCTCGTGATTGGGTTTGCGCTCACCCGTACCATTGCTCAACCCGCCGTATCAACGCCCAAGCCTTCTCCCAGTCCGTCTCCTAGTGCTTCTGCTAAGCCCTCTCCCAGTCCTTCGCCGTCTGCTTCTGCGAGTGCAACACCCAGTCCCTCGCCTGCTGCAAATTCAGCCTCTAATCAGAAGCCCAAAGAAGCCCGATTAGTCATCATTGGGAACTCTCGCTTTGCCGAAGATGGCGCAGTGAACCAGGGCATCAATGGTGATGTGTTCATCAACTCGGTACGCTGGCTCAGCCGTGCGGATGACCAATCTCTCTCCATTCGCCCGAAGGAAGCTAAAAACCGTCGTCTGGGGCTGTCGGCGCAACAGGCTAGCCTAGCCACCTGGACCGCGATCGCCATTCTCCCGTTGATTGGCTTTGCTGCTGCCTTTGGCGTCTGGTGGCGGCGACGGTAGAAGGCAGCGGGCAACGAGCAGCGGGCAGAAGGCTAAAAAGCTGCCCCCTGACTCCTGACTTCTGATTCCTGACTCCTGACTCCTGGCTCTTGACTCCTGACTCAACACTTCACTCTCGGTTATGAAACTGCAACGAACGCCTTTAATCTTGTTGGCAATTGCTGTCCTTTTGGGTGCTTTTGTCTATTTCTATGAAGTGCAGGGAAAGCCCCAGCGAGAGACGGCCAAGGCTCAAACAGAGCAGTTGTTTGCCTTCAGAGAAGAAGACGTGCGATCGCTGACTCTAACCACGCCAACACAGACGCTAGCCTTTTCTAAAACGCCAGCAGCGCGGGTGTCGCCTGCACCTAAGGCTAATCCGTCAGACGCTCAACCTTCTGCTGACACGCTCATTTGGGCTATGACCACGCCCGATAAAGCCGTTGCCAGCGATGCCTCCGTGGCGTATTTGCTCAACCTCTTAGCCACCAGCAAGCGGCAACAAACGCTGACGGTACCGCTTTCAAAGCAGGCAGAATTCGGGTTTGATCAGCCAAGCGCGATCGCTGAAGTCAAGCTTGCCAATCAGCAGACGCATCGGTTGATTCTGGGCAAGCCGAATTTCAACCGCAGCGCTCTGTATGCTCAAGTTGATCCACCCACAGCCGTGAAGGCAGACATAGTGGTGGTGCTGGTATCGCCCGATTTTGGGAATGCGGTCAATCGTCCGCTCGCAGATTGGAAAGCTAAAGAAGCGGCTGCTCAACCATCTCCAAAGCCGTCTCAAGCGGCAACCTCAAGCACACCCAGTCCACAGCCATCAAAGCCCCAACCCTAAGGGCTGTCACCAGTTACGACTACCCATCACTTACAGCAAGGATTTCAGCCCTTAGCCTTGCGTGTTGAGACGGACGATCATGCTGAGCAGTACGCAGGTTAGTGAGGACGCGGTGTAGCAGTCAAAGCCTTTATAGGTGGGGTTTTTACCTTCTGCCTTCTTCTAACGTCATTGACTCCTACTTCGCTTGTGGAGCCAACAACGTTACCCTCTGCCTCCTGCCTTTTGCTCTACTAGAGGTTTCGGAGCTGCATTGATGACGGGCCCTGGTGGCTTAAATTCTTCTGCGAAAAAGCCAACCGAAGTGCTTTTGTCCCCTTGATTGGTGTTGACGACGCACCGCAGGAGTTCCGTATTTACGAAATCTGGCGCGACGGACTGGTGCAACGGTTGGCGATTCTTCGTTGCTTTCTGTTTCGGCCTTGATTTGCTGTTCGGCTTTGGTTGGCACGTAGGCATCTTTGGGTTTCAGCCATGCAGCGATCATGCCGCTCGCAAGACCCGCGATCGCGCCAAAAGAAATACTGAGAAAAGGACTGTAACCCAGCACTGCCAAACCCAGCATAAAAACGATCCAGTACTTTACGCCAGTCGATAAGCCTAAGTTGACATCGGGCTGTTTGGACATCGTTCCTTAAGGAGAGTGGGATTGGCGCAGAGGGAGCGGAGGGGGCGGAGGGGGCAAGGGGGAGCGGAGAGCGCCAAGGGGGTAAGGGAAGCAGAGGAAGCTAGGGGAGCTTTAGCATTGAGCCGCCAGTATTCGTCAACACTAATCTTTAACACGAATCTTTCAAGGTTTGAAAGCTTTAGTTGGGCGATCGGCCAGCTCTGCCCTTTAGCTTACGCCTGACGGGTATCCTCTGCCACCTCTGCTTCCCCCTGCCTCCCCTGCTTCCCCTGCTTCCCTCCTTCTTCCTTTAACCTCTTACCTGCTCTAATTGTGCCTCCAGGGTTTGGGTTGTGTCTAATTCAACAAGGTAGGGTTGTTCTGCCTCACTAAAGGCATCCATCTGCTGCTGGGGAAGAAGGTCAGCCGTCGCATCAGAAATGTCGTCGTGACGTTGCTGCAAACGCTCTTGCAGAACCGATAGCGGAGCGGTGCAATGAATGATCTTGAGCGACAGTTGGTGAGCCGTTGCTGCGGCGATCGCGGCTTGCCGTAAGGGTTGGCGATCGTACTTGGCGTCCAGAATCACCGTATAGCCCTGGGTTGCCAGGGTGATACCCAGTTGCAGCAGGCGATCGTAGGTTTTTTGAGTCATCTCGGCTGTGTAAAGATCATCGCTGCCAGATGACTCCAGGGAAATGCCTGCCAGGTGCTTACGAACGGCATCCGATCGAATCTGGATAGCTCCTATGTGTTGGGCAAGGTGGCGGGCAACTGTACTTTTGCCAGCACCAGACAAGCCTGACGTCAAAATTAAACGCCCTTGCTGCGGTTGGGTATACTCCCACGCCAGGCGGTAATAGCGGGCAGCCGTAGCAGATGCTTCTTGTTTAGCGGCGTCAGGAACAGCCGGATCGCTCAACAGAAAGGAGGTCACTTTGGCGCGGACGTAGGACTGACGGCTCAGGTAGAGTGGCAAGACTTGCAAGCCTTCCCAGTCGCCCGTTTGCTCAAGATAGGCGTTCAAAAAGCGATTGCTGAGGTCGCGTCGATCGCGGGCATCTAGATCCATGATGATGTACGCGATATCAAACATGGCATCCACAAACCGAAAGGGCTCGTTGAACTCAATGCAGTCAAAGAGCAAGATTTTGTCGTGCCAGAAGGCAATATTGCGCAGATGAACATCGCCATGACACTCACGAATGCGATTCTGGGCGATGCGACGTTCAAACAGGACTTCCTGCTCTGCAAACAAACGATCGGTATACTGGCGCGTTTCGTCTAGCTGCTGCTGGGTTTGCGGTCTGCCCACGTACTGGAGCGTTTGCTCATAGTTTTCGTCAATCGCCGCTCGAATTTTAGCTACCGTGCCAAAACTGCGAATGTAGTCGTTTGTTTCCGCACGGGCATGGAAGTCTGCCAGCACGCGTGCTAACTCTTCCAGCAAGTCTTCAGTTAGTTCGCCGCGATCAAACAGTGCGGTAAACAAGCTCGACTGAGGAAACTGCCGCATCTTCACGACGTATTCTACGGGTTCGCCAGAGCCGTTAAGCTCAGCGCGATCGCCCGTTTGGCTGATAGGCAGCACGTCTAAATACAGCTCTGCAGCACCGCGTTGGTTTAACCGCAGTTCTTCAGCACAAAAATGCTGGCGTTTTTCCAGTGTGGAAAAATCTAAAAAACCAAAATTAACAGGCTTTTTCACCTTGTAGGCATACTCTCCTGTGAGCAACACATAGGAAATATGCGTCTGAATGACCTCAATGGGCTCTGCTACAGGATGGGGATAGAACGCTGGTTCGGTCATCTGTTGAATCAGCGCTGGAAGCAAAGCATCAGTCATGGGTGTTGGTTTCGGTAAAAAGTGATCAAATCTAACAGAATATCGGGTGCTGCAAGCTTTTTAATCATAAGATTCTCGGTTCTTATGTCAAACGTGTTTCAACTATCTGAATCAATTGTTTAAGAAACGAGTGCTTTTGGCGATCAGAGCTCATTCGTCAAGAGCGACTAACCCTCGCGGTAAGAGCCTCTGCCGTTAAGGCGTAACGGCCATCTGAAAAGCCAAAAAACAGCTATCCGCTGACATCATGGCTAGAGAAAACTCGGCAGATTTGATTCAAATTGTTGTTCCTGTTGTAGGCTTTGCAGAGCGTCATCAGCGTTAGTTCGGTGTACTGCGTTCGTGAAATTTCATCTGTGGTGTGAGTGAAACAATATGAGAATCAAGCTTTTTGGAAGTGCCCTGGGTGTGACTGTTGCACTTGTGGGGCAAACGATGCTGCTTGAAGCACCTGCAAGAGCTGATGTAAGTCCGGCTATGCAAGCGAAAGATAGTCAAGCAAAAGACAGTCAAGCAAAAGACAGTCAAGCAAAAGACAGTCAAGCAAAAGACAGCCATCCTCCCGATATTCTTGCGTTAGAAACCCAGGGCTCTCCATCTGCCAAACCTTCAGCCGCTTCAGCCACCAAGCAAACGCTTTCAACGCTTGGGGGCGATCGACCGTCTGCGCGATCGTCTGCAATTCAAGGTGCGCTGCCCTTAGCGACTAAGTTTACGGCTGAGTTGGAACCGACGGAAGCACCGACCGAAATGGATCAGGTCACCTCTGTTTCTCAGCTAACAGACGTAAAGCCTACTGATTGGGCGTTTCAAGCGTTACAGTCGCTGGTGGAGCGGTATGGCTGCATTGTGGGTTACCCAGACAAAACCTATCGTGGCAACCGTGCCCTGAGTCGCTATGAATTTGCAGCGGGTCTTAATGCCTGCATGGATCGCATTAATGAACTCATCGCCGCTGGGACTGCCAATCTGGTCAAAAAGGAAGACCTGCTGGCACTGCAACGAATGCAAGAGGAGTTTGCCGCCGAACTTGCAACCCTGCGGGGGCGGGTGGGTGCCCTTGAGGCCCGTACAGCGACTCTGGAGAAGCAGCAGTTTTCAACCACGACCAAAATTGGCACTGAGTTGGCTGTGTATCTGGCCGATGCCTTTGGCGATCGCACAAGTTCCCGCAACAATGCCGCTATCGGTTATCGTTTGCGCCTCGATCTTGATACAAGCTTTACCGGGAAGGATCGTCTGCGTACCCGGCTACAAGCGACCAACCTACGAAAGTTTGACATAGGCAGTGACTTTGGCGTTTCGCCAGTGGGACGAGCAACCAGCGATTTGTCGGATGAAACTCGCTTTCTGGCTACCAGCACCAGTTCTAACAGCAATGTCACCCTTAACCGACTCCAGTACCGTTTTCCGGTGGGCGAGAAGCTGACGGTGTTTCTGGATGCCAACACGATCGACCCCTCGATCGTCACCGACCCCATCACGCCGTTTAACGATCAGGTCACGGGTTCACCTTCAAACTTTGCGCAGATTGACCCCGTTTGGTTCCCGATCGGCAACCAGGCTGGAGTCGCTGTTAACTACGCCATTAGCCCAAATTTTGAGTTTGACTTTGGGTATCAGGGAGAAGGGGATAGCCCCAACAACCCGCAGCTTGGATTGTTCAAGGCAGGCTACAGTGCCTTTGCTCACCTCATCGTTTATTCCGGCACCTTCAAGCTAGGCTTCTTCTACATCAACTCCTATTCACCGCAGTTTGGGGTCGATACTCTGGCGGGTAGCAATGCGGCAAAGGTTCTGGGTGCTGGCCCTGTGATTGGCAATGGTTTCAGTATTCAAATGGATTACCGTATCACCAGTTGGTTTGAACTGGGCGGATGGGTTGGCCTTACTCAGGCACGAGCGCTGGGTACAGGCACCAAAGGTGATGCCGATATCTGGAACTTTTCGGTTGATTTTGCCTTCCCCGATCTGGGCAAGAAAGGGAATTTGGGTGGTATTGTCTTCGGGATGCAGCCCCGACTGACGGGCACCAGCAATGCCGCCTTGGCAAGCGCGATCGGCCTCCCTGATGGCGAACGGAGCGATCGCAGCACAGGCTATCACATTGAATTCTTTTACCGCTATCAGTTGACGGATAATCTTTCCATTACACCTGGACTGATCTGGCTCACGGCACCCAACCACGACGATCGCAACCCGGATGCGTTTGTTGGGGTGCTCCGTACCACCTTTGTCTTCTAAGCATGAGAGGCAGCATCGCCCCTGGTTCAAACGCTTGGCTCAAATTCTGTAGTTAAGAACTGTGCGCTAAGAATTGTGACGCTAAGAATTGTGCCAGGGCTTTGCAACAGGCTGCGATCGTGTGAGATTTTCCTGATAGATTAACTGCCTGATAAATTGACAGCTCTTTACCCCTGCTACGCCCCCATTGACAAGGAACTAAGTTTGATGAAACGTCGATCTCTATTAACACTCTCTTTGATGACGATCGTAGCAACTACCGCGCTGGCTAGCTGCGAACCCCCTCAACCAGGGCAAAGCCCAACCTCAAGCAGCGGCAAAAAAGTGCTGACGATGGTCACATCACCTGACTATCCGCCCTACGAGTACTACGACACGGCCAGCGGTGAACGCAAAATTGTGGGTTTTGACGTAGACATTGCGAACAGAATTGCCAGTGAATTGGGCTACGAACTCAAAATCAACGAATCAGACTTCAACGGGTTGGTGCCTGCCCTCCAGGCGAAGCGAGCTGATTTTGTGATGGCAGGCATGACCCCTACGCCTGAGCGCCAGAAAAACGTGGATTTCTCGACCATCTATTACGATGCCAAGAACACGATCATTGCGCCAAAGTCTAGCAACCTGAAAACGACGAAGGATCTCGCAGGTAAAACCGTTGGCGTGCAGCTTGGCTCGATTCAAGAAGGGGATGCCAAAAAAATTGCCGAAAAGGTGCCTGGGATGAAGATCAAGCAATTGAACAAAGTGCCAGACATCATTCAGGAAATTAAGTCCAAGCGGATTGATGCAGCGATCGTGGAAGATACCGTCGCCAAAGGCTTTACCGATTCCAGCCCCGATCTGGGTTTTAACGTGATTCCGCCAGAAGGGCCGTCGGGTTCTGCGGTTGCCTTCCCGAAAGGATCGCCACTGGTTGCCGACTTCAACAAAGCGCTGGAAAAAATGAAATCTAGCGGCGAAATTAAAACTCTTGCAGCCAAGTGGTTCGCGACCAGTGCCCCACCGTCGCCATCGCCTTCTGGCTCCCCATCACCGTCTGGCTCGATGTCCCCTGCACCCAGCAAATCACCCTAACGTCATCTTTGTAGGGACGTTACATGTAACGTCCCTACCTATGCATAGATAAGGCAATTATGGTTCTGCGGTTCAACAAACGTGCTGTAACACTTGCATTAGCTCAATGGCGATCGCGCTGGGCGATTGTTGCCCTCCAAACCTTTCTCGTGATTGTCTTTGTGGGTAGTTTGGTTGCACAATCCTTGCCATCTGCCACAAAAAGCCTCGCGATGCTCACGTCGCCCGATTACCCACCTTACGAGTATTACGACACTACCGGTGGTGAGACTACCAATGGTGAGCGCAAAATCATTGGCTTTGATGTGGATATTGCTACCAAAATTGCTGCTGAATTAGGCTACAAACTCAAGATCAACGAGATGGACTTCACCAGCTTAGTGCCAGCACTACAAGCAAAACGGGCTGATTTCGTGATGGCAGGCATGACTCCTACGCTTGAACGCCAGGAAAAGGTGGATTTTTCGATCATCTATTACGATGCTAAGAACATCCTCGTTGCGCTTAAAGCCAGCAATTTAACGACGACGAAAGATTTGGCAGGCAAAACAGTTGGCGTACAGCTCGGCTCAATTCAAGAAGGCGATGCGGAAAAAATCGCTGCAAAAGTGCCTGGGATGAAAGTCAAGCAGCTGAACAAAGTGCCAGACCTCATTCAAGAAATTAAATTGAAGCGGATTGATGCAGCGATCATTGAAGATATCTTCACCGAAGACTTTACGGTTTCTAACCCTGATCTATCACTTAATATCATTTTGCCTGAAGGCCCTTCTGGGTCTGCGGTTGCTTTTCCAAAAGGGTCGCCGCTAGTTGCTGGTTTCAACAAAGTGCTAGAGAAACTGAAAACAAACGGCGAAATAAAAGCTCTCGCAGCGAAGTGGTTTGCCACTGGTACTCTCCCAATGCCAACCTTCCCTCCCGACTCAATGCCGCCCTCACCGAGCAAATCATCTTAAGCTGTCAAGCATTTTAATGTTTCTATCCTGTTGTCCGCTGCATTGAAAGGCGATTTTATGTTTCTACGCTTCAACAAACGTGCTGTGAGATTTCCGCGATTGAACCAACTGCGATCGCGCTGGGCGATCGTGGCGCTCCAGACCTTCCTGGTGATTCTTCTAGCGGGTCATTTGGTGGCACAACCGCTACCGTCGATCGCGCAGGATTCCGTCCAAGCCATTGCAAGCAGCAATCGACAGACGGCGATCGTGGCTCAAGTTCCCGCGCCTCCGTCCACCGATGCACCTGCCAGTACGGGGGGGCTCAATCTTGATTTTGGTCGTATTAAGCCAGACATCCCCTTCATTCTGGCGGGCATTCCCGTTACTCTGATTTTTACCATTTCGTCTGTGTTGTTGGGGTTGGTCTGGGGTGGCGCGCTTTCTCTGTGCAAAATTTCGGGTGTAAAACCGCTGCAATGGTTTTCGTTTTTCTACACCAGCATCTTTCGCGGTACGCCGTTACTGTTGCAGTTGTCACTAATCTACTTCGCCACACCGCAGCTCACGGGCTACAACATTACGCCCTATCAGGCTGGGGTGTTGACGTTTACGCTCAACTCAGGCGCGTATATGTCTGAAACCATTCGAGCCGGCATTCAGGCGGTGGATAAAGGTCAGGCAGAAGCGTCCCTCTCGCTGGGCATTCCCTATTGGCTGATGATGTGGGATGTCATTATGCCGCAAGCACTGAAAAATATCCTGCCTGCGCTGGTCAACGAAACCATCAGTTTGCTGAAAGATTCCTCACTGGTTTCGACGATCGGGGTCGTCGAAATTCTTCGTGCTGCACAAATCGTCGGTGCCAACAAGTACATTTACTTTGAGCCGCTGCTGTTCGCAGGACTTCTCTACTACGTTCTGGTGATGGGGTTGACCTATGCCGCAAGTGCTCTCGAAAGACGGCTCAGACGTAGCGAATGAGGCAGTAATCCCTAAGGTCGTTGCGCCATCCTAGTGGCAAGTACTACCCTTGAAGCATTTATAGACGGTTACAAAGACATCAGGATTTTTGAAAGCCATGAGTGAAACCATTATCAAAACAGAGGGATTGCACAAGTCGTTTGGCAAGTTAGACGTACTGAAAGGGATTTCGACAGAAATTCGCAAGGGTGAAGTGGTGGCTGTCATTGGCCCTTCTGGCTGTGGCAAATCCACGTTGCTGCGTTGCATGAACCTTCTAGAAACGCCGACTCAGGGACATATTTACTTCAAAGGCGAGGATATTACAGCGCCCAAGACGAACATTGCCAAAGTGCGTCAACATTTGGGGATGGTGTTCCAGCATTTTCATCTGTTCCCCCACATGACAGTCCTGAAAAATGTGATCTACGCGCCGACTAAAATCTCTAAAGTGCCATCCGATGAAGCCCGACAGTTAGGCATGGATCTACTGGAAAAGGTGGGGCTGGAGGAAAAGGCAGACGTCTACCCATCCCGTTTGTCTGGTGGACAGAAGCAGCGTGTGGCGATCGCCCGTGCGTTAGCCATGAAACCCGATGTCATTTTGTTTGATGAACCCACCTCTGCCCTTGACCCCGAAATGGTGCAAGAAGTGCTGGAAGTCATGAAAGGGCTGGCGAAAACAGGCATGACGATGGCGATCGTGACCCATGAAATGGGCTTTGCGCGTGAAGTGGCCGATCGGGTCTGGTTTCTCAACGAAGGCGCTTTAGCAGAAGATGCAGAACCCGATGCGTTTTTCACCAACCCTCAGTGCGATCGGGCCAAGCAATTTCTGGAAAAGATGCTTTAGTGCGATCGTCAACGGCTACAGCGATGCGTTAGGCTTCAGCGATACCTTCGGACGGTTCCATCGCGATCAGCTTCCTATCAACGGTCGACTCACCCTTCTGTTTGGATGCCTTTTCGACGGTGACGAGAGAACTCAGCCATAAAGGGCTTCTCAAACAGAAGGTGGAACCCATAACTTGCGAGTAACGCGAGGGGGACTCCCAGCAGCAGCAAGCCAAAAAACTTGGCGACGGGTGAATGGATGCCACTGAGCGGTAGTTCGGCCAGTCCCAGAACAGGCAAATGAATCAGGTACAAACTATAGGAAAACGTTCCCAGTTGAACAACCCACTTTGATTCAAGTAGGGCTAACGCGGCTGGACGATCGACTGAGTGCTCAAGCAGACTGGTCGCGCAATCGACAATCACCGACAGTGCAAACAGACCGACGAGCACATCGCAGAGAAAGGCGGTAGAGAAGTTTGGATCAATGCTGGGTCGCAGGAAATACTCAATGGTCAATCCTGCCAGCGCCAGCCACGAAAGTTTGCGCCAGGGCACACGTTTACGCAGTGAAATGAGCACACGCTTTTGAGAGAAAACCAGTTCCGCTCCCAACATACCCAGCGCAAAAAGTCCCATAAACCAGGGAATGGCCTGGTCTAGCGGTCTGTGAGGAATAAAGTGTAGGGATAGGCCGATCGCAAAAGCCAGACTAACCGCTGCTGCTATATTCAGCTTGCGCCACAGAACGAGCAGGAGTGGGAAGATAAAGTAGATTTGCCACTCTGTCGCAATGCTCCACATCGGGATTTCAACTTTATAAATCCAGTTCAGCTTTAAGTTGTGAACGAGAAAAACGTGAGAGAGTATTTCGCCCTCCGTAAAGTCTGGTTTTGACTCATTCCATGCCACTCCCATTAATGCCTGTACCTGACTCGGAAGGGCCAAAAATAGCACCAGCAGCAGGATCAGCGTTACGTAATAAGGCGGTATAATGCGCCATGCCCGACGCTTTAAATACTGAATTGCGCCCCCTCTGAGTTGACCCGTTTTACTACGCACAACTGGCAGCATCAGGCAGAATCCGGAGAGCACAATAAAGACGGATACGGCGTTACGGCCGTGAGTCATCCATCGAGTAGCCCAATAGAGCACTGTTGGGAACCCATCACCTTGAAGACTCGCATCAACCTCACGATAAACATGCACCAACACCACATACACAGCGGTTAATCCACGCATCCCATCCAAGAAAGCTAAGCGAACTTTGGGCGGAATTTGCGGAGTTTCCTTTTCTAGATGCGCCCCTACAAGGTTTTCCATAGCTAGCTTCCCATGAATCTAAGCTGTTTAAGTGGTGTTAATTTAAACCCACTACATTGATCGCACAAGGGCTCTCTCACAAGCTTTAATGCTCTTTCATAAGCCAAAAACAACCTTGTATTTAGATGAGATGTGGTGTGGTTCTAAAGCGAGGAAAGCGCGCCCTTACTTAATTCTTATTTTTTTGATCTAAGCTGCGACCATAGCGAAATTTAATTCGCTCGACCTCTTAGACGGCGATCGCACACGTCTGTGATCGCCATTTCCTGGCTTTTATCCAGTGTTCTTCACTGCCTGGAGAAACATTTGCAAACGAGAGGACGAAAGCCAGCAAGCGCACCAAATTGTGAAGGGCTTGTGAGGCTGAAAGAGTCCTGGTAGTTTAATCGAGACTGCTTCCGTGCCATCTATCTAAGATTCAGGACCCACCCGTATGACTTTAGAGAATCAGCGCTTGCAGGAGTGTCGCGACGGTAAAGCCGCATGGAAACAATGGGGTCCCTATCTCAGCGAACGTCAGTGGGGCACGGTGCGAGAAGATTACAGCGATAACGGTGATGCCTGGAATTATTTAACGCATGACCAGTCGCGATCGCGTGCCTACCGCTGGGGTGAAGATGGGTTGGGAGGCATTAGCGATGCCCATAATTTGCTGTGTTTTGCGTTGGCATTGTGGAATGGGAACGATCCCATCCTGAAAGAGCGTTTGTTTGGGTTGAACAATAGCGAAGGCAACCACGGCGAAGACGTGAAGGAGTACTACTTCTACCTGGATAGTACGCCAACCCATTCCTACATGAAGTACCTCTACAAATATCCGCAAGCGGAGTTCCCTTACGCAGATTTGGTCAATACCAACCGGAGCCGCAGCCGTGATGAGTTGGAATATGAACTGCTGGATACTGGCATTTTTGATGACGATCGCTACTTTGATGTCTTTGTGGAATACGCCAAAGCCAGTGCCGAAGACATCTTGATTCAGATAACGGTGTGCAATCGGGGACCCGAAGCTGCTGCGTTACACGTTCTGCCAACCCTCTGGTTCCGCAACACCTGGACTTGGGCTGATGGGGGATCTAAACCCATCATGCAAAAGTATGAAGGGGCTGGGTATAGCGTCGTCCATGCCTATCACACCAACCCACTGTTTAAAGAAAAGCTGGGAGACTACTATCTCTACTGCGATCAGGTCGTTCCGCTACTGTTCACCGAAAATGAAACGAACAACGAACGCCTGTTTGGCTCTGCTAATGACAGTCCGTACGTCAAAGATGCTTTCCACAACTATGTGGTGCAGGGACAAACGGAGACAGTGAATCCAGCCGCGATCGGCACGAAAGTAGCCTCGCATTACCAGATCACCGTTGAAGCAGGCGAAACTCAGGTCATTCGGTTACGCCTTGCTGCCACCCATCCCAACCAGCTTGGCAAGCCATTCGATGCGTTTGACTCGGTTCTTACAGCGCGTCAGCAGGAAGCGGATGCCTTTTATGCAACCATTACGCCTGAATCCATCAAAGCAGACCCCGATCGTACCAATGTGATGCGGCAAGCGCTGGCAGGCATGCTGTGGTCAAAACAGTACTTTTACTATGACGTGGAAAAGTGGCTGGAAGAACACAACATCAACCCCTATATGCGTCCTGACCAGCGGCGGCATGTGCGCAACAGCGATTGGCACCATATGTATACCGATGATGTTATTTCCATGCCTGACAAATGGGAATATCCCTGGTTTGCCGCCTGGGATCTGGCCTTCCACATGATTCCTTTGAGCATTGTTGATCCAGACTTTGCCAAGCGACAGTTGGAACTCATGTTGCAGGAAGACTACATGCATCCCAACGGTCAAATGCCTGCTTATGAATGGAACTTTGGGGATGTGAATCCACCCGTCCATGCCTGGGCAACCTGGGAAATCTACACCCGCGATCGGGAACAAAACAACGGCGTGGGAGACTTTAACTTCCTGAAATATGCCTTTTCCAAGCTGCTGATCAATTTCACGTGGTGGGTCAACCGTAAGGATTCCATCGGCAACAACGTGTTTGAAGGTGGGTTTTTGGGTCTGGATAACATTGGCGTGTTCGATCGCAGTGCGCCTCTTCCCACCGGGGGCATTCTTGAACAAGCGGATGGTACTGCCTGGATGGTGTTTTTTAGCCAGCGCATGCTGCAAATCGCGATCGAACTTGCCATCCAAGATCCGCTCTACGAAGACTTAGCCATCAAATTCTTTGAACATACCTTGTGGATTGCGGGTGCGATGGATCGCATTGGTGAAAACTGTGATGAGCTCTGGGACGAAGAAGATGGGTTCTTTTACGACCTCTTGCGCTTGCCCAATGGAGACTGTCAACGGCTAAAGGTGCGATCGATGGTTGGGTTACTTCCACTAATGGCGATCGCAGTCTTTCCGCCCAATGTTTTTGAGAAACTGCATAAATTCAAAAAGCGGGCACAGTCCTTTCTCATGCGCCATCCTGAACTAACGGCAAACATTCAACTACCAACTGCCCCAGGCGTGAATGGACGGCTTATGCTTTCCATTGTGAATGAGCAAAAACTCCGCCGAATTCTAGCCATCATGTTAGACGAGACGGAGTTTCTCAGCGATTATGGTATACGAGCGCTGTCCCGTTATCATCGCGATCGCCCGTTCGTCTTTAGCCATGCAGGGCAAGAGTTTCGGGTTGACTATTTACCCGGTGACTCCAACACAGGGATGTTTGGCGGTAATTCCAATTGGCGTGGCCCTATCTGGATGCCAGTGAACTTCCTGCTGCTGCGATCGCTGATCCATCTATACAGCTATTATGGCGATGCGTTTACGGTTGAATATCCCACGGGGTCAGGGCAACAAAAGACCCTGTTTGATGTGTGGAAAGAAATCAGCGATCGTCTCGTCCGTATCTTCTTAAAAGATGAATCAGGACGACGACCCGTTTATGGGGGTGCTGAGAAGTTTCAGACCGATCCACATTGGCAAGACCTCATCCTGTTCTATGAATATTTCCACGGCGATAATGGTGCAGGCATTGGGGCAAACCATCAAACGGGGTGGACGGGCTGCGTGGCGCGCATTATTCAGACCACTGGCTTTATGACGAAAGAGATCATTTCTCAAACAACCACTCCAGGCGATTCAGCCCATTATCAGTATTGAGCTTTAGCATAACGGCATGAATTGGTTCACACAGGCGGTTGTTGCAGGCATGACGGCCTTTGTTGCAACCAACATCGATGACATCGTGATTCTGATGCTCTTCTTTGCTCAGGTCAATGCGACGTTTCGCCCCAGGCATATTTTTATCGGGCAGTACCTCGGTTTTACCGTGTTGATTGCCTTGAGCCTGCCTGGATTCTTTGGCGGGTTGATGTTACCCAAAGCATGGATTGGGCTGCTGGGTCTTGTGCCGATCGCGATCGGCATGAAGCATTTACTAGATCGGGAAGCAGATACATCCGAAATTCAGAAGGTATCTGAAGAATTAAGCCACTCTCAGGCATTGATTTCTGGCCGCTCAAAGTTTGCCAGCCTGTTCGCGCCACCTGTCTATCAGGTTGCCGCAATTACCATTGCCAATGGGGGCGATAACGTTGGTATCTACATACCGCTTTTTGCTAGCAGTAGCCTGTCCAGCTTAGGCATCATCCTGCTTGTTTTCTTTGTGATGGTCGGTCTCTGGTGTTTTGTGGCGCATCAGTTCACACGGCATCCACTGGTTGCCCAAGGGTTAACCCGTTACAGTAGCGCGATCGTCCCGTTTGTCTTGATTGGTTTAGGCCTTTTTATCTTAATTGATAGTGAAACGTACCGACTTTTACCAGGACTTTGAGTCAGACGTCAGCCCTTATCAAGGAATCCAGAAATCAGCGTTCAGTTATCAAAAGGTTTCTTCAGAAACCATCAATGAAGACTGATAGAAATTCACTTTAATTCAACCATTTATTAGCATTTTCGATATTCTATGATTACTTGATTTCTAGGATGATTCCAGTTGCCGATATAGTGAGAAACAAAGCCATTAGTTTCGCCAAAGCCACACATTTCAGCCTGAGAATAGGCAAAATAGCCGTGATCATGTGGCTTGTTAGGATTATTAATTTTTTGTTCCGTTTCAAAGAAGGTGGCATAAAAAACGCCGTCGTTTTCAAGCCACGGATGCAGCTTTTTGAAACAGAGATGGATGAGGCGGGGTGGTAAATGGGTAAAGAGCGATTGAGCGATCGCAAAATCTGCTTTTTGTCCAAGCTTTTCAAATTCAAAGGAGTCTGAGATGACGATCTTTGGTTGTTTTTGTTCTCTGACTTCAGGATCTAACTCTTCTTCTAGCCCTGCCTGAACCAACCCTTTCTCTTTTTCAATGCCTAAATAATGCGAAGGTTCAAGATAGGGAATGGCCTTAACTCCTAGCCGTAAGGAGCCACACGCAATGTCCAGCAAATAGCTGTTTGGCTTTAGCCCCTTGAGCAGAAGAAACTCGAATTGCAGTGTTCCAATTTCTTCCCACATCCCACCAACGTAATCACGGTGGCCTCGTTTGATAATGCCTTCATCCCCTTCAGGATCTAAAAATGCCAGCGGTAAGACTTTTCTGATTATTTGCTTCAATCGTTCTTTCACATTTTCCCCTCAAAGAGAATTGGAGCATCAAGACATCAGTTGCCCGAATCCATTGGTTCGTTACGCTAATGATTTTCCCTGACCAATTGTGCCAGTGGTGTCACGATGTTGCCTCATGCCCATCATAAAGCACGACATTTTCTTGCTCATTGGGGTCATTGCGAGACACGATCGCCTGTGCGGCTTCGGTAAGGCTGAGATTGGTTGGCTGATGAGGCACGTTGGGAGGGATAAAGAGAAAGTCCCCAGCCTCGTTAATGATCGACTGCTTCAACCCTTCACCATAGCGAGTTTCTACACGTCCCTTGAGTATATAAATCGCGGTTTCGTAGTCCCGGTGATAATGAGGTTCAGCCGTTGCTCCGGGTGGAATCACAACCAGATTCATCGAAATACCAGTTGCCCCTGTTGTGGCGTTAGAAATGCCCACAAAGTAAGGCAAGCGCTGACGCGTCAGGGTTTCTGTTTCGGGTCGAATGGTAACGACCTTGAGAGGGGCGCTTGATTCGACGTCACGGGATGAAGGGGATTCGTTTTGGACTGTCATAGAGTTCTTTAGTGCATGAAGGTTGAGCACTAAGGCAAAGGTTTCAGATCTGAATTATGGCATTTTCAAATCTCTCTTTAGCATTCCTGCACCCATGCCACAACCCACACCATCAATTACGCAGGTGATGACCGTGTTGCTTTCCACCAGCAATCCCTACCTTAGCGATCGCTGGTGAGTGCAGACGTTTAGTAGTATGAGTGAGAGATTCCTTTTGCTCTCGCTACAAACTCGCCATCGCTACAAACTTGCCATGCCTATGTCTTCTAACAATCAAGTTTTTCCCGTTATCTGGAACGATCGCTCGTCTGCGGAAACACTCAGTGGACATGTGTTGTTGATCGACCAAACCCGCTTGCCCAATGAGTATGGCGTGGTTGAAATTAAGCGCTACGAGGATATGGCACGTGCGATCGAAACGATGATTGTGCGTGGTGCGCCTGCAATTGGCGTTGCGGCAGCCTATGGTGTTTATCTTGGTGCACGTGACATTCAAACGAACGATCGCAGTGAATTTTTAGCCCAACTGGAGCCGATCGCGCAGCGCTTACGGGCAACGCGGCCTACCGCTGTCAATCTGTTTTGGGCGATCGATCGCATGATCAAGACGGCCCATCAGACCCTTGGACCCGTGGACTATTTAAAGCAAACGTTACTAGACACGGCAAAGGCAATTAATGCCGATGATGTGCAAACGTGTCACCAGATTGGTGATTACGGGCTACAGGCATTGCCCTCCAGTCCTGAGAAGCTGCGGGTTCTTACCCACTGCAATGCGGGTGCATTGGCGACAGCAGGCTACGGCACGGCGCTAGGGGTGATCCGTTCAGCTTGGCGAGACCGGCGTTTGGAACGGGTCTACGCTGACGAAACGCGCCCTCGCTTGCAGGGTGCCAAGTTAACCGCCTGGGAGTGTGTTCAAGAAGGCATTCCCGTGACCGTGATTACCGATAATATGGCGGCCCACTGCATGCAGCGAGGGATGATTGATGCGGTAGTCGTGGGAGCCGATCGCATCGCCGCAAATGGGGATGCTGCCAACAAGATTGGTACGTATAGCGTGGCCCTGGTTGCAAAAGCGCACAACATCCCGTTTTTTGTGGCGGCACCCTTATCGACGATCGACTTTGCAATCGCGGACGGTAGCCAAATTCCGATCGAAGAGCGTGATCCTAGCGAAGTGCATACGGTGGGTGAGACACGTCTCTGCCCGGTGGGTGCTGAGTTTTACAACCCTGCGTTTGATGTCACTCCGGCGGCTTTGATCAACGCCATCATCACAGAATATGGCGCGATCGCACCGGCAGACCTGAAGGATCAGTTAGTTTCCAAGCAAGCGGTTTAGAGGTGAATCGGTTGCAGCCCATTATGTAGGGACGCTACCTGTAACGTCCCTACTCCAACGGTTACTCGCGACTAAACGCCGATGCTTTTGCTTTCTGCATTGAGCAGTTCCGCGATCGCCTGTCGTTCGGCGGGTGGATGAGATGGCAGCACCTGACGAGCATCGGTAATCAGCCAATCCAGAGAGGCGGCCTGTACGTCGATCGTTGCGCCTGTTTTGTCCACGCAGTAACGACCAAACACTAACTTGTCTACCAGGCGGACCCCCGGCCCCAAACGCGCATATTCAAAGATGACGCTGTTATCGACGGTGGCTCCATTGCAAATCCAGCAGTTGGGACCAATCATGGTAGGACCAATGATTGTGGCTCCATCTTCAATGTGCGTCATACCGCCGATATAAACAGGCCCTTGAATATCGACTTTGTCCCAGTTCACCGATACATTCAACCCGGTGTAAATGCCTGGGGCAACCTGATGGCCAGGAATTTCAACGTTCTTGACTTCACCAGTGAGTACACTGCGAATGGCCCGCCAGTAATCAGGCGTTTTCCCAATGTCTACCCATTCAAAGTCCATCGGCACGCCATAGAAAGGAGCGCCCTTTTCAACCAGCTTGGGAAAGAGTTGGCTACCGATGTCGTATTCGACGCCAGAAGGGATGTAGTCGAAAATTTCGGGTTCAAAGATGTAAATACCAGTGTTAATGCAGTTGCTGAGGGCCTCTTCTACTGACGGCTTTTCCTGGAAGGCTTTAACTCGACCATCCTCATCGGTCACGACAACCCCGTAGCTCGGCACTTCTTCCTCGGGTACTGTTTTCATGACGATCGTGGCGATCGAGCCCTTCTCACGGTGCCACTTCACCGCGGCGGTCAAGTCCAGGTCAATCAAAGCATCGCCGCACAGCACCACAAACGTATCGTCAAAGAAGGGAGAAAAATCTTGAATGCGGCGCATACCACCGGCAGACCCGATCGCCTCACCGACGAGCTCACCATCCACGATGCGCCCTTCAAACGAATAGGCAATCTGCACGCCAAAGTGCTGACCATCCCGAAAATAGCTCTCAATTTCACTCGCCAGATGGCTCACATTGACCATGATTTCGTTAAACCCATGCTGCCGTAGCAACTCCAGCAAAAACTCCATCACTGGCTTTTGCAAGATTGGAATCATGGGCTTTGGAATGGTGTACGTGATTGGACGGACACGGGTTCCCTTACCGGCTGCCAGAATCATGGCTTTCATAGATCGTTCATCTCCCCAAACCTTCGCCACTAAATGTTAACTAATGATGTCTAATGCTTAACAGGCCGCTCTTAACCATTCTTCTTTGCTGATGCTAGGTGATTTTTAGGTAGAGTCGACAGCAAATGAATGACTCTTTGTAAATCCCTAGTGAAACAAGATCGATACTTCATCACATCTATAGTTAAGTTTTGTTACAAATACGCGGGTGCTGAGCGATTGAATGATGGCTTTCGATGTGTGACATACGCCTATGTCAACCGCAATGTTAACAAACTTAATCGAGCGAAGCACGTGCTGACCAGTCTGTGATTTCAGCCAGCGCTTCTTCTGAAAGCAATTGGATTTTGAGATCCTGGTAAAACTCCTCTTGTGCTAGTTCAACTTTTGATTGGGCAGACAGCAGCAGCAGTGCCCAAAAAATACCGACTCGATCGTGGGTAGCATTCCCCGCATGCGGATCATGCGGAATCGACGCTTTGTAGTCGCTCGCCTGCGACCAGAGCTCCAGGAGCAGATCGAAATCGAGCCAGTCTTTTCCCTTGGCGATCGTCTGCCAGTGGTCAATGAAAAATTGCTCCAGCGCTACGGCCATTTCAGAGAGGTTTTCCTGATGAGCCAGTTGAGCGATCGCGCGGACAGCCTGACTGCGCGACTGCTGACGAGGACGGCGCGCCCGTGAGCGTGGGGTAGGGTCATCCAGTGCCGTCGCGATCGTTCGGAGCTGATCAATCAATTCTTTGAGCGTGACTCGTCGCCGTTGCGGGGGATGAGCCACTGCACGACGACGAATCTGACGCTCCAGGTTAGCGGGCAACGCCGATCCAGACAACCCATCTGGGTCGAACAGCACCAGTTCCTCTTCGCTTTCGGCCTCAGCGACAGGCTCTGGCTGCGACAGGCTGTCGGCCTTAAGCAACACCAGCATTGAGGCATACAAAAACGCCTGCCCTGACTGCGATAGGGTTGCTTCGTAGGGTTCACGCCCACTACTTGCTGGCGTCAATGTGCCTAAAAAGCGATCGATCACTTCAATCACCTTGACATCCCACGGATCGATTTCACCCCGTTCTGCCAGGTCAATCAGAAAAGCGATTGCATCTTGCGCAAGAGAAAGGGGCATGAATGAACCTAGCGAAGTGGAATCCGAGCAAACCAAATGGCTGCAATGACAATCAAACCCAACAACAGCAAGGGCACCCACAGACTCCAGGGGCTAAGTGGTGTAATCAGATCAGCGATCGCCATTTTTTTATGCTAACTCAGAGCTAAAAGAAGAAGCCAAAACGGGGCTTGAGCTGAAAGCTTCGCCTCAACCCTCAAACCTTTTAAGGCTACTGAGCGTACACTTCGGATTCAGCGTCCTGCCCAACGCTTGACTTTGCAGCAGGAAGTAGACGCTGCTGCTCTTCGATCTCCGCCTTGTAGCGCTCAACATTTTCTTCTAATTCTTGAATGCGAATATCTCTGACCTTCAGATCTTTTCTGGTGTCAATGACCCGTTGAAGCTGAGTCCACACGCTAAACACCCATGCCATCACGGCTCCAATCCCCATTGCCATAATAAGCTCAATGGCAAGAGGCGCTTGTAGCTCAATGCCCTGGGCCACTCGAATAACGGCTGGATCAGTGTTTTCGATACCGAACAGCACAAGAGCCAGACAAATGACGAAGATGATGACAAAGTTAATTTGTCGCATACTTAACTTCCTACGCTTGCGATAGATTGTCGTTGCTTGAGCGGATGCTAACCAGATCGCTGTGGGTGAAAGCTCAAAGCACTCAACGCTTTGAAACGACTCTAAGTGAACCATCTCGCATCCACAACCGAAACTCTAGCCCAGCATAACTGCTCTAAACCGCTCACGCTTGAGCAGGCTGATCAAATTTGTAGCAGACGAACGCGGTAAATAGGCAAATGTTGATCAAATATGATCAATCGTACTGAAGTTTGGGATTGAAGTCGGGGTCTGTTCAGTCGAGACTGCCGCCATTGGTTGCCTGCGTATCGTCCCTATCCTTGAGGAGGGGGTGCTTTGGCAAGGAGGGCCGTCCTCCTTTGAGAACGCTTGCTGTCCATAGCATCCAGGGTGCCTTTGATAGTGCCTGCGATCGGCACCGCCACTAAAACGCCCAGGAACCCAGCGACCTGAAGCCCGACCAGCAGCGCGATGAAAATAACGATCGGGTTGAGTCCCGTAAAGTTGCCCATCATGCGGGGCGCGAGAAGATTATCGCGGATCTGCTGGATGACGGTAGCCGTTACCCCAACCCAAACTGCCAGGCCAAAATCTTGCAGCATGACGAGTAAGGTGACTAACCCAATACCGAGGGTTGCCCCGATAAAGGGGATCAATTCGGCAACGCCGATCAGGAGCGCAAACAGAAGGGCAAAGGGAACCTTGAGTACCAAAAAAATGGGAATCAAGATCGCGGTCATAAAGATGGCTAGCAGCAGTTGGCTGATGAAAAAATTCTGAAAATTCAGCCGCAGCGAAACGCCTAAGGGAATACCAATATGCGGCGGTAAAAGGTGAATCATGCCGTGCCAGAGACGATCGCCGTACAGCAGCATGTAGAACGCCAGGACGAGCACCAAAATACTGTCAATTACACCACCAACGGTGCCCAATGCTAACCCTAATGCCTGGGCGGCAAGGAGTTGGATCTGGCTCTCGATTTGGGTGTTGAGTCGACCTGTCAGGCTTTGCAAATCCATCGACAGGTTGCGTGCTTTTGCCCAATTATCGAGTGACTGTAGGTTCTGGCGGCTCGCTTCAAGCCACGCTGGAATGGAGTCACGCAGTAGCGTTGTCTGCTGAATGAGGAGCGGTACTAACGTGACCCCAACAATGACCAGCAACGTAAAGGTAATGAGCAACACGATCGTAACGGCTTGAGGGCGTGTCATATGAGCACGCTCAAAGAACTGAACCGAATAATTCAGCAAGAAGGCCAGAATCGCTGCGATCGCAAACAGCGTAATCAGGTGCTCAAAGTAACGAAACACCTGCGTGACCAACCAGACATTCAGCGCCACAATGGGGCCGCTCAGACCGAAGACTAATAAACGCTGGAGTTTGGCTGAACGGCGCATCGCAAAACCTGCCGCAAAGGTTTTCTAGCAAAAGTGTACTACTCAACTTGCCACAAAATGACTCCTTGTGGATGTCTCGCAAGACAGTCTTTGATCTGACAGAACCCGAACATGCTTCGACAAAGCGCTGGAAGCAAGCCTCACAACTTCAGACCCGTTTGGGGGCAAAAACTGTCACACAGATGGATGCTTTTCGGGAAGCGATTGTGCAAGCGGATACTTTAAGAAGCGACCCACTAAGACGAGAAGACCGATCACCAGCGTACCAATTCCCAACGGATTGGGTAGCCAGAACACGACTTCGAGCTGGTTTAACTCGCCCGGAACCAGCTGCCAGACCAGCGTTTTCCCCGATTGAGATCCAGCAGTTGTCGTCGCGTTGGCAGATGTGAGGCTTTTTGCGCCCCAGGGCGTCTGCAAGCGAAACTCCAGGTCAATGAGGGAGGTCGGACTTAGCAGCAAACTACCGCCCGACGATCGCACGCCCAGCGAGCGTAGATCTAACTCGTAACGAAGATGGTTCCGTTCCAAAAGCAACAAATTATTGGTGGCCAGGGTAAAGCGAGAGGTGATCGCAGGCAGCGCAAGGGCTGATGCGGCTGAGCCATCTTTCTCCAGAGGGCTAAAAAACTGGTTGAACTTTTTCTGTAGGTCGCCACTGCTTGTAAAGGGAATCGTTACCAGCAGATCGTTATCGGGCAACCGCTCGATCCGCCCACCTAACTCCCGGCTCCGCTGCTCAATCAGCTTTAACCATTGCTGGGCCGTGGCACCACTAAATTGTTGCAGCCGTTCTTCTAGCCGAATGTGCTGGGTAAATTCTCCTCGATTGGGGTTGTCGAACCGCACTCCCACGTCATAACGCACACAACCGGACAGTAGCAGCGAAAGCAACAGCATTACCCAGACAGCCTGCGATCGTCGAAAAGTGAGGCTAAGGATTTGACGAGCCTGGCGCAGCAGTGAGGATAGCGATGGTGTAAGACCGCTCGTGAGCGTCATGAGTTTCAAGGGTAGAACAAGAGCTTACGAGAATTCAGCATACGCGAAGAACTGCAAAAAGAAGTGGTGTTACATGAACCACAGCAGCCCACCCAGTAGAAGGGCTATGGCAACCAAAGCGACCCAGACAAAGCGGTTATCTTGCGTATTGACTTTAGCGGGATCAACAACCGTCTCAAGCTGAAAGGCTGGTTTATCCAGCTGTTTAGCTGGCGAAATGGTTCCTGCCGCCGTGCGATCGCGACCATCTCGATCGCCCAACGCCGTCAGGTCAGGAATTTGAGTTAACCACTCTGGTCGAGTTGTCAGGCGCGGTGCTTCCAGAATGTACAGAAGACGACGACCCTGTTTGCGAATTTGCAGATCGGGGTGACGGCTGACCTCTCGACAAAGGGCTAGTGCGTCCGATCGCTGCCCCAGCGCTTCATAGGCTGTCACCAACCAGATTTGCACCTCACCCCCAAACCGAGACATCGGCTGTACCATTGCGTTTGCCGTTTCTAACGATTGCACTGCTTTGCGGTATTCGCCCCGCTCAAAGGCCGCTTTGCCAGCCTGGTAATCGGCTCTAGCTGTGTCAATGGAATCTGAACTCACAAGCGTTAAATTTTAAGACAGTAGATAACAATACAGTGGGTCACACGCTGCTCAAACAGCAACAGGTCTTTAAGCAACAGGAGCTAAACTGCTCGTCAGATTTCCCCTATTCTATCGGAACACGTTAGGCTAGAAAGCAGTCCTGAGTAAGAGGGATCGCAGTGAGCACTAATGGTTTCATGCTGCGAGGTCAGGTATTGAAGGCTGCGTCGATCCATGCATGGTTCCTTCTTGAGTGGTAAAACCGATGACTAAACCTCCCCTGAAACGGTGTAAAGCACCTCAACACTGTCTTCGCCTAGCGTTCTCTGGCTTTGCAGTTGGTGTATCCGTTGTGATGACGGCTGGACTGCTCGCTGGGTGGGCGTCGCCTGCAAGCGCCAGACCCTTCATTCGGGTGCAAAGCAATACATATCCATCAAATGGGTCGGTGATCAACTTTCCGCCCGTTGTCCGTTATAACAATTCGATCTACGGCCCCGTCCAAACGATCGTGCAGCCTGGCTATGGTGGCGTGCAGTCTGGGTACGGTAGCGGCCTTTCCGTGCAGATTGGGACTCCTGGCTATTATCCATCAGGCAATTATCCAGGGGGATTTGGGTATGGTCGTCAGTTTCGGAATGGACAGTACCGGGGTAGCGTGAATAATTCTGTGTTGATTAATCCCACGGTGATTAACAGCCCCATTCGGAATTCAACCCTGGTGAACCCGACGATCGTCACCACACCTTACTATCCCGCGCCGTATTTTAATATTCAAACGGTCACGACGACGACTCGCCCAGAACCGGAAGTTTATGTCGATCCTCAGTATGGTGTCCGGTATCGATCGCCCTCGGTTACTCCAGTCCAGCCCATCATCATTTACCCACAGATTACCTATCCGCAGATTACGCCTTAGGGAATCGCCTCATAACGCCTCTTAACCACGCCCGCTAGATGGAGCAGCGTTACTTCCCACACCAGTCGCGGTTGAACATTGCGCAAAAGGTGAAGGCGTGCCTGCTCTAGCAAGCTGACTGCCAGGGCATTTGGTTGTTGTGCTGTGCAACTCTGCTGCCAGTAGGTTTGTTGCAGGTAGCCGATGAGCCAGCGCTGTGCCTCTGGCTCTAATGCTTTGTCAATCTCACGAGCAAGGTTCAAGGCTTCTCGAGCAGTACGCGGTGCGGTAGTAACGGCTTGTAAAAGGTCTGCGGGAATGGCCTGGAGTTGTTGCCAATGATCGATCGCCGCACCGGGACTCCCCTGAGCAAGCTGTAACACGTCAGGCTGCTGGAGAATCTCGGCATGGCCCGATCGTTGAAGCACCTGCGCCATCCCTTCTATCGTCAATCCATAAAACGGAATGCGCTGACAGCGAGAAACCAGCGTGGGCAAGAGTGACTCCACTCCGGGTGCAATGAGAATCAGCGTCGCCTGCCCAGGTTCTTCAAGTGTTTTCAGCAGTCCATTGGCTGCGGCTTCTGCCATTGTCTCAGCATGGTCAATCACCACCACCGATCGTGTCGCTTCTAACGGGGCACGCGAGAGAAACCGGGCGATGTCGCGCACTTGCTCAAGCCGAACAACGGGAGGTGACTTGGGTTTCAAACCTGCTTCTGCGGCCTCTGCGATCGAGAGTCGCTTGCCCTGGTGTAGATAAGTTGGTTCGACCCACAGCAGATCGGGATGGTTACGCTCCTGAATCCGATGTTGGAGTGCTTTGGACGGTGCGATCGCGGACGTTGGCGGACTGAACAGAAGCGAGAGAAAACACTCCGCCGCCAATCGCCGTCCTACACCAGGCTTACCGGCAAACAGATACGCAGGCGCAACCCGATTTTTGGCCACGGCTTGAGTCAGCAGTTCAACGGCTTGAGGTTGGTTAATGAGTGGGGAGAAGGGCGACATGGTGAATGGGGATAGGGGATGGGGGATGAGGGATGAAAGTTTTAATTGCTCTTGCCGCTTTCACGCCTAAATTCTCGCTCTTTTCTTTAATGTTTAACTTCTGCCTCCTACCTTCTGCCTCCTGCCCTCTGCCTCCTGCCTTCTATCCAACTCTTTATCCTTCATCCTTCATCCTTTCCACTCCATACCACTCAGCAAACTTCTGGCTCAAGACTGTCTGAATTTGTTCGGCGACTTCAGCTTCGGTTGGCGTTGCATCAATGCGGGTAATGCGTTGGGGATAGCGCTGGGCGAGTTCGGTGAAGCCCTGCTGCACACGTTGATGAAAGGAAGTATCGGCTTGCTCAATGCGATCGAGAGTGCCGCGCTGTCGGGTTCTTGCCAGGCCGATGTCAGCATCCAGGTCAAGCCAGAGGGTTAGATCGCTTTCCAAGCCACCTGTTGCAATCGCGTTGAGCTGATGGATCAGGTTGAGGTCGATCCCGCGCCCGTAGCCCTGGTAGGCGATCGTCGAATCAGTGTAGCGATCGCACAAGATCATTGCTCCCTGCTGTAGCTGCGGGTTCAGATAGCCATCGACATGTTGAGCGCGATCGGCCGCATACAGGAGCAACTCAGCGCGGCTTTGTATAGGTTCTGCTGTAGCGTGTTCTAGCAATAGTTGGCGTACCTTAGCGCCTAGTTCGGTGCCACCGGGTTCGCGGGTTATGGCTAGCTGCGAACCATAGCCTTTGGCTTTTAGCAGCGCTTGCCAACCACTGTCGATGAACCATTGCTGCGATCGTTTCAGTTGAGTTGTTTTGCCACAGCCTTCAACGCCCTCGAAGACAATTAATTTTCCGCGCATAGTTCCTCTCAAGCAGTCATAAAACCATTGCAGCAATGGCAATTAGCTCAGCGATTAACGATTTGCTTATGTCCATTTCTATGCGTTGCACATTCAAGCTTTCGCAGGGTTGTACATAGCTGCATGAGTAAAATGTTGCTGTACAAATAAAATTTAAGGAAGGATAAACAATTAAGAAGGCTTAGTCTACTCTAAATCTAGACTCCTGGATTCTTAATTCTATTTTTAAGTTGGCTGTAACAACCTGCGTATACCCAAATTGAGGACAGCCTGCTTCGAGTGCCTTAAATGATCAGGCTTGTTATGCTGAATGAGCGATATGATAACGGGAGTCTCAATGTCACGTGTCCGGGGTTAGTCATGGCTCGTTATACTTGCCTATTTACCGTTGCAGCATCTGTAGGAAACGTTCAAAGCTTGCTAAGCGAGACGTTAGAATCCTGCAATTTTGATATTATCTACGAAACGGACGACTACTTGATGGCGCGTGAAGTCCCTGGAAACGTTGCGTTTTCTAAGCTTGTTACGGTTGAAGTACTAGTGGATAAAACGCTAGCGACCGATCGCGAAGTGCGCATGAGCTTTGTCATCAAAAACGAAGAATTACCCCTTCAGATTAATAATCACTGTCGGCGTATGTATGAACTTGTGAGTCAGGCGATCGCCGATAATCGCCAGTGGCGCTTGATTGATACAGTTGCTGGTTGACCTTCCTAAACTCAGCGATCGCCGTGAGTAGCAGCGATCAACTTGAAGTTACTTTCAGCGGTTAAGTTGCTGGACACCCTTATGAGTGCCGCTATCGCTTTTCTAGAAGCTCGGAACGGCTTGCCCCTTCCTCTGATCGCAAAACAGCTTGCTGCGTAGCTGCATCTCTAGAGACAGAAGTCCTACTGCTTACAGTACTTTATCCCTAGCCAGAACCCGACCACCGCTTCATGCGTTGGTTGGGTTCTCTTCTTTATGGTGATAGGTGAGCAAAATCCTCACGCTCAAATTGGTAGAGACGCTGCCAAGCGCGTCTCTACCTTCATTACAAGCAAACGGACTGCTGCACGATCGCTCCCCCACTTAGCCCACGCCAAAAGTGAACACATCTTGTGAGGGCACAGCAAGAGGTAATCTGGCTCAGCGCTTAATCTGTAACAATTTTCTCCACAAGTCGGTATTGCATTAAAGCCGATTTGCGCTGGTGCTATAGCGCGATGTCTGATCCGTACCACTAGGAAACTAGTGAAAGGTTAGCGTGGCAATTTTGCTCTGGCGTGGCAGAAAACGGTGTTCTCCAGCGATCGTGCGCTGTTCGTTGACAACACTTATGCAAATGCAACGAATGAAACCGCTCAACCTTCTGACGCTTTCTCCCTTTGCTTTTCTCCTTGCCGTTATTCAGGTTGCGATCGCACAGGCTGCCCAACCGCCTAGACCCTCTGGCCCAGCAGTCATCGATCACTTGAATCCCAGTCCTAACCCGCTCCTGCGCCCCAGTTACCCAAAGGAAGTGGCGATTCAACTCAATCAGCCCATCACGCTACAGCAGGCACTTGAGTTGGGTCTTCGCAACAACAAAGAGGTTCAGGTACAACGGCTCACTGTAGAGCGCTACCGTGCATCCTTCCGCGAAGCGCAAGGGGCATCTTACCCCACGCTTAAACTTGACTCAACGTTACAGCGATCGCAGTCAGCCAGTGATCCGCTCAATACCATCAGCGACAGCTTCACCAGCACGCTTAGCCTTAGCTATGACCTTTTCACCGCTGGCAAACGACCAGCCGCTATTCAGGCCGCAGCGCTCAACCTCCGCTATCAAGAGCTAGAGCTTGAACGCCTGACAATTCAGAACCAGGTCGATATTGCTACGGCTTACTACGACAGTCAAAAAGCAGACGAAAACGTTCGCATTCAGACATCCGCCGTTACCAATGCTGAACAAAGCCTGCGAGATACGCAGGCAAAAGAAGCCGCAGGAACGGGTACTCGGTTTGATACCCTACAGGCACAAGTTACCCTGGCAAATGCCAGACAGGATCTGGTCAGCGCTCAGGCAACTCAAGACATCGATCGCCGCAAGCTGGTGCAGTTATTATCACTGGGACAATCTGTTAACGTTACCGCAGGTGATCCCGTTGTGGTGAGCGGCACCTGGAATCTCTCACTAGAAGAAAGCATTGTCCTAGCGTTTAAGAATCGTGCCGATCCAGAACAACAGCTAGTCCAGCGTGAAGTCAGCCAGCAACAACGGCGATCGGAATTAGCCGCCATTCGACCAACCGTTTCGCTCTCAGCTAATTATGAGGCACTGAAAGATCTCGACACGAGCAGTAGCTTTACAGATGGTTACAGCGTTTCTGGCACCGCAAGCTGGACGTTGTTTGATGGTGGCGCGGCAAAAGCCAAAGCCAGACAGCAAGAGCGCAATGTCGAAATTTACGAAACGCAGTTTGCCAGTCAGTTAAATCAAATTCGCTATGCCGTTGAGGAGAACTACGCGAATTTACAATCAAACCTGGACAATATCAGAACGACTGAAATTGCAGTTGGGCAAGCGCAAGAAGCTCTAAAACTAGCCCGCTTGCGCTATCAGGCAGGCGTTGGCACTCAAACTGACGTGATTAGCGCCGAAACAAGCTTGACGCAAGCAGAAGGCAATCGGGTAAACGCCATCATTGGCTACAACCAGTCACTCGCTTCGCTCACAGGCGCTGTTGGCTATCCTTTATCAAAATAAAACGTCGCAACAAAACCAGAGACCACTGTAAATCGAACTCATCATGTACAGCGGCTTGCGATTCATGAGCGGCTTATCTGGGTCTAAAAGCCTTCTGCGTAACTTCTTCACTCCTGGCTTCTGATTTCTGCTGTGGTTACACCATGAATTGGCATCGCGAATGGTAGAGTCTGCATGAGAGGGTTTTTGAGGTAAAACATGAAAGCGCAGGTCTTTCGAGGCGTCAACCAACTTAGCTACGAGGAAATTCCCACACCAGAGATTGCGGCTGATGAGGTGTTGGTGCAGGTTCGCGTGGTGGGGTTGTGTCAGTCGGATATTAAGAAAATTCGCTATCCCCTTTACAACCCACCCCGCATTTTTGGGCATGAAACGGCAGGGACGATCGCATCGGTTGGGGCTGATGTGCAGAATTGGCAGGTGGGCGATCGCGTGGTGGTGCTCCATCACATTCCTTGCATGCACTGCGCCTACTGCTTGAATGACAACTTTTCCATGTGCGATGTGTATAAGAACATCACGACGACCGCAGGCTTTGCGCCCAGTGGCGGTGGCTTTGCCGATTACGTGAAGGTACCAGGGCATATCGTCCGTAGTGGTGGCTTAGTGCCCATTCCTGAAGACGTGACGTTTGAGCAAGCCAGCTTTGTCGAGCCGACGAACTGCTGCCTTAAAGCGGTGAAAAAGGCTCAAATTGCTCCTGGACAAACGGTGCTGATCACAGGTGCAGGGCCGATCGGCCTCATGTTTATTATGCTGGTGAAATATTTTGGTGCGCGGGCGATCGCCACTGACCTCTTGCCGACTCGCATTGAAAAAGCTTTGAGCGTTGGTGCGGATGCTGCCTTTGATGCCCGTGACCCCGATTTGACCGCCAAAATCCATGCCATGACTCACGGGATGGGGGTCGATACCAGCATCTTAGCCGTGCCCAGTGACAAAGCCTTCTTTCAGGCACTCGACTGTACGCGCAAAGGCGGCAAAATCCTCTTCTTCGCGGAGTTTCCCGATGAGTTGGAAATTCCCATCAATCCCAATATTCTCTATCGGCGCGAAATTGACCTGATGGGCAGCTACAGTTCATCTTTCCGGGTACAGGCACTGGCAGCGGACATCGTCTTTAACAAACGAATCGATGTGGATGCGCTGGTGAGCGATCGCTATCCCCTCAAAGACCTATCAGCCGCCGTTGATCAGGCTGTTTCGCCTGGCCCTGATACCTACAAGATCCTGATTTATCCCTAAGAACAGGAATTTAATCACAGCCATCTTTTCTGTAGGGGCATGCGGTGGTGCGTCCCTACTCAATGAACTTAAGCATTCGGACTTTGGGTTCCTTCACCTGGCTGTACTGCTCAGCCAGTGCCTCAATCTGGGCAAGCTGACCCAGCGCCAACCCACACGGACTGCCATACTTTGCCCGTACTCGATCGCTGGCAATCTGCAACGCCGTCCGCGAACGTTCAATAAAATCCGTCAGTGCATACTCGCTACCCGGCGTGAAATACTCCTTCACGATCAAGGATGGCGAATAGCACGTTGCTTGTGACCCATCGGGTAGTTCAATCTGAAAACGGATTTCGGGCATGGCTGGGAATAGTTGTTAGAAGAAGGCAGAAGGCAGGAGGGTTGGGGTTGGGGATTAGGGGGTGGGGGTTAGGGCAGGAGTCAGCTTTTGACTTTTAGCCTTGAGCCTTCATCCCTCATCCTTTCCTTTCGGCCTCAACAACTCATCATAATGACGTAGATGCATTTTTGCTGAGGCGTGCCAGGAGTAATGGGGGAGAATGTCCTGGCTGTTTTGGATTAGCTTATGAGCTAAGTCAGGCGCAAGGATAATTTGCATGGCTTGAGCAATCGCCTCCGGTGACGTGGGATCAACGAGTAGCGCTTGATTCGCGTTGAGAAATTCGGTAAAGGGTGGCTGATTCGCAGTGATGACGGGAATGCCACTGGCGATCGCCTCCAGCACCACTAAACCCCAACCTTCTTTCACAGAAGGAAACACAAAGGCATCCGCCAGACGGTAGAGCGTAGGCAGTTCAGCATCGGGGATCACGCCTGGTAACAAAAGTTGTTTGCCGACAAGCACGCCCAATTTATCTGCCAGTGCAAAAAACTCGTTGCGATACGCTTGGTAGTCGAAAAGGGTTGCACCACCTGCAATGATTAACTGAGCTTGCGGGTGGGTGGCTAGAATTTGGCTGAAAGCTTGCAGCAGCGCGATCGAGTTTTTGCGCGGTTCAATGCCGCCAACTGTCAAAAAAAGAGGCTTTCCGGTCAGTTCCCACCGTTCCTTGAGCGCTTGTTCCGAGCCGTCCGGTGCTGCCGAAAAGCGCTGGGTATTTACCCCGTTGATCACCCTTGGCGCATGAATCTGATAGCGGTGCTGAAGTTCGGTTTGCCAGCGGGTACTCACGCAAAGGCACAAGTCGGGATCACGAATCGATCGCTCCTGACAGTCATGCAAATAGGGACTGTTGTAATCCTCAATGTGATGCACCGTGCGGATGTAATGGGGAATCTGCTCACGCTGGCGCAGGATCGCCAGAGCATTTGCGCCGATGCAATCCTGAGCGTGATAGCAGTCATAGCGATCATCAGACTCGCTAAAGTACGCAACAAACTCTTGAATGCGCTGTTGAATCAGGGCATCAATATCATTCGGCGCTTGCTGAGCCGGGATGAGTTTGACATCGCAGGAGAGCACTCGATCGAACCCTGCTCCATCTTTAGCCAGGGCATAGACATACACCGTATGCCCAATCGCGTGCAGCGCTTCTGCTAACTCCAGCGTATGAACAACACTACCCCTTAGCTTCGTCGAGTAAGTCAGCAGTGCAATGCGAAGAGGCTTTTCTGTCATGGATGCCTTGGTTTTCTATGGCTTCTCAAACTGCTCATAGGCCGCCACAATGCGCTGTACTAGAGGATGCCGCACGACATCGGCTTTAGAAAGATGACAAAAGGCCACACCTTCAACCGATCGCAAAATTTTCTCGGCAACGGCTAATCCTGATGCCTGGTAATTGGGCAAATCCGTCTGGGTGAGATCGCCAGTCACTACCATGCGAGAGCGAAACCCTAAACGGGTTAGTAGCATTTTCATCTGCGATGGCGTTGTGTTCTGTGCCTCATCGAGAATCACAAACGCATTGTTGAGGGTGCGACCGCGCATATAGGCGATCGGGGCCACTTCAATCACACCCCGCTCCATCAACGCCGGAATCTTTTCTGGATCAATAAATTCATACAGTGCGTCGTAAAGCGGTCGCAGATAAGGATTGACTTTTTGCTGCAAGTCTCCGGGCAAAAAGCCCAGCTTCTCGCCTGCTTCTACCGCTGGACGGGTCAGGATCAGGCGCTCATACTCATTGGCTAACAGCGCTTGTACTGCTAATACCGCTGCCAGGAAGGTTTTTCCCGTCCCGGCTGGGCCAATGCAAAACGTTAGGTCGTGGGTGCGCACGGCTTGAATATACTGCCGTTGCCGAAATGTTTTCGCTCGAATGTCTTCGCCACGACGAGTATGCGCCAACACATCTTGCCGCAATTCACGGAGTTCGTCCTGCTGCTGCGTGTCGATCGCATGGCGTGCGGTGAGAATATCTACCCCCGTAATCGCGGTGCCGCTGCTCCAGATCGCTTCAAGCGCTTGTACCAGTCGGTTCGCCAGGTCAATCTGGTTTTCTGTACCAGAGATGCGTAGCTCCTGTCCTCGCAAAACTAACGTTGCGCCTGTTTGTCGAGCCAGGGTTTTCAGGTTTTCTTCTCGCTCACCAGCAAGGGCGATCGCGCTTTCAATATTGGGCAATTCGACGGTAACGGCCTCTACCATGCAATCAATTGTGCGTTAGCCAATTACGTAGGGTTTCCCATCACTATAAACAAAAACGCCTGGTTCCTTCCGCTTCGAAGTTTACAGGCGTTCTAAAACGGAGTCACAACGGTCACTGCTCGGCATCCTGATCACCCACTGATAGGCTGATGACAGGCTCAAAGGCTGTTGCCCAACGCAGAGTCTAGGTCTCTCCTTCGGGTGGAGTCGTGCGCGTTGAGCGTAACTTGGGAGGCTCTTTGCCAGTTGATGGACGACGGGGTGGGGGCTTGTCGGCTGTGTCCTGGCGATCGTGATCGCCATCATTGGCCTGGGCTGTGCCCCCAAAGACATCTAGATAGGCAGAATAGCCTGCTGCCCGAGCAGCAGCTTCCAGCACAGAGCGGATTGCTTGGATGTTGCGCCCCCCTCGACCAAACACACGCCCCTTATCTGAGCCTTCAAAGGCCACGCGCACCCAAACTTTGCCTTTATTTGGTGACACTTCGCAGTCTACTTTGAGGGACTCAGGCAATTCCAGAAAAGGCTGCACCAAAAATTTGACCAGACCGGCATAGTTTGGCTCAGCAGCTCCAGGGGCGTGAAGTTTTGGGTTCGTCTCAGGCATTGACCTGTTCAAAAACGTTGGCTTTTTGCAGAATGCTACGGACAGTATCGGTGGGCTGTGCGCCGTCTTTCAAGCGCTTGACGATCGCGGGTACATCCAACCGGGTTTCATCTGTTCTCGGATTGTAAAAGCCCAGTTCCTCCAGGGGGCGTCCATCGCGGCGATCGCGGCTATTCATCGCCACAATGCGGTAGCTTACTTCACGCTTCTTGCCGTAACGCTTCAATCGCAATTTGATCATGGTGCTGTGCGGGGTATCTCTATCACTAAAAGATTGGCAGTTTTGAGCGAGCGGGATCGTTGTCAGGTTTCAGCTTGCTAGGATTTCAGCCATCAACCCAAAAACTTGACAAACAGCTCGAATTCATTATCTTATCACGGACAGGTTTTTCCGAGTTTAAACGATTTTTATTTTAAATGGTTTAACCAAATGTTTGCGCGGCGCGGTTATGCCTTTCCTCTCAAGCCGTCTTTCCTCTCAAGTAATGAGTAAGCTACTTTTGGCCACCGTGGTGTGCCCATATGACGACGCTGCAACCTTCCCTGTAACCTAGCGACTGCTCACGGATTAGACCGCTGCGACCGCTTACAGGAAGTATATCGGCCTCGATCAAAAAGCCTTCCTGGTGCATCGGTCATCGTAAATGGCGTTTGTCGTTGATAATGGCAGTAGAGTTTCGAGGCAGATTCGTGACTGACAAGCGCAACCGCTGGATTATTAATGTGGTTTTGATCATAGCCGTCGTAGCCTTTGTGGGCTTTTCATTGATTCCACTCATTGATGCAGCTTTCAAGGGCACTCAAACACAGACGGCTGCCAGCCCAAGCCCGGTTCAATCTGCCAGTGCTGCACCCAAAAAAGAGGAACTGGAGGCACAGGCTAAGGGCTATGAACTGGTGCTACAGCGAGAACCAGAGAACCCAACGGCCTTACGGGGACTGTTAGAGGCACGGCTAGGGTTAGGTGATGTCAAGGGCGCGATCGCTCCCCTTGAAAAGCTGGCAAAACTCAACCCCAATGAGACAGAGTATGCCATTCTTCTGGCCCAGGCAAAGCAACAAACCAACGATCCAGAAGGTGCTGCTCAGACCTACCGGGATGTTTTGAAAACGAAACCGGGCGATCGCAACGCGCTGCAAGGGTTGACGAATCTGCTATTGCAACAAAACCGTCCTGAAGCCGCTGTTGGTTTGCTGCAAGACACGATTAAGACCGCACCACAGGCCAACAAAATTCAGCCGAACAGCGTGGATGTTGGGTCAGTGCAGGTCATTTTGGGGCAGGTTTACGCCTCACAAAAGCGCTATGACGAGGCGATCGCCGTCTATGATGAAGCTGCTAAAGGCAATAAGCAAGACTTTCGTCCTGTTCTTGGCAAAGCCTTGATCTTGAAAGAGCAGGGCAAAACGGAGGCTGCTAAGCCGCTCTTTACCAGTGCAGCCGAACTTGCTCCTGCTCAATACAAAGATCAGATCAATAAGTTGGCGAGTGCCCCTTCACCCGGAGTCACGCCTTCACCCGTAACAAACGCACCTACAGCGGCACCCAGCGCAGCCCCGGGCACGGCTCCAGCACCTTCTCCTTAAGCAGGCGATGTTTGAATGGACGTCTCAACCGCATGCGTAGCACTTCAAAGACCTTTGAAGCCCATTCCGGCTTCGATCGCTTGCTCTGCTGGCACAACGTCCGGCATGGTGGCAGGTTGTCTTCTGTACGCTGACCGTTGCCGAAGACCAATCTGCCCTAAAATCAGCCCCAATAGAATGACGCTGCCACCCATGTATTGTGCGCTAGTGGGAACTTCACCCAGGATTAAATACGCGGCCAGAATACCGAAGATGGGTGAAAACGATCCCACAATTGAAGCGGTCGAAATCGAGGAAGCACGTAAACCCGTTAGCCAAAACGTCTGACCGACGACGACGATCACGCCGCCATACAGTAACATCCACTGCCAGAGGAACGGTGAAAACGCGCCCATAAAATGGTTCGGACCGTAAAGAATGATGGCAGTCACGAAAAAGATAATCGTTCCAACGCCAGTCCGAACAAGACTGAAAACGCTTAGGGGCACTTTAGACAGCCGTTTTTTGCCAACGATCGTAGAAATCGACAGCGCGATCGCACCAATGATTGCCAACAGCTCACCTACCCCAATCTGGAAAGCGGCCACCTGCATCATCGGTTCTTTCACGGGCTGTAGAAACACAGTCAAGGCAACGCCAATAAATGCTGCGATCGCGCCCATTACTTCCCATAGACTCACGCGATCGTGGAGTAACCAGATGGACAAGGCCAGCGTTAGCGGCGGCTCTAAGCGACTAATCAAAACCACATTTGTGACTGGAGTCAGCGCTAATGCTTGAAAAATTAAACCAGGAGCCAGCGCACCTGATAGAACAGCGACCGCGAGCAGCCCGCGCCATTCGGCATGGGTGCGCTGATTGAGGCTTGCCCAGCGCCACTGCTGCCTGTAAATCATGGCGAAGATTAACAGCGCGCAGAGATTGCCAACAAACAAGACATTACAAAGCGAAATTGGATTGCTGCCTCCGACAAAATTGTGGGCACCAATTTCGGTAATTTTTCGAGTGATGGAACCCGATGTGCCAAAAATTAGCACAGCTACCCAGAGGTAGGCTTGCCCGGGCAGATAGCGTATAAAGTGGCGTAAGGGCATTGCCCACTGGGAAGATGAATGCGTCATGATGGTCGCCTGCTAAGTTGCCTCGATCGCTCTTACCCCATAAAGTATCTGACGATTGATACACCTCTCGACAGTGTTTGAGCAAGCGGCGATGAGCAAATCACGACATCAAGTGCTCCCACTCTGCAATTGACCAATTTTCAACCCAAAGCCAGCATCAACCCTTACTTGATGACGGCGTTCTATCCTCAAAATAGAAGACTCTCGTTTCAATCGATTGGTTCTGCATCTGTATTTAATGTCTGGATTTAATGACTGGTCAGTCGATTCCTGATCAAAACTTTAGTAAAACCGCTTCCAAAAGAGTTAGTTTCTCAGCAAAAACTAATCTTTCCATTAGGCCAACATCATTCTGGAGAAAAGGCGTCCGCTAGAGTAGAAATATCCTCCTTAACGAGTGCTTTGCAGATGAGTTAGGTAAAGGGGGTTGGTCAATTATGCGTGAATCCACCATTGCCTAAATCCATTTGATCATCAAAGTCGTTACTATGGATTCTACGCTGTCTTAATGAAGGGAACGAAACATCACTATTAGTTTTGCCAATGCAGTTGATTCAAAGACTTTGGGAGGCCATCCGCCAACTTAAGCAAAGGCAACTTGACCCTGCTTCACTTCAGTTTCGTTTAACTGTAGAAATTGCTGCACTCTCGGTTCTGTGTTTGGCTTGTGTTGCCGTTTGGACAAGCTGGAAAATGCAGCAACTCTTGATTACAACCCATACCCAAAGTGTTGATTACATTGCCACTCGCTTTCCCCGCGATGTCGAGCTTTATAGCGAAATGCTACCGATCGAAACTGGGTTACAAAAGACAATTAATAATGTCTCTGTACCCGGTTTAGTGATATGGGTCAAAAGTATTGATGGTAAACAGGTGTTGGCTCAATCCACTGGAATGGATTCGACGTTCACAGCGACAGATGAACTGATGTCGGTAGCAGAAATGCCGCTGAAGCCCCAGGTTTACAAGGTGGGAGAGCGGTTTCTCATTTTGTATCAAGGCGTTGTCACTGTTAAGGGGAAACTGCTAGGCAAAGTTTATATGGCGCAGGATGTCACTGAAGATCAGCGTCAGTTAATTGCGGCTATTCAGGGATTGGCGATCGTCTGCATTTTGGCAACCCTGGTGACGATGGCGGCGATCGCATCGCGGATTCGTCGATCGCTGCAACCCTTACAGGACATGAACCGAGTGGCAGGTGCAATCTCCGCCGAAGATTTAAGCAAAGCAAAACTTCAACTCATTCATGCCCCGACTGAAGTTAAAGAACTGGCACAGTCTTTTAACATGATGCTGTCGCGGCTTTCGGATGCATGGGAGCAGCAACGGCAGTTTGTCGGCAATGTATCTCACGAGTTGCGGACACCCCTCACCGTTGTACTGGGTTATTTACAAAGCCTGCTCAGGCGCAGCACAAACTTAAACGACTACCAAAAAGAAGCGTTAGAAACGGCTGCATCGGAAGCCGATCGTACTGTACGCTTGCTGCAAGATTTACTCGATTTAGCGCGAGCCGATAGTGGTTACGCGCATTATTATTTGGAGCCGGTGCTACTTAATGACCTGGCAACTGAAGTGGCAGGCATGGCTGAAAAATTTAGCAATCGGTTGATTGAAGTGGAGGCAAAGAGCGCTGTGACCGCCCTTGCCGATCGCGATCGACTCAAACAAGTTCTGGTGAACTTAATCGATAATGCGGTGAAATATTCCGAACCAGATCAGTCGATTGTGCTGAACCTGGAACAGACAGACCATCACGCGATTCTGCAAGTGTGCGATCGGGGCGTTGGCATTCCGCTTCAAGATCAGAGCCGTGTGTTTGAGCGCTTTTATCGGGTCGATGAAGCCCGCGCGCGTTCTACGGGTGGACACGGACTCGGATTAGCCATTGTGAAAACATTAGTAGAAGGGATGAACGGTAATATTACGGTGCGCTCAAAACCGGGAGAAGGGAGCGTCTTTGCAGTCATTCTGCCAGCAACTTTGCCCTCAAAAAGCCTGTAGTGTCTCCTTGAGGGGTAATGCCCCTATTTTCTGTGGACACGAAGTTTGATTTGATTAACTCCAGCAGTCGTGTTTCTACCTGGAGAGCGAAGCGTCGTTGACACCCGTATGGGCGATGGCTTTTGCTCTTGTTGCCCGTTTCCCGCCTTTTCGTGTGTTCTGTATGCTCCTGGTTTCTCACCAAACGTTGTTACTTTCAGAACATCATGCTAAATGGTCAAGCGATTGCTCATCGAGTCGCGCTCTTAATTGAGCAGCAGGTCGAAGATAGTGAGTTTCAAATTCCTTATAAGGCATTGCAGCAAGCAGGCATCAACGTTACAGTGCTTGGCTCTCGCATGAATGAGGAGTACAGGGGACAGTACGGCACCATTGCCATTAAGCCTGATGCGACGACCACTGAGGTGCTGGCAAAAGACTTTGATGCGGTCATCATTCCAGGTGGGATGGCACCCGACTTAATGCGCACAAATCGCAACACTGTTCGCTTTGTCAAGGATGCGATCGAGCAGGGTAAGTGGGTTGCCGCAATCTGTCACGGCCCGCAGGTCCTCATTGAAGGCAATTTAGTGAGAGGCCGGCGAGTCACAGGCTTTAAGGCTATTCGCAGAGACTTGCAAAATGCGGGTGCTGAGGTGGTGGATGAGCCATTGGTGGTCGATGGCAATCTCATTACATCCCGTCGTCCCGGCGACTTGCCCCTCTTTGCCACAGCTATTTTGCAGCGTTTAGGGTGCTCCATTCCCAATCTCATCCTACCGACTGAAACCGATCGGACGGCTGATTGGTGGAAGCTGGGTGAACGCTGGGGTGGCTCCAGTCGGAGTGAGATTGTGCAAGGGCTGCGTACGGCGATCGCTGGAGAGCGCTATGGCATGGAAGCCTTTGAACACTATGCGGAGAACGCCACTGATGCGGAAATGGGTCGCGTTTTTCTGTCGATTTGCTCTATCCGGCAGCATCACATGACCCTGCTGGAAAACCGCCTCAGCGCTTTAGGCGAGAAATCATCTCAGGCAACGGTTAGTGGTACCCATGAGCATCTTAGAACGTTGCGTCAGACTAGCCGGGGTGATGCCAGCCTTTTGCGTCGTGCCCTGGGGGATCTTCAAACGGGTGTCATTGATATGTATAAGCTGCGCAATCGGCTCACTGACCCGGCAACCGTTGCGATTTTTGACGAGATAGAGATTAATCTTGCCAGTAAAGAGCCATTGCTGGCTGACCTCTATTACACACGCTTGATTGCAGAAACGATCGACCCTCCGTTGCCGACGAGACAGCCTGCCGTTATTGGGTGAGGTTGAAGGCAGAGGGCAGAGGGCAGAGGGCAGAGGGCAGAGGTAGGGGAGGCAGAGGAAGCAGGGGAGGCAGAGGGGAAGAAGCTTTAATAGGGGTGGTTATGGCCTTTTACTAAGCTGGCGCTACATGGGCAGGTTGCGGCTGGCGGTTGGCAGTCAGCAGTACGAACGAATCTGTCGGTGATGTTGTAGAAAGGGTATTCGCTACTCGCATTGAGGGTTGAGGGACAGCGATTCAAACGCTGCTTGGATACCAGTCTTGGTGCGGGTTGATGTCCCAACGATCGCGGTATAGGCAATACTGGATGGATGTCTTTTCAACCTTGAGTGAGCGATCGTACCCCTATGCAGTGGCAACTGCCTGACCGACCAACGGCCCCGTTCTGCCCATCCGAAGTGCAGGGTGTTGTTGCTGTACCAGAGACCGGAAGTCAATGGCGTAAACTGCTGGCTTTTGTGGGGCCGGGGCTTTTGGTGTCTGTTGGGTATATGGACCCTGGCAACTGGGCGACCGATATTGAAGGGGGTTCCCGGTTCGGCTATAGCTTGCTGGCGGTTGTGTTTCTGTCAAACCTGATGGCGATCGTGCTGCAAGCGCTGTGTGTGCGGGTAGGGTTGGTGACCGGGAAGGATCTGGCGCAACTTTGCCGCCAATCGTTTAGCCATCCTGTCAACGTGATGCTGTGGTTCTTTGCCGAAATTGCCATTATTGCGTGCGATCTGGCAGAAATTTTGGGCAGTGCGCTGGCCTTGAACCTGCTCTTCCATTTGCCGTTGGGGTGGGGTGTGTGCGTCACGGGGCTGGATGTCATGATTGTGCTGTTGCTTCAGGGGAAAGGGTTTCGGTGGTTAGAAGCAATGGTTCTGGGACTGGTGAGCACGATCGCCCTTTGCTTTGCCGTGGAAATTCTGCTGGCAAAACCTGATTGGGGCGCGGTCGCGCAAGGCTATCTGCCCCAACTCGACATCTTGCAAAACCCGGAAAAGCTCTACATTGCCATTAGCATCCTGGGCGCAACGGTGATGCCGCACAATCTCTATTTGCATTCGTCGATCGTGCAAACTCGTTCCTGGGAGCCTACACGGCAAAACCAGCGAGAGGTGATTCGTTTTGCCACGTTGGATTCGACCCTGGCATTATCGGCGGCTCTCTTCATTAACTCCGCGATTCTCATTGTGGCAGCCGCAACGTTCCATTTTTCGGGCAACCAAAACGTGGCGGAGATTCAGGATGCCTATCGGTTACTGGCACCCTTGCTGGGAACGGGAGCCGCCAGCATTCTGTTTGGGTTGGCACTGCTGGCATCCGGGCAAAGCTCTACTTTAACGGGCACTCTGGCAGGTCAAATTGTGATGGAAGGCTTTTTGGATTTCCGCATTCCCTGCTGGCAGAGACGGTTGCTGACGCGTGGACTCGCGATCGCCCCTGCGCTGATCGGCATCCTTTGGTTTGGAGAACAGGGCATTGGCAAAATGCTGGTGCTCAGTCAGGTGATTCTCAGTCTCCAACTCCCTTTTGCCATCTTTCCACTCGTCTTGTTTACAAGCAATGCTGCCCTGATGGGAAAGTTTGTGAATCCTCGCTGGCTCAACGCGATCGCCTGGTCGATCGGACTGTTGATTACCGGGTTGAATGTTTGGTTGCTAGGGCAAACGTTGCTGGGTGGTTAATGGCCAGTGGTGGGTGTGAGATCACATTGGGATGGATTGCTCCGGAAGCTGAGGGATAAAATTTCAAAGCTGAATCGACGAATTTTCTGATTAGCAACGAAAAACGAATGGTATCCTATAAATTTATAGTTCAGCAGTAGAGGATAAGGATGTTATCACCCCTACTATGCTGTTGACTTAATTATGTTGGACAGCTAAATCCATGCATTGAGAGAAAACACAATGACTTTCGGAAATCAGCTTAGAAGTTTCTCTAAAGCTATTGATATTGTGACAGATGATATAAGAAAAAATATTCTTCGCATCATTAGAGAGAAACTACAAAAGAGTTTGGGAATCGAATTTGTTTCACTGCATGTTGAAACTATAGTTGATGACCACATAGGACTTCGTACATCTGATTGGTATATTGGAGGCGGTAAAATAGGTTCAGTTTCCCTTAAAAACTCTCAAGGAGATTATACGACTCAAGTTTCACTATCATTTTCTGCTAATAAAATTCTTTGGATTGTTTGTAATGACAAGGGATATTTGAGTGATTGTAATCATTACTCAGATTTATGTTCAAAGACTGACTCCAATATTATTCCGGCATATCTGAAACGCTCAGATAGTCTATCTAAAACATCAATCATTTTGCCTTTGTCTAGACATCATGAAAATAAGCCATATGCAGTCATTAATTTTGAATCTGTAAAATATCTAGAATACTCTAAGAGAATAAAAGATGAAATAAGCAGCATTTCTGAATCAATATCAAGACTCTATCAACGTAATCTTTCGCATGAGCGCCAAGTTGATGATACACAGGATGAAATCGTTGAGCTTGGCAAGGTGAAATCTTATGATCTCACCCAAACACCTAGTTTGTTTTTTGCTTTTTCAGGAGAAGCTGATAGAAGCGTGTTAAATACTATCCAGGAAATTTTTAGCGAAGAGAAATATGGAAATCTAGACCTAAAACGCTGGGATCAAGATGTTAGATCCGGTAGTATTCAAAATCAAATTTTTGATAATATTCGAGACTGTCACTTCGGCATATGCTATCTTTCTGAGCCTGATGGCGAAGAAATGTTTAAAGATAATGCAAATGTTCTTATAGAAGTTGGTATGTTTTGGTATAAATCTGAGGATTTTAATAATGTAATCTTAATTCGAGAAAAATCCTCATCTAAGGTGCCTTTTGACATTGCAAACAATCGAATAATTTTTGTCCCAAGAGATAAGTCTACCAAAGAACTTGATGCTCGAAGTTTCAAGCGTGAATTTCAGAAAATGTTAGATAAAATGCTTGATGCGTAAAAAGCTGATTCAATCAAAATATTGCTATCAATTGTACTTGAGTCAGCTGTCGGGCTATTTTGTTTTATCGAATTACTATTTTGATTGGAAAATAATCGCTTTTTTGGCGTTTCACTATCTATTTTAAGAGATTTATACTCAATATTCAGAACTTAACATTCAGATTTCATATAGCCATAAGTACATCTCAGGCTTTTGGGCGGCCGATGTTTGATGAATGGCAAGACTGTGAAACTTGTCATTGACTTCTTGCCTTGAAGAACGTAAAACCTTGAAGGAATGAAGCGAAGGGTTGCTGCTCTCCTGGTGCTGCAATGTTTATAGCAGAAGGCAGGAGGCAGAAGGCAGTCTTCCCAGAGCGTCAGCCGACGGGAGGCAGAAGGCAAAACCCATCAATCAGAGCTTTGCCTGTAATGATGTGTTCTACTAACCTGCTTATTGCTACAGCCATCGCGAATCCCTATCCATACATTTCAGTACAGCCACAACTTTGGAGGACTGGTGTTTAAACGATCTATTTGGGTCATTTCAGCTCTTGCTGCCGTTTTCACAGCCACTTCTGCTGGTGCGATCGCCCCTGGTATCGAAAAAATTAGAGCCTGTGGAAACTTCACGACCAACAAATACCGTGTTCAGGGCAATCAGTTGACGGTCACGCTCGATCGTCCCACTGCGTTAGGCGCTTTTGTCAATTGGAGCGTCAAGCCTTACAACGCGTCTGGCTATTGTTTTGTTGATAATGCGAATCGCACCATTCGGTGGGTTGTAGAGCGAGGGCCACGTCCCGAAGACGTTGCGGCAATCACTCCCGGCGTGAATGAAAAACTGTTTTATAACCTCCCTGGCTACGGCAATGTGATTGTGAACCGGGGGCAAGGCGCAAGTGGCGACAAGCAATACTTTCTAGTGCGCCCAACCAGTACAGGCAGAAACCTTAAGTGGTATGCTCGCTGCGGCAACAACAGCGATCAGGTTTACGACGCCAGTGGGAAGTACGTTGGCTACAATCCCAAGCTGACGGTGATGTTTCCTTACGTTTGCGAAGTCAGTCCGCTGAAGCCGCGACCGCCTGTCGTCCCTCAGCCTCGATAGGCTTGTTCGTCATTGCTGCCTCAGGGACAGAGATCTTTTCAATCTGCGACTCAATCCTTCCTCGCTCCTTACTTTCCATAGGGGCGGGGATAGGGTTTGAGTAGCCTGTTGCACTGGTAGATTTCAATCACTTGCACGATCGCTCCCCCTCGCTGGATCGGCACATCCGCTACCTTCTGAATATCTTGAAAGTATCCGTGATATTGCTGCATGGCTGCTTGCGCTTGCGCAGCTGCTACTACCAAAAGCCCATTCTGCCCCACCCATTGCTCGGCGGTTGACCAGAAAGCAAAGCCACGCAGATCCTTGTCAAAGCAGGTGATGGGTTTGGGGTTAAGCGGTGCGATCGCCATGCCCAACTGTCCCGCTAAATAGAGATCATTGGTGAATAAGAAGTCAGTCTTTTGCAGAGCCGCCATGAGGAGAGGAGAGTCTGCAACGCCCCGTCGAAATTGCTGAACCTCAATGAGTTGCGTAGAAGCGTCATTAGCAGGCGTAAGGAACCCACCAAAGAGCGCATAGCGGCTCGGTTTTTGGAGTGCGCCGATCGTCACATGCAGAAGCGCTACCAGCAACAGACTGACAATCACCAAACCGGACCCCCACAGCCAGCGTTTAAGCATTCGTCGCGGCCAACTTGCTGCCCGTTGCCCCAATAAGAGCGTTGCCCCCCAGAAACCCGGCATTGCCCAGGTCGGCAGAATCGATCGATAGCCACCCATTAGCGTAAACGTCAGCATTAAGGGAAGCGAGAGCCAGAGGATGAAGAGAGTGGGGAATGGGGAGTGGGGAGTGGGGAGTGGGGAGTGGGGAATTGGGAGTTGGGTCGAGGTTGGGGTTGATGATTGCTGCTCTTCCCCCTCCGCCCGTTCTCCGCGTCTCCGCGTCTCGGCGGTTCCCTTTCCCCAGCCTTGTTCAAACATGGCCTTTCCACTCGCCCACCACAACGGAAAGCCAAACGTTGGAAACAAGTAGGCACTACCTACAAGCACAGTAACCAAAAGATCCAAAATGCTATAGCCGCGATCGGGCACCGCTCGTCCCGACTGAAACCGCAGCGACACCCAATCGTACGAACCGTTCCAAATCACGATCGGCAGAATTGCCACCGCAAAGAGCCCCAAACTTACCAGCGTCCAGGGCGACACGAGCGCAACTCGATGACGTGAACTGGTAAGGCAAAAGCCGACTAACCCAAACCCTAACGCCAACCCGTGATATTTACCCAGGCAAGCAAGACCAACCAGAAGACCCACGATCGCCAACCTGTAACTAGGACGATACGAGCCTGTGCTCAACCCCTCCGCGCCTCCGCGTCTCTGCGGTTCCCCATATGCTTTCGCATCAAAAAACTCCCAAGCAGCCACATACATCGTTGCCGTCCAGAAAAACATGAGAGGGCTATCTGGCAACGTGAGCACGCCGAAGCCAAGTTGAAAGATGGGAACGAGGGACGCGATCGCCAACGTTACGATCGCGGTCTGTTTGGAGAACAGGCGTGCAGCCGTCAAATACAGCAGCAGCAGCGATCCGGTATGCAGCAACAGCGTTCCCAGGCGAATGGTAAAAGATGAGACATTGCCTGTCAGCCATACGCCAAACCCGGTTGTGAGTGCAACCAGTAGCGGATGGTCAAAGTAGCTCCAATCTGGATGAAGTGTATACAGGTAGTAATAACCTTCATCAAAACCGGGTGGTAGCCAATAGGCGATCGTGCCTCGCACCAGCAACCCAAAGACCAGGAGATAGAGCAGTGGGCGATTTTCTGGCTGTATCAACCATTTCTTTACGGCTTCCATCCCTCTCTCCATGAATCGTAGTGCGATCGCCCATTTAATCACTGACGGCTTTCATACGCTATCAAGTTTAGCCATGTACTCTTAGCGACGGAGGGAAAAAGCAGAGTGTTATGATTTCAGGGTTCGACTGACCCCTAACGCTGATTCATGACTGTGGGCTTTTTAACCAACCGCTGCGAGTTTGCCGAACCAAAGCGATACAACGGCAGCGGCGAGTTGATGGTGGCAGCAATCGGTTGCGTGCTCTGGTTTAGCGCGATCGTGATTCGGCTCAGTTTTAGCAGTAAGCCCTGGACGCTGGCTGAACGATTGGTAGAAGCCACGTCTTTTCTCCTCTTTGCGGCTGTCCCGATCTTTTTCCTGGCGACTTCCGTTGGAGCAGAGTTTGCAAAGCGCGTGCTACTCAGAAACAATGGCTTCTGGTTTCAAACACTGACGTGCTTATTACTCGGTTTTTACATTAGTGTCGTTAAATTACTGGCGTTGAATCCGCAGCGATTTAGCTGGCTCAAGCAATTTGACAGCTTGATTGTCAGAAATTATTTTTGGTTGAATGTCGGTTTCTTTTTGGCAGGAGTCTTTGTGGTTCTGCGGCTCCCTTTTTTGCTGTTGGAGCTACGCGATCGCAGAATCTACACGAAAAAGCATCAAACGATCGCAGCTTTTATTCAGCGCAATGGGCAGCTGATTGTCTTCCTCCTCGCCAACTTTCTTTACGTGAGCCTGGTCAATACCTCACTCCTTTCAACGGCCTTTGATGCGGAGTACTCAGGCTACTTCATTGGCTTTAGCTACATTTTCATCGTTCTTTTAATGAACCTGCCGATCGTCAGAACAACGTCATCCGATAGCATGATGGTGTTTGATTTACTTTTGGCAGTCGCGTGTTTAACGAGCCTTTTCTGGTTCTCTAGACCTGCGTTTAGCTTCGGCCCTTTCATCAGCCTCACCCTGTTTGTACTGATTTTGGTGTATGGCACAGGCTTGGGGCGAGCGCACTTCGGCTATAGTTTTGCTGTGCGTAAAGCAGATGCCCTCTATACGGCTAAGCTTATTCTTCTAGCCATTGTACTTTTAGTGCCGCTGGCTTTTTGGTTCAAATTTACCCCGTCTAAAACCCCTTCAGGTTTTGATTTAGGGGCTGCTGGCAGTAATGCACTTTTTTTTCTTAGCTATGCCATTCTCTTTAGTTTCCGGGTTGGCATCTTTGAAGAAGTGCTGTTTAGATCGGGGCTGATGGTGTTCATCCGCGATCAATTGCAGGCGCGATCGTCTCAACCCTGGGAGCGTCAACAGCTTGTGCTTGTCTCAGCGATCGTGTGCTCCCTTATTTTTGGGCTTTGCCACATTGGCAATAATCCCGGCTCAGGCATTGCGCTCTCACCGTTGCAATACAAAGCCATCTACGCGATGCTGGCAACCCTGGCTTCGATGTTTTACTCCCTGGCGTTTGGCGAAACTAACCGTCTGTGGGCGTCGATTACCATTCATGGCGTTGTGGATACCACGGCTGTACTGGTGCTGGGCGCATCGCTGGTAGTGCCATTTTAGTAGTCAGGGGTCAGGGGGCAGGAGTTAAAATAATTGGCTCCACGGGTGAAGCAGGAGTCAACCACTTGAGCGGGAGTCAGGAGTCAGCACGGGATGGATAAGTATGAAAACTAGTAGAGCAAACAGAAAATTATGAAACGTAGTGCGGCATCTTGTCCGCGTCGTGAGCGAGACGCTCACACTACGGTGTTGCAAAACTTTTGTCTCGGTCTACTAGCTCATACAGCCATTGCTTTTGAGCTTGTCTCAGCAAAATCTCAGCCTCATTTTATAAGCTGTTGAGGGCTCTACCTTGGGCATAAATTTACACACGTTGAGGCGACAAACAATGGCAACACTTACCCTTTATGGCACTCCCATCAGCACTTACGTTCGTACTGTGCGGTTACTGCTTGAGAGTGCAGGCGCAGATTACTCCCTCAACGACATCAGTATTTTCAATGGCGAAAATCAGTCGGCAGCTTACCTGGCTAAAAACCCGTTCGGCAAAGTGCCAACGCTAGAAGTAGATGGAGTGTTGCTCTACGAAACAACTGCCATTGTGGAATACCTGGATGCGGTGGTAGCAAATGGTCGGTTTAGTCCTTCAGAGCCCTTGATGCAAGCCCGGATGCGTCAAATCATGGCAATTATTGACAGCTATCTCTATCCACTTGCGATCGGTACGATCGTCATTCAGCGTTTGATTGTCCCCAGCCAAGGTGGCACTACCGATGAAGCCGCCGTCGCCAATGCCGTTGCGCCTGCCAAAACAGCGGTGGACGCGATCGAGGCTATCATCACGGGTGATCCCTATCTTCTGGGTAGCGACATTGGTCTTGCCGATTTTTATCTCATTCCCATCTTTATCTATTTATCCAAGACTCTAGAATTTGCTGCCGTCACTGCACAAACCCCTAAACTCAAAGCCTGGTGGAAAATCGCTAGTCAGCTCTCGATCGTGCAAACAGTGTGTGCTTAACGCTGTTTCCCCACGTTGTCAACATCACTTGGTAGAATGAAGACCCACACAATCGACTACAGGCGAGTAAGACAACTACCATGAGCAAAGGGACGCTGTTTGATAAAGTTTGGGATGCACACACCGTTGGCCTTTTGCCGTCTGGACAGACGCAGCTCTTCATCGGTCTGCATCTAATTCACGAAGTCACCAGCCCCCAAGCTTTTGCGATGCTACGCGAACGCAATCTGAAGGTGCTGTTTCCCGATCGCACCATTGCGACCGTCGATCACATCGTTCCGACCGATAATCTGGCGCGTCCTTTAGCAGACTCGATCGCTGAAGAAATGATGCAGGCGTTAGAGCAAAACTGCAAAGAAAACGGCATCACGTTTTATAACGTCGGTTCTGGCAATCAGGGCATTGTACACGTCATTGCACCAGAGCAAGGCTTGACCCAACCAGGCATGACGATCGCCTGTGGTGATAGCCATACTGCTACGCACGGAGCGTTTGGTGCGATCGCCTTTGGCATTGGTACCAGCCAGGTGCGCGATGTGCTGGCATCCCAGACATTAGCACTGGCAAAGCTCAAGGTTCGCAAAATTGAAGTGAACGGTCGCTTGAACCCTGGTGTTTACGCCAAGGATGTCATTCTCCACATCATTCGCAAACTGGGCGTGAAGGGTGGCGTGGGCTATGCTTACGAGTTTGCTGGCACGACCTTTGAGCAGATGAGCATGGAAGAGCGGATGACCGTCTGCAATATGGCGATCGAAGGCGGTGCTCGCTGTGGTTATGTAAACCCCGATCAGGTGACGTATGACTACCTGAAAGGACGCGACTTTGCACCCAAAGCAGCGGAATGGGATAAAGCCGTTGAGTGGTGGAACCGCATTCGCAGCGATGCTGATGCCGTTTACGATGATGTTGTGGTCTTTGATGCCGCGACGATCGCGCCCACCGTTACCTGGGGCATTACACCCGGTCAAGGGATTGCCGTGAACGAAACCGTTCCCACACCCGACGAGATGCCAGCAGACGAACGGGCGATCGCCGAAGAAGCCTATCAATATATGGACCTGCAACCCGGCAAGCCTTTACAGGGCACCAAAATCGATGTCTGCTTTATTGGTAGCTGCACCAACGGCAGAATTAGTGACCTTCGTGAGGCTGCCAAACTTGCTCAGGGTCGACACGTTGCCGATGGCATTAAAGCGTTTGTCGTTCCCGGTTCAGAACGGGTGAAAAAGCAAGCCGAAGCCGAAGGGCTACACGATATTTTCGTGAAAGCAGGCTTTGAATGGCGCGAACCAGGCTGCTCCATGTGTCTTGCTATGAACCCCGACAAACTCCAGGGTCGTCAAATTAGTGCGTCCTCTTCCAATCGAAACTTTAAAGGTCGTCAAGGCTCTTCCTCCGGTCGCACCTTACTGATGAGCCCGGCCATGGTCGTTGCAGCTGCCGTCACGGGGCAAGTCACGGATGTACGAGAGCTGATGTAGTGATCAAACCCGTATCTTGATTGCTGAACGTCATTGACTATGCAGAACAATTATGGTGTCAGTTCACTAGGGGCTGTCCTCAATTGCGACTATGCCTTGCTTCTAGCAAGGGTTTCAGCCCCTAGACTCATGTGTTGGAACGGGCACGAAACTGCTGATAACAAAGGTTTCGGGGCTTAATTGATGATGCGCCCTGGCTCACAGGTTTTGATGGCGGCGGAAGGCATAGGCATCAAACAGTGCCCCAACCAGGCCACACGCCAGTCCAATAACCAAAACCCCCTGAAATGGGTCACCGCTGCCAAAAACCGCAAGAAATTGCAACAGTTTTTCGGCTCCTGCCTGTGCAATTGCCGTTATCAGGGGAATTTGCTCAATGGCTGATAGTGCTGCCAGCAAAATGCCAATGAGCACGATGGGTAGAGCGAAACTAAAGGTGCTGGTAAGCAACAGGGAGCGAATGAAGGCGGGGGACATGAGCATGATGGTACGCTGGTTCATTCAAAGAGAGCAATTTGAAAGGGAGTGCAACCATCTCCACCATACGAGCGATCGCCACGAACAACTGGAGATGTGAAAAATCTTAAATCAAGCTTAAATATCTTGTTGAAGCTCTGTGAACAATTTTACGAAAATCAAGATACAGAGTTTGGTGTCATCGTAGAAGAGGCCAGGGCGATGAGACGATCGGCTACCTCGGTAAAGATTGTAGAATTACAGGGCATCCTCCAATGCTTAGATTGGTTAAACGCTGAAGGCTGATGTTCGTCGGCGATCGACCACCTCTGTTTCCTTCTGGTTTTCTTTCTTGCTGACGACCGTTCAGCAATCCGCTATTCTGCTAGGGTCATCGTTCTAACTATGTTCTTGTGAGTGAAAAGCCGTTTACGACTGGCTTAAGCCTTTGGAGTCAGCGATTGCTGGCAGCGATTCTGCTGGGTGGTCAGGTGATGGTGCATTTACTGTCAGGTAAAATTCACCGTCGCAATACCCTTGAGCAAATGGCGGCGGTAGGGCCAGAGTCACTATTGATTGCGTTGTTGACTTCCACCTTTATCGGCATGGTGTTCACCATCCAGGTGTCAAGGGAGTTCATTAACTTTGGGGCCAGCGGTGCCGTTGGTGGCGTTCTGGCAATCTCTCTCACCCGTGAAATGGCTCCTGTACTGACAGCCGTCATTCTTGCCGGGCGAGTCGGGTCGGCCTTCGCAGCAGAACTCGGCACGATGCGGGTGACTGAGCAAATTGACGCGCTGTACATGCTCAAAACCGATCCGATCGACTACCTCGTCATCCCCAGAGTCATTGCCTGCTGTGTGATGTTGCCCATTCTGACCGTGCTCTCACTCCTAACCGGGATGATTGGTGGCATGTTCATTGCCGACACCTTGTATGGCATTCCCCAAAAAGTCTTTGTCGATTCTGCACGTAACTTCTTGGGTGTCTGGGATCTGTGTGGAGCCCCGATCAAAGCCGTTTTCTTTGGTGCGTTGATTGCCATCATCGGTTCTAGCTGGGGACTCACAACGACAGGTGGTGCGAAAGGCGTTGGGCAGTCTACAACAACAGCGGTTGTAACCTCACTGCTTGCTATCTTTATTTCTAATTTTTTCCTGTCGTGGATTATGTTTCAGGGGTTGGGGAGCGCTTTAGGACAGGGATTGTGAAAAAGTGGACGAGCAGAGGAGGGGAAGGGATGAGGGATGAAGCGTAAGGGATGAGGCACGAGGGATGAAGGCTGACTGCGATATAAGTTTTAGTCTCCCCGACTCCGTTCACCTGCTCCTGACTCATTAACAGCAAGATCAACAAATTTTCTCTGGAGGGCTGCTTGATTATGGTGAAGTAACGAGTAGCTTAAAGCAAGCCTTCGCCTCTCGCCCCCAAGAGGAAGTTATGTCTGACGTTTTTATCTCCTACTCCCGTAAAGACAAAGCGTTTGTGCAAAGGCTGCATGCGGCCCTGTGCAACCATCAATGCGACACCTGGGTTGATTGGGAAGATATTCCACCAACCGCCGATTGGTGGGAAGAGATTGAGCATGGCATTAACTGTACCAACGCCTTTGTCGTCGTCATCACACCGGATTCGATCGCGTCTAAGGTGTGCGGTCAAGAGTTGGCCTATGCCATCCAGCAAAATAAGCGTTTGGTGCCGATCGTTCACCGGGAAGGCTTTGATCCTGAGCACATTCCGTCTGCGTTGTCTCGCCATAATTGGCTCTTTTTTCGAGAACAGGATGACTTTGCGCAGGCGTTTCAGTCGTTGCTCAAAGCTATTAGTACCGATTTAGATTATGTTCGATCGCACACGCGTTTACTGGAACGGGCGATCGAGTGGGAGCGGCAGGGCGATGAAAGCTTTTTATTGCGCGGTAAAGACCTGGCTGATGCCAGACAATGGTTACTTCAGGGCACCACGAAAGAACCACCGCCTACAACCCTGCAAACCGATTACATTCTGACCAGTGGGAAGGCAGAAACTACCCGTCGCGATGCTGAAATCAAGCGACAGCAAGCCGAAATTAAGCAACAGCGCGTCTGGTTGGGGTTAGTTCTGGCGGCATTGACCGTGGCAACCGGACTGGGCATTGTTGCTTTCAGGCAGTACCAGGTGGCAAAAGAAGGCGAAATCAAAGCGGTGCTTGCCTCATCCGAAGCGCTGTTTGTCTCTAACCGTAAGTTTGATGCGCTGATTGAAGCTTTGCGGGCCGGTCGTTTACTGAAAGAAGTCTCGACTCAAAAACCAGACCTTCAGGCACAGGTACTCACCACGCTGCAACAATCGGTTTATTGGGTGAGACAATCCGATAGCGTGCAGGCGCATCAGAGTGGTATTACCGATCTGGTGTTGAGTCCCGATGGGCAAACGCTGGCTTCTGCCAGTCGCGATGGGACGGTCAAACTCTGGCGGCCGGATGGATCCTTTCTGCGATCGCTAATCGGCCATACCGATACAGTATGGGACGTGAATTTTAGTCCTGATGGTCAAACGATCGTTACCTCCAGCCGCGATCGTACCAGCAAGCTCTGGCGCGTGAATGGTACTCTAATCACCACACTCAAAGGTCACACCGCCAGCATTTGGGAAACGGTCTTCAGTCCCAACGGTCAGATGCTTGCCTCTGCCAGTGAAGATGGTCTGGTGAAATTATGGAAGCCGGATGGAACGCTCATCACCACGCTCAAAGCCCATCCCGGTGGTGTCAAAGATGTCGCCTTCAGTCCCGATGGGCAATTTTTCCTGTCGGCAGGAGTAGACGGTACGATTAAGCGTTGGCAGTTAGATGGCACGTTGACGGCAACGCTGACAGGACATCGTGCAGGGATTAAAAAAATTAGCTTTAGCCCCGATGGTCAGTTCTTTGCTTCTGCCAGTGGGGACAACACCGCCCGACTCTGGCGACGAGACGGCACTCTGGTCAAAGTGTTAAACGGGCACACGGCTGCTGTATCCGGGGTCGTCTTCAGCGCTGACCAACAACTCCTCGCCACCACGAGCTACGACAAAACGGTCAAGCTCTGGAAACTCGATGGTAAGCTCGTTGCAACGCTTAGCGGGCATCAGCATATTGTGCATGGTGTGATTTTTAACCCGGATCACCAAACGATCGCCACAGCCAGCAAGGATAAAACCATCAAACTCTGGACGCGAAGTGGCACGTTGTTAGAAACGCTGACCGGGCATACGGATTGGATCAACCGTATTGTCTACGGCCAGGATGGTAAAACGTTGTTTTCGGTGAGTGAGGACAAAACCCTCAAGCTCTGGAACTTCGATCAACCCTTGCTGAAGCGCTTGAGAGGCCATCAGGATGCGGTGCAAAAAGTGAGCTTTAGCCCCAACGGTCAGTTGGTTGTCTCCAGTGGCAATGATGATACGCCTCGACTGTGGCGATCGGACGGCACGCTCGTGGCACCACTGAAGGGACACAAAGGCGCGATCGCAGGCATTAGTTTCAGTCCTGATGGGCAGACGATCGCCTCAACCAGTGCCGACAAAACGGTCAAACTCTGGAACCTTGATGGTACGTTGCGCAAGACACTCACGGGTTATCAAGATACCGTTTGGGAAGCCCGCTACAGCCCCGATGGACAACTAATCATCACGGCTAGCGACGATGGCACGGCCAAACTCTGGCAGTCAGACGGTACACCCCTCACCACACTCCGGCACCGCAGCAGCATTTATGACGCTCGCTTTAGCCCCGACGGACAATTGATTGCCACCGCCAGCAGAGATGGCATCGTCAAGCTCTGGCAGCGGGACGGGACTTATCTGGCAACGCTGACAGGCCACACCGCTGCTGTTTATCGCGTCATCTTTAGTCCAGATAGCCAACTGTTAGCATCAGCGGGCAAAGATGGCATCGTGCGACTCTGGCAACGGGACGGCACCTTACTAAAAACGCTCTCCGGGCATCAAGGTTCGGTCTTTCAGCTTGCCTTTAGCCCCAACAGTCAAACCCTTGCATCCGCCAGTGCAGACAATACTGTGCGACTCTGGCAACGGGATGGTACTTTGCTGACCACCCTGCAAGGTCACAATGCCGAAGTCACCGATGTGAGTTTCAGCCCTGACGGACAAACCATTGCCACTGCCAGCTATGACAACACTATCAAGCTCTGGAACTCTAACGGCACATTGCTAAGAAGCTTGTTGGGTCATGAAGGTGCCGTTGCTCAAATTGCCTTCAGCCCCGATGGCACCTTGCTGGCGTCAGCTAGTCAGGATAAACAGGTGATGCTCTGGCGCTGGAACTTAAACCTCGACGCACTGATGACCAATGGTTGCACCTGGCTCCATCACTATTTGACCAGCAATCCCACAGTATCGGCACGCGATCGCCACCTTTGCGATGGAGTGAGCGCCCCAAATTAATCGACGATTGATCGCTTTTACTGAGTTCCTTACGCTCAAAGAATAAGTCTGTTAGGTTAAAGAAAGGGGCTTCTAAGGTTGACTTATGGGAAGTATGGCTGACATCTTCATTTCCTACTCCCGTAAAGACAAGGACTTTGCCAAACGGCTTCAGGCAGCGTTCACGCAGGTTGGACGCAGCGTCTGGGTGGACTGGCAAAATATTCCCCTGACGTCTGATTGGTGGGAGGAGATTAAGACCGGCATTGAAGCGACGGATACGTTTGTCTTTATACTGAGTGCGGATTCTGTGGCATCGGAGATCTGCGGTCAAGAAGTGAAACATGCCGTCGAGCAGCATAAGCGTTTGGTGCCCATTGTGTGGCGCGATGATTTTAATATCGAGCAGGTACATCCAGCGCTGAGAAAACACAACTGGCTCTTTTTTCAATCAGCCGAAGAATTTAACGATACCTTCGAAGCGTTGCTGAAGGCGATCGATACCGACTTAGAGTACGTCCAGTTCCACACCCGCCTTTTACTCATTGCCAAGGAGTGGGACAAACGTGAACAAACAGAAAGTCTCCTGTTGCGAGGGGAGACGCTAGCCAGCACCGAGCGATGGTTAGCGACCAATACGGGCAAAGAACCGCTGCCCACGAAAGAGCAACAAGAGTTTGTTCATGCCAGTCGTCAGGCGGAAACGGTGCAGCAAAACCTTGAAATCGCACGCCAACGAACAACCGTTCAACGTCAACGAGTTTGGTTAGCCGCGATCGCACTCGTTTCTGTGGCTGCAACCCTTGCGGCAGTGACAGCGGTACAAAAATCCCGTGAAGCACAGGCGCAACGCCAAGAGGCCGAACAACAACGGAACAACGCGATCGAAACGCAGATCACAGCTTCTGCCGCTGAATCAGAAGCCCGGTTTGCCGCCAATGACCAACTAGGGGGCATGATCGTTGGCTTACGAACCGTACGACAAATGCAGCTTAGTCCAGGATTAGAAAACAGCGTCAAGCTGCGCGCCCTGGCGGCACTCCGCCAAACTGTCTACACCATTCAAGAGCGTAATCGGCTAGAAGGTCACGAGGCTGGCATCTGGGCTGTTAGTTTTAGCCCAGACGGTCGGCAAATGGTGACGGGTAGCGAAGATGGCACGATTAAGCTATGGGGTGCCGATGGTGAATTGCTGAACACCTTTCGGGGGCATCGTGGCAAGGTGCAGGATGTTAGCTTTAGCCCCGATGGTCAGACGATCGCCAGTGCCAGCAACGACAAAACCATAAACCTGTGGGATCGAAATGGAGCGTTGCTCGCCATACTTAAAGGGCACCAGCAAGGGGTTTGGGCAGTTAGTTTTAGCCCCGATAGCCAGACGATCGCCAGTGCTAGCAGCGACCATACGGTGAAGCTATGGAATCGCAAAGGCACCTTGCTTAAAAGCTTGAACGCTCATCAGGACGTTATCTACAGTGTACGCTTCAGCCCGGATGGTCAAACGTTCCTCACGGCTGGACGCGATCAACTCGTTAAACTATGGCACAAAAATGGGACTTTGCTGCGGACCCTCAAGGGGCATTCCAAAGAAGTGAATTTGGCTGTCTTTAGCCCCAACGGTCAAACCATCGCCTCTGTTGATAGTAGCGGCACGATTAAACTTTGGGATCACAGCGGCAATCCGCTACGAACGATCACAGGCCATGCCGACATTATTTACGGCGTCAGCTTTAGCCCCGACAGCAAAACGTTCGCTACAGCCAGCGCTGACAAAACCGTTAAGTGGTGGGCACTGGACGGTCGCCTACTCGGTATCTTTGCAGGACACACTGATACCGTTTACGGCGTCAGCTTTAGCCCCGACGGCAAAACACTTGCATCTGCCAGCAACGATCGCACTGTCAAACTGTGGAATCTCACCAATCCGCTAGTCACAACGCTTCAAGGGCAGAATGACAGCATTCTCAGCCTCAATTTCAGCCCTGACAGCAAGCTACTAGTAGCAGGCAGCAACGATGGCACCGTTAACCTCTGGAGCCGCACTGGAACCTTACTGCACGCCCTGCATCGCCATTCTGACAAAGTTAACCGGGTCGCCTTTAGCCAGGATGGGAAGACCATTCTATCGTCTAGCGATGATGGGGTTGTCATCACCTGGAGCCTGACAGGTAAGCCGCTCAAAACCTTACAAATCACTGTTCCCGGCATCCGCAGAGTTAGCCTTAGCCCTGATCGGCGAACCTTTGCCACGGCTACTGGTGATGGCATGGTCAGGCTATGGACGCTCAATGGCAAATTAATCAAGACGTTTCAGATTCTGCAAACCGGAGGCAAGAACGTTAGCTTTAGCCCCAATGGCAAAATCATTGCGATCGCAGGCGACGACGGACGAGTCTTCCTCTGGACGATCGATGGACATCAACTGAAAACATTAGTCGGGCATCGAGCGGGTGTGAGAAGTGTCAGCTTTAGCCGTGATGGAACGCTGATTGCCACTGCCAGTGACGATACCACCGTCATTCTCTGGCGCAGTGATGGTACTCAACTAAAGGTCTTACACGGTCATACCGACTCTGTAAAGGATGTTCATTTCAGTGATGATTCCAAGCTACTAGCCTCTGGAAGTGAAGATAAAACAGTGATTCTCTGGTCACGCGATGGCACCCTTTTGAAACTGCTGAAAGGTCATAATGCTGGCATTAACAGTGTGCGCTTTAGCCCCGATGGTAAGACATTAGCGTCAGCCGGAGCTGATAATACGGTTAAACTCTGGCAGTTGAGTCGCATCGAAGCCCAAATGGCAGATGTGGACGAGTTGCTAAGCCACAGTTGTCGCTGGCTGCATGATTACTTGAGCACGAACCCCAACTTCACAAAAGCGGATTGGTATAGCCCAAACAAAACATCCCACTCTGAGCCATCTGATCAGGATCGCTACCTCTGCAATGGCATCACGTTTTCTCAGTAACCCGTTTCCTGGCAACAGTTTTCTCTCTCAGGATCGTGGATTAAATAAGACCGTAGAAAGAAGGCAAAGAAGTTAGAGTAAGAAGGATCGCTCTTTTAGCTGTGATGTGATGCAAGCTTACCTTCTTGAAGTCGAGCGACAGATGCAACGGTTTTACCGCTCCTTCTAGGAAAGAATTGTCGCCGCTATGCGGCGGTAGAAGCGCTGAAGTTAGGCTGAGGGGACTGAACTTCATTAGTCAACTGCTGGCATGTGACGATGAAGCAATGCAATGAGGGAAACGGGAGTACAAAAGCGGGCGGCGAGAATCGAACTCGCATCATTAGCTTGGAAGGCTAAATGAGATTACTGATATACAAGGGTTTCAGGCTTCCTATAGAATTCTTACACCCAAATTACACCCAAACCTCTTTGCTTCGCCCCAGCTTTACATAATTGAGGGATAGCAGCGATCGCCCTTCACTCTGCTTTCTGCTCTTCTTGTGCCTGCTGTTGCTTCTGATATTCCCGATAGGCATTGGTAAGCAGCACGGCTGCCAGATTGGATAGACTTCTTTGCTCTTGTTTAGCCCATGCTTCTAGACCCTCTTTGACTTCAGGGTCTACATAAGCTGTCACCCGCTCTAAATCTGTGGTCACGTCAGAATGCTGTTTGGTTGTTGTCAGCATTTTATAGACTCCCTTGTGTAACTAGGTAACGTAGAGTGTCACACTCTATTACACTCATGCTACTCTAGCTCCAGAAAATCAAAACCCTGTCCCAAAGTTTTGCAGGCTCAGAGGACAGGGCTACCCCTTCATGGAGTGAAATTATCATGCCAGAAAATTCTTGTGGTCACCCAGTTCTTGCGCCTGAGCAAGCCTTAATTGACTTGCGCGATCGCCCTTCTCCTGATCTCTTGCGAGTCATCGCGATCGGCAGCCCTCAAGTCGTTCAACTCTTCGTCATAACTCTATTCAGGTATGGCTATGCTCGACCAGATGAATGGTCTAGACAATTACCAACAGTCAATCCTGGTGAGGTCATGCGGATTCTAACAAAGCGAATTAGTTTGACTGATTAAGCCACTATTACAAACCTTGACTAGTCAAAATCTACTAATCATGAATGGTTTCGATTAGCCAAGGTTTGCTGTTCATAGTTCTTCTAACTTAGGAAGCCGATGCGTTCCAATTTGAGTTCTATTCAGAAGCTTCAGTTAACCGTGAGTCATTAACTTCAAAAGGAACATCTTTTAGGTATTCTCTTAGTTTGTTTAGGACAAGATCGATGCGGTTTTCTATGAAGCAGTTAAGAGCATCTTGAGGCATTTGCTCTACTTTTACCCATTCAGCAAGCTCGCCTGGCAGCAAATGGGTCTGCTCAATTTTTGAAAAATTTTCTCCGAGATAATCACGGATATATTCAAGTGGATTTTTGTTGCTAATCTTCAGGTTCGTAATTTGTGTTAAATAGGCTATATTCATGAGACTATCTGCATACGTACCATACTTGCCCAAGTGCTTCTCACAGTAGTCTCTAGGGAATATATGGTGCAAATTAGGTTTATCCGTCAGCGCATAGTACACCTGAGATAAGACGGAGCGATCTGGCACGGCCCAATCGCGGGGATCTTGACTTGCATAAAGAGCAAGAATAGCACGTGAGAGTCGGCCACGGTTGCTGTAGCTTGCATCCCGTAGCCGATTCCGATCAATCTGGAATTTATCGAAGCCAAATTCGCCGACGTCACGGAATTGCTTCAGTTTTCTCACATGCTCATATAAATGAGTGGTGTTGCTTAGCAAGTCATAATTGTGGCAACTGTAGTACCAAAAGTAGCTTTTCAGAAAGCTGTAGACTGGCTCAGGATTTCTGAAAAAATACGACGCAAGAGTCATATAAAAGTATCTATATGGCACTAACGTCGGACCAGAAAGGCGTAGATGATTATCAAAGAAATCAAAGACCTTTCGGATTGCTTTTGTACCGTCTTGCCACACTTCTTCAATGTGTTCTGTTCTTAATGCATTCAGGTAACGGTCAGTGATGTTTAAGACGCCTGAGTCTGAGATGGTATCACGAACTAGTACTGCCAAGATTTGTAGCAGTGTCATGTCATCTACTTTCGAAAACTGGCTATTGGAATCCTCTAGATCCTTGCGGAATTGCTCAAAGAGCCCACGAAGATAGAATCCACCTTTTTTTTCATCTATAGGGCGAAAAGTTTTAGCAACAACAATATCAAACATGCTCAGCGGCTGTCCCGCCTGATTGATACGTTCAAATATCTGACAAACCTCACTAACTTCGATGCCACGTAATTCTATGAAAGAGAGTTTGTAATTATCTAGCACCTGTCTAAACTTCCGAAGTTGAGTCCTCTCAGGAGAACCATATCGATACTCTCCTTCTTCAAGCCGCTCTTCTACTTCAGAGTATTGCTGTGCAATATCCTCTAATTTCACGATAAGACCAGAATCATAACGCTGCTTCCGACCTTTATTACGGAGAAGTTCCCCACCTCTATCATCTATTTCATCCCAAAACAAAAATCTTTCTCGCCATGACTCATCTTCTATTTCTTCTGAATCTTTAACAGTAAGGTTGACGAAGAGTTGTGAATTTTGGCTTCTACCTTTAATACTACCGCCATACATAGATGTAAGCAGTGCGGTCGTTCGTTGCTGCCCATCCAGAAGATACTGAAATTCTTTGTTGTTAGTGTCGTCTAATAATAAATGTCCCCCTATTTGGCGATGTCTTTGCAACTTAGTATCAGTGCGCCAAACTAAGATGCTGCCTAGTGGATAGAATTTATAAATACTGTCCCAAAGCCGTTTGACTTGATCCCGTTCCCAAACAACGTCCCGTTGAAAAGTTGGGATTTGATACTGCCCTCTTTTCAAATTGTCGAGATACGTCGTAATTCCAAAGGAATCTGGCTTAATTCGGTCTACATATGAACTCATAAAACTCTCCAAGTAACGGGGTGACAAAACTTTTCTTAAAAATCCAGCAGCATTTCCATCGATATATTTCAAGGGGGACTAACCGCCAAGTCAGTTTTTTCCAATTTAGGAGCGGTTTGTCTCAACCTCAAATTCTGTAAAGACCTTCGCCTGCTCCAACACCAACTCGATCGCGAGTGCCTGCATATCGGGCGGGTAGCCATATTGCCGCAAGAGGCGTTTGACCATCACTTTCATTCTGGCGCGGACGCTCTCCTTAAGATTCCAGTCGATCGAGGCGGTTTTGCGTACCCGTGACACCAGAACGATCGCCAATTCTCGCAGTTGGTCTCGCCCCATCACATCTCGCGCACTCTGGTTTTGAGCCAGGGCATCGTAGAAGGCGAGTTCATAGGGTTCTAGCCCCAACTCTTCGCCCCGTTGTTTGGCGGCTTGAACATCCTTGGAGATATTGATCAATTCTTGAATCACATCCGTGACGCTAATCACCTGGTTTTGGTAGCGACGGAGGGAGTCTTCCAGCATCTCGGTAAGCTGGCGGCTCTGGACAATGTTGGTGCGGCGTTGGGCTTTGATTTCATCGCGCAACAGCTTTTTGAGCAACTCCACTGCCAGGTTTTGATGCTCCATCCCTTCGACTTCTTCGAGGAATTCGTCGGAGATGATGGAGAGGTCAGGACTTTTGATGCCTGCTTCGTCAAAGATGTTAATGACGGTATCGGAGACGAGGGCTTGATCGACGACCTGCCGAATCGCAGTTTCGATTTCGACATTGCTGAGGCTGCCGTCGGTCGGTTCTAGTTTGCGAAGACTGGCTTGGATGGCTTGAAAGAAAGAGATTTTTTCGGACTGGGCGATCGCTTCTGGATGGTGAGCGGTAAGGGCATAGATTTTGGAGAGGGCAGTCACAGCATCGAGGAAGCGGTCTTTGATTTGCGGGTCTGCAACATAGTTCGCCGCCGCTTTGAGCAGGTTGAGTTTGTTCCCAGTGCTGGCGGTGAAGTAGGGCTGGTAGTCAAACGACTCCATCACACCTTCAACCACTTCGAGCTTGGTGAGCAGTAGCCCGATCGCCACTTGTTGATCGAGGGTGAGGTCACCTTTGCCGCCGCTTTGGGAGTAGAACTTCAAAGCTTCTTTGAGTTCATGGGCAACGCCCAGATAATCAACAATCAAGCCGCCTTGCTTCTCGAAGTAGACGCGGTTAATACGGGCGATCGCCTGCATCAGGTTGTGCCCCTTCATCGGCTTGTCGATATACATGGTATGAAGGCTGGGGGCATCAAACCCGGTCAGCCACATATCGCAGACGATGACGAGTTCGAGGTCGTTGGCGGGGTCTTTGAGCCGTTGCGCCAAAACCTGGCGATTTTTCTTGTTGGTGTGATGTTTAACGAGGTTGCCTTCATCAGAGGCACTGGCGGTCATAACAACTTTGATTTTGCCGCTGTTGAGGTCGTCGCTGTGCCAGTCGGGGCGGAGTTGGATGATCTGCTCGTAGAGATCAGCAGCTACCTGACGGCTGAGGGTGACGATCATGCCTTTGCCGCGATTGGCAGTTTGACGGATTTCAAAGTGAGTGATGATGTCGTTAGCAATATTCTTCAAGCGTTTGGTAGAGCCAACGATTCCCTCGATTCCAGTCTGCTTCGCTTTGGCTTGCTGGGTGGCGCTAAGGTCTTCAAAGCTGAGGTCTTCGTCGAGTTCGTTGAGCAGTTCTCGCCCCTGCTCGTCGAGGTCTACTTTGACCAGGCGGCTTTCGTAGTAGATGGGAACGGTGGCGCTATCTTTGACGGCTTGAGCAATGTCGTAGATATCGATGTAGTCGCCAAAGATTTCGGGAGTGTTTTTGTCGGTCTGTTCGACCGGGGTGCCTGTAAAGCCGACGAAGGTGGCATTGGGCAGGGCATCGCGGATGTATTTAGCGAACCCGTAGCGGGTCTGTTTGCCGACAACGTTCCCCTCTTCATCTTTGATGTTGACCTGTTTGGCTTTGAACCCGTACTGACTACGGTGGGCTTCATCTGCCAGGACGACGATATTGGTGCGATCACTAATCTTGGGATAAATCGTTTCGTCGTCTTGGGGAGAGAACTTTTGTACGGTGGTAAAGATGATACCGCCAGAATTGACGTTAAGCAGTTCCCGCACCGCATCGCGATCGCCTGCTTGTTGGGGAGCTTGACGCAGCAGTTGGCGGCATCCAGCAAAGGTATCGAAGAGTTGGTCGTCGAGGTCGTTGCGATCGGTGAGGATGACAAGGGTGGGATTATTCAGCAGCAGGACGAGCTTGCCGCTGAGGAACACCATTGAGAGGGATTTGCCGCTGCCCTGGGTGTGCCACACGACGCCGCCGCGATGGTTGCTTTTAGTGGCGGCGATGACGCTCTCAACGGCTAGATTAACGGCGTAGTACTGGTGATAGGCAGCCAGCTTTTTGATGGTTTGCAGGGTAACGACTTCAGTCTTGGGGTCTACGGTCTTGATTTTTTCAAAGACGGTGAAGTGACGGATCAGGTCGAGCAGGGTGCCTTTATTGAGCATTCCCTGAGTGAGGATTTCCAGTTCGTTGGTGTTGAGATTGTTGTCGATGTCACCGTTGGGAAGTTTGCGTTTCCATTGGCTGAAGCGGCTAAAGGAGGCAGAGAGGGAGCCTGCACGAGCAGAGGTGCCATCGGAAATGACCAGCAGGGCGTTATAGGTAAAGAGGCTAGGAATTTCGCGCTTGTAGGTCTGTAATTGGTTAAAGGCGGCTTGCAGGTGGGCTTTAGCATCAGCGGCATTTTTGAGTTCGATGACGACCAAGGGCAGCCCGTTGATAAAGAGAATGATGTCGGGGCGGCGGTTATGGTTGTCTTCGATGACGGTGAACTGATTCACCGCGAGGAATTCGTTATTGTCGGGGTTGTCCCAGTCAATCAGCCAAAGCTGTTCGCCTTTGGTTTCGCCGTTGCGCTGATATTCAACAGTGATGCCTTCGGTGAGATAGCGATGAAAGATTTCGTTGTTGTTGATCAGATCGGAGCTGGCGATGTTTTGCAGTTCTCGCTGTGCCTGGTGGCGAATACCAGGGGGTATGTGGGGATTGATCCGCGCTAGGGCTTGGGTGAGGCGGTCTTTGAGCAGCACATCACCAAAGCTCTGGCGTTCGGGTGCGGCTCCTTCGGGTTCGAGGATGTAGCCGTTTTTGTAGTCGTAACCGAGCGCATCAAGCAGTTCGAGATTGTAGTCTTCGATTTGGTCTTCAGTGGTGAATTTGCTCATAAGACCGGGGAGAGTTCTGAAATTAGGTTTCCCGTAACTCGTCTTTAAACTGTATTCATCCAGGCACACTGCTCTAGTTTTCGTTTGAGAAGGGTTGGATCAGGACGTAAGGCAACATCATCGGGAATCTTTATCTGCTTTTGATGGATGGCTTGGTATTCAGTCTTGTGTAAGGCAGGGCACAAGAAAACCTGCATCGTGTCGGGATGAATTGCTAGCAAATTGAGATCGAAGAGTGTGTGCAAATCAGCCCGCAGCAACAAGCCATTGCCAGGGTCATTATTTGCAGTTTCTACATAGGGGATGATATGTGCAGCTTCTAATGCTTCTTCCGCATTAAAACCAGTGATGGCGCACTTGTAGTCGTAAGCATTTAGCAGGACTTGGCGAAACTTTGTTTGCCCTTGTCGCCTTGCGATCGAAACTAAAATGCGCTTGCGGGCTTCGCTAGCATCTGAGGAAATCGGAGGTTCTTGTTGATCCAACTCATCTCTGATGCCGTCTAACTCATCTTTGAAAGCGAGAGTGAGTGGTGGGGACGGTGGAGGTGTGATGATTGGAGCAGGCGGTTTAGCTCTATCGATGATCGACTGGCAAATTTTAAGCTTATTCAGCGCTTTAGCGTACTCCGGATCGATGTCTAAAGCTTGCTGGTAGTAGTTTAGAGCGGAATCGAAATCCTTTTCTTGTCTAGCTTTATCACCCCTTTCTACAAAAACATCTACTAACCTGCGTCCTTTACCTTGGCTTTGGCAAATCAAGGAGTGTTTCTCCCATTCGGAGGCAAGGGACTGAACCGCCGGGGAATTGCCAGGAGCAAACTGTTTCCCGCTACCTTGAAATTGGAAATTAACACCTTGAAACTCTGGTAGTTGCCGTAAGGTACGTTGTTCTAAGGGAGAGTCAAAGTCAACGACGGAATCGATCTCAAGACACACATAGTATGTATTTTCGCTATGGTCAACGTAAGCAGCGCTCAAATCTGCATATCGAGAATCTAAGTTCCTGAGTTGGTTGTCTTCTAAACCTTCAACCACGATGCCGGAAGCGATGATGCCTGTCGGGCTACTGTTACTCCTAACCAGATAAGCTCTGTCGCCAACTTGTATTCTCTTAGTGTTGGCACAACTCCAACTGAGATACATGAATTCGCCTGTTGAGAGTGTGGTCTGGATATGACGGCACAGGTCTTGGTTTGTAGAGATTTCGCCATCCCCTAGGTTAAAAGTCCAATCGGGATTGCATAGAAAGAAATAAGTGTCTACGGCTGTCAAAGTTTGTGTCGCCATTGCATGACCTTAAAAAGTTAGTTTTTGATTCGGAGCTTGCCGCTCATCAGTTTGGGTAGAAGCACATCACGGGTTTTACTTAGGGTCTGAATTTGACGTTCATTTGCATCAATTTTTTGATACGTACTTCTAAATAGTGGTGAAATTTGTTCTTGTACACTTAAGGTAGGAATAATGAAGTCAAATGTTTTGAATTCCGATGCATTAATAGCAGGCACAGCAGAAGAACTTACAGTTTGAAGTAATCTATTCTTAAAATTGCAGCCTTTCAAAAATGGGTAAAGTAAGCAGTCATGCAAAATTTTGGGATTAGCTGACAATCTAATTGTATTGGGTGAAATTTGAACGCCAATATGCTGATCACCAACCCATGAGTAATTGCCTACACTCCCTCTAACTGAAAGAACGACATCGAATTTATTTAAGATTGTTCTAGGGAATTTTTCAGAAAACTCATTGCTAACAAACCAATAATCGCTAAAATCATTACTAATTTTTCCATTAGGCAGTAGATGTTCTCCTCGAATTACAGGAACTCCTTTGTCTGATTTGTCCATCCCATAAAATTGAGGATATCGATATATAGTTTCACAAATTTCTTTCAGTGTTAGCACTCGCCAACCGATGGGAATTTCGCCTAACTCCGATCGCACCATCTCCCCACCAGATGATTTGTAGGGCTTTCCGTCTTCATTGGGAAACTCGAAATCGACAAACCAATGTTTGAAGAGGGTTTGGGCGATTCGCTCTAGGGTTTCGTTTTGTTGGCGGAGGTTGGAGATCTTGCGATCGAGGCAGATTAAAACTGCCGCTATTTCTTCCTGCTCTTTTTTACTGGGAAGGACAATTTTAAGCCTCCCTAGCATCTCATTATTCAAGCTTGCCCTCGTAGAGGCAGATGACAAAGCAGTTACTTCATTCCTAAATTTAGATGAACGGAAATAGTAGCCTGCATACTCTGGAACAACCTCGAAATCACTATTAGGTCTTAATCGTTTAGTGAATCCATTAAATGTTGCATTTTCATAATCTTTCAGAGCAACGCAACTCATACCTAGCTCTTTTACAGTTTCGCTAGTTCGGGTTAGAAAGACATCGCCCTTCTTAACTGAACATTTATCTCTTTCTTCTTCGCTGGATTCGACCAGTTCTGGTAGATCCTCTGGAACAAAGAAATTGTTAAAAATTTCTTTGAAAGATAAGAAAGGAAATCCAGAACCAAAATCTTCGGCTGGCTTTGATAAGCCAGAGCCAATGTCGAATGCTTCATTCAAATAGACTTCTTGCCACTTGCTCATAGATCAAAACCCACCTTTGCCAACTGGGTCTTAATCTCCACATCCAACGCCGCCGCTTCCTGCATCTGTGCTGCCAGCTCTGCCGTCAACGTCCCCATCGTTTCCTCAAAGGAAACCTCAGACTCCACTTCATCGGGAATTCCCACATAGCGCCCTGGCGTTAACACAAAGTTGTGCTTCTCAATCTCCACTAGCGTTGCCGACTTACAGAACCCTTTGATGTCTTGATAGTTGCTGCCGTCCCGCTTCCATTCGTGATACGTCCATGCAATTTTCTGGATGTCGTCATCTGCAAACTGGCGATTGCGACGGTTGACCATATAGCCCAACTCCGACGCATCAATAAACAGCACCTCCCCCTTGCGGTTCCGGTGCTTGTTGCCGTTTTTATGCCGACTCAAAAACCACAAACACGCCGGAATCCCCGTGTTGTAAAACAACTGCGTCGGCAGCATCACAATGCAGTCCACTAAATCCGACTTTACCAATTCCTTGCGAATCTCCCCCTCACCGCTCGTATTTGACGACAGCGACCCATTCGACAACACAAACCCCGCCGCCCCCGTTGGAGCCAGGTGATAAAGGAAATGCTGCACCCAGGCAAAGTTCGCATTGCCCACGGGTGGCGTTCCATACTGCCAGCGCCCATCATTGCGAAGCGGATGCCCTCCGTCGTTCTTCTCATCAATTCGCCCCACCCAGTCACTATCGTTAAACGGCGGATTAGCGATCACAAAATCCGCCTTCAAATCAGGGTGAGCATCCTTGAGAAACGACCCCTCCGTATTCCAGCGAATATTCGAGCCATCAATCCCCCGAATCGCCAGATTCATCCGACACAGCTTGTAGGTCGTCTCGTTGCTCTCCTGCCCATAGATGGAAATATCATCCAGTCGCCCCTGGTGCGCCTTCACAAACTTCTCACTCTGGACGAACATGCCCCCCGACCCACAGCACGGATCAAATACTCGCCCCTTATACGGTTCGAGCATCTCTACCAACACCCGCACCACGCTCTCCGGCGTGTAGAACTGTCCCCCCTTCTTGCCTTCTGCCAGGGCAAACTGCCCCAAGAAATACTCATACACCTGCCCTAGCAAATCTGCCTGTCGAGATGGCGCGACCCTTGGCTCCGTCTCCAGACTCAACTGCCCGTCCGATTCCGCCCTTACCTTCGCCAGGTTGACGCTGCCGATATTGTCGATTAGCCCGCCTAACGCGATCGGGTCAAGCTTTTGCTGACCATAGACCTTCGGCAAAATCCCCTTGAGCAGTTTGGCGTTTGCCTGCTCGATCGCCTCCATCGCCTCATCGACGATTTGCCCAATTGTCGGCTGCTTTGCCTGCGCCTGCAATGATGACCACCGCGCCTCAGCAGGCACAAAGAACACATTCTCCGCCTTGTACTCATCCGGGTCTTCCGGGTCAGCCCCTGCGTAGTCTCCCTCGCCAGCGACCAACTTCTCATGTAACTGCCCAAAGGCATCGGAAATGTACTTGAGAAAGACCAGACCCAGAACAATGTGCTTATACTCCGCCGCGTCAATGTTCTTTCGCAGCTTATCCGCCGCCTTCCAGAGCTTCTGTTCTAAGGTTTCATTGCTCTGGGCGTTGGTTGTCTTGTCTTTGGGCATAGCCGTCTTTGATCTTCCGGGGTGCATCTAAGGGTACGCCGTAAAGGGCAGGTTGCACCAAAACTTCAGCACAACCGCCTTTCACCGTCTCAGAGGTTGGCTTGAGGCAGCCCCACTCTCGACAGCGCTAGGACGCTTTACCTAACTATGCCCACTGTGAGCTTAAGCATCCGCAATCTTTGAGGATCATTTAGCTTTTTGAGACCAAAGGCAAATCGTCGCAACGGTTTGAGATCTTCTGAAACGGTGAAAGCTGCGATCGACTCTCGTGATCCTAAAGCTGCTTAAGCCCGTACAGACAGAATCCCTTCAGATGAAATTTGTGTATCTTATTGCAACCCAACCACCCGCTATTTTAGTAGCCCTGGACAGTAGTACTTTGCAGCTATCCCATGCACAACCCCTATTGCAGTTGACTGGTTTGCTTCTACTTCAGGATCATCCGCTGATACTTGCCTTAATTGAGCATTGCGAACATCTGCGGGAAGTTGTCCTTCTCTTCGTGATGCACAATATTTTTGAGCCATTTTAATTAATTCTGTGCCACTCAGGGGAATAGTCAGTTTGCCTTCTGTTTGCTGGTTGAAGTCCCTAAGAAAGGCTGCATCGCGTGCTTCAAGAGCGGCTTTCAATTGCAGTCGCTCTCCATGATGGCACACAGAATCAGTCAGATTACGAACTTTTCCATCACTGCTGACCGAGTAGCAAGGGAAGTTTGCTTCTTTAGAAAAGGCGGGTGAATAGTAAAGTAGAGAAGCAGAAAGAGCCGCGATCGCAACAGGTACGAATTTCATAAAAGCAACCAGATAGGGGCTATCTCCTTATTTCTGGTTGTTGAATTGAAATCCTCAAGGATTAGATGAAGTTTTTCGGTGGCAGAAGTAAAGTTTCGAGCAAGCTTTGCCTTAAGCCTTACTCCTTATCTTTTCACCCTGGTTTCTGCTTAATTGAGATCGGGCTTTACTGATATTTACCTCTTCTACTTGCCCAAAACAAAGCAGTGCACAAATGACGAGTCAGCTCTTTGACTCTTTGCCCTTATATGGCTGAATTCATGGTGGCAATCTACATTCGGATCAACTAAGTCGCTGTAGAGAAAGCATTGTTTCAATGTGTGCTGGGATTAGCGTCTTGACCAAACGAACCCACGAAATCCCTGTGTTCTCATCAGTATCCACTTCAAACGACACGATCACCGCCTTGAGTAGAAGCGATGATCGTGTTACAGATGCCGAGTAAGACGAAACCAGTTATGAGTTAATGCTTTTCCAGGTATTTGCTAGAGATTGCGCGATCGGTATGACTACCTCATTGTCAGCCCAATACTCGTTGTGCGAGAGGGGATTCCAGTTCTTTGCAATATTTCCAGCATTCACTTCTCGATCAGTGACAGCTCTCGCATACTTGTCATTAATCTTTTGAATCGGATAACCAAGCAGATCATCCCTATCGTAAAAGTTAGTCCATCCACCTTGTAGCCCTGAATAGTGTTGCGTCAGTTTGGGAGACGGCACTTCGATCGGCGTACCAAAATCAGCGTAACGCAACGCCCAAAAAGGAATCTGACTACCAAAAGTATGAAACAGAGTAAGTGTTTCTCCTTTTTCTAAAGGCGTATCCCCAATTTGTATTCGAGCCGATTCGTGCTGAAGATCCCAAATATAGTTGCTTGCTATCGTAGAACCAAGGCTATGTGCAATGATACAAAGAGGAGCCTCTCCACCAGCATTTTGAGCTAGTTTTCCTAAAGTTTCAGAAAAACACTGATGGACTTTATCATAGATTTCTCGATCCTCAGGAGGAGTTGAAGAAGTGATTTGGTAACCGATGCTATCAGCCAGAGAATGAAAGATGAACTCACGCAGTCCAAGAAAGCTACTAAGGTTCTCTTCAACTTTCAATCTTTTGCTTAATTCGTCTTCAAGATCTTGAAGAATGGGTGCCCAATAAATAGCCTCAATCTCTAGCTGCGAATCTGCATTCCTTACATCCTTATGCAGCAATCTTGCAAACTGTTCTCTTAGTCTCTGTGCCATACCACTGGTAAAGTTCGGGCTGTTTTTATCATTGAAGCTAGGATTTGCCTTACCGATACCGTGAATAATAGCCACTGCGAGTTTTTGAGGCATTCTAACGCTCCCTTACAATCACAACTTCTAAAAGCTGTATCCTACCTTCACTGTAGTTAAATGCTTTCCGGTCACTTTGAGGATCTACGCATCAATTTAGGTGCGAGTGAAATTGACGAGCCGATACCCCCCCAGCAATGCTACTTTGGATGGCACGCTACCCCCCTGGTACAAAAAGTACAAAATAACAATGCAAGAAGTCGTCGCCTTCGTTTTAATCCTTTTCCTGAGTGGCTTTCAGCGCTTTCAGGCTTCCAGTGGTGTAATCTGCTAATCGCTTCTTGGCGACCTAAGTACAGGACAAAAGTTGTAGGGATTGCACAAAGTTGGACTCATTGACCACCGATGGATTGAGCACTAAGTGGCGCAAAAAATCGAGACCGAAGCGAAACAAACTTTTGGCACGGCGACCGTGTTTTTTAAGCGCAATGGGCTGCCATTGCTGCAACCACAAACCCGTTCGCATCGCCCAACATAAGGCTAAGGTCAACAAGGCGAATAACTTACTCAACCGCTCAGCATCGGTGAAGTGAGTCGATTCCAGACAGAAGCCGCGAGTTTTGAAGATGCCAAACAAGGTTTCAATGCCCCAGCGCAAGGCATAGTCTTTGACCACAGCCTGAGCGCCGACGGGCGCAATCACCACCAGTAACTCCCCATCCTCAAGGCGCAGCGCTTCAACGGCAACCGGGTAGCCCCAGACACGACAAGTGCCTGTGAGCCGTTGGGCTTGACCGACTTGCAAGTGGGCAAACACGACCCGTGCGGGCAGCACTTTGCCATCGTGCTCAATCGGGTCAGTACTCCGAATCCGTAAGCGAAAGGCGAGGGCGGGTTCAAGCAGAAGATAACGCACCCAGGCTTGCCCAATGAACTCCCGATCCGCACACAAGTACTCCACGACCGCCGTGGGGAATCGTTTGTGAAAGGTCTCTATGAACCGCATCCGCTCGTCACTGTGGGAATTTCCTTGTTTGTCCAACAGCCACCACAACACAGGGAAGGCAACGCCTTCATGCACAATGCCCAAGGTCAGAATGTTGTGCCAGTGACTGCCAAATTTCCAGGTCGTGCGATCCAGGCTCAACACCCAACCACTCGGAATTTGCATCCAACCGACCACGAGATGGGCAAGCTGGGCATAATCCAGTTCGAACTCTCGAAAAAAGCGCTGCAACCGCTTGTAGCTGGATTGAGGCAACGCCCTCCCACCCAAGCCTAAACACAGGTCGCTCAAGTTCACGGTTTTGACTTTCAGCAGCGCTAACAAGAACAAGGCCAGAAAGGAAAGCCTGGCTCCATGCCAGTTCAATTGCGCTTGGAGGACTCGCTTTAATTCGCTATATTGGCTCATAGGGTTTCTCAAGAGTGTGGTAATTCTGATGAAACCCTACCCTGCTCCTCTTTTCAAGCTTTTTGTCCCGTACTGAGCTTGGCGACACATATCGTTATGAATCTGCCGTATTAATTTGCACCTGGATCAAACAAGTCACTCTTACTCAAACCTTCTGAGAAAACATTGCCTCAATGCGTGCGCTAATCTCAGGATCTTGACCAAACGAACCCATAGAATCCCGCTGCTGTCGTCGCTGTTGCATTTCAGTGAGCCGACCGATCGCCTCGTTGAGCTGTTGAGTGATGTGCCGTTCATAACGACTAAACAACTCTGGATTCTGAAGTCCTTTACTAGCGGCATCGGCCAAAGCGATCGCTTCATGGTGCTGCTTAAACTCTGCTAATTCACGACTGATCCGATCAACTTCTGTTTGGGCTGCTGCCATGACTGCCTGTATTGCCGCTCGCATAACATCTGGTTCAGACGGCTTTTTGCGGAAATTACCCTCGTCGTCGTCACGGTCATAAATTAACCAGTGGAGTTGATCCCAAACCAGCCAGAACCCCTGGCTCAAATGCTCATAGGTATCGTTTCTCGCTTTGATTGAGGCTGAACGAGCAGTGTACAAAGATTCATCTACCTGAGTGATCCATTTCCGATACTGGGCTGGTTGGCTCGGTAGACGGCTCAGGTCAAAGGTCAGATCTTCCAGCAAATTGAGAAACATGTTCCGCTCTTCCTGTCTGCTCTCCTGCCACGTCTTACTGTTGAAGGACAGCGATCGCTTCTCTTCCAGATCTGGGTATTTTGCCTTAATCTGCGCGAAAAGGAGTGCCTTGTTTGCTTGCGCGGCTTCCACTCCCCACAAGCGATGCAGCCGTAGCCATGCCATTGCTACCTGTTGGACTAACAGATGTTCTGTTGGCACTTGGGGCTGGTATTCATCCATCAGCCCTTGCATCATGCCTTGAAAGGTTTCTAAGTCTTCTGTGGCTAGAAGGGGCGGGTGACTGCTCATAATGCCATGCTTGAGCGCATTGCGAGAGGCGATCGCCTTTCCCCGTTCGGTAACGGCTCCTTTCGACTTGGCTCCATTCATTCGACACACTTCAGGACTGGCTACCATATCAGCAAATCTCTACAGGTTGAAGCTTTCATTACCACAATACTCAAGGCTTAACGGTTTGAGCGTTTCAACTATCCACCATTAAGTAAGGTCGGAGATGGTTATACTCCCAGACATGCCGTTCTAAGCCAGAATCAAGTTTTGCCCTCCAACTGCTAACCCGCTTTGTAGGATGAACAGCGTTGTTGGGCACGACCGTTAGTGTGGCAGCCTGCCAATAGCCGTAGTTGAGGACTTCCACACGATCGCCTACTTTGGGTTGCCAGTCTCTTGAAACGTCTATCGCCTTAACATAGTCCATTTTGGCACCACGTTCGTTCTCTGACAGTGAAGGATCAGCAGTCGAGACAGTTGGGACAGTTGGGGAGGGTTTCGAGACAGTTGAAACGCCCTCTGGATCGAGTTGGGGGACAGTTGGGTGCAGTTGAAAGGGGATCTTTTCTCTTTTCTCTTCACCCCTAGACTCAAAAGCTCTAACTTCTATCGCTCCCAAAGGTTGTGAACTTTGAGGCTCTAACTGTCCCCAACTATCCCCCGCTCTCTTTGGGCAAGGGTTTGAACTGTCTCGACAACTGTCCCCTAAGCGTCTCTGAACTATCCCCAAATGAGCCGCAACATCAAAAACAGACATGGCGGGAATAGTGTAGTAATAATTCCCATGAAGTTTCCCTTCAGACCGCTTACACCCCAATGCTTGAATCACGGGCGCAAACTTGACGGCACTTTTGGGTTGGTGCTGGTTTTCTCGACACCAGTGCACATAACTGCTGTAGACATCCCCCGCTTTAATGCTTGCTTTACCTTCCGGGAAGACGGCACACAGAAATCTGAATTCAGGGTTATTGGCTTCAAAGCGTTCAACACTCATCGCTGCCACAGCCTGAATCGTACCCGCCGTCAAAAGCCGTTGTTTCATCTCACTGACAGGCATAGAGTAACACCAAGCAAAGATGCCCGGTAACTCTGTCTCCAGCTTTTGGGCTAGCTCAGTATCAATGGTCTTGGGTTGCTGTCGAAACGGAATGATTGTGAGCCGTCGATCTAACCCTTCAGAACCATCGGGAACCCCAATAAAAGCGTTGTAGGCTCTGATCACAACCACCCCTAATCGAGTTGTGCAAGTGTCTTGATACAGTTTTTTTACTTCCACAGGTTCATTACTAACTACCTTGTTGTAGTTGCCGATGTTGCTCAGAAACCCTGACGCATCGTAATCAATGGCGAGATCTTTATCAAGCAACTGCCCAAGACCGACAGCGGTTTTGAAAGTATCAACACTAGCAGAACCAATATTTTCAGCGCCAACGAGATTCGTTAAGACATCCAATGTTGTCCCCTTACCCGTTCCCTTCTGTCCAAAGAAGTCAAACGACTTTTCAATTTCAGCTTTACGATCGCTGGCCCTGGGCAAAACAGCGTAGCGAAAGATCGCCCGGATCAGTTGCACCCGTTCCCCATCACCCTCCATTGCTTCAGTGATAAAACTGAGCCAGGTTGGACATTGCGCTAAGGCATCAAACGCATAAGGACGTAAGCGAGTAATCCAATCAGAAGGGTTGTGCCTTGGGATAAAGCGGTCAGAATCAAGCTCTAACGTCCCATTTTGGAAGGCAACCTTCCTAGCAGGACTCCAAGCCCGATCGCGCACCTGAAGTCGCGATCGCAGTTCTCTCACGACGGAATTCATTAGACCGGAACTTCGTTTCTGCCACTGCTGAGCATCCATAAACCGGGTCAAGTCTGCCTCAAACTCATCGGGTATCCCTATTTTCCAGTGCGTTCCTTGCCATTCGTACCAACCAATACTCGGTCGGAAAGCCCAACGTTCTTTGAGGACTGCCCATGCCATCAACGCTTTTTGATGGCTGTCCGGTTCCTCTAGATTGAGCCAGTAAATAGTTTCCTTTCGCTTGTTACCCCGCTCATCCTTAAGCTCTCTTGCTTCAGTTTTCAAGGACGTTGGTTTGGATGCTTTGGCAAGGACATTGAGCGCTTCTGTGCCATGTCTCACAATAAAATCATCGAGCCCATTTTTCGAGCCGTCGATTTCGTTCGGCAGCAGGATGAGATAGGGTCTAGCACCACATTGCTTGAGTGTTACAGCCCGTTTTGCCAAAGCCGCCTGGACAGATTGTTTCTCAATGATGTCTGAATCGAAGCATTGGTTTACCCGTCGATTGTTCCAGTCAATCGCTGATAACTCAGGCAAGGAGCGAGAAGTGCCTAGCTCTTGACCCGTTTCGCGATCGCACCGATCAACCCAAGCATCAACGCCAGCAAATGCGATTACAGCCAAGCCATTGGCACAGCCACAGTCTGCCTTTTTTTCTCCTTCTGTTTCCCAAAGATCAACTTTGGTGGACTTTAGAGCCTTTTCCCAAGCAGGATAGAGACGAGAGAAATAGGGACGGCAGCCTTCGCCTTTGGGGCTGAGATACTTTGGGCTATCCTCAGTTTTGAGCTTCCCCCAATCTGGTTTAATCCGGTAAAAGGGCTGACCGTCCTGTTTAAGATAGGGCTGTCCAAACGGGTCAAGATAGGGAAAAATCAATCCAGGCAGGGCAATGCCAACCAGTTTTTGAGCAGTTGCTTGATTGGCTGAGAAATGACCTGTCTGCCTGATCTGTTCTTCCTTAAGTCCACTGGCTTCTAGATCGCTTCGATGAGCCTGGGTAAGCCGTTTTGCAGATGTTTGAGTACAATGAGAACGAATTGAATCATCGTGAGTTGAGCGATCGCGAGAGTCCACCCCGCGATCGCTATCGCTATCGCTTTCGGGTGCCATTAACCTGCTCTCCTTCCCCGTTTCTTGGGTTGATTAGAAGGCAGCGAGGCAAGGTAAGCTTCAATCGCTCGCTTATGGGCTTCTGGATTGTTCCGGTTTAAGCCCCAGTCTGCAATCAAAGCGGCGTTGTACTTGACCACACGCGCATTCCAAACGTGATAATGAATGCCCTCAATCAGTGTTGAGTTCGCTTGCAGGCGATATTTTTTGAGTGTTTCGGGACTGATACCTAAAACAGCAGAGGCTTCATGCTTATTCACAAGCCTGGAATACTCACCCACGCTATATCTAGTAGATGATGTATCCGATTTTTCAGAAAATTGTCTCCCAGTACACTGGGCAAACGGGTTAGGTGGAGTCATAATGCGAAAACCTTAATACCTTGATAAGGGTGTTAGGTCTGCCAAACAGCCAAGTTTCCGACGCTTCCTGTTGGCAGAAAAAGCAAAAAGCGAAACCCCTTGCGCGTCTAGTTGGCACTAGACAATTCGCAAGGGGTTTTGATTTGCAAGAACTAAGAGTAAGTAGATGCATCAACGCATGGGCAATCGCTTTTTACAGATCATAAAGCCAAGTTCATGAAACGATCGCACTTATTTAGGTTTTTTGGTGCCATTTCATGATATATGGCACCGAGTGGCGCTACCTGAAGCAGCTCATACTTTGAGTTCACGCTATGTATAGCTAATAGGCAAACGCCATCAACGAAAGAGAGAGATTTGTAAATTTATTGTTACAACTCAAATGCCATTGCACTGCTGATGTTTAACTCTACAGGTTCAACCAATGAGCAGGAATTGCTTAAGAGGCAGAAATCCAAGTTTAGAACTCAGGTACAAACAACTCTCTCTTGTTGCCTGCATAGTGGCGATAGATTACTTCTGGTGAATTTCCGACTAAACGAGCTACATCTTTAGCGTCTAGACCGTTCTCTAAAGCTAACGTGATAAATGTATGTCTTGTTTGGTAGGGCTTTCGGTACTCAATATTTAGCCCACTTAGGACAGGCTTCCAGATGTTTTTGCGGAATGAATGCGTATCGAGCAAACTTCCTGCATAGCCAGGAAATACAAGAGATTCAGGATTACAGCTTGCTGGTTTCACCGTGCGCAATAGATTCTGCACTTTACCATTGCATGGAAATCGTCTGCGCTCTTGGGTTTTCAAGCCGTCTCTGATTGTTTTACCTTTGCCTGTCTCTATAACAGCCTGTTCAAAACTAATGGACTTGAAATCACTGCTGACATGTTTCCATTGAAGAGCGATCGCCTCACTGGGGCGGCAACCTGTCATAAACAGAAACTCAATAAAGGGCGCATAGTAAGAGTGCTTGAAGCCAGAATGCTTATTACAGAAGCTATCTTCCGCGATCGCCTTGAGGATTGCGTCACGCTCATTTGGGGAGAACGGATGAATATCCTCATCTTCTGAACTTCTCTGAGCTTTAGGAGGCTTGATTTCATTTGCCATCCCTAAAAAGGGGTTTTCAGAAATCAAGTTTGACTTTAGCGCCCAAGCACAACAAGCATTCAAGCGCACAATAAACCGCTTACACGATTCGATCGGAAACGTCTTGAGCGCATAATCTCTGATCTCAGTAGCTCTGCCTAAATCGTGCGTGGGCAATTTTTCCAGGTACTTAGTGAAGTGTCCGTAGACGTAGAACATTGTGTTAGGCGAACATTGAGGACGCTTGTACTCAACAAACTTTTCCCATAACTCAGCCAGAGAAGGAGTGGGTGTAACGTTGGGTGTAATCTCAGGTGAGGTAACACTTAAAGCTAACTGAGGCTTATACCTTTGCAGGGTCTGATCGAAGTGACCTGAAAGAATATCCAGCTCAATCTCTCTAGCCTTCATCTCAGCCAACTTCCGGTTCTCTTTGGTTTCAGGCAGTCCTAACGAAAGGTAATGCCGTTTTCCAGCAAAGCGAAATCGTAACTGCAATCGGTCATGCGAGGTAATGATTTGAACAGACCCCTTGGAAGCTTTGCCTGTCGGAGTTTTTGAGTACATGGCGAATCACCTGTTAGTACGCCCGTTTGTTACACCCAAATTACACCCAAATTACATCCAAAAGTCGCTGAACATACCCAATCTTCACCGAAACATGAAACATTAGTACTGACGAAAGCGGTAAGCAAAAATGCTAAAAGCCCTTAGAACCATTGATTCTAAGGGCTTTTAGTTTCAAAGCGGGCGGCGAGAATCGAACTCGCATCATTAGCTTGGAAGGCTAAGGTTTTACCACTAAACTACGCCCGCTTGGGTAAGGCATGTAAGCCTTTACAAAGGTATCATATTTAAGATTAGCTGTGCCAATCCGTTGATGGTGATTTAACCGCGACTGCTAGCGCCGATCGCTTCAAACGACTGTCAAGGCTACGGCAGCTGGATTTCTACATCCACAATCAGGTTTGATAGTAGAGGTTTTACCGGAGTGCCGTTTGCGTTATCTTGAGCTGGTTCAAACTGCCATTGGTTTTGAATAAAGATCTGCTTAGCAAAATCAGTTAGCGTTGCTTCGTCGCTCATGTTTCCTGAAGGGAGTGGTGTTGCCTTCGCCACATCTGCTACAAGCCCTTTCTGATCAATGGTAAGCGTTACTTGCAAACGAACGGTTTGATTTGAAAGGGCAGAAGCATAATGAAGCGAGATGTTTTTCTGGCGATCCATCGGTTGGGGCGGCCGTGTTGAGGCATCAGCAGTTGGCTGACGAGGATTAGAGACTGTTACGATCGCGCTTTCCCCAAACGGTCCCTGAGTGATCTTTTGGCCTTCTATCGGTGCCTGCGATCCTGAGGGCTGCGGAGCAACGCCTCCCGATGGATTTGGCTGTGACTCAGGAAGAGACCCTTGAGACGAGCCAAAGGGCGGTTGAGAAGGTGCTGGTTGAGTTGCACTCGGCTGTGGTAAAGGTGGATCCTGACCTTGCGGAAAGGGCGGTTGGCTCGGTCTGGGCTGAGGTTGGGTTGAACGACTGCTTGGGGCTGGAGTAGGTGGAACTGGCTGCTTTGGTAGTTGGGGTTGGGGTTGGCGCGTACGGATTGGCAACCGCTTTCGTTGAAGAGGCGGAGGGACAAAGGGCTGCTCTACTGATGGATTGAACGCTGAAGGCTGCGTTCGCGCTGTACGTGGCTGTGCTTGAGTGGTAGAAGGTTGACTGGTCGAAGGCGCACCGGGACGAGCTGCGATCGTCCGGTTGGGTGGCGATTGCACGGACGCCGTATTCGGATCAACGAGCTCAACGGTAATTGGATCCAGTTCCAGCTCTACGTTTGCCGTACGAGTCGAAGCAAGACTGACCAGAATAAACAGCACAAGATGAATCAGTACCGACCCAAGCACCAGTGAAAGCCAAAGGCTGGGTGGTTCAGTCGATCGCAGGACTTTGCGCGTTTGAGGCTGATCAGCGGGATTCATCGCGATGTCAACAGTAAGATAGTTATGTGTAGCGGTGGGCAGTGACATCCCAGGCAGCCTGATCCTAGCTCACTCCTGCAGTTCTCTAAAGGTTCACTTATGCTAGAGGTTCATTCATTCTAAAGAGATTTTCTGCAGAGATTTCTGGAAAGACTGAACGCAGAAGAGTAGATGATGGAAACAACAAGTGATCTGGTTATCTTGGCTTGCAGCAATATTCCACCAATCGGCAATCCTGATTATATCCAGGCAAGTGATGGGGCAGCTTTCCCCTCATGTTGATTAGTGAAGCTGTAGTTAAGAATCTGGCAATCGATCCCATCTACGTGAATAATTAGCTCAAAGATTAAAACCTTGCGTTGTTTTCAGGGTTGGTCTAGCTACTAGCAAAAAAGGTGCTTAACTATGGCGCAACTTGATATCTGGAGAATTCAGGCTTTTATTCGCCTGGCAGCATTAATCAACAAACTGCAAGGTAGTGCTGGGAAAAACGACGAATTGGTAGACAACTTAATTCGAGTATTAAGCAATCTACCGGCTCGTCCCGCCGATAAGCCACCCTACGTTGGGTTGTTTTCAGTCACGGATGTCAAGGTCGGCAGGCAGGGAGCCGCAGCTCGGTTGCAAGAGTTGTCGGGTAGTCTGCAAGGAGCAGTCAATGACAAAGATGGACAGGTCGATAACGTGCTGCGATCACTCAGCAACCTACCCGCCCGCCCTGATGGTAAACAACCCTATGCTGGGCTGTTTCCGACCAGCACAATGCTGCTGCTAACGGCGCAACAAATTTTGGCGATCGCCCCCGATGCTAGCACCAGTCGCATCAACTCACTTACGCCCTTTTTGAACCGCACCATGGTTGAATACAACGTGTCAACACCGTTGCGGCAGGCCCATTTTTTGGCACAGGTAGCCCATGAATCCGATCGCTTTAACGCTCTAGAAGAGTATGCCTCTGGTGAAGATTACGAAGGTCGTGATGATCTGGGCAATATCTACAGCGGTGATGGTGTGCGTTACAAAGGCAGAGGGCTGATTCAGGTTACGGGCCGAACCAACTACGAAGCCTGTGGCAGAGCGTTAGGCGTCGATTTAATCAACAATCCTACAAAGCTCGCATCTCCCGAATTGGCAAGCCGTAGTGCTGGCTGGTTTTGGGCAACTAACCAACTCAATGGCGATGCTGACAACGATGATGTGAGAACGGTCACTAGAGTCATTAATGGCGGCTACAACGGTTTGGACGATCGTATCCAACTGCTGCAAGCCGCCAAGCGAGTGCTGAAAGTGTGAGGGAGAGCAGCAGAGGAGGCAGGGGAAGCAGGAGAGGCTAGGGTTTTGAGTTCAGTCAGTTTCTAGTGGTTGGTGTTTAGTTTTTAGCTGGAACAAGTGCTGCCTTTTCTCTCCTTCTTCTAAAAACTTTTCTTGAATGCCCAAAGGGCTATACAACTAACAACCCAAAAACCCTCCTGCCTTCTGCCTTCTGCCTCCTGCCTTCGGCCTACTAAAGTGTTGTCGTCGGCACCACAAAATCACCAGGCTTCGGCTTTGGCAGGTTTGAGGCTGCTGGCGGCGTTACGGGTGCCTGGGTAATGGGTGCTTGAATAGGACGCTGCACGATCGGCGACTGTACGGCTGGAGGTTGGCTGATCGGCTGTGGTAAGGATGGCTGCATCGCTTCTTGAGGAGCCGTCACGATCGGTCGGGTTGCCGCCGTTGGGAGCGGTACGCGAATGGGTTTGCCTTTAACGGGCGATCGCGATGAACTCACTGGCTGATTTGCTCCACTCCTCACAGGCGTTTTCGAGCCAGCTACGGGAATGGTGGTGACTGGAGGAGTTGTTGAGCCAACGGGTAGGGGAGCCGGACGGGTAGAGCCTGCGGTCGCAACGGATTCGGGTGGCGGTACCGGAATGGGAATCGATGTGCCAGCAGGGCGAGGGGAGGAGGGTGTCGTCGAACCCGTTGTAGTACTGGAGCCAGGCGCAAAGATAATATCAGGGCGGGATACAGGTAAAGGCAGTGATGGTTTTTGGGTGGGTGGAGTTTGGGAAGGGAGAGGCAGCGGTACGGGCTGTACTGGAGCGGCGGCGATCGCGCTATTCAACGGTTGGTCATTGGTCAGATAGTAATGCCCTAACGGCTGATTGTTATACACTCGCCGCGTAATGCGCCAACCAGGATTCAAATACAGCTTGGCAAAACCATTCGTCACGCCACCTGCCCGACCAATTTGAATTTCGGGTGCATTGCGCGTGTTTGGCATACCAACTAATAGCAAATCGCCATTGCGTTGTACAACCCGCAGACTGTATTGCATGCCCAAGTCCTGATCGCCCATCCGAATCGAATACCCGTTGGCGTCGGTGCTGCGTCCACAAATGCCCGTAAAGTCAAAATTGACGAGAAGCGGATCAATCATAGTTGGACTGGTGCCACTCTCACTCCAACAGGCGCGATTGTTAGACACTTGTTCAACAATCAGAAGTTGATGGGCGTTGCTGCCATAGGGTGAAGCGACCAGAACTAGTTTGCTAGGGTCTAAATCTGCTTTGCTAAATAGAGCAGCCGCAGCAGGTTTCATCGGAGCCAGGGAACCAAAAGCCAGGGTTGCTAAAACAACCACTTTAAGACGAGTCATCATGTCCGTTTGCCCGGATAGAAAGGTAGGTATTGTGTCCTGTCCACACCCCCTCATCTTCCTTCCGGATGAAAACGGATACTGCTATGCCAATTTTCTAACTGGCTCGTAGAAGCCTAATAAATCCTTACAGAGCGCTGGTTTTCGGGAACTCTTACACCGCTTTTTAGTCAGCCAAACGTTACCTCAAAAACCCTTTTGAAAAGCGTAAGTGCAGACGTTGCGATTCCAGCCTTCAGGATCGATAATTACCAGAGCAACAGCCTTCGCCTTCCTTTACCAATGGTTTAGCGATCGCACCCGATTTAACGTTCCAAACGCGCGATCTCTAGTTCTGTAGCTGATCAGTCTGGAGTTTTTGGAGTTCGGCGATCGTCCACTCAGTAATGCGAGCGATCGTTTCAAGTGGAATGTTTTCCTGAAGCATTTTTAGAGCTAGCGATCGGCGCTCTTCTTCTCGCCCTTCCTCTCGCCCTTCCTCTCGCCCTTCCTCTTTGCCCATTTGTTCGATCGACGTGACGTAAGGCATCTGTCGCTCCTGCTCATACTGCTTAAGCTCTGCCCTCAATGCCTGTTTCAAGCCCTCCGGTAGCTCCATCAGCCAATCGAGAAACCGGAATCGGTAATGCACGCGGCTCGGTCATTGGTTTGCCGGGAAAGGGTTGCCTCCAGCGTAGTAGAAAGATCGGTTAGGATAGAACACTCGCTGCAAAACGTTTTATCCTTTAGCTTACTGCTTTGCAGAAGCAACTACAGCTTCTATCCTTTCTTCCATCGCCTTATGCCGTCCGCTCTTTCTGTTGTCGTTATCGGTGGTGGTGCGGCTGGATTCTTTGGAGCGATCGCCTGCGCTAGTCATCATCCCAATGCGCGAGTCACGCTGTTAGAAGCCGCTCGTCAGCCGCTGGCAAAAGTACGCATCTCCGGGGGGGGGCGCTGTAACGTCACACATGCTTGCTTTGATCCAGCACTTTTAGTGCAGCATTATCCCAGAGGCGGTAAGGCCTTGCGGAGTCCCTTCAGCCGCTTTCAAGCGCGGGATACCGTGGCCTGGTTTGAGTCGCATGGTGTGACGCTAAAAACTGAAGCAGATGGGCGCATGTTTCCCATCACCGATGATTCGGCAACGATTGTGGATTGTTTAATGGAGACCTCTAGAGCCGTGGGCGTGAAGCTTTGGCAGGGAGCCGCCGTTAAAGCCGTCACTCGCAAAGAAGATGGGTTTCGGGTGGATGTGAAAGCGGGCGAAGTGCTGACCTGCGATCGCCTCCTTCTTGCAACAGGCAGCAGCCCTCAAGGGTATGCGATCGCGCGGGCTTTAGGGCATACGATCGAACCGCCCGTGCCGTCTCTCTTTACATTCAACATTGTGGATTCGCGCTTACAGGATTTGGCGGGTGTTTCAGTGCAAAACGCACAGCTACGACTGCAAACAGGCGAAAAGAGTGCTTTAGAGCAAATGGGGCCACTTTTAATTACCCATTGGGGCTTGAGTGGTCCGGCGGTGCTTAAGCTTTCTGCCTGGGGAGCGAGAGCTTTACACGATCGCCAGTACAAGGCAACGCTGCTGGTGAACTGGTTGCCGCAAACTAATCCAGAGGCACTGCGTCAACAGCTTTTAGCGGTAAAAGCGCAGTTACCGAGACGGGCGATCGCCACGAGTTGTCCAGTTCTCATCCCCCGTCGCCTGTGGGAGCGCTTGACGAGTCATGTGGGCATCACGGCTGAAATGCGCTGGGCGGAGCTTTCTAACAAAACGCTTAACCTGTTGATTCAGGAGTTGACGCGCGGACAGTACACCATCAACGGTAAAGGTGCCTTTAAAGAAGAGTTTGTGACGTGTGGCGGAGTCAGCCTCAAGGAAATCGATTTCAAAACGATGGAAAGCCGCCTTTGTCCTGGCTTACACTTCGCTGGCGAAATTCTTGACATTGACGGTGTGACAGGTGGTTTCAACTTCCAGAGTGCTTGGACAACTGGATGGATTGCGGGACAGGCAATGGGAGCGTCTTAAATCCTCAAGTCTTAAATTCTCAAATTGAACACCTGCACCAGACCGATCACAATCAAGTAAATTGCCACAATCAGATTGAGCAGTCGAGGAATGGCAAGAATCAGGATGCCCGCGATGAGTGCAACAATGCCGCTCAACCGGAAATTGACAGCAACCTGTTGGGCAAGGAAGAGGTGGTCAAGCACGGCAGTTTCCTCTATACGCGTTAGAAGCCATCACAATACCGTGTCGATCGCCCTGTGTGAATATATCTCAGGAGAGAAAGCATCCGGGGAAAGGGCACGATCGTCCCCTCGCGTCGTTCTAACGCTCTAGCTGCTCTAACCCTCTAACTGCAAAATATCAAACTTCAAAAGGTGAAGCAGGGTTTGGAGGAGTGCAGCAGGATCATTGTTCGCATAGCGATTAAGCAAGGCATCGACTGTAAGGACTCCATTTTCGGCGATCGCGCTCAGCATGGCATCTTGCACCTCAAACGCAAGTCGTCGTTCGGCACCAAAGCCTGTAATGCCGATTTGACGTAGAGCGGCGAGGGGTTCTGGCTTTGCCATGGTGCCCAATTTAAGACGGTGCTCAGCACGAAGCGCTGTGGTTGGGTAGTGGGCAAAGAGACGAAAGGGATCATCCACTAAGGGATAGGGTGGCTCGTTGGGTGCCAGCGGTGCCACTTCAGGCGCGATCGCCCGTAGCTCGGCTAGTTCTTGCCACAGCGTCTCATAGGCCGCAATGACCACCGTCCAGTCGTAAACCTGCTCGGCTCGTTGGCGGGCACTGTCACCCATCCGTTTCCTCAACTCAGGATTCGTAATTAAGGTGGTTAAAGCCTGGGCACAGGCATCTACATCAATCGCGGTTGTCACAGCGGTGTGAGCCACATAAGCACTGTAGGGCAAGGTATGGCTCAACTGCTCCCAGGCTAGATCCAACCCCACTCCAGGCGGCGGCAGTACGGTGGGAATGCGAAAGCCATCGATTTCATGGCGCACCGATTCCTGATAGCCATTCCAGTCGGATACGATCGTCGGCAACCTAGCCGCCATCGCTTCGATCGGGGTTAACCCAAACGTTTCCTGAATATTGTCGGCAAGCGATAGAAAAATGTCTGCAATCGACCAGATATTCGTGCGAATGGTGGGCGATCGTCCATCCACACAGCTCGTCATGACTGACGGACAAAAGAGCTGAGCGCACTCGCGCACCGTGGTGGATTCTGCCTCATTCTCAAACCAGCCAGTCAACACAAGATGGATCGTTGCGCCCGTCGCCTGTGCTGCCCGCTCCAACGCCATAAACATCGGCACTGGATGAGCTTTCGTGCTGAAACTCAACCGTCCCACATACAGCACGACAATATCGGTTTGCCCAATCTCCCACTTTGCCCGCATGTCACGACGAATTGCTTGCGCCTGCTCACCTTGCGGAAAGGCCGCACAATCCACACCAAGCGGAATGACGGGTAGCTTAATGGCTTGCTGGAGGTGACCACCCGTCCGCTTAGCTAAATACTCACTCCAGGTTGACCATAAGCGTTCAACGACGGTTTTGACGGCAGGCGATGGACACACCAGGGCATCCCACGGTTGTACCGGAGCCAGTAGGAGCTTACCCAAATCTTCCATCGCGTCTTTGCTGGCGATCGAGTGCGTCATGCCACAAATGCTATACGCCCGCTGATTCACAAACCGCCGTTCCCATACCATCGAGGTGATGACCGAATCGGGACGAAATACGGCACCCGGTTGCGCCAGTTGTTGCGGTTGGCTGTACGGCAACCATTGCACATCCCATTGACGGGTCAGCCAGGGCTTTATCTGCTCACAAAATTCTGTGAATCCAGTCTGGTCGGCTGTGTAGCAATACAGACGATCGGCTGTGCCGTGCTGAACGTACCCTTTCAAAAAGCCTTCGCTTGCCGCTTGACGACCATAGAGCGTCTGCCCGCCCGTGTGATAGCCATCTTTGAGATAAAAAATTGCTGCTGTGGCGCTCATGGCGTTGCTGCCTTGTTAATCGATCGCCATCATACAGCGGTTGTTGAGGGGATGGGGGTTGGGGGAGATAGGGGTTGGAGGTTAGGGTTGGGGGTTGGGCGCTCGGCTAAAAGAATGTGAAGGTAGTGTTTCAATCGGTTGGGGCTGTAGGAACGCTACGGGTAACGTTTTTACAAGGGATACAGTTGCTCTAGCCACTCTAGGCCGCCAACTGCGATCGCGCCCGCGAGTGCAGCGGTCAGTGCCGAAGAGAATGCGGTTGCAAAGAGCCACCAGGCAGCAGTAGCAATGGCTTTACGGGTTTCTTCTGCTTGACGTTGTGCCTGCTGCTTCAAGGTTTCAACGCGGTGCTGGGCGTCCTGCTGGATGGTTTCGATGCGGTTGATCGTGCTGAGACGAACGGCATCAACTCGATCGATCAGTTTCTGAACAACGGTTTCTGACAGATCATCGCGGGTGCTGAGCAGCGTCGATAGGGTATGACGATTAAAGCGTCCTAACTGATCGCGTATGGTATCGCCGACTGCACTGCTGAGGGTGTCTAACCCAGAGCTTGGATTGAAAAGCAATTGTTGGAGTTCATCCTTCAGGCGATCGTAGTCCAGGTCGGGCAGTGGTAGGGCTGCCATATAGTGCTGTACCTGTTCCAATGCGGTTGTGAGGGTGTCTTGAGCCTGTTGCTGTAGCGTTTTAGCGTGTTCGATCGCCTGATTGATTGCCGTTTCCAGCGTCTCAAGCAAGTGGCTTACTTCTGCCTCGGTCAGATCACCTCGCTCTGAAAGCAATGCCATGAAACGAGTCTGGTCAAAGCTAGAAAGCATTTGCTGCAAAGACTCTAACCAATTCTCCTTCCCCGTATCACTTGTTTGAGCTTCCTGAAACAGACGTTGAAGCAGTTGGGGCAGGCGATCGACGCTTAAGTCTTCGCGCTCTGCATAGCGCAGATATTCACTTAACGAATCCTGCCAGTGTTGCATCTGTCGCCTAGTACGCAGTACAAAACGACGCGGGAGTTTGCCAAAGGTGTAGATAGCCTGCTGTAGCTGCTCTATCAGTTGTTGCTGTTGCTCTGCTGTCAAATCCTGCCGTTGCTGTACGTGCTCGACCAACGACACCCAGCCCATATGGGTCAGTTCACCGAGCCTTTCACCGCTAAGGTGATGCTGCGCCAGGTAGTGGAGCAACTCTTGGGGCAACTTAGCCACGTTAACGGTAGCAGGGTCTAGATGCTGAAGGTAGTCTACCAAAATCGTTAACACCGGACTGTCGCTTGATTGCGCGACATCAACCGTGGCTTGGGGCACCGGAAGCAAACTGTTCCAGGTTCGCTCTAGCTGAGTTAGAACGCGCTTTTGCTGCTTCTCGCTTAAATCCTCGCGGCTGGCAAGCCACTGCTTTACGGCTTCAGCATCGAAGGAAGGTAGATAAGACTGCAACACCTCAAATTCGCCTTGAGTCGTTTTCAGTAGCGTTTTGAGTTGACGTTGCATGTTACGAGCTGTCAGCTTTTGGCTGCGATCGCTCACATAATCGCCCATCTGTTGCCACAGTGCCACGGCTTCGTTAGACAATTGAGCCTGACGCGTCTGGATCTCTTCAAGAAGCCGATCGCGCCCCGTTTCTAGCTGAGTGATGAGTGCATCGAGTTCCTTCTGTCCCAGATCTTGCCGCTCTTTAAGACTTTCCAGCAAGCGATCGCGCGTGAGGTACTGTAAATGGTCGCTCCAGTGCTCAAGCTGATGTTCTGCCTGGTGTAAAAGGGTTTGAAGGTGTTTCTGGAAACTAGCGGGCTTTAAAGCGCTTTGCTTCGCGGTTCGAAGATACTCACTGACCTGTGCGTGAAATGCTTTAGGAGAGGCTTCGCTGATAGCGGCTTCTAAACTCTCCAGCACGTTTAGACGAGTGCCTTCCAGACGATCGACGATTTTGGCAATCTTTTTGGCTGTAAGGTCATCCCGCTGCTCCAGCAGTGCCATAAACGCATCGCGATCTAAGGTTAAAAGCTGCTGTTTGACGGCAACAGGGTTCGCTTCAGGGTCGTAAATTACATCCTTGAATTCTTCTGCGACGGTTTTGCGCGTCAAGTTCCAGGGGTAGGCATTGAGCAAATACGCTTCGACATCGGAGGCGATCGTCGTATTGAGCGGATCAGTCGAGTCATCGGCATCTGCTGCATCAGAAGATTGGGTAAACTTCTGCAATTGCTGTAGGATTTTGCCTACATCCAAATCAGACAGATCGACTCGATCGCGGACGGTTTGGGCCAATCGCTTGACTACCTGTTTGGAGTCCAGAGAGGCAAGCGAGGCTAAATCTGTATGCTGTGCAGGGTAATGTGGCGGTGCTTGAGCATCCGCACGTAGTTGCTGAAGGCGATCGTTCACGGCCTCCGGGGTCAGTTGATCAGGACTGGCGGCTTGAAAGAAAGCGGTCATATCGGCGATCGCATCCCGTCCGCCTGTCGCCTCCTGCCACACGGCCTCCACCTGATCCACAATTTGCTTGACATCATGCTTAGAAAAATCGGTGCGCTGGCTCACCAGACCGACCAGGGTTTGGCGATCGATCTGACTGAGCGCTGTTTTCTGCGCTACAGAGGGCAATCCAGCCTGCGCCAGAATCGCCGCAACTTCACTCCGAATCGGCTCCAGATCGAGCTTCGGTGGTTGCAGCGTCTGCACATACTCTTGAAGCGTGGTTTCAACCGTGCGAGTACTTGCTTCTAACTGCGTTTGAAGGGCATCCAGGCTGGACTCGGTTGCGGTTAGGCGTTTATCCAGGGCGGTTGGCAGTGCTTCTGTTGCATTCTTACGGCGTCCTAGCGCGGCTGTAACCGTTGTGATTAACCCCTCCGCTCCGGCACTGATAACCCCGGCTACCAGCCCTAACACTGACCCTGCGGCTTTTGAGCTTAGCCAGATCAGCACCAGAAAATAGCCTGCCCAGATCACGATGCCTAGGGTCGCTCCCAGCGTGAGTGTGCTCACCAGGCTCAGTTTTACAGCTAGAAATGATGCCACAAAGAGGACTGTGTTAATGGTTAGGAGTGTCCCTGCCCCAACAGCAAAGCCAATTTTGCCTGCCGTCCCTGAGTGCCCTGTTTCAGCCGTCGTTTCCGTTTCTGCCTTTCCTTCAAGTTCAGCATCCGGCTCTGCGGGTTCAGATTGCCCACCTGGTAGGTAGCCGATCGCGGTAATGCCTGCTGCCACCCCAAAGGTCGTCAACAACAATTGCACAGCGAAAGCGATCAACAAGCCTGTAAACAGCGTCACCAGGACTGGAGGGGTACCCATTGCCAAAAATGAAGTCTCTATATGCATCGAGCACCATCCGCAGGCGGCAGTGCCAAACGATGACAGCCCAGACAGCGCAACGATCGTGTGTCTACGACCGTATATCTGCCCAGGCTGTACGTTATGACGTCAGCATAGCAACCGACACCTGTCGATCGCGCCCGTCTTAAGTGAGACTTAAAGGAACTCTCTCATAAAGTCGGGACATGGAGTTGGAACAAAGTAATGCCACGTCCCTCTAGGTTCAAGGAATATCAGGGCTTAGAGGATACCTGCGTTGCTGAGACCCAGGATCATTCCCGCTCCTAGAATATGACCAAAGCTTGTGGTAGCGAGCAGTTCGGGCACGCCAAACCCTTCAAACAAGCCAGGTACCTGAACCGGCAGCGCTGGCCCCTTACCACGCCCTTGAATGGCATAGCGGCCGATCGCGATCGCAAACAGATTTGCTGCAATCATGACAATGGCGATATTAGGCGACCATTCGATCGTCCGTGCAACCGCTAGCAAAGATGTATAAATCAATTTTCTGCCTCCTAAACATTGAAAAACATATAAACAAGGAGGATTATAAAAATACCTCAAGAACAAACTAAGAAAAACGCTAAATTTGTTTTAAGAGTTAACAAAAACCGTTATTTTTTGATACATCTGATGGGGTTACGCGTCAAAATTTGTGGTATTACCAGGCCAGAACAAGGGCACGCGATCGCTAACCTGGGAGCGACTGCCCTCGGCTTTATTTGCGTTCAAGCGTCACCACGTTATGTCTCTCCGGCTAGCATTGCAGCCATCGTTGCAGCGTTACCCAAGGCAGATGGAGTGCTTCTCAGCGATCGCATTGGGGTCTTTGTCAACGCCAGCCTTGAAGAGATTGAACACACCGTTGCGATCGGCCAACTCACGGGAGTGCAACTTCACGGCAACGAATCACCCGAATTCTGCGATCGTCTCCGACAGGCAATGCCTGAGATTGAAATCATCAAAGCGCTGCGTATTCGTACAGCCGACGCACTCACCCAAGCAAACACCTATGCTACACGTGTCGATACCCTTCTGCTCGATGCGTACGATCCAAACCTGTTTGGGGGAACTGGAAAAACGCTTGATTGGGCATTGTTGCAGCAATTCCAGCCAGCATGCCCGTGGTTTCTGGCGGGTGGTCTGACGCCGGACAACATTCTAAATGCATTGCATCAAGCGCGACCTCACGGCATCGACCTTTCCAGTGGCGTTGAACATGCGCCTGGCGACAAAAACCTGCAAGCCGTCGCGCGACTCTTTAACCAGCTTGAAATGCTCCAAACACCTTTAGCTAAACCGTTCTAACACTTCAGCCGTTGCCTGCCCGGTTTTTGCCCAACTAAACTGGCTCGCTCGGTTGAGGCTAGCAGTACGAAGGTCCGCCCATAGCTGAGCATCGGTCGCGACAGTGTGCATCGCCTGTGCGATCGCGCCCACATCATACGGATCGACTAAAAAGGCGGCGTCCTCAGTCACTTCAGGCAGGGATGACAGGTTAGAGGTAATGACAGGCGTCCCGCACGCCATCGCTTCAAGCGCGGGCAACCCAAAGCCTTCCCACAGACTCGGAAAGACAAGCGCGATCGCCTGATTGATCAACCTCGGCAAGTCTTCGTAGGCAACGTAATTCAAAAACTTGATCTGGTGCGTGAGTTGCAAGTCTTTAATTTGGGCTTGTAGCAGCGGAAACTGGCGTCGATCGGGTGGCCCTGCCAACCAAAACTCATAGTCTGATCGCTTTGGTAAAGCCGCAAAGGCTGCGATCGCTCGTTGCACATTTTTATACGGTGCAAAGCGACCTAAATAGAGGAAATAGTTGCGCGTCGGCAAGTTGAGAAACCGAAAGGTTTGCGCATCATAGGCTAGCGGAATTGGCGTAATTTGTTTTGCCGAAATGCCGCAAAACCGCATGATATCTTGAGCTGTAGCATTGGAGTTGCAAATAAGATGTTCTGCCTGTTTCAAGACCTGAGGAATGTAGTGACGGTTATACAACGTAGCCGGAGCAAACCGCTTGAAAAAGTGCAGTGGAATGAGGTCATGCACCATCACGATCGAGCGGCAGTTTGACCATAGTGGTGCTTCTGGTAACACAGAAAATAAGAGCGTTGATCCTAATGTTTGATAAAGCTGAGGAAGCTGAAACTGCGTCCAGATCAACCGTTTTAAGTGTCCTTTTAACCCATATTCAGCCGTTAAACCAGCGGGCGATCGATGCCACTCATAGCCATCAATCTCAAACGAACTGACGACGTCAGGGTTGAGTGCTTTTAGCTCTTTGATGATGTTAAGGCTATACGTCGAAATCCCGGTTGGTTGTGGCAAAACAGGAGACAAATTCACCAAAATGGTCATAGGTCAGACGGGCTAGCAGTGATGAACGTTGTGTTATCCATGCGATCTATTTAAGCTTTTATGCCTTCCTGCACGCGCTGTTTAGAATGCCATGTGATGGGGTAGTGATTGAAATCTAAAAGCAGAGAGAGGATGGCGAGATCGGTCGGACTCAATGATTTTAGAGCCGCGATTGTAAACTTAATCGCTAAATAAAACCGAAGCAAAAGCTGTTCCCAAACAGGACGATGCTTGCGATAGTAATAAAGCTGGCTACGACGATATTCTAACCGCATACGATCGGAAACTTTATCCACAGAATAGCCGCCTAAATGGATGATGGATACATCTGGTGTGTAAAGGATCTTCCAGCCGCGATCGCGCGCACGCTGACACAAATCCGACTCTTCAAAGTACATAAAAAAGGTTTCATCGAACCCATTGAGTGCTTCGAATAAGACTTTACGCATAAAGAAGGCAGCACCGATGACAATGTCAACTGTCTGCGTTTGGTCAAATCGTTTTGCAATGGCCTCTTGCTGCTGAGGGCTATTAGAGTACTTCACCTGTTTGAGCGTTTTGTATTCTCCTGCGATGCTGATTTCTGACGCGATCGAAAGCTGTAAGCTGCCATCTGCGTTTAATAGCTTCGTGCCAATGATGCCTACGTCTGGATGCTCTTTCATCAGCGTTACTAAAGGAGGCAAGACATCACTCATCATCAGCGTATCTGTATTTAAGAAAAAGAGAAATTCTCCCTTAGCATGCTTTGCTCCCGCGTTGTTTCCCGCTCCAAAGCCCTGATTCTCTTTTTGTTGAAGCAGATGCACCACTGGGAAGTTTGCGCTAATTAACGTGGCGCTTTCATCGGTAGAGGCATTATCAACCACAATAATTTCATACGAAATTGTCTGGAGATATTGTACGAGCGATCTCAAACACTCCAGCACAACTTCGGCACCGTTATAGTTCACTAGAATGATTGAGACTACAATCCTGCGATCGTCATTCATGCGCTCACATCCCTATCCAATTTTGCCCAACTTACCGAAAAAGCCATGATAGGTTCCGACGATGCACGCGATCGCTTTTTGTAGCCTCAAACCGGAATCAAACGCCATAATTTTAAGCAGAGTTAGCAACAAAAACTTCACCCGTCTCAAGGCACATGTGAAGCGATACCATCCTTGCGAATGCTGTAATTCAAGATAAGTATGATTGCGGCAAATGTAGTAATACCGCAACGGTGAGTAAAGCTGAAATGCCTTTTTTCTGCCAAACAACTCAACTTGAAACGGTTCGCCAAAGCGATGATACATTGCCGCATCAGGAACGACGACATTGTGAAAACCCGCTTGCCGTAACCGCAGCCCATAATCGAGGTCGATGCCATCAATAAACAGTCCACTATCGGGCGGCTGCACGCGATCGACCGTTTTTAGCCATACCAGCGCACCAGAGGTAATTGGCGCATCGCATTCATAAGAAATGGTGGAGTTGTCTGGTAGAAACCCACGAAAGCGATCGCCCAAAAACAAACTTGGTTTCACGATTTGTCCCGTGCGAGCATCCATCGCTGTGGGTGCTATCATGCCGATCGCGTAATCCACCGTTGCCAACTCAGCGTACGCGTTCAGTAGCGTCTCCAGGCAATCCCCAGCGGGGGCGCTGTCCTGGTCAAACGTCCACAAAAAATCATATCCCTGTTCTACAGCCCACTGAACCGCCTCTGCCATCCCGCCTGCAATCCCAATATTCTCAGGGTGGTGCCAGATCTCGATGCGTTCGTCGGCTCGATTCCCGTCCGAAAGTTCCAGCGGTTGCGGTGAATTGTCAACAATGATGATTTGCTTCAGGGGATAGGACTGCGATCGCAGGGCTGCAAGGCAAGCATTCAGCGCGATCGCGTCCTCATACGCCGTAATGTAAGCCGCAACCGTGTAGGTTGTTTGGCGATCGCTGTCCATGCTTCAGTGTCCGCTTGATGGCCCAGAGTGTGCTGCCACCTCTTGACAGGCGTCTGTTCTGGCTTTCTCCCGCCACTCCTGATCAATCACGGCTTTTGGCATTCGTCCCTCCCCATCCGCTGCTGCACAATCCCCTCCAATACTACCCTCGTTGGAAGGCGTGTTGCGGTTGGTGGATGATGTCGCTCGTCAACTTAGCCAGGATGGACGGTAACGGACTGCTGACCCGGACGAGGTTCCGATCCCTGTTTAAACCAACAGGTAGGTTGAGCAAAATCCAGCGATCGTAAAAATTGGTTCAGCCTATCCCTGCCCATAATGTTAGACGTAACAACTTTGTAGCAAGGTACACAAGTAGGAAAAGAGTGTGCTTCTAAGCTTCAACAAAGCAGGCAGTTAATGCTGTCGGTTAAAAAGTACTGGTTTTAAGGAGGAGGCAGAAGTCGAACGTTGAAGCAATTGAGTGATCAAGCGTTTAAGCGACCGACTTCTGTTTTTTTAGCCTGTTAGTTGCCTGCGATCGCAAATACTTGATTGCATGTAGACAACGGCAAAAGCCAGGTTGATGATTGTGCCTTTACTCAAGCGATAACGAATATGGCTTCGTGCGGATTGATCATGGGTAGAGTGATAGGGTTTAGGAGCTTCGTTTCCGCGCTCAAAGAGCCTTCAGCGGTGTGTAAACCTCTTTGAACCCCTTATTTTTCTACACTTCGGTTGTACTGAAGCGGTAATTTGTGTTGATCACAGTTTGAGCCAAAAGCCTGACCTTTACGTTGGTGAACTGTCAGTTTTAGGCGATTTTTTTGTGCTGCCAATTGATTCATTTCACCAACCGTTGATAACTTTTTACAGAGGATGAAGCGATGCCTGAAGTAACAACTCCTGCTCACAAAGCTGGCGACTTCTTTGTTGATTACGAAGAAAAAGTCTTTGAGGATGTGAAAGCTGAACCCGGTGAAAAAGCGCTGGTGACTTTTCATACCGTTGCTTTTGAGGGTTCGATCGGTCTAGTCAACTTGCTGCAAGCGCTGCGCCTGCTGCGGAAAGGCTTTGAAACATCGGTTTTGCTTTATGGGCCTGGGGTCACACTGGGCGTGCAGCGTGGCTTTCCGAAGCTGGGTGATGCCGCTTTCCCCGGCCACCAAAACTTCAACGATCAACTCAGCAAGTTTATGACCGAAGGTGGCAAGGTATATGCCTGCCGGTTTGCGCTTCAGGCACTTTATGGTCATGGCGAACCCTCGTTGATGCCTGGTATTCGCCCCATCAGCCCTCTGGATGTGCTGGATTTGATCTTGCTCCATCGCAAGGACAACGCCTTCATTTTGGATACGTGGACGGTGTAGAGAGTTTTGAGTTAGTAGTTTTGAGTTTTGAGTTGAGGCTTCCATCCACTTGAAACTCAAAACTCATCACTCAACACTATTAACTTGTATTGGGAGACGTTGTGGATTATTCACGCACAGTTAGAGCCGCCGCCGTACAGATTAGCCCTGTACTGTTTAGCCGCGATGGAACGACGGAAAAGGTTTTGCAGGCGATCGCCACTGCCGCTAAGGAAGGTGCACAACTGGTTGTGTTTCCTGAAACGTTTGTCCCTTATTATCCCTACTTCTCGTTTGTGCAACCGCCCGTCATGATGGGCAAAGAGCACATGCGGCTGTATGAAGAAGCGGTTGAAATTCCGGGTGCTGTCACGGATGCCGTAAGCCGTGCTGCCCGCTCTTACGAAATGGTCGTGGTGTTGGGTGTCAATGAACGCGATCGTGGCTCCATCTACAACACGCAGCTCATTTTTGATGCCGATGGCTCACTGTTGCTAAAGCGCCGCAAAATTACTCCGACCTATCACGAACGCATGGTCTGGGGGCAGGGTGATGGCGCAGGTCTAACGGTACAGGATACGGCTGTTGGTAAAGTTGGCGCGCTGGCGTGTTGGGAACATTACAATCCCCTGGCTCGGTTTGCATTGATGGCACAGCATGAACAAATCCACTGCGCCCAGTTCCCCGGCTCAATGGTCGGGCAAATTTTTGCCGACCAGATTGAAGTCACGATTCGTCACCACGCACTTGAATCAGGGTGCTTTGTAGTGAACGCAACCGGATGGCTGACACCGGAGCAAGTTGGACAAATTACCACCGATGAAAAGCTCCAGAAAGTACTCAGCGGCGGCTGTCATACCGCGATCATTGGTCCCGAAGGAAATCACCTTTGTCCACCAGTCACAGAAGGGGAGGGTATGGCGATCGCAGACCTCGACTTCTCACTCATCACCAAGCGTAAACGCATGATGGATTGCGTAGGACACTACTCCCGCCCCGATCTGTTGCAACTGCGGCTGAACCCCAGTCAGTGGTCAGTGATCAGCGGCTTACAGGATGAAAGCACCGGAGAGCCGTCTGTTCCACCCCTCACCGTTCCTCAACCCGAATTTCTCACGCTGGAGCCATAAATGTTTTATCGATCAGCTAACCCTAAGGGAAGTAAGCTACAGCGTTTAGCAGTCAGTTTTTTAGCCTACCCTCCGGGAAGCAAGCTATAGCCCTTACCCTTTAGCCTTCCTTCATCCCTCATCCCTCTGCCTTCCTACTCCCCACTCCCTACTCCCCACTCTTCAGCAATGAACAAACAGCAGCTCATTACAGACCTTCAAACGCATGGGTTGAAGTTAGTAGAGGAAACGGGCGCATCGGGGCGGAAAGGGGGGGCAGGACCATCCGATCACAAAGCGGTCACGGTGGATGGCACAACGGTCATGGTGCCCATTTACACGGGCTCTGCGGCTCGATCGCCCTATACCGTAACCATCGATGCGGCGGTCGATCAAGCCCTGCTGCACTGCAATGATGAGTTGGTTGCGCCGATCGCCTTTCCCCATCAGCCTAAGTTCTACAGTTTAACGACCGCAGAGGGCGTTCCCTACTGGAAAATTGCGTTGCTCCATAGTCACGATGTGCTGGCAACGACCGTGCTACAAACTTGTATGCGCTACAGCGATGCCGCTACGTCCTGTCAGTTTTGTGCGATCGGTCAATCTTTGGAAGCGGGACGGACGATCGCGCGCAAAACGCCTGCTCACCTGGCAGAAGTGGCGGAAGCAGCCGTACGGTTGGATGGCGTCAAGCACATGGTCATGACCAGTGGTACGCCGAATACGAGCGATCGAGGTGCTGCTTATCTCACCGAATGCGCCAGAGCGATCAAAAACCGAGTGACGTTACCCATTCAGGCGCAGTGCGAACCACCGGACGATTTTCTCTGGTTTGAGCGGTTGCAGTCAGCAGGGGTTGATGCGCTGGGAATGCACCTGGAAGCGGTTGATCCTCAGGTACGCGCCAAAATCATGCCTGGGAAAGCTACGGTGCCAGTGGAGTATTACTACGAAGCCTTTGCCGCTGCGGTTAAGGTGTTTGGGCGAGGGCAGGTCAGTACCTATCTACTGGCAGGGTTGGGTGACGATTTACCCACGCTATTGGCTGCATGTGAACGGCTTGTGGTGATCGGCGTTTATCCCTTTGTCGTCCCCTTCGTCCCAATCAGCGGCACACCCTTAGCCAACCACGCACCACCGACTAGCGAATTTATGCTTGCCCTCTATCACCAAGTGGGTACCATGCTCAACCGTGCGGGGCTGTCCTCCAACGACATCAAAGCCGGATGCGCTAAGTGCGGTGCCTGTTCTGCACTTTCCACGTTTGAAGAAGTTGTTGGTTGTTAGTTGTATAGCCCTTAAAGCCTTTCAGGCATACCAGAAAGGGCATTCAAGAAAGGTTGTTATAGAGGACGAGCAGTACGTCATAGAGACGCAAGATATTCAAAACTCAAAACTCAAAACTCAAAACTCAAAACTCATCCCCTCCATGTCCACGCCTTCTTACTGTTTCAAATTAGCCACGTCGCCTGCGGATGTTAGCGGTTACTTTGCGTTACGGCATTCAATCTTTGTCGAAGAGCAGCGGTTGTTTCAGGGCAGTGATGTGGATGAGATGGATGCGATCGCCTACCCGATCGTGGCCGTTGCAGCAGCAGAAACCGCAGAGACACAGAAACGAAGAGGCTCGGGAATGCTGGTGTTGCCGCTGACTCACCATCCTGTACTGACACAGCCTGCCCAGCCAACGCATTCCGCAACCGAATCGCTGGTGTTGCCGCTGACCCATCATCCAGTGCTGACGCATCCGACCCAAAGTGCATCCATATTGGGTGTGGTAAGAATTTACGAGCCAGAGCCAGGACTGTGGTATGGAGGCAGATTGGGTGTGCATGAAGACTATCGCCGTGCGGCGCGGATTGGTAAGGGCTTGATTTACAAAGCTGTGACGACTGCAAATACGTGGGGGTGCGATCGCTTTCTGGCAACAGTGCAGCTTCAAAATGTTCGCTTCTTTCAACGGCAACACTGGTACTCTTTGGAAGAGATGACCATTCACGGGCTACCGCATCATCTGATGGAAGCGGATCTAAACTACTATCCACCCGGTAACGAGCAGCGTCCAGCTCTCTCAACCCTTACCAGAGAAGCATCTTGAAGCTGGCAGATCTGGTATCACACTTGCAGCGATCTTTGGGTATTTTGCACAAGCAAGATATTCAGGTGGCAGCGCGGATGTTGGGAAGAAAGGCAGAGGGCAGAGGGCAGAGGGCAGAGGGGAAGCAAGAGGAGCAGAGGGGGCAAGGGAAGCAGAGGGAGCGAGAAGAATTCAAAACGCCCATCCCCCATCCCCCATTCCCCATCCCCCATCCCCTTATCGGCGACGATTGCGCAGCCATTCCCGACGGTTCCGGCTACCTTCTCATGGCAGCAGAGGGCATGTTGCCATCGCTGGTAGAGACAGAGCCCTGGTTTGCCGGTTGGTGTGCGGTGATGGTGAATGTGAGCGATATTTACGCGATGGGAGGAACCCCGATCGCCGTATTGGACACTATCTGGAGTCAAACTACAGCGATGAGCGAACCGCTCTTAGAGGGAATGAGGGCAGCTGCTACAGCCTATAATGTCCCGATCGTGGGTGGTCATACGAATGGGCATAGTCCCTACAATGCTTTGTCCGTCGCAATTTTGGGACGAGCCAAGCAACTCCTGACTAGCTTTGATGCGCAACCGGGCGATCGCCTGCTGCTAGCCACCGACTTTCGTGGCACTCCCCACCCCAAATACCCCTTCTGGAATGCGGCAACAACGGCTGACCCCATGCGGCTGCGGGATGATCTGGCTCTACTACCCCACTTGGCTGCAACAGGGCTATGCAATGCAGGCAAAGATGTCAGCATGGGTGGCATTGTTGGCACGTTACTGATGCTGCTTGAAACGTCACAGTGCGGAGCGGTACTGCATTTGGAAACGGTGCCCTGTCCACCCACCCTGGACTTAGAGCATTGGCTGCTCTGCTTTCCCAGCTATGGCTTTCTGCTCAGCGTGCCTCCAGCAAATGTAGACGCGGTGCGATCGCTGTTTCATCGTCGTGAACTAGTGTGCGAAGCGATCGGTACCATCCAGGCAGACCCGCAGCTTATCCTCAAAGATGACACCGAATCAGCCGTTTTTTGGGATCTCTCCGCTCAAGCACTCACAGGCTTTGCCCCTGTTTGCTAAGTCAAGGACGATACAGGTAGCCTCAGAGGGAACGGGGAGTGGGGAATAGGGAGTAGGGAGTGGGGAGTAGAGTTCTGAGTTTTGTTGGCGAAGCGTCTCCGTAGCTTTGGCTTCCCGAAGGGTAGGAGATACCTTGAGTTTTGAATCTTGCTCTACTCCCTGCTTTTTCTGCTCCGCTTGCTTCCCCTGCTTCCTCTCCCCTGCCCCCTGCCTCCTGCCTTCTGCCTCCTGCCTTCTGCCTCCCCGTGCTGAACAATCAAACCGTAATCAGATAAAAATTGCTACCAAAGCATCAAAATCACCCAGAATCAACGATGTAGACTATAAGGTTTAATAAGGATCAAAAAGAGCCGCTACCGTGCGATCGTCCTCATAGCCCAATATGACCCAACACACGCTTACGACCTTCGCCAACGGCAAGCAGGCGATCGTTATACCGCTTGACCCTAACGAAGACCTTGTCGAAACGCTACAGACAGCGGGACTCCAGAGCACTGGTTCTACCCTGGTCATCATTGGTGGTGCCAGTCAGATGACCCAGGAGAGCATCGATCGCGTCCATCAACTCTTCCAAACCGTACTCGCACCCCTTGCAGAAACGCTCAATGCAGTCGTCATTGATGGTGGTACTGATACCGGTGTGATGCAGATGATAGGGCAAGCACGGGCAAACATAGGAGCATCATTTCTGCTCGTTGGCGTTGCACCTGCCAGCAAGGTTTCCTTCCCGGATGGGAGTAGCGTGCATCCCGATGGTGAACCGCTAGAACCCAATCATACTCATTTCGTGCTGACTCCTGGCACCGAGTGGGGAGATGAGACTCCGTTTATTCGTTCCATCACACGGTTGTTGGCTGCCGATCGAGGAGCTGTCACTGTTTTGATCAATGGCGGTGCTATTTCGTTAGAGGAAGTGGCACTCAGTATTGCAATTGGCGTACCTGTGGTTGTGATTGCTGGAAGCGGTCGCCTGGCCGATGAAATTGCCACCGCGATCGCGTCCCCTGAAATACCACCCCGCAAAGAGATTGCGCCCCTGCTTGCGTCAAACCTTCTGTATGTGTTCGATCGCGACAAACCCTTGTCTGCACTGACTACGTTACTCAAGGAGCACCTAACGCGCCAACGTTGAGACGCAACCATCCTGTTCGATCAGTACCATTCATTTAGATTAGCTATCAGCCATCAGCTCTCAGCTTTTCATCCCTCATCCCTCATCTCCCACCTTCTGCTCCCCAACCCCCCAACCCCCAACCCCTGTCTTCACCAACGCTGAGAGGTAATCCAGTTAGCAGACTGACTACCATTGCCCGTTGTAGTGTTTGCACTGTAAGCTTTCATCTCTAACGTTGCTCCATGCGCCTGCTACCTTTCCGGTTTGGGAGCTTACCTCGCTGGTTGGCTCAAATCAGCTTTACGTTGCTTCTCCTTACTCTTTCCGTTAAAGCACAGCAGATGACTGGGACTCATTCCGATCGCGATGCCATTCGTTCAGTCATTCAACGGCAGCTAGAGGCATTTCAAAAGGATGATGCAGAGGAAGCTTTTACCTTTGCAAGTCCTGAAATTCGCGCCAAGTTTGGGACGGCGCAGAACTTTTTTCAGGCGGTGAAAACAAGCTATACCGCTGTTTACCGACCACGATCGGTCATGTTTGAGAAACTGGTGACTGTGCAGGGCATTCCCACCCAGGAAGTCATCCTACTTGCCCCTAACGGCGAACTCGTCAAAGCGCTTTACTTAATGGAGAAGCAGCCAGATGACACCTGGAAAATTAGTGGATGCTTTATCGTGCCCATGGAAGGCCAGACCATTTAAACCTCAAGTCGATCGCCGTCCGTAGAACAGCAATTGGCTTGAGAACGGCAAATGCATTCAGTCATCAGTACTTCCCTAAAATTGCAATGGCAAGACAGCGAAAGTGTGAGAACCGCTTATGATGACGAGATTACAGGATGCTTTCATAAACCTGTAAAGGCGTTAGTTTAACGTTGTTCAACCGTCCTACGACCGCACGATATCATCTTGCTCGTTGCGCGTATGCCAAGACCCCCTTATTTCCTTCTCGTTGTGACCGTGACGACCCTCAGTGCCGTCATTGGGCATAGCCAGTTACCGCCTACAGCGACCAACCAACCTTCACAACGGGGCGCTGGCGAGTTCCGGTTCGATGCCTCTGTACCCGTGTGCTACATCCGGCTGGAGAACGGACAGGTGAGAGATCTTCGCCAGTTGTGCGGCAAAAAACCATCGAGCCTGCCCTCGTCTCGCAGTCTACAGCGCCCGATCATAAGACCAGACCCCGATGCGGATGATGATGACGACTCGACTCCCACAGCCCCTTCCCGATCGCGGACAACGCCTTTGCAGCCATCATCTAGCGGCACACCTACCCCTCAGGCAACACCGTCCAGCCCTTCGCCACAACCAACGACCAGCCCTTTGCCAGGAACGCCTAATCGACCGACGATCGTGCCATCACCCGTGACGCCCTCAGGTAATCCTTCTAGTGCGCCCAATGCTCTTAGCTCTCCCAGCCCTTCCGCAACGCCCAATCCGTTAGCCATACCGGATGACGATTCAAGGTATTGAACGACAGATTGGTGGCCGATCGTAGCGTTATGAGCGTGATTAAAATGTGCTCTTTAATGCGCTCATAGCATTCGCTTAAACCTGAACTGATAGTCTGATTAGCTGTTCAGCTTTCTCAACTTGGCACCTTTAATGAGCACCAAACTTTGGAGTGGGTTAAGTCAACTCACGCTGATTCAAAGCATCTTCCATTGGTTAAGAACCGCACTTCATGCCATCAAACAATTTTGGCAGCGTTATTCGTTGTGGCGCTTAATTGCCGCTGTGCTAAGTGTCTTTCTTCTAGTCGTTACTGCACATACAGTCGTCGCTCAAGGAACTTCCGGCGATCAACCCAAAGTGGTTCTCATCTCTCTGGATGGCGCGACGCCTGGGTTGATTGATGAGTATTTGAATCGCGGTGTGCTTGACCCCAATACAGGTTTAGGCTTGCTCAAAAAGCGGGGTATTGTGGCACGGCGCAACATCACGTGTAACCCGTCGCTCACGGCTGCCTGTCATGTCAGCATTGGTACAGGGGCAACCACAGCAAAAACTGACGTGGTTTCCAACAGCTTCCATCTGGTCGCCAGCCCTTTTACCCGAAACGTAAGCGGCTTTGCGGCTCCCATTGGTGGCTATTCAGTCAAACCGATAGGACCATCCGCACAACCGCTCGCAGAACCGCTCTGGGTGAAGCTACGCCAAAACGGCAAGAAGGTCGTTGCTGCAACGTTTCCGGGTGCGGATGGTGCTGATATTACGATCGCAGGCACAGGCTCTCCTGTCATTCAAGGTGCAGCCGATCGCACTGTCGATTACACGATTCCGTTTGGTGCGTTTGCAGGGGTAGGGGCTCAAGGGTTTAGCCTGACCGCCACCGATTTCACACCAGCACTCGGGCAAACCATCGCTCAGCTTGAAGCAGCGGGCAAGAAGTCGTACAGCCCAATTTTGCAAAAAACAACGGCTCTAGAAACGTTTACGATCGGTAGCGTTCCCTATGCTATTCAGGTTGCCGCATTAGACACAACTGACGATGGACAGGGCAACTACGATACGCTCGTCTTTTTTGACGCGACCAATGGCATCAAACCAGGCCCCTTTAACCTGCCGTCTACAGGCCCCGCTTATGTCAAAGCCAGCGATCGCCGATCGGCTCCTTTCTATCTAGAAGGTAGCGCCAGCAAAGCAGGCGTTGGATTCTACGTCAGCGCTCTGTCTCCTGACCTGTCTACGGTACGGATTGCCCGCTATTCGGCTAACGCCATTCCGCGTAATACTCCCGTTCTGGCCGATGTCGATGATATCAACAATAACGTTGGGTTCTGGGCACCTCAGGCAGATTTCCGCATCCCAGAGCGGCTGAGTCCTGGCTTTACCAGTTTTCCGGATGCTGAGCTAGAAGCCATTTATGAAGATCAGGTGCGCACATTTGTGGCGTATCAAACGCGTGTGGTGCTCCGTGCGATCGCCAAAAATCCAAAGGCAGATCTCGTTCTCACTTACATTGAGCAACCCGATGGCTCGGAACACCAGTTCCTGGCGATCGACCCACGCCAAGCAACGAATTCCACTGACCCTAATTCGATCGGCGCAGGGCAAGATCAGGCCAAGCTGGCACGGTATGAAACCTACGTTCAGCGCGCTTATCGCGTTGCCAATCGTGCCGTGCAGGAAATCATTGAAGCGGTTGGCACAACCCGCAATGGCACCCCCAAGAGCAACATCATTGTGGTTTCCGATCATGGGTTTGCACCGTTCCACACCGCCGTTAACTTCAATGCCCTGCTCAGCGCTAATGGCATTAGTTCTACTCAAGTCCGCGCCGTAACGTCTGGTCCCGCAACCAACATCTACATCAACTTAAAAGGACGAGAACCCGATGGTACGGTGACGCCGGAGCAATATGTGGTGCTTCAGAAGCAGATCGTCAAAATCCTGGAAGATTTTGTAGAGACGAACCCAAACTACGCCAAGCGTGAGGGCAAGCCAATTTTCGACCAAATTTATGCTCGCCCAGTGCCCAATGATTTGAATGATCCAACCTTTGGGTTAGGCACTAACGAAGTCATCGGGCAAGATTCGGGTGACGTCTATGCAACGCTGGCAGAAGGTTATAACTTTGACGGCATCCAAACGCCAGTGGTTCCACGCTTAGGGGATGCGCCTGCTACGCCTGCGACGACTCCGATTCTTTCGGTGCCTAATTTCTATGGTGCGCATGGCTACGACCCAAGTAAGTCCAATATGAGCGCTATTTTCTTTGCGGCGGGTCCAGATATCCGTCGAGGCAAGTTGAATCAGGTGCGTAACATTGATGTTGTACCAACCATTAATCGCTTGCTGGGCGTTCAGTCTGCTTCAACCGTACAGGGCAAACCGTTGAATATCGGGTCATAACGCCCGTTTTGTTTACAGGAGAGGGTCTCTTTCGATCCTCTTCTGCAAATACGGTCCCTAGGGGCTGTCATCAATTTCGACTACGCCTTACTTCTAGCAAGGGTTCCAGCCCCTAGCCTCATGTATTGGAACGGGCGCGACACTGCTGGTACCAAAGGTTTTGGGGCTTAATTGATGACGCGCCCTAGGGAATGACCCCCAGTACTTGCAAGAGAAGCTGTTGCTCTTTAAAACCCACTTGCAGGCGACCACTTTCAATATCCCGTACCCAACTTTGGCTTTTACCCACATGATTGGCCAAATCGCGCTGACTGATCTGGAGACTTTTGCGGGCAGCAATAATTTGCTGGGCTGAGAGGTGCGATCGTGCAAAGGGTGACTTCTCCGATTGCCGCTGCGCCTTCTCTTTGCGTTGCGATTGCCGTAGTTTCTTCTGGGTGGCCTGGATGGCCTGGCTTTCCCACCCGTCGGGCAATTCAAAACACAGCAAGCGCGCTTGCAGCAGACGGTTCCACTTGTCGCGGGGTGCAGCATCGGTCAAACGATTGCCTTGACTGCCATCATTCGTCCAGAAGTCCAACGCAGCTTCTGCATCATCGGGTAAGTCTGCAAGCTTGGCCCACAGGGGTTGGATGTCCAGAGGGTAGGTAATGGGGTCAAAGACGGGCTTTAACCCGTAATGATTGAGCACTTCAAGATCGCTCTCGAACGATCGCAGCAGCCGTTTGCGTTCCTCTCGCTGGGCCGAAGCCTGAAGCACCCTGGTTTCGCCATACGCAATTCGCATGAGCGTGGTGATGGTCAGGCGTTGTTCACTCCCCATTTTGGTTTTGAACAGGAGCCATACCAACATGCGACAGGCTCCCTCGTGCTGCTGCCAGAGGCTATTCACTGTCCAGAGGAGCGTTTTGGGTAAACTGCTGTATTGGTAAAAGGCGGTGCTTTCGCGCGCGCCTCGACGATTGAGAAAGTATTTTGACCAGGCTCCAGCTTTTACCTTGAAGGTCAGGCCAATGAGGTGCTTACAGCCCAGTTCATCTTCCTGAAAGTGATGTTGAACATCGAGCAAGTGCCAGAGATTGCTCTGCTCTAACGAAAACCCTCGCACGCGCCCTTGTTGAAACCAATGCAGATCGAGTTGGAGTTTGCAGGGTTGTTGAGCTAACTCTTTGATCAAGGTCAATTTAGCAAGCCTGCTCAAGTCTTTACGCTTTTCCAACCCTAAATAGGCTTCAATTTGACGATCGGTGATGACAAATTCCTGCTCCCAGGGTTGTTCCAGCGCGATCGCGTGAGCAGCATAGACAAGGTGCAAACAGGCCGCTCTTACATCCCACTGAGCCATTTCAGCTTGAGCGGCAGCACTATTGAGGGGAACTGTATCAAGCGCATTCGTGAGGCGAAAGGCGATTGTGCCTTTGCCACCGCTCACCTGTCGTTCGTAGCAGAGTTGGCCCTCTGAATTAATTTGCCACGGCAGCGAGAGGCGTTGTGACAGGACGTTGCATCCCTCCCAGATGACGATCGCGGACGCAAACGGGCTACTCTTGCCATTGGTAAACAGGTCGGGGCTAGAAAGCGTCCGATTGGTTGTTCTGCAACGGCCTTTCTTTGCCTGTAAGGGCATGGGTGGTAAGTCGATCGGGCACACCGAAACGCATTGAGGTTCAGCACCATAGTCCTCACAGTCGTTACAGAGCATTGGATCGATCCAAAACTCTCCGCCCTCAAGCTTGATGGCATCTCTGGGGCACTGGGGCATACAATCCCCACACTGAGTACAGCGATTTGTGATGGTATGTGCCATAGCGGTAATGTTGTGAACGAAGAACGTTAGCGAAGAATTTGACTGAGTAACCAACGACTACAGAATTCTGAGCAATCTTCGAGCTAAATCGTCAGCGTCAAACCGATATGTAAAGGTGAGCAAAAACAATAAAATACAAATCTAAACACGTCTTGATGAAGCATTAATTAGGCTCTATTTTTAGATAAAAATACTCATTTAAGCTGTTCAAGTTAAACGATTAAATCTTTTCTTAAGATTGTGCTGAAAATGTGTCCACCACAAGCATTCTGCGTTCTTATTCGGTAGTGCTTGTTACCGATATAGATGTTATCAATTCATCACTTTTAGCGTTGCTTTCAGTCACAATTAAACGTCATTTGAGGGTTTTGAGAAATCATGATTAATCCTGGTGAACCCCTTGCTTTAGCAAACAAATTTTACCTGTTTAAGGAGAAAGAGCCTGTTGCAAAAGCACATCTGTACTGGAAGTGGCCAAAATACTAGACCCTTGACCCATAAGCACTCATTCTCTACTTGAAAAATACCTGCCCCCATCCCTGTCCGCTGGCTGAACCCATTAAGCATAGGCCATTTGCGGTGCTGAGTACAGCACTAATGGGGCTGAGTGGGTCGGCGAAATGAGCGTGTCTGGTTGGGCTGAAGTTGCCTGTTATAAGCAGAGAAAGCCCATGATTGCTTTCATTGAGTCAACAGCAGGCAAAACACCTATGAAACAGGTTCCCGCTTCACTTTTGACCTTACTTGCAGGGATGGGGGTGACTCTCATCAGCATTTGGGTCGGCCAACATCATGGTTTGTTCCCAGAACAGGCGTCTGAACAGGCACCTCTGGTTGATCATTTTTTCAACGTTATGGTGACGATCGCCACGGCGCTGTTCTTGGTGGTGCAGGGGGCGATTGTCCTGTTCATCATTCAGTTCCGGCAGCGCAAGGGTGATGATACCGATGGCGTTCCCATTGAGGGTAATTTTTCCCTCGAAATTGTTTGGACGGCAATTCCCGCGATTATTGTGATTGGGTTAGGCGTTTACAGCGTCGATGTCTATGAGCGCATGGGCGGTTTTGCACCGTCGCATCTACATGGCATGATGGCCCATCAGGCGGCTCCAGCACCAGGAAGTGCAATGGCAGCAGCCCTTGTCGCAGACGCAAGCAGTACGACGGACTCCACGATCGCCACCCCCACTGCGAAGTATGGCTTTGGTGCCCCAACGGCTGAGTCTGGCAAAGCAGATTTAGTTGTAAACGTGACAGGGTTGCAGTACGCATGGCTGTTCAATTACCCCGATAGCGGCGTTACGGCAGGCGAATTGCACGTTCCCCTGGGTAAACCCGTGCAGCTTAATCTTGCCGCTCAGGATGTCATTCATTCGTTTTGGGTGCCCCAGTTTCGTTTGAAGCAAGATGCGCTGCCGGGTCAGCCAAGCGAGTTGCGCTTTGTCGCGACGAAAATCGGCACGTTTCCAGTCGTATGTGCAGAGTTGTGTGGCAGCTATCACGGCAGCATGCGAACGCAACTGGTTGTGCAGTCGCCAGAAGACTACGATGCTTGGCTGGTAGAAAACCAGGTTGCTCAAGCCCACGATCGGACGCAGACGATCGCCGCCAATCCAGCCGCACAATCGGACGCTGAATTCCTGGCACCTTACGCCCAGATGTTAGGCGTGAGTGCAGAAAAGCTGTCGCAGCTTCATACCCATTCGCTGTAGCCCCAAATTTGCTGTCGCCGTACTGAAACGGTTCCATCTTCAACCCTTCATGAAAAGATTGCTATGAGCCAAGTTCAAGATTCCCGCGAAGTGGCGGTTGTGGCTGCACACAGTTCACCACCCCAGGCATGGAAGTGGTATGACTACTTCACCTTCAACATTGACCACAAGGTAATCGGCATTCAGTATCTGGTGACAGCGTTTGCCTTCTATTTGATTGGTGGGCTGATGGCTGTGGCTATTCGGGCAGAACTGGCAACACCAGAGTCTGATTTGCTTAGCCCTAGCCTGTACAACGCCTTCATGACCAACCACGGCACGATCATGATTTTTCTGTGGATTGTGCCCAGCGCGATCGGTGGGTTTGGTAACTACCTCATTCCACTGATGGTGGGAGCCAGAGATATGGCCTTTCCCAAGCTCAATGCGATCGCCTTCTGGCTTAATCCTCCAGCCGGGGCGTTGCTGTTGCTGAGTTTTCTCTTTGGTGGATCACAAAGCGGTTGGACTGCCTATCCTCCATTGAGCTTAATCACAGCAAACACAGCTCAAACCTTGTGGATTCTGGCGATCGTGCTGGTAGGAACGTCTTCCATTTTGGGTTCGTTGAACTTTGTGGTCACGATTCTCAAATTGAAAGTACCCAGTATGCGGTGGGATCAACTGCCCCTCTTTTGCTGGGCTATCCTGGCAACCTCGGTACTGGCGTTGCTATCCACCCCGGTACTTGCCGCGGGGTTGGTGTTGCTGCTATTTGACATCAACTTTGGCACCTCCTTTTTCAAGCCCGATGCGGGTGGCAATGTGGTGCTGTATCAACACCTGTTCTGGTTCTATTCCCACCCGGCTGTGTATTTGATGATTTTGCCCATCTTCGGCATCATGTCGGAAATCATTCCCGTCCATGCCCGGAAGCCCATTTTTGGGTACAAAGCGATCGCCTACTCCAGTTTGGCAATTTGCGTCGTGGGGCTGTTTGTGTGGGTGCATCACATGTTTACCAGCGGCACCCCTCCCTGGATGCGGATGTTTTTTACTATCTCGACCTTGATTGTGGCCGTGCCAACTGGCGTGAAAATCTTTGGCTGGGTAGCAACCTTGTGGGGTGGCAAGATTCGCTTCACCAGCGCCATGCTCTTTGCGATCGGTCTACTTTCCATGTTTGTCGTTGGCGGTTTAGGCGGAGTCACGTTGGGTACCGCTCCGTTTGATGTGCATGTACACGACACCTACTACGTCGTCGGGCATTTCCACTATGTATTGTTTGGTGGATCCGTCTTTGGTATTTACGCAGGCATCTATCACTGGTTTCCAAAGATAACTGGACGGATGCCCAACGAAACGCTGGGACGCATCCACTTTGCACTCACGTTTGTGGGAACCCATCTGACTTTTCTGCCTATGCACCAGTTGGGTTTGCAGGGAATGCCTCGACGTGTAGCGATGTATGATCCACAGTTTGCCAGCGTGAATCAGCTTTGTACGTTAGGCGCGTTTGTCTTAGCGGCATCGGTGATTCCCTTCGCCATCAACATGGTCTGGAGCTGGCTATACGGCGCGAAAGCGGGCGATAATCCCTGGAATGCACTCACCCTGGAATGGACAACCAGTTCGCCGCCCCTGATTGAAAACTGGGAAGTGCTGCCTGTCGTGACCCACGGCCCCTATGACTACGGCAGGGAAATCCAGAGTTCGATCGCCACTGAAGATGCCACCCTTCCGGCAACATAAGAGGAGAAAAGTGATGCAAGGTTCAACGATCGATCCATCAGAAACCACTTTGGATGGTTTAGTGCCAGCAACCACCGCGATCCACCATGAGGAACATGCCGATCTGCGCGTTTGGGGACTGCTCACCTTCTTGATTTCGGAATCACTCATGTTTGGCGGGTTCTTTGCCACGTATTTAGTCCTACGTGGAGGAGCAATCGCATGGCCGCCGGAAGGCACGGAAGTCGAGCTACTGGTTCCTTCCATCAACACGATCGTCCTGGTGTCCAGCAGCTTTGTGATTCACCTGGGCGATACGGCGATTAAGAAGAATGACGTGAAGGGTTTGCGCCGCTGGTATATTGTTACCGCTGTTATGGGTGCCGCGTTTCTGGCGGGACAGGTATATGAGTATTTAACGCTGGGCTATGGGCTAACCACCAATATTTTTGCCAACTGCTTTTACTTGATGACCGGGTTTCACGGTCTGCATGTGTTTATTGGCTTACTGCTGATTCTAGGCGTCTTATGGCGATCGCGGCGATCGGGTCACTATTCCACCACCAAACACGTGGGGGTCGAAATGGCAGAAATCTACTGGCACTTTGTCGACATTATTTGGATTGTCCTGTTCTCATTGCTGTACATCTTGACGCTGTTCTAACCCTATGCAATGCCTTCCCACCCGATCCAACCCTGACCCGACGCTGTCCTGGTATGATTTGACCTCCGAGGTCAAACAGTTGCTTATAGCAGCCGCCAATACCTGGGAAGATACGGCGCAGTCTCAGGCTTATCTCCAGGAAGCCCTGACGATCTCCGACCAATCGCTGGATGTCCTCGTTGCTGCCTACCGCTATTTTTTCTACAAGCACAACGATGCGGCAGCGCTCCAAATTGCCAACCAAGTGACCGAGCAAATTCGGCAGTTAGAAGGGCTTCCAGACGATTGGGACGCGCTGGCACCTATGCTCAGTGGGCGGAAAGAGGAACCTAATATTCGGCTCTATCTCAATGCGTATGCTGCTTCTGGACTGGTTCTGGCGCGCATGGGCGCGATCGAGGAAGCAAAAGTGATCACGACGCGCGTAAACGAGCTTGATGACAAACGAGAGTTTGGGGCAGCTACGGTGTTGCAGATTCTGACTCACCCTGACGATGAGGAGGATTAGTCACCGTGGTTGAGGTAGCCATGAAACATCGCGATTTACTGGTTACAGAAGCAGGGCAGTGGCAGGTGTGTAAACCCGCAAGGGAGTGGGATTTGCTCCGTACGCCCTATCGCTTTCATCGTTTTTTGACAGAAGTGGAAGATGTGCTGGAGGCGGCGATCGATGAATCGGCTTGTTTACCTCAACTATGGCTACTGGTGCGACGGCTGATTACTAACTCTTACTGGATACAGACACAATACATCGACCCCAACCCTGATACGGGCACTGGCGTAATCATGCTCTACGACGAAATTGGCTACCCGTTAACGGTGTAGATTTCCACCTACTTACCGGGTACACGATCGTCGATTCACAATCATGGCAACTGGGGCATTGTGGCTGTCCTGAAAGGGGAAGAAAAAAACACGCTTTGGAAGCGGCTATCGGATGCCAAGTTTCCCGATCGGGTAGAGCCAACGGCTGAAGTGGTAGTACTGCCGGGAGATATCATCAGCTTTACTCCAGATGCGATCCACTCTGTAGAAGCGGTGGGTGATGAGCCAACTGTAACCTTCAGCCTTTATGGTGAAACCCATCATTCCAGGCGCTTTGAGTTTGATCCTGTGCTGCACACTGCTAAAAACTTCTAAAAGGAGCCATGGGTGATGAAACCTCAACTCTTGAAGCTGCTTACGGTTGGTTTAATTACCTTAGCTGTGTTTTCTCCCGCCCTACTCGTGTGGTGGAGAATTTGGCACTACCACAGCGTGCTTGTAGAGATTCAGCAGGTCGTGCGGTCAAATGATCGCGCGGCGCTTCCGACGGCCACAATCACAGTGCCCCAGCAAAGCGATCGTTCACAGACCAATATAAGCAATCTACCGTTTAAGGTGATTGCGTCAGCTCTAACCCCCCTGGCGTTTTTGGGCTTTATCATTTCTGTTCCAGTAGGGTTTTGGGCAGGCCTCTGGTTGAGCGATCGCTATCGAACTCGTCGCACAACGATGCTAAAACAGCAGGTAGCCACTCTGGAAAAGCTATGGCAGCAGAGTCTTTATTGAAGGGAAGCTTTGCAACTAAAGCCCTGGCTGCTAATTGTCTAAGGGCTGATGCGGTTCATTCTTTCTCGCCCCCTACCCTCTAAAACTGGTCGCCAATGAAAACCAGACGGTTCTCCTAAACTCTACATAGACTTTTCATTTAGCTCAAGATTAGACAAAGCCTGTTGACATTACACGAGGGATGGGTAAATTAGGTGGAGAATTATCCCTTCCTTACGTCGCGTTTGGCATCCATCTATGGGTAGAAAAAAGAACCGCTCTGTTTTGACGTTGATTCTAGTTTGTGGTGCGGCTGGAGTCGTTTTAGGTGGTACCTCAAGCTGGGCAGAGAGTAATAGCTGCCTGCAAGACGCCGCTCCGTCTAGTCAATGCCTCAAAGAAAGCCCCATGACGAGAACGATCGAGGGCATGAGTGTAGGCTTGGTTGCTGGCATGGGTGCCGCTCTGGGTGCTGCCTGGCAAGCAAAGCGAGCAAACTGAGTCGTTCGCAAGCACTTACGAAGACCTTTCTAGTACCTTTCTGGTAACAGTGTGAGACTCCGCACCGTTACCAGAAATCCGTACCATTACCAGGATTCTGCTCAGCTTCCGAGCATGAGTCGTTTACGGCGAATACCACGTTCATTCCATGAGCTATTTTTGGGTATGGCGGTTTTGCAGCAAAGCCGCCTAAACCGTTTGCAGGTTTGTTGAACTGACGCGTTAGCTTTTGGGGCGATCGCTCTTTGGACTGGACGATCGAACCGAGGCGTTGCCAGTACTTGAGTCTCTAGAGCGGGGCGGCGTTTCTGGTTGAAGTTGTTGCCGTCCGTTTCGTACCACGCGCATCATTTCGCTCAACTGCCGTTCCATTTCTTGTAGGACGCGATCGGCATATTCATCTGCGCCTGCCTGAATCTCTTCGCATTCTGCGATCGCTAGACGCTGCATCTCTTCCAGTTCTTGCTGAGCCTGACGACGCATCCGCTCAATTTCAGCAATTGTCTGCGCCTCTGCAGCTTCGCATTCCTGTTGCACCTGCTGCCGCATTTGCTGCGCTTCAATCTCTGCCTGTCGCAAAATGCCCATTTCGTTCAGGATTTGAGCCGCTCGCCGCTCGGCGTTTTCAACGACCTCCTGAGCGTATTGCTCTGCCTGTAGAAACAGCTCCTCTTTTTGGCGGACGATCGCATCGGCTTCATGAAAGGCTTCGGGTAGGCTCAGCCGCACTAGGTCAAGCTGCTCTAGCAACTGCTCCTCATCCACCCACGTCCACCGGGTCATGGGCACCCGTGGGCTATCAAGGATAATTTCCTCCAGCCGATTTAATTCTCGCTGAATGTCTACGTTTCCTGATCGCGCAGACTCTCTGTGAGCGATTCCGTTTTGGGAGGCTCCGGTGCTGGCATTAAATTCGTGGTCAGGGCTGATGCTGGAGGAATCTTGGCGAAGCATTGGTAAATATCTACGGCGACATGTTTTGGAACAAGGTGATCGATCGCACCGCCAAACCTGGCGATTTCCTTAACGAGACTGCTGCTCAAAAAACTATACTCGTTTGACGTTGCCAAAAAAACGGTTTCAATCTGAGCGGAAAGGGTTTTATTAGTATGAGCCATTTGCAGCTCCATCTCAAAGTCAGAAAGAACTCGTAAGCCACGAAGCAGTGCGCTCGCGTGTCGCATTTTGGCATAGTTGATTGTTAACCCATCAAAGCTATCAACTTCGAGATTGGACAGATGAGGCGTCGATCGACGGATCTGCTCAATCCGTTCTGGCACCGTAAACAAGGGTGTTTTATTGGGGTTCCGTAGCACAGCAACAATCACCTGGTCAAAGAGTTTACAGCCTCGCTCAATGATGTCGAGGTGCCCCAAAGTAATGGGATCGAAGCTGCCAGGGTAAATCGCAAGCACAGACGTGACCAACGCTACTGAAGGCGATTATAAAAGCAAATGCCGCAGACTAGACGCAAACCAGTCGGCTCGCCAAGCTAAGAGCGTCCTGATCCTTTAGACCAAGAAAACTCAGCCACAATGAGCGCAGAGTAGGCTCCATCCTGACTGCGAAATCCCAGACTTTACCAGACTAATATAATTCCATTAAAAAAAACTATACCTGTAGCCGTTATCTTTAGCAGCAAGTCTGATCGCAGTCTTTAAACAACCTTAAGCCTTTGTCATGGTTTGATCTTCGATTGAGCGTTTCAATAAGAGTAGTGGGCAGGGAATAGGGAATCAAGAACACGGGTGTTGTTGTTAGTAAAAACGGTTACAAGCAGTCATTGCACGCATTGAGAGACAAACCATGATTACGAGAGAAGTCTTAACGGGTACGTATCCTCCTGACCCAGCCCAGGTTGAGGCCGCGATGGAGGCGATCGCAGACTTTGAGCAGTCCAACGCACCGGGCGCGTGGGCCTTTCTGGACAAGGCAACGGTCATCGCCGACATGCGAGCGCGAGTGCAAGATCCGTTTCAGGTCAATCAGGGCGGACAGCCGTTTTGTGGACCCGCCGCTGTCTTGTTTGCGCTGCTGCTCAAGCAACCGCTTCGCTATGTTGAAATCTGCCGCAGTCTGTTTCTCGTCGGTGGGTTTCAGGCGCACAGCACTTACATTGCGTCGTCTGATGAACTGCGGCAAGCAAGCCACGGCAATCTGCAAATGGGACAGGCCGACTGGATGGTGCTGGCAACCTTGAGGGATGTGGAAGATGTCATCTTCCCGGTCGAACCCAATGCACCCGATATCATTCGCAATTTGGCTGGGATGACAAAATCATGGGAGATGAAAGGCTGGGTCAGAGAAATTCTTGGCTATAGCCATGTGAACTACGACCATGCCTACCTGATGAACGATATCAGCGCGATGCAGGATGCTGCTGCTGCCTTGTATGCGGGTGGTGTGGCGTTTGCTCTGATTACGGCTGAGGGCATGTTGGGCAATGATCCACCCCTCATCGCATTTCCGAGCCACTGGATTGCACTATTAGGCAATATTTCACTGCAGGGCGATCCAGTGACATTTGATATCTACACCTGGTCAAAGCAACTTCGTCTGACGATGGATGCTGGCTCGTTTAAGAAATACTTTTGGGCAACTGTGACGGGAACGCCGTAAAGGTGTTTACTGCTGCACGATTGCTGGCGACTGACCGCTTAACCGAACGTGTGTTGTTTCTTGAGTCAACGCTTGGGGCAAAGGCAGAAAGCAATTTGCTGTTGGTTAAGTTCTGGGACGTTCCCGATCGTATCTGCATTTGTGTTGCGGTTCGACCCCTGTTGATGTTGTTCGCTTGCTTCGCTTGTGGGAGTACATCAAGGCATCAGCCTGAGCCACCATTTGTTCGATCGAGGTTTCCTTATTGACCAAACACATCGTCGCTCCAACGCTCATTGACAAGGGATAGGATCGTTTGCATAGCTGGTTGAAGCTGTTGACGTTTGCTTGCAAACGCTTCAATATACTGTCGGTTCCCGTGCAGCCTGGGACGAAGACGGCGAACTCATCCCCACTCAGCCTTGCTACCACATCTGACTCACGAAAGGTCCGGTTTAACACCCGTCCTGCGGCTGTGAGCAATTGGTCACCAGCCTCATGCCCGTAGCCGTCGTTGACCTGCTTCAGTCCATCCAGGTCAATAAAAAAGAGACAGACAGATTCGTTCATGCGATCAGTTACCTTAAGCTGTTGTTCTGCTACATGCAAAAAGCCACGACGATTATACAAACCGGTTAATTCATCGGTCATCGAGAGCTTTTGCGTTTCAGCTGCTGCTGTTTGATACTTCAACACCTCTGTCTGCAATTGGGCTGTCATGGAGGCTAAATCAGCAGTGCGATCTTGTACCCGTTGTTCTAACTCGGCATGAATCTTTAAATTCTCTAGCGCCAAAGCCATTGCACTCGCGAGTGCCTGTAACAGATTGACGGCGTCGCTGCTGGGCTGTTGTTGTTCTGCCCAATACACGCCGATCGTACCCAAAGGAGCCGCTGGCTGGATTGGTACCATTGTCAAGCTTTTCACAAAGGTGGTCTGATACTTGACCAGCGGCACGCGCTCATCTTTGTAAATGTCAGCAATGGTACATGGCTGACGGTGCTTCATTGTCCAGCCACTAACGCCTTCATGCATAGGAAACCGTTTACCCTTCCATAACGGAGCAATGGCATCTTCATCGGCATAGAAACAGTGGTTTTGGTCGCGCAACACGATGCTCACACCATCCGCGAGCATGATTTTACGTGCGGCAACACGAACAATTGCCATGACGGTGTTCAGGTCACGGGCGAAAGCCAGCTTTTGAATAGCTGTCAAAAGCGGTCTCATTGTTTGGCAAGGAGTTAAAGAAGCCTCGTGTGCTTGAGCCTCCACGGGCGTTTTCGGTGACAAGTTCATAAGGAAAAGCATTCCTTCTAACCATCGGTGAAGTTCACAGGCCAAAAACAGACAGTTTAAAGAAACTTGTTATCCATCTAAAGATAGATATTTATTGCCTAAATATAAAACTTTCCTTAAGAAAGTTGGGCAGTACTTACACGGTTTATTGATAGCCTAATCATCAAAAATTTGCAGGACATTACGTAGTAGTAATAGAGACCTGTTTGCGCAGATAAACATAAGTGCAAACCGTCGATTCAGGTCGTTAATCTTTGATAAGGCATTCTTGATGAGCGATTTGCTCCACGACTCTTGTGATCGGTTGCTCTAGAGTGCGACGCTCTTGCTGGAGGGTTTTGGGATAGATGGCAAGGAAGAAGTACTCGCGGATAAGGAGCATGGCGCGCTGTGGAGTGGTCATCGCAGATGCTAGTGGGCTGGCGTAGGGAATGACCTGGAAGCCTATTTGCTCAAAAATGAGGAGCGATCGCCATAAATGGGGCACATCGGTTACCAGGAGAATTTGCTTTACGCCTTGCGGTTGCAGCACTGCCTTCGTAAACACGGCGTTCTCCCAGGTTGTCCGAGAACAGCTTTCACCACTGACTGCCTGGGCTGGAACTTGCTGAGTTCGCAGCATCGCCACGAGTTCGGGTGCATCAACAATGCCACTAACAAAAATTTTGGGTGCCCGTCGATCGCGCCAGAGTTGGGCCGCTACCTTTACACGAGGGGGACTTTGTTCTCGTCCACGACCCAAAATCACGATCGCATCAACTGTCGTACCCGGATCGGCTGGTAACGGACGGGTGATTCCTGCCATCGCTAAGGACACAACGGGAGGTGAAATCAGGAGCAGGTAGCCGAGGAGCAGAACAATCGCCCATTGCCGTATTCGCTGCAGCCAACGCTGAGTGCGAAAAAACCAGGGTAAAGCGCTCACAAACAGGAGCGTCACCACCACTCGTGATGGGTCACTCAACCAATCTATCCATACCCAAGACAGGCGAATGGCGTCTATTTGAAGAGCAATGGTAAAAGGAAGACGGTCAATAGCCACAGTTTGCTACCTGCGCTCTGGTTGAAGAATTTTGAGGTAGACGCGATCGCACCGTGCCGTTTCGATACCTGTCGCAGGCTCATAACCACTGTTTTCGTAAAGCGTGACCGCTTCAGCTAAGATGCTGGCCGTTTCGATCCAGATCTGTTCAAAGTGACGGGTAGCGATCGCGGCTTCAAGGGCTTGCAGCAAAAAACGACCTAAACCCTTGCCTCTCGCTTCTGGCAGCAGATACATTTTACGAATTTCGACGGCTTTCTGACCCCGTGGGATGGGGTAATAGGCACCTGTACCAACGAGTGTTCCCTGTTGCTCAATCACCCAAAATTCTCCGCCTGTAGCTTGATAGTACGTTTCAACCTCTAATACATCGCGATCGGCACCTTCCGGTTCCCAACCCAGACCATACTCTGCCAGCACAGAGCAAATGAGGGTGGCAGCAGGTACGCGATCGTCTGGTTGCCAGTCACGCACCAAAAAGTTCTGATAAAGCGCTTGCATAAGGAGCGTAGAGAATGAGGACGCTTAAGCAACGGTCAGGCTTGCTGGGTTTGCTCTTGAATCACCGCGCTCCAGTCATCGTTTTTAACGGCTGCCTCCAGCCTTTGCTGCCGTTCTGCCTCATCCTGGTTGTCAGGTGCTTCACGCAACAAATCAGCGTCTGCCATTGCTTTCCGCAACTTAAGCTTTTTCTCTTCATAAGCCTGCCGTTCAGTGGCAGACATGACAGCGATCGCAGCTTCACCTACCGTACTGGCCCATAGCTCACTTGCGTCCGCATTCCCCGACGGTGTGTAATCTAGCTGGGCTAACCAAGCCTGTCGCTGGGCTTCCATCGCTTCCCGTTTAGAGACTTTAGACGGTTCTACCTGCACCAGCGCACAAATATCGCTACCAAGCTGAGCAAGGTGCCCTTTGAGCGAGAGCGCAACATTGCGAGAATAACCAACGTAGTGAATGCGGTGATCAGACCCAGAGACGGCATACACACCCGCAACTTTAGCGTTGCCCGCTCGATCGCACCAGGCTTCCAGAGGCATTATTTGGGCCTCTAAGTTCAGATTGGGACTATCCGTGGCTGTAACGGCATGCTCATCTTCAGAACTGTACAGAAAGCTGTGTAGACCCTGATGTTCTTGAGGGACGTTTTGATGCTCGATCGCACTATTTTGGGGTTCCAAATGCTTTGCTCCTAAATGAATGGTTTGTGGTTTGGTTAGGGGTTGGGGTTTAGGGGTTGGGGATTGGGGAGTCAGTGAGAACTCAAAGCTTCATCCTTCAGCTTTCATCCTTCATCCTTTAGCATTCATCCCTTTTCCCGATCCCTAACTATGTATTCTTGGCTCAGGATGAAGGGTAGACAACAACTGGCTTTCAACCGTGGCCAGGACTTCCAGGCGTTGCTCGACCACCGATCGCTCAAACTCTGCGGTTGCTAGCAGCCAGTAAACACCATAATGCCGTGCTTCTGATGCCATCAGTCCTTGATAGAACTTTGCCAGGAGCGGGTCAGCGCAGTGTGCCGCTAATAAACCAAGTCGTTCATGGCTGCGCGCTTCGATCAAGCCGCAAACGAGCAATGAATCTAACAAGCGATCGGGTTCTTTCGGGCGAATTTGCTGGTTGAGCCCAGCACCATAGGGAGGCGCAGCCAGAGGGCGTAGCGGAATCCCACGGTTCTCTAAAATTTGGTTAACCTGATCAAAGTGCTCTAACTCTTCTTTGGCGATCGCCGTCAACGATCGCACAAGCTTCACATTCGACGGATAGCGGAACATCAAATTGAGTGCTACGCCTGCGGCTTTGCGTTCACAATGAGAGTGATCCAGCAAAATAATTTCGAGGTGGTTGAGCGCCTGCTCAAGCCATTCTTGAGACGTCGGTTGTTGTAAAAACTTGATCGTTGGTCGGTTTGCGGAAAGCACCATCTAACGTTGAGTTATAGATTTACATACAGTCTACCAAGGCAGTCGGGTCAGGGCGGCGAATAGCGCTGACAAATCGCGATTAACTATCAACGGATAAGCTATGTTAGAGGCGCTCTTTATCATCGCGATCGGGCTGATTCCAGCAATTCTTTCGTGGTTATTAATGCGTAAAGCAGAGGCACACTTGAGAACTAGATTGCGGGCAGCCATGAACGCTTCTGCCTCTCATCGGCTCACCCGGTTTTACGGTTCTTCGCTCTCTGATGAGCATCATTATGTTGAAGGGCTAGGCTACCTTATTGGCGATATTACGTGTCGTTTTAACGCGCGCTCGGCCCATTTGCGCTGTGCCATCAACCCCTCCGGCCCCTGTAAGGAATGCCCGTACTATGAGTCGATCGACTTTGACGAGATCGACAGCAGTAAACGCTGAACGTTGAACTAAACTCATAACTCATCCCTTAAACCTCCTCTTTGCCCATGCTCTTTCCAACCTTCTCTGAATTCTCTCATCTTGCCAGTCAGGGGAACTTTGTCCCTGTCTACCAAGAGTGGGTTGCCGATCTGGATACACCCGTGTCTGCCTGGTATCGCGTGTGTGCAGGGCAGCCTTACAGCTTTTTGCTGGAGTCGATCGAGGGGGGTGAGCAACTGGGCCGTTACAGTCTGTTAGGCTGTGATCCACTGTGGATTTTAGAGGCGAAAGGAAATCGGACAACCCAAACTCATCGCGATGGTTCAGTGCAAGTCTTTGACGGTGATCCCTTCGCCGCGTTAGCCAGTTGTTTGCAACCGTATCACCCGGTCAAGTTGCCACAGTTACCACCTGGAATTGGCGGTCTATTTGGCTTTTGGGGTTACGAGTTGATTCAGTGGATTGAGCCACGTGTGCCCGTTTATCCAGCCACAGATGCCGATTTGCCTGATGGTTTGTGGATGCAGGTAGATAATCTGCTGATTTTTGACCAGGTGAAGCGCAAAGTCTGGGCGATCGCTTACGCCGATCTTCGAGACCCGGCTACCGACCACGAGAAGGCGTATCAGCAAGCCTGCGATCGCGTCACTCAACTGGTGCATAAACTACAGTCCCCCTTGTCAGAACAAGCCGTGCTGTTGGAATGGACACCGCCAGGAGCTAGAAGTCAGAAGCCAGAAGCCAGAAGCCAACAACTTGTAGAACGCTCCGACTCCCCACCCCACTCCCTATTCCCCACTCCCCACTCCCCAACCTTCTATACCAGCAACACCACTAAAGAACAGTTCTGCGCCAACGTTGAGAAGGCAAAAGCGCACATCCGGGCGGGTGACATTTTTCAAGTCGTCGTTTCGCAACGGCTTTCGGCGGAGTACAGTGGTGACCCCTTTGCCCTGTATCGATCGCTGCGGTTGATCAATCCATCACCCTATATGGCCTATTTCCACTTTGGAGACTGGCAGATCATTGGCTCTAGCCCTGAAGTCATGGTGAAGGCAGAGCTAGCCCCTGACCCTGGTGACGCTTTTGTGGCAACGGTCCGACCAATCGCGGGCACACGCATGCGTGGCAAGACCTTTCACGAAGATGCAGCGCTGGCAGCCGACCTGCTTCAGGATCCCAAAGAAGTGGCTGAACACGTTATGTTAGTGGACTTGGGACGGAACGATTTAGGTCGAGTCTGCGTCAACGGCACGGTCAGCGTTGATGAACTGATGGTGATTGAGCGTTATTCACACGTGATGCACATCGTCAGCAATGTGGTCGGCAGGCTTTCACCCAGCAAAACGGCGTGGGATTTGCTCAAAGCCTGTTTTCCAGCCGGAACCGTCAGCGGTGCACCCAAAGTTCGAGCAATGGAGATTATTCACGATCTGGAACCTTGCCGTCGCGGACCCTACTCGGGTGCTTATGGCTACTATGATTTTGAAGGACAGTTAAACACGGCGATCGCCATTCGCACAATGGTTGTGCGATCGCAAGGAGGTGGCAAGCATACCGTTAGCGTTCAGGCTGGTGCTGGGCTGGTCGCTGACTCTCAGCCTGAGACAGAATATGAGGAGACGCTCAATAAAGCAAAGGGAATGATGGAAGCGATTCGCTGCCTCAGCTAAGCGTTTTTTCAAACACCACTGGCATTTGGGCTTGCATCACCCCGTCACAAATGTTACATTTCTTTACATCCTCTTAATATCCAAGTGTTTTCCTGCCACTCTAATTCAGTCACGCTCATCAAATGGCACATTGCCACCTCAAGACCTGGTTCGTCTCAAGCTCTGGAAGGCGTTTCGTTGTCCAACTTACCCTCAAAAGCTTATCCATGTGGCACATCGCTGATTGAATTTCTGGTTGAGTCCATTGGTTCCAAGCGATGAAAGTATGAAGCAGAGGCCCTAAAAGATACTGCTAAGGTCAGAAATCTTTTTTGTCTCTACCTGCGTCTTACCCACCGTGATACCTTAATGAATGGCATAAGTGTTCTCGCGCATTGACAGCAAAACATTTTGCTCATCCTTGACCCTTCGGCGATGGCCAAAAATTCGTATAATCATCATTTCAATCCAGGCTCCTCGCCGTCCGGTGTAAGCGCCATCAGACGTGGGACGGTGAATGGAGGTGATTCGACAGGTATGCCATGTTGTCAAGATGGTTTCAAAAAAGGTTTGGCTGTTCCCAAGTTGAGCTTAACGGCTCTCATTGAATACAGCTTTTAGCTGGTGCGCTCAAGCATGTCTATTTGAATCACAGTTTAGAGGTATCGTTCCCATGTCTATTCGTCTCTATGTCGGTAATTTACCTGAAGATTTGAGTCGCCAAGAACTAGAGGCGGTTTTCGCTGAAGCAGGTGATTCAATCTCAATCAAAATCATCACCGATCGCAAGACAAACAAATGTCGCGGGTTTGGTTTCGTGACGGTCAAAAGCGAAGAGCAAGCAGATGAAATTATTGAGAAGTTCAACGGCTATGCGCTGAAGGACAATGCCTTAAAAGTTGAACGAGCCCAACCAAGAGCTAAGGATAAAGCAGACGAAGAGACTGCTACCAACGCTCCTGTGTCTGCTGGTAACTCAGCCGGTGGCGCACGGCGTAAAGGGAGCAGCAATGGCGGAAACAACAAGTCCCGCCGCGCTGGTGGTGCTCAAACTGACTCTGATAGCGTGCAACCTGATCCACGTTGGGCACAAGAGCTAGAAAAGCTCAAGCAATTGCTGGCTGCCCAAACAACAAACACATAAGGTTCTAGGTTCTTGAGCGTCACATGTTAGCAATTTGAGGCGAAGCGTTTGAGTGAAGGGTTGCTTTTTGTTGTACCCCTTATGCTTAAACGTTTCGCCTCTTCTGCATTTAAATCATTAAAAGGCAGGAGGCAGAGGGCAGAAGGCAGAAGGTGAACCCTTGCCTATCAGAACGCTAGCCACAACGGCTTGTTTTAACGAATCTGCGTACTGCTGTGCAACTATCGACGATGAGCAATCACTGCTTGGTTACGGGTTCAAATTACCATAGCGGCCCCATAGTCACCAACAAGATGTTGGAACGATGCGCCTAATCGGCGAGAGGCACTTGAAGCCACTGCTGCAAGTACGATCGCACCTGTAAAGAGAAGGCTGGGCGTTGGCTAAACTTATCTGTGCGGACGGGTTTACGCTCTGCATCTAGCGTCCAACCGTAGTCACTACTCAGGCGCAAGTTACCCTGCCAATCGGCGATCGATAAAATAAGCTGCTCAGCAGGGCTATTGTCAACCTCGCCCACTCGAAACACATAGTTGTATGTATTTTGGCTTGCGGCTGCCACTGTAGAAGGCTGACCAAATTCTTGCTTCAGGCGTTTTTCTACCTGTTCTGCTAACCCTGCTGTCGACAGGTCATCTAGAGTTCTCACTGCCAACGTCAAGGCAAAGTAGAACTCTTCCACGGGAACAAATTGAAGCTGCATGGATCTTTATCGGCTGTTTCGCTCTGAGAATCGTATCTGTTGCTTGAGAGGGCTTTTTACCACCAACCTAAGCCTTAACAGATTATCAGGGTCTAGCCAGCAGCACTAGAGGCTAATCGGTAGCTGCACTCGTCCTAAGTTGAGCTTCAAAGCAATTCTAAAGAGTAAATTACGACAACAGCCCTTGCCATTCAGACAGTGGAGACTATCCAAATGGCAAAGGCTGTCTATTTCTTAGACACTGAGCTTCAATTAACCCAAAGCGTAAGCTGATTGCAACGCCCAAAGCACCAGAGCAGCAATGCTCCCCAAAACGATGACCGCAGAAATTGCGATCGACTTAGGGGCATCTGCGCCGTCAAACTTCATAATGCCGCGATTCAGATCTGACATAAGGTACTCCTTCCGTAATCTCAGTACTAAAGCAGAAGCAAGACAGTAAGGATGGTAATCGCGTCAAGCTGCGTTGTGTATCAGCAGCATGTCACCTTCAGATTTTAGCGACAATCCCAGCAAGACAACGGATTCTTAACGGTTTGATTAGAAATATCGATGAGTTGTAGGCAGACCAAACTGCTCGAGCAAAGCTTTTTCCCGTCTCATTCTTGGGCCTTGCTCCACCACTCTCCGTATACACTACCTAAAAATTTTGTTTCACGCTTAAGCAATGCGGCTGTGATATCTCAGCTATTGGACTCATGGAATCATCCCGGCACTCGCAAAATACAGGTTGTTTCATTACATCGCGTTACTTAATGCTTCGTAATGCTTATTAATGCTCCATCTATTCCCATAAAGTACAGACGATCGCTCAGTAATTTTGCGAATAGGGTAAAAGCCTTTTGGCCTGAGATTCAGTGAATGCGACGGTTGTTTCTACAAGTTCCTTGCCTATCGTTAGATCGGAAGCCAAAACCCGTGTCAAACCCTCTACGGGGAGAGGTGAGGCCTACCAAGTTCCATCTATCCGTTAAAGGTAAAAAATCATGGCTGTTGAAAAAGTAAACTCCTCCTCTAGCTTGGCTGAAGTGGTCGATCGCATCTTGGACAAAGGTATCGTTATCGATGCTTGGGTTCGTGTGTCGTTAGTTGGTATTGAACTGTTGTCGATCGAAGCTCGTGTTGTGATTGCATCGGTCGAAACCTACTTGAAGTATGCCGAAGCCGTTGGTTTGACTGCTCAAGCTGCTGTACCTGCTGCTTAGTTCGCTCAACCTTTTGCGGGCGTCGATCGAGTGTAATTCAGCGATCGACGCTCAAGCTCAATCCCAGCGTTAAGCAAAAGGTTTGTTAGATGCTGGGAGACCTTCTGGTTTCCCAGCTTAATTGTTGGTCATCACTCCCTGGCACGATGGGAAGGAGTTTTAACAATGTCTTTAAAGGATTCCTGGCAGCAGCAGAGACAGCAACGCCAGCATGAAGCTGCCCAGCGTCAGCAAACGGTTGCCGAAGCGTTGACAGTAACCAGGCAGGAACGGCAAATTAAAGCAGCCCAACTGCGTGATGAACTCAGCCTGTTTCGCGCTGCGCTTGCCGATGAAAGTACAACTTACCGCGCCGAACTACAGCAGTTTTGCCAAAAACTGCATTTGGACACTCAAGCTTTTTTGACCGCAGCGAGCGATCGCCGTCACATCCAAGCCACTCAACTCAACCAGACTCTTGATGCTTTTATCCAAAGACTGCGGCAGCAAACGGCCGCTTTTTTAGCAACAGCACAGGCAGAACGTACCGTTGCAGCCTACCGTCTGGAGCAAGAATTGATTGCCTTTGTCGATGCTCTGCGCTCGGATGTGAAGAGCTACCTGATTGAACTGGAATCGGTGCGTCATCAGCGCGCTGCAAAGCTAGATCAAGCTCTGATGCATAGCCGTGCTAAACGAGAAGCAGAGACACAAGCGCTTTTCCAGCGCCTTGCCGTTTTTCGTGCCGAGTTGCAGCGCTTCTCTCAAGACCTCCACAGCACCGTTTGGGGAGACCATGACGTTGTTCGTACCGATGCACCTGTTGCTAAGCCACCACTTTCAAAGACTGTTACCAAGCCCATTGGTCGTGGCTTTGGGCAGCCAAACGGCTCAGTGCCTGTGACAAAAACGGTAGGAGCCTTTCAAAACGGCAATTCTGTTGCGGTTGTGCCACCGATAAAGGCAGCCAAAACACCACAGGTAGAGACGATCGCCCACGAAAAAGAGGTTTACGCTCATATTCACACCGTTCAGGGCGCTCGCTTAACGGAGATCGAGGCTGCACTTGGCCTTAACCGTTTTCAGGCTGTCGATGCTCTGCGATCGCTCATCAAAAAAGGTTTAATCACCCAGCGCGATCGTATTTATCTCGCTCAAACACAACTTGCCCATACGTAAGAAGGGTATAGGGAACAGGGTGTAGGGGATAGGGAAAGCAGTAGGAAACCACAATTGTATCCGATACCCAATACCCGACATCCGACTCCCCAATCCCCGGCTCCCCAACCCCCGACTCCCCATATCCCGAGGTTAAACCGTGACAACAGTACTCCGCGCTAGCCCCCGCCGTTTTGTTAGCACTCCTGCTGTCGAACGAGTGGCAAATCGTGCCCTACGCTATCTACAATCTGGTTATTCTGTCCACCTGCGTGGCCCTGCTGGAACGGGCAAAACAACGCTAGCGCTTCACTTAGCTGATTTACTAGCTCGTCCGCTGATGCTGATCTTTGGTGATGATGAGTTCAAAACATCTGACCTCATTGGCAATCAGTCAGGCTATACACGTAAAAAGGTCGTCGATAACTACATCCATAGCGTGGTCAAAGTAGAGGACGAACTACGGCAGAACTGGGTTGATTCACGCCTCACCCTCGCTTGTCGGGAAGGGTTTACGCTGGTTTACGACGAGTTCAACCGATCGCGCCCAGAGGTCAACAACGTTCTGCTGTCAGCGCTCGAAGAAAAGCTGCTTGTGCTGCCACCTAGCAACAACCGTAGCGAATACATTCGGGTTAGTCCCCATTTCCGCGCGATTTTTACCTCTAATCCAGAAGAATATTGTGGCGTTCATGCGACGCAGGATGCGTTGATGGATCGTCTGGTGACGATTAACATGCCCGAACCGGATGAACTGACCCAGCAAGAAATTTTGGTGCAGAAGACGGAAGTCGATCGCGCTAGTGCTTTGCTAATTGTGCGTTTAGTCAAAGAGTTTCGTATTCGCACCAACAACGAAAAATCGTCTGGTTTGCGCTCCTGCCTCATGTTGGGTAAGGTCTGCCACGACCACGAGATTTTGGCATCGCCTGGAAACGCTGATTTTCGTGATATCTGTTTTGATGTGTTGCTATCGCGCTCCAGTTTGCCAATAGTAGAAACAACCAAAATTCTGTGGGAATTGCTCAACGAGTCGATCGGCATCGGTCTCGTCGAAGCAGACGGGGATGTGTGTGAACTGAACCATTCACTTTATGATGCTGCAATCGCGCAGACCGAAGCAGTAGCCGCCCAAACGGAGGCCATTACTGAGGCTCTGGCCGCACTGGCACTAGAAGCGGTCATGTCTGAACCAGCAATTGACTCGATCGCAGAAGAACTCAGCGCTTTAGAGACTGAAGCGCCTGACGAATCTGACGGTGTCTTGCCATCTGAAGCTACAAACCTTTCTGAGTTTGCAGAAGCGTCTGAAACTGTAGCACGTGCCGAAGCGGTAGAACCCCAAGACTCGCTAGAAACCAAAGAGGCGGAGATTCCCTATGAGCAAGAGATCCTTGCCTACCTCAAGCAGGTCAACGGGGCACGGCTATCGCAAATTGAGCGAGCCTTGGAACTCGATCGCTTCCGTACGGTCGATGTCCTTCGCTTGCTTGCAGAAAAAGGTAGCGTGATGCTGCGCGATCGGCTCTATCTCCCTACAGAAGGTTAAATCATGACTGCCGCCATTCCTACCAAAGCCTACCCCACAGCTCCTCTATCAACGAAAGATTCGGCGCGATCGATTTCCACGTCTACTGCAGGCTCCACGTTAGCGGATGTCCTTGAGCGCGTCCTTGATAAAGGTATCGTGATTGCGGGCGATATTTCCGTCTCGGTCGCCACCACTGAATTGCTCAACATCCGTATCCGCTTGCTCATTGCCTCTGTGGATAAAGCCAAAGAGATGGGCATCAACTGGTGGGAGAACAATCCCCATTTCAGCGCCCAATCCCAAAGCTTGATCGAAGCAAACCAGCAGTTGATGCAACGAGTGGAGAGTCTGGAGTCAGAATTGCGATCGCTACGCCCTGCGACTTGATAGACAGCCAGCGCTCCGCGACAGATGTCAGCGATCGACCCGAAAGTCGATCGCTGACTTAGGGAAGAGTCGCTCTTGTCATTCAAAACTCGTAACTCAAAACTCAGAACTACTCGCAAGAACCGTTAATCGAAAAATCGACGAAGATAGAGGCAGGCAACCATACCTGACAAACCGAGTGACCGCTTCCGATCTTCCGCTTCAAGCCCTTTCAACGACGCCAAAAGCCAGTAATGATGCTGGTTTGGCTCCGCTTCTGCTGACTGTGGTAGAACTAGTGCGCCAACTGATGGAGGCACAGGTGATTCGTCGGATGGAAACAGGCGAGTTGAGTGATGAAGACCTCGATCGTGCTGCCGAAAGCCTTCGTAAGCTAGAAGAGCAAGTCGTTGAAATTTGCGGCATCTTTGAAATTGACCCTGCAGACCTAAACATCGACCTTGGCGAAATTGGCACCCTGCTACCCAAAACAGGCGGCTACTATCCTGGCGAAAACACTGCAAATCCAACGATTCTCGAATTGCTCGATCGCTTGCTTAATACAGGAGTCGTTCTGCAAGGAAATGTCGATTTAGGCTTAGCAAACATCGACCTGATTCACGCCAAACTTCAACTAGTCCTCACTGCAAAACCGATTTAACGCATTAAGTGATTTAGAGCCTTCGCGTTAGAGAGCATTGGGAAAAAGGGAACTATAGGAATGAAGATTGCTCACCCCACATGCAAGCGCACTGGCTGATCTTCACTGCCCTTCAATGGTTGCCCCCATGACAAACAGACTCTATTTGTACGGTATTTTTCCCGCTCCGGGTCCCCAAAATTTAATGCTCGAAGGCTTAGATAAGCAGCCTGTACATACAGAAGTCGTTGATAACTTCACCTTTTTGTACTCAGAAGCGCAGCAAGAACGTTACCTCGCCAGTCGGCGTAACTTACTGGGACACGAAAAAGTGCTGGAACAGGCGATGGAAGTGGGCTATCGGACGCTATTACCGCTTCAGTTTGGTCTGGTGATTGACGATTGGGAAACGGTGACGAAGCAGTTGACCGCGCCTTATGGACAGGGGCTAGAGAAGCTGTTTACCAAATTAGAGGGGCAGCGCGAGGTCGGCGTGAAGGTGTTTTGGGAAGCTGATCGCGAACTACAGCTACTTCTAAATGAGAACGAGACCCTGAGAGAAAAGCGTGACAGCTTAGAAGGGCGAACGCTAGGTATGGATGAAGTGGTGTCGATCGGACAGGCGATCGAACGCGCGATGGAAGCCCGTAAGCAAGCCATCATCCAGACCTTTCGTGAAGCCCTGAACCCACTGGCACACGATCGAGTTGAAAACGATACGCTCACCGAGTCGATGATTTACAACGCCGCGTATCTCATCCCGTGGGAAACCGAACCAGACTTTAGCCATCAAGTCGAAGCCCTCGACCATCAATTTGATAGCCGTCTCAAAATTCGCTACAACAACTTCACGGCACCGTTTAATTTTGCCCAACTCGATCGGCTGGAGTAGTTGTTGGTTTTTAGTTGTTGGTTTTTAGAAAAAGGGAAGTCAGGAGCCAGAAGTCAGAAGTGGTAGTTTACTGTCAATGACTAACAACTTTTCTGATAGGCTCAACGGGCTTTAAATCTTTTCTCGTGCCTCTATAAAGCTTTACAACCAAAACTCTTTTAACTCAAAACTTCAAACTCAAAACTCAAAACTTCCCCCCTCATTCCCATGCTCTTCAAACTCCTCTTTGCCCCCGTTACAGGTATTGGCTGGATCGCTGAACAAATCCAACAGCGTGCTGATGCCGAACTTGACGATACCGAAAATCTCAGCAAGCGACTGTTAGCACTTCAACTTGCCTTTGACATGGGCGACATTCCTGAAGATGAATTTGAAGCCCAGGAGGAAGAGCTACTGATGGCAATTCAAGCCCTTGAAGATAATCTGCGTGCTGAAGCGGCTCTGGAGGCAGAAGCCGAGATGGGCTAGACCGCTTATGTAGAGATACATTACATTGAGGATACGACAGGCGTGTCAAATCAACCAACAACGGCACAAGCAGTGAGTTGCTGCGACATCTGTCAGCGGTTAACGAATTTCTACATCCCAATTTATTTAGTACGTTTGGACAAACGGATTAATCAGCTTGTGATCTTAGCGGAAGATGAGATCAAGATTCTGATTGACCAGAATGGCGAATGGGAGTACCAGCGATGAAACCAAACTTTGACGCGATGAGTCGTGATGAGCTTCGTGCCTATGTCCTCAAGCATCGTGATGATGATGATGCTTTTGCTGTTTATGTAAACAGGATGACTTCTGAACCCGTCTTAGCGCACGGAACGCCGGACGATGCAAGTGATCCGATACGCTTTGCCAAGATTTTTGAGCAGGTACAAAAAATCAAGCAATAGCGAAGGTAATGAACGTAAAGCCATATCCTGGTTAAAGATATTAGCCTGCAAAGCTTCCCAGGCAGTGTTTTGAAACTTCAATCTGTTTCGTTGCTGGTACTTTCTGCCTCCTTTTCTTGTATGCCCGGAAGGCTTTAAGCCCGCAGCATTGGGAGTTTCTAAAGACTGTAAAGCACGTCCCAAGTGATCTCTGAGTTGCTTTTCAATGAAACATTGACAGCAGTTGCCTAATATTCCACAAAGTCGAATGTATTGAACTCCGTATCAAGAGTTTTGGTGCTTTTGATTGCTGCTGGTTCTACGGGAGTTGCATCACGTAACTGGTGAGCACTTTGTTCCAGTGCCGCAATTTCTACATCCAGCACTTCTAAGCGGGTTTGGATGCGATCGCGTCGTTCTTCTAAAGTGCCTAGCTCTTTCTGGAGGCGAGTCTTCTCGTTTACAAGCTTATAAATATCCAGGTAAGCTGCTGCTTCCGTCTTCTGGCGAGGCATGGTGCTAATTTTGGGGCGGATTTGCGATTGGGAGGGATGGGGGCGCATAAAAATTCCTGATATTGTAGGTTTAGAGTGCCCAATTCGCTTCACCGATTGCTACTGCTTAAATGTTTGTTTGAGCTTGGTGAAGCTAGATGACATGATTGGTTGGTAGGAAGCCATTGTTATAAATGGCGATCGCCATTTTAACGTTTGTAAAGAATGCTATGGAGCAGCCCTCTAATCTTTTACTGAAACTGAGCCAAAAACTCTTTGAAGAGGCTGGCGATCGTGCCGAGTTTATTGATGCATTGCTCCATCCCAACGCTTTTAATCCCTGCATTCTTTGGTGCCAAGAAAAGCCAGACAATAGCTCTTTTGAAGTAGAGCCTGCTTTAGAGTGGCAGCCTGCTTTCGTGGATCGGTTAGCGATCGGGCAAAAGCCAGGTCAACATCCGCTGCACAATCAGGGAGCTTTTTACTGCCTTGATTTTTCCTCTGTCTTTGCTGTTTCCACCTTACTAACGCTGGCTAAACCTATAGATCGCGTTATTGACGTTTGCGCATCGCCGGGTGGTAAAAGTATTTTTGCCTGGACTGCTTTACAGCCAAAGCAATTACTAAGCAATGAGGTTATTGGCAAGCGAATCGGTGCGTTGATTTCTAATCTAAAGCGGTGTCACATTCATCCTGCGATCGTGCTGCGGTTAGACTCGGAGGTTTTAGCTGAAGAAATACCTCAAACGGCTCAAGTTGTACTTGTGGATGCACCTTGCACAGGGCAATCATTGTTAGCAAAAGGGGGTAAAGCTCCCGGTTGCTTCCATCCTGTAACGATTAATAGTAATGCAAAGCGACAGAAACGAATTTTGGCAAATTCTGCTCAGCTTGTTGCACCGAATGGCTATTTGGCTTACATGACGTGTGCCTATTCTCCTGAAGAAAATGAGCAGGTTGCAAGCTGGTTTCTAGAGCGTTTTCCGCACTTCAAAGCGTTAAAGGTGCCTCATCTTGACTCACATCAATCCCACCTGACAAATTTACCTTGCTACCGCATGTTTCCCCAACAAAGATTGGGTGCTGGAGCCTTTACAATCCTTTTTCAAAATATGCAAGAGGGTGATGCTCAAGAACTTTCTGAAACGTTTCTGGCTCGCCCTGGATTAGCGATTTTAGACGTCTCATTTTGTTAGGGATCGGTAGATTTAGACACATCAATCTAGTGGTTTGTTCAACTGTGAGAAAGACAACTCCCTTAGCTCATCCTCGGAGCGCTTCTAGGACAACCCTAAAAAGCTTTCCCCAGGAGGGTGCTGCTTGAAACTCTGTAAACTGCTTCGCAAGCTGCAATAAGTTACGGTGACGGGCAAACCAGATGGGCAGCGGAAAGATCCGAAACGGTGCCCGCAGCACTGATTTTTGTGGGTGGTCAAAGAGGTAGGCGTTGTGCACCACGCCGCGTCCAGAGGTGATGTCTTGCAATGGGTTGCCGGGAAATGCGCCCCAGGAAAGGACGGGTAGCGAAAAGAGGACGGCTGACCAGACGTTGATGCCGATCGCTCCGTAGCGTAACTGTGCGATCGCGTCTTCTACTCCCGTTCCCAATTGCTTCTCCGTCTGCGGATCGACTAAAAGGGTGCAGGATAGATTGCCCCAAATTTGCTCATTTACAACGGCGATCGCCTGTCGCAAGAAGTCTTCTGCATCCACAGCAGGCAGGCTGACCTCTGCCAATACGCCACAAAAAGCTTCCTGCGTGAGTGCGTATTCTCCTGTCTGTGCAGGTACGTTTGGGATCAGCGTCCAGGGGAGCGTGGTCGGTGTGGTGTGTCCTAACGCGATCGCCTGCGGATACTGCTCTAAAAACCTCTGATAGCGTTCCGTCGCTTCAGGGTAGTAGGCTTTGCGGCTAGGGGTCTGGGCTAACTCTTGCTGAAGCTTTGCCAAAAAGACTTCTCGCTGTGCCCATCCGTTTGCGGTCACAACGACCTTTGCAGCGGCGCAGTTGAAACTGGCGTTATGCGCTACCATCCCAGCGATCTGCCGTGCCTGAAAGGTAAGGTCTGCTTCTGACCAATTTCCTGGCACAACAATGACTGGCGTGACGCACCCTAATTCTGATGTGATGGGCTTTGCAATCAGCGGTTGATGGGCGGCTTTGCGCTGGGCCTGTTCTGCTGGTGTGTTGCCCCAGACGATCGCATCATGCGTGTGATGAGAACCTGTGATGTGAATCGTCTCAACCAGCGGGTGCTGGCAAAGATGGCGACCGAGGGACGCATCGCCATAGACGATTTCGAGAAAGCCATCCTGCCGTAGCGATCGCAGCGCCCTTTCCAAAATTGGCCCCATATAGGCGTTCACAGGATTCATTTTGAGCAAGACGACCGCATCTTCGGCGAAGAGCTTGTAGAGAGCGTCGAGGGGCGCGATCGATGAAATGTTTCCAGCTCCCAGCACCAGCGCTAACGTCCCAGTATCTGGTTTTTGCCGATAGACTAAACCCTGAGTCGATTTCTGCCCTGGTTGCAGCCATACTTCGCCCACAAACCCTAGCCACAGCAGGCGCTCCATCAAGTTGGCTGGCAAAACTTGCGCGATCGTCTGTTTACCATAGGTGCGGCATCGGGTGGGCTTAGGCTGTCCGTTTGCTTCCAACGCCAGGATGAGCGATCGCAGCGCGGCAACGGTTGCAGTCGGTCCTACAAACCATTCTTCTCCAGCTAGAGGGCTGACCGGATCAATGCCCTTAGCATGACAGGCAGCGGTTGCCCAATCGGAAGCTACAGCCATGACATCGTCCAAGCAGCGTTGAAGATAGGTGATGCGATCGGCCATGCTGACGTTTAACCAGGCATCCTTACGCTGATGCAGGCGAGCCGCGATCGCGTCTGCCTGGTCTAAAGGGGTTTCAGCGACTGAAAGGATTTGAGCCTCAATCATAGGAAGTCATCGCAAGTAGAATAACGACAACGGTGTCAGCCATTCAAGCTACCATGCTTCAACCTTAAAGGAGATGTTTGTGAATCAGCGGGAGATCAAAAAAGAAGCAAATCTTCTCTATAAGACGGTATTACCGCTTTTAGACAGGGAGGGGTTTGAAGCGTTAATCTTGACCGACCTGGCGACGATCGTACAGCTTTGTGGTCGCAGCAATGGCGAACTTACATCCAACGAACTGTTGGCTTTTCTAGTCATTTTTGCGCTAATTAAACAGGATGCTGCAAAGCTGCGTGTAGCCCTTGAAGAGTGGGATCATTCTCCAGCCGCAAGACGTGATGCCGAAAAGACAACGTTAAAGCTCTTGCTGGACTTGACAGCTTCTCAGAACCAGACCCCGCAGTTAGCGCTGCCGTCAATGCTCAACGCGATCGATCAAGAAAAGGGGACTCGCTACTTAGAGCAAGTTGTGAATGCGATCTATCGCTTTGCTCAAGCGATGGTCAAAGCCAACGGCACCGTCACCATGCAAGAAATGGAAGCGCTGTCGCACATCTGGCAACTGCTGCACACCTATCGTCCAGTCGAGAATGGGAAAGTAGGACTTCCCGATCGCTTCTCCCTACTAGTGCAGAACGTGGAAGAAGTTTTGGAAGAGCTTAACCGCCTGGTGGGGATGGAAAACATCAAAACAGAAGTGAGAACGCTCACCAATTTTTTGAGGGTGCAGCAGGCGCGATCGCAGCGTGGCATGGCTCGAACACCGACCTCCTTGCACTGTGTTTTTAGCGGCCCACCGGGAACGGGAAAAACGACGGTGGCGCGGCTGATGGGCAAAATTTTTAAGGAATTAAAGTTTCTCGAAAAAGGGCATTTGGTTGAAACCGATCGCGCAGGTATGGTGGCCTCGCATATCGGCGGTACGGCTGAAAAGGTGAACGCTCTGGTAAATTCAGCGCTGGACGGGGTGCTGTTTGTGGATGAAGCGTATGCCTTGAAGCCACCCAACTCAACTCAGGATTTTGGGCAGGAAGCGATCGATGTGCTGATCAAACGGATGGAAGACTATCGCAACCGTTTGGTGGTCATCGTAGCGGGTTATACGGACGAAATGGAAACATTCATCGAATCAAATCCGGGGCTAAAATCACGCTTTAACCGCTACTTTTACTTCAAAGACTACACGCCCGATGAACTGCTCGCCATTTTTCAAAAGCTGTGTCGTGACGGGCACTTCAAGCCAACTGAGGCAACCAATCAAGCGCTATATACACTGCTCAACGGCCTATACGATCGCCGCGATCGTACCTTTGGCAACGCCCGTCTGGTAAGAAATCTATTCGAGAAAACCATTGAACAACAAGCCAATCGTCTAGCCGTGATTACAACCCTGACGGATGAGGTCTTAACCACGCTGGAGCCTGAAGATATTCCGCCGTTAGAAACGCTGCCGAGGCAGGGAGAAGGTGGGGATGGGGGATAGGGGTTGGGGGTTGGGGGTTGAGGGTTGGGGTGTAGAGGAGCATTTCGTGGCAAACTGGTCTCGTTGTTCATAACGATCCTCTTTAGCCATGCCTCTCATCAATGTTCAAACCTCTATCTCTGAACCTGATAAAGCGAGTGTGGAGGCTTTGCTCAAAGCGCTTTCAGCCAGTCTTGCAAAGCATACGGGTAAGCCAGAATCCTATGTGATGACAGCGTTTAAACCCGGCGTCAGCATGACGTTTGGTGGCACGCTAGAGCCTGTTTGCTACGTTGAAGTCAAAAGCATCGGCAGCTTTACGCCTGCCCAAACGCAAGCCATGAGTCAGGATTTTTCTCAGCAGATTGAGCAGGCGATCGCCGTGCCAAAGCAACGGATCTACCTAGAATTTGCTGATGCTAAAGGCTATCTATGGGGATGGAACGGGACGACGTTTGGCTAGGCGTACTGACAGGAGCTATTGGTTGCGTAAGCCATAGACCTATGAATATGGGGATAGGGTTTGGGGGATAGGGTTTGAGGGATAGGGTTTGGGGTGAGAAGAAGTTGTTAGTTTTTGGTTGTCAGTTTTTAGTAGCGATGCTTTCCCTTCTGACTCCTGACTCCTGGCTTCTGACTTCTGCCCTCTGCCTCCTGCCTTCTGCCTCCCGCTGTAATGCATGCGGCTAAAAGCGCGTCTCGTATTCCACAACCGCGCGACTATCCCCCGAAAAGTCGCTAGAGCCACGCAGCAGTATTTGATCGTTCAAACGATAGCGAAGACCAAACTGGGTTGGTTGGCTGGAGGTGAGGATGCGCAACACTGAGAAGGAAATGCTGGGCGTGATGTCAAGTGCTGCCTCTGCTCCCAAGCCCAACGTAGAACCGCCGCTGCTCGTATCGCGTGCCCGATCGGGTCGGGTGACGGTAGGAAAGAGGCGAAACTCGCTCAAGCCCAGTGCGTTGCCAATCACACCCTGAATGTTACTTAACAGGGCAGACCCGGCCAGGTTGGCAATCCCCAGAGCCGTATCGCCTCTTCCCAGTGTGCTGACGAAACTTGCGCCGAGAAGGGACACAATCTCGGCTTCACTACGAGCAGGACTGCTGGTGAGCCTGAGATTATTCACCAACTGGCTGGCTGGACCCTGCACCTGTGCCTGAATGCGCACTGTCTGTAATGAACCATAGGCGGAGGCTGTTGTAATAGAGGAGTCGTTGACTTCGGAAGAAATCGTTGAGGTTGGCAGGCGACTATTGGTGACTTCGGCGACTGAGGCAATCAGGCGCACGTCAAGGTTGGGATCAAGCCCTTGTTTCTCAACGAATTCCGCCGTTTGGGGATAACCACGAGCCAGGGTGAATTGAGTGGTGTATAGATTGACCTGGCCTGATCTGAGGCTAACCAGTCCTTTAGGCCGCAGATCATCCAGAGGCCCGTTGATTGTGAGACCACCCGTCGCGACAAAGCTCAACAGTGGCGCACTGACTACCCGCACACCATTGGCTAACGTGATGCTGAGATTATCAAAGGTGATGACGTTGTTGCCGCCGAAGGTACCAGTTGCGCCTGCGCCTGTCCCACCTGCGCTTCCACTGGCGGTCGTTCCATTGCTCGTGCCAGTGTCTCCGCCCTGGGCACTGGTCAGCAATACCTGCCCATTGGAGAGTTGAATGTTGCCCCCAATGATGGGGTTAAGCGCCGACCCAACCACCTGCACATCCCCATCGACTCCACCTTGATACAGCCCTTTCAAGCTGATGCCGACTTTATTCAGGTTCACATTCAGAGGTGTTTGTCGATCGGGATCATCAGGCGACAAGGCTGCAAAGATAGGCACTACCCCTTTTGCAGTGACATTCCCGCGTGTAAATTGTCCGGTGACTTGATCCACCCGCAGTCGATCGCGATCGAACCGAATGGTTCCGGTCACATTTTTCAGTGGTTCAGGCAGAGCACGAGCTTGAATGGTGGCCTTTTCAACGGTGGCCGTACCCGTTGCGATCGGGCGCTTGAGCGTACCTTCCACTTCGGCATTCACCTGCCCTTTGCCATCGATCCAGGCAACCTGATTTTGCAGCAGGTTAAGGAGCGCCAGTCCTTCATTTTTGACGTTCACGCTGAGCCGAATCTGGTCATTATCAGGTTCAACAGAAGCAAACGGTAGCTTTTGTGGAATGCTGCCAGTAAGTGTAATGGGTTCATTGCCGCTAATCAGCAGTCGGCTACCAAAGTTGAGACGGGCGTTGCTGTAACCAAAGTTGCCCTGTGCTTGCTGAATGCTGGTGCCATTCAACACCCCATCGGTCAGGCTCAACAGCCCCACAACCTGAGGATTATTCTGACTGCCCGTAATGGTTGCGGTTGCATTTAAGTTGCCTTGCACATTGAGCGGCAGGTTAAACAACTCAGTCAGGCGATCGGCCGGAATATTCTCCATGCGGAACTGCCCGGATTGCGCTGACCCTCCCACCTGGCCTGAGAATGTAACCAGGGATTGATCCGACTGGAAGCGTAGCGGCAGGAGCGTCACAATGCCATTTTCAAAGCTGCCTCTTGCGACCACTCGCTTGGCAGAGAGCGCACTGCCCCAAGTCCAGTCTTGTCCACGCAGGTTAAATTTGGCGCTGATGCCTTTTCGCAATGAGCCTGAGGCACTGATAGTACCGTTGAATGCCCCTTTAAGTTCGCTTAATTCGGGCAGGGGTGATGCTTGCTGACGCGCGGCTATTTGTGTCTTCAAGGCTTGGATTTCAGCCAAGCGACGAATTTGAGTGATCAAAGGCGTCATGGTTAACTCTACGGGCACCGTCTCCAGATCGGCGGCTGTGCCATAGGTAGGCAACGTTGCGCCACGTGTAAAGTCAGAAAGCTGGAAGTATTGCAGCAACTCCAAAACATCCTGAAGTTGCCCCTGAGGCACGTTCAACTGCGCCTGGAATTGTGGGTCTGTACCAGTAAGTTTGGCGCTGGCATCCAGTTGGAAGCGGCTTTGCCCCCGGCGTAGCTCGGCTCCAGAAAGAGTTGCGACTCCGTTCGAGAGGCTGACGCGTCCACCAAACTGCTCGGCGCGATAGGTACCGATCGTCGGATTCGTCAGGGTGAACTGTCCGTTGGCGCTGAGCTGGCTCAAATCGCCCGATCGCAAGCGGCTTAGATTTACCGCGACGCTGCCGTTTAGCTCGCCTGATAGAGGAAAGAAAGCAGCCGTGGCAGGCGTATTAAGGAACGCGAGCGGAAATCGTTGGGCATTGACTAGCAGCACGTCACCTTGCCGCCTGCCCGTTGCCACAGCTTCCCCACGCCGAATATCAAAGGTATTAATCTGGTAGGTCGAATCGAGCGTCAGCGCAATGCGGTCTTGCTGACCAACCAGATTTAACGCGACACCCCTTGCCACGCGTAGAGTACCCCGTAGCGGCGATTCAAAGGCGGTACCGTTGACGGCAAACTGACGCAAAGTAACGCCCCCATTGATATTGGGGTTGGTCAAATCGCCTGTCAAGCGTCCCGCAAAGTCTACCCGTCCCGCATAATCAACGGTTTTGGGAATGGGGAGCGCGATCGCCTGCAGGTTGTAGTTCGTGGTGCGGACGTTCAAATCCAGGGCCGTGATCGCTGGAGTGCCCGTCAAGCGTGCGTAGATATTCCCAGCGGCGCTAAAGCCCGGAGCGGTGGCTCGCTGCAAGACGACCTTTTGTCCATCCCAGGCAAACTGCGCGTCAAGCGGTTCTGCAATGACTGAAACCCCTTGCGATAGTCGCGCCCGTCCCTGAGCACGCACACTGGCTGGACTGAAATTAGACAACGATCCCGAAAGGGAAACGGCTCCGTTAAACAGTCCCCGCAAGCCTGAAGAGAAGCGGTTGAGTTGCACTTGTGAGCCAGTCACCAATGCTTGCCAACGTCCGTCTGCAGCTCTTGCCTGGGCGCTGACTGTGCCGCCAGCAACTGCAAAGTTTGTGTTCTGAAGCGTGGTCACGCCATTGGCGATCAGGATTTCGCCAGAGCCAGCGTACTGCGCTTCGGGTGCCTGCCAGCGAACGTAGGTACGAGGATTTGTTGCCGTGCCTGTGACGATCGCCTGCGCATTCACACGCCCGATCGCAACGGGTGAGGCATTCCCATTGGTGTAGGCACTCGCGATCGGTTCGCCTGGAACGCCAATTGCCTGGGCATTAAAGGCCAACTGTGCCGGAGTGGTGAGCTTAACCCGTCCTGATCCGGTGACTTGCCCACCTGCCGCAGGTGTTGCTTGCACATCGGCAATGGTCAACGTTTGGTTGGCAGTCGTCAGTTGGAATTTAGCGCTGTACTTGCTGAGGTCAACGCGATCGACTTTGCCTGGTTTGGTATTACGGGCAATGCCAGTGATGACAGGCTGCTGCGTTGCGCCAGTTACCCGTAGATCTGCCACCACTTCGCCCGATGTGGGAACAGGCAGCTTGATCTGAAAGGTATCTAGCACTTTGGCGATGGTGGTGGGTTTTACCTTCGCTGCGAGATCAAACCCATTGTCAAAATCCAGCGTTCCACTTGCCTGTAAGGGAATTTTGTCTTTACCAAAGAGTGCGGTTGTGTTCTCCAAAGTCAGGAGCGTTCCGCGCAGCTGCAAGCCCCCCTTTGCCTGTGTAAACCCATAGGGCACCTTGGGAATCGTCAGCGTTACGCCTTCAAACGTAGCCGTGCCGACGAGGTAGGGCACTTTCTGATTGGGGCGAATCTGAGCATCGATCGCGCCATTCGCCCGACCCGCCGGAAGGTTAACCGGGAGTTTCACCAGCCGATCGATCTCTGCGATCGCAAAGTTTTGTCCCTGGACGTGAATATTGGTTTGCTGGGGTTTGGTGACAGTCTCACCATTGAGCTTGAGGGTACCGCCTGAGTCCGATCGACCATCAAGCGTGTAGGCAATGCGCTGATTGCCATCAAGAAATTCAGCCTCACCATTTAACTGCGACAAGAGGACAGGTGCTGCCTTGCCGCCCTTCTTCCCCGCAGGCACCAATGTCGCCCTTGCCTCCTCAAAGCGAATCGCCTTGAATTCCGTTTTCACGGGGCCTTTCGATTCCTGCTGCGAAATCTGGGTGGAGATCCAGGTACCATCAGCAGCTTGTTCCAGGTAAATATTGGGCTTGACGGCCGTCACTTCAAGGTTGAGGTTACGAGTGAGCAGCAGCTGCAGGGGGTTGAACTTAACGTCTAAGGCGTCGATCGTCAGACGATCTGGGTCAGTCACCGTGGCCGGTACAGACGATGCGCCAAAGCGCAAGCTGGTGAGTGAAAAGCGCTCTACCCGACCTAGCTTCACTGGGCGCTTGAGCGATTCACTTAAGTTCGACTCTACCAGCGGAGCCAACTTTTCGTTGACAAAAATCCATCCGTACCAGGCACCGCCTGCCACGCCTGCTAACGTCGCAACGCCCAATGGAATCCCCACTCGCCTCAGGAGCAGCGATCGTGAACGCCTGTTAGAACCTGAACCGGGGTCGCTACCGGGGCTTGGCAAGTTCGTCATTTTCAGGGGGATGGGTGACTACTGGAGTCAATATACTGCGTACACTTGCGAATCTCTCATACTCTGGAAACTTTTAATTTAGAAATTTCGGCAGAAGGCAGGAGAAGGCAGAGGGCAGGAGGCAAGGGGAGGAGGCAGAAGGCAGAAGGCAGAAGGCAGAAGGTCAAACTCAAAACTCAAAACTCTCTAACGTTCATCCCTCATCCCTCATCCCTGCCTCCCCTGCTTCCCTGCCGCCGCCGCCTCCCCTGCCCTCCCCTCCTGTTACGGTTCTTCCCCCTCACCCGTCACTCGCGCAAATCGGTAGAATGATAAAAACCGATCGAGGGCAAATGCCATGATTCCTACCGTCATTGAGCAATCTGGTCGGGGCGAACGTGCCTTTGACATTTACTCGCGGCTGCTGCGAGAGCGGATTGTGTTTTTGGGACAGCAAATTGATGCCGACCTGGCAAATTTGATCGTGGCTCAATTGCTCTTTTTGGATGCTGAAGATCCGGAAAAAGATATCTACCTGTACATCAATTCTCCGGGTGGTTCTGTTTCAGCAGGTATGGGGATTTACGATACTTTGCGACACATTCGTCCGGATGTCTCGACGATTTGCGTTGGCTTGGCTGCCAGCATGGGTGCCTTTCTGCTCAGCGCTGGGACCAAAGGTAAGCGGATGAGTCTGCCCCACTCGCGGATTATGATTCACCAACCTCTGGGTGGCGCTCAAGGGCAAGCCACCGATATTGAGATTCAGGCAAAAGAAATCCTGTATCACAAGCAGCGGTTGAATGAAATGCTGGCAGAGCATACAGGTCAGCCGATCGAACGCATCCAAGAAGATACCGAACGTGACTTCTTCATGTCTTCCGAAGAAGCCAAGGCGTACGGATTGGTGGATCAGGTTATCGATCGTCGTCCTTCTGCGACCCGTCCAGCCGTACTGAAGTAGAGCGATCGGCTCATCGCGAATGGTTAATAGCGATGAGCTGATCTGACTCTACAGATGATCAGCTTGTGTTCAGCTTGTGGTTCACCTCTACCCAGCAACCCTTGTCCCCTGTCCCCCTAGCTCCACCTACTGGGACGTGCTAGAAGAGGGTTGACCTTGTCGCTGAGCACGAGCCGCTTTCATAATGTCCCGAATTTTGGTCTTTTGTTCTGGGGTGAGGTTGAGACTGGCCATTGCTTCGCGCATTCTCACGCCCTGCTGCAGCTTGGCCTGAAGTTGCTGTGACTGTTCAGGCGTGAGGACAGCCTCAATCTGTTTCCGCATGGCTTCGCGTCGCTGTGCGCGATCAGTGGATGGAGCGCTGTCAGTCTGTGGAGCATTCGACGACGTTGTATCTGTTGTCTTTGCCTGGGGTGTTTCTGATGATGTGGTTTGAGAGCAGGCAGAGACGCCTCCTGCAAGGAGCGCCCCTAAGAGCATGGTGGTTGCGATCGAACGTTTCATGAAATCACCATCTGTTGAGAGTTCTAAGGACGTTAGACTGCCAATCGGCAACGGTGGTTCACCCAGACAGAGCATGTATATTGTGCTGATTTCTGCCCTTACTGTCGCGTCTGAGCAAAGCTGTTGTGCCAAAATGAGGCAACTGTAGGCTTAGGTACATGTCAATTGTCTTAGAGCAAGCTGAGGCAGCGTTGGAGCAAGGCAATTGGGGCTTGCTCTATCAATCTCTCCAGCAGTTGTTGATTGATCAGGCGATCGAAACACTTCCTAGCAGCACCTTAGAACGGGTTCTGGAACTGGCTATCGCGATCCTCGAAGCAGGCGACTTTCAAGAACGTTGGGATGTTGCGAAACTGCTTCCTGCGTTTGGCGATCGGGCGATTGATCCCCTCATCGATCTGCTCTGCGATGATGAGGCCGCTCCGGACGTGCGTTGGTTTGCCGCCCGTGCGCTTGGCAGCTACCCTCAACCTCACGTGATCAACGCACTGCTAGAGCTGCTGCAAACGACTGACGAGGACGATTTGAGGAGCATTGCGGCTGAGGCGTTAGCAACCATCGGCAGTCCAGTCATTGCTGCTTTAACAGAGATGCTGGCACAGGATGATACCCGACTGTTTGCGGTGCGATCGCTGGCAACCATTCGCCGCTCTGAAACCATTGATCCCCTGCTCACCGTTGTCGATGATCACAGTCCCACGATTCGGGCGATCGCGCTTGGCGCACTGGGCAGCTTCCATGATCCCCGCATCCCACCTGTCCTTATTCAGGGACTACAGGATCAAAAAGCAACGGTTAGACAGGTCGCGATCAAGGAGCTAGGCTTTTGCACCGATCCCTCACTTCAGCCCAATCTGGTAAACCTGCTGTCAGAGTATCTTCAGGATCAGGATGCATCAGTGCGTCAGGAAGCAGCAATTGCCCTTGGACGGTTAGGTGCTGACGCAGGCGCAGATGCTCTTTTCGCGGTGCTGAAGTCTCCACAAACACCCCCTCTGCTGCAAACTGAGAGTGTTTGGGCACTCAATCGCATTGGCACACTCAAGGCTTTGGACTACCTGCGACAGGCTCTACATCAGTTTAGCCAGCCTGCTGCGCTACCGCTTTATCACACCATTCTTGTCGCGATCGGTCGTTGGGAAAGCGTTGCTACTCAGCCTCAGGCGGCTCAAGTTTTAACAGAGGCGCTGGCAATGCCACTGACCATCGAACAGCCCATGCTTAGACAAGCGATCGCTAACGGTTTAGGCGCATTAAACCAACCCAATACACTCGAAACCCTGATAGCGCTTTTAGCCCATGAAGAAATGAGTGTGCGGCTACACGCGATCGCCGCTCTCAAGGCACTGGATGCAAGTACTGCCCACCAGCGGCTGAAAGCGCTAGCCAGTCGCCCTGATGTGCCAGCAGCGCTCAAGCAAGGAGCGATGATCGCTCTTCAGGAATGGTAGCGATCGTTAAGAGTTAGAACCTCTCTAAAAAAGGCGTTCAAAACCAAAACCAAAAGCTCCTTTCTTTCAGACACTTGCACGGACGCTGTACAATGCGGCAAACTGACGCTAGTCGATACATTGACTGATTCCGCCCGTGCCAGTTTGCCCCTGGCACCCTTCTTACTCCTCTAAGATGACAATTCATGCCGCTGCCGAATACTCAACGCCGAACGAAGATTGTTGCCACTATTGGTCCAGCGACCAGTAGTCCAGAGGTCCTGCGGGATCTAATTGAGGCCGGTGCTACTACATTGCGCCTCAACTTTTCTCACGGAACCCACGAGGATCATCAGCGCAGCATTCGCCTGATCCGACAGACCTCTTTTGAACTGAATCAGCCAGTGGGCATCTTGCAAGATTTGCAGGGGCCTAAGATTCGGTTAGGACGGTTTGAAAATGGCTCCATTATTTTGAACAAGGGCGATCGCTTTACCCTGACCAGCAAGCTTCTAGAAGGCACCCAAACCATCAGTTCCATCACCTACGAACCGCTAGCAGACGAAGTGCCTGAAGGTTCTGTGATTCTGCTGGATGATGGCAAGGTCGAGATGTTTGTGGAGAAGGTCGATCGGGCTGCACGCGAACTTCATTGTGTGACGGTGGTGGGCGGGCCACTTTCTAACAATAAAGGCGTCAATTTTCCGGGCGTTTACCTATCGATCAAGGCACTGACCGACAAAGATCGTAAAGACCTGACGTTTGGTCTGGATCAGGGTGTGGATTGGGTGGCACTTAGCTTTGTGCGTAACCCACAGGATGTGCTGGAAATTAAAGAACTCATTTCTAGTGCCGGTAAAAACGTCCCGGTCATTGTCAAGATTGAAAAGCACGAAGCGATCGAAGAAATGGAGTCCATTCTCTCCATCAGCGATGGGGTGATGGTAGCGCGGGGCGACTTGGGTGTGGAACTGCCCGCCGAGGATGTGCCCGTGTTGCAAAAGCGGCTGATTGCGACGGCCAACCGCATGGGCATTCCGGTCATCACTGCGACTCAGATGCTTGACAGCATGGTGCACAGCCCTCGCCCCACGCGTGCTGAAATTTCTGACGTGGCCAATGCGATCATCGACGGTACCGATGCGGTGATGCTGTCCAACGAAACAGCGGTGGGTAAGCACCCCGTCGAAGCGGTAGCAACGATGGCGCGCATTGCAGTACGGATCGAGCAAGAAAAATGGAAGCAGACGATCGAAGACCGGGGCCGATCGATTCCTAACGCGATCAGTCACGCTGTGAGTCAAATTGCCGAACAGCTTGATGCCGCAGCCATTATGACGTTGACGAAAACGGGAGCCACGGCACGCAATGTCTCCAAATTCCGCTCGACAAAACCCATTCTCGCTATTACGCCCCATGTGGATGTGGCGCGGCAGTTGCAACTTGTCTGGGGCGTAAAGCCTCTGCTGGTGCTCGATCTCCCGTCGACTGGACAAACCTTCCAGGCAGCGCTGAATGTGGCGCAAGAAAAGGAGCTTCTCTGCGAAGGGGATCTGGTCGTTATGACGGCTGGCACCTTACAAGGGGTTTCGGGTTCAACCGATTTGATTAAGGTTGAGGTCGTCACCGCTGTGCGCGGTAAGGGTGTGGGTATTGGTCAAGGCATGGTGAGTGGCAAGGCGCGAGTGATTCACAATAGCGCTGATATTAGTCACTTCAGCCCCGGTGAAATTTTAATTGCCCAACATACGGGTGCTGAATTGATTGAGGCGATTCGCAAGGCTGCTGGCATTATTGCCGAGGATGGTAGTCTGACCAGCCATGCGGCTGTCATTGGTTTGCGGTTAGGCATTCCTGCGATCGTCGGTGTGAAGAACGCAACCTCGGCCATTCGTAACGGTGATATCATCACGCTCGATTTGCAGCGAGGGTTGGTCTACTCTGGAGCCAGCATTCCCAACCAAGTTGAATCGGCGCTACCGGTTTAGGAAGGCAGAGGGCAGGAGGCAGAAGGCAGAAGGCAGAAGGTAGCTTTAGCCTTCATCCTTTAGCCTTCATCCTTTAGCCTTCATCCTTTCCCCCATCCCCCCTTACTGCGCCCAATCTTTAGCCCAGTGGAGCGTCTTGTGGACCTGCTCCAGAGTGGCGGCTTCACAATACAGGCGTAGCACAGGCTCGGTGCCGCTGAAGCGAATCAGTAGCCAGCTTTGGTCGTCAAGGCGAAACTTGTAGCCATCGACTGAGAGGCAATCAATCACCTTATGTCCGGCAATCTCGGTGGGCGGATTGGTTTGTAGTTGATGGAGCAGCTTTGCCCGCACCTCCATACTGGCAAGGGGCAGATCGATGCGATCGTAGCAGGAGAAAAAGCCTGTCCGTTCTTGAAGCTTGCGATAGAGATCGCTCAAATCTAACCCTGAGTGGACAACCGCCTCCAGCACATACAACGCCGATAGCAAGGCATCCCGTTCGGGAATGTGGTTGCCATACCCAATGCCGCCCGATTCTTCACCACCCAAAAGCACCTGGGTTTCTAACATGCGATCGGCAATGTACTTGTAGCCGACTGGGGTTTCAAAGACAGGAGATCCAAAGAGCGCTGCCACCTTAGGCATGAGATCAGACCCACTGATAGTCTTTACCAGTTCACCCTTAAACCCACGATTCGCTGCCAGATGTTCAATCAGGACGGGGATGAGAATCTGCGAACTCAGAAAATTACCCTGTCCATCAACCGCTGCAATGCGATCGCTGTCGCCATCAAACACAAGACCCACCGAAAGCCCATCGGGGTTCTCCTGTCGGTAAGCGCGAATGTGGCTAAAAAAGTCGGTGAGGTAGCGTGGTAACGGTTCCGGTGCGCCACCACCAAACAGCGGATCGCGATCGCTGTGGAGTTCTCGAATTGGCGTCTTGAGCAGTCTTTCTAGCCCGCCTGCTGCTGCACCATGCATCACGTCCGCAAAAACAGTCAGCGTCCCTTGCTGAATCGCCTGACGAATGGCAGCAATATCAACCTTTGTTTCTAAGCCCTGGCAGTAACCGTCCCAGGGGTTGAACGTTTGCAGCATTCCGGGAGAGCCAGAGACCGTCTTGCCCTCCGCCAACAGGACTTCAATCTGCTGGGTGACCGATGGCGGCACTGAACCACCAAACGCACCTTTAACCTTTAGGCCAGAGTAGCGACCGGGATTATGACTCGCCGTAATCACCAGCGCACCGAGCGCATCATGCTGCTTGGCAGCCCAGCTAAAGGCAGGCGTTGGAGCATAGCCATCAGACAGCAAAACATCAAAGCCAGCGTCTCTCACAGCTTCAGCTGTGGCAAGGGCAAAGTCTTCAGACAGGAATCGTCGATCGTACCCTACAATTACCAGCTTGTTTGAGGTGGCACTGCCATACACATTTGCCAAGACCTGTGCTGCCAGAGGCGCAACAAGCCTCAATCGCTCAAATGTGAAATCTGCGGCAATGACTCCCCGCCAGCCATCCGTACCAAATTTGATTGGGGTTGACTGAGCCAACGTGGGGGAAGGGTGATTCATAGACAGACAACCTCATAATCGTTCGACTCCTGCCATTCGAGTGTATGCGGAGAATTGCCCGTTCAGCTACCCTTAGCCATCGTTGAACATCCTTCGATGATTCGCTCTAAACTCGATGGCACTGAGGTTGAGCCCCCTTATGCTGGCGATCGTACCCAGCAGCAGCTTTACAAAAGCTTTACGTAAAATGGCAGAGACCTCTAGCACGGTCAAGAATGTGCCAAGTTTCCGGTTTATGAATTCGGGTATGGGGGGTGGGGTATGGGGTGAAGGCAAATGAAAGCGGCTGTAAGTGCGTATTTAGGATGGGAATTAAATAAGTAGTGGCGAAGCATGCGGTAGCTGACCCTGATTGCATTGCAAAGCTTTTGCCCGTAGCTTGCCTCCCTAGGGTAGGCTTCATCCTTACAGTTGGATATGGATGGTTTTATTGAATCCGCGATCCTTAGTGACAGATAAAGTTAGCCACAGAAAAGAGGCTGCTGTCAGCCTCTTCTTGCCCTTGAACTATGGCATTAGCGATGGTTTGCGAAAACCATTAACGGCTTTCGTAGTGGCCGGCAACCCATTTGCGACCGATCCCTAAGAAACCACGTTCCCAATGACCAGGAATCCAAACGCGGCGTTGATAATCCCGGCGATCTCTACGCCAGTCATTATCGCGACGGTCATTACGCCAGTCGTTATCCCGGCGATCTCTACGCCAGTCATTATCGCGGCGATCGTTACGCCAATCATTGTCTCGACGATCGTTGCGCCAATCGTTGTCGTCACGGTCAGCGAGGATCACAACTGAAGCCCTAGAAAGCGATTGCTGGGGCACTGTTGCGGCTGAAGCAGGCTTAGGCAATGCAGAAAGAGTCACGATCGGAAGCATGCCGATCGTAGCGATTGCAAAACGATTCATAGGTAAAGCTCCTAAGATTAATCGGTTCTCATCAGACAGGGATCTGTGAGGGTGATGCACCTTTTGTGGTTAACGATCGTAAATAGCCCCACCCTTCGTCAGGGGTTAACCACCCATCTGGGTTGGAACTGAGACTGGCAAAGATTCTCAGAAGTTTCCGTTTCTCAGTGAAATTTAACGAATCACCCAAAAAAGCTGTTTTGGAAGGATGTTTTAAGCTGTGAATTTGTGCTATTCAACGTTAGCGGCTCAGTCCAGTGCAACTATTTTCTGAGCTTCTTTCACCGTTCTTTCACCTAAATGTGTAGCACAACTCATCTGTTACTCAGAACCCCTTGCTATTGTTATGGGAACTTGCAGCAGCCACGAAGTGCATGGGTTGAAACCAGGCAGAATCAAACACAGAGCAGCTTCTTTGGCTGATAATTCTTTGTTTGTCAACTTAATTCAATGAACAAACGCCAGTCTCTAAGTCAGCGACAAAAGATTCCGTCAACGAGCAAGACACCAATAGAGCATCAGCCAATGGAAACGAAAATCAAAGAGGAGAGCAAGCATGATCAGCGATGAGCAACCCTACGATTTGATTATTATTGGTACGGGTGCTGGCGGCGGCACATTGGCATATAAACTGGCTGCCACTGGCAAAAAGATTTTGATTTTAGAGCAGGGGACGTATTTACCTAAAGAAAAAGCAAATTGGAGTGCGACTGAGGTTTATGTCAAAGAGCGTTACCACACTCATGATCACTGGTATGACGACTCTGGCAAACCTTTTCGGCCTCAAATGAGCTACTGGGTTGGTGGCAATACAAAAGTCTATGGTGCAGCACTGTTACGCTTGCGAGAACGCGATTTTGAGACGGTTGAACATCGCGATGGCATTTCACCTGCTTGGCCGTTGACCTATCGGGATTTTGAACCTTATTACACCGCTGCCGAAATTCTTTACGACGTGCACGGGCAGCAAGGTGAAGACCCTACAGAGCCAACTCGTAGTAGCGATTACGCCTACCCTCCGATTCGCCATGAACCGCGCATGCAGCAGCTTTCGGAGGCGATCGCCAAGCAAGGTTTACATCCCTTTCATTTGCCATTGGGATTGAAATTGAATGAGGTCGATCGCACCCTCAGTACGTGTATTCGATGTGATACGTGTGATGGTTTCCCGTGTTTGGTTCATGCCAAAGCGGATGCAGAAGTCGAAGGAATTGCACCTGCACTGAAATTTCCCAACGTCACGCTGAAAACTGAAGCAAAAGTGCTGCGGCTACATACCAGCAAATCTGGCAGAGAAATTATCGGCGTAGAAACGGAGATTGATGGAGCGCTGTATCTCTTTCGGAGCGATATTGTCGTCGTTGCTTGTGGTGCCATTAATTCAGCTGCACTGCTGCTGCGATCGGCTAACGATCAACATCCCACAGGGCTTGCCAATCGATCAGATCAGGTTGGGCGCAACTTAATGAAACACCTGACCACCGCAATGGTGCAACTCAGCGTAACGCCTAATCCAGACGTTTATCAAAAAACCATCTGCGTCAATGATTATTACTGGGGTGAACCAGACTTTCCTTACCCAATGGGTGAAGTGCAAAATACAGGTAACGTCCTTGGGGATATGATTCCAGCCGAAGCGCCACCCTTACTAGCGCCCTTAGCAAAATTGGTGCCGGGGTTTGGTCTACAGCAAATCGCCAACCATTCCACAGGTTGGTGGCTACAAACCGAAGATTTACCGGATCCAAAAAATCGGGTCTGGATTGATGGCGAGAAACTGCACTTAAGCTACACGCCCAACAACACAGAAGCGCGCGATCGCCTCATCCATCGGTGGACAGAGGTATTGAAAACCATTGATAAAGGTGCTGAAAATGTCCTGCTGCATCACGGTATTTATCCACGCAACAATACTGGGATACAGGTAGTTGGGCATCAATGTGGCACCTGTCGCCTGGGTGAAGATCCCACTACATCGGTGCTTGACCTCAACTGTCGTACCCATGACATTGACAATCTCTACGTTGTGGACGGCAGTTTCTTTCCATCAAACTCTGGTGTGAATCCAACGCTGACGATTATTGCCAACGCGCTACGAGTCGGTGACCATTTAGCAGAACGGCTGCAATAGGTTTCTTCCGTGTAAGCCGTAGAGATAGTTGAGGTAATGCGGCATGGAAAAGCCCCCGACAAATGTTGAAGTCATTCAGGAGCTATACAGGTCTTTTCGTGAAAGGGATTATGCTGCTTTTCAGCATCTTTGCACCCCTGATATTGAATGGATACAAAATAAAGGGTTTCCAGGCGGTGCTACCTATCGAGGGGCAGAAGCCGTAATTGAAGGAGTTTTTAAGGCAAATGATCTGCGATGGGATGGGTTTTCGTTTCAAATAGAGCAGTATCTCGATGCGGGAGATTCTGTCATTGTGGTTGGAATCTATAGAGGTATGCATCGGCATTCTCAAAAGACGTTTCAAGCCGCAGCCGCACATCTTTATCGACTTGTGGATGGGAAGGTCGCTCGTTTTCATATGTTTGCAGACACCAAAATACTTTGGGACGCATTGGGATAAGCATTGTTGTAAAAAAGGGAGAAAGATTATGAGACTCGACGGTAAAGTGGCACTGGTAACGGGCAGCAGTCAGGGGATTGGGCAGGCGATCGCCATTCGCTTAGCCGAAGAAGGGGCTGATGTGGTGATTAATTATCGCTCCAATCCAAAAGGTGCAGAAGAAACGCTAGAAAAAGTCAAGGCTGCCGGTGGTAGCTGTCATATGGTTGATGGGCACTGCGACTCAATCGAGGGGTTCACGGTCCAAGCCGATCTGGGTACGATCGCCGATGTTCAGCGTATGGTGGCAGACAGTATTGCTCACTTTGGCAAGCTGGATATTCTGGTCAACAATGCGGGGATTGAAAAAAACGCTGATTTCTGGGATGTCACTGAAGCTGATTTTGATGCGGTGTTGAACGTCAACCTCAAAGGCGTGTTCTTTGCCACACAGGCGATCGTGAAGCATCTGAAGGAAACCAACCGTCCGGGCAAAATCATCAACATTAGCTCCGTGCACGAAGAACTACCGTTTCCTCACTTTGCAGCTTACTGTGCCAGTAAAGGTGGCTTGAAGATGCTGACGCGAAACCTATCAGTTGAGCTTGCACCTTTAGGCATCACGATTAACAATGTGGCACCAGGAGCGATCGAAACACCTATCAATACCAAGCTTTTAAATGATCCTCAAAAACTAGGTGCGCTTTTGCAAAACATTCCGCTTGGTCGTCTGGGCAAACCCGGTGATGTTGCGTCAATGGTTGCTTTCTTAGCCTCTTCTGACGCTGACTACGTCACAGGCACCACCTTTTTTGTGGATGGTGGGTTGCTCTGGAACTATCAAGAGCAGTAGCGTTTCTAGAGCACTTCATAAACCCTCATCATTTCATCAGCCTGTTCTCATTCTTCTTTCCTGAGCCACTGGCAGAATGCTTGGCATGGAGCGAGTGATCAGTCCTTTAGATTAGCCACAGTTCAAATTAGTCACAATGGAGAAACCCTATGACTCCAGAAGAACGCCGACTACAGCAAGATCGGGAACGTACTGCCTATTGGAAACGGTGGGGGCCGTACGTCAGTGAGCGGCAGTGGGGCACTGTACGGGAAGATTACAGCCCCTATGGCTCTGCGTGGGATTATTTCCCTCACGAACAGGCACGATCGCGAGTCTATCGCTGGGGTGAAGATGGCATTGCAGGGATCTCGGATAGCCGACAACGGCTGTGTTTTGCGATCGCGCTGTGGAATGGCAATGATGCCATCATTAAGGAGCGGTTGTTTGGCTTAACCGGCAGTGAAGGCAATCATGGCGAAGATGTCAAAGAATATTATTTCTATCTAGACAGTACGCCAACGCATTCCTATATGAAATGCCTGTACAAATATCCTCAGCAGGCATTTCCCTACACGCAGTTAGTGGAAGAAAATCGCCGTCGGAGCAAGTTTGAATCTGAGTTTGAGCTGTTAGATACGGGCGTTTTTGCCGAAAATCGTTATTTTGATGTCTTTGTGGAATATGCTAAAGCGACACCCGAAGATATCTTGATTCAGGTGACGATCGTCAATCGTGGTTCCGAAGCAGCAACCCTTCATCTATTGCCGACTCTCTGGTTCCGCAATTTTTGGGATTGGCAACCGGAAGCTGAAGCGCCTTTTATCAAAGTTGTGGCAGATGCGCCCGTTAGCGTATTGGAAGCCGATCATCCCACTTTGGGCACGCACTGGCTCTACTGCGAATCCGGAGCGGAACTGCTCTTCACCAACAACGAAACGAACTACGAACGGCTCTTTGGCACGAGTAATCCATCTCCTTATGTCAAAGATGGAATTAACGATTATGTCGTGCATGGTAAACAGCATGCGGTGAATATCGATCGCATTGGCACTAAGTTTGCGGCTCGTTACCCCCTGACCTTTGCACCGGGAGAAACCAAAACTATTCGACTACGTTTATCCGATCAGCAAAGTTTGCCCGATCCTTTGGGGGATGAATTCAACGCCATTTTCCAGACACGAAAACAGGAAGCAGATGACTTTTATCATCGCATCTGCCCCTTCCCGATGTCGGAGGAGGAGCGCAATATTCAGCGACAGGCGTTTGCTGGCACGCTGTGGAGTAAGCAGTACTACAACTATGTTGTCTATGACTGGTTGAATGGCGATCCCAACCAACCGCCACCGCCACCGGAACGTAAGGAAGGGCGTAACCACGACTGGACGAATCTCTTTAGTGAAGATATTCTGTCCATGCCTGATAAGTGGGAATATCCCTGGTTCGCAGCGTGGGATTTGGCATTCCATCTGATTCCCTTAGTGGTGATAGATCCAGACTTTGCGAAACTGCAACTCGATCGCCTCACCCGTGAATGGTACATGCAACCCAACGGTCAATTGCCTGCTTATGAGTGGGCGTTTAGTGATGTCAATCCCCCAGTACATGCATGGGCCGCGTTACGTATTTTCCAGGTTGAGCAAAAGTTTTATGGTCGCAGCGATCGTCAGTTTTTGGAGCGCGTTTTCCATAAGCTGCTGTTGAACTTTACCTGGTGGGTAAATCGCAAGGATATGGAAGGCAACAATGTCTTTCAGGGCGGTTTTTTGGGACTGGATAATATTGGCGTGTTCGATCGCAGCAAAGAACTCCCTACGGGGGGATATCTGAATCAGGCTGACGGCACAAGCTGGATGGGCATGTACTGTTTGAATATGCTAGCGATCGCGCTGGAACTGGCAAAGGAGGATGATGCGTATGAAGACATTGCCAGTAAGTTTTTTGAGCATTTCCTGTACATTGCTGACGCGATTGATGGCATTGGCGACACCAAGATTTCGCTATGGGATGATGAAGATGGGTTTTATTACGATGCCTTGCACTTACCAGATGGCCGTCAATTTCCACTGAGAGTGCGATCGATGGTTGGCTTAATTCCACTCTTTGCCGTGACAGTACTGGAGTTAGACACGCTCAACCAATTTCCAGGCTTCAAACGGCGGATGGAATGGTTCATTCGCAATCGCCCAGAGTTGAAAAACAAAGTGGCGTGTATGGAAACACCGGGAATGGGAGCCAGACGTTTGTTGGCGATCGTCTATGGGGCAAAATTAAAGCGTGTCTTGCGCTACCTCTTAGATGAAAATGAGTTTCTGAGTCCCCATGGTATTCGTGCACTGTCAAGGGTGCATTTAGAGCAGCCTTACGTATTGCATGAAGGTGAGCACGATTACTGTGTACGCTATGAACCGGCTGAATCGACGACGGGACTTTTTGGTGGTAATTCCAATTGGCGTGGCCCCATCTGGTTTCCGGTCAATTATTTGATCATTGAAGCTCTATGGCGTTTCTATGAGTATTTTGGCGACAAGTTCAAAGTCGAGTGTCCGACAGGTTCTGGCCATGAAATGACTCTCCGCGAGATTGCGATCGATCTTTCCCATCGGTTAGTTTCTATCTTTGAACCAGATGAAATGGGCAAACGTCCTGTTTATGGCAATTTGGAAGTCTTTCAAACCGATCCACACTGGCGTGATCTAATTCTCTTTCATGAATATTTTCATGGCGATAATGGGGCTGGATTGGGAGCCAGCCATCAAACGGGGTGGACAGGATTGGTTGCCGCCATGATTCTACAGAATGTGGAACATCGAACGGTTAAGCGTGGAGTTGGGGAACGTCAGCATGGAAACCCTTAAAAAGCATTTACCAGAATATTTGATGGAAGCTGCAGAGCTTGGGCTTTTCATGGTCTCGGCAGGGGTTTTCACCATCCTGTTTGAATATCCCCATTCGCCCATACATCAGGCGATCGCCAATGGTGATTTGCGTCGTTTTTTGATTGGTGTTGCTATGGGAACGACCGCGATCGCGCTCATTTATTCTCCCTGGGGCAAGCAATCTGGCGCACACATGAACCCGGCTGTAACGCTCACGTTTTACCAGGCAGGTAAAGTCCACCGACAAGATGCCATTTTCTATATCTTGTTTCAATGTCTGGGTGGGTTGGCAGGCGTTTGCCTGGTTGCGTTACTCTTTGGCAGCACCTTTACGCAGCCACCTGTTAGCTATGTTGTAACGGTTCCGGGAATACTGGGTTGGATCGGCGCACTCATTGGTGAAGGGGTGATTGCCTTTATCATGATGATGATGGTGCTGTTGACCAGCAACAATCCCAGGCTTAATCGCTACACTGGCCTCTTTGCAGGTTGTTTGGTCATGCTTTATGTCACGTTTGAAGCGCCTCTTTCTGGCTTCGGCATGAATCCGGCTCGCAGCTTTGCGTCAGCGTTTCCAGCCCAGAACTGGACAGCATTCTGGTTATATGTCCTCATACCGCCTCTTGGTATGCTTACCGCTGCTGCACTGTATCAATTTTGGTTTGGACGTAGAGCCGTTAAGTGTGCCAAACTGCATCACGCGAATCACAAACGCTGTATTTTTCGGTGCAACTACAACGCGGATGGCAGGGTTGATTTGAGCGATCGCCTCCTCAATTCCTGACTTTTACTGCCTGAGATCGGCTCTTTCCTGCTATTCGCCAACCTTTCAGGTAACACCAAAAGACTTATCGCGAGCCATGCAGCGAGGTCTTACTCCGTTCGTTGGGTACACCGCAGAGCGTGAAATAAAATGTTGTGCCAACCTTCACTTGCGAGGTCACCCAGATTTGCCCCCCGTGATGCTCAACAATCTTTTTGCACGTGGCTAAGCCAATACCCGTGCCGGGATAGTTCTGCGCAGACTGAGTGCGTTGAAAAATCTCAAACACCTGTTCTAAATGATGGGATTCTATCCCAATGCCATTGTCGTGAACACCAAAGAGCCACTGATTGCCTTGCTTCGCGACTGAGATCTTGACGCAAGGTGTAACTTCGTGAGGCACAAATTTGATGGCATTGCTGACTAGATTTTGCAAAAGTTGAATTAAGAGGGTTTCATTACCCATGACCCTGGGGAGTGGATCACAGGTTAGAACTGCTTCTTTTTCAGCGATCGCTATTTGCAAATTATCCAACACTTGCTCTAGCACTAGCTGGCCGTCGATCGGCTGGAGCACCACCTCCTGCCTGCCCACCTTAGAATACGCGAGTAAATCCTGAATTAGCCGTTGCATACGGCTACCCGCCGCGTGAATGCGATTGAGATAATCCAGAGCCATCTCATCAAGATAATCGTCATACTTCAATTGGATGAGTTTGACAAACCCTGTGATACTCTGCAACGGTTGTTGCAAATCGTGTGAAACGACGTAGGCAAACTGCTCCAGTTCTCGATTGGAGCGAGCCAACTCCTGATTCTGCTCCATCAATTGTCGCTGCAATCTTTGAATGCGTAATTGATGTTCAATACGGGCCAACACTTCAATTTCTTGAAATGGCTTAGTTACATAATCGACCCCGCCAACAGCAAAGGCTTTTACTTTATCGAGAGCGTCATCGAGGGCGCTAATAAAAATAATGGGAACCTCACGGGTTCGCGGATCCGCTTTCAAATGTTGACAAACAGTATAGCCATCCATTTCGGGCATTTTGATATCAAGCAGAATTAAGTTAGGCGGATCGGTTTGAACGGAGGCGATCGCCCGCTGGCCATTCAAGGCTTTACGAATTTCATAGCGTTGATTGGTCAACATAGCAGAGAGCACTCGCAAGTTATCCGGCGTGTCATCAACTAGTAAAATATCTCCTCGTAAGGCCTCAGGCGAAGGGGTGTTCACATTAACGTCCTTTGTTTAAATGGTGTGAGTAAATAAGTTTCTATGGTGTGACGGCTACTGACGGCATAATAAAATACTAGGTTTGCGAAGGGTTCGTTCTCACTTTTTGTACTAACTCTGTTACCTTATCAAAGCGGAAATCTGCGACCCAGACTTTTAGGCTAGTTGCCAACGGCGCTAGTTCAAGCGGAATTTGTGTCGCTAGTTCAAGAATATCCCGGTCAACCCCCTTTACAGCCGCTTTATCTAGTTGCGAAATCCATTCTGGCGGCATTTGAGCTAAATAGCCATCAAGCCGTTGATCAGTCGTTTCTTCGCTGCTTTGCGATCGTGTTTCAGTTTTCAGTCTCAATTCACGATCGAAGCGATTTACTGCTGACGGCGTCTGATCTACGGCGGTTCTAGAAATTTCAAGCAAGTCATTGATCAAGGATAAAAGATGCTCACCATTGCGGCGCATGATCCACAAACGCTCCTGATGAGCGGGTGATAGTGAGGTATCATGCTCAAAGACCTGGGCAAAACCAAGGATTGCATTTAAAGGCGTTCGTAATTCGTGACTCATGGTTTCTAAAAAAACGCTCTTGGCACGGTTTGCAGCCTCTGCCATCTCCTTGGCCTCAACCAACTCCGCTGTTCTCTGGTTGACGCGCTCTTCAAGTTCAGTAAAGGAGGTTTTAAGCTGAGTTGCCATTTGATTAAACGATTTTGCCAACGCTTCTAGCTCCTGAATGCCTTTTACCTCAATGGTTTGATCTAAATTTCCAGCCGCGATCGTTTGACTTGCTTGTACGACCTGTTGAATGCGCCGTGTGATCCAGCGAGAGGTGAGTAATCCCAGTAAGATTGCCAGTGCCAGAGACAACAGGCAAAGCAAGATGGTGATACGGGTATTGGTATAAATCTGCTGCATAAAATCAGATTCTGGCACCACCACTACCACCAACCAGTTCAGGCCATATCGATCGCGCCAGGGCGTTACCTGCACAAATTGCGTTTGCCCATTCGCTTGAAAACTGAGTCGTTGTACCTCATCAATGCGTGCTAGATCCCGAAAGTGATCTGAAAGATAATGACCTGTTGCATTAATGAGTAGGTTGCGGCTTTGCGAAGCAGACATGCGTTGTGCTTTGCTGGCCTTAACCACAAACGGTGGCTCTGCCTCTGAACTTGCAACCAGTAAGCCATTGCGTTCAACAATAAAAATTTCAGTTGAAGGACTTGCCTGTACGTTTTGCAGAAAGTGGCTTAATTCGGTAAGAATCAAATCGACGCCAACAATCCCCAACAGTTGCTTTTGGCGATTGTAGATGGGGTAACTTGCTGAAATCGACATGATCTCTGGCTTGTCGTCCCACTGATAAATATCCGTCCACATAGGCTTTCCAGCTTTCGCAGCATCAGCATACCAGGCTTCAATGAGTGGATTGTAAGGTTTAGCGGCAATTTGAGAGAGGCGATCGCCTCGATCATTGGCGGTGTATACATGAAGTCGACCGTCCGGCAACTGTTGCGACCGCTCATTAATCAAAAGTTCACCACTGGCCAACCGTTCAATGCCGATAAACTCACCTTGAGGATTGGCAAAGTTAATATAGCTCACATCAAAAATTTGCATCTGCCGGTAAAAAGTATGGCCCATCACATTGAAATCATGCAAGTCAAGCGCTCCTCCAGTAATGGCATCCAAATTGAGCTGATTAATTTGATGCGGCAGAAGTAGCTGATCTTCAAGATGGTGAGTTACCTGCGCACTCGTTTTATCACGCAATTGGGCCGCAAGGTTGTTCACAGCTCTCTGCCCATTACGAAGCGAAAACCAGCCTGTTAACCCCACAGCCGTAAAAATTTGCAGGACAAAGGGCACCACTAGAAGCAGACGAAGTGGTACTCCACGAAAGGCTTTGGACGGTGAGGACAGAGACGAGAGTAAGCGCATATGCAATGGAATCAGCGATCAATCGAAACTGAGAAGTCATCCCTGATGTAGCTGCGTAATGTTAATAATTTCATCAAATTGATAATTCATTACCCAATGGGACAATGCTTGAGCCAGCAGCACCTGAGCCTCAGGAATTTGCTCAATTAATTGGAGGATCATCCGGTCTGATCCTTTCACAGCCGCTTGATGCAGTTGTTGAACCCATTCAAGCGGCATTTGCTCTAAATGCAGACTGATCTCCTGTCTGGACGCTGACATGCTAGATTGCTCGATCGTGTGCGCCCCAGGTTTACTGCTTTCTTCGTAGAGATAGCGTACCCCTAAATGCTCTGCTAATTTACCCAGCAAAACGTTTTCCTGAATGGGTTTACCTAAAAAATCATCACACCCAATTGCTGCTGCCGCTGCTTTTGTTTCTTCAAAAACACTGGCAGTCAGCGCAATGATTTTGGTCGGAAGGCGAGGCGGCAATCGCTTAGACGTATGGAAGTTTGGTGGTTGGTCATCGTGCCTCATGTCATCATGCCTTTGTGCGTCCTCCTGTGCACGAATCTTCTGAGTTGCTTCAGCGCCGTTCATGATAGGCATTCGCATATCCATCAAAATTAAGTGTGGCTGCCACTCTGCCCAAAGTGCAAAACCTTCTGCTCCATTTCTGGCTTCACGAACCTCAAACCCAAGAGGAGCTAATAATTTAATGAGAAATTGGCTGTTTTCCCATTGATCTTCCACAATTAAAATGCGGTAAGTTGGCTGATCAGGGTCCAGAGCAAGAATGTGATCAATATTTAAAGATGCTGTGAGGTTTGTGGCTGTGGTTGGCACAACCTGAATCTGGAACGTGAAGACACTCCCTTGTCCGATCGTGCTACATGCCTGAATCTCCCCTCCCATCAGATGAACAAACTTTCGGCTGATGGCTAAGCCTAAACCTGTTCCTTCATTTGCCTGCCGACCGGCTCTGGTCTGTGCAAAGGGTTGAAATAAATGCTCAAGTTCTTCTGGGTCAATTCCAGTTCCAGTGTCTTTAATTTCAAAGGTTAGTGTAATTGGACTATGAGGCAAAGAGGTCAGGACAGGAGGAGCAGAAGAGGCAAGCACACTATCACTTTCACCCGTCCATTCTTTCCCAATCTTTATTTCTACACCCTCATTTTCCGCGTTCACGCAGAGAGTAACGCCACCTCTGTCTGTAAACTTAATCGCATTGCCCAGCAAGTTCAACAACACCTGACGCAACTTGCTTTCATCGGTCGTGATGTATTGGGGGAGTGTTGGTGCGTATTCAAACGTCAATGTCAATTGCTTCACGGTAGCTCGAATACGCAGCATGGCTTCTAAATCGTCAAGCAGCTGGTGCAAATTAAAACTGGTGGCATTTAACCGGACTCTGCCTGCTTCGATTTTGGACATTTCCAACACATCATTGATCAACCCTAATAAATGCTGGCCACTGCGAGTAATGATCTCTAAATGCTTCTGATGTTCCAGGTTTAGGGTATGGTCATGGTTCATAACCTGGGTAAACCCTAAAATGACATTGAGTGGAGTGCGTAATTCATGGCTCATGTTTGCCAAAAATTCGCTCTTGGCTCGGTTAGCATCGGCACTTCGCGCCGCTTCCTGTACAGCAGTTTCTTTGGCTTGCTGTAGCTCTGCTTCAGCCTGTTTATGCTCAGTGATGTCTTCCAATAACAGGAGTACACCATCTAATTCATCGGTTTGTGGAGTACTTTTAGTCGCTATGCGGTAAATCAAAGGTTGCAAAATAATGTCAAACCAGCGATCGCCCTGAGGTAAGTTGGGATGCTTGATGGAATTGCCTGCCTTCAGGCTTACTAAGCTGGCCTGCCATTGGTCTGGGCTAAGCCAGTGAGGCACCAGTTGCTGATGAAGCGACTCTCCGATCGATACCTGCAAAGCTTGGGTAGCCACCGGATTACAAAACCAGATGGTACCATCCAAATCAGCCGCTAGCAGACCGATCGACAGAGTACGGGCGATCGCGGTTTGCGCTGACTGAGAGCGCCCCAACTGATCCGCTAGCTCTGCTAATTGAGCCACACGCGAAACGGCATTTTTCGGTTGAGGCAGATTCCGCTTCTGAACGGGTAACAAATGCTGGACTTCTGTACCTTGAATGAGAAGATCTTGACGGTAATGCTTCCACAAATAGGCAACCTGCTGGCGTAGCAGGTAATCTTCCCGCAGGCGATCGCTCAGGGCAATGGCAATTGCCGTTAGGGTAAAGAGAGCAATTGGTGGTGCGATCGGCAGCAAGTAGTTGGTATGCAGCAACAGCAGCGCGAGCAAACCCCAGCCACTACACAAAGTGGTCATGGCCATGAGTTGTTGTCGGGTATTCCAGGCAGCCATCAGCCAACTTAATCCAGGCGCGCTTAAAAGGAGGAAGACCCATAGCACATTACCCTGCAAGGAACGCATTCCATTTTGCTGCAACAGATTATGAATCACCGTGGCGTGAAGGTAGACGCTGGTTGTGGGTGGGTTGCGGTTAAATGGTGTGCTCAAGGGATCAAGGCCAGCCGCCGTTACGCCAACCAGCACAATTTTGTTCCGAAAAACTTGAGCCGGAATCTTACCCTGTATCACATCCACAAAGGAGTAGGAATGGAGTTGGGAAACGGGGCTAACCCAATTTATCCAGAAGGGGTGATCCAGATTGGGCAAGGCAACGGGAGTCTGCACCAAGCTAAGCGCTTGAACGGCTGCGACAGCCAGAGCTGGTTGCCCATGAATTTGCAAGTCCACCTGGCGCACTAACCCATCGGCGTCTTCCCGTTTCAACACATGCCCTGTCGCGATCGCTGCCGCCGCTAAATCGGGAACAGGCAGTAAAGGGGCACCTGTCTTATCCCAGGCTTGGGCCAAAATAACATGCCCCTGTTGCATCATTGCTTGGGCCAATTGGGGATCCTGCGGGCTTGGCTCTGACCAAAGCAAGTCCATCACAACGACGCTAGTGTCGGCATTGTCAACAATGTCAAGCAATTGGGTGTAATAGCGTCGCTGCAAGGGAAAGCGCCCCAATTGTTTAAGACTGGCATCATCAATCGCAACGACAACTAGACGGTCATCCCAGGCAATGGCTCCCCGTGCTTGAAATAAGTGGCGATAAGCAATCTGCTCCAACGACTGAAAGGCTCCCAACTTCAAAAGGAGCGCGATCGCGATCGCGCTCAACCCACCTGGAAGCAAACGCCAGCCATGCTTGGAGAACTGCTGTTTCATAACCGAATAGACAGTTGATGAACCTGCTTTCGTCCCAACGGTGTAATAACAGTAATATTGAGCGTTTGCGCAGACACAGCCGGAAGCAAGAGGCTAAAACGCCCCGTTCGATCGGTGACTTGAGGCGATTCGCCAAGCAGTACAAGGTTCACTGGATCAACTTGCCCCGCTAAACGGAGGCTTCGAATACCGGACTTAATCTGCCGCTCAATCTGGTAGTGTAATTCTGTATTATTGCGAAGGGGAACAGCGGGAGTGGGCTTTTCCCCTGGAATCGTAATGTTTTGAAAGCCTCCCGACACAAAAACCGTTCTCCCCTGCGCTGTTGTTGCCACCTTGCCGCTCAGGGTTGCTAACCCAGTTTTCCCGTTCGGTTGCACACTCATACCAAAAACGGTGCCTCGCACAGCACTCACTCCAGCAGGTGTCTGAATGTCCAGACGAGAGCCTCGGTGGTTGAACCGCCGTAGTTTCAGGCGTACCTGCCCATAGGGTACTTCCAAAGCTGTGGTGCGTCCGTTATCTGACGCTATTCCCATCGATCGCACCTTGACTTGGGTATTCTCTGCTACTTGAATAAACCCAATGCCTGTATCCACTTCTAGAGCTGCTGTGGAGAGTTTACCGGTAATCACTCCGTCACCAACGTTTTGCAAGCGATCGCCGTCCTTGGCTGAGCGAGAGATGCCCTGACGCTGATAGGTGACTTGTCCCTGGTTTTGTCGTACTGCCAACCATCGCTCAATGCGCACCGTGACTGGGCGAGGTAATGCTTCGGCAAGCTTGTTTAGCGCCAGAAACAAGAGCGTCAAGGTAACGAACAGTCGAAGAGGGCGATTGAAAAGTGGATTAAACGTCATTTTCTCAAGGCTTGGTGTAGTTTATCCGTTCTGCAATCGGTCAAAACGAAAGTCGCGAACAATCTTCTGTTGAATCTGTATCCGCTTGAGATGATTGGCTGGCACGGCTCAATCAGTTGCAACATTGAGTCGGCACTTCTTGAAGCAATCACCTGAACCATTGAGCAAAGCAAGCGATGGTGGGGTGTCTATTGTGGCATAGCACTCCGGTCGCAAGCTACACCAAAACATTCGCCTCGATTGTGAAGGTAACAGTTGAGTCCTTGGGCGAGAAGAATGTTCATAGCGTTAAATCATGAGAGGCGTGCCAAAAGCTGCTGAGTGAGCGCCACAATGTAATCGAATTGAAAATTTTCATTCCAGTTCGTTAGAGTTTTGATAAGGGAAGTCTGGGCAATGGGAATTTCTTGAATAAGCTGTGAGATTTGATGATCAAAGCCTTTTACCGCTGCCTGATGTAAACGCATGAGCCATTCAGTAGACATCACTGTCTGCATCGCATGAAGCAGTTCTTCTTCGCTGTAAGGTAGAGGCGTTTTAGAGAGCCCCAAAGAAGCCGTCTCAATCGTTCTGTTGAGCTCTCGGACAGGCGGTTGAACAGTCACCGTATCGGTGCTGAGTGGTTGAGCAAGAATGTAGAAGCGAACGAGCGTTCCTTGTCCGGGCGTACTGGTGATTGTAATGTCTCCCCCCATCAATCGTACAAACTGACGACTGATAAACAAGCCTAAGCCTACTCCACGCCCAGCTTTTCGCCCTGCCTCTGCCTGCGAAAACACCTGAAATAAATGACTCATTTCATGGTCTGCAATTCCCATCCCCGTGTCTTCAATTTCAAAAACTAAAACGAGCGAAGGCATTTGAGTCTTGTCCACTTGCTCGCCTTCGCTTGAGTTGGCTTGCCCACTATCAACCTTCACCCGTAAGCTTACTATTCCCTGTTGCGTAAACTGAATCGCGTTCTCTAACAGGTTGATCAAGACTTGACGCAGTTTGCCTTCATCTACATAAAAAGACTGAGGGACGGTTGGGGCACAGGCAACGGTTAGCTGTAACCCTTTTGCGAACGCTTTGGGCTGGCATAAGAGGGCGATCGTCTCTAACAACTGATACAAATCAACGTCACGCTCTTCTACGGAAAGTTCATGAATACCAGTACTCGTAACTGCCAGGACATGATTTAACGATTTCAGTAAGTTCTCCCCGCTTTGATGAATACTGGCTAAATACTCCTGATAATCTTTGGAAAGGGATAGGTCATTTCTCATCAGTTCTGTAAAGCCAAGAATCGCATTTAAGGGCGTACGAAGTTCGTGGCTCATCCGGGACAGAAATTCACTTTTTGCATAGTTTGCGGCTTCAGCAGCCACTTTTGCATTATATAGGGCTGCTTCTGTTTGCCTATGCTCATCAACCTCCTTTTGTAAACGCTGGTTCTGCTCCACAAGCTGATTTTGTAAGCGTTGAATCGTTAATTGATTTGTAATTCGAGCCAGAACTTCTTTCATTTGAAAGGGTTTCGCAATGTAATCAACGCCACCCACTTCAAAGGCTTTGATCTTACCATCCAAATCATTGGCAGCACTCAAGAAAATAATGGGAATCTCTCTAGTTTGAGAATCAGCTTTTAACTGCTGACACACTTCATACCCATCTAGAACTGGCATGCGAATATCGAGTAAAATGAGATCTGGGGGAAGATTTTTAACGCTGGCTAATGCCATTGCGCCACTCGTTGCGCAACGAACTTTATAACCTCGCTTTGTTAAGATAATCGATAAGGCACGCAAGTTATCAGGTGAATCATCAATGATAAGAATGCTTTCCTGGAGGGGGGCTACTGGGTTAGAATTCATTTTTAGTTGAATTGGGACGTAAGATGAAATTAAATGAACTACTCGAACTCGGAAAAGCAATGCCTCATCCACCAAACCATTGATCACAAATACTTAAGCATGATGACTTTACTGCACAGTAGTAATTGGATAAGGTTAACAAATCGCCTAGAAATCTTTGAAGTCGCCTAGCTTGGGCAAAGCTGTTCTAGCATGCCAGAACAGCCTCGCGTAACTCAACGAATTGAAGTTTGGTGCTAGACTTCGCAATGGCTGGCATAAACTGCAGAAGATGGATCAGTCAATTCGTGCGAAGACAGTATGAGCATGAACGCCGTTACAGCGTGACCTTCAAGTGGCTTAGAGAAGTGGTAACCCTGCATTTGGGTACATCCTAACGACTGCAATGCTGCCAAATCCTCAGCCGTTTCCACACCTTCTGCAATCACGCTTAATCCTAGTTTGGCCGCTAAGAGGACAATTGTCTCACTAATATCCCATTGCTTGCCTTGAACAAAAGAGCGATCGATTTTTAGGGTATCGATCGGCAATTCTTGTAATCGCCCCAAAGAAGAGTACCCTGTACCAAAATCGTCCACATAAAGCTGAATGCCCATTGCTCTAAGTTCTGAGAGTAATGTAATAGCCGCTTGTTGATTTTCGATCAAAGCACTTTCAGTAATCTCTAGCTTCAACGTGTCCGGGGAAATCATGGTTTTTTCAAGAATTTGCTGGATTTCTTGAATGAGGTTGGGTTGCAGAAGCTGCAGAGCAGAAAGATTCACGCTCATACTGATTGGTACTGGCCGGGGAAACTGCTGCTGCCAAGCATAAAGCCTGTGGCAGGCTTGCTCCAGCACCCATAGGCCTAGCTGATGAATACATCCGGTTTTCTCTGCGAGAGGAATAAATAAGTCAGGAGAAATATTGCCTTTAAAGGGGTGCTTCCAGCGCGCTAGTGCCTCAAAACCAACAACTTGATGGTTCTCTACCGACACGATCGGTTGATAAACCAGGTGAAGCTGTTCAAGATCAATGGCTTCGTGCAGCTCATTTCCTAGATGAAACTGCTCAATGGTGTCGTCCGACAGAACAAGCATGGATGAAAGCGGTTCATTTTCAATGGCGTCGGCCAGACGGGTCAAACGGCTGACATTATTAAGCGCGATCGCCAATAGCCGCATCCCTTCATCTGAAAGAAAACCCAGTTGCCCTGTTTGCAAAAGCCCTAAGGCTCCTTGAATCGCGGTTAACGGGGTGCGCAATTCGTGGCAGATCGATAGCGCCGTTCCTTCCAGTAAATGAGATGAGCTACGTTCAGCATTTAAAGGAGCTATAGCGTCGAACTGATTAATGTCTTTAGACATAACTTTCATCATTTAACCCCTGGTAGAACTGAGTAAGACCGTAATGGTTGTGAGTTGTTAGCGTGCGCTGGATGCCATCCACGCAATTGTTTATCAGTTGTTCTCATTTGAGCCATTTCGTGAGCGCAGACAAAGCCAAAGCGAGTAGTGCGTCTTGGAAACCGTAATGCAGACAGTTGACCCTTGAGCAATGTGTCCGTAGGCCGCATCGTAGGCTTTCAAGCGCTCACTGGCTGAGTAGGACTGAGCGTGTGTGTAAAGCTCAGAACCATAGCGCATACCTTGTTTAATCCCGTCGTTCCAATACTTGAACAGAGACACCATATGCTCGTTTACTACCAGGGGCGGAGGTTTCTCGATAAGCTCCGTCCCTATAAGCGAGGATAGGTCATTTGATTGCTCTAACGTCATGTAGGAGGTGAAGCCGCTAGAGAGATGAATGCTTGGGGTGCATCAAGCTAGGGCAAGATTAACTTCATTAAGAGTTTAAGAGCAAAATGTGACATTTGCGTGACAGCTGCCATCACCGTGACAGCGCTGTTTGCTGGACAGGAATTTCGATGACAAATTTTGCTCCTTGATTGGGTGCAGAATTGCACCATAATTTGCCTCTGTGCTTTTCGGTCACAATCTGGTAACTGATGGACAACCCCAGTCCAGTCCCTTTACCAACAGGTTTTGTGGTGAAGAACGGATCAAACAAGCGCGATCGCACGACTTCAGGCATTCCTGCACCATTATCGGCAATGATAATTTGCGCCTGGTTGTCAGCCGTTAGCTGTGTTGAAATCCAAATAGTGCCAGGTTGAGGTGGGCAATTATCCGTTGTTTGACTCGAAATCGTTTCGTGCAAAGAATCAATAGCGTTGGCAAGCAGATTCATAAACACCTGATTGAGCTGCCCAGGATAGCATTCAACCAGCGGCAATTGACTATAGTTCTTGATGACCTCAATTGGTGGAAGACCAGAGCGTGACTTGAGGCGATATTGCAAAATTAACAGCGTATTGTCGATCCCTTCATGAAGGTCAACCGCTTTAAATTCAGCTTCATCCAAACGAGAGAAGTTGCGCAGTGATAAAACAATTTGCCGAATGCGATCGGTACCAACTTTCATCGACTGTAACAACTTGATCAGATCTTCGTGTAAGAAGTCAAGTTCTACCTCATCCAGAGTCGCTTGCAACGTTTGGGGCGGATTGGGATAATGAGTTTGATACGCCTGAATGATAGTTAGCAAATCTTGGGTATAGCTATCAATGTGAATAAGATTGCCATGAATGAAGTTGACTGGATTGTTGATTTCGTGAGCAACCCCCGCTACCAGTTGCCCCAGACTCGACATTTTTTCAGTTTGCACCAGTTGAAACTGCGTTTTATGGAGTTGGGTCAGGGCTTGCTGTAAGTCTTGCGAACGCTTTTCCTTCTCATTCAACAAAACGTTTACCTGCCGAATGAGATGATTGAGAGCGGTTGCCAGAATGCCTGTTTCATCCTTCGTTGTGACTGGCGCTTGCAGATCAAAGTTAGATGTTTCAGTGACTTGCTGTGCTACGGCTGTCACGGCTTGAAGCGGGTTGGCAATGCTCCTTGAAATACGCAAACCGATGAGCCACGCTAAAATCACGCAGCTCAGGCTAGTAAAGCCAATGACAAGCATCGTCGGTCTACCCTGGGCGATCGCTTCGTCATAGAGCGAAGACCACTCTAGAACAACCGCACCAACAATTTTGTCTTGATCACTCTTTAGCGGAACGACAAGGAGTTTAATCCCCTGGGGATAATCGGCACTTTTCTCCAGAAAGCTTCTGGGCTTGCCATCTTTTAGTGTCTCCTGAACTTCATTGCCCTGATCGTGGGCAAAATTGGTGCCAATCTCCTCAGGCACAGCATCTGCCAGGATCAACTTCTCGCGGTTAACCACTGACACGTCCCGCTGCTGCAACTGATGTAAACGTGTAATGTAGCTTTTCAGATCCTCGGTGTACTTAAGTGAAGTTAGGCTTTGATCACTATGTCTATGCAAGATTGAAGGGCTAATAACCTGAGCAACGTGTTCTGCTTCTGCGATCGCGAGCGTTTCTGCCATGCTTCGGTATTGGGCGATGGCTACGGCTCCTACCACGCCTGTCAAAAGCGAAACGCCGATAAAACTACCAACCAGCTTGTGTGAAATTTTGATCACGATCGCACCTTTACTCTGTTCTTTAAGGCAGCCTTTCTAAAAGCGTTCAGGTTCGCTAATACAGGATCTGTCGTTACAGCCCCAGCGTTTTGCCTACTACGGCAGCATCAATCGGTTCGCATCTGGGTAGAGTGTCGTGCCCTAAGCAAGCTTTCCCCCCTTTATCATTCTTCTCTCAAAAAGAGGCAAATGAAGTATCCGCGTCTCTGAATTACATCAAGTGTAGAAAAGAAATGTGACAAACTTGTGTAAACAGTCAGTGCTATAAATGAGGCAGCGCCTTTTGGTGTATAACTTGAGGCGTTGAAGAGAAGGAAGCAATGCGACTGCTACACGCACTGAAGCGACGCACAGAGCCCTCTTAGAAAAGCTGATGCTACCGACGATCGTCCGTAGAGCGATGTCTACGGCAACATAGGTCGCGTGAGCGGAGTCTTTTTCATCGGGTACAGGCAAAAAGACAACAAAAGACGCAGCAAAATTTCTGCTGGCAAATTACTTGATTGGTGGATCAGAAGCTGTTGGAAGTGGTGGCTGGACTGTTGGCTGTAAGGTGGATGATCGCCGCTCCAACTCGAAAAAGCAGCAAATGAGTAGCATGGAGCCGATGCAAGTCAACATAAAGATTGCCATCACGCTGAAAACAATATCTATTGCTTCTCTCAGTTCTGGCTTTAACAGATTTCTGAAAAAGGTTCGTAATTTCCGAATCAAGCTAAAGTGCCTTTTGGCTGTGTGGAGAGTCATCTGGATAAAGACCTCTCCGTTAGAAGCGATTGCGGTAATGCTGAGGGCGTGGCCTTTACAGGAATTGCACTCGATTGGGGTGGCATAGTAAGAGCCAAGAAAATAATGCTTATACAGAGCCAGAGACAGGTCATCGCAACGCTAGCAACAACAGTGCCAAGCCCTATAGTCAGCAAGTTTTGGCCTATTATTTGCCAGGCTATTGGGTGACGCTCCGTTAACGGATGATGCTCCCCTACGTGAGAAGTCGTGTCGGCGACGCGAGAACTCAGGAACAATGCCACTTTATAGGCCACGCCCTTGGGTTCTGGCTCAGAAGGAACGGCGCACCAGCGCTGAGTTTGAGGATTATAAACGGTTGCTGTTGTGATTGATTGAGTTGTTCGTACTGTGCGAATGGCTGCGATCGCGGCAGGCGAAAGCTCAGACGATGTGCAATGCTCGTCAAGGCATGAAGCGTTGGCTTGGGCCAAAGCAGACGGCGCGATCGATTGCTTAAGCTGTGTGGTGGGCTGCTCAGGTGCGATCGCAAATTCATCCAAGGCAGTCAATACATCGGTTGCCGACTGGTAGCGCCGCCTCAGCGAGGGCTGCACCAATGTGCAGAGAATGTGTTGGAGTGAGGTGCTAATGGGTTGGGTTAAATATGAGTGCCATTTCCACGTTGCTTCACTCACATCATATAAGTCAAATGGTGACATTTGAGTGAGTAAAGAGAGGCAGGTTATCCCCAAGCTGTAAAGATCACTGGCAAAAGCGGCCTTCCCATGAATCTGTTCTGGTGCGGCATATTCAGCACTACCAATGAAAGTGCCTGTCGCCAAATATTGGGAAGCACCCACCTGTTTAGCAGCACCAAAATCAACTAGCACAAGTGAATAGGGCTGATTCCCAACGGTTGTATCCGTGCGGTAACGTCGAATGATGTTGGCGGGTTTTATATCTCGGTGGATGATGTTGCGATCGTGGAGGTACTGCAAAACAGGCAATAACTCGTGGAGCAGTGTCCATATCTCAGTTTCATTAAAAGGTAGCTCTAACGCTTCTTGTGCCAGCGTTAAACCATCAATCCACTCCTGCACAATGAATAACCGTCCATTCTGCTCAAAGACATCGAGTAATTGAGGTATTTGAGGATGGTGACCTACTTCAGCTAAGCAACGAGCTTCTTGCCGAAACAGTTCAGTTGCAGGTTGATGGTTATCACTGATTAAAAGTTGCTTAAGGACACAAAAAGATTGCTCAGACCTCTGCTCATCACGGGCAAGAAAGGTTTTACCAAAACCACCCTGACCTAACGGTTTAAGAAGGCGATACCGTTGATGTAAGAGCTTGTCCTGGCTGTTCAGGCTATGGCAAAGATTTTTTAGTCGTAAATCATCATCTACAGCAGAAAGCTGTGAAGGGGTACGGATCGGAAAATCGCTAAACATACAAAAGACTTTAATATCAGACCTCCGACTTCCTTTTCGGTTAAGAAATCAGAGGTCTTCGTGTTCTAGCTGGCAGGCTTCAAGTCATCCAACGCTAAATTCAGCTTCAGCACATTTACACCAGGTTCACCAAAAAGACCCAGAAAGCGACCATCGGTGTTCTGCTTAATGAGATCTTGTAACTGGTTGGGTTGCAGTGCTCGAGCTTTGGCGACACGATCGATCTGGGCGATTGCTCCCTCTGGCGTGATGTGGGGATCAAGACTAGAACCAGAGGTGTAAACCAGATCAGCGGTTGGCTTGACCCCTGCTTTTTGCAGTCGCGGGAGGTCGCCTTCAATCGCTTTACTGGGATCAGGGTCGCTTTTGCCTTTGATGCGATCAAGCAAGGCTGGATTGCTGGGCGCTAAATTACTGGCACCCGAAACCCCTGTTTTAAGTACACCTGCATCATCTTTTTTAGGATCAGCGGTACTATAGCTGGTGGTACTGGGACGGCTGTTGAAGTATTGATCGGATGTAAACGGTTGACCAATCAACGCCGAACCGACTACATCGCCTTTGGCATTCTTCAATAGACTTCCGTTAGCCTGATAAGGAAAGACGATTTGCCCAAATGCAATCATGATCAGGGGATAGGCGATCGCGGTAATAACCCACAGCACCAGGGTAGATCGAACGGCTCTACCGACCTCACGTGCAAAACTCATTAGAATTTCTCCGGTACAAACATCACAAAAAAGAGATAAATCGCAAGGACAACCGTGACTAAACCGAGTGCAGCCAGCCAGTACGCTTGAGTGCGAGACAGATCATTACCTGTGGCCGCAAAAACGGCAGGTGCCAACACCAAGTTGAGACATAATCCGAGAAAAAGGTAGAGCGGCAGTTTCTGTCTGCGCCACTCAGCCCAGATCTCAGTGAGGGTTTCGGCAGCGGGTGCAATGATTTGGGTGGAAATAAGGGGTGGGCGATCGGGGAGTCGTTTCATCATGAGGATTCAAAGGGTAAAAGTTGAAGGATGAAGGCTAAAGGCTAAAGGCTAAAGAAGCTGACCGCTGGCTGCTGACGGCTAAATGGCAGGAGCGTTACGAAAAGGGAATCAGCACATCGATGATTTTGATGGCAATAAAGGGTGCAATCACACCACCCACTCCGTACAGCAGAATGTTGCGGCGTAGAAGTTGGTCTGCTGTGAGGGGGCGGAACTGCACGCCTTTAAGCGCTAGTGGAATCAGGGCAGGAATAATCAGAGCGTTATAAATGAGCGCTGAAATAATGGCTGATTGGGGACTTTTCAACCCCATAACGTTGAGTGCGCCGATGCCAGCGGCGGCAAAGATGGTGGGAATGATGGCAAAGTATTTGGCAATATCGTTGGCGATCGAAAAGGTCGTCAGCGCGCCACGGGTAATGAGAAGCTGTTTGCCAATGGTTACTAAATCAATCAGTTTTGTGGGATCAGAATCTAAATCCACCATATTGGCGGCTTCTTTAGCGGCTTGGGTTCCTGAGTTCATCGCTACCCCCACATTCGCCTGTGCCAGAGCGGGTGCATCGTTGGTACCGTCTCCTGTCATGGCAACCAGCTTACCTTCTGATTGTTCTCGACGAATGACATCAATCTTGTCTTCGGGTGTGGCTTCAGCGATGAAATCATCAACACCTGCTTCTTTGGCAATGACAGAGGCGGTAATTTGGTTGTCACCGGTGAGCATGATGGTTTTTACACCCATGCGACGGAGCTGATCGAAGCGCTCCCTCAGACCTGCTTTAACAATGTCTTTCAGATAAATAACACCGTAGATTTCGTTGTTCTCGCACACGGCAAGAGGCGTACCACCCAGACGCGACACTCGCTCATAGGCACTATCCAAATCAGGTGGAACAGAACCGCTACGTGAACGCACAAACCCCTTGATAGCGTCCACTGCCCCTTTGCGGACTTCCTGCCCATTCGGTAAGTCAGTGCCACTCATGCGCGTGCGGGCAGAAAATTCAACGCCCGTCGCTTCTTTCAAATTGAAATCGGTTAAGGCTTGGCACTTTTCCGCAAGGGCGACGATCGACCGCCCCTCAGGTGTTTCATCAAACACACTAGCGGCTAAGGCAACCCGCGCAACTTCATCCACGGTGTGCCCGTTGACCGGAATGAATTCGTCTGCCAAACGGTTGCCCAGCGTGATTGTGCCCGTTTTATCCAATACCAATGTGTTGATGTCGCCACAGGCTTCAACCGCACGGCCAGAGGTCGCGATGACATTGAATTGAGCGACCCGATCCATCCCCGCAATGCCGATCGCACTCAACAAGCCGCCGATCGTGGTGGGAATCAACGCCACTAGCAGTGAAATCAAAATGGCGATCGTGGTAGGCGCTTGCACATAATTTGCCAAGGGTGGAATGGTTGAAACGACGATGAGAAACACCAGCGTCAATACGGCTAACAACACCGTTAGCGCGATTTCATTCGGTGTTTTGGTGCGTTCTGCACCTTCTACCAGGGCAATCATACGATCGATAAAGCCCTGTCCCGGATCAGAGGTTACGCTGATAATCAATTCATCCGACAGAATGCGTGTTCCACCTGTCACAGAGCTTGAAATATCGGTACCAGGTTGCTTGAGGACAGGAGCCGATTCTCCGGTAATCGCCGATTCGTCCACAGAGGCGATCCCTTCAGTAACTTCGCCGTCTGCTGGAATCATGTCACCCGCAACAACCTTGACTCGATCGCCCCGTCGCAGCGCCGTAGAACTCACTTCTTGAATGGAACCATCGGTCATCAACTTACGCGCGAGGGTATCCGATCGAGTCGCTCGCAGCGAATCTGCTTGGGCTTTACCCCGCCCTTCTGCCACCGCCTCCGCAAAATTGGCAAACAGAATGGTGAAAAACAAAATTGCTGTAATCAGTCCATTCAATACACGCTGTTGTCCCACGTCTGCCTGTACGGTGCCAAACAGATTTGGGTCGATCGTCACCAGGAGTGTGACTACAGTACCAACCCAAACCACAAACATGACTGGGTTTCGTACCTGAATCCGAGGGTTGAGCTTGATAAACGACTCGCGCACAGCCCGTTGATAGAGCCCACCCATATTCACCTTGGGGGTATGCCTGCGAGAATCGCGAGGGCCTTGAGGCACTTTAATGGGACGAAAAGGGGTAGAACTGGATTCCATAGAAGACAATGCCGTTTTGGGCGTAAGGTTTTGGGTAGTGGAAGATCATCGCGGCAGTCTTTTCTCCGGTACTGCTTGAGACAGCCTTCGATACAACTGACGTTCTAACGTTGCCATCTGCTGAAGTGAAGCAATGAAGCGATGTAACTGGTAGCGGGTGTAGAGCCTGATGATGAGTTTCTGGCTGACCAAAAGCGTAAGAATTAACACCCCTCCTAAAACAAACAAATCAGCAACCGAGAGCGGGGTTAGACTGGGTGAGTTAATCTGCTGTGGAATAGGTGCAATACTTTTGGTCGTATGGGTTGGATGTGTTTCGGGGATCATATAGACTCACCTATCCAATCCCTTTAGCAATTTGAAAGGCTTCGGCGATCGGTCCTAATGCCAGCACCGGGAAGAACGACAGCGCACCCATAATCAAAATTACGCCTGCCGTCACACCTGTAAAGAGCCAGGTATCGGTACGAAGGGTGCCAGTAGTCATGGGTACAGGCTGCTTGCGAGACATACTATCGGCCAACAGCAACAACGACACGATCGGCACATAACGCCCCACCAAAAGACTAAAGCTGGTGCTCAGATTCCACCACATTGCCGAGGGTGCAGGCTGGCTATCCAGCAGACCTTCAAAACCAGAGCCATTATTAGCTGCTGCGGAGGCGTATTCGTAAAGCACCTGTGTCAACCCATGAAAGCTGGGGTTGGCAATGCCGTTGTAGAAGCCTTGCAGCGTAGTGCCATCAGGAGCACTCGGTAAAGCCATCGCGATCGCGCCTGGAATGAGAATGGCGATCGGATGCACCAGCAGAATCAAAAAGCTCGCCAGCACCACTTCTCGCTTTTCAATCTTCCGCCCCAAAAATTCGGGAGTGCGTCCTACCATCAGTCCTGTCACAAACACGGCCAGCAGCAAGTAGGCAAAGAGGTAGGCCGTGCCTGTCCCCTGTCCACCCCAAATAATTTGCAGAAACATATTCGCCAGCGTGACAAAGCCACCATTGGGCATAAACGAATCATGCAAGCTGTTTACTGCACCGCACATCGTTCCAGTTGTAATGGCAGCAAACAAAGCCGACTGTGCCCACCCAAACCGGACTTCTTTCCCTTCCAGGTTGGGGGCTTGACCACCCAGCAGTGTATTCACAGCCGGATTGCCGCTATATTCACCGATCGCCGTCACAATAATGAACGTGATCGAAATGGACAGCACCATGCCATACACCAGCCAGGCTTGCTTGCGGTTGTTGGCAAACACGCCGTAGGTGTAGATGAATGAAGCTGGAATCGCCACCATACCCACAATCTGCAACAAATTAGTAAAGGGGTTGGGATTTTCAAATGGGTGGGCTGAGTTAATAGCAAAAAAGCCACCACCATTTTCACCAAGCTGTTTGAGAATCTCGAAGTGAGCCACCGGGCCGCGCGCGATCGCCTGACTAATCGCCGGATTTTCCAACGTAGGGATGACGATCGGCCCTGCCAGCGTTTCTGGCACACCCGCTGCAATGAAAAGAATGGCACCAATGATGCCGATCGGCAGCAGAATCCGGGTAATGGATAGCGTGAGATCTACATAAAAATTCCCTAAGGGACGTCCCGTCAGCCCACGAATAAACGCAATCCCTACTGCCAGACCAGTCGCAGCAGAGACAAAAAACATATATCCCAACCCTGCAAACTGTGCAAAATATCCGTAAGTTGTTTCGCCTGAGTAATGCTGCTGATTTGTATTCGTGATAAATGAGATCACTGTATGGAGCGCCGTGTCCCACGTTAGGGCACTCAATCCAGTTGGGTTAAATGGCAACCACGCCTGATTGAAAAGGATGAAAGCTAGCAGCAGTGCCATCGCGAGATTGCTATAAAGCACCGATCGCGTGTACTGCCAACCTGTCATATCTTCACGACTCTGTACACCGCTGAGCTTCAGGATAATCTGCTCGATCGGGCTCAAAAATGGGTCTAAAACCGTTCGCTGTCCCAGGTAGACACGAGCCATATACTCCCCGAAAACAGGGGTGATTGCTACCACAATCAGTAGCGTTAATGCAATTTGAATCCATCCTTGAAGCATGGGTTCAATAAACTCCAGTTGAACGTTGAATGTGAGTCTCTAACCGAAAAAATGTCATAGCAATTCCGTATAGACGGATGCTATTCTCGAAGCCAATCAACTTCGCGGCACAATCTATCAATAAAAACAGCAAGCATTAATGGCGTTAACGGTTAACTATTAACGCCATTAAAAGCCTTTTGAAAAGAAGCCTCAGCAGTAGCCAGGTAATAACAAAAGTTTCAGCAGCTGAGCCTTTCTGGATAATCCCAGCGGGCATTCGCAAAAGTTCTTCAACTCCAATCATGGAAGATTTTGGAAAAAATCACAAGTATAATTTGCTTCCATGAATTTTATACTTCTTGCTTTACTCCCTGTTAGATAGAAGTGTTTGTTTTGTTTAGATCATCTATATCTCAATGTATAAAGATTGCCTAAACAACTCGAACATTCAGTTTTTTCTAAGAGCTGGCTTATAAAGAGAATCTGAAATGCTATAGCGATCCTATCTGAATTGTAAAAAGGCTTTCTCGTAGGGAGGCCTTCTCCCAACTCTCTTTTTTACGAATGGTTTCGGACTGCTATAGTGAGCCAAACTTGAGTAAATTAAGCTTGATCCATGGCCTACTGCACTAGTTGTGAAATGTCGATTACATCGGGTTTCCACAAGATGCGAAATGAGATTCAAGTTATAAAGCTAAGCGTGAGGCTATGCAAGTCTTTTAGCAGAGGTAGACAGTAGAAAATGACATCGTTAGCCTTTTGCGTTGAGGCAAATCACGACGTCAGAAATGATCAGCACTACTGTAGCAGGAATTGAATTGAAGACAGATGAACAAGCCAATCCAGTGGCCAGCAAACGCTGTTGGGAGTTTATCGCTGGTTCATTCTGTGCCTGATTAGTTTTATCTTGGCGCATTGGGTTTACCTGTCTGCCAGTCCAATAGACTGATCAATCGGGCAAAAGCTGCCATCTTGATACTGCAATGACTGCTCCCAGAGGTGCTTGTGCGCTTACTTTTGATTCAAGTTGAGCAATCACGACACTTACTGCAATCGTTTGGTCTCAACTAATTGCAGGTTGAGACCAAAACATGAAGCAGATGTACTGGTGAAAAATGTGAGTATACTCACTATAAAACTTAGCCCTCCGGCAGTGGGCGATGTGACTTGAAGCTATTCCTCAAGCTACAGATTGCTTTAAAGTTTGCTCGATCAGGGGGGCAATCACCGCAATGTTCTTGACTAATTCATCTGGGAGAGAAAACCGTTGCTTTAAGTAGTTAGGATCGTTATAGCTCAGCCATACCTTGCCATCTGCCGCTTCCCATGCCAGTATTTTCAGGGGTAAATCCAGAGCAATCGTGGGTTCTGCAACCATTAGTGGCGTTCCGGCTTTCGGATTGCCAAACAATAACAACTGTGTGGGACGCAAGCTGAGTCCAGCTTTCTCAGCTTCCACTTGCTGATCAATGCGGGCAAAAATGGTGATGCCTTTTGCTTGAAGAATGGTAACTAAGCGATCGATGGTTTCAGTCACTGAATAGGGGCTAGATTGGCTGACAACGCCGTTCGTTGTATTCATGGCAATGAATTCTTGAGTGACTTTGGTGATGGGATTTTTAGGATACTTCAAATCTGTGCCATACCGCCATCGACAAATAGCTCAATGCCATTTACGAAGCTGCTGTCGTCTGACGCGAGGAAGACAACGGCTTTGGCAATCTCATCCGGTGTGCCGACTCGTCCCAAAGGAATTGTGCGGGCTTGACTATCCACAAATTCCTGCAACTGCTCATCGCTCAGCCCCAGGTGATCGTAACCAGGAGTCGGCACCACACCAGGACTGATGGCGTTTACCCGAATTTTACGTTCTTTAAGGTCGAGTATCCAATTACGGGCGAACGATCGCACAGCAGCTTTAGTGGCACTGTACACACTGAAGGCCGGAGTACCCTTGATGGACGTAATCGAAGCGTTCAGAATGATGGAAGCACTGTCTGGCAGCAGTGGTAGCGCTTTCTGCACGGTGAACAGCAACCCTTTAACGTTGGTATTGAATGCTTTGTCAAAGTGTTCCTCCGTGATGGCTCCGAGTGGGGCAATTTCGCCACCTCCCGCATTGGCGAAGATCACATCCAGGTGTCCCTGCTCTTGCTGGATGGTAGCAAACAGGCGATCGAGATCTGCCAGCTTGGAGACATCACTCTGCACACCTGTGACGTTCTTACCAATATCCTTCACGGCGGCATCCAGTTCAGGCTGACGACGACCCGTGATAAAGACATACGCGCCCTCAGCAACGAATTGCTTGGCAGTAGCAAGACCAATACCGCTAGTGCCGCCAGTGACAAGCGCAACTTTTCCATCGAGTTTATGCATGACGAGTCCTATATTGATTGAGTTTGAATGTGAGTATTGGGTAGACGGTGTGCCTGCGTTAGTTGCCTTACAGCTTTGAGAACAGCAAATTTAGCCCTTCCGTCATGGTGGGATGCGTCAACACCCCATCGCGCAAAACGGTGTAAGGCATCTGCGCTTGCATCACCATCTGCACCGTTGAAATCATTTCACCCGCGGCATGACACAGCAGTGAACAACCAAGAATGCGATCGGTCTTCGCATCGACGATCGCCTTCAGTAAGCCATCGGTTTGACCGGATGTTCTTGCTCTAGGGATGGCAGACGCATCCAGTTTCGCCACACGAATGTCGTACCCTTGCTGCCGTGCGTTCGTTTCAGTCAGTCCGACCTGCGCCAGTTCTGGGTCAATGAACAAGCAGGATGGAATGGGTCGATCGCCTGTGCGGCGGGTGCCCCCATCAATGAGATTCGCTTTAATGATCCGATAATCATCCAGCGCGATATGGGTATATTGCGGTCCACCATTGATGTCGCCCAAGGCCCAGATGTTTGGAACGCTAGCTTCCAGGCGATCGTTGACTTGAATAAAACCATTGGCATCCATCGCGATACCCGCCGCCGCTAAGTTTAAGGTATCGGTCGTCGGTGCGCGACCGACAGCAACGAGCAAATGCGAACCCTGCACGCTGACTTCACGATCGCCCACCTGAATTTGCAGGATGGTTTCATCGCCAGCGCGATCTACCTTCAACACCTTCGACTTCAGCAGGAATTCAATGCCGTCTCGTTCTAAAAGCGTTTGTACGGCGATCGCGATATCAGGATCTTGTGGGGACAGAACTTGCTCACGCTGCCCAATGACGGTGACACGAGAGCTAAACCGTCGGAACATCTGGGCAAACTCTAACCCAATGTAACCACTGCCGAGCACAATTAAATGCTCTGGCAACTGCTCCAGTTCCATGATCGATTCACTGGTAAGAAACCCGGTTTCTTTCAGTCCCGGCACCGATGGAATCAAGGGGCGCGTGCCCGTGTTGATAAACAATCGATCGGCGGTGAGCTGTCGAGTGTTTCCTTCAACCGTTGCCACTTCAATGGTTTTAGGAGCCACAAATCGCGCTGTACCAATGATGAGATCGTGATCGAGAGCTGTTTCTAAAAGGTGTAAGTTCGCTGCCCGCGCCGCTTCTACGACCGATCGCTTGCGTTGGATGACTGCTGCTAAATCAACGACAGGTGCGCTAGCCTTAACCCCATAAGCAGCACTGTGACGTACAGTGTAGGCGACCTCTGCACTTGCCACCATTGTTTTTGTGGGAATGCAAGCGATGTTGATGCAGCCACCACCAATCATGGTTAAGCTACGCTCCACCAGAGCGACTTTCCGTCCAGCCGCAACTAATGCCGGTGCCAGTGTTTTACCGGCTTTACCGCCACCAATAATAATGTCATCGTAGTATTCAGTGTCCATTGCCATCTCTTCTCTGCAAAACTAAGTTAAGTCAACAGCAGCCTTCAGCGATGGAGCGATCGCCAGCAGAACTGAGGCGGTAGCGCTCTGGCCCGATTCTATTTCGCGGTAGCGGCGTGTTCGATGATCTTGGCGACGGCATCTGGATGGGAAAGCATCACCACATGGGACGCACCATTTACGGCGATCGTTTCCTTGGAGTTGGCGCGCTTCGCCATGAACGCGTGCACCGCTGCTGGAATGTTCAAGTCGCGGCTGCCGTATATAAACCATGACGGGGTGGACTTCCATGCAGGCGCGCCGGAGGGTTCATCAAATGCGGCTTCCATAATTGGCCGCTGGGTGCTAGCCATCAGCTTTGCATCGGCGACAGGCACATCCGCAGCAAATTGGGCGTGGAACTTGCTCTGCTGAATATACAGATCTTTACCGCCGTCAGGCAGTACAACTGGTGGTGCCAGGGTCGGCGCGAGCGTGCTGCCTGGATAACGCCCTGAAAGTGCAGCGGCAGTCTCGCCCGCCTCAGGCGCAAAACCAGCAACGTAGACGAGTGCCTTCACGTTCTGGTTGCCATTGACTGCATTTGTGATCACTGAGCCCCCATAGGAGTGCCCGACCAGCACAATGGGACCCTCAATGCTCTTGAGGATGCTGGCAACATAGTCTGCGTCGCTCTTGACTCCACGCAGAGGATTGGCTGCGGCGATCGTCGGGTACCCTTTGGCAATCAGCTTTGTCAGGACGCCGTTCCAACTGTCAGACTCGGCAAACGCACCGTGGACAAGGACGACGGTGGGCTTATTGTCTTGTGCGTTGGCAGGATTCATGATTCCTCCCAGGGAACTGATCAGGATGACTCCCAGAGAAAGTGCGGCAATTAAAAGCAGGCGAATCACGTTCCTGATGGTGAACTTATTCATGTCGTAAGCTCCTTCATATTGGTTGGTTGCATTGGGTTGCGAAAAATGGTTCTTCTAGCCGATTCAATGAGGCGCAATGTCCTTCCTTCAAGCAGTGAAATAGCAGCTCACCAATCGCGTTCGCGAAGCGTGGGCTTTGCTCAATCGCCCATTCCCAAGTAGACTGCGTGAGATGGATTCTTGATGTTGTATTGGGTACGAAGCGTTTGTCGATCGCGACTTGCTTTAATGAAATCCGCCCCCTTTTCACCGATCATGATCGTCGGTGCGTTTGTATTGCCTGTGGTAATCGTGGGCATGATGGACGCATCCACAACACGTAGCCCTCCAACTCCATACACTCGTAGTTCAGGATCCACGACAGCCATTGAGTCTGTACCCATTTTGCAGGTGCCAACGGGGTGCCATTCGGTGCTGCAACTATCTCGAATATATGCTTCGATCGCCTCATCACTCTGAACCTCAGCACCCGGAGCGAGTTCCCTGCCGCGAAACGGATCAAACCCGTTGCTATGAAGCAATTCGCGCATTAATTTAAGTGCTGCTACCAGCTTTTCCACATCGGCTTCATATTGCAGATAATTCATCTGTAACATCGGTGGATCGTTAGGGTCAAGGGAACGCAACCCAACACTACCCACGTTTTGGGGACGAGTTAACGAAACAGCACCCGTAAAGCCAAACTCCGATGGAGCATAGCCCGGTGGTAAGAACTGAATGGGGCCAAAGAAAAACTGGAGATCGGGTGCAATATCCAAGTTGCCCTCGCTATGCAAAAACAGGCCAGCTTCAACCCCATTACTAGTAATGTCAGGGTGCACAGGCTGCGTTGCTTCATAGACGACAGAGACAAGAATGTGATCTTGCAGGTTTTGACCCACACCTGGCAAATCAGCCACAACAGGGATTCCCAACGCTTGCAAGTAGTCTGCATTCCCAATACCAGAGAGCAGCAACAGTTTGGGTGAATCAAACGCACCCGCACTTAAAATCACTTCCTGATTCACTCGCACTTGATGGATCGCGCCTTCTTGCACATATTCCACCCCAATAGCGCGAGTGCCCTCAAACAGTAACCGAGTCACCAATGCGCCAGTTTTCACAGTCAAATTGGGACGCTGACGAATGGGTAAAAGAAAGGCTGCCGCCGCACTATGTCGTTTACCATCTTTGACCGTCAACTGATAGGCTCCCGCGCCTTTCTGTTGTGCTCCATTGAAATCGGGATTGTAGTCATACCCCTTTGCCACACAAGCATCAATAAAGCGCTGGGATACCTCAGCAGGAGAAATAAGATCGGTGACGCTCAACTCCCCATCCACGCCGTGATAGTCAGAGGCTCCGCGTTGCTGGTGCTCCGATCGCTTGAAATAGGGCAAGACATCCTCATAACTCCAACCAGGATTCCCCAACGCCTGCCAGTGGTCATAATCGTGATGATTCCCTCGGACATACATCATGAAATTAATGGAACTGCTGCCCCCCAGAACTTTGCCACGGGAACAAAACATTCTGCGATCGTTGAGGTAAGGTTCCGGTTCCGAGAAATAACTCCAATCCACCTCAGAACCCAGTAAACCAACACATTTTGCCGGAATATGAATTTCTGGTTTCGTATCCGGGTTGCCCGCTTCGAGAAGTAACACCGTTGTATCGCTCTCTTCGGTTAAGCGATTGGCAACTACGCACCCTGCCGAACCTGCGCCAATTACGATGTAATCATAGTGAGTCATGACAGTCTCCTTTGCGGTTGTCTCTGCTAAACTTGGCTGCCATACTGAGTGCCAGAATGGATTGAAACTCTGTTCCAATCCATCCCACTGTTAATTTAGGCTCAGAAGCAACTCCTTAATGACGACTCAATTCGAGTTGCCGTAGAAATTGATGCGTCCATAGCCTAAGAATTGACCCAACCCATTCTCCCCATCTGGATAGGCGGTGACACCAAATTCATAAACTCCACTCCAACTGGGATTGCGCTGGCTTTCAAGTGCCACTGTAACCGTGTTGCCAGGTTGTACAGGTTGATCAAACACGATGGTTACTTCGCCTGGATTGGCAGGTTGTTCACCACCGACGCTGGCCAACCGAATTTCAGCACTAGCTGTTAGCCGATCGCCAACAAACGCTTTGCTATTAGCAATATCAAATTTGATGCTTTCCGCATTCTGAGCCTGGACAACTTTCACTGCTTTCAATGGTTGTCCCGCATCCTTGGGCACCGTCAGCGTAAATTCATAGGTAGACGCTACATACGTCCCCGTTTGAGAGGCAGCAGCCCGAATTAACTGGGGCGGATTGCTAAAAAAGGTTTGTCCTTCTTGATTGATCGAACCTGTCTCGGCGGATGCTTTAGATTGCATGGCCGCTTGTGATGTTAGTTGAATTGCCTGGGGCTGAGCGGTTTGTAGCCCAAGCTGTTTGGTAAGGACATCATATTTAGTTTCAGCATGAGCGACAGCTTGTAGTCCAGCAGTGGCAGCGATCGCCAACGTTACATTGATGGTAAGTTTGTGGAATTGCATCATTAATCTCCTGGGTGTGCGGATAGAAAGTGTACTCATGAGCGTCTTTGTCAAATGCGATCAATTGGGAATCTATACAACTCAGGGCAATCGTTTGCTTATTGACCTGAGAAACTTGCTACGTATTCATCACAGCAGACGGTAAGGTTCCGGGTGGACCCAGAAATTCGTCGCCAATCTCGGCAGAAAGACGCTCAAACAGCGCCATGTTTGGGGGCTCTGTCTCATTCACGGTGCCGACTTCGGCAATCAAGCGGGCAAAACTGCTGGGTGACGAAACGACCAACCCACGCGCTGGGCGATCGGTGAACACTCCGATGGTATGAGGTGTGCTAGGCGCAATATAAAAGGTTTCTCCAGCGGTAAGCACAACTTTGTGTTCACCCGCCCAAACCGTAAACTCTCCTTCGACGACGTAAAGCTGTTCCGAGTACCGTGTGTGCCGATGGAGAGGCGTTTGCATGCCCGGAGAGAAGTAGCCTTCAACCAAATCGTATTGGCCGCCAGTGACAGACTCATCGGCAATAACGCGGACGCGGGTGCCAAGTAACCAGAGAAATTGAGACATGAGTTTAATCCTGCTAAAGTGTTTAAGAGAGCGAGCATCATGAGCTGAGTTCTGTTACTGACAAGGGCTTGCTGCCATTCATCTCGTGTAAATGGAGTAAATGAGAAAGCTGTTGCAAATCCTGCTGCAATTTTTGATGGAGTTGAACGAGTTCCTGGTACGACAACGTTGTTTCAACGCTATGAACAGTTGAGTTGAGATAGTGGGAGAGACTGGTGATCGTTTGATTGGCTGGGTCATAGGCACCAGTGAGATAATCATCACGATTGAGTTGTAAGCCAAACGCGGCAAAGAAGATTTTCAGCGAACGTTTGTCTACCTTTATTTCGCAACTGAGAATGCGGCTGATGGTGCGATCGTTGAGTTGCGATCGTTCACTCAAAGTTTCATAACTATAACGACTGCCCCATTGATCATGGAGAACGCCTGCTTGAGTCAATTTCTGCCATCCCTTTTGCGATAGCATTACTCCTCGGTTACGGGGTCGTTGCCGAGAGCCAGTAACTGGTAATCGATCGTGATGAGAGGATGAAAGTTGATACATGATTTACACTCCATCTTTTAGAACTGTTCCAGCTTTGTAGCAGTGGCGTATCCACCAGATGTTCAGCTAAAAACCAAACCTGTAATGCATGGGTGTGACAAACCCTGTCGTTTGGTTGCACTGATTGAATGAAATTAGTGAACCAGCCCAGAGCGCAGTGCTCGAATGGCTGCCTGGGTGCGATCGTTCACGTAGAGCTTCTTCAAAATATTGCGAACATGCGTCTTCACAGTTCCTCTTGTGATGTGAAGCTTTCTAGCGATCGTAGGGTTGTTGTGCCCTTCCACAATGAGTTGCAATACTTCTAACTCACGCGCTGTCAGGGGTTCAACCGCCATAACTTGCCGATACTCTGGCTCGATCGCTCGAATCATAACCATCTCAGTGCGATGGATACGGTCAGTTTGCAAAGGATGAGATGGCTTTAGTAACCCTACAACCTCCTGTGCAACAGCGGTGAACGCCCGATTCACAGCAGAACCACCAAAGGAATCAATCTGAGTGGGCGCGCTTAAGCGCTCCAGTTCATCTTCGATCAGTAAGGGAATGGATGTCATAAAACAAACCTCATTGAGCAATTCATTTGGGTTGAAAGCCAGGGAGCTTAATGACCTGCCGTGGCGATCGCTGCCATCAACCCATCCATACTCCAGCGATCGACATACCGATTACCATTGATAAACAAGGCTGGAGCCTTTGCCACTCCACTATTTAGGCCACTCTCAATATCTTGATTAATGCGATCAATGTGTCTATGTCCACTCATTGCTTGCAAGAATCGTGAAATATCAAGCTCTAAACGATTGGCATACTCCACCAAATAACCATTTCCTAGTTCTTGCTGATGGTTGAATAGCATGTCATGCATCTGCCAAAACCGCCCCTGATCCGCCGCTGCTTCCGCCGCTTCCGCCGCACGCTGAGCCTGAGCATGAAGCTGACGCTGTGGAAAATGCCGAAAGACCAAACACAAATAATCTTCCCCCGAAGAAGCACTAAGCTGTCGCTGCATGACTTTGACTAATCTATAAACGTCTGCACTCTGAGGACTTTGATAATCCCCATATAGCACCAACACCACAACGGCATTCAACGAACCCTGCCTGTGATCTTGTGTTGAAGGTGGGACGGCTAACAAACCCTCATCTCCGTCTTGACTCACTGCTACCTCCGAGAGAAGGTGCTAATCGCTAGCGATCGCTCCATACCTCTCTTTGTACGATTGGTGTGTATAAACTCAGAGCCTGCAATGCATTTGCTGTCTGCGTTTCTATGAGTTCACTATAGGGAATTCACTCTGACTTGTAGTCAACTCAGCGGTGATACTTTTATCTATCCCAGTGATGGGTGAAGCAGTCCATCTCACAATGGAGGCTTCGTTCCAACTAAAGTTGGCATTTAACTTTCCACTAAAGTACAACCTACAACCCAATACCTCTCGGTTAAGCCTCCCGACCCACAATTTTGGGGGAGGCAGATTTCTTGAAGTCCCCCAGCACTAGGGGATTAAAGCCCTTCGGGCATACAAGAAAAGGGGGCAAGGTGATTGCTTGATTCGTCATGAGGTAAGATGCCCCTTGTAGCGTGTAGAGGCATGTGTGGAGGGCAAGCTTATACTACCTTCCCTGGCAGGCAACTGCTTGACGCAGCCGATTCTGTACTGTGGGGTCAGAAGTGCTGGCAACCAGGAAGATCTCTCCAGCGGGAGTGACTTGCCAGCCAGTGGCTTCGAGCATGGGGGCGTCGGGTAGCGGGTGTGGGGTGTCGGGAAAAGTTGTGAGTGCTCCTGATTCCTGATTTCTGACACCGCTCACATCACTGCGCTGCTGCGCCACCACGAGTCTCCGTCGGTCTTGCCAGTCAGCGTCGTCATCTAATTGTTGTTCTGGTGTGGGTGGCAAGCCACCGCGGCCAGTGATGACAAAAGCATTCCCCTGGTTGGCAGGGCACCCTTGAGCGATCAAGCCCGATAAGTCTACCAGATCAGTTGGTAAGGCCACTAAGCCAGCGGTCGGGTCAAGTCCTGATGTAATGACATCGATCGTTCCACTTAAAGCAGATGTCGCACCCGTCGCGGTGATATCGCTGAAAGGAGTGGACGTTGGACGAGATTGAATACCATAGATGGAAAAAGCATCGATAGTAACATTGCCACCGCGAAAATTTTCAGAATTGGCGCTGATATTGCTATCTTCATTTGCAACCGCAATCAGAAAGCGAGTATCGATCGCAATATTGCCACCAGGAATCTTGCTGCCAGTGGCGTTAGTCGTGATGTTGCTGCCAGTGCGGAGAAGGATGAAGGGCGATCGCACATTGATATTGCCGCCACCGCCCGTAGTGTCTGCCCGAAAGCTGCCCTGGTTATTAAGAAAGAGGCGATCGGCATCCACGAACAGCGAACCTGCCTGACCAGTACGCAAACTGTTCACCGTTACGTTTGCGTGATCTTGAACGCTGAGGGTATTAGCACTGATTGTGATATTGCCAGCATCTCCTTGTCCAGCCGTGCTGGCAGACAATTGAGCCCCATTCGTTGCTAAGAACGATCGTGCCGCAATCTCAATGTCGCCACCCCTGCCTACTCCTCCTGGGTCAAGTGTGCTGATAGCATCTCCCCCATCAAATAAAACAGCACCGTTTGCTTGAATCTGGATATTTCCTGCTCTGCCTTGCCCTTTGGAGTTTGTAATGGCGTTGTTGCATAAAAGATATGAGATAGGGGGTAGAATAACGAGATTAAACGGCTCTAGTACGCTGAGTGTTGCGATGAAGACGAAGCTCAAACCATCCTATCGAGTTCGCAACTGGAGTGAGTATGATACAGCGCTGAAACAACGAGGCAGCATCAGCTTTTGGATCGACGAATCGGTGATTGAGGAGTGGATCAATGCCCAAAAAAGTGGACGACGGGGAGCATCCAAGCACTATAGCGACCGAGCCATTGGCTTGATGGCAACAGTACAATCGTTGTTCAACTTGGCTGGACGGCAAACCGAAGGATTTCTAGAGTCTTTGTTTGCCCTGATGGGGATTGACCTGGCAGTGCCAGACCATAGTACGTTATCGCGACGCATGGGCAAGGTGAGTGTTGCAATGCCAGTGGCACCGACTGAAGGAGGCATTCATGTGGTCGTTGATTCCACTGGAGTCAAGGTCTATGGAGAAGGAGAATGGAAAGTGCGCCAGCATGGGGTGGATAAGCGACGCACTTGGCGCAAGTTACATGTCGGAGTCAATGAATCAACCGGAGAGATCCTCGCTGCCGTTGCCAGTACCAACAATGTCAGTGACGATGAAGCCTTTGGTGATCTCATTGACGCTATTGAGCAGGAGATTGAGCAGGTCTCAGGCGATGGAGCTTATGACAAACGCAAGTGCTATGACAAGATTGCTGCACGCAAAGCGAACCCCACAATTCCTCCTCGCCAAGATGCGGTGATGTGGGAAGATGCCCCTGAGGGTGAGCAGACCCATCCCCGTAATCAAGTCCTTGAACGGATTAAGCAAGTTGGACGTCAGCAGTGGAAGCAAGAGAGTGGTTATCACCGCCGTTCTTTGGCTGAGACAACCATGTTTCGCTTCAAGACGATCTTTGGTTCAACACTGCGACGACGACGCTTTGATAACCAAGCTGTTGAGTTATTCCTCAAATGTGCAGCACTGAATCGCATGATTCAATTGGGTAAGCCTGACAGCTATCGAGTAGAAAACTGATTTATGACTACAACATGGGGGAGAAGCGTTCTCAAATCATTCATGCAACAAAGCCGTTTGTAATGATTCTGCCTTGATCAGAAACAGAGAGTGAATCTGTATTGATGTTGACAATTCCGCCATTGCCTACAGTGTTTGCACTCACTGAAGTCGATATCCCACTAGGCCTTATGGTCCGGGTAGGGGCTACCCCACGAATTTGGACAGAGCCACGAGCCTGAATGGTAACGCGCCCCGAATTGCCTGTTCCGCCCACATTGCTGGTATCTATAGAACCCCCGTTAGTCAAAAGCAATGCGCCAGTTGTGATCGTTACATCGCCTCCCTGCCCCACAGCGCCTTTTTCGATGAATTCTGTACTAACCTGTGTCGAGATATTGCTATTGCTATCGCCAAAGATGGCTGAACGACTCCCACCATCTATTAGAACGGTATTGCGGGCGTGGATATTCACGTTGCCTGCATTCCCCTTTCCTCCTGTGTAAGAGTTTAATCCAGCGGTATCCGTAATGGACAAGGAACCTGTTGTGATATTAATATTGCCAGCATTACCGATACCCATCCTGTCTACAATGTTATATAAACCACTGCTATAACCATCTGTATTACCGTTTAGGAAGACAGTATCGCGGGCATGGATATTCACGTTGCCAGTATTTCCCAGTCCTCTCGTGCCGGAGATCAATTGCGTGCCTTCGATGAGCGCTAGTGCCCCTGTCGTAATGTTGAGATCACCTGTATTGCCAACACTCCCCGCATCCACGGTGTTGTAGAGTCGACTGTTGTTAGCAAAAGTGATGCGATCGCCCGCAGTTAGCGTGATGTTGCCAGTTGTGCCCTGCCCAAACAATCGGTTTGCAATCACACTATCACTGATGGTGATCGAACCCGTGGCGTTTAGCTCGATCCCTCCAGTGCGAGTACCGGGCAATCTCGAACTGCTGGGGATCTCCACCCAAAGGGAACTGCCCAACAGATCGATATTGTGACCGAGAATCCTGATGCTGCCACTGTCGCCGATGACGATAATGCCACCAATTTTTCTAGAGAGGGCAGGGCTGCCAACCACAATGTGACCACCATTCCTGAGAGTCACATCCGCTCTGGGTAACGCATCGGGTATATCAAGCTGCCAATCTTCTCCAGCCGTTGCTAAACTTACCGTCCCAACCCCGCCCACCCCGCCTAACTCAACATAGCTACCCGGACTCGTTAAGCGGCCATTCTCCAGTTGTACCGCTCCACCCACCAGCATCAAGTTGTGTCGAGCGGAAACCTGTAAACCCTTGCCATTCACCATCGATTGATTGACGATCGGCTGGGGTGTTAGTTGATTGAAGAAAAAAACATTGGGATTCACCGTGAGTAACTGACTGGGTAATGGTTGCGTTGCATCACTGCTAAACACCTCACCGTTGGGAAAGCCGATTGCATTGGCAGTCGTCGCCACAAAGGAGCCGCCAATATTGAGCGAAGCATTCGGACCAAATAGAATGCCATTGGGATTCAGTAAAAACAGATTGGCCGTCCCATTAGTCCGAATTAAGCCATCAATGTTTGAGCTTGATCCACCCGTGACGCGGCTGAAAATATTCTGCACATCAGCCGCATTATTGAAGTAGGCAGAGCCGCCTGTAGGAATCGAAAATTGGCTGAAGCTGTGAAACAGATTCCCCCCTCGCCTTGCCCCACCATCAATTTGCACGTTGGGATTGCCCGTGACTTGCGATCGCTCTCCCGCAGGCAACGTTGCATCAGGAATCACTTGTGCTGCGAGCGGTGGCGCACAGAGCAACGCACTTAGGATACTGCCCATCAAAACCCATGCGGTTAAGTGCGATCGGTTCATGTTGCTACCTTCGTTACACAATAGCGTTCCACAAGAGAGGGTGACTCCTGGAGCGATCGTTTCAGTCAAACTAAATCAAACAAGCTAAAACAAACGGTAGCAGAACACCAGGTAAGATTAGTAAGTTAGCTACTAAGCTCTGGCATTGCTTCTAATCGCCCGCCCTCGAATGAATATGAAGCTAATAGACTTGTCGGGTAATAACAGGAAAAATGTCTGAAAGCCCTGCTGTGAAAGGAGTGCGTCCATTTTCCGCAAAGATCTCTATGATGCTAACTGGGTAAGGCTTTCAAGGATTTTTGGTCTTATTTCCAGACAACTCTAATAGCTTAAATTCATTGCAAAGGGGAAATGTATGATCAGGCAAGCATTTTAGTCTTTTTAACAGCCAACCAAAATTAGCCATACCTCAGGGCTTAAGACAATCGAACAGCCTACAAGCTGACCAGTCCACGCTTAACGGCAACAATGACGGCTTGGGTACGATCGCTCACCCCTAATTTACTTAAAAGCCGATTAATGTGTGATTTGACGGTACTTTCGCCGATACTTAGACGCGTTGCAATATCGGCATTACTCATTCCCTGCGCCATCAAACGGAGTACCGCTAACTCTCGTTCACTCAGTTCTGGATGGCTCATGCGCTGCAACAGTTTTGCTCCCACGGCTGGCGGCACATATTTCTGTCCGCTGTGAATCGTGCGAATTGCATTCAGCAACTCATGGGGTTTCGCATCCTTGAGCAGATAACCTTGAGCACCCGCCTGCAACCCACGATAAATATCTTCATCACCATCATAGGTGGTCAGCACCGTAATCCGAGCCTGCCTGAATTCAGCGCAAATTGCCGTAATGGCCTCTACTCCGCCCATTTTGGGCATACTCAAATCCATCAGTGTGACGTCGGGTTGATACTCCCGAAAGACATCGATCGCCTGCTGTCCATCTTCGGCTTGAGCCACCACTGTCATTTCTGGATCGCGGTTAATAATCGTGGCTAACCCTCGCCTGACAATGGCATGATCATCGACAATTAGCACTCGAATGGTAGTGGGTTGGCTCATTGTGCTTTTTACCCGCGCTTAACAACAACAATTATTGCGGTTCCCTGTCCAGGCTGGCTCTGAATCATCAATTGTGCTTCGATCTGCTGGGCTCGTTCGCTCATACCCAGCAAGCCGAATCCGCCTGCGGATGTAACATTACCAACGCTAAAGCCCCGCCCATCGTCTTGGATCCGCAAACAGCACTGCGCTGGCTCATACACCAACTCCACTCGAATTTCGTCAGCTTCCGCGTACTTAATGGCATTGGTTAGTGCCTCTTGCCCTATTCGGAGTAAGTGATTTTCCACTTTGGCTGGCAAAGGATAAGGCGTGCCTTTGCTTTCGTAAATCAGCGTTGCTTCGATCGTGGCTCCCATCTGGGTGGCGAAGCGATGCAAAGCACTTGATAAACTGCCCTCTTCCAAAAGTTGAGGGCGGAGTGCTGCCACCGATCGCCGCGCACCGGCAAGTCCGGTGCGTGCCAGTTCGCTAATCGTTTCCAACATTTCCAGATGCTCTTGGTGTACTTCGCGATTGTCTGCTAACACTTGCGTTGCCGCTTCAACCTGGAGCAGAATGCCCGTGAAAGACTGTGCCAGCGTATCGTGAATCTCGCGTGCCATCCGGTTGCGTTCCTCTAGAATGGACGCTGCTTCGGCTCGCTTGCGTTCACGCAGTGCAGCCTCTCGCTGCTCGCTAATGTCGAGAATCACCCCCAGCATTTGCACTGGCTGTTCGGCTTCGTTATAAAGCCCTCGACCTCTAGCAACTAACCAATGAATGCTGCCATCTGAGTAAACAACTCGATATTCGGCTTCATAGTCAGTGCAGGTTGCCAGAGCGGCTGTAATCGTTTGCTCCACTCGATTGATATCCTCTGGATGCACTCGATCGCGCCACGCCTGATAGCTACCCTTAACCTCACCGGGCACTAACCCCAACAGTCGGATGTGGTTATCATCCCAGTCCACTGTATTCTCTACAATGTTCCAATTCCAACTGCCGATGTAGGCAAAATCCATTGTCAGCCTGCGTTGCTCTTCGCTTTGCCGTAGGGCATTTTCAACTCGCTGGCGTTCTTCAATCTCCTGAGAAAGCCGTAAAGTTCGTTCGGTGACTTGTTGTTCTAGCGTTTGATTATATTCTGCTAAAAGCTGCTCTGCCTGTCTACGTTCGGTGATATCTTGAAAGGCCACCATTGCATACGCCACATGGCCCTGCTCATCAAATACGGGGGTTCCCCACACCTCAATGGGAACCGTTTTATTAGTTTGGCAAATTTCCATATCATCAACGGTAGTGCGTTCGCCGGTCAGTGCTCGAATAACTGGCAGTTTCTCAGTGGGATAGGGTTGATCTGTTCCCGCTAGATACAGTTGATAAACCTCTGGAATCTGATCTGGAGTGACGGAAGGATCCATCCCCTGTCCCAATAGCTCAATGCCCCGTTGATTTGTATAGTAAGGGCGACCAGCAGTATCGACTACTACAATTGCCACTGGAATTGCTTCTAGAAACTGAGCCATCTGATTTTGGCTAGCGCGGAGCTTTGAGTAGAGTTTGGCGTTTTCAATTGCAATAGCTGCCTGAGTGGAGAGTAAATTCAGAACTTGCGATCGCTCCGGAGTAAAGGCTCCAGTCATCAATTGGTTCTCCAGATACAAGACCCCAACTAATTGACTTTGGTTCAACAACGGTAAACAGAGCAGCGATCGAGTGTGATTGTGCTGAATGTAGGGATCATTAATGAAATTCCCTTCATGAACTGCATCGTTCAGGATTACAGATTCATGAGTTCGGACCACGTACTGAATGATTGATTCAGGTAAGCGATTTGCCATTGGAATCGCTTGAAGTACCTGCGTTGCACAGACCTGCTCACCATCATTGAGTTCACAAGCCGCTTCGATCGTCCATGCACTTGAGTTTTCCAAAAGCAGGCATCCAGTTTGTGCCCCAGCATTTTCAATCAAGATCTGCATGAGAGAACTGAGCAACTGCTCCAATTCAATTTCACTCGAAATGGCTTGAGAAGCTTTCATTACCGTTGCCAGATCGAAAGCAGCAGGCGAACTGGTAGAAGTAGTTCCAACAGTGGTGCGAATTGACGGATCAGCGACACTTGATGACTGAGGAAACAGCTGCGAATAGCGAGTTTCTAAATCTCTGACCTTTGCCGTTGCGCCCCAGCGTTGGTAGCAGTAGTGAGCCTCCTTCATATAAGTTTGAGCAATTTTTTCTCTACCCCTTACCAAGTAATGTTTGGCAGCTAATTCATAAGCTAAAGCTTCTTCTTGAAGATATTCATTGTCTTTAGCCCCTTGAATCGCTTGTTCATAGAACTCTTCTGCCTCAGGCAACTGACCCAAAACCCGCGCTTTTTCAGCCTCAATCAAATGGTATTTATGCAAATAATTCATTGGCGCATAATATGCCCAGCGTTTCATTTCCACTTGCCGTTCTATAACTTTTCTGAAGATTTCTGCTTGTATTTCAGCGCTACTTCCAGGATATATAGCCAACCTGGCTAATGCATCATAGAAATAGTATAAAGGACCAAGTGGTGTACCCATAATTGGGATGAAATAGGGTTCTGCCACATCTGAATTTTCAATTGCCTGAACGTACTCAGAAAAGAGGTAGCATAGATAAAGTTTATTAAAACAGGCATCAAAGATTGCTGTTCCATCATTTGCCGCTTCATGTTTTGGCAATTCGTTCTCTTCATTGTAAAATTGACCAATTAAAGAGATTGGATTAACTGAATTTCCCATCAAATTTGCGATTGCTTGCTGAAACGTTTGATTCCAGGTTAGTGCTGTTTTCTGTTTGATTCGACTAATCGCTGCATTGTAGGTTGCCATAACAGATTCAACCTCTGCGAGTTCTTTCCCAACAACATAGAGCTGAAAACAATAGCAATGTGCGCAATATGCCGCAAATTCTAAATCCCCAGTTTCTAGTCCAATTTGATAGGTTTCTAGCAATGGCTCCAGTGATTCTTTAACATGCTCTTTCCAGTGCAGGATGTGTTCATACGCCGTGAACAATGTCCTGGCTTTGAGTGGGTAGGTATTCGATTGTGACAACAACCTGAGAGCAAGTCGTCCAAACTGATAACCAGACTCGATGTCTCCAAGCAAACTACAAAGAATTAACCCAAAAGCGGTGTAGGAGAAGGGCGATACAGGCGCATTACCATGTAAAATTGACAAATTTACTTGTTTAGATGTGATTAGTAGAAATAAGTTAGGAGCAGCAAATTTGGCTGCGATCGTAATATCTGATAGGATTTGCATAGCTGCTAACTTTTCTGGTTCAGTCATGTTGGGCAAACGGCTCAAATCCTCAATCGTTTTCTCATCCAAGAGGGCTTTGATTAGATCTAATTCAGTGCGGATATCCGGGTAATTCAACTGTTTGGGAAAACTAATTCCCAATTGTTGTAAAATCTGAAATCCCGTATTGACTGCTTGCAGAGGTCGGTTCTGCGCGATGTCAACCTGAATTTTGACTCTATAGACTGTTATGCTATCAAGAACTGTTTTAACATGTTGCAGAACAAGCTCTACCCATCTTTCTGCATCTCCAAAATTGCCGCACAGAAATGCCGTTTCTGTTGTCTCTATATATAACGCTAAGGTCAAGTCATAGTTGGTTTGCCAACTAGAGTCTGCTAACCATGCTCTGCCTGCCGCTAAATAGTTTTTTGCCACACTATAGGCGATCGCGGCTTTTGCTTTTTGACCTGCCAAGAGATTCAGTTTGGCAATTTCATCGCGTTCTTTTTGATCAATAACAAGCTCAATGCCATGATTGAGATGATCCATAACTTCAAATAGTCGGTCTGAGCGGCATTCTGGCAACGTTTTTTTTAGCAGATTTTGACCAATATGAAGATGAACGACTTGTTTTTGCGCCTCATCAATCAGGGCATAGGCCGCTTGTTGAACGCGATCGTGAAAAAACCTATAGTCTTGAACTAACAGGTCTTGGTCTAGTTCAGACAGCGGTTGGATGAGCCCAGCTTGTATTGCTGTTAACAAATTCCGAAACACTGTTTTAGGCGATTGCTCACACACGATCGCCAAGGTCTTCAAATCAAACTCAGCCCCAATACAGGAAGCTAATTGAAGAAGCTGTTGTGTTGCCTCTGGTAGCTTCTTCAACTTGTTTAGCAGCAACTCGACTACATTAACATTGTCAGTAATATTCAAAGCTCGAATCTGATCAAGGTTCCACCGCCAGCCTAAGCAATCGGCATCAAAGCGCAACAAATTTTCGCTGTACAGCAGTCGCAACAATTCACACACGATTAAGGGATTGCCCCCGGTTTTACGCAGCACCAATTCAGCTAAGGGAAGAACAGTATGAGCGTCTCGATGGAGCGCCTCAGCGATTAACTTGCTTAACGGCTCCAGGGTGAGAGGAGATAGAACAATCTGATGCAGCACTGCTCCTTGCTTTCGCAAGCTTTCCAGTGTGAAGATCAGAGGATGGGTTGGGCCCACCTCATTGTCTCGGTAGGCTCCAATCAAAAACAGAAATTGAGTTTGCTCATTCAGCAGCAGCAGTTCGATTAACTTCAGTGTGGCGGAGTCAATCCACTGCAAATCATCTAAGAAGATGACAAGGGGATGCTCCTTTGAACAAAACACCCGAATAAATTGCTGAAAGACAAGGTTAAATCGATTTTGGGCTTCGGTCGATCCAACCTCTGGCACGGGTTGCTGCTTGCCCACAATTAATTCAACTTCCGGAATGACATCAATGATGAGCTGTCCGTTGCTGCCTAGTGCTGCAAGTAAGCGCGATCGCCACTGTTGCACTTGGTCGTCTGGCTCACTGAGCAGCTGCCGCACCAGTTTTTGCAGAGCATCGACGATCGCGCTGTAAGGGATGTTGCGCTGAAACTGGTCAAACTTACCAGAGATAAAATAGCCACGCTTTGCCGTGATGGGTTGGTAGAGTTCCTGCACTAAGGCTGATTTACCGATGCCAGCATAGCCAGATACCAGCATCATTCTGCTACGTGGGGGCTTCAAGGCTTTTTCCCCCCACCCTGTTACGCACTCAAAGGCTGTCACTAATGCTTCAATCGCCGCCTCCCGCCCATACAACTTTTGAGGAATCTGAAACTGTTCCGAAACGTCCTGGAGACCTAGTTGAATGGGGGCAATCTGTCCGGTTGCGGCGAACTGATGCAGACAGCTTTCCAAGTCTGCCTTGATGCCCCAAGCGCTCTGATAACGATCTTCAGCATTCTTTGCCATCAGCTTCATCACAAGGTCTGAAACAGGTTTGGGAATCGCTGCATTCAATGCATGCGGCGACACAGGTTGCTTAGCAAGATGACAATGGACAAGTTCAAGCATGTCCGTTGTGGAAAACGGTAACTGTTTAGTCAGCAGTTCATAGAATGTGACGCCGAGGGAATAAAAATCGGTACGGTAATCAAGCAAACGGTTCATTCGCCCAGTTTGCTCTGGCGAGAGGTAAGCAAGGGTGCCTTCTAACCCGTGAGGGCTTTTGAATGTGGGATTCGTGCGATTGAATTGGGTTGCAATGCCAAAGTCGATGATTTTAACAACGCCAGTTTCTAAATTCAGAACGATGTTTCCAGGGTTAATATCCTTGTGAATAATGTTGGCGGCATGAATGCTGCCCAGAATGTCGGTGAGGTCGATCGCCAGCCTTAAAAAAGCGGCTATAGGCATGGGGCAGAAGTCCGATCGTTGCCGCATCCATCGCTCTAGCGACTCTCCACCGAAGTCTTCCAGAAGCATCACAAGCGTACGCTGATAGTCATGCTGATCGTATGCCTTGACCACTCCTGCTAAGTTGAGTGAGCGGGTAATGGCATACTCTTGTCGATAGCGGGTAATTTCTTGCGGAGAGGGATACTCTTGCTTGAGCCGTTTGATGACGATCGCTAGCCCATCATCTCTCACGCCCCGATAAACAAGAGAATGAGCGCTTTCATAGATCGTGTCTTGGATGGCAATACCAGGCAGAGCAATCATAGAGCTTCTCTAGGTGAGTCTGAGGTGGCATACCCCAAACTATAGAAGACTCATCACATTTTCAAATCAGTACGTCACAAAGCGGTGTCGCAAATAGCGACTGAGATACCAGGTTTCACTAGTAGGTCACTTGACATGAATACCGCCATTTGGGAAGGCTGCCTGGAAGGACAAGACAAGTGACCCACAAGGGCGACTCCACCAAAACCACTACCAAGCAGAGGCATTTTCCGATGGATGAATTTGTGTGTTACCAGGGCAGAATTGCAGCAGCGATTGCCATAAGTATCGAAATGGCTGAAAGACTCATCTGGACAAACAGTAATCGCATTCATTATGCATAGACAGCGTCAGACTTGTTAGCTAAGCGACCATCTTCCATGTAAACAATGCGATCGGCAATATCTAAAATTCGGTTATCGTGAGTGACGAGTAGAATCGTACACCCCTGTTCTTTTGCAAGTTTTTGCATCAGTTCTACAACATCTCGACCCGACTTTTTGTCAAGTGCAGCCGTTGGTTCATCCGCCAGCACAATTTTAGGGTGGCTTGCGAGTGCCCGTGCGATCGCTACTCGTTGTTTTTGTCCACCCGATAAACTGTCTGCGTAGTAATCGATCCGATGACCTAAACCAACGGTTTTCAATATCTCTTCTGCAATTTGATCCATATTTTGTTCTAGATAGCGATCGTGTAGCTCCAGTGACATTCGTACATTCTGTCTGGCAGTTAAGAAGGTCAACAAATTGTGTGCTTGAAAGATATAACCAATATTGCGTCGAATTCGCATAAGGTCTCGCTTACTGGCTCCATTGATTTCTTCTCCTAAGATTTTGAGGCTACCCTCTTGTGCAGAACGCAAACCGCCCATTAAGGTTAACAAAGTCGTTTTGCCTGATCCTGAAGGCCCCGTCATAATCACAATTTCGCCTGCTTGAATGTCTAGATTGACGTTGAACAAGGCTTGCTTTCGCAAATCCCCTTCACCAAAATAGTGGTTCAGATTTTGAACTGAGATGACAGGTTGCATAAAAAATGAGTGAAGAGAAAACACAGAACCAATGAGACACTAAAAAATGTCCGCCGGGTCAGCAGACTGTAACTTCCGCATTGCAACTGCACCGGATGAAATACACATTACTAACGTCATGACAAAAACAAGAACGGCACGGCTCATCGACATTTGAACTGGCAGTAACGTTGCTTGAGCGATCAACCCATACAAACCCAACGAAATTGCATAACCTGGAACAAAACCAAGAATCGCCAGAATTAAAGCCTCTTGAAGCAGCACACCGATCAGATAGCGATCGCTGTAACCCATTGCTTTAAGCGTGGCGTACTCCGGCAAGTGATCTGATACATCTGAGTAAAGAATCTGATAAACAATCACTGTTCCAACTAAAAAACCCACGATCGTGCCAAAGCCAAAAATCACTCCAATGGGGCTAACCTGGCTCCAATAGGCTCTTTCTCGCTGAATATATTCTTCCTTCGTGAGAACGACCACATCATTTGGTAATTTCGCTCTTAAAGTGGCTTGTACCTGCTCAAGATCCACACCAGATTTGAGTGTAATGATGCCAATATCAATCTCATCGGCTTGGCGCTCAGGAAACAAACGGAGGAACGTCGAATCACTTACGATCAAGTTGCCGTCTGAAGAGAAGGATGCTCCCATGGTAAACACACCCGTCACTTGAATGGCAAAATTATTGACTTGAGCGGTTAATACATTAGATTGCTGAAGTTGTCCTGCAACATCTCCTAAATCTGGGCGGGCTGCCTGATCAAACAGAGCAGAATTCAGCATTTTGAGTTGACTCAGCTTGGCTTGACCATTGGGTATATCCATTGCAGGATTCGCAGGATTCAACCCGTAAACCTGCACTTGCCAAAAGGTTCGATTGCTGGGACTGCGCCATTGCCCAATTCCTGTATAAAGGGCGTTGATAGAACTAACTCCATCAATACCCGCTACTTGAACCAATCTGGCGCGAGGAAAGGGTCTAATGGTGTTGATGTTATCTGAAATCGCGTTGACTAGAAACAAATCGCCTCGTAGTCTATCATGCATTCCTGTTGCAGAGACATAAGCAGATTCCATCAGCCCCAGTTGAAAAAAGATGAGAATATCTGCAAAGGCAATGCCTGCGATCGCTACCAACAGTCGCGTTTGCTCTCGTCGAACTTGTAGCCATGCCAAGGGAGTTTTACGAAGAAATTTGCGCAACATGGTGAATTAGGGCTGGATACTGACCTGTACTTGCAAATTGGTTAAACTGGCAACTCGTTTACTGTTTTCTTCATCCAGTCGGATTCTCACATCCACCACACGGCGATCGAGATTCTCCCCTGGTTGCTGACTGAACACTTCCTGTTGGCTAACTTGTAGCCCTACTAGTTCAACGGTTCCCTTCAGTTCCCCAGGGAAAGCTTCACTGGTAATGATGGCTGATTGGCCGGAATGAACTTTTCCAATATCAGTCTGATAAACTTCTGCCACCACTTCCATTTGTTCAGTTGAACCCAAATCCATAATTCCAGTTGAAGCGATCGCTTCTCCCGGTTGAGCGTGTACCTCTAAGACCTGCCCTGTGATGGGAGCACGAATGTAAGAGGCTGCTAACTCTGCTTCAGCCCGTTTAACATCTGCGATCGCCTGATTTACTTCAGATTGGGCAACTTGCACATCTACTGGACGAACTTCTGCAATTTGATTGAGCGTGGCTTTAGCTTGTTTGACTTGGGCACGTAGCGTTTCTGCAGTACGGTTACGATTTGCCTGAACTTGATTGAGTTGTGCCTGGGCCGTTTCTAATGTGAGCCGTCGCTGATCTAAGACAGAAGATGCGATCGCTCCTTCTTGATAAAGTGCTAGGTAGCGGTTGTATTCCGAATGGGCTACCTGCACTTCTGCCTGTCGTTGAGCAACTGTTGCGGTTTGGGTGGCAATCTCTCCTTGTAACTCTTCTTCTAAGCGCAAAATTTCTGCCCGCTGTGCAACGATTTGTCCTGATTGTGCGCCTGCTTTTACGCGAGCTAAATTGGCTTGAGCAACTTTCACTTGTTCTTGTGCTTGCAACAATGCCATTTGTAAGCGATCGTGGCTATCTAAAATGGCAATGATCTGGTTAACCTGAACGCGATCGCCTCGTTTAACCAATAATTGAGCAACCCGATCGTTATTTAGAGTGCTAGGAGCGGCAACACGCACTACTTCTGAGGCAGGTTGCAAACGTCCTAATGCAGTCACCGACTCAACAGCAGGAACGTTAACAACAGATTCAGAAGATTCTTTCTCAATTACAGAGAGCGTGTAATAGAATGAGCCACCGGCGATCGCAACGCCAATTGCAATTAAAGCAAGCGTTGAGCGATTGAACGTTTTTCGCAATTGCAATGCCATAAAGTTCTGTTTTTACAATTTCAACTTCATCCACTGAGCGGTGTAAACCATGTCTCGCATAAAAGCAGTTAGATCCAACACAAACGATGCCATACACAGAAATACAACAGCGCTGCCAATCCCCAACACAACCGGACGACGCAAGCTGAACATGACGGCGATCGTCATTCCACCTATCGCCGTCCAGATAATTGCCAATCTCTGAAAATGGGGAACTCCTCGCTCTGCTCCATAGCGATCAACAATGGCTTGACGAGCTGCATCAAGGTTTACTTTTGCAGCGGTTAAATCAGCCTCTAGTTTTGCTGGAATGCCAAGTCGATAGCTATAGGCAGCACCAATGAGACCGCCGCCAATCACTGTTAGAACGATCGCAGTCGCGAACCAAGCTTGCCGATATTTCGTCCATTTACTGTACCAGATGCCCCAAGTAACAACGACTGCAACTGCAACTGCAACCATATAAATGAGTAGATCGCGGCTCAACGCGTTGTAGAAATTGTGAATGAGTGAATCAGCGTTCATTGGTTTTGATCAGATTTACAACGTGATCATCAATTGCCAACCCAATACTTTTGCATCTCTCAATCATCGTTCTCAACAAGCGATGCAAGTACAAAAAAGAGGTTTATGAGAGCCTTCGTTATCACTAATGAATCGGTGTGAAAGCATTAGATTCTCTGACTCTGGTAAATGGACTAACCTGTGCTCGAATTGAGGAAACTTGATTGTTACGGTCTAATTGAAGAACGAGTGCAAAGCTGTTTTGGAGGCTCGCCCCATTTTGCTTTAGCCTGTATCGACCCTGTGCTTCCACAAGCACCGTTCGATTATCTTGCTCCATACCGATTCGCTCGTTACTAAAATCCACTTGATCAAAGAACTCCAGTGCAGCCGTTAATTGTTCTAATACCGCCCTGCGTCCCTGGATTCTCGTTTCAAAGGCTGCAAAGTCTACATCAGGAGCAAGAAGCTGTTCTAGTCCAGTAGCATTCTTACGCTCCAGGTTGTTCAAGAATGCTTCGGCAATTTGCGTTGCTCGAGGGCTTACTTGTCCAATTAGAGGATTTACTTGCCCAATTAGAGGATTTACTTGCTCAGTAATCTGATCGATTCTAGTACTTACCACAAGTGCGGAAGTGATTACAGCAGCAGTCAAGAGGGGAAATGCCATAGTACCTCCTTAGTAACGAAAATTTCGTCCTTCACGTCAATCAGTTCATTGCTCGAGGATCTCGAATTTGTGTAATTTTTGGGGGCTTTCTTGAACCCGCTATATCACCCACTGGAAACATCCGAGACATGAGCGCATCCCAGGCACGATCGGATAACAAACGACGAACCCAGATGAAGATTTTTCCGCTCAAGCCAACTTTGTATCGAGTCTGAGGGCGACTCACAAGAACGGCCTGCACAATCACCTTCGCAACATCCTCTGGATTCAGAATGCCCCAAGCATTCTTCGCAAATAGTTGCTGAATTTGAGTTTCTATATTGCGCTTGAATGTGGCGTAGGGGCTATCACTCCCCGTTTGCGGCATCGACGCATAGAGCTTCTCAACAAATGGCGTTCGCACTCCCGTTGGCTGAACCGAAACGACATCCACGCCAAACGACTGCACTTCATAACGCAGCGCATCGGTGAATGATTCCACCGCATATTTACTGGCGTGATAAGCACCATTTCCAGGTGTGGTGAAGTTGCCGCCCATCGAGCTAACGTTGATAATACGCCCATAGCCCTGCGATCGCATCCCTGGCAGTACGAGTTGACACATTCGCAGTAAGCCAAACACATTGGTTTCAAACTGGCGGCGGATCTCTTCCATCGTCAACTCCTCTAAGGGACCGATCTGGTTGTAGCCTGCGTTGTTGATTAGAACCGAAATAGCCCCGTGCTTTGCTTCGATCGCCTGCACCGCAGCCTGCATTGAGGCTTCATTGGTGATATCCAACTGAAGCGTATGACACCCTTTTGCCGCTAAAGCGCTCAGTGTTTGGGGCTTTCGAGCGGTCGCATAGGTGGTAAACCCTGCTGATTTGAGGGCGATCGCGGTCGCTTTACCGATTCCAGAGGAAGCCCCCGTAACCAATGCCACTCCATGTTTTGCTGCCATCATTGCGGTATCTCCTTGTTAAATTGATTGACGAAAATACTTACTTAATAATAAGTAAGTGAACGAGCAAAAAAATTAGCGACGATGCATCCCATCCAGCAGGATATCGATCATATCCTTCGCTAAAACTTGCTTTGGAATGTTTTTGTACCGATGCATATCATGCGCCGTATCGATGAGAGATAGAAACATCGTAGCCATGAGTTTGGAATCTACAAGGCGGATTTCCCCTCGCTCATAAGCCTGTGTCAGAACTTGCTGAATTGGCTTTACCAGAGAAGCGTCTCCTAACTCCATCAGAACCTGAGCATGATCTTGAGAAAGAGCCGGAAGATCCGATCGTGCTAAGCGGGTCATGTCGAGTGGAGGTTGTGCGAGCAACCAATCTGCCATCCGATTTAATTGGCTGGATAGGTTGGGTTCTGCTTGTGAAACGGCGCGATTCAATCCGTCAAGATGTCGCATCAGACTACGTTTGATCACCTCAACAAACAACTCTTCTTTACCCCCTGGAAAATGGTAATAAAGTGCAGCCTGACGCACCTTAAAGGCATCTGCAATGTCTCGCAGAGTAACTGATGTATAGCCGCGCTCACCAAATAGAGCCTCAGCCAGTTGCAGCAGTTGCTCTCGCGAGTCTCCAGATTTTCCTTTAACGCTCACTCTCTCACTCGAAACCAAAACTTACTTAACTTATAGTAAGTAAAATAACGAAAACGCTAAAGCTTGTCAAGCGGGTTGAAAATGGATCAAACCTCGTCTTATGGCAATCACTAACGCATCAGTGCGATCGCTGGCTCCTAGCTCTGTAATCAAGTTAAATTATTTCGGTACAGCCAGAGGCTTATCATCTGTTAGCCACCCAGGGTGGCAAGGTTATTGCCGTAGTCAGCACTAAACTGCTCTTTGAATTCGTCTCAATCCAAGTCCGATTGCGCAGCGCACTGAGTAGCATCAAGCGTGTCCAGTCTTGATAGGTAGAATCTGCTCCAGTGCGTCGATATATCTGCCTGGTTTGACTGTTCTGTGAGTGCCATGGGTCTTGCGAGTTGCTGCGGTAGCCATTGATTGAACTCCTTAATTTTGCAAATGTGGATTGAGTTTGCACACCTCATGCTAGACGCATTGACAGATGCTTTTGCACCCATGCCATGTGTTCCACAGACACTTCCAGCTTGGTGGGTTGACCAAAGATGACGGGGAAAACCTGACTATTCCATTTGCTCCAGTCAAACCGCTTGCTACCATTAGACTTCAGCGAAATTTCGGTCTGAAGTTTCATGCCTAGGTGTTCATGTAGCCCATAGTAGGCAGTAACTGCCAGCGTTTTTTCCCGTTTAAGCAGGTTAACCCCATAGGTCGATCGCACCCAACTGGTGGGTTTGGCAAGGGCGGGATTGCCGAGTTTGGCAGTTAGTTTAGCCGTGACCGTGAGCAGACGATCCAAATAATCCTCTTCAGATAGCCTTTCCTCTTTGGCTTGTCTCTGGATAGGGCTCTTTCCGACTAAGCCTCAATCCCTCGCTCTGACGAAGCTGGTGACAAGACTCGAACTTGCGACCGGCTGATTACAAATCAGCTGCTCTACCAACTGAGCTACACCAGCGTACTATCAGTAAGCTATCGTAACAAACTTTGTCACGTCTGTGGTTGATCGCGTCCCTTCAAAGGCATTTCTTTCCTTAATTGCTACGGCATCTTAACGAAAAGGGCTAGGAAGAAGCAAACCACTGGACTATGGTACCCAAAGTTGCAACAGGAGTATGGTACCCAAAGTTGCGGCATTTAACACGAAGAACTTGGAACGATAAGCAAAACGGTGTTCTCAGGATGATAAGCTAACAGTTGCAATTAAAGTGCTAGGACAAAGCTTAAATGACCGGGTCAACCCAGGTTCCCTACCTGCTACGAGCAGCTCGTGGCGAAACATTAGATCGTCCGCCTGTATGGATGATGCGGCAGGCTGGACGCTACATGAAAGCCTACCGTGACCTGCGGGAGAAGTATCCGTCGTTTCGTGAGCGCTCTGAGATTCCTGAAGTGGCGATCGAAATCTCGCTACAGCCCTGGAGAGCCTTCCGGCCAGATGGGGTGATTTTGTTCTCAGATATTGTGACGCCGCTGCCGGGTCTGGGCATTGAGATGGACATTGCCGAAGGGAAAGGCCCCATCATTGCCGATCCCATTCGTACAGAGGCACAAATTGCTGCGCTTAGATCACTGGAACCGGAAACGTCCTTACCCTTTATCAAGCCAATTCTGCAAGCACTACGAGCAGAAGTGGGCAATGAATCGACTGTGTTGGGGTTTGTGGGTGCACCCTGGACGCTGGCAGCCTATGCCGTTGAGGGTAAGGGGTCGAAGACCTATTCTGTGATTAAGCACATGGCGTTTTCTAATCCCACCGTGCTGCATCAACTGTTGTCTAAGCTGGCGGATGCGATCGCCACCTACGCGTGTTACCAGATCGACTGTGGCGCTCAAGTCGTGCAGATGTTTGACTCCTGGGCGGGTCAACTCAGCCCACAGGATTACGACACCTTCGCGTTGCCTTACCAACAGCAGGTTTTCCGCAAAATTAAAGCCACCCATCCCGATACGCCATTGATTTTGTTGGTGAGCGATAGCGCGGGCTTGCTAGAGCGCATGGCAAAGTCTGGAGCCGATATTTTGACGATCGATTGGACGGTGGATATGGCGGATGCACGGGCTAGACTGGGCAAAGATATCATTGTCCAGGGCAACCTTGATCCGGGTGTGCTGTTTGGTTCCAAGGACTTTATTCGCGATCGAATCCTCGACACAATCCGTAAAGCTGGCAACCGAAAGCACATACTGAATCTAGGGCATGGTATCCTACCGAACACGCCTGAAGAAAATGCCGCCTTTTTCTTTGAAATCGGCAAGCAGGCTGATCAGTTGTTAGCCGTTCATGCTTAACCCCGATGACGTCCAAGCGGATTTTTGTAACTGGCGCAAGTGGCTGTATTGGTCACTACGTTGTTGAAGCTTTGATTCAAGAAACTAAGCACGAGCTTTTCCTGCTAGTCCGGAATCCAGACAAGCTGAAGTTTGACTATCACGCCCGTCCTGGCATTACCATTTTGCAGTCGGATCTGCGTGGGATTGAACAGTTCAGTGAGCTCTTAAAAACGATCGACTGTGCTGTGCTCATTGCAACCGCCTGGGGAGGGGTGCAGGAGGTCTATGACATCAACGTGACTCAAACGCTGCGGCTGATGAATCTACTTGATCCAACGGTGTGCCAGCAGGTGATTTATTTCTCAACTGCCAGCATTTTGAATCGTGACAATCTACCGTTGAAAGAGGCTGAAACAACCAGCCACGATTACATTCGATCGAAGTACACGTGCTTTCAGCAGCTTGATAAGCTCAAGATTGCACCGCGCATCACCACGCTGTTTCCCACGTTGCTGCTGGGTGGCGATGCAACTAAGCCTCAATCCCATGTTTCATCAGGCGTTGTGCAGGTTGCTAACTGGGCCTGGTTATTGCGCTTTCTCAAGGCTGAGGGTAGTTTTCATTTCATCCATGGCAAGGACATTGCTCAGATTGTGCTGTACTTGATTGAAAAGCCGCCAGCCGAAGGAGAATCGCGCCAGCTTGTGTTGGGCAACCAGATGATGACGGTAAACCGAGCCATTGAAGAAACCTGCCTTTACCTCAACAAACGCATCTACTTCCGCATTCCACTGACGCAAGGACTGGCAAACCTGATCATTTTCCTCTTTCGTATCAAGGTGGCAGACTGGGATCGCTTTTCCATGAACTACCGTCATTTCACGCATCGCTATGTCGTAAGCCCAGAAACGTTTGGCTTACCAACCTACTGCGCTACGTTTAGCGATGTGCTGAAGCTCAGCGGCGTGAGACATCGACGCTAAAGCTCGTGAGTTTAATCTCATCGGAATCACATCGGAAAATCTGCTCGTCAGGGTTTAGCAGGCGGCGGATATGCTTCCGGTTCTGGCAGAGTTGTTTGCCTGCTTGTCAAGTTCCTATAGAATGACCGATTTTAGCTTGTTCTTGTTCCTCAGGATCGGAACTTGAATAACCCATAGATGTCAGGCTTTGTGGGGATTCGGCAATGCCATGTCCTGATGCAGAAAGTTGAGACTGAATCAGTCTGTGCCCCTCAGCGTTTGTGACTCAACCCTGCCTACGCCCTGAGCAATCTGAAAGAGGGAGCAATCTGAAAGAGGGTTTGTAGCTGTGCGTCTCGACTCAGGGTGACAAAACTGCTTGCGCCTATAGAGTGAGGGAACATATTACCTGGGCTAGAAGATTTGTTGACAGGGCGTTTGTATTGTCATCAGTAGGTGTTATGCACCTATTGATGCGATCGCACTTTCCTATCCAGGGATGGGAACTGCGTGGTAGGCCATTGCGATCGCAACGACAACTACTTACTGGAGTACAACGATGAAAAAGCTTGTTTCAGCCCTGAAAGCAGTGCGCCTGAGTCAGGTAGTGACTGTATTTTTAGTCGGTGTGTTAGTTCTGGTTAGCACCGCTTGCAGCCGCACCGACACGATCGCTGATCGACTACCTGGCAAGGGCCCCAATACGCCCGGCCAATCACAGCCTTACAAAGGTGGCATGAATAACTTTAACGATGATGCGTCCAAGCGGCTAAATACTGAAGCGGCCGCGAAAGCAAAAGCGTTAAGAGACAAGGTGCAGAGCCGCGTGAACACAAAAGGAATTAACAACCCTGACGATTTAGCGGATAATGTGCGCTCCGCCGATCCAGGCAAACAAGCCAAGCGCTTTGGTACCGACCTGCGTCAGAAAACTGAAGATGTGAAGGATAACTTGCAGACTGCTGGCGATCGTGGTGTTAAAAACGTGAAGCGCAATGCTAACAATGCGTTGGATAACGCTGCCTAACCATTGCTTTCTGCCGTTGGCAGCTTAATTCACGTGTTTGTAACAAGAGCCGGGGACGGATGATTCCCTGGCTCTTGTTATATAAAGGTCGTTTAGGTAGATTGATCCCCCTCCAACCGTTTTTGCAAACGCTTGAGGGTCTGATACATGTCTGGCAAACGGCTGTAAATCGCAGACGCTTTGAGATAGATTTTGTGATCCACCGCAGGATAACCGGAGACGATTTGCCCTGGCTCGACCGTACCATGTACGCCAGTTTTGGAGGTTGCGATCGCGCCCGCACCAATCTTGGCATTATTTGCCGCGCCGACCTGCCCTGCCAGAATCGCTCGATCGCCTACTTCCACTCCACCCGCCAAACCAACCTGTGCCGCGATCGCGCATCCTTGACCAATCTGACACCCGTGACCAATGTGGACTAGATTGTCGAGCTTGGTGTTGCGCTTGATGCGAGTATTTCCTACAGCGGGGCGATCGACCGTCGAATTACAGCCCACTTCCACCCCGTCTTCCAGCACCACGTAACCGGACTGCTCCATCTTGTACCAGCCTTCGCGGGTAGGGACAAAGCCAAAGCCTTCGGAACCAATGACAGCCCCCGCATGAATCACACAGTCTGCACCAAGCTGAGTGCGTTCGTGGATAACACAGTTGGCATGGAGCACCGTACGATCGCCAATTTTCGCGTCTGGATACACCACAACGTTGGGATGGATGCACACGCGATCGCCTACCACGGCTCCTGCTTGAATGACAACATGCGCACCGATGGCCACGTCTTGACCCAGTTGAACCGATGGATCAATGACAGCACTGGGATGGATGGAGGGTGCAAGACGAAACGGTTGGTAGAAGACCGCGATCGCCTGAGCAAACATCAAGCGAGGCTCTGGTGCTTCAATCCAGGCAATGCCGCGATCGCTGGCCACTGCCTGAAGTGCCGTATCCTTTGGCAAAATCAGCGCACTGGCAGCGGTTATCTGTACCTGAGCTGCAAACTTCGCGCCTTCGATGTAGCTAACCTGCCCTGCGATCGCCTCATCAACGGCAGCCACCCCTGTAATCTCAGCCTCACCCGTACTTGAGCGCAACGGTTGACCGTTCATGGCACTCAGCTTTTCGACCAGCTCGCTAAATTTCATCCTTCCCCCGATCGTCATCACTCACCACCGCTCCCTACCGTACCAAAAAGGCAGCACACTCGACATGGGGTGTTTGAGGAAAGAAGTCAGCAGGCTGTACTCTCACCAGACGATAGCTGCCATCCTGGCAGAGCAACTTCAGGTCACGGGCCAGTGTGGCAGGGTTGCAACTGATATAGACAATGCGATCGGGTGCCAACTGGCTCAGCGCTTCAATGACAGCGGGATCGCAACCACGACGGGGAGGATCAAGCAGTACGATGTCAGGCTTGATGTCTAGCGTTGGCAACAGCGTTTCAACGGCTCCTGTGAGAAAGGTCGCGTTTTCGAGGTGGTTCAGGCTAGCGCTAAGTGTGGCTTGCTCCACCGCTTCGGGCTGCACTTCTAGCCCGATCGCCTGCTTCACCCGTGATGCCAACGGCAGCGTGAATGTGCCAATGCCGCAGTACGCATCCACTAAGACTTCATGCCCCTGTAACTGCAACTCGTCTGTTACCACCTTGAGCAACGCTTCTGCCTGCTCTGTATGCACTTGAAAGAAGGTATCGGGGCGCAGTTGAAACGCCATGCCCGCAAAGGTTTCGTGCAGGTACGGTTGCCCAGCGATGCAGATGGTTTCGCGCCCAAAAATGGCATTGGTGCGATCGGGGTTCACATTTAGCGACACTCCCGCCAGACTAGGATAGCGGGCAAGCCATGCCTCTGCCTGTTCCTCCAGCCCGGACAGATTTTTGTCTTTCACCACCAGCGTCAGCAGCATTTCGCCCGTGCGCCGACCAATCCTTAGCGCGAGATGGCGCACTTTGCCCCGATGCAGTTTCTCGTCGTAGATGCCCCAGCCGCGATCGTACAAATCTTGCTTCACTTCTGCCAGCAATGGATTGAGCCGCTCATCCTGGATGGGGCACTGGTTCAGATTGACAATATGGTGACTGCCCTTCTGGTAATAACCAGCCTGAATTTGCCCCGTTTGCGATCGAGCCAGCGGATAGGTTGCCTTATTGCGATAGCCCAAATCTGCCTCAGCCGCCAGAATCGGCTCAACGGGCGGTTCATGAAAGCCCCCAATCCGTTCCAACGCTTGAATGACCTGATTGTGCTTGGCAGCAAGTTGGTAGGCGTAGTCCACATGCTGCCACTGACAGCCCCCACATTTGTCGGCCACAATGCAACGTGCACGAATGCGGTGCGATGATGGCTCCAAAAGCTCCAACAGCTTGCCGTGAGCATACTGAGGCTTGACGCGCAGAAGCCGGACTTGCACCCGATCGCCCGTCACTGTATCAGGCACAAAAATGACCCGCTGGTTGGAGCGTCCGACCCCGTCACCGCTGTCACTCAGATCGGTAATGGTCACTTCAACAATCTGCCCTTGCTGCCAGAGCGGTTCCGTCGGTAACGTCTCTACAGGCGCAGGCTCTACAAGCGCAGGCTCTACAGGTATAACCTCTACAGGCGCAATAAAATTTTCGTCAGACGGTAGTGGAGTAAGAGACACCGTAACCTCGTAGTGAAAGAGCGTTAATCAAGTCTGGAACTGGTGAGGTATGAGCGTTTTCTCATTTGTCATACGTTTGCCACTAGAAAAGCATCACCAAAGCTCCTAGTCTAGGAGAGCATCGTTTGGGCACACTGATGCAGGTGGTGCCAACCGCTGAACATTCTCAGCCGTTTGGTAATGGTGCAGATGGACGCGATCGCCCTCGTTCGGTTGCCTATGCATGCGACGACGCTCTCCGATTGCTCCTGATGTTGCTTTAAGGGCGTGAACAATCGTTTGTACCCCGTACTATCATTTGTACTTTGTACGATTAGAGTAGTGTCGTTCTCACGCTCCCAAAAGTGTTACAAGCTCCTATCCTATCAACCAATGCTCGGAACGATGAAGGTCAAGCCTAAAACCCTCTTACTGGCAAGTGCCATTTTTTTGGCGACAGTAGCAGGCGTAGGCTACTGGTATGTCTTTATTGCGGGAGCACCCCAACTCGATGCGCCACAAGCAGAGAAAAAAACGGGACTTGACCTCAAGGTTGAAACCTTCACCAGTGAAGCGATGGGCGGCGATCGCGAATATGGTGTTGTTTTGCCGCCCGATTACGCTCGTTACCCCAAAAAACGCTATCCAGTCATTGTCCTGCTGCATGGTGGGCACGGTACCGCCAGAGACTATGAAGACAAAGCTGCGTTAACCTCAGTGTTGCATGATCTCTATCAGCAAAAAAAATTGCCGCCCACGATCGTGATCACGCCCGATGGCAATGATCAGCGTGGCACCAGCCCGTTGTGGGATCCCGATTACTTTGATGGCCCTCATGGCAAGGTCGCCACGCTCATTGGCTCGGAACTTGTGCAGGAGGTAAAGTCACGCTATCGAACCCTCAATCAGCCTCAGTTTTGGGCGATCGGAGGGTTGTCGTCTGGCGGTTGGGGTGCGTTTAATATTGGGTTGCGCTATCTGAACCAGTTCCACATTTTGTTCAGCCACACGGGGTACTTCACCAGTAACAGCGGTCCTGAAAATAGCCCCCAGACGCTGGTTGAGGAGATCCCCGTCAATCTCCGCAAGCAATTACGTGTTTATCTTGATGCTGGCGAAAACGATGAAAAGTTTCTTGAAGCCACCGAGCAATTTCATCAAACCCTCGATCAGCTTGGCATTCCCAACGAATTCCATGTCTATCCCGGTGGGCATGGGATCGCTGGGCAAAATTCTGGTTGGAATTACTGGCACAAACACCTGGCAAATTCTTTAAGCTTTACAGGCAAACAGTTTGCGATCGCCATGAAAGCATTACATCCACCTAAAATGCATAAGTCGCGGGCAGGTTATTGAGGCAGGAGGCAGGAGGCAGAAGGCAGGAGGCAGAAGGCAGGAGGCAGAAGGCAGGAGGCAGAAGAAGGCTAAAGGCTAAAAGGCTGACCGCTAACTGCTCAACTCAAAACTCTCTAGCTTGTCGGCGCACTTAAGAAGTGCCTCCTTTGGAGCCCAGCGCAACTCAAAACTTTCATCCCTACCCCCCATCCCCCATCCTCTCTCCTCTCTCCTCTCTCTATGAAACGTTTAAAGCCCCAACCTTTTCCGCTCAGCTACGGCAACAGCAAGCTCAGGCGCAGAACCCAGATCGCGCTGTGGATTGTGGCGATCTTGACGGGTCTGGTCGGGCTGGTTAATTTGCTTTCTGCGGTAACGCCGAGCGTGCCAGAGCGTCGGGCCTTACTGGAACTGGTGTTTCCATTTACGGTACGGGCGGGTGGACGGATTGCCGCTGCTTCGGCAGGGTTTTTGCTACTGCTATTGGCAACCCATTTGCTACGCCGCAAGCGGATTGCCTGGGTGCTGGCTGTGGGCATTCTGGTGCTGTCGATCGCCAGCAATCTGATCAAAGGGTTGGACTATGAGGAGAGCTTGCTGGCATTTGTTTTGTTGGTGCAATTGCTGCTCATGCGGCACGTCTTTACAGCCCAGTCCGATCGCCCCTCGATCGCGCAGGGTCTCTGGACGCTGGTTTATGCCCTGGGGTTTACCCTGGCCTACGGCACGGCAGGCTTTTACATTCTGGACAATTACTTCAAGATTAACGGGCAGCCAATTCGCTTTGGCTTGACGCAGTCTATCTTGCAGACGCTGGCGATGTTCTTTACGAGCGACAATGCAGGGTTAGAGCCAACCAACCGCTACGCCGACTTTTTTGCGAATTCTATCTACGCCGTGGGATTTATTACCCTGGCCTCGGCGTTCTTCATGCTCATGCGCCCGGTGCTGCTACGGGGTGACCCCGCCAACCCAGCGGAACGGTATCGAGCCCGGCGAATCATCAACGAGCACGGGCGATCGTCCCTGGCGCGATTGGCGTTGCTTAAAGACAAAGCCTACTATTTCAGCCCGTCGGGACGCAGTGTGGTGGCCTATGTGGCGAAGGGGCGCGCCGCGATCGCCCTGGGTGATCCCATTGGGCCATTGGAGGATCGGCTTGAAACGGTGACGGCTTTTCGGTACTTTTGCGATCGCAACGACTGGTTTCCAGTTTTTTACGAAGCAGCACCCGATCAGCTACCGCTCTACAAAGATCTAGGCTTTCGCTCGGTGCAGATTGGCGAAGAAGCCGTGATTGATCTCAAAACGTTTAACCTGAAGGGCAAAGCGAATCAAAACCTGCGGACAGCGGTGAACCGTCTGACAAAAACAGGCCACAGCCTCAAAGTCTTTGAGCCGCCCATCAGTGACGATTTGATTCAGCGCCTCAAACCGGTTAGCGATGAGTGGCTGCAAATCAAAAATGGTGCCGAAAAACGGTTCTCGATCGGCTGGTTTGACCCCGCTTACCTGGCCGAATGCTACATTGCCGTTGTTTACGATGCGCATGGGGGGATTATCGCCTTCTCTAACCTGCTAACGGGCTACAACCGCCAGGAAGTAACGGTTGATCTGATGCGGCACCGCAAAGACGTTGAGAAAGGCACGATGGAATTTCTCTTTGCGACTGTCATTCAGCACTTTCAGCAGCTTGGCTACGATGGCTTTAACTTTAGTCTGTCCCCTCTAGCGGGTGTGGGCGAAACTCCTGAAGCAAAACGGGTAGAAAAGGGTCTACATTACTTTTTTGAACACCTGAACCAGTTCTACAACTTCAAAGGGTTACACCAGTTCAAAGAAAAGTTTCAGCCACGCTGGGAACCCCGCTACCTGATTTATCCTAGCTTGACGACGTTACCTGATATTGCGGTTGGTTTGGTGAGAGCAGATTCGGGCGATCGTCTCCTTGACTACTTCAAACCAGGTACCTAATGGAACACACTGTGAACCAGGTCACCATTGTTAAGCTCAGTCCTCAGGCGATCGTCGTATTTTCTTTCAAGAGTGAAAAGCTCTACTAGGGATGCAATCGTCAACCCAAAAGGTTAACTTTTGTAAAACCCTGCTCAGCGATTTTTCTCTACCCTTTCGCTCTGTCCCCCTGTGTCGTTAAACTACAAAGAGATATCAGCAGAAACACAACCATAATTATGAGTGTAGTTAGCCAAGTTATTCTGCAAGCTGACGATGAACTGCGTTACCCCACCTGGGGCGAACTTCAGGGCTTGCAAGGCTTTTTTCAAACAGGCGAACAGCGTACTCGTATTGCTGCCACGCTATCGGAAAATGAGAAAAAAATTGTTCAAGAAGCCAGTAAGCAGCTTTGGAAGAAGCGCCCAGATTTTATCGCTCCCGGTGGTAACGCCTATGGTGATAAGCAGCGCGCCCTCTGTTTACGTGACTACGGTTGGTATTTGCGCCTGGTAACCTATGGCGTTTTGTCGGGCGATAAAGAGCCGATCGAAAAGATTGGCCTCATTGGTGCACGCGAAATGTACAATGCTCTGGGTGTACCCGTTCCTGGCATGGCAGAAGCGATTCGTTGCTTGAAAGCAGCTTCTCTAGAGCTCCTTTCGGCTGCCGATGCGGCTGAAGCAACGCCCTATTTCGACTACATTATTCAAGCCATGTCTTGAGTTGAATGTAAAGAATCGGGTTTTGGGACTTGGTAGCAGGTTCCCCGTTTTGGGTGAAGGTACTGGCGTTTAGGCGTCAGCACTCTTATCGAAGACGGGGAATTTTGGTATGTGCGGTGAAGGATGAAGGCTAAAGGATGAAGGCTAAAGCTCCCTTCTGCCTCCTGCGTCCTTCTACAACTCAAAACTCTCTAGCGCAGCGGCACGATACTCAAAACTCAAAACTCAAAACTCTCTAGCTTGTCGGCGCAACGCGCTACTCAAAACTCAAAACTCAAAACTCAAAACTTTCTCCTGCCTTCTGCCTCCTGCCTCCTCTCACCATGTCTCAACAAGACGACATCTTGCGTTTCTGGTTTACTCGATCGCCAGGGGAGAAAGGCTCCGGGAACATGCGCAAGGTCTGGTTTCTTAAAAATTCAGCGTTTGATCAAGACATTCATACGCGCTTCCGGTTAGTGTATGAGCAAGCGATGACGGGTGCTTTTGATGGTTGGCAGGAGACGGCTGAGGGATGTTTGGCCTTAGTCTTGCTATTCGATCAGTTTCCCCGCAATATGTTTCGAGGGACTCCTCAGGCATTTGCTACGGACGATCGTGCCCTGGCGATCGCGCAAAAAGCTCTGGATCGACGGTTTGATCAGTCTTTACCTGTCGTGCAACGCTGGTTTCTCTATATGCCCTTTGAACATAGCGAAAACCTTGAACATCAGCGACGGGCAGTTGAATTATTTTATCCTCTGCGGAATAATCCTGATGCGCGTGGTACTTATAGCTATGCCATCAAACATCTAGCCATCATTGAGCAGTTTGGGCGCTTTCCACATCGTAACCAGATTCTTGGTCGCGAATCTACAGCGGCAGAACGAGAATTTCTGAAGCAACCCGGTTCATCCTTCTAGTCTCCAGGAGCATTGTGCATGACGCCATCTGTAACCCCAACGGCAACCCAACTTGACCAGGCAAAGCAAGCGATCGCTGCTTACATTCATAGCATCGACATGAATCCCGATCGGCGGGAGGGCGCATATCCTTACTACCTGTTTCATGAGCCAGGGCAACCCATTCGCGGTACAGTCTTGCTCTTTCACGGCTTTAGCGCCAAGCCCCATCAGATGTGGCGGTTGGCCGATTACCTCTTCCGCAATGGTTTCAACGTCTATCAACCATCGATCGCAGGGCATTCATTCATCCACCCTGCCAAGAATTGGCCTCAGGTTGACCTCAAGCCTGAGATTGCCAATCCGCTTAAGGAAAAGGCATCTCAAGATCCCGTCCTGCAAACCTTTATTGCAAACCTTGATAGCAATCCTGAAGGCGCACAACTTAATCCCGTTCAGCAGGCCGCGCTGGTGTCACGTCTCGTACAAATTGAGCCCCGGCTGTTGGATATTGTGAAAGCGATCGAGACCGATGATGATCCCGACTTCCCCGAATACTTCATTTCCTCGCATCTCGAATATCTCAGCCATGCAAAAGACCGCTTGGCAGAGATCAGTTCCATTCCCGGTGCCGTTTACACCGTAGGCTTATCTGTGGGTGGAGCCGTCGCGTTAGCGTTAGCTGCCGCCGATCCCGATCGTGTTAAAAAAGCGGTTGTTTACGCTCCGTTGCTGCACGTCTATGGACAGCAGCGTCGGGAATACGTGAATCTCACTGGGCCACTCGACATTAAAGAAATGGGTTGGGACCCTAGCCTTCTCTTTCCGGTGGGGTGCTTTACAGCCGCCGATCGCTTTGGCAGCAGCGTCGTGATGAGTCCAGCCTCACTCGAATCACTCAAGAAAGTACCCATTTTCATGGTGCTAACCGAAAACGAAGATGCAGCCGACATCAAGACAAACCAGGCCTTCTATGAAGAAACGGGCGCAGAGCAAGATGGCAATCGCTATTACCTTTACCGCGCCATGGATCTGGTGCCCCACCCAATGGTTGATCCCACCGAAGTGAGCCAGAGTATGAGCAATCGCTTCTGGCAGAGTCTTTATCAAGAGACCTTCCGGTTTTTGACAACGGGCGAGGTCGATATCCCCAACATGGGCAATCTGGAGCAAGATCCCAAGTTACCGCAGGTGCCTCCTGTTTAGATAGAACTGATGGGTGCGGACGATCGACAAAAGCCATTGGCTGTGTAGCTCGTTGGGTCGATCGTCGCTAAGCATCTCAACAGGCTGAATCAAATGTGCTGCATGCTTTCTTCCCGATCGCCTTCTAGAGACACTAACGCTTACAGTATGAAGAGCACTGTTCAGGCGTATCAATGACTAGCTACCAGTTTCCCAATAGCTTCCTCTGGGGAGCCGCAACCGCGTCCTATCAAATCGAAGGTGCGGCAAAAGAAGATGGGCGGAAGCCGAGTGTGTGGGATACCTTCAGCGCCAGGCGGGGACGCACACTGAATGGGGATACGGGTGCTGTTGCCTGTGACCACTACCACCGCTACGAAAGCGACGTAAAGCTGATGGTCGCCCTAGGCATCAAGCATTATCGCTTTAGTATTGCCTGGTCACGCATCATTCCCGATGGGCGGGGAGCCGTCAACGAAGCAGGAATCGATTTCTACAGGCGACTGGTCGATTGTTTGCGTGAGCATGGCATTACCCCTCATGCAACGCTGTTTCATTGGGATAGCCCTCAAGCGCTCGAAGATCGCTACGGTTCCTGGCGCAGTCGGGAGATGGCCCAGGACTTTGCAGATTATGTGTCGGCCGTCGTGAGTCGGTTGGGCGATCGCATCACCAACTGGATGACCATCAACGAAATTCCGTGCTTTACCTATCTGGGCTACGCGGTCAATGCCGAGCCGCAACATGCTCCCGGTACTCGCGTTAAAAGCCAAAAGGAGGTCTGGCAAACCTGTCATCACGCGATCCTTGCGCATGGATTAGGCTGTCAGGCCATTCGAGCCGCTTCACCTGTACCGTGTTCAGTTGCGCTGGTTGATAATCCATCGGTCACGGTGCCGATCGCCGAGTCTCCAGAACACATCGCTGCTGCCCAAAAAGCCTTACATACCTCTTGGGCAAACGGTGCCATTCTGTTTCCAGTATTGACAGGTGCCTATAGCCCGCTATGGCTCGAAAAACTCGGTCGTGATGCGCCAGAGATTCAGCCTGGTGATTTAGAGATTATCCATCAACCACTGGATGCCTTAGGGCTAAATATTTATACAGGCACCTATGTACGGGCAGCTGACAATGCGGAGGGTTACGAATGTCTCGGCTTTCGTGATAGCTACCCACGACTCCATATGCCCTGGCTCTGGATGCTGCCAGAAGCCATCTATTGGAGTGCACGTCATGTCAGTGAAACGCTAGGACGCCCCGATTTGGCTTTGTTCATCACTGAAAATGGTTGCGCAGCACAAGATACGGTGAATGCGCAGGGTGAGGTGATTGATTTAGAACGCATTGCCTACCTGCGACAGTATCTTAAAGCGGCCCATCGCGCTGTTGCAGAGGGCTATCCCCTGCACGGCTATTTTGTCTGGAGCCTGCTGGACAACTTTGAATGGGCGTGGGGGTACGATCGGCGCTTTGGCATCACCTACGTTGACTATCGCACCCAGCAACGCATTCCCAAAAGCAGCTTTCATTGGTACGCAGAGTGCATTCGGCAGCAGCGGGTGGTTTGAGAAAAGGATAAAGGCTGAAGGCTAAAGGATAAAAGTTTGAGTTGAACGAGAAGCGTGAGGAGTGCCGTTTAAGCCTTTATCCTTTATCCCTTAGCCTTCTGTTCCTTCACGCGCTCATTGCCAGCATGCGCTGAATCGGCTTCAAGGCTGCTTGCTGAGTCGCTTCGGGCAAGGTGATTTCGGGTGTCTGGTGCTTCATGCAGAGGTAGAGCTTTTCCAGCGTATTCAGGCGCATGTAGGGGCACTCATTACACGCACAGTTGTTGAGGGGCGGTGCTGGGATGAAGCGTTTGTGGGGGGCAACTTTTTCCATCTGATGGATGATGCCCGGTTCTGTTGCCACAATGAAGCTTTCACTGGCACTTTGCTGAATGTAGTTGAGCAGTGCTGTGGTCGAACCGATGTAGTTGGCGTGGCGCAAGACGGCTGCTTCACATTCAGGATGGGCGATCGCTTCCGCTTCGGGATGCTGAATTTGTAACTGTACGAGCTTTTTCTCCGAAAACGTTTCGTGTACCATGCAACTTCCCTGCCAAAGCACCATGTCGCGTCCTGTCTGTGCCATCACATACTTGCCCAGGTTACGATCGGGTGCAAAGATGATGGGCTGATCCGCTGGAATCTGATTCACAATCTTGACCGCATTGGCGCTCGTGCAAATGATATCGCTCATCGCCTTGATGTCAGCAGTGCAATTTATGTAAGAAATTACCAAATGATCAGGATGTTCCGCCTTGAAAGCTGCAAACGCATCGGGCGGACAACTATCTGCCAGTGAACAACCTGCCGCTAAATCGGGCAGCAGTACGAGCTTGTTAGGATTGAGAATCTTGGCGGTTTCTGCCATAAAATGCACACCCGCAAAGACAATTACATCCGCATCAGTCTTAGCTGCCTGCTGCGATAAACCCAGTGAATCGCCCAGATAATCGGCAATGTCCTGAATATCATCATCCTGATAGTAGTGCGCCAGGATGACCGCATTTAGCTCACGCTTGAGGTCAGCGATCGCCGCAAACAAATCACTTGGCAGATCAGATGTGGGAGGAAGAAGAGTACTTGTAAACACAATGATGTTTGTTGAAGTAGAAGCTCAGCCCTCTAATTATAGTTTTATTTACCAAAATTGGCAAACATCTTCTATTTTTATGCACCAAAATGCTCTGGTAAAATTCAGGAGTCAGGAGTCAGGAGTCAGGAGGCAGCCGATGAAGGCAGGAGGCAGAAGGCAGGAGGCAGCCGATGAAGGCAGGAGTCAGGAGTCAGGAGGCAGAAGGCAGGAGGCAGGAGGCAGGAGGCAGGAGGCAGCCGATGAATTTTGGAAATCAGGAGTCAGGAGCCAGAAATCAGAAGGTAGTGGCTGAAGTTCAACTCAAAGCTATCCAGCAACTCGAAACTCGAAAGGCTCTCCTTCCTTCCTCCCCTGCTTCCCCTTCCTCCCCTGCTTCCCCTACCTCCCCTGCTTCCCCTACCTCCCTTGACTCCCCACTCCCTACTCCTACTCCCCACTCCCCTTCACCAACGCTGCCAGCTTCCGGCGCATCACAATTCCCGGCTTATCCGTTGCCATGTGCTGTTCAGCGCTAACACTCAGAGGTACGTCATACTCGGTTCCCTCCAGAATGGCGCGGTCTTCGAGGGTGACGGCCCGATCGAACGCAATGACACTCTCCGCCGTAACCGCCTCTTCGGTGTCGTTTCGCAGGCAGAACTGGACGATTTGAGAGGAGCGATCGTCGATCGGTGTAGCAGCGGTAAAAATTAGATGAATTAAGCCATTCGGGTAGGTAATTTTGAGCGTGCGGATGAACGGCATAAACCAGGTGCCTTCGCTAATCCGCACTGTTCGACCCGCTTCCATTTGCAAGTTTTGCTTCTGGGTTTCACTGTTAAACACAGGCAAGACATAGCGCATTCGTAGCCCAAAGTCTGTTTCTTCAAACGAGTCTGGCTGAGGGGGAACGGGTTCCTGCTCGACGCCAAAGGTTTTGGCATGAACAAAGTGAGGGTGAGCATTGTCAAAGGAATTTTCCATCAAGCGCAACCCCGCACAGTGCCACGGTTCGTAAAATTCAGGGATTTGGCGAAAGTGTGGATCAGACGCTTCGGGAACGTCAGGAATATCGGTCAACGGCTCACTAAGGCAAACCCACACATAACCGTAGCGCTCCTGGCAGCGGTAAGCAGGAACTCGATACGTTTTGGGAATCGTGCTTCCATCGAGTTGAGGCACCTTCACGCAATCTCCCTGTGCATTGAATGACCAACCGTGATAGGGACAGCGGATTGCCCCATCGATCGCCTCGCCTCTCGATAACTTTGCGGAACGATGACAGCAGCGATCACTTACTGCCGCCGGATTTCCTGCATCGTCTAACCACAAAGCGAGAGGTTCTCCTAAAAGCTGGAACGATTGAGGGGTTTTTAGCGATGACATTGGCATGACGGGATACCAAAAGCGTCTCAGAATGGGCAGTTGGGTAACCAGCATAGGCTTAAGTGGCGAGATGAAAGATGAAAGTTTTGAACGGAGATCTTTATGCGATGCGAGACGTAAATGAACGCTATCTCATGGCATCAGCAACCGCTATAGACTTGTCACGTAAAGTGATGGCGATCGCTGCCGTTCTAGACGCTACAGCCTTTTTCAATTGAGTGCAGTCATTTTAGACGCAGATCTTTAACGAAGACTATAGGTGCGGTGTGTCAGTGGGTAAAGTATTGTCGGGATCCATTTTCCAAGGAGTGTTCTCAACCATCCTTGAATCAATTTATGGAAACCCCATTGCTTACATTTTGTGTTACTTCTACTAAAACCAGTTTGTTGAAATCAGGTTGTTTAAAGGCCTTCAGAAATAACTTTAATAGCTTTAGATTTAATGACTTTAGATTTTGCTTGCTTTAAAGTCACTGCAAGCCAGAGCAGCTCAAACACGAAATCATCCTTTTGGTACATGAAACGCATTTCCAAGGATAGAGCAGCTTTGCTATGAGAAGCGACTATCGTGATGACAGTTAATTAATCGTGAACAAATAATTGGGTGCTAAGCAGTTAATAGAGCTTGATTTCTTCAAGCCTTTAATGGGGCTTTGTTCACGTAAAAGCGCTCTTTTAAGATGAGTTCAACAGAAGAAAATGACAAACTTCAATCCTAATCCCACCGATCCAAATCGCGTTCGCACAAATCGTGATGTTGTCCAAGACGATCGGGTCATTCGAGAACAAAACATTGCTATAAGAGAACAAAATCGCGCTATTCGAGAAAACGATAGTGCGGCAACGGGGCTAATGCTTGGGGTCTTGCTGCTTGGGCTTGCTGCCTTAGGGTTTGGCACCTACTTTCTGACCCAGCGTCCCGCGACCGCACCTACTCGGACGATTATCGAACGGGAGCGAACAACGGTGCCAACGACTCAGCCGTCGCCACCGAATGTCAACGTTACCGTGCCCAATCCTGCGCCACCGAACGTGAACGTCGTTATTCCTGATTCGACGTCCAATACTGCGCCATCCAATACCGCTCCCGCTAATACTGCGCCGTCTAATACCGCTCCCGCTAATACCGCCCCATCAACGGCATCACCCACGGGTTCAACGGCAGCGCCTTCTGGTAGTACTTCACAAACGACTCCGTCCAACCCCTAGTTTGTGAAACGTGCAGATAGACTCATTCCTTGATTGGGATTTGTACTTAGGTTCTAAATTTGGTTGAGTTCCTGGCCATCACGCAACGTGGTGGTCTCTTTTTTGTCGCACCCTGGTTTTCGTAGAACTTGAATCGCGAACGGTATGATGGGGCTGTGAATTCTTTCTCTGTCGATGATGCTATGGGATGGTTACGGACATTCCGGCTGCTATGCCTCTGCTTACCATTGTCAAACGGCTTCTACACCATGTCTATGGTTGAAGGAGTGACTGCTGCCACCGTTCCCCCAGCACAGCAACAGCGTCCCAAAACGGCTTTTCCACCCGTTGTTCCGGCCTCTTCGCCGATCGCCCAACGGCCATTACCGCACCTTAAGCCTTCATCAGGTTGCTTGCAGATTGCTGCAGCTCCCAGTTTCAATAGCCAGCAGCTCGACAAGCAGCTTCAGCGGTATCTTCGCTTTGTTGCAACGTTCGGCAGACCAGATATTCTCATTGTCGGCAGTTCTCGCGCGTTGCAGGGCATTGAGCCGATCGTGCTTCAGCAAATCCTTGCCAGTCGGGGTTATCCCAATCTGAAAATCTTTAACCTTGGGGTGAATGGCGCTACTGCCCAACTGGTTGATCTGCTTTTGCGCGAAATTCTCAGTCCTGACCAGTTGCCGCGCTTGCTGCTGTGGGGGGATGGAGTGAGAGCGTTCAATAGCGGACGGGTCGATCTTACCTACGATCGCGCGATCGCATCTCAAAGCTATCAATTTTTAGCGGCTGGCATTCGTCCCACCGTGCCATCTGTTGATTCTTCCGTCGTTGGGCTGTGCGCCGCAACGATGCTTCCACGCTTTAGCGATACCGGCACCAGCACAAAAGCTTTTGACTTTGTGTCGTCTGCTGTGCCAGTGTTACAAAAGATACATTATGAACCGTTGAAACGATGGTCTGTATCGGCACCGTTCACCGACTTCCCGAACTCGACGATCGCCAAACTTCAAGATGAAACAGGTTTTCAGCCCTTTTTAGAACAGTTCAAGCCAGAACGATACTTTCAGCACTACTCGAAAGTTGAAGGCAAATATGATGCTGATTACCGCGATTTTAATCTTGACGGGAAGCAGACGCAAGCGTTTAACAACGTAATGCAGTTGGCCCAAAAACACCAAATTCCAGTCGTTTTTGTCAATCTTCCCGTCACACAGGTCTATCTGGATGAAGCGCGCATGGCGAGTGAGCAGCAATTTCGTGCCTACCTGCAACGGTTTGCGCGATCGCACGCCCTACGGGTTTACGATCTCAGCCAACGATGGCCCAATCAAAATGCTTACTTCACCGACCCTAGCCACCTTAACCGCTACGGTGCTGCCGCTGTTGCTACGGAATTAGGTCGATCGCTGGTTTTGCCTCAAGCCTGGTTTCAAGGTTATCGGTAAAGCCATTTTTCTACGTGAAAGTGCTGACCCCTGGTATCAAATCGATTAAGTTTCCATAGAGGTAAACACTGTAACTTCATAGTACTTGGGCGTAGTTATAAAGATTGAGCAAACGTGTTTGTAGAGGCTGTGCAATCTTGCGTGAGTTACGTATGTTTGTGGAAGGCAAAGTGAACCCTAGTAAAGCCAACTACGAACGTGACTACTACTTCTGACATCCCCACTGCTCTCCGAATCGCTTTGATTAAGCGCGCTAAAGAAGCGGGTCCTGCTGCCAATGTCTCTCCTCAGGAACGTGTTCGTACTGTTCACCCATCAGTTACCAGTAAAGCCAAACGGTTCATCGATATTGTCGGTGCGCTGGTAGGGTTAGCCATCACAGGCATGGTAGCAATCCCGGTCGCGATCGCAGTGCGGTTTGATAACCCCGGCCCAATCTTCTACAGCCAAATTCGCTGTGGGCTGAAAGGCAAGCCCTTCCGCATCTGGAAGTTCCGGTCAATGGTGATGAATGCCGATAAGCTGAAGCACCTCGTCAACAACGAGGCAAAAGGTGGCATCTTCAAGAATAAGAACGACCCCCGTATCACCCGCGTTGGTCGCTTTTTACGCCGTACCAGCCTGGATGAGCTGCCTCAATTCTGGAACGTTCTCATGGGAGACATGAGTTTGGTGGGGACTCGTCCACCCACCGTTGACGAAGTCATCCGCTACCAAAAGCACCATTGGGAGCGCTTGAATGTTAAGCCCGGCATCACAGGGGAGTGGCAGGCAAACGGTCGCTCAACGGTGATTGACTTTGAGGAAATCGTGAAAATGGACGTTGACTACCAGCGCAAATGGTCAATCATGTATGACCTGCACTTGATCGCAAAGACGATTCTTGTCGTTCTAAACAAAAAAGGTGCGTGCTAGAAGCGTTAGGACAGCTTAAAGCCAGTCAATGAGGCGTCTTTGAAGTCAACTCCACTGTCACTTTCAACGTATTTGTTTGGGGTATCTATTAGGTTATTCAACTGCCAATTCTCTTAAAAATTATTTCTCCTGAGAACATAAGAACACTGAGACAGTCTTTAAACGGCTGTCTTTTTTTTGCTTCACCTGGATTTTTCCCTGCGGTCTGAGACGATGGACTAGGGTTTAAGAGGTAACATCCAACATGAACTTGCCAACGTGGATTACGGTGTCGCGCCTCCTGGCCGTACCATTGCTGCTCTACGGTTTACGTAGCGCAATGGCAGAGTGGCAATGGCTTGCACTGCTAGTATTTTTGCTGGCAGCGGGTACGGATTGGTTAGACGGCTACCTGGCGCGCAAACTCAACCAGGTAACAGAACTGGGCAAGTTTCTCGATCCTCTGGTCGATAAGCTGTTGGTGCTGGCACCGTTGCTGTCGCTGGTCGAATTAGGTCGGGTGCCTGCCTGGGGGGTGTTTCTGATTTTAGCGAGAGAGTTGACGATCGCAGGATGGCGCGTAAACCCTAAGCTGCAAGGCAACACAGCCATCCAGGGCGCAAATCTTTGGGGCAAGCTTAAAACAGTTACTCAAATTGTGGCGATCGCCCTTCTCATTGCGCCGCTTGGCGACACCTGGCACCTGCCTGCATTGATTGCTTTTTGGGCATCTGTAGCACTCACGCTGATTTCGGGCGCGATTTACCTGCTGCCTCCAAAAGCGCGTGAGTAAAAATGACAATGGTTTACGAGCAGATGACTCTGTCTAAATAACGCAGGGGTGACTTAGGGAAAATCTAACCTCAGCTATGAGCTTGATCACCCATCGTCAACCCTATCAGCCCTACTAGTAAAAGGAAAATGGAAAATCCTTTTACAAGACTCATCGATTCACGAAACCAGGTAACCCCTAAGATTGAAACTGCTAAAATTGCAACTCCTGTCCAAACAGGATAAGCAATACTCATGTCGATACTTTTCATCGCAAACGTTAAGCCACTAAAAGCTAAGCCATAGCAAAGCATCATCAGTGCTGAGGCAGCAAGATTTGTGAACCCATTTGCTTGCTTTGCTGCGAACGTACCTGCAACTTCTAGAACAATTGCTGCAACTAAAAAGAGCCAACCCATAGAGCCATTACCTTAATTGTAGAATAAAAAATTTAGAACGTTGTTAGCAGTTGTTCAATGCTAATGAGTTCGAGAGGCCGTCTGAAGCGTTAACTGATTTCTTCTAAAGACGCTCTTAGGAACAAGAACACAATAAACCAGCCATGCTGTAAGGGCTTAGCATGCGGGCAAAACCTCTGCTATCACCGGAAGCATACCTGCCGTAGGTTAAGCCCTTACGATCGGCGTTGCCGACGTTATTTAATTCGCAATCCTTAGCTATTTTGTTAGCTTCTGAGAATATTTTTTAGCCATGATTTTCAGAAACCTTGAAGATGTCTATCAAGAGAAAAACTAAGCTTTTGCTAAGATTGATGGTTCAAGTTGTCGAAGCAAATCAGAGCATTCTTTCAAGATTTCTTTAAAGAGCTTTTGCTGAATAGCTACAAAGTCTGAGAAACCCTGCAAAGCCCATTCTTGGATCTGGTGATCTGACTCCGTTCTGTATTGTGCTACTAGTTCAAGTGCTTCAAGAGCAAACTGAAAATGTTCAGCTTCAACCCCAGTTCCCTGATGTTTACCATGAATTACAATCCAGTACCAGGGACTAAACTGACCTTGCTCAACTTCAACCTTTCCATTAATTTTATGAAGGTAGGCATCAAAGCCCATGCTACGATTTTCGTGCCTGACAACCTTATCAATAATTGAGTATTCGCGATCAGCGAGAATTTCAGATGCTGCATGAAATCCCATAGCACGAATCAGTCCACTGGCATCACCCGGTATACCTTGATAGCCTTGAACTGTATTATCTAAAGTTTCTTTCATCCAATCAGTTAGGAAAGAGAAATGATTTCGCTCCTCCACGGTTAAACCAGCATAGTCACCAACTGATTTCAGTGTTGCTTGCGCCAAAGTGCGATGAGGGACAGATCTAGCACCTTTGTCTGCGTGTTCATCAATCGTTGCAGCCAGTACCTTTAAATCATCGAGTTGCTTTATGTGCAAAATAGGAGTACGGGAGGTCTTCATAGTTCACCTCTAATTCAAAGGTAGATGGATAAGGAAATAAAACCAAGACTTTAATTGAGCCCATCGAAACATACATTATGTGGAATCGCAACGATTTTAAAGTACGCAGAGAAAAACTTATTGATCAACTTGAAAAAGCTTATTAGAAGTTAATCCAGGCAATGTGTAGGATCTCATCATCTGTGAAACAGAAGAACGGTCGTAAGGAAGCCCTGATGATTGAGCAATTAATTGCACCGTGATTGCTGGCCGGACTCAATGGCATCAGCCTCATTCATTGAATTTAATGCTCAAACCTACAGCAAACTGAGCTGAATGGTGTCGGCATCGGGCTTGGGTTTGCGTCGAGATGCTTTACGGGGTTTGATATCAACGTGTGCCACAAACCAGGTGCGGAGCGCCTTTGCTTGTTCCGGGTCAAGCGCATCCAGATCAAGCGCTGACGGGAAAAGGTCGCGTTCTGCGGTGGTTGCCCAACTCACCTCACTCTTAAACCGTTGTGCGCCAAACGGTAGAAGGATTTCTGGCAAGCGTGACAGGTGAGGCACCACGTTTTCTAACCCTAGAAACTGCTGGCGCTGTTGTTCTAGCTGCTTAACGCGTTGTTTGCGGGCGTGCTTGTAATTAAGAATGGGCGCGGGATAGTCCTTCAGCAGCATTGGCGAACCCAGGCATTCAGGCGGCAGATTCTTGAGCTCTGGCAACCAGCGCTTGATGAAAGTGCCCTCTGGATCGCACCGATCGACTGCAACTTGCTCTGGGTTATAAATGCGTGTCCAGGTTTTATCAATGCAATGGGTGACTCCCGACTGCATGGCCCACTGGTAATGGTCGATCGGGCAATCGCCATCGATTAGATGACGCATAAAGTGCAGCGCTCCGTAGCGCCAATCCATCCCCAGTAAATTGCTCAAAAAGCTAGAGTAGAGGGCACGAATGCGGAAGTTAAGCTCTTTCCAACCGCCTGTAGCTTGGAGGCAACGTGCAGCTGCATCCACGATCAGAAAGCCCGTTTCACCGTTTTGCCACGCGCGGTACAGGTCTTCATCAAAGAACCAACCGTCGTCATCAAAAATACTGTAGAGCGATCGTAGTTCTAACTGGGGCAAATAGCGAAAACGCTGGGCGAACCCGTTGCCCCAACGAAGGCGAGCAATTAATTGAGTGCGACTGCGCTGCACACGTCCATCAGGAGACGACTTGATCTGTTGCGTCATCTGATAGCATTCCCGCACCGAAATCGCCCCAAATTTGATGTGTGGGCTTAAGCCTGTGGTTGCCTCAGCGCTGGGATAGGAGAGCTGCCAGTAGTAGCGATCGGTCTTTTCGGCCAAAAAATCTTGCAGCAATTGTCGTGCCGCTTGAGTTCCGGCTGGTGGAATCGTTTTGCTGTCTGGCAAATGCCCTACATCGCTAAGGGTTGGTAAGGGATCGCTGGCAACGTCGGAGGGCACGTGGACATGGGCAGGAATGGGCACCATGTCGGCGTTCATATCAGCAAACCACAAATCCCGATAGTCAGGATAGGGGATCAAGTCAGGCGTAGTGCCCAGGGGTTCAAACCAGCGGATCTTGAGGTCTGCCTGTGCCAGTGCTTTGTTGAGGCGAGCATCGCGCACTCGACCATAGATTCGCTCAAAGTCAATATAAGCATAAATGCCATCTGCCTGGGTTTCCCGAATCAGTTGCGGCAATACATCTACGGGATCGCCCGATCGCAAAATGAGCCGCCCGCCGCGATCGCGTAAATCTTGATCCAGCGATCGCAGGCATTCCAGCATAAAGGCAACGCGAGCAGATCCCGTTTCAGGATGGTGCAGCAGGGCGCGATCAAACACAAAAACGGGAATGACTTCACCCCGCAACGCAGCACGATACAGCGGCGCATGATCAGCAATGCGTAAATCCCGGCGAAACCAGACGATCGTGCGGTTCATTCTTTCAAGACGGCCAACGCAGAAAACCTTGCTTTAAGCTTAACAAAGCTTAAAAACTTAGGGCGCGTCATCCATTCAGCTCCAAGATCTTGTGGTATCAGCCTGATCGTGCCCGCCCCAACACATGAGGCTAGGGGCTGAAGCCCTTGCTGCAAGCAATGTGTAGTCTTAATTAAGACAGCCCCTAGCGGGTGGCGTGCAGTGAGAAAGACGGTTCTGGAGTTAGGCGGGTTAGTACTTGCTTAAGCACCATCACCGTCCAGTCGATATCAGCCGCTGTTGTCTCTCGTCCTACCGTGAGGCGAATACCCGCTTTGGCAACGCGATCGCTATAGCCCATCGCCTGCAAGATTGGGCTGGGAGACAGTTTGCCGCTATGACAGGCAGAGCCTGCACTGATGCCAATCCCAGCCAGATTCATCTGTCGCACCAGGGTTTTACCGTTCAGCACTTCACCGTCTGCCGTTTGAAGATAGAAACTCGCATGGTGGGGTAGGCGCTGCCAGCGAGACTCTTTCAGAGTTGCTCCGCTAACGCCCGTGGGCACCAGGGCAGGTACATCAGCTAATTGGTCAAACAACGCATCCCGTAATTGAATTAAGCGGGGTGTTTCGATCGCCATTTCTTGAGCCGCGAGTTCAGCCGCAACGCCAAAGCCTGCGATCGCCGGGACAGCCTGAGTTCCTGAACGCAGCTTTGACTCCTGCCCACCGCCCCCCATCAGTGGCAGCAGCGTGACGCCCGGTCGTACATAGAGCGCTCCGGCACCTTGAGGCCCGTATAGCTTGTGGCTAGATAGGGATAACAAATCCACCGGAAGCTGCTGGACATCGATTGGTAAGCGACCAACCACCTGTACAGCATCGGTATGAAACAACGCTCCATGAGCGCGAACGATCGTGCCTAAGGTCTGAATGGGTTGTAGGGTGCCAATTTCGCTTTGACCATAAATGATCGACACTAACACCGTATTCGCTTGCAGCGCTGCCCGCAAATCCAGAGGGTTGACTCTTCCCTGGATATCGACGGGCAACCGCGTCACTTGCCAGCCCCATTCCTCTAGCCAGCGAATCGGTTCAGCGATCGCGGAATGCTCGACGCTAGAGATAATCACGTGCTGCGGATTAGCATACTGACGTACCACACCCATGATCGCGAGGTTGTCAGCTTCTGTACCGCCTGCTGTGAAGGTAATCGCTTCCGGTGGCGCATTGATCAACCGCCCTACCTGCACCCTGGCACGTTCAACCACGATCGCTGCCCGCTGCCCCCACGCATGAAGGCTCGATGGATTACCCCACTGTTCAACCAAAGCAGCCTGCATCGCCGCGATCGCCTCTGGCCGCGTGGGAGTTGTGGCGCTGTAGTCCAAATAAATTTGCATGGGCTTCCAATCCTAGACCTCATCTTCAGCATACAAGCCTAAGTCGATAAGCCCATCCCTAGACTGGCTTATTCAGTTTCACCAGGTTCCAGAATTCGCTGAAAGAGATAACCGGTTCCACGTGCCGTGAGGATAAGCTCTGGATTGCTGGGGTCATCTTCGAGCTTAGCGCGGAGCCGAGAGATGTGAACATCCACTACACGAGTGTCTACATGACGTTCGGGGGTGTAGCCCCACACTTCTTGCAAAATTTCTGATCGCGAGAATGCTTCTCCAGACCGACTTACCAGCAGTTCCAACAGGCTAAATTCCATCCCTGTCAGGCGGATGCGCTCATCTCCTTTATAGACCTGACGCTTGTTTGTATCAATGCGGATGCTATTGATGTGGATCACTCCAGAGCTAGGAATGCCCGTGGTGCCTGTTTTTTCGACCCGCCGCAGCACTGAGCGAATCCGTGCCTCTAGCTCTTTGGGCGAAAACGGTTTGACTACATAATCATCAGCACCCAGTTCCAGGCCCGTAATGCGATCGGCAACGTCACCCAAAGCCGTTAACATGATGATTGGCACATCTGACTCTTTCCGCAACTCCTGACAGACTCCGTAGCCATCAAGCTTTGGCATCATGACATCCAGCACAACGAGGTCGGGGTCAGCATTCCGAAACGTATCAAGCGCTTCTTCTCCGTCAGCAGCAGTCACCACGTCGTAGCCAATCATTGAGAGGCGTGTTTCTAGAATGCGGCGAATGCTTGCTTCGTCATCAACTACTAAGATCTTTTCCTTATGATTTTCCAAGTTGAAGACTCCTTAAGCTAATTCTAGAATCATTAATTTCTGTACTTTATCATTAAAGATAGTACCCAAAGATAGTACTCGATCCATCCTCAATTGAACCGCTAAAATTCTCTCCCTTAAAGCACTTCAGACTTTCTTAAGCTTTAGCTTGCCACTGTTCGTATTTCTGAGAGTATTTTTAACATCTCATTATCAAGCATGCCAAAACTTCGATCGCACTACGTTTGTAATCAATGCGGCGCAGAGTCTTCTCAATACTTTGGAAAATGTCCCGCCTGCAATAGCTGGAATGCGCTTGAAGAACAGATTGCGCCCGCCGCAACCACTGCGGCTCGTCCCGGTGCTGCCCGCTTGAGTAGCCGTACTTCTACGAACCGTCAAGCGCCTGCTCAACCCAAAGCCGCCCTCACCCTCGCGCAGATTTCTGACCATCCTCAAACTCGGTTGTCGTCAGGCTATAGCGAACTCGATCGTGTCCTGGGTGGCGGCATTGTACCCGGTTCGCTCGTTTTGATTGGTGGTGACCCTGGTATCGGCAAGTCTACCCTACTGCTGCAAACAGCAAATCGGCTCTCTCAAACCTATCGCACGCTTTACGTGTGTGCCGAGGAGTCTGCCCAGCAGGTGAAGCTGAGAGCACAGCGGTTGGGGGTGGGAGAGAGTGAGAGAGTGGGAGAGTGGGAGCAAGGGGCAGGGGGCAGAGGAGCAGAGGAGCAGAGGAAGCAAGGGGAGGGTGCGCGCGATTTAAAACTCAAAACTCTTTCCGATACCCGACACCCGAATTCTCAACTCAAAACTCAAAACTCAAAACTCAAAACTCTTCCTGACACCCCACACCCTACCCCGTCTGACCTTTACCTCTTGCCCGAAACCGACCTCGATACGATTCTTGCTGAGTTGGAATCGCTGAGGCCGCATGTGGCAGTGATTGACAGTATTCAGGCGTTGTACTTTAGTGCTTTGTCATCGGCTCCGGGTTCAGTGGCACAGGTACGGGAGTGTACGTCGGTGCTGATGCAGATGGCGAAGCGGCAGAATATTACGCTGTTTATTGTGGGACATGTGACGAAGGAAGGGGCGATCGCCGGACCAAAGGTGCTCGAACATTTGGTAGACACGGTGCTGTACTTTGAGGGCGATCGCTTTGCCAGCCATCGGTTGCTGCGATCAGTGAAAAACCGCTTTGGCGCGACCCATGAAATCGGCGTGTTTGAGATGGTGGATCAGGGCTTGCAGGAAGTGCTGAATCCATCAGAACTCTTTCTGGGCAACCGGGACGAGTTTTCGTCGGGTAGTGCGACGATCGTCGCCTGTGAAGGAACCCGCCCGATCGTGGTTGAACTGCAAGCTTTGGTGAGTCCCACGAGCTACAGTTCGCCGCGTCGCTCAACCACTGGAATTGAATACAATCGACTGCTGCAAATTCTAGCCGTGTTAGAAAAACGGGTGGGCATTCCGCTCTCTAAGCTTGATGCTTACGTTGCGTCTTCAGGTGGTTTGAGTGTGGGGGAACCTGCGGCTGATTTGGGCGTTGCGATCGCAGTCGTCGCCAGTTTTCGCGATCGAGTGGTTGATCCACGGATGGTTTTAATCGGTGAAGTGGGTTTGGGTGGACAGGTACGACCTGTGTCGCAAATGGAGTTACGCCTAAAGGAAGCGGCGAAGTTGGGCTTTAAGCAAGCGATCGTTCCTAAAGGAACAACCTCCCTCGATCTCGGCATTGAGATTTTTCCAGTCGCGCGAGTTGTGGATGCAATCGCGATCGCCCTGGCAGGCAAAAAGTCTACCAATGAGACCTCTACCAATGAGCTTACAGATGAAGCCGAGTAGTTCTACAACGGTTCTCAATCGAGTCAGCCACAGTCTGTCAAGGTGGGCGTAGGGTGTGGGGTTTGGTGAATGCAAATGAAAGCGCCTGTAAAAGGCTTGGCAAAGGCAAGACCGGTCTGAAATTGGTTCATCTCAAACAGCTATCAGCCATGACCAACCATCTTCATTGGAACAAACCGTCGCTCACTATAGCGCTGAGATTGCTCAGATTAACCAAATCCTGCTGCTGATTGCCCGACGACAGCAGGAAGCCGATCGCATCCAACAAGAGACCATTCAGATTCAGCAGGCAAACGCGCAGCAAATTGCCGCTAGCGCTTCAGCGATCGCTGAGTTAAGAGCAACCGTTCAAGATCGGTATGGTAGTGATGGGCAGAGAGGAGAGTAATCTCAAAAAGTCTAATCTTAAAGTCTGATTTTAAATAGCCTTTGCGTTTGAGTGATTGCACAAACAAAACTGATTTACGAGTATGCATAAATTTGAAGATTTGAGGCAGTAGAGATAGCGCAATCTCTAGAAATAAATTTCAAAATCATGGTTGGTAAAGAAGACAAGAATTGGCTCTGTGTTGATCAGCTACTAGGCCAAGGTGATTGGCTTTTGAATTCTTATCTGTCTCTCAAAACACTTCACTGCTGCGATTTTCAAGGTGGCTACTTTATTGATATTGATGGTACATCTTGGAGTGATGAATTCACGGTTGATGAGATTTGGGTGACTGCAAGCTGGCTCACAGCTTTGAAGGAGATTTTGAATGGAAATATAGCCAGTGCGGCGTTCCCGTGGGAAGAGTCCAGGTTAACCCTAAGATTGAGGGGAGAAGAATTAGAGTTAGAGGATATTCACTGGAGTGGTAACATCGCAATGCCCATGGTTCGAGTCCCGTTTTTGAAGTTTGTTGATCAAATTATTGCTAGTAGTACAAAGTTTATCCAGCTAATTACAGAACTAGAAAATGAAATTTTGTTCAGGCGCACTTATAGTGTTTCAGATGAAGTAGAGTCAAAACTAAAAGAAGTCGAACAAAATTTTCAAGGGGACTATTGGCGAAAGGAAGTGCAAGATTTAGTGAACATATACAAAAATAGAGAGTGGTAAATGTGAAAGCTGATATTTGCAATTGCTTTACGGATGGGGATGGAGAAAAGTGAAATGGTTAAGCTAACAAAAATTGGAATTGGCGCGATCACCCTTGCCGTGTTCTCCGGCCTATTGATTGCATCGAATGCAAAAGCTGAACTTAAAAGCACCTTAATCATTGAGATTGATGGCTTAAAAAATCAGAAAGGTGAACTCTGCTTCAAGCTCTTTTCCAGCAGCTATGGGTTTCCTGGCATCGACAAAAACGCTGTTCTCCGTCGGTGCGTCAAGATTGGTGAGAATCCGCTCAAAATCACGCTCAAGGATATGCCATCCGCTAGCTATGCTCTTGCCGTATTTCAGGATGTGAATGGCGATCGCACCCTCAACCGAAATCAGACAGGTGTTCCGACAGAAAGCTATGGGTTTTCCAACAATCCCGCGACTCGTGAGGATTTAACTCGCTATGGCGATTGTGTCTTTTTCCTGGCAGGAGCGCATGAAATCATCCAAATTAAGCTGAAAACCCCTCCAACAAAGTAGTCTCTTCGCCCTTTTGCCCTGCCGTCTTGCCCAACTCTTGCGGGTTTGTGTGTCGAGACTGAACTGCGGTTTAATTCCTGACGCAAACCTCTGACGCAAACCTCTGATGAAGACCTCTAAAATTTGTGCTGAACTAAACTGTCACGGGTTAGCCTGTCGTTACGAATCGGGGGCGACGCCAACGGGCTGTTCTGGATGGAAGCCAATTAGAATGGCCATGTTTCTGCTTAAACTCAGACTGATCGGCCCGTTGCGAACTTGAGTCCAGAGCCTAAACGTGGCTGCCTCCACTGCGACTCAAAGGTTTAGCAAAAATCATCGACGGAGCAGAACAGGTTTTCTAAACTAAGCATAAGCGCAAACCAGGCGTGAGATTTTGGCATTTTTAGCCTGCCGAGGTTGTCCCTTTCTTGTCCCGATTTTTCTGCCGAACTCAGGTTAATTACTTTTCACATTATGGTTTGATGCACGACCCATAATTTTGATAGGACACGGGTGTTAACGTCTCTTCAACGTACGTGTGCGATCGGATTGATTGGAGTCGATCGGGTTTAAACGCCCAAACAGCAAAGAACGTTCCGTAGAAAATTCTTTGCTGTTTGGGAAGGCTAAAACGTCGATGCGTATGCCGTAGCTTTAGACCGCAGCCAGCACAGGTGCTGGAGCAAAATACGCATTCTGCTCCGCTCGTAACTTGTCGCAGAGGCGGTTTGGTGGCAATTCCACATCGTCGTACGTCAGTGCCTGGTCTTTGGGCACATCACGCTTCAATCGGCAACCTTCTGCCAAGCCCATCGGCAAGAGGTTTTCTGCCTGAACGACGGGGGAGTTTTCACACTGACCGTAGGTCATGTAGTACCCGATGCCGTCGAGGGTTTCGCCCGCTTTCAAGTCAATCTTGGCGACGGTGATTACATCCACAACAGGACCCGCGATCGGAGCCATCACGGCATCGTTGAACAACACGACACGCGCAACGGACAACGGCACTTCAAAGTGGCAGAGATGATAGGGAGTGTAGAAGCTATACAGCGGGCCTTCCCCTAACTTATAAAGGTTCAGGTAGTGCTGCTGCTTAGGATCATCATGGGTGCCGAAGACAAACACACCGGGACCGGGCTTTGAACCGACGACATAATCCACAATGCCGCCCAACTCCTTGAGTTGATCTACATCGTACATGCCGGTCATTTCATCCACATGACCTTTGAAGTCGTAGCCCAACATGCCACGCTTAGCCACCTTCATGCCAGTTGCATTGGCGACGATCGCTTGCTCAAAGGAGATTTTGCTCCCATCGGCAAAGCTTGTGACCATATGCGCCTGCTGGCCCCACTTTTTGGCAAACCCTTCTTGTGTAGTGGGGTTCCGATACGGGTCTTGTAGACCTTTGATATTGCCGCACAGCAATGGGGTCAAACCAATACTCTTCACAAAGCGATAGAGGTTCATCTCCACGCCCGGTTGGTCGCCATCGCAAGCAGAAAGAATGACGCCAGCCCGATCGGCATATACCTTGAGGATCGGGCCAATGGTGCCGTCTAATTCAGCATTCATCAAAACGACGTGCTTTTTGTGCGCGATCGCTTCCAGAACGACTTCAGCACCAAACTCGATTGTTCCAGTGACTTCAATGATGGCGTCAATGCCCTCTGCACGACACAGCAGCATTGCATCATCGGTTACGGCATACTCACCTTGAGCGACCGAGGCTTCTAAGTCAGCAACTGTGTTTACAACCTGAAACGACTCGATGCCTGCTTCGGTATAAGCACGTTTCGCGCCGTCCAAGTTGCGGTTAAAAATAGCAACCAACTCCATCCCTGGAACCGAGTTTGCAATTTGGTTTGCAATGCCACGCCCCATAAAGCCAGCACCAATCATGCCAACTTTTACAGGCTTTCCTGCTTCGGCGCGGGCTTTTAAGGCGGTATCAACAATAAACATGGGTAACTCCTAAAGACAAATGGAAGGGAGAGCTGGTTGATGAAACGGCGGTCGTGATACTGGCTTAAGCGCTAGCACCGCGACCGTTTTATGCAACAACACCTATGCAGGAACGGCTTCAAAGAGAGGCCACGCGGCATCCTTCTCGGAAATAACCGTTACGGGCATGGGCCACGCGATCGCAAAGGCAGGATCGTCATACCGCAGCCCTCGCTCGTAGCCTGGAGTGTAAAATTCGCCCACCTGATACACAACTTCAGCCCCGTCTGTCAAAGCTTGGTAGCCGTGAGCAAACATCTCTGGCACATACAGGGCACGGCGGTTCTCTTCCGTCAATTCCACCCCGATATGCTGTCTATAGGTCGGAGACTCAGGACGCATATCGATGATGACATCGTAAATCGCGCCTTTGGTGCAGCGTACTAGCTTGGTTTCGCAAGCGGGCGCAACCTGATAGTGCATGCCTCTAAGTGTGCCTGCCTTGTAGTTAAAGGACATATTGCATTGAGCCACCATTGGCTTTAGCCCATGCTCTTCAAACTCTTTGGCACAGAAGGTGCGAGCAAAGCCACCGCGATCGTCGCTCCGCACTTCCAGGTCAACAATAAAGGCGTCTTTCAGCTTGGTTTCAATAAATTTCATTTTTAGCTCCTAAGTAGCTGCAATCGACAACAATATGCGTAACAGTGACACTGAATGAATCGCTAATCATTGGCGAGTTCCTTTTGAGTTATCTGACGCTTAATGGATCGCCAGTAAGGACCAATCTTGGATTCACCAAAGGCGATTTGTAGCTGCCTTAACAAAGAATCTGGTGGCTGACCATAGTAAAGGGCCTTACTAGGGTCTGGTATTTCCTCTGACAGACCCGCATTCATATACTTCGTAATGTTCTTTCGAGCAACATACTGTTCACGTGCTGCTTTTAATTGAGCATCATGGACATTGGTATGAAAGACTGTCCAGTCTGGATCCTCAACCTTCATTAAGGTGAAAACGTTGTGCTGTTCCATGTATTTCTCAAAAGCCACCTCAATAAAGTACCGATCCTTACCTTCGTAAGCTGCTGGATTTTGACCACTGAAACCGGAAAGGATGAAATCATTTGCAAACTCATGGGCAGATGCTATGAATTTTTCACGTTTCATTAAAGCAAAGTTATAAGAGCACTTTTGGCTGAAATACCAGCCATCCCAGGCGTCATGATGCTTGCAGGGCATGTTGTAAGAGCCACTGATCGCAAAAACATCTTCACGTTCCAGATAGTCAACTGCCTCAATCAACCAGTTATCATGCCCTTTTCGATAAGGGAGTGTATCTGTTTTAAAGACCAGTACATATGGTTTACTGGCGATCGCGCCTGCCGTATACTCTTTGATGTATCCCTTTTCTTTACCGAAATCATCATTGGTCGGATGGATCACTTGCAGCTTATCGATTTTCCCTTCCTGGAACAAATTCCAGCAAGCTTCTTGAGTATGGCGATCACTACCACAATCGATGACGACAACCTCACCTGGTTTTCCACCTAAAAAGTTAAACCAGTCGTTAATCACTTGGCTTAATACAATACCTTCACCATAATTCGCTGTAACCAGAGAAATTTGGCTTAGCAAGTGGCTTAATCGATCAGTTGTTTCAGCTGTGCTTTTCATCCTTTCTATGTGTTCCCTAAGAGGTAAGTAGAGAAAATCCCCAGACACTTTAGGAGCCAACTGTGCCATCGCCGGAGTGGGTCAGGCACAGTCTTGTCCTAGGTATAATGCCCCCTTTAAAGATCAGTAGATAGGCGAGATCAAAACGTGAGTAGGCTGAATTAAGACCAAAAGAAGTCTTTGTCAATTTGCTGGGTGCGAATCAGATACTCAAGCTGCTTCAGGCGGGTAAAGCCCCGTGACTCAAACACCTCTTTCGTCATATCAATCCGGTTGAACAGGTCAAAAAGCTGCTGTGCACCGCGCTGAGCGTTCCAGTCACACTTAAAGCCTGGCAATTGAGTATTGATCTTCTCGAACGAAACTCGGTAGCTACGGTTATCGGAACCACTGTCGCCAAAGCTGAGTTGACAGCCCTCAAATACGTTGGCGATGATTTCAGCAATTTCTTTGACCCGGTAGTTGTTGGCTGTATCACCGACGTTAAACACCTGGTTATGGATGATGTCGCGGGGTGCTTCTAGGGCGCAGGCGATCGACTTCGCAATGTCTAGGGCGTGAACCAGTGGACGCCAGGGTGTTCCATCGCTGGTCATTTTGATCTCTTTGGTCGTCCAGGCAAGTCCTGCCAGGTTGTTCAGCACAATGTCAAAGCGCATGCGGGGCGAGGCACCAAAGGCTGTCGCGTTGCGCATGTAGGTGGGCGAGAAGTTGTCATCTGCAAGCAGCTTCACATCCCGCTCCACAAGCGTTTTGCACTCAGCGTAGGCAGTCTGAGGATTCACTGGAGTTTCTTCCGTTGTCAAACCATCACCACTGGCAACCCCATACACACTGCATGAAGACATATAGACAAAGCGACGAACACCCGCAGCTTTTGCCAGTTCAGCCAACCGCACCGAACCTTTGTGGTTAATGTCGTAGGTGATCGTAGGGGATAGTTGTCCGGTGGGGTCGTTGGATAGTTCTGCCATGTGAACGATCGCTTCAATCCCTGCCAAATCTTCAGCCGTAATATGGCGAATATCTTTGTTGAGGGTCTTAGCGGTCAAATCTGTGCCGTTGTACAGCCAGCCAACTTTGTAGTAGCCCGTATCAACGGCTGTAATTTCATGCCCGCGCTCCATTAACAGGGGAGCCAGCAACGAGCCAAGATAACCTTCTGTTCCGGTAACCAATACTTTCATTGTTTCTTCCTAATAAGCGTGCTAAACGTTAACGGTTGTGCGCAAGTGCTGTGGTGCAGGAATTTGCTCGACGACGGCTTTACCAATTTCAATGGAAGACGTCGCTGCAGGAGAAGGCGCATTGCAAACATGCACAGAGTTCTGACCTTTGATAATCAGAAAATCATCGACCAATTTGCCATCGTTCATGAGCGCCTGTGCCCGTACGCCTGCATGGGTGGGGATGACATCTTCAGCCTGTACTTCTGGAATCAGACGCTGCAAGCTGTGAACAAACGCTGCTTTGCTGAAGGAACGGATAATCTCCTTAATCCCTTCGTCAGCGTGTTTAGCAGCAAGCTTCCAAAAGGCTGGATAGGTCATCACTTCAGCAAAGTCGCGCAGGTCAAAGTCGGTCTTTTTGTATCCTTCACGTTTGAGACTGAGCACGGCATTGGGGCCTGCATGAACGGTGCCATCGATCATGCGAGTAAAGTGGACGCCCAGAAATGGGAAGGCAGGGTTGGGGACGGGATAAATCAGCCCTTTGACCAGGTAGCGCTTTTCGGGGGTTAGCTCGTAGTATTCCCCACGAAAGGGGACAATCTTTGCTTCGGGGTCAACGTTACCCATTTTGGCGACGCGATCGCTATGCAAACCAGCACAGTTAATTACAAAGCGCGTTTCAAAGCTACCTTGATTGGTTTCAAGTACTTGCCCTGTAGTCGTTTCAACGATCTTAAGCACCTTAGTGTTAAGCCGTAGATCACCGCCACCCAGTTGGACGAGTTCAGCGTACTTTTGGCAAACCTTTTTGTAATCGGCAATGCCAGTCGAAAAGACCCGTACCCCAGCTATACAGCTAACGTGGGGTTCAATCTCCCGGACTTCCTCTGCGGTGAGCCGTTTGACTTTAATGTCGTTCTGCAAACCGCGCTGGTAGAGATTCTCCAGCAGAGGCAGTTCCTTTTCCTCGGTGGCAACAATTACCTTGCCGCAGACTTCGTGAGGAATGTCATGCTCTTGACAAAAGGCAACCATTGATTGGGCACCCGCTCGGCAGAAGGTTGCCTTAAAGCTACCCGGCTTGTAGTAAAGCCCAGAGTGGATCACGCCACTATTGTTTCCTGTTTGGTGAAAGGCCCAGCGGCTTTCTTTCTCAAGCACCAGGATCTTTGCGTCGGGATAGCGTTGGGTCAGGGCAACGCCGGTAGAAAGACCGACGATGCCACCACCGACGATCGCAAAATCGTACATAAATCTTTGCCCTTAATGAGGTTACTTTGAATGAAATGGTCGATCGCGTGTAGCAATCTACTGTCAGCCTTGCCTGACCTACCAGACTTTCCAGGGTGCTTTCCCTTTCTGCCACAAATCTTCCAGGTAGTTCTTATCCTTGAGGGTATCCATCGGTTGCCAGAACCCATCGTGTTTGAAGGCTGCAAGCTTGCCGTCGTGAGCAATCTTTTTCAAGGGTTCGTGCTCCCACATCACCGTGTCATCTTCAATATAGTCAATGACTTCTGGCTCTAGAACGAAGTAGCCGCCGTTAATCCAGGCTCCATCCCCTTCTGGCTTTTCATGGAACTGGGTGATCTTAGTTTGCTCTTTTCCTAAGGAAATGGCACCAAAGCGTCCAGGGGGTTGAACGGCTGTCAGAGTAGCCGATACGCCTTCAGCTTTGTGGAACTCGATCAGCTTGGTGACGTTAATATTGCTAACACCATCCCCGTAGGTGAAGCAAAAGGTTTCATTGCCAATATGCTCGCGGACACGTTTCAGGCGTCCACCCGTCATTGTATTTTCACCTGTATCAACGAGTGTGACCCGCCAGGGCTCTGCATTACCAGCATGAATGTTCATCTGGTTAAAGCGCATATCAAAGGTGACATCTGACATCCGCAAGAAGTAGTTCGCAAAGAACTCTTTAATGACATAACCTTTGTAACCACAGCAGATGATGAAGTCATTCACACCATGGGCTGAATAGGTCTTCATAATGTGCCAAAGAATCGGCTGTCCGCCAACTTCAACCATTGGTTTTGGTTTAATGGCCGTCTCTTCACTCAATCTTGTACCTAATCCGCCAGCCAATATCACTGCCTTCATGCAACACCTCTCAGGAATCTGCGGCAAACAAAAGATTACGCTCACTATGCTAAACGCCGTACTTAGGTATGTCAGTAAAGGGATGATAAGTCAGGTGATGGATTCGTGAAAAAACCAAGAAGTTCTGAAGTAATGTGCTGAACTTTAATCCACAACCACGATTAACTTTTGGGCAGATTTTAAAGGTGCTCTCATTGGTACAAGGCCTTTAGGGTTGCCTTAGGGATAGCCACCAGCATTCACCACTCTAAGAGGCTGTTTGAAAAGTCGTCTAGACCGTAAAAAAGCTCACACGGTAGGCTGTCAGTAGTGAAGTCCAGCCCCGTGAGAGCGATGGTTAAATTCTACTCAAGCAACCTGACCCGCGCCCAATTTGACTTAATCCAGCCGCTGCTGCCGCCTGCCAAACCCGGTGGTCGCCCGCGCAGTACCAATCTGTGGGCAGTGCTGAACGCCATTTTTTACGTGGTCACGCAGGGCTGTAAATGGCGAGACATTCCTGGCGACTTTCCCGCGTGGCAAACGGTGTACACCTACTTCCGCAACTGGCGCAAGGACGGCACCTGGCAAGCGCTCCATGAGCGGTTACGAGCGTGGACACGGGTCGCGACTGGACGCCCCGAAAGTCCTTCCGAGGTGATTCTCGATAGTCAAACGGTACCCACGGTGGCGATGGTGCAACAGGCCGTGGGGTTTGACTGCTTCAAAGCCACCAAAGGGCGTAAACGGCATACCGTCGTGGATACACTGGGTTTAGTGATGGTTGTATTGGTGACCGCAGCGAGTCTACCGGAACGCGAGGGCGGCAAACGGGTGCTGCAACGACTGTCTGAGCTGGGTGCGAAAGTCTGTCGCCTCTACCTCGTCTGGGTCGATGGTGGCTATAGTGGTCAACCCTTTGTGCAATGGGTGATGGATCGCTTCCGCTGGGTCATTTACCCCGTGCTGCGCCCTGAACAGACTAAAGGCTTTGTGCTCCTGAAAAAGCGTTGGATTGTCGAACGGACGTTTGGCTGGTGGCAATGGTATCGGCGGCTCAATTGTGATTATGAACTACTTCCAGAAACCGCTGAAACCATGATTTATCTCGCGATGATCCGACTCATGGTGCGACGGTTGGCGTAATTTGTCACACCCCTCCCCCTTTTCAAACAGCCTCTAAGAAACGAGGATGAAGTAAGCAGCAATTTTTGGTTAAAGGCATGGCCTTGCAAGGCTCAATAACAGAGAAATGATTCAGGTTGTTTGATTTGCGATCCTAAATGAAGGAGATTCTCAAGAAAAAAGCTACAAGGTTATACGGACAGGTTTTGCCAGCATGATTGCCTGTATTCATTGACTTTGGTGTTAAACCTGCTCCTGCGGGTGCTTTGTTTGCTCGAAGGAGTTTAGGCAAGGTTTCACCTGCTTGTGGCAAGTCTGTTACTCAACAGGGGAAGAGATAGCGTTTGGTAATGGAAAACACGGTTTCTGCCTACAGCCATCGATCAGGATAGGTCATTCTGACATGGTTCATAGGCTATGAGTTTCTTGACCAGTGCTACGGACGTTGCGATCGAGAAAGACCTGAAGCAGTTTCTCTTCATCTTGTTGGTCGCCTTGAGTGCAGCAGGTCTACCCAAAATCTTTTCGTCACTGCGTCAGGTTCCCTATACCCTGCTATTGGTGATTGTGGGCTTGGGGTTGGCGTTGGTGGATGTGCGGTTGCTGGATTTATCTCCAGGCATGATTCTGATGGTGTTTCTGCCGCCACTTTTGTTTGAAGCGGCGTGGAACATGCGGTGGTCAGAGTTACGGGAAGAATTATTGCCGAGCGGTCTTTATGCGGTTGGCGGGGTGGTGTTGTCGATCGTCACTGTGGGCTGGGCGCTGCATGAATTTGCTTACATTTCCTGGATGACAGCGTTGTTAGTAGGCGCATGCCTTTCGGCAACGGATTCTGCGGCGGTCATTGGGCTCTTTCGTGAAGTTGGCGCTGGCAAACGCCTCACAACGCTGCTGGAGGGAGAGAGCCTCGTGAACGATGGGGCTGCTGTGGTTGCCTTTGGAGTGCTCGTCGAGTTAGCAGTTGATCCACAGCCTGTGCAGCTTTCAGCGACTGTGCTGCGCTTTCTGGTGGTAACTGGCATTGGATTAGGCATCGGGGGGCTGATTGGCCTTTGTGTTGCGTTTTTAACACAGCGGTATGAGTTGTCATGGGTGGAGCAGTCGCTCACGATCGTGACGGCTTACGGTACTTATTTGCTGGTTGAAGAGTTGGGCGGATCGGGCGTTATTGGGGTTGTCACAGCGGGACTGGTGATTGGCAATTTTAGCGCCAAAGCTGGTGCCCTACCTGTAAAGCGATCGACGATGGTAGAGTTTTGGGAATTCATCATCTTTTTCGTCAATTCCATCTTGTTTTTGCTGCTTGGTGATCAGATTCATCTGCCCAATTTGGTGCGAAATATTAGCACAACGAGCATTGCGATCGCGGCGATCGTCCTGTCACGCGCTCTGACTATTTATGGCTTTAGTGCGCTGACCAACTGGTTGGCAAAGACCGAAATCCCCTGGCGAGAACAAACGGTTTTGTGGTGGTCGGGGTTACGCGGCTCGGTGTCGATTTCGCTGGCACTTAGTATTCCAATTGTGGTTATGGGACGCGAAGAAATCATTGCAAATTCCTTTGGCGTTGTCTGGTTTACGTTGCTAGTACAGGGTTTAACGGTCAAGTTTCTCTTAGAAAAGCTACATTTGCTAGATGATCAGTCTTTGCAACAACAGTATTTGGAACTGATTGCACGTCGAGATGCACTTAGCCAAGTCGCGGCTCATTTGGATCGATCAAATACTCAAGTGGTGATTAATGCTGAAGTTCTGCGATCGCAGCAGGAGTTTGTCCAGAAACAGCTTCAACAAATACAGTTAGATATTCAACAAATGCAGGAACAGCATGCTCAATTGAAAGCGTTTAGTTTACAGCAGCATCAAGAGGAATTGCTGTCGATCGAAGCTGGCATCTATGCAAAATTTGTGCAGTCCGGTTTATTAAAAACGTCACCGTTACCCATGATGCAAAAAGCCTTTGACGGTTAGTTGGTTTGGCGATCGCAATGTTGTGTGCAGGCCGTCAGGAGTCAGAAGCCAGGAGCCAGAATTGAGGCTATAAGTATTCAAGTCAGAAGAGTGACGGCTTGATTGATCCGGGGTCTGCCAAACCGTTCCCAGGCGCTGCCACCCCGCAGAAAAAGTTCCATCCAGCGTAACGGCTCTCCGGTTTCTGGCGCGGCCCAACCGGAACTGCCGGGTGCAAAGGCGAGCGTGCCTTCCGCGACCTTAAAGCTACCGTCTGAGTAGACCGCATCACTGACGACATCGCCAATGCGCACAACGATTTTAGTTTCAGGTTCTAAAGACAGCGTGTGGGCTGGAATCGTCGTTTTAATGTTGCCGTAGCCATCAATCCACGCAATGCGATCGAGGGGTGCGTCTGGGATCTGGGCGGGGGAAAGGGAGTCTCCCAGAAGACTGAAATCGTCTTGAGCAATGGCTGCTGCTGCCGCCGGAAAAACATCGCGTGAGCGAAACTGTGACCCGCCGCGAGAGACATTCACCGACTGCAATTGTCTGGCATGGTCTTTGATAAACGAAAGCGTATAGCCTGCATTCACGCCGACAACTTTGACTCCGTTCGTTAGCAACGCGTAGGTTAGCCCTTCACCTTCATTGTCCTGTCGGGCTTCTGGATCGTCCTGCCGGGGCGCACAGTTGTGATAGAGGAGACGATCGCCTGGGCCAGGATTTAGTCCCAGTTGAGCCAACCAAAACCCGGTTGCAAGGGTGCTAAAGGGTGGTACGGAGAGGGTATAGATCTGAACATTGGGTAGGGCCATCAAAAGACGTTGAGTGACTTCGGCAAACGCCGGATCGCCAGTACCGTAGTCCGCAATGATGTGAACAAACATGCCAGGTACCCAGCTAAAGAGAATCTTGCTATGAGCCAAGGGTTAAACCGTCGGGGTTACTGTTTGACCGCCAAGCTCACAAGCAGTCTAGGTGCGATCGTCGGTATGCGCAAGCCACCTGCAGCACATCCCTGTCTGGAAAGCGCTTGTCTGAGAGAGCCCTTGCCTTTCCCGTAGTGAACAGGCCGCTTCGTGAACGATCATGCCAGGGTTGGATGAGGACGAACGCGCTAGACTTTTCACTGATGACTGATTGTGCCAACCAGCTCAACACCAGGAGAACGTTATGTCTAGCACTAGCGATGTGACAGCGCTATTGGAGCGCTATGCTGCCGGAGACCGGGATTTTAGTCACGCCGCTCTTGGAGCGATCGATTTGAAGGAAGCGAACTTGCAAGGAATAAACTTCCAGCAGGCAAACATGGAGCACGCCAACTTGCTCAACTCTGACCTTATGGGGGCAAATTTAAGCCACGTGAATTTGAGCTATGCGAGCTTGCAAAAAACGGATTTGACCCAGGCAACGTTGGAAGGCGCTAATTTATACAAAGCCGATGTGCGGCAGGCAAAACTGCATGGCACCAAGCTACGAGGTGCGGATTTGAGATGCGTCAATCTTTCAAACGCAGACCTTAGAGATGCCGATCTCAGGGATGTGAACCTCAGTGGGGCGGATCTGCTGCATACCAGCTTTTATCGAGCAAACCTGGCTGGTGCTGATTTAAGGGGCGCAGATTTGTTTCAGGTTCATCTTCAGGATGCTTACTTTGATGACAAGACCGAGTTTGATCCTGGGTTTGATCCAGTGCTTTTGAAAATGCAACGCTTGGGTTAAATCATTGAGTTGCCCTCAAACCAGTCCATTAAGGCGTTGCGCTGGCCGCATAAACCAGGTAAAGAATTGAAGAAGTAAAGAAGTAGGTGGCATGCATGGCTAAGCCGGTTGTTTTAACCGTTGATGATGATCCTGAAGTGCTGCAAGCCGTGGCGCGCGATTTACGGCAGGAGTATGGCGATCGCTTTCGCATTATGCGTGCAGAGTCGGGTAGTGTAGCCCTAGCAACGGTTGAAAAACTTAAATTGCGGAATGAGCCGATCGCGCTTTTTCTAGTCGATCAGCGGATGCCGCAAATGAGCGGCGTGGAATTTCTGGAACAGTCGTTGCCCATCTTCCCAACGGCTAAGCGAGCGTTGCTCACCGCCTATGCCGATACCGATGCGGCGATTCGGGCCATTAACTCGACTCAAATTGATTATTACCTGCTGAAGCCGTGGGATCCGCCCGAAGAGCGTCTTTACCCGGTATTGGATGATTTGCTGGCGGACTGGCTGGCGAGCTTTCGCCCGCCCTTTGAGGGGATTCGGGTAGTCGGTACACGTTGGTCGCCCCAATCGCATCAGGTCAAAAGTTTTCTGGCCAGTAATCAGGTTCCCTACCAGTGGCTTGACGTTGAGCAGGGGCTAGAAGCGCAACAGTTGCTGACCTACGCGAAGCCGGGTGAACCCCAACCCTTACCCCTGGTTTTGTTTCCCGATGGGTCACAGCTTGTCCAACCCTCAAACACTGACCTTGCAGCGAAAATTGGCCTAAAAACCCATGCCGAACGCCCTTTTTATGACTTGGTGATTGTTGGTGGTGGCCCCGCTGGTTTAGCGGCTGGCGTGTATGGCGCGTCGGAGGGGTTGAGTACGGTCATGATTGAGCGCGAGGCTCCAGGCGGGCAGGCTGGTTCCAGTTCTCGCATTGAAAACTATCTAGGCTTTCCAGTGGGGTTGAGCGGTGCAGATTTGGCGCGTCGTGCTGTAACGCAGGCCCGTCGCTTTGGCGTCGAAATTTTGGCACAAGAGGCGATCGGGATTCGGGTTGAAGATCCCTATCGGATTGTGAAGCTTGCCGATGGAAGCGAGTTGAGTTGCCATGCGCTCATGATTGCGACTGGCGTTTCTTATCGCAGGCTGAATGTACCGGGGAACGATAAGCTGGGCGGTGCCGGAGTCTACTATGGTGCTGCAATGACAGAGGCGATCGCTTGCGGTGGCGAAGAGGTTTACATCATTGGTGGAGCCAACTCAGCCGGACAGGCAGCCGTGCATTTCTCAAAGTACGCTCGTCGTGTTGTGATGCTGGTGCGGGGTGAATCACTCACCAAAAGCATGTCCCAGTATTTGATTGATCAAATTAAAGCCATTGAGAATATTAGCGTTTGCACGGGCTGTAGCGTGGTTGAAGTGAAAGGGACGGAACACCTGGAGGCGATCGTCATTGCCAATGCTGAAACAGGCAAAACCGAAACCGTTGCGACCACCTCTCTGTTTGTGTTTATTGGTGCCAGCCCTCGCACCGATTGGTTGGATGGGGTGGTTGAACGCGATCAGCAAGGCTTTATCTTGACGGGTGCAGAACTGACGCGGGATAAGCCACGCCCTAAAGGATGGACGTTAGAACGGGACCCCTTTTTACTAGAAACCAATGTTCCCGGTGTTTTTGCGGCGGGGGATGTGCGCCAAGGTTCTGTGAAGCGAGTTGCCTCTGGCGTGGGTGAAGGCTCGATCGCGGTGCAGTTTATTCATCAGTACCTCAGCAATGTGATGTAGAGCCCGCAGAAAAATGATGCAGTGGAACGACGAGCGATGAGCCTGGCGCGTTTGTTCAAGATGCTTACAAACACCTGACGGGTTGAAGAGGCTATGCCTTGAGCTTGGCGACGATCGTGGCTACGGTTTCACCAAGACCTTCGACGCTTGCCTGTTGTTTTGGGTCTTTGAGGCTACCATCTGGATTAAACGCTTCGTATGCCTTAGGTACAGCAATTTGATCTGGCAACACAATCACTTTGATGCTGCTTAAGATTGAACGAATATGAACCAACCCTCGCAAGCCTCCTAACGCACCTGGAGAGGCACTCATCAGAGCCGCAACCTTACCCGCAAAACAGCCTAGCGGTGCTTCTCCTTCAGCGGGACGGGAGGCCCAATCGATCGCGTTCTTTAAAACAGGGGTGACGGAACTGTTGTACTCAGGAGACGCAATCAGTAACCCATCGTGCGCCAGCAAGAGATCTTTGAATTGGCGAGCACCGGCTGGCAGTCCTTCTTTGGCTTCTAAGTCTTCATCAAACAGCGGCAGCGAAAAGTCTCGTAAATCGACGAAGGTGGCGTCTGCCCCTGCGACTGTTGCGCCCTGAGCCGCAATTTTTGCGAGCTTTTTGTTAAACGAATCAGTTCGGGTACTACCCGCAAAGGCCAGAATTCTGGGTTTATACGTCATGGCTGTCACTGTCCTGCACGTGATTTGAAAGAAGCTGTTGCTTTTCAAGTTTAGGGCAGACTATGACTCACTGGGCCGTTGCTTGAGCGGGATTTCAATGAGAAACTCTGTGCCTTCTCCAGGGGTTGAAAGACAGCGCAATGACCCACCATGCCGCTCTGTGACAATTTGGTAGCTGATCGAGAGCCCCATGCCCGTACCTTTACCAACGGGTTTGGTTGTAAAGAAGGGATCAAACAGCCGTTGAAGTGCGTGTTCAGGGATACCAGGACCGTTATCCGCGATCGCAATCATGACGCGATCGGTCCCCAGGACTTCGGTACGGATCTGAATCTGGCTAGGATTTTGCTCGATGACAGCGGCGTCCCGTTTTACATTCTCCTCATCTAGCGCATCAATGGCATTGCTCAAAATATTCATAAACACCTGGTTAAGCTGCCCCGCATAGCACTCCACCAGAGGCAGTTCACCATACGCTTTCACAACTTCTATCTCAGAACGGGTGTATTCTCGCCCCTGGCTGCGAAGCTGTTGTGGTTTGAGGCGGCTCTGTAAGATCATCAGCGTACTGTCGATGCCTTCGTGGATATTGACCGCTTTGAATTCGGCTTCATCCATGCGGGAGAAAGTGCGTAGAGACGCCACAATTTTTTGAATACGGTCTGCGCCCACTTTCATAGAAGCCAGCAAACGAGGCAGATCGGTCATCACAAATTGAATGTCGATCGCGTCTGCAACCGTCTTAATTTGCGAGACTGGGCTTGGATAATGCTGCTGATAGAGGTTGAGCAGATTGAGCAGATCTTGTGTGTACTCGTTGGCGTAGGTGAGATTGCCGTAGATAAAGTTGACGGGATTGTTAATTTCATGGGCAACTCCTGCGACCAGTTGCCCCAGGCTAGACATCTTCTCGCTTTGCACCATTTGCGCTTGTGCCTGCTGCAGTTCTTGCAGTGCTTGCTCTAGTTGCTGTGCCTGCTGTTTGGCCGTGTTAGCTGCTGTGAGGCTTTGATGATAAAGTTCAGCCTGGTTAATCGCGATCGCCAGTTGACTGGCAACCGCTTGCAGGAGTTCAACTTCAGAATCGCTCCAGGGGCGCACGGCACTGTGATGCCCACAATGAATGCCACCCAACTGACCCGAAAGAATTGGCACTGGTAGTACGAGCTCAGAGTGATAGCCATAAAACTGTAGAATTTCGCGGGTTCCTGGCTTCAGGTGGGGATCGGTCGCGATATCGTCAACGCGGTAAGGGGTCTGGTTCAAGAGGCTTTCGACAATGGGGTTGCGGTGATCGGCTGTCTTACTGAGATCTTGCGGATAGGAGCCAATAAAGCTGGGAAAGGCCGCATCCCGCGATTCATGAGTAAAATCAAGACTTGCCAGCTCGTCTGATTGAATGTGATACCAGCAAAAGCTACAGCGATCGATCTGCAGCAGATTGCGGACTTCATGCACGGTCGTTTGCAGGATGGTATCCAGATCGAGCGAACTGCGAATTTGATTGGCGACCCGATTGATCAATTCTTCACGCTGTACCAGTTCTCGTAACTGCTCTTCGTTCTGGCGCAGCGCGGCTTCTGCCTGTTTGCGTTCGGTAATGTCTTCGGTAATCGCTAGCAGGTATTGCGGCTTGCCCTCTTCATCAAAGACGGCCGTTTTTTTGGTGTGTAAAATGCGCTCTTCGCCGTTAGCCGTTACTGCAACTTCTGGAATATCAACGATGGACTTACTTTTAAGCACGTGGCGATCGTGCTCGATCAACGCTTCAGCATCCTCTGGAGGCAAGACATCATAAGCATTTTTGCCCATCATCTCTTTTGCAGTTGCGCCCAGTACAGCTTCAGCAGCAGGATTCCACAGCACATAGCGAAGCTCTTTTGCCTCTTTTGCAATGACAGCAACAGGCAAGGTTTTTAAGACAGACTCCAGAAACTTACGGGTGTGTTGCAGTTTGGCTTCGGCCTGATTGCGCTCATGCAGCGCCGCTTGCCGTTCGTAGATTTCTTGCTGAAGTTGCATAACCGTTTGCTGCAATTCGGTCGTACGCTCTTCGACACGATACTCTAACTCCTGCTTGGCTTGCTTCAATGCGGCTTCTGCATGTTTTAAAGCCGTAATGTCACGCATGGTGCCTACCATGAACCGATTGCCTGACGCATCTTTCAGGCGAGTTTTTTTCGTCGAAAAGATATGGGTGACGCCCTGTAAGTTTGTGAGGGATTCTTCGTCTTCCCGGTCAAGCCCGTCGTCCAGCACAATTTGGTCTGTACTGCGAAAGAAGTCAGCCTGCTCGGTATCAGGGAAGACATCATGGTCGTTCAGGCCGATCGCCTCAGAGCGGTTCCAGCCCATAAATTGACAATAGGCATCATTGAGGAGGATGTAGCGATGCTCCTGGTCTTTAACGAAGAGAGGATCGGCTGTGGCATTGATGATGTCGTTTAAGAAGGTAGGCGAAATGTGGGCGATCGCGCCTGCCCGAGTCTGCTGTTGCACCGATTCTGATGTGGCAGCGTCAGAGGCTGTGTCAGTGTCAGAGGCGTGATGGTCTGAAGACCCAGGGAGAACGGTCGTCTGTTCCGCACACTCCTGCACCATTGAGACGATCCCCGTCAATTGCCCTTGTGCATCGAATAAGGGTGTATTTTGCCACTCGCAGGTAAGCCCACGGCGATCTTTAGTAAAGATGTGGTTGCGTGTGCGATCGGTGGTTTGCTGTTGCAGCCATGTTTGAACGGCTTGATGGCTGTGTTCTGGCGTGAGTAGGGCTGTTGCATGTCGACCCATCACTTCCTGTCGTGTATAGCCCAAAAGGCTTTCTGCTGCTGGATTCCAATCGACAACTTCTAACGCTGTATTCCATTCAATAATGGCGATCGGCGCTTGCTGCAATACGGCCGAAAGCTTCTGCTGCGAGGTGTCGAGAGCATATTCCACTTGTTTAGAGTGCAGCAATTGCTGCTCCACCTGTGTTAGCAAGGCAGCCTGTTCGGCCACACGCTGACGCAGGGTAATGATCTCTTGAGATGACGATTCAGAAAGCATAGTGGCTCGTTAAGGTCACTCTGAAAAGCTGCGGAACTCCGGCTACAACAGGGAATACGAACTCGATCGCGAAATGACATTGCCTGTCGTGGTTCCCTTCAAATCTTTGAATAGGTTCTGCACAAGCAACAAGCGTCTCTTCTTAAATAATCTTAATGCTCAAGCGAAAGTAGCCAAGCTCAATCCCGACAATTCTGCCTACTTACTTGATGAATTTTGGATAAAGATTATACCGATCGACTTAAGATTTCGGAGGGAAAATAATCTGTAAGAGGTTGCTGCGTGGCTCACTAGGTAAACCACGGTTCTACGCATCCGGTTACAGGAAATCTAGTCCTAGCTAGCAGGAATGTCAATGAATAAATGGCAATGCATTGACGAGCAATTTAAACCTTCTCGCAGAACCATCGATGAAAGCGAACAGTTAATCGGCGCGAACCTGACTTACCGCTGAGGGCTAGGAGCGGTTACCCTGATGAACAAACACATTGAAGACGGCATGCGAAAGCGTAGAAACCATGCTAACGCTAGTTCTACCGATTTTGCTTAGGAATGAGAATTAAAGACGATCAATGTTTGCCGTCTCTGTGCTGGTAGCAGTTTGGCTCAATTCACGCTGTTTAACCAAGCAAAAGCCGAAGGCCGATCACCGGATGATTTTGCTCATATAGTTGCCCCAAAGCTGGGCTGCCTGACCGCTACTGCCAGACGTTGGGGAGTTGTTGTCGTTTCCCAGCCAGATGCCCGTTACCAGGTTGTTGGGAATGTAGCCAATAAACCACAAATCAACGTTGTCGTTTGTAGTGCCCGTTTTGCCTGCTTCGCCCTGCCCAATCGCCGCGGCCCGTCCAGTGCCACTCCGCACTACTCCTTGCAGCAAGCTGGTCATGGTATCGGCAACTTCTGGCTTCAGCACAGGCTGATTGCGTTGATTGTCTTGATCCAGGCTGTAAATCACGCGGCAGGTTTTGACATCTTTAGGGTTTTTGCAGTCGCCACCATCGAGAATACGCCGAATAGCACGTGGGGGATTGCTCACGCCACCGTTGGCAAAGATGCTAAAGGCTCCTGTCATTTCTAGCGGCGTGACTTCACTCTGTCCAATGACTAATCCTGGGGTTGCTTTCAACTCTGACCGAATGCCCATACGTTGTGCTGTACGGATCATGTTGTTCAATCCTACCTGCTGGGCAATGCGCAACGCGATGACGTTTTCAGACTGTGCCAATCCGGTGTACATATCCAGGCTACCGCTACCCGCGTGACAGCCTGCAAAGTATTGCCCCTCCCAATTTAAGGGTGCGCACGAGTAAGCATTGCTGGGAGAAATACCCTGCTCGATCGCCGTTGTGTACGTAAACACCTTAAAGGTCGAGCCGGGTTGACGCATAGCCTGAGATGCCCGATTAAACTGGCTTTTCTTATAATCCACACCGCCAACCAGCGCGAGAATTTCGCCCGTTTTCGCATCCAGTGTGACGATCGCCCCCTGAGAGTACCCATTGCTTACACCCGGGCCATCAACGGCATCCCGGAGGCTGGCTTCCGCTTTGGACTGCATCTGAAGGTCGAGTCCGGTTTCAATAATGAAGTTACCTTCTTCGGCAAGCTGTTCACCCAAAAGCTGCTGCAGTTCGCTGAAGACGTAGCTGTAGTAATAGGGAGCGATAACGTTATCGAGTTCCGCCTTGGCCTTGGGGTTGACTTCGATGCGCGATCGCCGTGCCCGCTGAATTTCCTCCGCACTCGCCATATTTAAGGCTGCCATGCGATCAAGAACCCGATTGCGAAGCTCGATCGCCTTGTCGTAGTTGCGCGCTGGATTGAAGCTATTAGGCGCAGGCAAAATGCCCACGAGCGTTGCGGCTTCAGATAACGTTAAATCTTTTGCCGACTTACCCAGGTAAAGTTCTGCCGCATCCTCAAACCCGTAGGCCTCGTTGCCCAGATACACGCGGTTAAGATAGGTCAGCATCAAAAAATCTTTGCTGTAAACTGTTTCCAGCTTCAGCGCTACGGCCGCTTCGCGCAATTTGCGTCCAGCAGAGTCTTGGGTGCCCACATACTGGCGCAAGAGGCTCCGGGCAAGCTGCTGAGTCAGCGTACTGCCCCCTTCTTTAATGCCACCGCCCCGGACATTCGCCACCAGTGCCCGCAACGTCCCGATCGGGTCTACGCCCAGATGCCAGTAGTAGCGAGAATCTTCAGAGGCGATCGCGGCTTTGGCTAAATACGGTGAAAAGTCCGACAGATTTTTAAATTCGGTATGAGTTCGGTTAGTGACGGGACTCAATGGAGTTTGCTCATCTCGCGCGTAGACGACAAACGGCCCTTGGACTGACGTTGGCAAGGGCTGCACAGAGAACTTTTGCCACTCGATCAGCACGCCCACTACAGCCAACGCCGTGACGCCTCCAATGCCATACATCCCGTAGCGGATGACCCGGACGTACCACGGTGGTGGGTCGATGTATTGAATGCGAACGGCAGCGGCTAATTCTGGTGGCCCAAGTGTGTAAACCGCGTTGTGTCTGAGTTGGGTCGATCGTACTCGCCGCTTACCTCGATAAATTCCGTTGGTAGAATTCTCATCCTTCAGAAAAAAAGGCGGACGAAAAAGAGCGTTCAACACGCTTTGTCGGCGACTATCCCGGTTGAGCGACAGATGCACTTGGCTGACCACAGGGTTGCGCACCACAATGTCGCACGATTTGGAACTGCGCCCCAACAAATAGCGATCGCCCAACAACGGATAGACATCTGCCTGACTCGCATTGGCATCTTGAACACGCAGTTCTGGCACGCGAGCGTTTGGCTTCAGCTTCAGCTTCGAAAAATTGATCTTCGCATGAACAGTCTGCACTGCCTGAGTCAGCGCACCTATGAGCGTTTGCGATCGACGGGGAGGCGGGGTCATGAGATATCTATGCAAAAGATTGCCAGTCAAACACGGTCAAGCGTCAGAATCACAGCCTTATCTGTGCGTTCCGGTCTACTTCAGCCTTATTCTAGACAACCGTTGCCATTTCGATGCTTGACTTCTATCCCTGCTTGACGAAACTATAAGCAAAGAAAGGCGATGTATGAGTCTTAATGAGTCATTGAGCTTTCAGCAATCAGTCGTCAGCTTTCAGCCGTTAGTTTTCAGCTTTCTTTCCATTGACCGATGACCATTAACCTTTTCATCAAGTGCTGAGTTTTAACACTGCTGATGACCACTGACCGCTGAACCCCATCAATTTGCCAGATTTGCTCGTGCAAGGGATAGATCATTCGCAGCTTAAGTTATAAACTTTAAACAATGAGCAATAGGTATAGTTGCTTACTATTTGCAATTTGTCTGCTTCGTTGTTCGCGATCGCTCACCCCCATTTGTCTGCCCACGCCCACGCCGTTATTAAATTAAGAGAAGCTATGGCTGTCGCAACCACCCAAACCCTCGAAGAACTTTGTATCAACTCAATTCGTTTTCTATCAGTCGATGCCGTTGAAAAAGCGAAATCTGGGCATCCCGGCTTACCGATGGGTGCTGCCCCCATGGCCTTTGTCCTTTGGGATCAGTTTTTGCGCTTCAATCCCAAGAATCCCAAGTGGTTCAACCGCGATCGCTTCGTGCTATCTGCGGGGCATGGCTGCATGTTGCAGTATTCACTGCTGTATTTGACGGGTTATGACAGTGTGTCGATCGACGACATCAAACAGTTCCGTCAGTGGGAATCGAAAACACCTGGACATCCTGAGAACTTTGAGACCCCCGGAGTTGAGGTAACAACTGGGCCGTTGGGACAGGGGATTGCCAATGCTGTTGGTTTGGCGATGGCGGAGGCACACTTAGCAGCCAAGTTCAACAAACCTGACCTCACCCTCGTAGACCATTACACCTACGTCATCTTGGGCGATGGCTGCAACATGGAAGGGGTGTCGGGCGAAGCATGTTCCCTGGCAGGGCACCTGGGCCTGGGTAAATTGATTGCGCTCTACGACGACAACCACATCTCGATCGACGGCTCTACAGACGTTGCATTCACCGAAGATGTCTCTAAGCGCTTTGAAGCGTATGGCTGGCATGTGCTGCATGTTAAAGATGGCAACACAGATTTAGAAGGGATTGCCAAGGCGATCGCGGAAGCGAAAGCCGTCACCGATAAGCCCACCATGATTAAGGTGACGACCACCATCGGCTACGGTTCTCCAAACAAGCAGGGCACAGCCGATGCCCACGGTTCTGTCTTGGGTCCCGATGAGATCAAGCTGACCCGCGACAACCTGGGCTGGGAATACGAACCCTTTGTGGTGCCTGAAGATGCACTTGCCCACATGCGGAAGGCTGTTGATCGTGGTGCCAGCCTGGAAGCAGAATGGAGTGAAACCTGGGCACAGTACAAGACGAAATATGCCGAGCAGGCCGCTGAGTTTGATCGCCTGCTGAGCGGTAAATTACCAGACGGTTGGGATAGCGTACTGCCCACCTACAAGCCTGAAGACAAACAGCTTGCGACGCGCAAACACTCCGAAATTACGTTGAATGCTCTGGCTAAAGTACTGCCAGAACTGATTGGTGGATCTGCTGACCTGACGCATTCCAACCTGACTGAATTGAAAGGCTTCGGTAGCTTCCAGAAAGGGCACTACGAAGACCGTAACGTTCACTTTGGCGTCCGTGAACACGGTATGGGAGCCATCTGCAACGGAATGGCGCTGCATGGATCGGGGCTCATTCCTTACGGGGCAACCTTCCTCATCTTCACCGACTACATGCGGGGTGCCATTCGCCTGTCGGCACTGTCGCAAGCAGGTGTCATTTGGGTCATGACCCACGACTCCGTTGCATTGGGCGAAGATGGTCCAACGCACCAACCCGTGGAGACGATCGCATCCCTGCGAGCGATTCCTAATCTCACCGTGCTGCGTCCTGCAGATGGTACGGAAACCTCTGGTGCGTATAAAGTTGCTGTCTTGAACGCAAATCAGCATCGTCCAACGCTAATTGCCTTCTCGCGTCAGGCGTTACCAAATTTGGCTGGTTCGTCGATCGAGGGCGTTTCAAAAGGTGCTTACGCTGTCATCGACTCCGACGGAACCCCCGACCTGATCCTGATTGGCACCGGTTCTGAAGTGGGTCTGTGCGTTAAAGCGGCTGAGCAACTCACCAGCGACGGTAAAAAGGTTCGCGTCGTTTCCATGCCTTCCTGGGAACTCTTCGAGGAGCAAGATGCGGCGTATAAAGAGTCTGTGTTGCCCAAAGCCGTGACCAAGCGCCTTGTCGTTGAAGCAGGCATCAGCATGGGTTGGCAGAAGTATGCTGGCGATCAGGGCGATATCCTCAGCGTCGATCGCTTTGGGGCATCGGCACCAGGCGGCGTCTGTATGGATAAGTTTGGCTTTACAGTCGATAATGTGGTCGCAAAAGCGAAGGCATTGCTTGGGTAGAGCCGCAACAGCTTATCGTTGGGTAGGGGCAAGGCAATGCATTGTCCCTGCACGGTTTATCGCATTTTTAATTCATTTGATGCAAGGCGATTATTCCTTCTTCTCGCGTTTCATCACAAAGGCTTCCTAGATTCTGGGAAGCCTTTGATCTTTTCGGGATTTGGCGGTTCTCGATTGAATCCTAAGAGGTGGGCTGCACACCGCAGCTAACAGGACGATCGCATCCAATGCTGCGCTGACCACCTTACCGATCGAAACGAACATGGTTGCCCAACGCTATCAACATTGCATTCTTCGCTTAAATGGCACATCCCAGATCAACGGCAAGTATCGGTTGCAAATTGCGGAAGTTACGTCATCGGGTCAGCCTGTGTCACGGGCACAGTGGCACTTTCAAACGCTGAAGGGATTGCTGAGCTTTATTGAGCGGCACTTTCCAGCATCCAGTCATGAGGATATTAGTCGCCATCTTCGCTTTCAGGTTGTGCAGGCAACCGATCGTTAACAGGAGAGAAACGCTGGGCTTCAGCCGCGTAGGACCAACCAATACCCTTGGGGTCGCGGGCTTGTGTCCAATTCATAAAAAGAGGCGAGTACTTTTTGCGGCTGATGGTGGTTGCAGTGACGCCTAAGCGATTCGCGAGTTCAGTCTGTGTTAAAGAGGAAGGTACCGCCTCTGGCTCAGGTTGCATCGAGGTCGGCGTACTGTCTTCAACGGTGGGCTCTATTGCTGATGTTGAAGGAAGGGGCGATCGAGACAATTGCAACGATGAGAAGACGTACACCACATCTCCCTGCTCTGTCACCTCAAAGCGAGCCGCAAACTCTTTAGCACGACTATCGAGGTAGCGACGAGCCGCGATCGCAGGAATCGCCGCTGTCATGGCAAAATCCAGCAGCGTCATGCGCCCACCATGCGCCTGCAAGAGGTGATAAAAGACGGTGTGAAGGTGCTTTTGCTGCCGCAGATGCACTTTACGATGACGTTGCCAGAGCCACCACCCAGTCACCACAGGTGCAAGCAGTTGCAGCAATGGCAGCATCTGGCGAATGAGCGTCAAAACCAGCGCTACAGCAACCAGCGTGGCACCCAAAAACATAAAAGAACGGATCAAACTATCCTTATGCGTAGAGCTAGCGTGAGCGAACCGTGCTGGTTTTGCCATACGTGCTTGGGGCGGGGTGCTGGGAATTTGTCTAGAAAGCGCTGCGACGCATCACGATCGCCGAGGCTTCCAAAAGGGTGCTGACAGAAAGCAGCTTACATTTTAATACAAAAGTACTATAAACGAGCGCTGGGCGATCAGGTTGGCAACCGCTAAAAATGCCTGTGCTTCACTGCAATCTTGACGAATTCAGCGTCTGGCGATTTCGATGGTTCGTGAGAACGCTTGCAGCCGTTATTGCTCAGTCAGCCATTCCGCATGTCATGGCAAGCCAATTTCCTGGTCGCTAGGGCTTGACGCTGTATAAGACTACAGAGGAACATTTGCTTGTAAGGGCAGTGCCTCGATCGCTCAAGACCCGCCTTTTGTTCTTCTAACGACGGTTGCATCGGATGATTGAAGGTCTATACTCACAATGCAACCTTACGGCTCAAAGCCTGGCCCACCAAAACATTAGGTCATTCACCTGCATCGGTTGACGAGGCTTCGGTCTCTACTTTTGCGAAAAAATTCATTCATCTCGCTCTTAGATTCAGCGTATACGCTTAAAGAGCTTTAAGATTGCTCCGGAGATGAGATTGGCAACTCGTTGCTCACTATCATCTGAAGTGTAGTACACTCTGCCTGTCGCTTATCCTCGACCTAGCCCTCCAGATGCCTGATCCTTTGTATAACCTAATTGCATTTCTGGTTTCTTCGCTGGTTGTCCTCCTGGCAACCCCGATCGTCAAAAAAATCGGACTCAAAAGCGGACATTTCGACAAACCGGGTGGTAGAAAGATTCACAAGCGTCCAATGGTTCGCCTGGGTGGTGTTTCAATTTTTCTAGGCACATTAGCAGGGCTGTTAATTGTCTGGTGGACAGGCGGGTTTGGCGTTTTGCCGCCTGACAAGGAATATGAGGTCTGGGGGGTCACGATCGGTGGTCTAGCCTTCTTTTTGATTGGGCTGGCAGACGACCTTTTTAGCCTGTCGCCTGTGACCCGTTTGATTTTGCAAGCGATTGTCGCGGGGCTTGCCTGGAAAGTAGGCGTGCAAATTGACTTTCTTACGATTCCCACGATCGGGCTAGTGTCTCTTCCTGACCTGGTAAGCTTACCGATTACGGTGGTGTGGCTGGTTGGCATGGCAAACGCCATTAACTGGATTGATGGGCTGGATGGACTGGCGGCTGGGGTCAGCGGTATTGCGGCAGTGGTCATGTTTATTGTCTGCCTGTTTATGAAGCAACCTGCTGCGGCGTTGATTGCGGCAGCTCTGGCAGGTGGGGCGCTGGGCTTCCTCCGCTATAACTTTAATCCTGCCCAGATCTTTATGGGCGATGGGGGAGCCTATTTCATGGGCTTTTCTCTGGCGGGTATTGGCATTATTGGGCTGGTAAAAGGGGTGACGACGGTAACATTAACGGTCGCCGTGGTGCTGCCCTATTTGATTCTGGCCGTCCCGATTTTGGATATGTCAGCGGTCATTTTGGATCGACTGCGACGGGGCAAATCCCCCTTTGTTGCCGATAAACGTCACTTGCATCATCGGTTGTTGCAGGCAGGCTTGTCGCAACGCTTAACGGTTTTATTTATCTACTCCTTGACGCTCTGGGCCGGCACGTTGGCTTTAGCGGTTTCGGGAATGCCCAGTGGGCTGGGCTATGCGATCGGTGCCACTGTGCTCTTGAGCTTTATTGGTTGGCAAGTTTGGAAAACGGCACGCCAATCGCAGGCCTAAGATCCAGAAGTTTTTAGTTTTTAGTTGTTGGTTGTTAGCTAAGTGGATGCGTTAAATGCCGTGATGATCAGGATGTGCGCTTGAGTTGCTTCCGTTAGAATCAGGGCACTTGCAGGTTCGATCGCATGAACTGTCATGAAATAGTGCAGCGCTTTTTCAACCGGGCTCTAGTCAAACGACGGGCGCTTGGATCTCACGGCGTCCGATCGCGACTGACCCAACCCTATCGGCTTTTGCTCGGTAGTGCCGTAACACTCGCCAGCCTGTTGCTGATTGGTCGCAGTGCTTACAACGGCTTGGTGGAGAAAGGCGTTGACCTGGAACAAAAGGGACGCTTTGTTGAGGCGGTTGCGGTCTACCAACGTGCCTTGAGGCTAAATCCAACCGATGCCTTTACTCACTACAATCTAGGCTCTGCGTTAGAGAAACAAGGACAGTTAGATGGCGCGATCGCGGCGTATCAAAAAGCCCTTCAGCTGGATGCTCGGTATACCTTTGCTTACAACAACATTGGCTTTGCGTTTGAGCAGCAAGGAAAGATTGATGACGCGATCGCGGCTTACCAAAAAGCGGTTGTCTTCAATCCTCACTATGCTTTTACCTACACCTGTATTGGGGATCTGCTCAGCAAACAGCATAAATTTGAGGCGGCAACGGTTGCCTATCGTCAGGCGATTCACGCTGACCCACGGCATGTGCTGGCTTACAACCACTTGGGATTGGCGCTGAAGAATCAGGGTAAGCTTACGGATGCGATCGCGACACATCAGCAGGTGATTCGTCTTGACCCAGACTATACGGCTGCCTATCACGATTTGGGCAACCTCTTTCTGATGCAGGGCAAACTCGATGACGCGATCGCAAACTATCGCAAAGCGTTACAGCTAAATCCCAAAAGTGCTGCTGCTCACTATAGTTTGGGGGTCGTACTGGAACGTCGAGGGCTACGGCAGGCGGCTGTTACAGCCTATCAGCAGGCGATCGCGCTCAGCCCAACGAACGTTTCCTATCAAAGTGCGCTCAGTGGATTGATACCGTTGGTCAAATAGCAGGATGGGTTAGCTGAAGAACGGTCGTCAGGTTAACGGCACGCGATCGTGAAGCCCTTATTGCCTGGGTTCTTCATCCGCTGGGGATGCGTCTAAAAGCGCGATCGATTCCTCACACCAACTCAGCCATACCGTCTCAAACCGAATGCCATTTAAAAGCGTCAGGTAGCGAAATTTCTCTTTAAGCGGTAAGGTTTCCGGTTGAGAAAAGTACTGCTGCTCAATGTGTCGATAAGTCAGTAGACGTTCTTGATGCTGTGCCTGGTGCTGCTTGAGTTCAGTCAGAAACGTATCTGTGGGCACCGTGTAGCCTGAAAACATCTTAACCAGCAGATCATCTTTCGTTGGGGCGATCGCGCAGGGTTTTTTAATCCAGGCTTTGAGCTGGTTTTCGCCTTCGCTGGTCACGCGATAAACCTTTTTATCGGGGCGATGTTGCTGATGGATGGTTTCGGCGCTGAGCCAGCCTTCCTCCTCTAGCTTGCTGAGTTCGCGATAAATCTGCTGGAAACTTGCTTGCCAGAAAAAGCCAACGGAGCCTTCAAACCGCTTTCGCAGGTCGTAGCCGCTACAAGGGTAATCGAGCAAGGTTGCCAAAATTGCCTGCGCTAAAGCCATAACGTGAAATCTCTTGACATATTCAATTAGTTGACTATACCTTATTGATTATATTCAATTAGTTGAATATTCATTTGATCGATTATTGGTCGGCGCACTCATTTAGCGTGTAAACCGTTCAGGAGTATCAACGTATGAGCTACAACCTTTACCAAATCAAACTTCCCCAGCAGGCTGAAGCGGTCGTGTTTGTGAATGGCTTTTTGGCTCGCGATCGCGCAGGCTTTCTCTGGTTATGGAAAAACGTGTTCTGGATCAAGAGTGTGACGGCTCAAGCCAGGGGTTGTGTGCAAGTTAAAGCGGGTATCTGCGGACCCAATGAGGTGATCATGGTCAGCTATTGGCGATCGGAAAGCGACCTCATAGCCTTCTTTCGAGGGGACGCCCATCGCAAAATGATGCAATTCACGGCTAAAAACCCTCAAAGTCTATGTCTGTACAATGAGACCTATAATCCCTTACGCAGCGGTAAGTACACGCACGAGCCCCAGGGGATGGCGAGCCTTTATGCGCGCGTATGAATGCTCGACTGAAACCCTGACCAGGAGCCGATCGCTTCTTCAAGCCGAACGGGTGCTTTGCTTGAGTGCAACCATCGCTGACGACAGGTGAATCAGTGCGTTCTGTAAGAAAGAGGAGGATAGCGTGAAACAGGCACCCATTTCAGCCAAAGCGGTTCCAGCACTCATGGGTAAAACGAATTATCCAGAGCCGTACGCCTCACTGGTGGAGGGTCGCTTGAAGCGTAAACTGGGCGATTTTTTTGGGTTGACCAACTTTGGAGTGAACTTAACGCACCTTTTGCCAGGTGCCATGTCTGCTCTGGCCCACAGTCACTCAAAGCAGGATGAATTCATTTTTATTCTGGAAGGAACGCCAACTTTAATACTTGGAGAGGAAGAATTCACGTTGAACCCTGGGGACTGCTATGGCTTGAAGGCAGGTACAGGCATCGCTCATCATCTGGTTAATCGATCTCAAGAAACGGTGACTTACCTTGAGATGGGCGATCGCACAGCAGGCGATGAAGTTGAATACCCCAATGATGATCTCAAAGCCACTCTATCAAGCAGTGGCGCATGGATCATCACGCACAAGGATGGCCGTCCCTATTAGGTTAGTTGCAGTGATTGAAAGGGCGCGTTAGACTGCGCGTGCAGACCCACGATCGTCATGATTGACAGTAAAGAACTGCATTGCTTATGTCTGAAGCATCCTGGCACCACGACACAATCCATACCAATGGCATTAACCTGCACTATGTGGCTCAGGGCGAAGGGCCACTGATGCTGATGCTGCATGGGTTTCCAGAGTTCTGGTATTCCTGGCGGCACCAAATTCCAGAATTTGCCAGGGATCACAAGGTTGTAGCGCTCGATTTGCGTGGTTATAACGACAGCGATAAACCTGAAGCCCAATCAGCTTATGTCATGGCTGAGTTTATCAAAGACGTGAAGGGCGTGATCGAGGGGTTGGGCTACGATCGCTGCATTCTCGTAGGGCATGATTGGGGTGGCATGATCGCCTGGTCGTTTGCCTACGCCTACCCTGAAATGGTCGAGCGGCTGATTGTGCTGAATCTACCTCATCCTGCCAAATTTGCTGAAGGCTTACGCACGCCGCAGCAACTTCTTAAAAGCTGGTACATCGCGTTTTTTCAGCTTCCTATTTTGCCAGAGCTGTTGATTCAACTGGATGATTTTAGGATGCTGGAGCAAGCGTTTCGCGGGATGGCGATCGACCAGAGTGCCTTTACGGATGCTGATATCGAAGCGTACAAGAATGCCTTCGCGAAGCGGGGTGCCCTGACGAGTGCCATCAACTATTACCGTAATGTGTTTGCCCAGCTTTCAATCGAGCGATCGTGGGGCATTCTCACGACTCCTACTCTCATGATTTGGGGTGAGGAGGATACTGCTCTGGGTAAGGAACTGACTTACGGCACCGAGAAATATGTACAGGATTTTCGGATTCGGTACATTCCCAACTGCAGCCATTGGGTGCAGCAAGAACAGCCCCAATTGGTCAATCAGCTCATGCGTGAATTTTTAGGAGAAACGGGCGTGGAACCATCTTCCACACCGATCGGATGACCGCCGATGGGATGACCATTAGAGGGCGTGACTCTCGACTTTGAACGCGCTGACAGATAGTTGCAATGCCTGTGCAATCTCCACCGTTTGTTGTAATGAATTGGTGACGCGCTGGGACGAAGTAGCGGTGTGCTGGGAGGTTTGGGCCAGTGCCTGCATCAAGCCCATCACCACTTGAGAGATCTCCGTTTGGGCAATGGTTGCCTCCGAAATGGATTGCACCAGATGATCGGTTTGCTGTGCCAGACGATCGAGCTCACCCAGGTTCTGTTTCGTGTCTTTCACCAGTCGGGTGCCTTCTGCCATTTGCAGTGTACTTTGCTCCATAGCTTCAAGCACCTGGCGAGTTTCCAGTTGAATATCGCCTACAAGCTGCTCTACTTCTTGCGTGGCCGCGGCAGATTGGGCTGCCAGTTCACCAACCTCTCCGGCAACGACTGCGAAGCCAAGGCCATTTTCACCTGCCCGTGCGGCTTCAATACCCGCGTTGAGTGCCAGCATATTGGTTCTCAACGCAATTTGATTGATTAAGGCGATGACTTTCGCGATCGCTTGCGACGATTCACCCAACCGTTTCATCTTATGCGCCGTTTCAGACATGGTTTCACGCAGTATGAAGATGCTTTGTGCGGTTACGTCAATGGCTTTCTGGCTTGCCGCTGCTGTGGTGGATGCCGTGCGGGTGACGGTTGCTGCCTGACGAGCGCTGTCGGCAACGGCTTTGATGGAAGCCGTCATTTGATCGACAGACGTTAGCGTGCGGGTGATGTCTTCCGACTGTTTGAGTGCCTCATGGGCCAGTTGTTGAATGGTGGTTTCGTTTTCGCTGAGTGACCGATTGACTTGAGTCGCCGATTGCTTTACCTGCATCACAATCTGTTGAAGGCTTTCAATTACCGCGTTAAAGAAATCTGCGACGGTCCCAATTTCTCCATCACTTACGTCTGCTCGTACCGTCAAGTTGCCAGAGGCTGCGCCTTCAACCTGCTCAAGTAGGGTCAGCAGTTGCTCCTGTAAGGCTTCTTTTTGCTGGCGTTGTTCTTCTGCCAACTGTTCCCCTTGTTGGCGTGAGTCTTCTAGCTGCTGGAATACTGCTATTCGATCAAGCGCCATCCCAACCTGGGCAGCAACCTCTTTAAAGAACGTGATTTCTGCCTGTTCCCAGAGCCGTGTTTGAGAACACTGGTGAGCGATTAACAGCCCATGCAGCGTATCGCCAGCCAGGATCGGTGCAACGATATTGGCTTTGACCTTAAACGGCTCTAATTGTGCCAGGTGGCAGGCTGTCAGTCCTGCCTGGGCAATGTCTTCCACGGCATACACCCGCCCCTGCTGATATTTCTCGACGTATTTTGTCGCAAAACAGGGATCTGCAATGGTCGTGCCGAGAGCTACTGGAAACTGCTCATCGACCGATTCAGCCACAATTTTGCCCTGCCAGTGTTGGTCAAACACGTAGACGATCGCGCGATCAGTTTTCAACATTTCTCGCACCGCGTGAACCGTTGTCTTGTAAATTTCCGCATCATTCAGCGCATTGCGGATGCGGGAGCTAATTTGATGGAGCTGCTGTACGCGCTCCGTTACAGCATTTTGCTGGGACAAGAAGTTGTCCTGGTCAAGACACGAGCCAACCTGAAGGGCGAGTTCCTTCAAGAAGTCGATTTCGGTTGCTTGCCACTCGTGGATGGTCTTGCAATGGTGGACAATGAGCAGCCCATAGAGCTGATTGTCTTTGAGGATGGGAGTGACTAGATTAGCTTTGATGTGTAGCTTGTGCATGAGTGCCAGGTGCTCAGGATGCAGACTGGCTTTTGTGACATCCTCTGTCGCAACAACCTGGCCCTGGCGATAGGTTTCGATCGTATCGCTGCTGATACAGGCATCCTCAATCTTCTCCTCAAGGGCGATCGGCAAGCCCGGTGCGACCGCTTCGGCTGCAATATAGCCGCTCCAATTTGGATGAAAGCGATAAATCACTACGCGATCGGCATTCAGGAGTGCTTTTGCACCCTGCACGACTTGTTCAAACACGTCCTTCAGCTCTTGCTCTGTTCGCACGTGCGAACTGGCAATGTAACCGATGAGGCGTGTTTGTTTGATTTCAATTTCCTGCTGGTGCGTTTGCTGGGAAAGCTGTGATTCTGTAGCAACAGTACTATCCGCTAACCGATTAAACACCTGGGCAATTTCCCCAATTTCATCAGCGGCATTTACGTCGGCACGAACATCATGTACACCCAGTGAGAACATTTGAGTATCTTGCTGGAGCTGTTTGATGGGTGTGACGATCGCCCGGTACAGGAGCCACATCACGCCTGTTTGTGCCGCTAGCACGATCGCGAGCGCCAACAGTTGCTGCTGCCCCACCAATTGCAACAAGGCTCCATCCCGCTGCTGTTGCTCGGCGGGTTGTGCCGCATTCGTTTGATTGGTTGGCTGGAGCTGATGGACAGAGGTTGCAAACCAGGCACCCGCGATCGCGATGCCAGCAACGGACAAAACTCCCGATGTTAAGCAACCCAGCAGATACTTACGCCGCACTGGCTGGTCACTAAACCACTGCATTAACGGCGCTTGCTGTCGAGATAGTGGTGCATTTGAGTTAACCTGCGCGGTCTGCGATGATTCAGCCACAGCAGCCTGGTTAGACTCATTGAATGTAGGCATTGGTTGCTTTTGATTGGTGAGTTGATTCGTCATGGGAGCGATGCTTAGGATCACAGAATGGATATTGCGTGCGTATCAGCCGTCTGGGCAGCTAAAGTTGTTCTACTCGCGTTATGCAGTAGTGCCCCGTTATTCAGTGTGAGTATTTAATAGCTTGTTAATGGCCGCTAAAAGCTCCTGCTCCAGGTAAGGCTTGGTGAAGTATGTGGTTGCCCCTAGCTGCATGGCGAGCCATCGATGTTTTTCATTGCTGCGAGAGGTCAGCATGATAATGGGGATTTTGGATATTTGAGGATCTTGACGGCGATAACTGAGAAACTCGAAGCCGTTCATATTCGGCATTTCAATATCGCAAATGACGAGGTGTACAGTTGCCTGTTGACACTGGTCGATCGCTTCCTGTCCATCGCGTGCCTGTAACACTCGAAAGCCCGATCGTTCTAGAGATAGCGCCAATGTGCGTCGTAAGGTGACCGCATCGTCAACCACAAGAATGGTCGTTGCTTGAACCGTTTGAATGACCCTTGAACCCATCCGGCCAGATATCTTATGAAGATCCAGAGGCCGTTGACGCTCCTCTGTCGCAGCAGCTTCGGCTTGCTTTTGTTCTTGCTCAAAGGCTAACAACGCGCTGCTATCAATTACCGGAATGAGACTGCCATCACCTAAACTCGTGCAGCCGTAGAGGTAGCTGGGAGGATTTAAGAGAGGCCCAAAGGATTTAATGACCAACTCTTGTTCTGTAATCAGTCGATCGACCTCGATGGCAAACAGTTGATCGTGCTGGTGCAGCACCAACATCGGCGATACCATCGTTTTAGATGCCGACTTGTTTGCCCATGCTTTACTGACAGACACTTCTGGCAAAGGGTACGCATAGTCTAGAAGGTCGGCAAGACGATAGGCCGGAATAATCTGCTCTCGCCAGTACAAGAACCGCTGGGTTCCCGATTGCCGCATTTGATTGGGTTGGGGCGTCAGAATTTCTTCAACGTTGTCTACGGGCAAGGCGAGAGTGGTAGAGCCAACGGCACAAATGACTAATTTGGTGTTGGTTAAGGTTAAGGGCAGTCGCAGGGTAAAGGTTGCGCCTTTGCGTGGCGATGATGTGACGGTGACAGTGCCCTTAATGGATTGAAGCTGCGATCGCACCACATCGAGCCCAATGCCTCGTCCAGAAAGCTCACTCACGCGCTGAGCGGTGGAAAAGCCTGGTTCAAAGATGAGTTCAAATAACCGTGATGGAGGGGTGGTTAGCAGTTGTTCTGCCGAAAGCAAGCCAAGCTTAAAGGCGCGACCCCGAATTCGATCCAGGTTGAGTCCCTGCCCATCATCTTTAATTTCAATAATGGTTTGATTGCCCTTGTAATACGCGCGGATTTCAATCTGCCCTTCCTTGGGTTTACCAGATTGCACGCGCACGGAGGACGACTCAATGCCATGATCAAACGCATTTCGGAGCAAATGCAGCAGGGGATCGTAGAGTTTCTCCAAAATGGCGCGATCGACCAGCAAGCTTGTTCCTGTCAATTTCAAGCTCACAGGCTTGTTGTATGTGGTTGAGAGGTCGCGCAGTACACGGGGAAATCGATTGAGCACTTCCCCCAACGGCACCATCCGCGCTTGCGTTAACTCGCTGCTGAGGTTTGTCAGCATGTGCCGATTTTGGTCGAGCAGGCGATCGGATTGTCTGGCATACAGCGTGATATCATCAACGGTTTCGTCAAGCTGCACAAAGTTCTCCAGAATCTCCTGTAACTGTGCGTGCAGCACACCGTAGCGATCCATTTCAAGCGAATCGAACTCAGCTGTAGCCGAAGGTATGGGATCGGCTGTCGTGCTCAAGGGGTAGATATTGGTTGGCGCGTCTTGACTTCCATTGTCAGTGCTTGATGAGCGGCTAGAAAGCTGGGCATAGTTTTGTCGTTCTGGAGCCACCAGCATCTGGTCTAACGACTCCCGTAGATGGTTTACCATCTCTTCAAAGTGGGCAAAGCGATTCAGCAATTCGCGTAAAACGCCCTGCATCTGTTCATTTTGTAGAGAAAGACCATTGCGATTGATGGTGAGTTCACCCACTAGATTACTCATGCGTTCGAGCCGTTCTGCATCCACCCGAACTGTCAGGGTGGGTGGCGTGATGACGCTTTGGCCTGAGACGGTTGCTTCCTGCGGCTGTGAACGAGTCGCTTGCTCGGCCTTTTGCCTTGGTTGTAGCGCTCCGAGTTGATTCAACGCAGAGGGCACTAAACTGCCGGGACGATCCAGTGATGGATCCTGGGGGGACTGTGAAGCAACCCACTCTACATCAATGACATCGGCAGACAACGTATCCATTTCAATCGTGTCTGAGAAACTCAGCGGCTCAATAAACGATGGCTCTGTTTCTTGTGCCCCGATGGCATCAACGGCAGTGGAGTCGATCGCGAATGCTTCAGATGCTGTATGAAGAATGTCATTGAACGCCTCATCCTGGTCAAAGGCCATTGTGGGAGCAGTCATCGCATCGTCAAAAACCCCAAACATACTCTCCAACTGGGGCAGTGCGGCTGTTAATGAATCGGCTGCTTCCATCACAGCCTCAGCATCCATTGCCGCTGCGATCGGCGCATCTGGCTGTTCCTTAACGAGTGGAATGGCTGCCTCTGGGGTTTCGACGGAATCGATCGCAAACGCTTCTGATGGTATGCGTGCGGTGTCATCGCGATCGGCTTCCTGGTCAAAGGCTATGGTGGGAGCGGTCATCGCATCGCCAAAGACCCCAAACATACTCTCCAATTGGGGCAGTGCGGCTGTTAATGACTCGGTTGTTTCAACGCTGTTGGCTATTCCAACGCTGTCGGTTATTTCAACTTCAGTATTACCAACGTCCAAAACGCTTGTGTTCAAGTCAACCACCGGGAGTGTGGGAACGGTGGCATTGCGTGCAAGTGCAATGAGCGTTTCTGAAGGGGCTAAGGTTTGCGTGCGATCGCCTGCTAAAACGGATTGGCGACTGCGCTCTAAGTCAACCAGGGTTAGCTGTGTGATTTCGATCGCCCGATCGGGACGGGCATTTAACGCCTCTAAGGCCGTTTCGGCAATGATTCTAAAGTCTGGCAGGTTTAGTAACTCGGCAAAGCCAATAAAGACTTCGATTTGGGCTCGCAGTTCACCCGCAACTTCATAGTCTTGTGGATGGGCTAGTATGGCGGCCAGTCGATCAAGTCCCTGTGCCACATCTACCTCAAAAATAGAGGTCACCATATCAAGACCTAATTCGGCAGAACTGGGCAGATAGGTTTCGGTTTGCAGCAGCGCATCACCACAGCGAAGCTCAATTTGAGTGAAGATGGGATCGGCGATCGCCAATGCGTCTGGATTAAACTGCCCTGTCGTAATCTGCTCCATTAATGGCAATCGTAAGCAGTCATAGGCTCGCAGCAAATCATTTTCCAGCGCTGTGTCGATCTCTAATAAATCGCTGTAAAGCGCCTTGAGGATGTTTTCGAGACGGTGTGCCAGCTTGGCGATCGCGTCTAACCCAACGCTGGCGGCTCCGCCCTTGAGTGAGTGAGCCGCTCGCATCAAGTTGTGAACTTTAGCGGTACTACGATCGTGCAGCGACAGTAGACCTTCTTCCAGAATTTGCAGCAGTTCGGGAGCCTCTTCTGTGAAAAACTGATAGGCGTGGTCACGGATATCAGAGTTGATTGCCATTGGTTTATGGAGGTAGTCCTAATGATGGGTAATACCGATTTCAAGCATGATGGCTACAATCAATCGATGGGTACGGACAAGGCAATGCTTTGCCCCTACAGGATGTGTCACATTTTCAATTTGAATGGGTATAAGACGGGAGGGTGAATGCCGATGTATCAAGATGTGAATACTCTCAAATACAGTCAGCTATCCCCTCCATCCCGAAAACTCTCGTTCGCTTGATGTTGCTCAGCTACCTGAATTCCATCGGTTTAGCTAACTTCAAATTCGCGTTCCATTGCTTTAATCAGATGGGGCGATCGACGTTGCAATCTGGATGAAAGCCAAGCGCCAATTCCCAGATAGACTAAAAACCCATAGGGTAGCAGGTTGTAGGGATAGGGGGGAATGGGAAAGAAACTGGCAATCACGGGTGTCATCATAAACAGGATGGCGGGAGCCGCGATCGCTAGATCCCGTTGACGCAACCGTTGTTGACGATAAAGCTCAAGCGGTGCTGCAATCGAAATCAAGATATAGACCAGTAGAAAACCATAGGTTGCCAGCGTTCCCAGATAGCCGTAAATGTCCAGAATTGTGATGCCGAAGAGTGACATCGATACGGGCACCAGAAACAAAATCACCACGCAAAGGATGACGGCTACATGGGGCGTCTGGTTTTGTGGATGGGTTGCTCCCAGGGCTTTGTGAAGGATGCGCTGGCGACCTAGCGAATACATGATGCGTGCGCCAGCCGTGATGCTTGCCAGGGTGCAGGTGAAGAAGCTGAATACCACCCCCACAGAAATTGCTAACCCCAGCAGCTCAACCCCAGCCAGGTTTGCCAGAATTTCGAGCGGCACATCGGTTTTGTCTAGAGTCGTCCCAGAATCGCGAAGGCCAAATACTTCTGTGTAAGAGATAAGGATGTAAAAGATCCCTGACAGCACGGCGCTCCACAACACGGCTCGTGGCACAGATCGATGAGGACGCTTTACTTCTTCTCCCAATGTGGTTGCACTTTCAAAGCCAACATAGCTAAAGATTGCGAGTACCAGCCCCAGACGTAAGCCTTCAGCCGAGACATCTTGAAGTAGTAGCTGCGGTTTATCGATCGAGAACCCATGCCCAGCTAATACAATGACTGACAAAATGAGAATCAAACTGACCGACGTTAACTCCAGCAACAGCATGAGTACCGTTGATAGTTGAATATCGGTATAGGCGTAAAACCAGACGACTAAAGTACAGACTGTGTAGAGCAGCAGTGAAGGTGCCTGAACGCCGAATTCATTCAGTACCACATTTGCATAGATGACAAAGCCTGACATCACCGTCATGGCTGTAAAAAGATAGGCTGAAATCAGCGCCCAGCCTGAGACAATGCCAGCCATTGGACCCAGGTTTTTGCCGATCGCACCGTAAAGCGTTCCTGCCTGCGACAAACGGTGAGCAAAATGGTTGATATTGAAACTCACCAAGGCGAGTCCAATTGTTGCAATCAAGAAGGTTAACCATGTACCATTACCGGCGCTGGCATACACTAGCCCAATGTTTAACGATGGCATTGCAACAGGGGCAATATTGCCAACCGATTGAGCAAAGGTTTCGGGAAACGAAAGGCAATCTGCACGTAAACCAGTAACCTGTTGTTTTGAATAAGTTGTCATGTTCAACCTTGTGCGTGTGTTTTCCGCGGTTTATGCATGACCCTGATCGTTGTTGTAAGAGGTAGAAGGATTGTGGAAGTGAGAAGAAGGCAGAAGGCAGAGGGCAGAGGGGTTGTTAGTTGTTAGTTTTTGGTTGTTAGACGGAGAGAAAAGGCAGCGCTTGTTCCAGCTAAAAACTTTTCTTGAATGCCCAACGGGCTATAAAACCAACCACTAAAAACTGACTAAACTCAAAACTAATTCTGTTTTCACACTTTGAACTGCCCCACTTCTGCCTGTAATGTTTGTGCCACTTTTTTCAGTTGCTCAAACGAAGACGATACAGCTCCTGCTTCGGCGGAGGTTCTGTTGGCGATCGCTGCTACGTCTTTCATGGTTTGAGTCACTTCTTCAGAGGCTTGCGACTGCACCACCGTAGCCTGCGCAATGGCTTCAACCAATTCACTAATTTGGGCACTCACGGCGGTAATTTTGTTCAAACTCTGGCGCGTTTCATTTACCAATTGGGTTCCAATGACCACTTGCTCTGTACCAGATTCCATCGCGGTAACCACTTCGTTGGTTTCTGCTTGAATACTGACGACGAGCTTTCTAATTTCTTCGGTTGCTTCTGCTGATTGCCGTGCCAGGGTTCGTACTTCGTCAGCGACTACCGCAAAGCCTCGACCTTCTTCACCAGCCCGTGACGCTTCAATTGCCGCATTCAGCGCCAGCATGTTTGTTTGTGCCGCAAAGCTACCAATCAGGTCAACGACAGTAGAAATCTTCTGAGACGATTCGCCCAGGTGCTTCACTTTTTTAGCCGTGTCAGCCACGGTAGCTCGAATCGCCATAATGCCATCAACAGTGCGGTTCATGGCTGCATCCCCTTCTTCCACGCTGTGAGCGGCTTCTTGCACGGCCATTTCGGCTCGTTCAGTATTAGCGGCTACTTGACGCACCACAAGGGCTGTTTCTTCTGCCACTTTGAGCGCTGCTGAAATCGCCTCTGCCTGCCGCAAAGCTTCCTCAGAAAGCGATTGCACAGAGACTTGGCTTAAGCTGGTGGTGTCTGCTACCTGGTTGGCGGCTTCTTGCACCTGCAAGACGATTTTGCGCAAGCTGTCTACGGTGGCGTTGTACGAGTCAGCGATCGTGCCAATTTCATCTGCTGTCACTTTTGCCTGAGTCGTCAAATCCCCTTTACTGATTGGGTCTACTTCGAGCAGCAACTCTAGCGCTCGCTTTTGCAGACTTTCTTTAAGTTGACGCTGTTCTTCTGCCAGGTTGGTCGTCTGTTCTAGCAGTTCCACTCGATAAATCGATAGGCCCAATTCAGTGCCTAGCCGTTGAAGGAACCTGATTTCGGATTCCTCCCACTGGCGGGATGTTGCACACTGGTGAGCGATGAGAAGACCCAGCAAACGACCACCCGCTGCAATGGGCGCGATGACACTCGCTTTCACCTCCAGTCGTCGCAATAACTTTAAGTGTTCCAGGTGAAGATCCGCCTGAGAAACATCATTAATGTTGACGACTCGACCGTTGAGGTAGGCGTCTTGCAGCGCTTGAGGAATACAGTCATCGTTGACATTATCTTCAAGAGCACTTCTCCATCGGGCATCGACTGCTTCTGCAACAATGCCTTTGCCAGAACCTGTATTGAGGCGATACACCACGATGCGATCGAGTTTAAACAGCGCGCGCACACCCGTGAGTGTTTCAGAAATGACGGCTTCAAGGTCAGGGGTGCGTAAGACGCCCGACCCTTGGGCCACTGTCAGTAATTGCTCTTGTGCTGCTTCCAGTGCTTGTAACTCTAGAGACTGTTGAAGCTGAGAGGCCATACTGTTGATGTTGAGGCCCAGAGACGCGAGTTCATCGTCTCCTTCCACAGCCACACGCGTTGCGAGATCACCCCGTCCAATTTTTTCCACGGCTTCTGCTGCTTCTAGTACGGGACGGGTCGCTCGATTGGCAATGCCCGTTGCGATCGCCGCCACAATCAACGCAATACTTCCGGTTCCCAGCAATGTCGTCAAAAGCAACTGCCGCTGAAGAACAAAGGCAAGTTCCACAGGTCGGGCGACGAGTAGACCCCACTTGAGGCCATAATTTTTAGCCAACTCCTGGTTTGGAAGATAGGTGATCACCTCGCGATTCTTGCCTGTAGCACGGGCAGCGATCTCAACCTGTTTTTGTTCGGCTTGCGTGTTGATTGGAAATTCGTCGGCTAATTTCTTTTGCAGTAGGGCGGGGTTGCTAGCTGCAATAATCTGCCCCCCAGATTCCTTTAAGAAAAAGGTTTCCCCCTTTGAAACAGTTTTGCCGAATACAGGTTTAAGGATGCTTAAGGGAATGCGCGCCAGCATGATCGCGACCGTAGTACCCGACTCACTATCCTTAATGGGGGCAACGGCAAAAAGACTAAACTCGTTGGAGAAGATCGATGTTTGTGGAAAGCCAACGAGTGGTTTATCGGCTTTAATCACAGCCTGAAAGTAGTCTCGATCAGCGACTTTTGATGGTTGAGGATTTTGAGAGTTGCTCTTCGATTTGGCCAACACATTACCATCCAGGTCGATGACTGCAATGCTGTCGTAAACCTGTAGATCGCCAATTTTTGCAGAACGGGCATATTGCTCGAGGGCTTTTTGCTTTTCTGCTAAGGAGGTTGTATACCGCTGTTTAGGATTGGTGAAAAGACTGAGCTGAGCAAAAGATTGGATGTCGCTGTAGCGCTCATCGATAAAGTTATTTAATTTACCTTCCAGGTCAAGCGCACTCTTTTCCTCCGCTTGCAGCACTTGCTCTTGAATACTCTCGTTTGTCACGAGATAGGTAGTTGTTCCCACCAACAAAATCGGAAACGTGCCGATCGTCATGGCAAGGAAGACGGCTTTCGTTCGCACGCTTAATCGCTGCCACCAGAGTCCTGAGCCCAGTTGAGGCTCCTGTCTCGTCTCAAGCGTTGGTTGGGGCTCTCGTATTGGCAAGCCGCCTACTGTACGCGCTGGAGTTTCTGATGGCCATGTAGCTGAAGCGGCAAGCCCGTCCGTTCCGATGGGGGCTGTCTGCATATCCTCAAACGGTTGTTGGGCAAGGCTGGTTTGGGGAGATGAATTGGGGGACATTTGAGTCATGGTAAAAACCTTTAGTGCTGAGTCCTTTAGTGCTGAGTCACAGGTGTGTCGTAAGCGGCGCAGCCATTCAGCGCCGCTCAAAGTGTGGCGATTGTGGCAATAATGGCTTCTGCTTCTAAAACCGCTAACATGGCATCATCGGATTTCCACCAGTACCCCCGGAGGAGCGGTGTTAGTTCAGATATCATTGCGGTAGATGGAAACGTTTGGATTCGGTTGGGATCACACCACTCAACGTCTTCTACGCGATCGACCACCAGTCCTAATGTTTGACTCTTTTGTCTAGACGCCTTGTCATACCCCTGTAAGACAACGGCTGTATAAGCAACTCGAATCGCCTGTTGATAGCAAGGTGTCAATCCGCCTAAATGTCCTAAATCAATCATCCAGAGTACTTCACCACGCCAGTTGTGCACTCCCATCACGTAGGCGGGCATATGAGGAATAGGCACAATCTGTCCCACTGGAATAGTCAGTACCTCTGCGACCTGATGGATTGCCAGAAGGACTTTGGTCTCTGGTACCAGATGCAGTCGCAGAAATTGTTCTTCCGTTTCATGGACTGAAACAATGGCCTGATCTTGAACGCGTTGTACCAGGGCATGAGAATCTGCACGTGAGAGAGCATCAGACATTGTCATGATTCCAGTTTTAATGGTTGAGGTTCCAGACTTAATGGTTAAGCAACTGTTTGATGGTCCGTACCAACTCTTCCTGGTCGATCGGCTTGGCAATATAAGCATCTGCTCCTTGCTTCATGCCCCAAAAGCGATCCATTTCACCACCCTTTGTCGAACACATCACGATGGGAATATCACTGGTTTCAGTCTCGGCTTTAAGCCGACGGCACACTTCAAACCCACTACAACCGGGCAAGACAACGTCTAGGACGATGACGTCAGGCTTTTGCTTTGTCACAGTGGTAATGGCTTCTTCTCCACTTTGAGCAATCAAGACATTGATACCAGCCTGCTGCAAACAGCCAATCAAAATCTGCATCTCCGTCAACGAATCTTCAACAACTAGTGCTGTACTCATTACGCCACCATGAATAAAGAACAAAAAATGATTGATTAACGGGATGTAACCGAGAGATTGGTTGCATCATGCTCTAAATGCTTACGAATTTCACTCAGCACTGCTTCTGCATTCAGTGGTTTACTGAGAAACCCGGAAGCCTTGACAAAACTCGCTCGGAGGCGATTGGAGTAGCCATCGCTTCCCGTCAAAATAACGATCGGCGTGTGACGAAAACAAGAAAGCTTGCGTAATTGCTCACACACTTCATAGCCATTTGCCTCTGGCATCACGAGATCCAAAAAAATTAAATCTGGCTTCTGAGCTAACAACACACTGATTGCTCGTAACGCATTGTCTACGCCTAAAAATCGGTAGCCAGCCGATGTTAACAGCGTTTCCATCGTATTCCGGACTAAAGCACTGTCATCGACACAGGCAATCAATGCTTTGGGTGGTGCTGTCGGGGGCGGTGCTGGTTTAGTCGCCGTACCACGAGGATAGATCAGGGCTGGTAAATCAGAAACCTGAATCAGCTCCACCCATCCCATTTGGATGAAAGGTAACAATGAAGCTGTTACTTCAGTAACACCTCGCTGCATTTGCACCGCCAAATCGTACAACGTGTGTTCACCATTAAGCCGCTGTACCAACATCTGGTATAACGGCACTGAGCAATGGTCTCGTAATTGCTCCGGTTGTCTGATAATGGGCGCTGTGTTTGGTGAATACTCGGCGAGTTTTGCATCTTGCCAAGCTTGCCAGCGCCACTTGGCTTTGGCAATGACATCCTCCACCTCAGCCGAATTGACCTGTGCCGAAGCAGCGTCATCATGTTTAATGAGCCTGGTTACATTTGTTGCTTGCTCGACATCAAACAACACTTCAACGGCTGTCGAGAGGACCATGCTGTGAGCTTGCTCAGGCGTAATCCTTCGTTTCGCCAACCATAAATTTAATAGCGTATATTCCCAGTTGATTGGGGAAGCTGTGCTGCCAGCACTTGCTAAATCAGCCTGCCATCCTAATCGATGAGTTGGTAATCGAGGGCAATGAATGGCTAAATTTCTTCGCCAACGCCGCATGGGGTGCACTCCACCTGTGGCATACATGATGCTGCCTTTCAGTAGGTGAAAAGTCCATTGCTGATTGATTGTATTAGTCCATGAAAGCTGCCCACTAAACTGGAGTTGCCTCAGATCTCTGAGAAATTGAAAGTGTTCCACCCCACTAGACCTTCTAGTATGAATAAATTCTCAGACCCATCCAACGTCTCGACTACAGGGATCATCAGTACAGGCTAATGACACATCTGTGCTCAACTTCTGCACTAGAAGAAAATTCAAAGTAACGTTAGCTACAGGAGGAAGATGTTCTACCCCTATACCTTTACGCGTCTCACCATAGAAATCAGTGTGAACTTTGGGACGACGCAAAAGCGCTATCACCTGAAGTTCGGTCAGATGCCACACACTCGAAAAAAACGTCAAGCTATATTGTCACGAACAGGTTTCAACGTTACAAACTATTGGATACCTGTAACAACCTTGCTTGTGCCACTATCTCAATAAGCTAATTGACATGAACAAAGACTAAACATTCTCTAGGAGCTAGCGTTTAGCCAGAATTTGACTTGATTGGAGCAACACAACCAATGGGAACAAAGCGTGGTAAATGCAAAAGTGATGCGCCTAAACGTCGATCGACCGAATCTATGCTAGCAATTGAGATACTTAGACGATCGCACAACACTGTGCCTTGGTAGATGCAAGAATCGTTTTCCGCTAAATCTACGAAGAAATTAAGGCAATCTCCGTATTTACAACGTCTTAAGGCTGTGTCTATTGCTGCCAATCTTCCACTTTCACTTAACGTTTGGCAATCTGGCGTTGCAGCATTTTACTAAATCTTTAAGATCAGAACGGTGGCTAAAGGGATGCTGTATGGGAAGCCAAGCATGCTTAGTTCTGGGAACACGAGTCAGTGAGGCCCTAAATCGCATTGGATACCCTGTGCAGTGCCTCATACGAACTCTATGTGATTTTCTATCTAACACTCAATGAACTGAACTAACGAACTCTGATAAAGTTCACCGCTTAAGCAGTCGAAACGGATCAGCGGCAAGCCTTGGCCGATGGCTTTCAGCCTCACATCACCAAGCCTGTTGAGCCAGAGCTACTCATGCAAACTCTTTTGGCCTTAATCAAGAAAAGTGAGGCTTATCAGTAGAAAAGCTAAACTAAGGAAGTTTCCAGAAAGTTTAATACCACGAATCGTACAGGTAATATTTTTCTCAGAAGCCTTCTAAGCACTCCTTAGAGACTGGGTTGCTCAATCTAGCGAGATCACTCATGCGTCGCAATGCAGAAATCAATCGCCATTTGGAAAACTGGCAGGACGAGATTGAAAGCGCGTTTCTCTACCGGGCCTTAGCCAAAGCCGAAGCCCAACCAGCACTGGCCGAAGTATATCGTCGTCTGGCCGCGACAGAAGAAAGCCATGCTCAGTTCTGGCAGGAGAAGCTTGTGCAGACAGGCTACCCTCTGCCGCGCCCTAAAATTGGTTGGCGTACCCGCATGCTGGCCTGGCTAGCAAAGCGCTTTGGGCCACAGTTTGTGCTGCCGACCATTAATGCAATGGAGCAGGTCGATAGCCATAGCTACGATGCTCAAACGGATGCTCATGATTCACCGTTACCGATCGAGGAACGTTCGCATGCAAGGCTGCTAGAGGCGATCGCGGGTTCGTCAGGCAAAGGCATCGAAGGCGGCACTTTAGCGCAAATTGAAGGGCGACATCGTACAGCAGGTGGCAATTCTCTCCGTGCTGCCGTACTGGGTGCCAGCGATGGGCTTCTCTCAAATCTGAGTTTAGTGATGGGCGTTGCGGGGGCTGAACTCTCTGGTAAGTCGATCTTGCTCACTGGCATTGCTGGCTTACTCGCGGGTGCTTGCTCAATGGCGTTGGGAGAATGGCTATCGGTGCAAAGTTCTCGTGAGCTGTATGAGCGCCAAATTCAAATCGAACGACGAGAAGTGGAAGAAGTGCCGGAAGAGGAAGAAGAAGAACTGGCGCTGATTTACGAAGCGAAGGGATTACCCGAAGCACAGGCGCGATCGCTGGCAGCACGGATGATGCAGAATCAAGCCACCGCACTTAACACTTTATCGCGTGAGGAATTGGGCATTGACCCCGATGAACTGGGTGGATCAGCCTGGACCGCAGCCATCACGTCGTTCTTCCTCTTCTCGATTGGGGCGATCGTGCCCGTGGCACCGTTCTTTGTGTGGTCAGGCTACACGGCTGTATGGATTAGCCTCCTCCTGAGCGGCTTGGCGCTGTTTAGCATTGGAGCCGGCGTCACGCTACTGACTGGACGCAGCGTACTTTATTCAGGCTTGCGACAGGTGATCTTTGGCTTTGCGGCGGCGGGCATTACCTTTGGCGTTGGGCGCTTGATTGGAGTGTCGATTGGCGGCTAAAGGCAACGGTCATAGATTGGGGGCCTCTGCTTGAGTCGGTTTGGCTCGCAGCACAGCACCATACCAGACAGCTGCGACGATGAAGCCCACAAAATACCCGATATCAGCACCATCCAACAGTTTGGCGATCGGCCCGGTATACGTGGGGGTGGATGAGAACAAAAAGATGGTCAGTATGGTGACAACGCAGAAAATGGTAGCCGCTTTTGTCCAACCGAAAGGGTAGGCCGGATGAGCCGTCTTGTGGGTGAGATACCAGTGAGTCAGCACGATCGCCACCCACGGCGAAACCCAGTAGAGGATGACCAGCAGGTAGTTTTCATACAATGCAGCAAATTTGCCAGAACCGTAGACAGCCATCGTATAGCTGAGAACGGCCGTCACAATTGCAGAAGCAGGGCGAGAAAGACGAATGCCAGCCGAAATGAGGCTATAAGCAGCCGTGTTGTCATTAATGGCATTCACGGCAATGGCCGATATGCCAACAGCGAGTAAAGCAATGGGCGCAAAGCCACCCGTGAGAGACTGAATGCTCTTAATAACAGCAGCAGGTGTGGGGTCTGCCACCGTTGCAGCGGTCATCAGCCCAAAAAACTCAATCGCCACGCCAGAGAACAGCAAGCCGAGAAACGATCGCCAGAAAATGCCCTTTTCAGGCGTGTCTTTAGGCAAGTAGCGCGTGTAATCAGACGAATAGGGTGCCCAGGAAAGGTTGTAGCTCGCGACGATCGCCGTCCCCAATATAAACGCACTCAACGTCACAGGCTTGGCAGCGACTGCAACCGAACCGCCCTTAACCACTGCCATTACGCCGACGATCGCAAACACCACCAGCAGAAAGTAGCCGAGGTATTTCTCAATCTGCTGTACGAGATGATGCCCATAGACACCGATAATCATCTGAATGATCACCAGAACGCCCAGCATGAGCCAGAAGGGTACTTGAATGCCAATCATGGCAACCAGGGCAATGAGTGCAACTGTGGATGGCACATTATTCACCGCATCCCAGCCCACACAGCACACCCAATTGAGAAACGATGGAACCCGTGTGCCCATTTTGCCAAATGAGAAGCGGGAAACTTCCATCTGGGTTAATCCTGTTTTGGGACCCATCAACCCCGACAGCGCCACGGGTAAGGAACCCAGGATATTGCCCAGCGCGATCGCGGCCAGACCCCACCAAAAGTCCAGCCCAATCACAACCACCAGCACTCCAATCACCCAACAAGCAGGACCCAGATTAGGCGAAAAATGGCTCCAGAAAACCTTCTCTGGAGTCATCGTCTGTTCACCTTCTTCAAGTCCGTGCTCCACTACATCAACGCTCATGCCTTCCATCTTGATTGGAGACATTAGTTCCTCCTGGGAAAATGGTTAATGGGAATGACACTACTGCTTACTCGCCTTCAGCCTGTTGTCTTTGATTTTTGTCGCAGAAAAATTTTATCGCAGCAAGGCTCTATTGCAGCAAGATGTTAGTAGAGGCTACATCGTGGTTACAACTGACTATGTAACAGGCAGTACAATTCGCGCGATCGCTGATTCAAAAAGAACGATTCAAAAAAACGATATACAGCGGTTTGCAGCTAAATTAAAGTACACACTTCGACTTGAAAACGATCGCTATGGCGATTTCCACATCTGACTCCTGAACTCCAAACTTCAAACTTCAAACTTCAAACTCCTGGCTTCTCAATTCCAAACTCCAAACTCCAAACTTCTGACTCCTAAATTCTGCTGTAGAGAATTGGCATACTGAAGGCTGTTTATGCGCTAAGTGGTACCAACACGGTCAGCAAGCAGAAGGCTCGTTGGGGGCGTTAAGAACGAAACCCCTACTCCGCCTGTGAAGGCCTCTAGATTTAACTGACCCTCTTCATTCATGTCTCCTTGCCCTGCAAACAATCGCTGCAAGCGAAACCGATGGTAATTGCTCACCAGTTGCGACAGGGGTAAAAGGCCACCACCCACCTTGCCATAAAGCTTCTGGTGAAGTGCAGGTAGCTCATGCCAGGGCACGCTCATGTTGTGGTGATGCGCGTTGTGATAACCAAAATTAAGCAACAGCAGATTCAGCCAGGGATGGTTTACTGAGACGAGATTAGAAAACGTGTGGTCTTGTTCATACACCCGATCGCGCTTGGGAAACGCGTGCCCAACGATCACGTATTCATAGGTATGATGAAACGCGTCGGCAAAACGCATGAGATTTACAAACGACACATAGGCCACTGCATAGAGCACCAGCGCTTGCCATGACATCCAGGCAAGAAGCGCAAAAGCAGCCGTACGATAGAGCATTAGCGCGATCGCTCGTCCCCGTAGAGAGCGCTTATCCGGCTCCAGCCAGGGTGCCAAAAGCAGCCGCCACCGCAGCTCAAATTCAAAGATGGGGAAATACAACCACTCCAACACCAAATAGATCGACCGCTGCCAGGGTTTCATCGTGTTGAAGTAGTGAACCATGTCAAACCCAACAAAATCAGCGTGGTGCAGATGGTGATTGAAGTGATGGTCTACCAGCGAGTTCCAGATTGCATAACAGCCACCATTGAGATGGGTCATGAACTGCCCCCAGAAAGCATTCCAGCGCCGATCGCTAAAGATATTGCCATGAATGAATTCATGGGTGAAGGTTGCAGATAACACAAGCGCATGGATCAGAAAAAGAACGCCTAAACCCTTAAGCGGCCAGGCTGGAAGCACGATGAAGACAAGACCCAATCCGTAGATGGTGATGGTGTAGGCGATCGCTCCCAGGTTCTTGAATTGTGCTGCGTTCATTGGTGATGTCTTCAAACTGATAAGGGTGCCTGACAGATTGGTGCGCGTGCAAGCTCTCCCGTGGCAAACAGCCACCCATGTTCGAGTGTAGAGCTAGCACAATCGTTCTGCTATAGCGATGTATACCATCAAAGGCTACTTTGCCGCTTGCAAACATGCCATCGTGAATACATCGAACGGAGAATAACTCAGGCTATTACCCATCGCCGCCACAGAGCACTTCATTGACAAGGGGTAGTGTCTTAAAGAGAAGGCTGGGGAGAAGGTGAAAGAGTACGAAAGATCCACACTCACACGCTCTCATCATCCCACTCTTCATCTCTATCCTTCCTAAACGGGACTCCCTTACAAGCTTCAAACGTAGAATGCCCAAACGATTCACGTCTAAACGACGCGGATTCACTGAAGCCGATCGCAGCCAGTTTTCTAGAGTCAGTTTCTTCCAAGTCACAGATGTTTAAGGGCAAGCCGTAAACCGCTCTTCTTCGGTTCTAAACCCTGTATCCTAGACCTTGCCTTCCAACGTTGAACCGCATCAACCTACACAAGGCGAAGCCACCTTAAAAACTGCGATTGTAAACCAATGAAATTGCTGCTACTACGCTCCGTTTGGTCAGGTTCACCGAATTTGGATGAACTCATTGAACAAACGGTGGCGGCTGGGTTTGATGGCATTGAGGGACCCATTCCCAAAGAAGAATCACAGCAGCAGACGTTACGAAAAGCCTTGGGTGAGAACGGTTTGGCCTTCATCGCCGAATCGACAACAGGGGCGGACCCTGAAAGTAAAAGCGATTGGTGGATACCGCGCGGCGATCGCACCGTTGCTGATCATCTCAATGATTTGAAATGGACGGTCGATCGAGCCGCCGCGATGGGAGCACTGTTTGTTTCGACGATGTGTGGATACGATGCCTGGTCATGGCAGCAAAATATGGATTTTTTTGGTCAGGCACTCGAACTCGAACGCACCTCCGGCATCACAATCAGCTTTGAAACCCACCGCAGTCGATCGCTATTCAATCCCTGGATTACCCGCGATTTGCTGGCTCACTTTCCAGACATGAAGCTAACCTGCGACTTTAGCCACTGGTGTGTGGTGTGCGAACGGTTGATCGACAGCGAATGGTCGATTTTGGAGCAATGCGCCCAACGTGCCCTGCACATCCATTGTCGCGTTGGCTATGCCCAACATCCACAGGTTCCAGACCCTCGCGCCCCCGAATATGCCATAGCGCTTGCGGCGCATGAACGCTGGTGGAGCTTAATCTGGCAAGCACAGCGGCAGCGAAACCTACCCCAAGTGACCATGAATCCAGAATTTATCTGGGATGGGTATATGCAAACACTGCCCTTTACCCAAATGCCTGTTGCCAATGTGTGGGATGTCACCTGCTGGATGGCAACCCGTCAGCGACAGCGTTTTGCAGCGGCAGCGGCCCTTTAAAGAGCAAACCCAAATCCATCTTTAAAGGCAGCCGGATCGGTAAGGGCAGGTTTAAGCCATTTTAAAAGGCACTTGTTGAAAGGTGCCTTGCTTAACGCCCTAAGACTTCCATTGTGATTGCGGAGGTTTCTAATAAACCGATGGTTCTAGCCGCACCCATGGCAAGGTCGATCATAATGCTTGGATCACCCAGGCGATCGTTGATGCGAACAACCACTGAACGTCCATTTTTTACATTTGTCACTCGCACCTGAGTCCCAAAGGGAAGGGAACGATGGGCGGCTGTTAACCCATGTGGATTAAACATTTCACCATTAGCGGTTCTGCTGCCACTGAATTCAGGGCCATACCAGGTTGCAAGTCCCCGTAGTGTTTGCTGAGCTTTCGCTTTAGGTTTGTTGACATCAACTGTCGCTGTGGCTGTGGTTGTAGCTGTGGCTGTGGCTGTGGTTGTAGCTGGGGTTGCAGGTTTGACCGTGGCTTCAGCGTTAGCGATCGTTGCGTAACTGCATGAACCAGCGATCGCAAGCAGCACAAACAGACAGTTCAGAGGTTGTTTTTTCATGAGGCTCATCGTTTAACTGCGGGAATCACTCGCCATTCGCTAATAGATTGGCGAAAGTAAAATTCCTGGCTAGTATACACGCCTGCCCAAATTATGAAAACCGCGATCGGTCGTTTGTCTGCACTCTATGACAAACTCACGTTCCTATCCCTAAAGAACAAGTAGGGGCGAACGGCCGTTCGCCCCTACCTGCAAACAATTTGTCGGTTTTATTTCATCTGTGCGCCTAAAAGATCTGCGATCAACTCACGATGCTGCGCCACAGAAGCCAGCGTATTGGCCGCAATCATGCCACTGGCCGCGACGGCAGGCACCCCAATGCCTGGAAAAGTCGAATCACCACAGCACAGCAAGCCTTTCAGGGGCGTTTTACACCCAGGAAACAGTCCTTGCCCAGCCGCGATCGCTGGCCCATAGCTACCCCGATCGCGTCGCAGGAACCGTTCATGCGTAAGTGGCGTTCCCACCAGCGTGACTTCACAGCGATCGCGCAAATCCGGGATGATCCGCTCTAACCCCTGCCAGAGAACCTGAGCGCGTTCCTCCTTCAACTGCTGATAGCGATCGCTATTGCGCTTAATGCCAGCCCAAAGCTCGTAGGGTTCTGTCGCCGGGGTATAGGCATGAATGCAATGCTTACCGGGCGGCGCAAGGTCGCGATCAAGCACCGATGGAATCGAGACAGCAACGACGTTTTGAGGCGCATCCACTCCAACAGCCCAATCGTTCACAATCAAGTAGTGGCATTCCAGATCAGACGGTAAGCCTGTGCCATCAATGCCAAGGTGGAGATGCATAAAACTGGGACAGGCGGGAAGTTTCTGGCGTTTTTGCAGTGACGGTACGCGAGCCGTGTCTGGCAGAAGCTTGAGCGTATCCCAACCAGAGGCATTAGACACAACCGCATGGCGGGCACGAATCTGCTCTCCCGTTTTCAGTTGCACGCCTACAGCCTGCTGACGCTCCACTAAAATCTGCTGCACGGTCGCATTCAAACGTAACTGCCCCTGATAGCGCTCCAGTCCTCGCACGAGCGCTCCAATTAACGCTCCGCCACCGCCCTTTGGGTAGTCCAGCATCACGTCGGGACGATACCAGTCAGCAAACATGAAGGCCATTTCAGCCGCTAGCGTTCCTTTGGCCGGTAAACCAGAGAGCATGAAGCAGAGCAAATCCAACCAATGGCGAATAAACGGGTCGTGCACACCCTCCATCAGTTGCGAAAAGGGACCAGATAACTGGCGTATGCTTCCAGCCTGCTTCAACACATCCGGCAGAAACGGGTAGAGCGTTCTGATCATGCCCCAATCCGATCGTACCGAGAGCGGTGGAATGGCAACGGATGCGGCTTTCAGGGGTTCCATAACCTGTTGAAACTGCTGCCACTCGGCGACCGCTTCTTTCCCTCGCCATTGTTCCAACGTTTGGAGGAACGGTTCTGCACCAACGGCTGCTCGAAAGTAGCCTTCGGGTAGAAAACAGCCCCAGGCATCGTAGGTCAACCAGGGTATATCTTCGCCGATCGCGTCTAAGACTTGACGTAACGGATTCGCTGAGGGGCTGTAGGAAAGCCCTGAGTAAAGGGAGGGTCCGGAGTCAAAGTGAAAGCCTTGCCGTTCAAAGGTGTGGGCGGCACCACCCGGAATATTGTGGCTTTCACAGACCACAACCTCAAACCCATAACGAGCCAGCAAAGCAGCACAGCACAGACCGCCGATGCCGCTACCGACCACCACCACATCTACGGTTTCCATAAACGCCACATTTGGTAGACTAAACGCCGCATCGCCCTTGTGATTCTATCGCTCCTTCCAAAAATGGGCACGGACACTAGAGCTGATGGGAAGCTGGAGCAGCTTGAGGAGATCAGACGATGCCAACCGTTTCCCTGGTCGCTTCTCGAAGCCGTTCCACATCCCGCATGGGTGGCGCACCAAAGAGCCGCTTGTACTCCCGGTTGAAATGCGAGGCATCGTCATACCCCACACGGTAGGCCGCACTGGTTGCATCCAGGTTTTGCGCCAGCATCAAACGACGTGCCTCCTGAAGTCGCAGTTGCTTCTGGAACTGCAAGGGACTCATGGCTGTAACCGACTTGAAGTGATGGTGAAAGCCTGAAACACTCATGCCCAACTCCCGCGCGATATCTTCAATCCGCAACGGTTGGTTAAAGTCTTTGCGAATGCGATCGATCGCTCTGGCAATGTGGTGCGTGTAGCCACCCAGAACCGCAATCTGACGGAGCCGATTTCCTTGTGCGCCTATCAGCAGGCGATAAATGATTTCTCGCTTAATCAACGGTGCCAGCACAGGCACTTCAGTCGGGGAATCGAGCAGCCGGACGAGCCGCACCACAGCATCTAACAGAGTGCCATCTAATGGACTGACATCGATCGCTTTCACATCTGTACCATTGCGAGCGGTAGGATGCCCTGCCTCGACCATCACAGAACCGACCAGGGTAGGGTCGAGATCGAGGCGCAGGCTCAGGTACGGTTGCTCCTGGGATGCTTCCAGAATTTGACTGGCGATCGGCAGTTCGGCGGTTGCCAGCAGGTAGTGCATGGGGTCGTACTGATAGCGATCGCTACCCAAAAGCACTTCTTTGCTGCCTTGAGCAATCACACAAAAGGCTGGGATCGAAACACTATGCAGGCATTCCGATGGTGAGGAGGAGCGGTTGAAGTGCAATCCGTTCAACACCTCGATCGTCCCATCCTGACAAATCGCCTGGGCAATTCGCTCCGTCAGTTCCTCTCGGTTGACTTGCGCTCTGCCCGCCTCACGTTTAGCTTGTGAATCATTCAGTAAATCCATCTTGGACGTTTTTCTCAGTTTGGCAGTATTTATTTCTAAGGGGATGACTAGGAAGACGATTGAAAACAGATAGAGAACGATGTACCGGATGTGAAGTTGATCAACATCACCGATTGCCCATCTATTGTTAGATTATTTTTGGCATTTATTTCAGTCATCCTCTAAAGGGGCTTTTCTTGAGCTTTAGTATTGCTTTACTAAATCGTTTCTAAGAACCGAGTAGCGTTGATGTTCATAATCATGAACACTGAATGCCCAAATATTCCATTCCTGCTGCTCATCTGGCTCTTCACTGGCACCAAAGGCAATACCATTTGGTAAATCTGGCTGTATTTCCCGATCTGGATAAAACATTTCATCCAAATCATCATAAAAAACTGGCATTTTAGCTTTCACGTCATACATCGAATTACCGATTGCGATTGAGTTGAACAAGCGACCTAAATAACCTTTATATAGAAAAATAGAACACAGTTCACCCCGACTGTTGAAGCTGAGCCGGACCGCACCATTGGCATAGTTGAGGGAAGATGTATTTCTATGTTTGATGTATAAAATATCGCTACAGTTTTTGATTGCATCGGCAGACCTGAAGCCTGGACGTATTTCTTCTACTCTTGCTGCTGCTAGAACATGGCTTATGTCCTGCAAGCCGACTCCCAGTGAAAAACCTGCCGCAGAGGTTCCAGGAATAATTGGTGCTTCAAGATCAAACCAGGATTGAACCATCTTTCATCTGTTGCCAACTCAGTTTTGCTCCTGCTCAGACATCCTTTAAGTTTGCAGGATTGTACAACAATCTTAGACGATCGTACTATGCCTTGCCCGACAGACTCCCTACAATGAAGCTAAAGCAACGAAGGAGCTTTCGGCCTTTTGCAGACATTCTGGACTTTTATACAACTGTACTTTGAACCAAGCAAAGACTCAGTTTGATATCAGAGACTTGCCTGCTAGCAACAACAGGCATCTAGTGCAGGAATTTAGACCATGAACATCCAAAGAAGCGGCTCTCAGCCTTCCGGCAGAGGCCCAGACGCCTATTTTAGTGGCACTGTTCGCATTGATCCCTTATTCGAGGCACACGATCCAGCCCGTACATCCGGTGCCAGCGTCACCTTTGAACCCGGTGCTCGAACGGCATGGCACACACATCCGTTAGGACAAACCCTGATTGTGACGGCTGGCTGCGGTCTCGTACAACGCTGGGGTGGGGCGATCGAACCCATTCGACCAGGCGATGTAGTCTGGTTCGAGCCAGATGAAAAGCATTGGCACGGTGCCACCCCAACCACAGCCATGACGCACATTGCCATTCAGGAGTGGCTCGACGACAAACCCGTAGACTGGCTGGAAAAGGTCAGCGACGAACAGTACCAGACACCCAACGTAAACAACTAGGAGCATTGATTCATGTACAACACCAAAGCCTATTCCGCTGCCAGTGCCACATCGCCCTTAGCCTCTGACACGATCGCCCGGCGCAATCCCACTGAAACCGATGTGCAGATTGACATCCTCTTTTGCGGTATCTGCCACTCTGATGTGCATTCCGTTCGGGACGAGTGGAGCGACTTCATGGCTACAACCTACCCGATCGTGCCCGGTCATGAAATCGTCGGTCGGGTCACAGAGGTTGGCTCAGCAGTGACGAAGTACAAGTCCGGTGATCTCGTGGGAGTCGGCTGTATGGTCGATTCGGATGGTACGTGTCCCAATTGCAAGGCTGGCTTTGAGCAGTTTTGCCAAAATACAATCTTCACCTACAACTCCCCAGACAAGCACAAAACGGCTCCCGTCACCTATGGCGGCTACTCCGGCAGCGTGGTTGTGGATGAACGCTTTGTGCTGCGTGTTCCCCCAAACCTCGATCTGGCTGGAGTTGCGCCGCTTCTGTGTGCAGGCATCACGACCTATTCGCCTCTCCGTCATTGGGGCGTTAAAGAAGGTCAGAAAGTCGGCGTGGTTGGTCTGGGCGGCTTGGGGCACATGGGCGTGAAGCTGGCGCATGCAATGGGAGCGCACGTTGTCGTCTTTACCACGACCCCTGGCAAGACCGAAGATGCCCTGCGCCTCGGTGCCGATGAAGTCGTGGTTTCCCGCAATGCTGACGAAATGCAGAAGCACGCTGGCAGTTTCGATTTCATCCTCGATACCGTCGCCGCCAAACATGACATCAACGCCTATCTCAACCTGCTTCGTCTTGACGGCAACATCACCCTGGTCGGTGCCCCCGAAAAGCCTCTGGAGGTCGCCGCTTTTAGCCTGCTCACGGGTCGTCGCAGTCTTTCTGGCTCGATGATTGGTGGTATTGCCGAAACTCAGGAAATGCTCGACTTTTGCGGTGAACATAACATCACGGCTGATATTGAAGTGATTCCTATCCAGAAAGTCAACGAAGCCTACGATCGCGTGCTTAAGTCCGATGTGAAATACCGCTTCGTGATTGATATGGCATCCCTGAAATCTGAGTAATTGGAGAAAGCCATGTAAACGCGCGAATCTGGAAATAGCGATCGGGACGTTTCAACGAGCCGATCGCTATGCCAACGTTCGACGTTCGGCGTGAATCAGGAAGAGCGTGTCGCTTTTACAAACATCTGACCGCCCAAGAAAAACCAGGCCAGTGGCATTTTTAGATAGAGCTTCAGCAACAACGGAGAGGAAGGTCGACCTTTCGTCGTAAACGGCAGGAAGCGAGGGATGAGTTCATCAACCGAATAGCCAACTGCTCGCAACACCTCCTTCAGTGAGGCATCTGTAATGGGCAAGTAGTGATCAATGAAGTCGTAGTACTCTCTGTACGCGTACTTAAAATTGGGTTGAATAATGAGGAGCGCTCCTCCAACCTTAAGTCGGCTATGGCAGAACGCTAACACTTCAATCAACTCTTCTTTGCTATGCAGATGTTCAAAGAAATTTGAGACAAAAATAATGTCAAATTGATGCGTCGGTATCAGGCTGTTCTTGTCCTCACGGAGAATATCCAGATTAAGCACATTGACATCAGGGTGAGCAAACGTTTTGGCATCGGGATTAAGGTCAATCAGAAATTTCTGCTTTGCCTTAATTTGATTAATAAATTCACAGTAACCGCCGCCGATATCTAACACTGTGCTGTCATAGGGCACATACTTTTGCAAAAAATCCTGAATTAACACCTTCCAGAGAGCGACTTTTGCTCTTTGTTGAGTAGGGTCAAAACGGTTTGCATAAAGGCGTTGAAGATATTCAGCTTGCTGCATCATAAAGTCTAGACAAAAGACATCAAGGATTGAGAATCGAGCTACCCTAAAATTGGCTTGAGTGCAGCCTCGTGTGTTTGAATCCAGTCAAAAATACTCTCTAAAACTTGATACGGAGCAATCTGAGGTTGCCAGCCAGTGTGTTGCGTGACTTTAGTAATATCTGTGATGTACAGAGGCACATCGCCTTGTCGATCGCCCGAAACGCGGCTGATGTCAATTTTGTTACCCGTAATCTCTTCACAGATGCGTGTCGTCTCCAGCAGCGATAAGCTAATCGCTCTGCCCCCACCCACGTTAAATACTTCGCCATCCATCGCTGCAAAGTGTGTCAACTGGTAATCGACCAGCGCGAGTAAATCGTCCACATGCAGCAAATCCCTCACTTGTTTACCCGTGCCGCCATAGCCGATATAGCTGAGGGACTTTTGAAAATAATGAGCAGCCATCCAGAGCACAAAAACCCCCTGATCCACCTTGCCCATCTGCCAGGGACCCGTCAGCACACCGCACCGATTAACGATCGCAGGCATACCATAGGCATCCCGGTATTCTTCAATCAACAACTCTGAGGCAAGTTTGGTGGCACCGTAAAGTGATCGCGCACCCTGTAACCCAAAGCTTTCGGCAATGCCTGCTGCTGATAGACCGGGTAACGTTTGCTCAGCCGCCAACTCAAAGCGGGTCGATGACTCTAGCAGGCTTAATGCTTTGAGGGGCGCGATCGGATACACCCGACTGGTCGAGAGAAACAGCAGCCGTGCCTGCACCTGTCGCGCCAGTTCCAGGATGTTCATCGTTCCCACCAGGTTTGTTTGCAAAACATATTGCGGTGAGCTAAAACCCGCCAATACTGAAGGTTCTGCGGAACAATCGATGATGGTATCAACCGGAAAGGCTGTTGGGTCAAGGTCAGACGGCGAACGCACATCACCATGCACAAACTCAATGCCGATCGCCTTAAAGCGAGAAAGGTTTAACTCAGACCCTCGTCGCCGTAGGTTGTCCAGGCAGATAATGTGCCAATCAGGATGGTATTGCTTTAAACCCAGAGCCAAAGAACTGCCTACAAAGCCCGCACCACCTAAAATTAAAAGGCGATCAGACATGGGGATTCAACTGGGCGATACGGCTTTTCGGCGATGCTTTGCTTCGGTGGTAGTCGCCACACGACAGATATTTTTCCAGCCAGATATACAGCACTATGAACAGATAACGGCTGCCCATTTCTTTGATCTTGAGCTTGGAAATGCCTGTCTTACGGTTATACCAGCGATTGGGAATAATGGCATATGAGAAGCCACGCACGATCGCCTTCAATGGCAATTCCACGGTGAGATTAAAGTGATGGCTTAAAATGGGCTGTACGCCCTCGATGACCTCACGCCGATAGAGCTTAAAGGCATTCGTTGTATCGTTGTAGCGCAATCGAAAGAGGACTTTGATAAACCAGTTTGCCAGCCGATTAATGTACAGCTTGTGCAGCGGATAATCAACAACTTTGCCACCTCGAATGAAGCGAGAGCCAAACACACAGTCAAAGCCTTCTAGCAACTTGTAGTAGCCTGCAACGAGATCTTGTGGATCATCTGAGGCATCTGCCATGACGATCGCCACTGCATCGCCACTAAACTCGGTCAGACCACACCGCACCGCAAAACCAAAGCCATGTGGGGGCTGATTACACACGTAGCGCACACTGGCAAAGTCCAGCATCAACTGCTGACAGACTGACAGCGTTGCATCGCTGCTATTGTCATTCACGATCAAGATCTCGTGGGGAATTCTCTCCCGCTGGAGTGTTTCAACCAGAGCGCTCACCGTACCCTGCAAACATTCCTGCTCGTTATGAGCCGGAATTACGACCGATAGTTTCATCACTCCTCCACACTCAGCGTTGGTTCGCCATGCAATCTGACGAACTGATTGCCCCCAGGATCATACACCCAGGCAGTAAGTACTGTCTTGCCTAATGGCCACAAATTTGGTGAAACCGTGGTTGCCCACCGTGCTCGGCGATAGCGCCTATTACGCAATGCTTTTGCGATGTCGGGGCTTCTTATGTTGACATATGTATTCGTAAAAAAAGTTTCAGGATCACCACTACGAGAAAGAAAGACTAATTGGGCTGGTTTCATTTGCTCCGGTAGAATTGCCCAACCACTGATAGTGATGGATCCACAATTGATACAGTTTTTTCTTACAATAACCGGGGTTTGACTAGCTGAAAGAGTATCAACAGAGCCATATTCTTTAGTCGACTCTGGCACAAACTGAATCGACGTATCAGGAAAATGTCTAAAGCCAATTTGATTTAAGTCGTTTTTCCAATTGCCAATTAGCGTGGAGTTTAAATATAGTAACTGAAGACAATTTCCAGGCGATTGCGTCACATAAGCGGCAACTGTTAAGCAGGCTTGGCCATACTGGAGGTTAGCTCGGAGACTCCCTGCCGCTGCCAAAGCATTGGTAGAGCCACCCAACACTAATAGCGTGAAAACACTAATGATAAAAGTATAAATTGAAGCACCGTCTTGTCTGGAAATATTGTTTGTTTGTTCTACTGAATTAGACTCAAGAAAGTGTAGCCGCCATAATTGTATTAAGGCAACGAGCAACAAAATTGCAACGGTTGTATACCGTGATGCACGTGCTTGATCAACACCAAGAACAATCCGACCAATCGTTGTCATAAAATCAAATAAAATTGCAAAACACCCTAGCGAAAGCCAGGGTGCAGCGTTTTTAGAAAACTTTGAGCCAGCCTTTGTCACAAAACGGATGACAAAAAACACAAAATTAACAAAAACCGCAAGCCCCAACACATCTGAAAAATCGAGGTTGTACCCAAGGGGATTGCCTAGCAGCGTCAAAAAATAGGTTTCTGCCATTTTGGGTTCTTTGAGAAAAAGCCATAAATGATCGTGGTACTGAGTTGACGGTTCATGATAGTCAATGAGGTAAAGTAAGCAGGCACTTAAAAATAAGATAATCCAAATAAAAACTACTCTCTTCAACTGTCGTGCATTTGTACAGCATGTGACTAGCGATGGTATAACAGCAATCCAAGTTATTAGTCCATGAGCGAGTGAAAAACTGGCAACCAGACATGCGGTGGCAGCTAGCACGATCTTGATACGTAGCGTAGAACAGAGGTTGGAAGAAAGTGCTAGCACTGCAATTACCAGGCACAGATCAACCAGAAACCAGGCAATTTGAAAGCCCCATAACCAGTTTTCCCATTGGATGACCGAAAAGATAACAAAGCAAGTTGCAACATTAGCAATATGAAAGTCTCTATCGCATTGTCCTGCTTGATCCAACGAAAGCTTAAAGACTAATAGAAACGCGATCGTGCTTAGAACTATATTGCAATAGAGTTCCCACAGAATATTCCAGCCTGATGCGAATGCTAAAGCACTAGAAATTAAGCGCGGAAACAAAATTCGATGCTCGTTATGCTGGGCAAAAAATGTTTGGAATGTTGCTCTCCCAGAGCCAATCTCCTGAAATAAATCAACAGAAGACCACTGATCTGAGTAAGGAACATTTACGCCAAAATTTATGACAAACCACAGTAAAAAAGCAAATGGGACTAGATAGCAGATGAGCAGAAATATAGAAGTGAAAAACGATTTCAAAAAGGCTATCATGATAAACTTTTTTGTGTTTCCACAGTAATGATAGACTCGTTTGGGTTGGAAGCTAAAAAAGCTTATAGCCGATCATTTAACAAACTATCCTTTACAGAAGGAGTTTGTTTCCTCTCGAAAAATCGAATCTGTTACCAGGATATTATTGTGAGTTCGCCTTTATACATTTTGAGACTGAAGGCGATCCCTGCAGCGATTGGATTGCAGACAGGCTCTTAACCTCCTTGAAATGCTTAGGAACGGGGAGTAAAGGTGCAGAACGCTAAAATCCCTGTCCCCGCTGCAAGCAGACGGGGCATTACGGAATTTTCCCTTCGAGTCTCACTTCCGCCAGATCCATCCTTGCGCTCCAAGGTATGGGGAATTAACCCTCAGCAATTAAATTCTTTTTCTAAGGGAGTATAACTTGCCGCTGGTCAATCAGTGTTGCTGTTTCTCTAGACTCATCATAAATCCAAGCCTGTAACCTGGACTGCCCATGCGGCAAATTTACCGCATCAAAGATGCCTGACCAGCCTGTATACTGGTAAGTCTCATTCTTCAGTGCCTTTACTACATCAGGTCGAGCAGAGCTAGTTTTGACAACGCCCAATATTTGATGTTCAGGCCCTGTTGTTAAAACGACCCAACAGCTTGCAGTCGAGTCTTGCGCTGAGGCCCAACCTGAAATAGTAAGCGTGCCTTTATAATTGCCACTCACTTTCAGATCAGCCGTATCGATATGACCAATCAGCTTAGAGTCTAATTGTGAAATAAATTTCGCTTGCTGAAGTCTGGAAATATCAAGCAATGCTTGCTGTTTAAGTAGTTGTATTGGAAAAGAAACCAGCTTTAGTTGTATTTGTGGCTGAAAGATTATTGGCGAATTATTGATTAGTTGGAAAGCCCTAACTGGAGTGATTGAATTTCCCTTGAGCAGCGAGATGGCTTCCTCCTCATCTTTCGGTAAATAGGTCAATAGAAGTCCATTTTTTGTATTGTCTGGCACAATTCTATAGACTCTGACAAGTCCATCTGCATAGATTGCTCGGATTCTGACCGCTGGTGATCTAAATAGAGCTTTATAAAGCTTGCCTAGTAAAGAATAACGAACATCGATTGAAGCATAGGTAATCAATGCCGTCTCAGGTAACGTTTTCGTCTCTCGCCACTTTAAAGCAAAGGACTGCTCTGATGCTTCTGTTCCACAAAGCGACTCACGCTGTTTTTCTAGCAGCGCAACGTTCATTGAAAAAGGTTTTGTACCCAGGGTGAAGAAATCAGGTGATTGGTTAGAAACTCTGTAATGACAAAAAACATAGCGAGAGTAACTTGGTTCGTCAAAGAAAGGATGCCTCTCGTCGATGGGCATAAACGAGTAGAGTAAGTAATCTCTCGGTACTTTTGAAATACTCTGAAAGTTAGCACTGTCCAGGTAAGCTGTGTACGCTAAGTAAGATTGAAACACGGGTCTTGGCTGCCAGTTAATGTCATTTGAAGCCGCAATTACCGTCTCCCACGGAATGATATCAACTGATTGACTGCCAATAATGTCTTTTACAGCCGCAGGCAATTCGCGCTGCCGAAAGTTTTCATGGCTCGCTTGTTCTAAATTGGCTCGATACTGATCAAGCTTAGTAGCATTAATAACGTTGCTAATGGCAGGTTGAAGTGAGAGCGTATCGAGAAACTGGTTTGTACTGGAGAAGTATGGAAGAAATAGAGTTGAAGCCCATAAGGAAAAAATTGACGTATAAAGAAAAAGAATAAAACTTAACTTGACGGCTCGTTTTGAATGAATCCTGGAAATTTGCATTGCTACAATCCAGGGTGAGAGAGAGAGAAAGATCAATTCATGAGCATCTTGACGCACAAAGCCATGCTTAAAGGCAATCAGGAGAAAAAATACTAAAGCCAAAGAAAAACTTAAGTCATTGTGAATAGCACCTGAGGCTAAAAGCACCAAGATCAGTACTACAACAGAGATTGCTACAGCAAGATGTTGAGTATTACCGACAATACTCATTGCGCTAGAGTAACCAGAAGAAAGTTCTAGTGAGCTCTTAATGTAGGCAAGGAGCGAGGAAGAGGAGAAGAGCGTAGCAAATAACAGGCTAACGAAATAAAGGACGTAAAATAAATGCTTGTCCGTAACTTTTTGCTTGAGGTTTTCTTTGCGATTTGATGTGGTTTGATATAGCGATCGATTTCGAAATTTAAAGGCAAGTTTTTTTAGGCCAAGACCAAGGCCAGCTAAGATAAGACATAAAGCAATGTAGGCTAATCCCTGAGCTCGGTTTGGATTGATCAGAATCAGTGAAACTGTTCCGATCGCAATAAAAAAATCAGTAATAGCAAGGGTGTAAAGCTCACGATTTGCCCTGGTTCTAATTGCCTGATATAAGCTGACACTCAAGAAAATCAGTGCTGCTGCAAACGCGCAGATGCTAACGGTGAATTTTGTAAACAGCGCAAAACCTGTAAATATTCCCAGTAAAACAGCTTGCTGCCTAACAACTTTGATAAAAGAGAACGGATCATTAGACAAAAACGTAAACAATAAGAGTAGAATTTGATATTCAGGGGCGACACCTAAGCCCGTCGCCAGAAAATAAAAGACAAATAGACTAATTAGCAGCGTCGTCTTTTGTAAGATATTATTGAGACGCTGTACTTTAATAAACGTTAAAATTAGCAGCGCAATGTGTAGCAGTAGTTGAAAACTAAATGCTTGAAAAAAGCTGCTCTTAGAGCCAGTTCCTGCAAGACCTGTGAGAAGATAGCCAAGGGGACCGTAAGTGAAAATAATGTCCTTTCCAAACGTTAGGTCATGGCTTGCAGCATAGTTAATTGTGTAGACCCAAGATGGATCCAGGCCTGTGGCAAGTGGTCTGAAAACGGGAAAGAAGCGAATGAAGAGATAGACCATGCAGGCAATGAGAGCCAGCCGAGAAAGAGGTTCTTTAACGTGACGAACCGATTTGTTGAGTGACATTACTATTATTTTGTTAGGGGCTTCTGAAAGATTTTATAGAACGGGTTTAACCATTCCTAAAGCTGGTTTCCCTTAGCTGTAGAGAGGCGGCTTGTCTTCACCCTGCTCATGGGTCATTTGTTCTGTCTATTGTTTAACGTGCAGGGACTGTCCACCAGGCGATCGCGTAGGGTTGAACGGCCTCGTTGACCTGACGCTGAAACTGTACGCGTAGTTTATAGCGTCCTGTCTCAGGTATAAGGTGAAAGATATGCTGCACACTATCGACATCGCTAATCGACGACCAGATGCTTTGACTGACATCACTGTCCTCAGCACGCATAAGATACAGCGTAAGCGTGTTCAAGCCCCGATCGCGAAAGCTTTCCCCGATGTCAAACTCACCGTTGTTGTTCTTGTCGATCAAGTCCACTAACCGATTCCAGGTAAGCGTTGCAGAAACAAAGCTACCTTTTTGCAGTGGCTTTTCCAGCACATAATCCTGGAATGACGGCGGTTCTGTTTCTGCGACTTTGTTTTTCCCCTCGCTCCCACCTTTCAGCGCGAGTGTGCGGTAGTCCCAACCGATGGCGGGCACAGCGGCAGTTGGAGAGTACTGACCGGGGCTAAACTGCTGATAGGCGCGAAACGCATTCAACTGCCCGGCACCCATTTGAGTGTTTAGGGGAAGGCGGCGATCGGTATAGGAGTCAGACTCAATCCAGCTACGATTGTTTTTGTCCAGAATGGTGCGGCTCATCCCAAGAGCGAGACCATCGCCAGAATCTTGAATCTTGTCGGCTGAGTTGAGCAACACGGCTTTCATCACCTGCTCACGCCGCGCATCAAGCGTCCATGGAAGCGTACAGCCGGGTCGTTGGCAGCTTCGCCGCAGTTGGCGGTCGCCGTACTCTTGCAGCAAGGCGACGGTGGCTGTTACGTGAGGAGCCGCAAAGCTAGTACCACTGGATGTCGTCAGGCTGCCGTTAAGCGTGACAAGGCTGACATCATTACCGGGGGCTACGAGCCCGATCGCGCGACGGGGTCCCACGTTGCTTTCAATCCCGGCAATGGCAGAACCAGACCCAGAAGCATCCCCCAGGTTAGCAAAATCGAGCTTGCGGAAAATGCCGTCCAATTGCGTTGTAAACGCAACATTGATGCCGTTGAAATTATCGGTGGGAATGGAAATCCCGCCTTTGCCCTGGTTGCCAGCAATGACATAGAGGACGTTGTGTACGCGAGCAGACCAATCGATACACTGCGTTAAGAGTGCGTTGCCATCAAGGGTTGGGTTGGGTCGTGGATCTTGTCGTAGTGATTCTCCAAAACTAAAGTTGATCGCTCGCACATCGCCGCCATTCTGCTGGGCCACGTATTGAGCAGACAAGCATTCTTCTGGTTGCCCGTAGCGCTTGGGCGTTCCTGCCGCCGAGGAGTATAGCCGTGCCCCTGGTGCTACGCCGGGTAAGCCTTTGGCAGCGCTAATCATGATGCTGGCAACGTTTTGAGCATGCCCATCCACGTTGGCATTCATGCGGGCGGGCGAATCGCGGAAAAAGACGCGCATCAGTGGCACCGTTTGATGCTGTGTGACGGCTTTGTCGATGCCAAACTGCCCTGGACGACCGATCTCCACCTGTCCGATCGCGATTTTGCGTCCAATCAAGTTGTAAGGAGGTTCATGCAGCCGTAACGCATCAATCCCTGCTGCCCCAATCGAGCTGACTGGTGGGGCTTTGCTGATTGCCGCAGTTGCACTGAGGACGATCGCACTCAGACCGCCACCAAACCAGACTAATGTTCTGAGAACTTGTCGCCGCACCACAAAGGTTTCTCCACAAGACTAGGGACTTGAATCACAGTTTGTTAAACTAACTACAATACAGCGCCGCTAGGAGACCCATACCACCATGACCCAGACGCCATCCAGTAAAAAGCCGATTGTAGTTGCTCCATCGATTCTATCAGCCGATTTTAGCCGCTTGGGCGACGAAATTCGCGCGGTTGATGAAGCAGGTGCTGATTGGATTCATGTCGATGTGATGGATGGTCGCTTTGTCCCTAATATCACGATCGGTCCGCTGATTGTCGAAGCAATCCGTCCCGTGACCAAAAAGCCGCTTGACGTTCACCTGATGATTGTCGAGCCAGAGAAGTACGTGGAGGACTTTGCGAAAGCTGGAGCGGATCATATTTATGTTCATTGCGAACACAACGCCTCGCCACATCTGCATCGTACACTGGGGCAAATCAAAGAACTGGGCAAACTGGCTGGAGTCGTGCTCAATCCAGGTAGTCCTTTAGAACTGATCGAGTACGTACTTGAGCTTTGCGACCTAGTCTTGATTATGAGTGTCAACCCTGGCTTTGGCGGACAGAGCTTTATTCCAGGCGTGATCCCCAAGATTCGTCAGTTACGTCAGATGTGTGACGAACGGGGTCTTGATCCGTGGATTGAAGTGGATGGTGGCTTAAAGGGTAACAACACCTGGCAGGTGCTAGAAGCCGGTGCAAATGCGATCGTAGCGGGATCGGCGGTGTTTAAAGCGCCTGACTATGCAGCGGCGATCGAAGGGATTCGCAACAGCAAGCGCCCAACTCCAGAGTTGGCAACGGTCTAACCGTTAGTACTTAGCTTGGATTGTAGGGGGGCGATCGTGTGACGATCTCCCCCTTTGTCATAAGCAGCCATGACAGCGTTGCTGATTGATGGCTTAGTATGAACTGTTGCGCTCAAAGGTCAGCCTCGATGTCGTCACCTCGCCCCCAACTCACTAGAGTGGTTCGCCTTTTGAGTATTGCGCTGGTGGTGCTGGCAGTCTGCTTTCGGTTTACCCATCTCGATCGCAAAGTGTATTGGCACGACGAAGCCTACACGTCTATGGTGATCACCGCTCGTCCTGGTAGCTACCTCAGCAAAGGGTTGTTTCAAAACACTGTGGCAAAACCAGCAGACTTGCTGGCCTATCAGCAATTTGTGCCCACCTTGTCTCTGACGGACATGATCGTGCGTAAGGGGGTGGAAGATGCGCAACACCCGCCGCTGTATTACATCCTCCTCCGGTTTTGGGCAGAAGTGTGGGGGACTTCTCCAACCGTCACCCGTGGATTTACAGCGTTGCTCAGCCTGCTACTGTTTCCCGCCGTGTACTGGTTTTGTGTCGAACTGTTTGAATCGCCTCTTGTGGGGTGGGTCGCGATCGCCCTCTTCGCCGTATCGCCCTTCCAATTAGTGTATGCACAAGAAGCGAGGGAGTACGGGCTGTGGGCCATTTTGAGCCTTGTTAGCAGTGCGCTCTTACTGCGAGCCATTCGGTTCCCTTCCTGGCGAAACTGGGCTTTTTATGGTGCCTCAATGGTCGCTGCACTTTATACAGCCCTATTTGCTGTATGGCTTGCTGTTGGTCATTGTTTCTACACGCTTGTAGTGGATGAAGGTAATCGGGTGCTCAAACGGCCGTTGCGTGTTGGCAAGCGTACTGCTCTTTTTGTTGCTACGCTCGTTGCCGTTTTTCTGCTGTTTGCACCCTGGGCTTATTTTGTCGTTACGTCTGGGGGGTTGCTAGAAGGCACAACGTCATGGGTTTCGGTGCCGCTACCGCCACTGACTAGCATACAGGCAACTCTTTTCAATTTTAGCCGCAGCTTCGTCGATTTCAATTTTGAGTTCAGTAATCCAGTAGCCTATGCGTTTATCATTCCAATCCTGATGCTTCAGGGCTATGCCGTCTATGTGCTTTGCCGTAACACGTCTAAGCGAATCTGGTGGTTTATGCTGACCTTTATTGGCAGCACGGCGTTGGCGTTTTGGCTACCCGATCTTTTATCGGGTGGGCAACGGTTCACCGTCACGCGGTATATCATTCCTTGCTTTATTGGGTTGCAAATCGTTGTTGCTTATCTTCTAGCAGACTTTTTAACAAAACTGAACCATTGGAAAACGCAAGCTGCAATGCTCGTTTTCTCCCTGCTTTTGATAGTGGGAATTGCGTCTTGCAGTGTATATACACAGTCAAACACCTGGTGGAATAAGGTACTCAATTCTAACTATGACCAGGTTGCTGCGATCGTCAATGGCAGCGATCGTCCGCTCATTATTACCGATTCCTTTGGCTATAATTCCGCCAGCATGGTTTCTCTGAGCTACCTCCTCAAACCGGATACTCGCTTTGTACTACTACCACCAGTCGGCACTTCCTTTACTCTTAAAACCCTGCCTCAGGGAATTGACGACATTTTTTTGATCAATCTTCCAGACGTATTTCGTCAGCAGTTTGAAGCAAAATACCAGCGAAAATTGACACTCGTCTTTCAAGATCTGTGGAACGAGCTTTGGAAGGTACAAAAGCCTTCGTAAGTGTTTCAGAAGTCCATTGGTAGCTAGACGTGCTTTAGAGCTTATTTATAAACTAAATCTTAAGCTGCCAGTCGCCGTCGCATTAGCTGCATCAAAGCGCTGTAGATATGAAGCCAACCCAACGCCAGAGTTGAGCCTTAGAATTTATATTCATTTACTGCCAATCTTGTTCAACTGTTTATAACCTCTGGTGGTTCATTGTAAAGGTTGGTCATGGTCATCACGTCCTTCTATTGATGGAAACATTTACCTTCCATCCAACCAAACGAAATTTCACGTGATTTTCATGATTGAGTGAAACCCTGAAATTTGATGGCTTCAATTAGATGACTTAGCTTCAACCATTTTGAGATAGGCGTTTAATTGAGGATACTTGCTTTAACTAATGGGTTTATCCACCTATGAAGGGATTGCCGCTGTAGCTCACCTCAGTACCATTGAAGTCTCTAGCTGGAACGATACTGTTTTGGACACAAACTTAAAATGAGGTGTTTCCTATGCATAATCCGGCATCAACGCCATCCACAACGACGTCTACGAATGCATCCCACACACAGCCATCGCCTCCGACGATCGACTACTGGCATGTTTGGACAGATCAGCATGGAGTGAGCCATCAATCCCGTCGTCAAATCCAGGCTTTTCAGCTCAAAAGCATTGCACCACCCGCCTCACCCCAGTGGTTAGGGCAGCTGAAGCAACAAGGCGCAACTTTTAGCTTTACCGTACTGCCTGTAGGATGGACAGGCACCTGGCACGAAAACCCTAAGCCTCAGTGGATTATTCCTCTATCAGGCTGCTGGTTTGTCGAGACGATGGATGGGCAACGGGTAGAAATGGGTGTGGGTGAGATCTCCTTTGGGGCAGACCAGAACACAAAAGAGGATGCACAAGGCCGCAAAGGGCATCTGTCGGGAACTGTGGGCAATGAGCCTGCTGTTTTAGCAATGGTGCAGTTTGAAGAAGCGCCACCAATGGAATAGCGTCATCGGCATGAGTGTAGCTCAAATCACCTTGAGGAAGCTGTAGGGCGTGTTTGGCACTGTTATAACGCATCAGTAGAGCCTATGGGTGCGTTACGTTGTCGCTTTTCTTGAATGGCGAACGCTTCCTGGTTATTTGTTTAAGGTATGCCCCTTGTATTGAGATCAATGGCATAGAGTGAATGGCCAGCGGCAATGATGAGGCGATCGCAGAATTTACAGAAGACCTACTTTAGGAAACTAGCCCCTCCCTCAGCTTAGGTTTGGGTGCCGACACAAGAGATGTTGAACTACCCGCTCACTATTCCTGGGAAGAGCTACAAGCCCTATCCCAACCGCAATCTGATCGCAATCGTCCATGCTGATTCAGCACACCTAAGGATGAAGGGGGATAGGGTGTGGGGGCTAGGGTGTGAGCTGTTACATTTTCATCTTTTAAGGTGCTGAAAATAAGTTGTTGAACTATCAGCATGAATAATTGATATGCAAACCCTCAATCGAGAAACGATAGCGGATTGCTCTTATCGGCTGCGAATCCTAAAATACCTGGGTCGCGGTGTTCATATAGTAAGTTGCCCTGCGCATCAAAAAAGAACGTCGCGCCTCGCTGCGTCAGGTAACGAGCATCGGGCACATACGTTTTCCAGTGGCCCAACACTTCGGCCATATTACGTAAGCGTAGTGTCGCCAGCTCAAAGGGACGCTGGAACCCTTTACCACCGGCCCACTGAAAGAAAGCGCCTTTGATGGGTGGCAGTGGTGTTGCCTGAACAGTTTCATCATCGGCAATCAACTGGGGTGCGCGACGATCGCCCCGATAGCCGCGCAACACTTCAGCCAGTGTGCCAGGGCTGCCAACGCCTGCGCACATCAGCACTAAATTTAACCAGGCTGTCTGCGTTGCTGATAGGGCAGGCACCTTGAACGCGAGACCAGGATAAAGATTGAGAGCTTGATGTAATGCGGCGGTAGGATCTACAAACAAACAATCAGAAGGAAACCCGGTGTAGGCGCAGAATTGCTGCCCAGCCGCACGATCGCCAATGCCAATGGCCCGGATGGTGATGCCTTTTGAGTGAAGCCGTGACTGCTCTCGTTGTAGCCACCACGCATACTCAAGGCTATCGAAATCGCCAAGCTGCGGCCAGATGAGTACCAGCTGACGATCGGCGACTGCGCCCGGTTCCAGAATAGGGACAACTGCGCCATCACTCACCCGTTGACGCTCAGTTTGGCTTAGAAGGGTATAGGGAGTCATGAGCGTATCAGCCAGGAAAAAAAGCACCTCGAAAAGTATAAGCGGCTCACCCGTGAATGGCTACTAGTCGAGGTGATTAGTCTGACTTTCAAGAGATCTTCAACAGGAGCCGTAGCACAGTTGCTTAAACAGGGTGCTATTGAGCGGTTTGCTCAGCCTTGTGCTCGTAATAGCTGGAAATGTGATCATACACATGGTCGGGGAACTGCAACTCCCGATAAACATTGCAAGCATCGGGGTCTTCTGGATTGGGGCAAATGGGAAACTCTTGCTGCTGCTGCCACTCCAGAATGCGATCGCGCTTGGGTGGGTTGTAGTCTTTCCCCTCCACCTGCAACACCAGGGCTTTTGCTTCGGCCTCACTGATATCGCGATCTTTCTGTAACCACTCAATGAGTTCTGCTTCTTCTAGAAAATGATGCGCCACCATGGCAAACGTGAGCCGCCCATAGTGACCAATATCCTTGCCTTCCTCAAGCGCATCCAATAGATATGCCATCATTTCGCTTTTGCGTAGATCTTTTAGCGCCATTAAGCCTGCTCCGAACGTTCAATCGATTCTTTCTGTTGTAAAGGTTCAGACCAGAGAAGCCCTCCATCAAAAGGCTTGTTGTAGTTCTAATGTACTTACGCATCAATTGGAGCGTCGTGACGGAACCAGCGCCAGCTCAGAGCGAGAGCCCGTATGACCATAAAGACCGTCAGTGCTAGCCATAGCCAGTGATTGCTGTGGCGATACCAGGCAATGATCGCGATCGGCACAAACCCCAGCAGCACCGCTTGCAGCATCGCCTGTCGCAAGACTCGACCTTCGGTTAACCCTAAAAAATAGCCATCGAGCATGTATGCAATGGAGCCAAACCCTAAGACTGGCAGCAGCCAAAGCACATACTGCTTCAGATAGAGCAGCACCGGGGCATGAGTGGTCAGTCGCCCAAATAACTGGTCTGAGTAGCCGATAAAGGCGATCGCAAACAGCAACCCAACACCGAGGCTTAGCCCTCCCGCAACGAGTACCAGTTGATTCAATTGAGATGGCTTTCCCTGCCCGCGAAAAAGTCCTGCGAGGCTTTCAGTGGCAAAGGCGATGCCATCAATAAAGTAAGCTGCCAGCGTCACCACCTGCATCAAAATGGCATTGGCGGTCAGGGGCACTGTGCCAAAGGCAGAGCCAAGATTGGTAAACACGGCAAAGGTTGAGATCAGCGCAAAGGTGCGGATCAAAATGTCTCGATTCAGCATCAAAACCGTTTTTAAGGCGGTTGTATCTCCTAATTTGTGGCGATTCACCTGCCACTGCTTGAGGGGTATTTCCTGATAGAGAATGATCAAACCGATCGCTAGCATGAGGTATTGGCTCATAGCCGTCGCCAATCCGGCTCCTGCGCTGGCCCAATTGAGACGCACGATGAACCAGTAGTCCAGCGCTACATTCGCACAACTGTTCACCGCTGTGAGAATCAGGACGCGATCGCTTTGAGACCGTCCCAAGAGCCAGCCGATGATGACAAAGTTGATGAGCGTTGCAGGTGCACCCCAGATCAGCGCATTGTAGAACGTTTGTCCGGCAGCAGCTACTTCGGGGGCGGCACTCAGTAACGCAAACCCGATCTGTCGTAAGGGGACTTGGAGTATGACGATCGCCACCCCCAGCAGCAACGCCAGAATGCCATGCCGCAAGCCAATGAGCAGTGCTTCCTCTTCATCGCCGCGTCCGACTGCCTGTGCTGTCATGCCCGTTGTGCTCATCCGCAGAAAGCCAAACGTCCAGTACAGGTAGTTGAACACGACCGTTGCTAGAGAAACGCCTGCCAAATGCCGAATATCAGCCAAATGCCCCAAGAAGGCGATATCCAGCAAGCCCGCGATCGGTACCATCACATTCGAAAGGATGTTGATGACGGTCAACTTGAGGAACGATCGTAGAAAGGTGGGACGTTGAAGCGTGATCAAGGGCGGAAGCACGATAAGGTCTTTAGGTACGGTCACAGCCGTACACCTTTACCATTCTGTTTGATTTTTCACTGTATGGTTCGCGTCAGAGCACCCGCATTCGATCCATCCTTACCCTGGTTAAATAGCGATCGTCCCCTGTCGCTGCAAGCTTTGCGTGGGCAGATTGTCCTACTGGATTTTTGGACATACGGCTGCATTAACTGTCTGCATGTCATTCCCGATCTTCATTACCTGGAACAAAAATATGCCGGGCAGTTGACAATCATCAGCATCCATACAGCTAAATTTGCGCAGGAACAGGCTGTAGAAAGCATCCAGCAAGCCATTTTGCGATATGGCATGACCCATCCTGTGCTGGTGGATCGCGATCGCACTGTTTGGGATCAATATGCTATGCGTGCCTATCCCACCTTCGTTGTGATCGATCCACAAGGTTATATTGTGGCAACGCTGGCGGGTGAAGGGCGGCGACAACAGTTGGATGATTTAATCCAGCGGTTAATGGACGAACACGAAGGAAACGGGACGCTCAGTGAGAATGGTTTGCGCGCGATCGTACCGTCCCAATCTCAACGTCTCACACCATTAGCCTTTCCTGGTAAGGTGCTTGCCGATGAATCCAGCGACACGCTGTTCATTGCCGATACGGGACACGATCGACTGGTGCTCACCACGCTGGATGGAACGCTTAAAGCGACGATCGGCACTGGAGTAACCGGGGCGCAAGATGGCGCTTGGGAAACCGCTCAGTTCTCCGCACCGCAGGGTATGGCGTTGGATGCATCTGGGCAAATTCTTTATGTTGCCGATGCTGGAAATCATTTGCTGCGCCAGATTGATTTGTTGCAGAAAAAGGTCAGTACATTAGCAGGCACAGGAGTGCAGAGTCGCTTCATTTTTCCCCATGGTGGAAAGGGCTTAGAGATCGCCTTAAATTCACCCTGGGATCTGGTGCTGTTGGACGACCAGCTTTATATGGCAATGGCAGGTTCTCATCAAATTTGGGTGATGGATTTAAAGCAGCAGACGGTTCAAACCTTTATGGGCACAGGCGCAGAAGGATGTGTCGATGGATCGTCGGCGATCGCTGCGTTTGCTCAACCCTATGGCCTTACGACGGATGGAATGCAACTGTTTATAGCCGATAGCGAAACCAGTTCGATTCGTGCGATCAGCTTAGGCTCAAGGCCAATCGCCACAACGCTCTGTGGACAGGGACAACTCTTTGGCTTTGGCGATCGTGATGGGATTGGTGCGGCTGCTCAGCTTCAGCACTGCTCGGGTCTGGTTTATGCAAACGAATCCCTCTGGATTGCCGATACCTACAACCACAAGCTGAAGCAACTTGATCCCATTACCCAAAGGTGCGGGAGCATCGCTGGTGGAGAGCCTGGTTTTGACGATGGTACGGGTCTTGCTGCCCGCTTTGCAGAACCATCGGGAGTGGCCTATGCGCGCGATCGCTTCTACATTGCCGATACCAATAATCACGCCATTCGCTGCCTGCATGTGGATTCTCTAACGGTCACAACGCTGCCCCTGCCCCAGCTTTGCTCTCCCTACGCCTGCACCGCAGACAACGTAACTCCAGGCAATAATTAAGACTAAGGGCTAAGACTAATGGCAGGTTATCCCTTGTTGCAAGGGAATTCAACCACATTGAATATATAGATCGGCGCTTCCCTCTTTTTCAGTTGGCTGCTCACAGCAGACTTCCCCTTGTCTGCCTAAACAGGCTTTATGGTCTCTCTCACCGTTCGATAAAGCCGCCCTTAAATGGAAACCAGCGTCAGCAGATGATCTCAAATCTTATTCTTTGTCCCAGTTAAAAATCACCCTTAAGGGTACGACGGATTAATTTTTATCGCGGTTATTTTGGGTTAAGTGTTTGATAACAAGGGTTGTGGAAGGCCGGGTTAAGGGACGATCGTCCCTTGGCGATTCAAGCCTCTTTTTAGACCAGGCCGTTCTAAGAGGTTAGGCTAGGCCACTGAAAGTGGGGCATCAATGGGTCAACGTCTTTAAGAGACAACGTCTCTAATGGACGAACCAACGCAAGCAATTCAGGTAGCGGTTCAATGCAGGTTCAGCAAGCTTCACATTTGAAATTTGCTGAATCAATGGTGTGGCTGTTTGCCATTACGTTGCCATCTTTTTGAGTTTCGTTTGTAAAGCTATGAGGCTTCTTTGAGGATTTTGAGCAAGACACTGAGCCTATTTCGCTCGATCGCTGCAACTTTGCAATAGAGGAATGATCAATCATGGCAAACGCCTTTGTAAATATCCCAAATTGGGATTCGTTTGAGAATCAGGGAGCCAACATCGCTGTTGCAGACTTAAGCAACACCGGGCAAAAAGACCTGATCGTGCTGAGGGTGGACAATCCACAGGGCCAAAATCAAGGCTTTTATCGCGTGGGAAAAAGCTTGAATGCAGCAGGTCAGGTGACAGGCTGGGGCAATTGGATTGCCATTCCTGACTGGTTTTCGTTTGAAAATCAAGGGGCTGGAGTCGCGATCGCGGATGTCAACAAAAATGGCAAATTAGACCTGGTGGTGTTCATGGTGGATAATCCACCGGGCAAAAACCAGGGATTCTACAAGATTGGATGGGGACTGGATGGCAATGGCAATGTGACAGGTGGCTGGAGCAATTGGATTGAAGTTCCTGATTGGTTTTCGTTTGAAAATCAGGGCGCAGGTATTGCGATCGCCGATCTTGATAAAAACGGCACTCTGGATCTGGTGGTGTTCACGATCGACAACGCTCCAGAGATCAATCGCGGCATTTTTCGCATTGGCAAGGGGTTAGATGCCAATGGCAATGTCACTGGTGGCTGGACTCCCTGGATTGATGTGCCGGACTGGTTCTCCTGGGAAAATCAAGGCGCAGGTGTGACACTTGCTGACCTGGAAAATACAGGTAAACTCGATTTAGTCATCTTTCACATTGACAATGCTGTTGGGCAGAACCAGGCATTTTATCGCGTTGGTCCACAGCTTCAAGCGAATGGTGAAATCGCGGGCGACTGGAGCAACTGGCATGGGATTCCCAACTGGTTTGGTTGGGAGAATCAGGGCGGCGGTATTGCCATCACTCAGATCGCTGGTAAACGCAAATTGGTGACCTTAATGGTGGACAATCCACCGGGTCAGAATGCAGGACTATATCAGGTATTGGATCTCGATCCTGATCCCACAACCCAAGGGAAATGGGAACTGTTGCCCTTCCATTCGGGCGTTTTGGCTGTGCATGCGGCGTTACTACCAACCGGGAAAGTGCTCTTTTTTGCAGGTTCGGGTAGTAGCGCCACCCGCTTTGACAGCCAGGACTTTGGCAATGAAGCGAAAGGCATCTTCACCAGCGTCGTGTGGGATTGGGAAGCAGGCGCGAGTTTTTCCCATCCCAAAACAATCCGAGCCGCCAACGGTAAACCCTTCGACTTTTTCTGCGGCGGCGACGCCTTTCTCCCCGATGGTCGGTTGCTTTCAGCGGGAGGCACCTCTCACTACAACCCCTTCATGGGGCGAAATGATGCCACTGTGTTCGATCCACAGACGCAGCAGTGGGCATTTGTCAAACCAATGGCTCACGGACGCTGGTACCCAACCCTAACCAATTTGGGTGATGGACGCGTACTCGCGACGACGGGTTTAAATGAAAATGGGAATGACCACAACCAGGCGTTAGAACTTTACTCCAGCACAACGAACACCTGGCAGGTCAAGCACTTCGCACCGGGCTTTCCTGGGCTACCGCTTTACGCCCACTTGTTTCTGTTGCAAGACGGCAGAATTTTCTTCTCCGGCGGTCGGATGGATGACCCTATGCAGGTAGATCCGTGCATCTTTAACCTGACCAACAATCCGGTTACCACCCAGGCTGTGCCTGATCTGCTCGACCCCGTGCTGCGAAATCAGTCAGCAAGTGTGCTGTTGCCTCCAGCGCAGGATCAGAAGGTGATGATCATTGGTGGCGGTCCAGTGGGCAAGCCAGACAAGACTGATGCGACAGATAAAGTGAGCATTGTGGATTTGAAGGCAGCAAATCCGGTTTATCAAGCGGCGGCTCCCATGCTGCTGCCCCGACTGCACCTGAATGCAGTGCTGTTGCCCGATCGCACCGTCTTCGTCACAGGCGGCTCTCTTAAACAGGAAGACACCCCACTCGCGCGGCTTCAAGCGGAGATTTACGATCCAGCCACCAATGCCTGGAGCCTCATGGCAGAGGCAACCGTTCCCCGACTGTATCATTCCACCGCACTCCTGTTGCCGGATGGTCGTGTGGTTGCAGCAGGCGGCAATCCCGAAGGCGGCAAATCTGTTACCTGGGAACCACCCGATCCTGAAGAGGAAATGCGGCTCGAAATCTTCAATCCGCCCTACCTGTTTAAAGGACCACGACCCACGATCGCGCCACCGCAACAGGAGTGGAAGTATGGGCAAACCATCACGCTGCAATCGCCCCAGGCTGGTAATATTCGTTGGGTCAGCCTGATCAAAAACGGCGTGACGACCCATTCCTTTGATAGTGGTCAGCGTTTGGTGGATGTGGCGATTCTGTCTCAAGCGGGTGGAACGATGCAAGTGCGGGTGACCAATAACCCGAACCTGGCTCCTCCAGGCTGGTACATGCTGTTCCTCACCGATACCAACGGCGTGCCATCGATCGCACGGTGGATCCATCTCACCTGATGTCTGCCAGTAACAACGCTTTAAACTGAAAAGCGATATCCCTCTAGGGGCAAGGCACTGCCTTGCCCCTAATTGTTGGTCTACATGGGAAATATGCCTGTGGGTGAATAGCGTTTTGGGTTGGTGCTGCGCATCATGAAGGCGTTTGGCTGAAGTAATGCCCCCTGAAGCAATAACCCGGTAAAACGCTATGCGCTGGACGAAGCAGCTATCGCTCAAGGTAAAGTTCTTTTTAGGGTCGCTGTTTTATCTCAGCTACGCACCCAAGGCATTTCGTTATTCACGCTGGAAGGAGAAGGTTGAGCGTGAGGTTGCGGTTGTACCGCCTGCGGAAACCTTTGAGCAACCGGGAAAACTGCTGCGAGCAGAGCCAACCGACAGTGGCGCAAAGGTTTACTTTGAGCAGGCAGAACTAGAAATTTGCTTTCTCACGCCTGATTTTGTGCGGCTCGATTGGCAGCCAGGGTTACGGCCTGTGCCCTACGCGATCGCCCGCCACACCTGGGAACCTGTTGCCACCCACTTAGAAGAAACCACAGATGGCTGGACGCTCACCAGTTACCGCAACGACGCAACGGTGCTTCAGCTTACGATTGCTTTTGACGGTCGCATAACGGTGTTGGACTCGCAAGGCGCGATCGTGCGAGAAGAGTTGCCTCCCCAAAAAACAGGCGATGGCTGGACGCATCGATCGTCCCTACGCTCAGAAGAAGCCATCTATGGACTCGGTGAACGGGCTGTACCGCTCAATTTGCGTCTGGCGAGAGAAGTTACTGAAAAGCAGGAAGTCACGCAAACGCCGAAAGCCTTCCGCATGTGGAACTACGATGCAGCGGGCAAGTACGATGCTGGGGCTGACCCCATGTATATTTGCATTCCGCTCTATTGGGGAATCCATCACCAGGGCAGCTATCTCGTCTTCTATGAAAATTCCTTTGATGCCCATTTCACCTTTACGGATGTTGCCACTGCCGCTTTTGAAGGGGGTGCCTTACGCTATTACATTGCTGTCGGTGCTCCCCAGCAGTTGTTGGAACGTTATACCGAATTGACTGGACGATCGCCCATGCCGCCACGCTGGGCGTTGGGTTATCATCAGTCGCACTGGGGCTATCGCACAGAAGATGCGGTCAGAGAAACCTACCAGGGGTTTGAAGCCCATAACCTGCCGCTCAGCGTGATCCATCTGGATATTGATGTGCAGGTTGGGTTTCGGGCGTTCACGGTGGATCCCGATCGCTTCCCCAACCTGAGAGGCTTTATTCAAGAATTGCTGGAACATGGCGTTCAGTTTGTCACCATTCTCAATCCTGGGGTCAAGCTCAGTCGTAAGAGCAACCTGTTTCTGGAAGGGCGCGTGCTGGATGCCTTCTGCCGCTTAGCCAATGGGCAGTTGGTTGTTGCACCCGTATGGCCTGGTTGGTGTGTGTTTCCTGACTTTACCAATCCGGTAGTGCGTCGCTGGTGGAGCCGACAGTATGAGTTTCTGCTAACGGTAGGCGTTGCAGGCTTTTGGCATGATATGAATGAGCCTGCTGCGTTCATTGCCTGGGGCGATCGCTCTCTACCACCCCGCGCCACACAGCACCATATGGAAGGCAGGGGCGGCAATCACCTGGAAGCCCACAATGTCTACGGTCTGTTGCAGGCTCAAGCAGCTTACCAGAGCCTTTGCGAAGCCCGTCCCCAACAGCGCCCCTTTATTGTTTCTCGTGCCGGTTGGGCTGGGCTACAACGCTTTGCCTGGACGTGGACAGGCGATATCGAATGTACCTGGACAGCTTTACGTCAAACCATTTCAACCGTGATTGGTTTGGGCTTATCGGGCGTTCCCTATAGCGGTCCTGATATTGGCGGATTTCAGGGCAATCCATCAGCAGAACTGTATCTGCGATGGTTTCAGATGTGTAGCTTCATTTCGTTCTGCCGCACCCACTCTGCCAATAATGTGGAAGACCGCACACCCTGGTCGTATGGCGAACCAACGTTGAGTATCATTCGTCAGTTTCTACAATTACGGTATCGGCTGCTGCCCTACTTCTACACGTTATCTTGGGAAGCTTCGCAAAAGGGCTATCCCCCAGTGCGTCCTATTTTTTGGCTCGATCCAACCGATCCAACCTTGTGGAATATCGATGATGCCTTTCTGTTGGGCGATCGCTTGCTAATTTATCCCATCTTGCAGGAAGGGCAGCGATCGCGATCGATCACCCTACCCCGTGGGCGCTGGTATCACTTCTGGGATGACCTGCCACTGGAAGGAGAGGTAATGCTGGATGCTCCTCTAGAGCGCATTCCTGTGCTGGTGAAAGCAGGCACCATCTTGCCAATGGAAACGGGTGGATCGTTTAGCCTGTTACCACAAACAAATTTGGCGGAAAAACAGTTAACGCTCCATCTTTATCCGCCGACGGAGGGGTCAAGTGAATGGACGCTTTATACCGATGCGGGCGATGGGTACGAAGCGTCTCGGCTCGATCGGTTCTCTATGCAACCCATTGCTGGTGGTTTAGATCTTTCCTGGGCATCCGAGGGTGACTTTCCCTTCCCCTATGGCTCCATTCGCATTCATGTGCATGGGATGGAAATTCAGCAAGCCTGGGTCGATGGAAACGCCACAGCCGTTCAGGAGAATCAAGTAGAGGTGGGCGATCGCTTTACGCACATGCATGTGAGGTAAGTACGTCTAGCCGATCGCTCAACCATTTCTCATTCGACGATCGCTTCTTTTTTAAGTCGTGGATTAAATAAAATCGACAAGTTGTTGACGGGTAGGGGCGAACAGCCATTTGCCCCCTACTACAAAAAATATCAACGCTATTAAATTCTTGTTCCTTAGCCTTTCCCATTTCTTAACAGGACTGGTGATGATGCTCTTCTACACTGAAAGAGAGCAAGGGCAACAAGCAGACAACTCATCATGCTTTGAACGGTCAGGACAATGCTCCCATTCACACGGCGACAACTTGTGCAGGTGATTGGAGGGGCAATGGTCTGGGCGCTTTGGGGCTGTAAGGAACGGACTCAACCAATGGTGACTCTCTATACATTTGGCGACTCAATTCTCGACTGTGGGCGCTACAACGAGTTTGGTGTGCATCCAGGGCAACTCCTCGTGCAAAATGACGATCGCCTGTTTCCCGATTTTCAGGGTCAAGATCTCGCCTCACGCGGGACTGCCCGTCTTGAACATCGCGCTCGTGATGGATCAACTGTTCAGGCTCTACCTGCTCAGGCTAAAAATTTGAGCGTTGAAGGAACGGCGATCGCGCTCCTTACCATTGGCGGCAACGATCTGCTACAGGGACTGATGCCGGATACTGGTGCAGGCATGACCGCTTTTGCCAAAGCTCTGGAAACCTTTGTGCAGCAATTGCCCATTCGACCTGTCTTGATGGGCACGGTGTATGACCCTACGATGGGAGACGACAGGCGCAATTTTTCAGGCGTTGATCCGATCGTTGCCCGCAAAAACCTTCAACGGATCAATACAATTATTCGAGACATTGCTGACCGCTATGGGCAATGCGTCGATCTCCATGCCCATTTTCTCGAAGGCGATCCATCCTGGTTCACTGCCACGATCGAGCCCAGTTTGCAGGGTGCATCGGAAATTCGGCGGGCGTTTCTCCCCTATGTCATGAGCGAACATCGGTAAAGTAACGACTGCTTGGGTTATGACTGACAAGGGGATAGGGTGTGGGGTGTAGGGTGTAGGGTAGGAGCCATGAAGTTTTCCAAGCAATGCTGCCAAGCCGCCCTACAAATTCGATCGTACGGCTTCCCCCAACCCATAAACCCCAACCTCTAACCCCCGCCCCCCAATCCCTAACTTCTGCTCAAGTACTAACACATGGTTCACCCAATCAAACCGCCCTGTGACGAAGGGGTGATTCGCTCTCAACCGCCTTCGGTTCCCTGTCAAAAGAACGTGAGAGCCTGGGTGCTGGTGGCGACGATTCTTGGCTCCAGCATGGCATTTATCGACAGTACGGTTGTCAACGTGGCACTCCCCATTTTGCAAGCGGACCTGAACGCTACGGTGGCAGATGTGCAATGGGTGGTAGAAGCCTATGCCTTATTTGTGGCAGCACTCATTCTGGTTGGTGGGTCGTTAGGTGACTTTTTGGGGCGGCGACGCGTTTTTATGCTGGGTGTAGCCCTCTTTGCCCTTGCGTCTGCCTGGTGTGGTGTGGCTCCTACGATCAGTCAACTCATCATTGCGCGGGGTGTGCAGGGTGTGGGCGGAGCTTTACTGATTCCTGGCAGCCTGGCAATTATTGGAGCGTCCTTTCCAGAAGCACAGCGGGGAGCCGCGATCGGTCTTTGGTCAGGCTTTACAGCCATCACGGCGGCGATCGGTCCGGTATTGGGCGGATGGCTGATTGAAGCGGTTTCCTGGCGCTGGATCTTTTGGCTGAACGTGCCGCTAGCCGCGATCGTTCTGGTCACCAGCCTCCGGTATGTACCAGAAAGCCGTGATGTCGAAACATCTCATTTGGATGGATGGGGTGCCGTGTTAGCTGTTGCCGGGTTAGGCAGCATTGTTTATGGCTTACTGGAATCTGCCAATGGGGGTTTTAACGCTGTGGTGGTTGGGGCGATCGTGCTTGGCATCCTCATTTCAGGGCTGTTCTTCTACATAGAAGCTCGCCTGGTCTCACCGATGCTGCCATTAAGCCTCTTCCGCTCCCGCACCTTTAGTGGCGCAAATTTGTTGACCTTCCTGCTGTACTCGGCGTTGGGGGGTGCCCTCTTCTTCTTGCCATTCAACCTGATTCAGGTGCAGGGTTACTCAGCGACAGCGGCAGGTGCTGCTCTTGTGCCGTTTCCAATCATTATGTTTCTGCTCTCCCGTTGGTCGGGTGCGCTAGTCGGACACTATGGCGCTCGTTTGCCGCTGATGATCGGTCCCGCGATCGCAGCCGTTGGGTTTGGGCTGATGACCCTGCCTGGCGTAGGTGGTAGCTACTGGACAACGTTTTTTCCAGCCGTGGTTGTCCTTGGTTTGGGTATGGCAATCTGTGTCGCACCGCTCACTACGGCAGTGATGAATGCCGTACAGTCACGCAACGTTGGTGTGGCGTCAGGGGTGAATAACGCGGTGTCTCGGATTGCCAGTCTGCTTGCGATCGCGATCCTCGGTCTGGTGATGTTAAATCGCTTCAACCACAGTCTGGATCAGCGGCTTGCACCCCTAAAGCTGTCGCCCGACGCTCAACAGTTTTTAGACGGTCAACGTGTTAATCTAGCGGCTGCTGCCGTACCACCGGGGTTGCCTTCTGATCTGGGGACTGCCGTCAAGCAGGCGATCGCGGCCGCCTTTGTGGATGGATTTCGATCAATCATGGGCATTGCGGTCTGTTTGGCGATCGCCAGTGCCATCACAGCCCTGTTGATGATTGAACGCCGTAGAAGCACCAGCGGTTAACCCAATGGTAATGTTACAGAATCATAAGGGTTTGTAAAAATTGCCCCAATGCTTTTGAACACTGTTATGATTTAGTTGACTGATCAATCAATAAACCATGCCGTCTCGCGATGAACACGACTTTGAAGAGCGCCGTCAACAAATTATTGATGGGGCATTAGAAGTTTTTGCTAGCAAAGGCTTTGAGAAAGCGACAAATAAAGATATTGCGATCGCATCGGGGATTGGTTCACCCGGACTGATTTACCACTATTTCAAAGATAAAGCAGACCTGTTTCGGCAGGTGGTTGAACAACGGATGCCCGTAGTGCAACTGCTGACGCATGCAGAAGAGGAGGTGATGAGCAAACCACCCCGCGAAGTGTTAACCATTTTTGGTCAGTCGTTTTTGCGGGTGGCTGAAAATCCGACGTCGATCGCGATGATGAAATTGCTCCTGGGTGAAGCCGTTCGCCATCCTTCAGTGGCTGAACTCATCAATGCCGTGGGGCCAAGCCGTTCAATTGCCTTTTTAACCCGCTATTTTGAGAAACAAATGTCGGCGGGTGTGTTGAAACCGATGGATCCAAGAGCAGCCTCTCGCTGTTTCATCGGTCCCCTGTTGGCCTACCTGGTCACAAGGGAAGTCTTTCTTCAGAACGATGCTCAGCAGCTTAGCGCCGACACAATGGTGGCAACGGCTGTGGAGATTTTCTTGAAAGGGATGGAAGCCTCTCAGCACTAAAGATTGCGAATTCAATCAAATTGCATATTTCGTTTGTTCGGGTGCATATCCGTCTCTGAACGTTATTTATTTTTTGTTTTACTGTTGATTGATCGATCAATCAAACTCTCATCCACTCAAACTCTCACCAAGGAGCGGTTATGTCATCCACTCAGGCTGATTCTCCTAATAGTTCTAAACAGCCATCTAGTACACAGCTTCAGGAAAAGCCGCAAACTCCAGCGACAGAGCAAACGCAGCCATCCCACCCCAAAGCGCCTCCACAAAAGCCGTGGCAAAAGATTCCTAAACCAGTGCGCATTTTAGGCGCGATCGCGCTGGTTGCCGGAGTTGGCTTTGGGGTTTACCGTTTGTTTTTCTACCATCCCGATGAGAATGGTATTTTTCTAAGCGGTCGCATTGAAGGCTACGAAACCGATGTTTCAGCCAAAATTGGTGGCAGAGTCGCTGCGGTGGCGGCCAGGGAAGGAGATTCGGTGAAGCCGGGGCAACGATTGGTGCAAATTGACGATTCAGACACGAAAGCACAACTGCAAGGAGCACAGGCACGGTTACAGCAGCAGCAAGAAAGCTTGCAGAGCACTCGTCAGCAGTTGCCGATTTTGCAAGCGCAATTGCAGCAGGCACAACTTTCTACCCAGCAGTCTGGTCAGGATAGCCAGGGTCGCGTGTATGAAAGCCAGAACGCCGTGGCTCAAGCGCGCGCAAACCTTGCCAAAGCCCAGGCCGATTTGTTTAAAGCCCAGGCGACTCAACGTCGTACCCAACAGCTTTTTGCCGATGGAGCCGTTTCTGCCCAAACGCTGGATAACGACAACGCCACGCTGGCGAGCGCCAGGGCGCAAGTTGTGGCACAGCAACAGGCAGTCCAGTCTGCTCAGGGTCAACTCACTCAAGCTGAAGCAACTCAAAAAAATCCGTCGATTAAAACGGCTTACGAATTGCAGCTCCAACGGCAAATTGAGCAAGCGAAAACGGATATTTTGGTGGCGCAACAACGGGTGCGAGATGCACAGGCAAGCGTCGCGCAGTATCAGGCCAATCTCAATTATCTGGTCGTGAATAGTCCCATGCAGGGTGATGTCATTACGCGATCGGTCGAACCAGGAGAAGTTGTGGCAGCAGGCGCACCATTGCTCACACTGGTCAATAAAAATCAGCTTTATCTGCGCGGTTTTGTACCCGAAGGCCAGATTGGCAAGGTCAAAATTGGGCAATCCGCCTACGTTTATCTGGATGCCTTTCCCGATCGCCCCCTCCAGGCAACCGTTTCACGCATTGACCCCAAAGCGAGCTTCACACCCGAAAACACCTACTTCAAAAAAGACCGGGTAACACAGGTTTTTGGGGTTGAGATGACGCTTAAAAATACCGATGGTTTAGCCAAACAGGGAATGCCAGCAGATGGGCGAGTACTGCTGCCAGACACGAACCAATCCTATAATCAGCCACAATCAAAGCTTCTGGTTCCCGGTGCACTGAGCGTTTTGAGTTTCCATCTCAATCATGGGGCGCACCTTTTGCCGCTACACAGTCTTTTACCGCCACACAGTCTTTCACTTCTGAAATGGTAATACCACATTGAAAAGGCGACACAACTTATAGGGGGCAATGCCTTTCCCTTACTCGCCCTTACCAAGCGATTGACCTGTTGCCGTCATTCTTTTCTTTGATCTCACCCGCGTTCAAAAACTCTTCACGACGATGACACAAACCCTTGCAGCAACCGCTCCCAGTCAGCGAGCCAACGCTCCCATCATTTCCATTCGCGATTTGCGCCATCGGTACGGCAAGCGATCGGAAGAAGCCGTAGCAGGCATCAACTTAGACGTGTATCCCGGTGAAATCTTTGGCTTCATTGGGCCAGATGGCGCAGGCAAAACAACCACGTTTCAAATCCTCTCAGGCGTCATGCCACAGACGAGCGGCATTGTTGAAGTGTTGGGAGCGGAGCCAAGGGAGATGCGGTTGGAAATGGGGTACTTAACCCAGCGTTTCAGCCTCTACCAGGATATGAGTGTCATTGAAAATCTCCGCTATGCCGCAGGGCTGCGAGAAGTCAGCGACAGGGATTTTAAGGCTCGTAGCCAGCATTATTTAGATCTGTTGGATCTAGCCCGCTTCAAGGAGCGCTTAGCAGGGCGTCTTTCGGGCGGAATGAAGCAAAAATTGGCGCTGTGCTGCACGTTAATTCACAACCCCCGCATTGTGCTTCTTGATGAGCCAACGACAGGCGTTGACCCTGTGTCACGACGAGAGTTTTGGGACATTTTGGCACAGCTTGCTGCTACGGAAGGTATCACGACCGTCGTTGCAACGCCTTACCTGGATGAAGCCGAGCGCTGTTCTCGCATTGCCTTGATGTATGAGGGAAAAATTCAACAGTGTGATACGCCTGCTAAAGTCAAAGCAAGCCTACAGGTGCAGCGATTGGAAGTGTACTTAGCCATTGACCAACTCGATCGCGTTGAAGGACTGCTTAGAAACAATGCCGATGTCCAGGAATTGATTTCGGATGTACAGCGCTTTGGCGACCGCCTGGATGTGCTCACAGCGCAACCCAAAGAAGCTCAGAGCCGTATTCAAGCCGCATTGCAACAACAGCACATTCAAAGCAATCATTTTGCCATCGATACGCCTACCCTGGAAAACACCTTCGTGGCGCGTTTACGGGAGTTGAAAGGTGACGGGCAGGTTAGTGAGTACCCTCGTCTTTATCCAGTAGAAAACACGAGAGGGACGGCGATCGGTGCCCAGGATTTGACTAAAACGTTTGTTGATTTTCGTGCTGTCAAAACCATCAACCTGGATATTCAGTACGGCGAAGTGTTTGGCTTATTAGGGGCAAATGGTGCTGGAAAAACGACGGTGATCAAAATGCTGTGTGGCTTACTACCCGCCACGTCTGGGAAGGTGACGCTGGCAGGCGAAACGGGTGCACTGCGGAGTGAGGCAATTCGTCAGCGCATTGGCTATATGTCCCAAAAATTCACGCTTTATGACGATCTAACGATTGATCAAAACCTCGAATTTTACTGTGGGGTTTACAACATTCCTCGTCGTCAGCGATCAGCCAAGAAAAAATGGGTACTGCAAATGAGCGACTTATTAGGGCAAGAAAGCATGATGACCAAAGAGCTGCCGGGCGGCTGGAAGCAACGTGTGGCCTTTGGTGCTGCCGTCATGCACGAACCGAAAATTGTCTTTTTAGATGAGCCAACGTCAGGGGTCGATCCATTGGCGCGGCGTCAGTTCTGGCGTTGGATTAATGAATTTGCCCGTAGCGGTATGGCAATTTTGGTCACCACACATTACCTGGAAGAAGCAGAGCAATGCCATCGATTAGGCTTCATGGTGGCAGGCGAACTCGTCGCTCAGGGCACTCCCCGGCAAGTTAAAGCTGATCAACCAGGGCAACTGGTGGAATGGGATTGTGACCCCTTACAGAAGGCCTCGGACTTATTGAAGCAACAGTTCGATCGCTGGCGTGTTTCCATCTTTGGCTCACGGCTCCACACCATTTTGGATGATCCAAAGAGCCAAGTTTCTGAGGTGGAAGCTTTGCTGCAAGCCAATGACATTCACGTGCAAGGTCATCGTGACATTGAGTTTTCTTTAGAAGATGTGTTTATTAGCGTGGTGGATCAGGCACGACAGCGCGGTTTAGAAGTAGCAACGGATTAGGACTGTCAATCATTAGAGGAGACTGAACCTATGGCAGTGAAAGCATCTGTGCGACCTAAACGCATTGTGGCTCAGGTCGTTAAAGAACTATCGCAGCTAGGGCGCGATCGACTAACGCTAACCATGGCGTTGGGCTTACCGTTAGTCCTGCTGCTACTCTTTGGCTTTTCTACCTCGCTCGATGTTAATCGGTTAAATTTTGCCATTCAAGATCTCGACAATGCGCGTCTTAGCCGTGAATACATCGCCACCTTTGAGCGCACAAATAAGTTTCACATCCTCGCTCAAGGGTCGACCGTGGATGTCTCTAAGCTGCTCGATCAAGGTAGAGTTTCTGCCGGCTTGGTGATTCCACCAGAGTTTTCTCGTGACCTGAAGCGGTTTCAGCGCAATGCCCAGGCACAAGTGCTGATTGATGGGACCGATGCCAATACAGCTAACATCGTGCGAAGTTACGTGAAAGCGACGACTAATGAATTTATGGGTAATTTACGCACGACAGCGTCCACCAGCCCTGTTAATCTCCAAACACGGCTGTGGTTCAACCCCGGTCTGGAAACATTGAGATATATCGGACCGGGCGCGATCGCCATTACGGTCACTCTCTTTCCGGCTCTGCTAGCAGGGTTAGCTACTGCAAAAGAGCGCGAACAAAGTACCATTCTGCAAGTTTATGCGTCCAGTCTCACAGGAACTGAGTACCTACTGGGAAAAGCGATCGCCTACTGGCTGGTTGGCATGGCAGAAGTCCTCTTTGTGAATGTGGAAGCGTGGCTGTTTCTAGGGCTCTGGTTTGTGGGTGATCCCACCCCTGTCATCATTGGGTCTGCCCTTTACATTGCCTGTGGCGTGCTGTGGGGAATCTTTTTGGGAGCCAATGCCTCAGCCCAGAGCGCGGTGATTCAGTCCGTATCTTTTACCGCGTTTTTGCTATCGCTACAATTCTCTGGCTACATCTATCCCATTTCCAACATTCCAGCAGCATTACGCTGGCTGTCCAGCATTATTCCGGCACGACATTACATCCTCATCACAAGAGATGCTTTTGCTAGAGGCATCGGTTGGGTCGGTGTTTGGGGATCAATGCTGGCCTTAGCAGGGTTAGCAAGCCTGTTCTTTTTTCTGGCATGGCGCAAACTGCGGCAGATGCAAGTGGAGACTTAAATGAAACACGATTTTGTAGACTATCTGGAAAAACTCTTTGGCAATCGGTTTTTGGCGCTTGTTGGAAAAGAAGTGGCACAAATTCTCCACAATCGTCAGCTTCTCGTGCAGCTACTGGTTCCTCCAACGGTTTTTTTGATTTTATTTGGCTTATCGCTGAATCCAACGTTTGAAAACCTCAGAGTGGGAATTACAGATTACAGCCACAGCCGCTCTTCTCGCGAACTGATTGAGGTGCTGAGCCAGACCGATGCTTTTAGGATCAGTCGCTACTACAACGACCCACAGGAGATGCAATCTGACCTTGCCAAAGGAAAATTGACCGTTGGGCTGACCATCCCCCCTGAATTCGATCGTGATCTTGCCCGCCAACGTCCAGCGCAGGTGCAGGCTGTGTTTGATGCTGTTGATGCCAATACAGCCAGTGTGGCCTCTGGTTATTTGAGTCAGTTAGTCAGTGATTACAACATGCGACGATCGAATGATCATGCCCGTCAAAGAGGAGCGCGGCTTACAACAGGTAGCTCAAGCCAGCCAAGCGATCCATCAGACTCAACCGCCAACAGTGCAACACGCCAGCAGGGAGCGGGCAATGCGATCGCAGATGCAACGGGTAATTCCAGTAACTCAAGTGCAACCGCAACAGACGCCTCTAATCAATCCAGCGATCCTTCAAACGCCACTCGTTCAACAAACTTAAGTGCTGGATCTAACGTAGAGACTTCATCAAATCAGTCTTCTAACACAACCAGTTCATCAGCCATGAATGCTGAAGGTGCTGACCCATCACTTCAGCAGAATCAGGTTCAATTGCAAACGTCTGTCTTTTACAATCCTGGGTTAGAGTCATCCTGGTTTATTGTGCCGGGTACGATCGGGATTCTAATGACCGTTCTGGGATCGCAAGCGGCGGCTTCATTGGTGGTTCGCGAAAAAGAGGCAGGCACGATCGAGCAGTTGATGATGACTCCCGCCTCTGACACTCAGGTTATTCTGGCAAAGATTTGTCCCTTACTGCTTCTGTTACTTTTTGATGTCACGATCGCCGTCATCATTAGCAGAGTAGTTTTTAACATGCCCTTTCGAGGCAGTTTTTTCTTCTTTATCAGCGTCTCTATCCTTTACTTTTTTGTTGGCATTAGTATTGGTATTCTCATCGCCACGTTTGCCAAAAATGAGCAGCAAGCATTGCTCATCACCTTTTTTGTTAATCCACCCTTAGTCCTGCTATCGGGCGGTAATTCTCCGATCGCAGCAATGCCAACGTTCTTTCAATGGCTGACATACCTCGATCCCATGCGCTACTACATTGAAGTGTGCCGGGGCATTTTGCTCAAAGGGGTTGGGTTAGGCGCGCTCTGGCATCAGCTTTTGATTCTTTTTCTCTTCGCGATCGTTCTCACCACTGTCAGCGTGCGTCAGTTCCGTCGTCAGTTGAGCTAGCGAAAGTTGTAAAGAGTCCAACTTAAGGCCAAGCCATTCATCAACTCGTCAGGTTCAACCTCTCCCATCCCATTCGTTAAGCTGTCGCGATCGATGCTGCTGCCTTGACCGATAAACACCTGGAAGCTGCCACCAGGGAACATGCGGATATTCATGATGCTCTTCATGATAGCCGAAGTGATAGCACGTGAGGAATGACCAGAGGGTAGGAAAGGCCGTGCTTTGAGTACGATGGCAATTTTGATAGCCACCCTCTAGCTCTCGATGCGTTAGAAACGTGCCAAAGTAAAACAGTTGGACTGAGCTTGTAACGGAAGGAATGACTAAAAACAGAGCAAGGTTCAACGGCGATACACCCAGGCAATAATGAATGCTACCCAGTAAAAGCAGTAACGCTGCAATTCTAGTCCAACTCCAATAGTGCTTCATGAATTGAAAATACCAGCCCCCAAAACTGGTCTTACCGTCACGATGAAAATCGGGATCAAGCTCTGTGCCAGGATATTTGTGGTGTAACCAGTGTTTTCTAAGAAGCTCTTGATACGAGAAAAACCCGTAACACAATAAGGCTAAAGCACCGATAGCATTATTGATTTTTGGATGACCAGGAACAACTGCCCCATGCATGGCATCATGAGCAGTAATAAACAACCCAGTATAAAGAAAGCTTTGCCAGAATAAAGCAATTCCTATCACCAAAGGGCTATGGACAAAGATATTTAGCGGCAGAAGCACAACCAAGCTGACAAACCAAAGCACTAGGATCGTGACGGCGATCAAAAACCCTTTAATAGGCTGATTATCTACTGTTTGAATGGGAGGCGTAATCTTTCTGACAGAGGCTTTTCTAGATGTAGAGACTTCTTGAGGAAAAAGTAATTGTGTCATTCTTGGCGGTTAACGGTAGGTTGGTGCAAGTCTTGTCACTGCGATTACTTTCTCAGCTTAAAGGCTAGCTAATTTAGACGGTTGGCTTGTAGAAACCAACGCATAGTAAGTGATGTAAGTCATCAAAGCCTTCAGATATTTAGAGCCGGAAATACTTTAGGAGCAGCCCAGTTTAGGTTGCTATTTAATAAGGATCACAAATTGAATAACTTGAATAATGTCTTGACTGTACGGGCTTGACGCTGCCAAACCACTTCCCAGAAATTGCATCTTGTTAAATTCTTGTTCCTAAATCAAATTGGGCAAAACGTCACGGCAGAGATTGGCAATCAAGCTTGAAGTGCACCTGCTATCTTCAACAATTGCCCTTCATGGCCTGCTTACAGATGGTTTAACGCGATTCTGTGCCTTGATTTGGAGAGCCAGTTACCTTGATATCACCCCCAGGGGCTTCAGGTTCAGCTCCCGAACGCGCTTCTGTTCCTGCTTCTTGACCCGTTATCCGTTGTGACTCGTCCAGCGGTGTATCTCCTGTTTCAGTCGTTGGTACGTTCGTTTGTGCTTCAGGGTTATTTTGAGGATCGGACTGGACTTTATCTTGTCGGCGATCGCCTTGAGGGTGATTGGATGCCATTACCTGTATCTTCTTAATTCGTTACCTTCCAAGGTTAGGCATTCATTTCGTGTGCGTGTTCTATCTTCGGGCGGACTTGTTGGTATCACTATTTCTGGAGAAAGCAATCATTTCGTTTGTATCATCGGCTAAAAAAGCGATGCAATTTATCATTTATTAAGGGCTATTTCACCAGTCCATCCTTTCCAAAGATGGATGATAGACAATCAAGTCTTTGGCATTCTTGCTAAAGATGTGAAATCTCAGCTAAAGAGATACAAACATACAGAAAGATGTTTTAGATACATTTTCTATCAGGCAATATCCCAAATTCTATTCTCTAAAAAGCTGGAATTGCAGATTGATATCTAAGCCAATACTTAGTCAATATTTGGTAGAGACGTGAACGTAACCTGGTTTCGTAGTCGAAGATTTTGGCTGATTGTTGGCTGTGCAGCACTAATTACCCTATTTGCCAGCACACTTCCCCTCAAAGATTGGTTTATTACGGTAAGAGATTGGTTAAAAGGGCTGGGATCAGCGGCTACACCTACTTTTATTGTGATGTATCTCATCGCCACCGTTGTGGGCTTTCCAAATATTCTTTTGATTCTAGTTGCAGGCACACTTTTTGGCTTAGTCAAAGGCACGATCACCGTATCGATCGCGGACACGTTGGGTGCGATCGCTTGTTTTCTTCTGGGGCGTACCATTGCTCGCAAACGGATTAAAAAATGGCTTGGTAAACATCCCAGTTTCGCTCAGCTTGATCACGCCGTTGGGCAAAAGGGTTGGAAGGTGCTGTTATTAACTCGCCTCTCCCCACTCGTTCCTTCCAACATCCTTAACTATGGGTTTAGCTGTACAAAGGTCAACTTCTGGCAATACTGTTTTTTCTCCTGGTTGGGCATGTTGCCCGTCATCGGCATATACGTTTATTTAGGCTCCTTTGGCGTCTCGCTGCTGCAAGAGGGACTGACGCCCAGAAAATTGGCCTTGCAATCAGCAGGAGTGGTTCTGGCGATCGGAGCCGCCCTTTATACAACACGACTTGCACGAAAAGCCTTGAAACCAGCCTGTGAACAAGAGAACTCTACTCAGGCATCGACGCAACACGCAGAGTCAGCATCTGAGCCTTCATCGAACTCTAAACCTTAAGGCTTCAATTCAACCAACCTCATCAATGCATGCTTACCAGAGGTAGAGGAGTGAAAATAAGATGACCCAGATACCATCGACAAAGTGCCAAAACAAGGTTGTTGCACTCACTCCAAAGTGTCCATCGGCGTAATTATTGGGAAGGAACGATCGTATCAACATCGTCACCTGCAGAATGACGCCACTGAGGACGTGTAAGCCATGAAAGCCCGTCAAAATATAAAATGTTGCACCGACTAGACCAGTTCTCAACCCAAAATTGAGGTGGCTCCATTCAATGCCCTGTCCAACCAAAAAGTAAGCACCCATTAAAGCTGTTGTGAGCCACAGCAGACGAAATTTAGCAAGATGATGACGGCTCAACGCGCGTTCCGCAAATTGAATGACCACACTGCTGGACAGCAAAATCACTGTGTTGATGATGACAAAAGTCGATCGTTCTGGTCCCGATACACCCGGAGGCAACCAGTTAGCGGTGTTTAACCGCAGCACGACATACGTGAAAAAAAGGCTGAGAAAGATAATGCTTTCTGATAGCAGAAATACCGTCATGCCAAACATGCCCTTGCCATGATGGTCTTCATGCGTGCCACCTCCGCTGGGCAAGAATCGCTGTACCCAAACTGGAAATGCCTGCCGCAGGCGCTCCAGATTAATCGGGCTTTCATCCTCGTGAGTGGGTCTGGGGTAAGTGGCTCTATCGCGCGTCATAGCAAAAAATATCCTGCTCAAGCCAACATCTAAACGTTAGATTCAACCGATGATGCGATCTACTCATCATCCGTCACCTCTTCACCAGACTGCGTTGCCGAAGCTTCACCATAGGCTCTAGGGTTGCCGTAATTATAGGGTGGAAAAATCACCTGTGGAATCTCAGCAAAATTCTCTTTCGGCGGTGGTGAAGTCGTTGTCCACTCTAAGCCCGTTGCTTCCCACGGATTGTTGACTGCTCTTGATCCCGTCAGCGCAGAACCGATGATATTGGCGATAAAAGGCAAAGTGGAAACGCCTAAAAGGAAAGCGCCCAGACTGGCAATGACGTTCCACCCTTGATATTCCGGTGGGTAGGAGGCAACCCGACGGACCATGCCTTGCAACCCCAGTGGGTGCATTGGGAAAAACGTGAGATTTGCACCAATAAAGGTCAGCGCAAAATGTAGTTTGCCCCAGCCTTCTGCATACATCCGCCCGGTGATTTTGGGAAACCAGAAATAGATGGCAGCAAAGATTGCCATTGTGATGGTATTAAACACAATGTAATGGAAATGCCCCACCACAAAGTAAGTGTTGTTGACATGGAGGTCAAAGGAGTTAGCCGCTAGCATCACGCCCGTGACGCCACCAAAAATAAACATGACTGCACCACCCATCGCAAAGAGCATGGGGGTATCCAAATGCAGCTTGCCTCTCCAGATGGTAGCCGTCCAGCCAAACGCCTTCACACCCGTTGGTACCGCAACCAGCATGGAAGTGATTGCAAAGAGAATGCGCATCCATTCTGGCGTGGCGCTGGCAAACATGTGATGAACCCAGACCACAATGCTCACGATCGCAATGCCTAACGACGCGATCGCCAAAGAGCGGTAGCCAAATAAGGGATTGCGAGCAAAAGCAGGCAGCACTTCAGCAAAAATCCCAAAGGCAGGCAACGCCATGATGTAAACAGCAGGATGGGAGTAAAACCAGAAGAGGTGTTGGTAAATAATTGGATCGCCCCCTTCCGATGGTTTGAAAACACTGGTGCCAAAGGCAAGGTCAAACAACAGCAGCAACAAAGCGCCTGTGAGCGAAGGTAGGTTAATGAGTTGCAGGAGTTGAGCACTGAGCACCGACCAGACAAAGACGGGCATCCGAAAAAACGTCATCCCTGGAGCCCGCAGCCAGACGATCGTCGTGACAAAATTAACGGCACCCATAATGGAAGAAATGCCCAACAGAATCAGGCTAATAATCCAAACGAGCTGTCCAGAAGGCGCTTGAAAGCTCACAGGAGGGTAAGACCACCAGCCCGCTTGAGCTGGACCGTTGGGCAACAGGAAACTTAAGATCAGCAACAGTCCTGCGGGGGGAATTATCCAAAAGGAAATGGCATTGAGCAGGGGAAAGGCCATATCGCGTGCCCCAATCATTAAGGGCACCAGATAATTTGATAACCCTGCATTGAAGGGAATAATCCACAAGAAGATCATGACCGTGCCATGCAGCGTGAAGAGCGCGTTATAGAACGGACGATCGACCAGGTTTAACTCAGGGGTGATGAGTTCCGCTCGTACCAGCATTGCCATCAACCCACCCATGAGAAAAAAGATAAAGGTTGTGACAATGTACTGCACACCGATCACTTTATGGTCGGTGCTAAAGCGAAGGTAATCCCGCCAAGCGATCGGCCCTGGTGGAACCGTTTCTAAATCAGGATTATGGTCATGCTCGATCGAAGGATTCGTCATGAGTCACCTTTCTGTGATGGAACCGCTTTGGCAACTTGTTCAGCCATAGCAGGGGAGCGCCATCCTGTATGAAAGAGCGTTTTGGGTGGCTGCAATTGTTCGGCCATGATTGGATTAGTCTCAGCGATCGCGGATAAAGCTGATGGGTCGTTTGGCTGCGTTGTCATGGCAAGCCATTGATTGTAAGACTCTTGAGATTCCACGTACACATCTGCTGTCATTAAAGCAAAGTAGGTACCGCTGTACTGGGAATCTTGTAGTCGATACTTCCCAACTCGAATCGGCGTCACCACTAAATCAATATCACGTCCAGGCACCATATCTTGTTTAAGGCGGAAAACAGGGATGTAAAAGCCATGAATTACATCTGTTGCCTGTAAATCTAAACGAGTACTCTGATTGACTGGCAGGTGTAATTCGTGGCTAATCTTCTGATTGGGGTACCGGAACGTCCAACCATCCTGTTTGGCCACCACTTGAATTTGCTCGGTTGCTGCCTTCGGTTCATCTGCTTCATTTAACGTAGAAGCAGCAGAGGCAGGAGCTTCTAGGGGCAAATGAACGATCTGCTTAAGCCCCAAAATATTGAGTTGCTTGTAGATGCCGATATTTTGAGCCGCAATCCACAGTACCAAAAGCGTTGGTGCAACAGTCCAAAGAATCTCTAGCTTTGCGCTGCCTCTGGCGGGATGCCCCTCACTATAGTCATCTGGCTTTGCCCGAAAAAACAGAACCGAGTAAAGCATGATGCCTGCGATGGTCAGCAAAACAAATGTACCGATCGAAACCAGAAAGCTAAATAAACTATCGACATGCCGAGCTTCTGTCGTTGCTTGAGGAGGCATCCAGGTATAGGCTTGTTGTCCCATCCATCGGCTAACCAGCATGGTTACAGCAATAAAAACAGCCAGCAAGAAATACTCAAACGCCTGTAACATTGTGCTTCCGTTAGCAAGTTGCTTTCTCTATCAGCAAGGCTTTTGTTTGCTGAAGAGGAGCTGAAGATTGAGCAGAGGTTAACAGAGTACAGCACTGCCTACATCTAGCTAAAGGCAGAGCTCACCTGCTTTAGAGGGCTTTCAGAGACTAGAAAACGCTTACAACGGTTTAGACCCACGAACTAAACGTCATTTAATCACACAAGACGAAAAATAAGCTTCTATCCAGGGAACAAGAAACGTTTCATCGCTTTTTCACTTTTAGGGCAGTTTGATCGCCATCCTTCTTTGTTAGCGGCCTTAAGCAAAACTGGGATCACTCCCACTAATGGTCAAAGTGACTTTCTTAAACGACGATAACGATCGTAGGGTGATGCCGCTAACGATCGATTTTGGTTTACCCCTTATGCCAGACGCGATCGCGCTCAATTTGGGTGAGTCTTGTAACGCTCCCATGTCCCAGTGACAATTCGTTCTCAAAAATATGAATGCTCTGATTCAAACCGTTAACCATAGCTTGTTGACCTGGGTCAGCCGCACTGTTGAATTTCTGCCTGCTCTAATTTTTGCGTTTATTGTCTTGCTGTTGACGCGATACACCGTCAAACTGGTAAAGCGCCTGATCAAAGTTAGCTCAGAGCGGTTTATTCACAATACATCACTGCAATTACTGCTTGTTCAAATTAGCTCAGTTACTGTTTGGGTCGTTGGGATTTTAATTGCTTGCACGCTGGTATTTCCCAGCTTAAGGCTAGGCGACATTATTGGGCTATTGGGCTTAAGCTCAGTAGCGGTTGGCTTCGCGTTTCAAGATATTTTCAAAAACTTTCTTGCTGGCATCCTGCTTTTACTGAATGAGCCTTTTCGGGTGGGCGATCAGGTCATTATTCATGATTTTGAGGGCACTGTTGAATCGATCACAATTCGCTCGACACAAATTCGTACGTATCAAGATGAACAGATTGTAATTCCGAATGCGATCGTCTTCACGAATCCAGTGCATGTTTTAACGCGCTACCCATCGCGCCGCACCGATCTAGCCATTGGGCTTGGCTACGATACGCCGCTCCCAAAAGCAAGGAAAGTTCTATTGAACGCATTAGCGACAGTCGATGGAATCGTCCCCCACCCACCCGCCGAAGTAGATATCACAGGCTTTGGCGAAAGCTCGATCAATTTTGCGGTGCGCTATTGGACATTGCCCAAGAAAGTGCAGGTACGCCGCATTCAAAGCCAGGTAATCTTAGCCCTGAAGCAAGCCTGTGATGAGGCTGGCTTTGAGATTCCGTTCCCCATCCGTACCCTTTATTTGCACCATGCAGCATCCGTCAATGGAAGCCAACTTGATGGGAATCGAGCCGAAGCGACTCAAGAAGCCCACGATCGTCCTCTGTAGCGTTAGCTCAAATTCATCGCGTTACAGCAAAAACTGCCACCAAACCCAGACTGAGCGCCAGTGCCGTGAGAAGCGCATATTCAACCCGACGACTCAAAAAACCAATTACGGCTGTAATACCTAACCCAAATAAGGCAAGCCCAATATACACCGCAATTTGCCCACCGTGATCAATGGATGCATCGTCATGAACACGAGGAGCATTTAAGGTAGTTGGATCTGGTAATGGTGCATCTGCAAGAAGGGCGCTTAAATCGATCATTGTAAGGTTGCCTGACTAGGATTAAAGTTTGCCTGACTAGTATTAAAATACAGCCTGACTAAGTTTGTTATTAGGCTCAGCTTATTGCACCAGTGTGTCAGCAGGGTTTCTACCCTGTTTCAATAGTTGTACGGCTGTATTGTGAATGCCGAAGTGATCGCCCAGCTGTGCCCCTAAGGTTCCATGAAGGTACAGTACAAACAGCAAGACGAGCCCTACCAGTAAATAGCTCCACTGCACTTCTCTAGCGGTTTCTTTGCGCCATCGGTAGCGCTGTAAGCCGCGCCATACAGTCATCCCAACGATCGTAGCCAATAACAAAATGCCACCCAACCCATGCAGCAGCATTGTTGTGCGCGCATCCAATCCCCAAGGGCTTAGTTGATCAGTTGGTGGAGTGGCTAATATCAACTCAAAGAAGCCTGCGGCAACAGTGAAGAAGGTAATGGCTGAGGCCGCTAACAGGTTATACCAACCAACTTCATAGAACCCAGCACGGATGGCAGGCAGCGCCAAAAATTTAAGAATCGGTTTACCCAGAGGAAATAGGGTACCGACGATGTCAAACGCGATCGCAATAATGACTAGCCCCAACGTCAGGTGGACAAGCTGAGGATGAATGGGAATTGAGTAGGGCAGTTCATTGGCTCCTAGCTTTAACGGTGACCACCCAATAAAGAAGCCAATCATTTCACCACCCCTTGCTTTGTCGCTTCGACCACGGGTTCTATATGCAAGCCATAGACCCAAACTAGTTCGGTACCTAAAACCATTTGAAAGAAGACGAGACAACTCAACAGCGTTGTTGCCCCCAAATAAATCGGAGACACCTTTAAGGGGTTTCGATGACGAATCACAAACCGCCAGGCAGTGATGGCAACGGTTAGCACTGCCAACGACCAGCCTGTAATCGTGTGTAAATTGAGCGTTGCTTGAGCAGCTTTGTAAGGCTGTGCCAGACCTGCCTCAAACTGACCAAAAACCACAGCCAGAAAGATGGTAATAGATGCAACGACTAGATTCCAAAAACTAACTTCAAATAAGCGATGTCTGTGCATTAAATAACCAAACACATCGCAAAAAAACGAAAAGAACACCATTGCGATCACAAAATGAACAATGATGGGATGGATGGGATCAGGATAGGGAAGCCCTTCCTGGTTAAGCGTTAGATTAAACATTACCAGTTTAAAGAAGAAGGCTGTGGAGATTTGTGCTTGATTCTTAGAGCCGTCGCTATTATTCAATAGAATAATGAAGTCACCATAAAACGTATCTATCTCTTAAGATAGATGATTGCTTCTGTAGAGAATCTTTGCAGAAGCCAGCCGCTAAGGTACTCAAGCACATGCAATGCTCAAGCTATAAATTCACAGATGGATGTGTGGGCCTGACCAAGCTGCCCTGCCAATTTAACCAGCAGCTGATCTGACCCACCCTAAATGAATCGCCAAACGGCAACGATTTTAACGATCGTCCGCCAGGGATTTGGCAACCCGATTTGCGATCGCGCTTCCCACCAACACGCTACCCACAACTCCGGCGACCTTCATTGCTTGTTTGACGCGATCGGGTTGGTAACGTTGAATGATTTCGTCTTTCAGCCACTCTGTTGTTGCCTTAAAGTTATGGATGGGCGTGGGCAACAGTTCTAAATAGGTTCCCTGACGAATGAGATGACCGGCTTCTCCCGTAATTTCAATGGTGTCGAAGAGATTAGCGACGCTGTTTTCTAGCCCCAGCTTAAGCAACGTTCCCCGGAGATTGACTCTAGCAGGCTTCAGGTCGTATCCCAATGCCAAAGCTTTTAGGTTGTAGGCGATCGCCGCACCTTGTTGGTAAGCAACCTGGGCCGTCGGTGGCAGTGGCTTAGGATCTTTATGGTGTTTTTCGGCATGGGTGGATTGATCCGTCTGAGTTTCTGCTGGCTCATAGGAATCACCCGTTCCCGTTTCTGGCTGCAAATCGATCGCACAATCTCCACCCGCAAACACATCAGGAAACTCAGGCAATTGCAGCGTTGGCCTGACATCCAATCGCCCATGTTTGTCCCGATATTGATCGGAAATCGGCAAAGACTTAATCAACGGATGGGTGTTAGTTCCAGTCGTCCAAATGATGGTTTCGGCAGTGAGGGTTTCCGTTTGATCATGCCGTTGGTACTCCAAACGATCTTGGTGAATGGCTGTCACCTTGGCACCAATGATGACGTCTACAGGAACGGCTCGCTCCTGGAGCGCTTTCTCGGCTGCTGCCCGCAGTTGGCTGTTAACATCCCCTTCCAGCAATTCCCCATGATTGACCAACACAACGCGCACTTCTTTGGGATCGCCATCCATCGCTTTATACCATTGAGGTATAAAATCGGCGAGAGTTGCGGCCATCTCTACACCAGAGGGGCCACCACCAACAATGACGATCGTGAGCAAGGCGCGACGACTCTCCACATCTGGGAGTTGTGACGCTCGCTGCAAACAGTCCCGAAGATGATGATCGAGCGCGATCGCATCCTCCTGTGTCCGAAACGAAAAGGCATGCTCTTTTGCGCCCTCGACACCAAAGTAACCTGTCACACTTCCCAGAGCGAGAACCAAATTGCTGTAGCTGTAGTTGTCTCCCCCTGCAAGCTGTACCTGACGCTGGTGCAAATCAATCGACTGTACCGTGTCCTGAACAAACACGACACCGCTATGTTGCAACAGCTCCTCATAGCAAGGAACCACTTGCTTTGCATCCATTTCACCGCTGAAGTATTCATAAAGCAGTGGTTTGAAGCAAAAGCGATCGTGCTGGTCAATGAGAATGACTGAACGTGGGTAATGGTGATGACTAAGATGGAGAGCTGTAAATAGCCCTGCGAAACCACCACCGAGAATTACGGTTTGATAAACGGGTGATGCCATAAAGTGCCTTGGGATGAAGAGACAATATGCAGTTAGGGCTCCTGCTTTTTCAGAGTCAGGTAAGAGATGAAGAGCTAAAACTGGGTGGGACTTTGCGATCGCTGAATAACCCTTTGCAGTTCACTGATCGCTGATTGCTCTTATGGGTGCCTCTTAACCTACAGGAGGATGAATCTGCTGCTGAATCGACTTAAAGGCGCTGAACTTCGAATTAGAATAAAGTAAAGCGAGCTATGGCGCATCCCTCTTGTGTATGAGATTAATATTGAGGTGAAAGTGTTTGGCGTAGGTTATCTGCTGGAAAAGAATATGCTGTAAGAATGTCTCACTGCAAATTTTTACTGATGCAAAACTTTGCCATGGCAGGATTCGCCATAACAAGACGCTCAAGGAATGGACTCCAGTATCATTCAACACGTCAACCTGCTGAATTTAAAGTGGCTAAGATCTGCCTTAAGACGAAGGGAAGGCAGCACAAACCCCTTTAAATTTAACTTGAGCTTTGTAAGACGAGCCTGAGCGTTCTTAGCTTTGGTCGCTTTAGCTAAGAAGTTTGTGGCATTGCTTACTACTGTTATCCATTGGCGCTTCAAGGTCGGTGTGTGATTGCAATAATGCTCAACCAACTGTTAACTCAGCAAGAAGGCTAAGTCGGCCCTTAAACAGTCAAGCAAATCTACCTGTAACGAATAGCCCAGAATTGCCCTGTTCAAGGAAGCCCTTACTAGAAAAAAGCATCTCTTACAAAGGGCTGGCTTTCTTTGTGGAAAGGCTTTTGAAGCAATGTAATGGTTGAAACTGCAAACGTGAGACATTAAAAAAGAGGAAACAATGGCTAAGGTAAACCCAATTCAATTGCAGAAGTATCTCAAGGGGATGGATTATCCCGCAAATAAGCAAGATCTGCTCGATCTCGCGAAGCAAGAGGGCGCAGATGAAAATATTCTTTCAACCTTAGAGCGGTTAGAAGAGGATGAATTTGAAACGCCAGCAGACGTGAGTAAAGCGGTTGGCGACATTGACTAGTCCGTAAATTGTTTGATTGTTTGATCAAGCAGGCAGCACGTTGCCCCAGACTTTCACAGCTAGCGGCTTTAACGAAGTCAGCACTGCCTTGAAGAACCCATAACATACGCTATTGCAATAGGAGTTTAAGAAATGGATCGCGCGGCAACTCGGCCCTTAGCGGTTGTAACTGGTGCCTCCAATGGTATCGGCTATGAACTCGCCAAGCAGTTTGCTCAAAATGGCTTTGATCTCGTTGTTACCTCTACAGGACCCAGCATTAACGAGGCGGCTGAAGCATTTAAAGCGCTCGGTGCGCAGGTTAAAACAGTCCAGGCTGACCTTGCTACCTATGATGGCGTTGAGACCCTCTATCAGCAGGTACACACTACTGAAAGACCTGTGGAGGCGATCGCCATTAATGCGGGTGTTGGTGTCGGTGGCAAGTTTTCAGAAACCGATTTACAGGAAGAATTGAACCTCATTAATCTGAACGTTGTGTCATCCGTTCATCTGGCGAAACGCGTTGTGAAAGATATGGTCGCTCGCGGTGAGGGTAAAATTCTATTCACATCTTCCATCGCAGCACTCATGCCTGGTCCCTTTGAGGCTGTCTATGCAGCTTCTAAAGCCTTTATTCACTCATTCGCTGAAGCGTTACGCAATGAGTTGAAAGATACCGACGTAACCGTGACCGCACTGATGCCAGGCCCAACCGATACCAATTTCTTCCGTCGAGCGGGCATGGATGACACGAAAGCAGGTTCAGACAAAAAAGATGATCCTGCTGTAGTTGCGAGACAGGGATTTGAGGCTCTGATGAAAGGTAAGCATGACTTTGTTGCGGGTTCTTTGAAAACTCAAATACAGGGCAACGTGAGTAAGGTTTTACCAGAAACCGTTAGTGCAGAGCAGCATCGCAAGCTCTCAGAGCCTGGATCAGCAAACAAGTAAGGATGTTCAATCAGGACACTATCAATAGTGAGTGAGATGGCGGGAAATCTATTGTCCCGTCATCTTTCGCTGATAATCTCTTTAACCTGATAAAAAGGCTGCAATAGGGTCAACTGTACAGAAGGCAATGAAAAGCGATGAATATTAAAGATCTGGAGCTTCACAGCTCTGCCTTTGAAACGTTGCAGACGATTCCAAAACGCTATACCAGTGATGGCGAAAATGTTTCACCCAGCCTGGAATGGAGCGGTTTACCATCTGGAACGCAGCAACTTGCCATCATCTGCCATGATCCAGATGCACCACTCCCATTGGGCTTTACTCATTGGCTACTGTACAACATTCCACCCACGGTTCAACAATTAGCAGAAGCGGGTGGAGATCAATTTACTGAAGGCATCAATAGTTCCAATGAAGTTGGGTATACCGGACCGGCACCGCCTCAGGGACATGGGATGCATCACTACTATTTTTGGCTTTATGCCCTGGACACTGAGCTTGAGCTTAAACCAGGTCTACACCGTGAACAAATCCTAAACGCGATCGCTGACCATGTGCTTGAGCAAGCTCGTTTGGTCGGCCTTTATCAGCGTTAATTAGCCTTGTTTGAGCAGAGTGAATATCAATCATAAGGACATGTATGACAGAGAATCAACCGAATACAGAAATGCTCTATCGCGAATTGGGTAGTACCGGGGAACGAGTGTCGGCGATCGGGTTAGGAGGATGGCATCTTAGCTTAAAGCATGTAGATGAATCACTGGCAATCCGGTTGGTACGAGCGGCCATCGATCGCGGCATTACCTTTATGGATAACAGTTGGGACTACAACGATGGTGTCAGCGAAACCCGTATGGGAAAAGCGCTTCGTGATGGGTATCGAGAAAAAGCGTTTTTGATGACAAAGATCGATGGACGCTCCAAAAAAGAAGCCGCTAAGCAACTGAATGAATCCTTGAAGCGTTTGCAGGTTGATCATATTGACCTCGTGCAACACCATGAAATTTTACGCTTTGAAGATCCGCACCGTGTCTTTGATGAAGAGGGCGCAAATGCAGCCTTAGTTGAAGCAAAAGAAGCTGGGAAGCTTCGTTATATTGGCTTCACTGGGCATAAAGATCCACAGGTGCATTTGCATATGCTGGAAGTAGCCGATCAGCATGGCTTTAAGTTTGCGACCGCACAGATGCCTTTGAATGTGATGGATGCCCACTACCGTAGCTTTGCAAAGCTTGTTGTCCCAGAGCTAGTGAAGCGTAATATGGGTATTTTAGGCATGAAAAGCATGGCGAATGGCATTCTTTTACGATCGAAAACAGCCACACCGATCGAGTGCCTCCATTACGCGCTTAATTTACCAACTTCCGTTGTCATCACTGGCATTGATAGTTTGGAGATCCTTGACCAGGCGTTTGAAGCGGTCAGAACATTTCAAGCGATGACCGAGGAGCAGGTACAAGCATTGCTAGCTAAAACGGCGGAAGCAGGCTCAAGAGGAGAATTTGAACCCTTCAAAACCTCATCCATTTTCGATGGTACAGCCCAGCACCCAACCTGGCTTGGAGAAGAACCACAACGCCTTCAGCAGTTGATGGCAGGTTAGTGCAATTCCTCTTTAAGGGGGTCAAGTAATGCCAGGAAAGGCCGGATGATGGAACACGATAAGGGAGTAAAATTACATCATCTTATAGCTGGCTTCATCTTCAGCCTTTCCTGCACAGGACTATCAAAACTCACCTTAAATTGGTAAGCAAAGCCTCAAGATATTACCCATTGTGATCGGGTAAATCTAAGTTGCTGGGTAGATCTAAGTGCTGTTTATAAAGCTGCTTTCGCTCTGAATTTTCCACCAGAATTTTTACCTTGATTGATTGGTTGTCTAAATCAGGCTGAGTGGATGCCATAGTCTCTAAAAATTGAATGGCTGCTCTAATCGAAGTGAATTCACCGCTAATATCCTGTGCTGAAGCTGCGTACTCTGTAGGCTCAACATCCAATTCTGTCTGACCTAAGTCGATCGTCGCTAGCTGTTTTGTTTCTGCACCAATCTGCTCAACAATCAACTTTTCGCGACGTACGGGTACCTCGATCATTTGCGTTTCAATTTCCTTCCGTACAACCACTTCGCCTACTTTACGCCGCTTGCGATCGACAACCAACCGTTCTTCCAGTAGTGGAATCACCTCTTCTTCCACAATTTTGGGCGGCGCAGTAGACCGCAATTGCCTTAACGCTAACTCTTCTTGTCTGTTGCGATTATCTATGACAGGTAGGGGTTCTACGGATGGTGCTGGCGGAATGTTGCGATCGGGCTCAATCATTGGTTCATGCACTTGAGGCGGTGAGACGCTTGACGGAGGCACCACAACCGGACGCTCAGTTGATGTCACCACATGAATTTCTTCCTCCCTAAAATCCAGTGGAGCGGATGCTTCTAAGGGGGCAGAAGATTCTAACGGAGCAGACTCTACGAACCTCGAACGGTTGGGATTATTACTAGAGTTGGAAGATGTCATAATAGTTTCAAAGTTTCTCTATGTGTGTAAAACCTTCATTTGAAGAGCGTGCAGACAAAGGTAATCAACCTTGACCTGCACGCATCACCTCAGTTTGCGCTTCCTTTTAACCAATGGCTCAAGCCATCAATTATTGAATTAACGCCGTTGATCAAAGCGCTGATTCGGTGGTTGGTCAATGACTGGATTACCTTGCGTCTTAACGTCTAACTCCTCCCGGCGAAGCTGATCTTCGGCTTCAACAGTGTCCCGATCGATCTCTTTACGAATACTGACGTTTTCACGCACGATCGTTTCTTTATGGATGTCAGGAACCTCTTCGTAAACTTCCATACGGGCAACTTCACCCTCCTGGAAATCAGCTCTAGCACCATCTACTGGCAACCCGACGTTGTTACCTGAGGTGCGCTCAATGACAACACGCTCTTTTTCAACCGGCACCGAAACACGGGCCGTTTCAGTTTCTACCCGTTTGCCAATCGCAACATCGCCTGTTTTCTGACGCTGCTTGTTGGCAATCAAGCGCTCCTGGTAAAGCTTGAGATTTTGGTGGTCACGCTCGTTGACATCGTAAAGGTCTGGATCGCGATCGTAACTATAGGTATCACGACCATAAGCTGTACTGCGAGACGTATTTTCAAGAGGCGTATTGCCAATTGCTGCTGATTGATTCACGGCAGCACTGTTAGTGGGAGGCGCACTATTAATGGGAGCAACATTTGCAGCGGGAGCAGCATTTGAACGATAGGTACTACGAACGCGCTCTTCGTGGTCGTAGTCCACCACTGAGTGTTCGTCAAACTCAGGCAGGCTCTCAACCTGTGCACGACTGAGATTTTCTGCATAAATGCGATGATCTTGATAAGAGATCCGAGCGCGGCCGATCGGCAACAATACTTTCTTGCCAAAAACCCAGATGCCTGTGTTGATGACAAAGTAGCGGAAGCTGCCATTTTCATCAATCAGAAGATCGTCCACCGAACCAACTTTTTCGTTGCCGTTGTAGAGATCAAAACTCAAAAAATCTTGATTGTCAAAATGCTTGCGATACTCTGGATCAAAGTCTTTAATTCTATAGAGAGCCATAGTCTTCTCTTGCCTCAATGCTTTGAGCAGCTTCAATATAGAAAGACGTATTCGGGTTTACCTCCCTCTAAATAGAGATTCAGACGTTTTAATGTAAACCTTTCAATAGGCTATTGATAGATCTTTCAGCAGAAACTTTTAGCAAGAAGAAAATGAGTTACTTGGACTATTTGTGGGCTATCAGAAAATAACTGCTTTTGTGTTGAGTAAAGCAGGACAACGTAAGCGAGAACAGTGATGAGACCTGTTTTGCATCACTGAATTCTTTATACATAAGCAACGATGTGAATTTGGCTTCAAATGTGGCTAAATGACGCTAAATGTTTTATAGAATACTGAATTCAGAATGGTAAACATGGCTACTCCGTAAAGTGTCAGCAGCATAACAATTAATCATTACAAACATTTTAATTAGTTTACTCCTATAGGTAGGGGTGAGCCGTTAAACCGTTGCCTAACCTTTTTACATATTTCCTACTCAAATTACTCTCAATTGGCGTAAGGAAAATAGAATGCAAGTTGAAGGCATAGACAATGGCATACGCAGACAGACCAATCAACAATGTTGTGGAACGTTCCACAACGATTCCTGTAGCTGATTATCATGATCGTGTCCGATGGGGTCCAATCATTGCCGGGCTTGTCGTTGCTCTCAGTACCCAACTAGTACTAAGCGCACTGGGTGCCGCGATCGGTTTAACGACCCTTTCTGGTTCAGGGGCTCCTCGTACCGATGCTGGTGGTATCGGTTCTGCTGTTGGCATTTGGGCCATTATTAGTCTGCTCATCTCACTCTTTCTGGGTGGTTGGACGACAACACGCGCCTGTGGTCCGATGAACCGCAGTACCGGACTATTGAACGGTGCTATTCTCTGGGCAACAACATTGGCAATTAGCGCCTGGTTACTTTCCAATGGTGTTTCTGGGGCATTCGGTATTGCAGCATCAAACGCGGGCGAAGTGATCAATCAAGCGCAGCAAAGTGGAGCTGGTATTCCCAACCCGGCAAATACTCCTGGTGTGACGGCTCAGCAAACACGCGATATTGCTGGTAATGCGGCCAAGGTTGGCTGGTCTTTTGCGATCGGCTCCTTGCTAGGTTTAGCAGCCTCGTTGATTGGGGCATCGATCGGCACCCGAAGCCCTCGGGTCAACGCGGTAACCACAACGACTGTTCAGCAGTAGGCGATCAACGTTCACGCTTTAACAAACTTACACAAGGGGCACATTGAAGCCACCTCTTCAAGCATGCTTGGAGATTTCAAACGCCTCTTTAGCCTGGTTTTTTGCCCAAGCGCTTTAAGTAGATCCAAAATTCCTAACCCATTTAACGGAGAAACTCTCATGGTCTCAACACTGAACGATACAAAACGTGCAGCACTCGGTATGCAACTTGCTAGCATCAAAGCAATTCAAGAGCTTCTGATTAGCAATGAGCAAACTCTCATCCCTCAAGTTTCAGACAGTGAAGTCCGTGAGCGGCTTCAAAAGATGTTGGAGGATGACCAAAAAAACATGGGTGTTATCGATACGGTGATCATCCAGTATGGAAACAAAGAGGAACCCAAGAAAACTGTCACCGAGTTCGTCAAGAAAGTAAAGGAATTGATGGCAGGCTCAGAGCTTTCTCTGTATGAGAAAGTATTTCAGCATGAACTGCTCAAGCACCAGCAAGTAATGAGCGGGGTTGTTGTCCACAAATCAGCGCAAAAAATTGGTGCAGATGTTGAAGCGGCAATCACCCCACTCAATACCGTTAACTTTGAGAACCGTGCTCATCAAGAACAGTTGAAAGGGGTGCTTGAAGTCCTGGGTGTGCGTGAATTGACCGGGAAGGAAGCTGATCAAGGCCTATGGGCACGAGTGCAGGATGCCGTAGCCGCTGTCACAGGGATTGCTGGTAGTGCTGTCACCCAAAGCTCTGACAAATCTGACATGAACGTTCAAGATGTTATCCGCATGGATCATCAAAAAGTGAACGTTTTATTTGGTGAGCTTGAGAAGTCAAATGATCCTCAGAAAATTCAGGAGTACTTTGGTCAAATCTACAAAGACCTGACAGTGCATGCAAAAGCCGAAGAGCAAGTCGTCTACCCAGCCGTTCGATCGTTCTATGGTGATGACAATACTCAAGAGCTATACGGTGAGCAAGCTGAGATGGCAGTGCTCCTTGATGAAATCAAGAATATTGACCCAGCTCAATCTGAGTTCAAGACGAAAGTCAACCAGCTGAAAGACATTGTGATGGATCATGTCCGTCAGGAGGAAAGCACAATGTTTACGGCTATTCGTAATAACTGCAGCAGTGATCAAAGCGAGCAATTGGCAACTCAATTTAAAGCAGCGAAGAGCAAATTGCAAGATCAGCTGAAGGCTTCCCTTAATTAGTCATTCAATGACTTAGTGACTTAACGGATAGTAACTTAACCAATAGAGGGGGTGAGCTTAGGCTTGTCCCCTTTTTTTAGTATTAGCAGCAGCTTTGTTGCCCTTACGCGTGCGAAATTAGCAACGGGAAGGTAATGCCTTGTTCTAATCAACGATTGCTCCTATAGTCGTCCCTTTCTTGATTAATCCTGCTTTCCTAACAGTTGCTTCTAGGTGAAAATTTCATCCTAAAAAAATAGGCTAGCAGATTCTACTAGCCTAAATAAGTACGGATTTTATGAGCTTGTTGCGCAATTTATTTGCACCCAGTTATCTTAGTTAGGTATAGTTAATTCCTCATCAGTCAATTTAGCGATAAGACATAGTTATTTGTAAACTGTTGAAGTATTAATCGATACAAGATTCTCTTCTTGCAAAATAGCTATTGAACTGCAATCAATCTAAAGTCTCTACATTCTTAAGTAGATTCTCTTAAAAGTGTTTCATTCCATAGGAAGAGAAAGGAGGTAGCATTTATTGTTACATTCAACAGTGACGCTAGAGATTGAAGGTTTAAGAGTCTTATGGAAAACATTCAAGACGCAATCAAAGATGCAAAAGACGCTTTGCCAAATGTTACGCCTACGCCACCAGGATTTAAAGCAGAGTCTTCTGCACACGATCTGAAGTCCCGCTTGGAGTGGGGTGAGCCCGCACTAACTATTCTTGATGTGCGCGATCGTGAATCGTATAACAAAGGTCACATCATGGGAGCCATGCCCATGCCAATTGATCGGTTAGTGGATGATGCGCAATCGATTGATAAAGTGCGTGATATCTATGTGTACGGCGCAACTGATGAAGATGCTGTACAAGCTGCTACAAAACTTGGCGAAGCTGGCTTTCGTAACGTAGCCAAGCTGAAAGGTGGTCTGGAAGGATGGAAGGCGATCGCAGGCTCTACTGAAGGAACAGAAGAAATTTCTCATCCTGGTGCAGAGGCTTACAACGTTGTTTCTCGCCTATCGCACCATCAGCAGACTCAGCAGAAGTAGAGTTTGTTTGCTTGCAGCATTGAAAACAAAAGGTGAAATCATCTGTCGTTTGATCGTTGTCCAGATAGCATTTTTGCAAGATTGCTATGTGATCTTGTCTTTTAGATTTCACTAATTTTCAGAACAAGAGCGATCAATGAATGCGATGGTATGGCGATACGTTTCAATTGGCTAGCTATACCATCAGCATTCTCAGGATCTGACTTTAGCTAGAGGCGGTGGAAACATACAGGCTCTAAGGTTCGGACAAGTAGGTAGTGCAAGCAGTTCAGACACTATGCAACTGCCAAGGCAGCAGTTCGGTTACCTAAGGAACACGAAGCTGCGCCAAAAAAATGACAAAGGGAACCATCACTTTGAATGTAATTGGTTGTCAGTCTTACAGTCAACTTCTCCATCCTACCGATGTACAAAGGTAAGTTCGCTCACAGTATTTCTGTTTTTGCGTTGTACCCAGTACTGAATAAGAAGGATAAGTAAGTTAGACACTTGGAAAGGTTAAATTAGCCAGGGTTTTTGCCTTTTGGTTTGGCTAATTAGCCAGTTTTGAAATGAGGAAATGACTCTATGGATACGTTGGTTGCTTTCTGCAAAAAAATCCGTCTTGGCAAGCTTTTTACCGTTCTTGCGGCAAGCTTTGTTTTACTTCTAAATGTTGCTTGCAGCAATGGTAACGCGGTTGGTGCTCGTCCCAACAATCCACCCGTTCAAATGGGTGGGCAGAATAATCCACATAAGGCTGGTGGCGACGGCTATAGCGAGCAGCAAATGTCTACTGATCCTGCTGTGACTAAGCGCGATCGTGCCAGTATTTCTGGTCAGCTTGTCGCATCGCTTAATGCTGATCGGTCATTTTCAGAGTCGCGATCCCAGGGCAAAAATGCAGCTTCAAGCGTTTCTGGAAACGCGATGAGAGACACCATGAAAGAGGCAAAGCAGATCCCTGAACAGCCTCAAGAAGTTATTGACCGTAGTGACCCAAATGCCAAGATTTTGGAAAAAACAGGGCGTACGTTCAAAGAAGCTTCTAAGCATTTAACCGGAGCAACCGATCAGTCCATTGAGCGATCGAACGCAGGCCAGTAAGTAGCCGGACTTAAGCCATTAGCATCTCGCTGGGCGTTCATTTGCAGCGTGGAGCAAGATTACTCTCTTCATGCTGCTAAGCGCTCTAGACGGCATTCATTACACAGATTGAACAGATAATTAACAGTGGAGTGTCAGAATGAACAAAATTCTTTCTTTTCTTAAACGCATCCAGTTGACGAAAGCTTTGATGGTTGTAACAGCCAGTGTCTTGTTGGTCTTTAGCACTGCTTGTAGCCGCGCCAATGCAACTGACGTATCTTCCATGAAAGATCCTAGTGGTTCTAGCCCCAATCCTCCTGGTCAGGTTCAGCCTTATAAGGGTGGGATGAACAACTTTGATGATGTTGATACGACCCGTATGGACAAAGCTAGCGTTGATGCTAAAGCAAAAGCGCTGAAGGATAGAGTAGAGCGGAATATCAACGAGAAAGGGATTGATAGCCCTGAGCAGTACGTTAAAAACTATCGCAGTGGTACGCCTTTAAATGAGCGTGTTGAAAACATTGGTAAAGACTTAGGTCAAACGGCTGATGATATTAAGGACAACCTCCAAGGCTTTGGGGAGCGTGCTCCTAAGAACCTTGAGCGCAATACGAAGGACGTGCCCGAAAAAGCGTCACGCACCTTTGATCAAGCCAAGCAAAATGCAAAAGCGGCCGGTGAAGATGTTTCTCGCGGCATCAAAGAACCTTTAGACAAAGCGGGCAAAGTTGTCGATCGAGCTAGCGAATACGCTCAAGAAAAAGCGAGATGAAATAGCTGATGCTGAGTCTGAATACGACTTGGCGTCTTGAGTCGAAGCACTGGAAGGGGTGAGCGGGAGTGCGGGCCTCTTAGAAGACAGTTTTTAGAATTGATAATCGCGTTTTTTGAGGTAAAACTATGACCCAAACACCAAACATTCCACCTGTGATTGAGAGCGATGAAAGGGAATACCGCGATAGCGGCGTACCAAGCACTGTTGCGATCGCAGGTCATCCGTTCCATCCACTAATCGTCACCTTTCCCATTGCGTTTCTGACGGGTGCGTTAGGAACCGATGTGGGGTATTGGTTGACGGGTGATGCTTTCTGGGCACGTGCATCGTTTTGGCTCATTGGGGCTGGGATTGCCACAGGTCTTTTGGCTGCTGCAACTGGCATGATGGATTTCTTGAAAATCGATCGTGTTCGTGAGCATCAAGCAGGCTGGGTACACATGGTTGGTAACGTGGCTGTGCTTGCGTTGTCACTGATCAGCTTTGTTTTACGTTGGGGCAATCAAGCAGACGCTATTCTTCCCACAGGGCTTATCATCTCACTGTTTGTGGCGACCCTGATTGGCATTACTGGCTGGTATGGTGCTGAACTTGTTTACCGTCATAAAATTGCGGTGATTGGGTACGGCAGCAAACACAGACCTTAGCTGCTAAGGCCGGGGTTTCGCCCTGCGGTTATTACACAGTAGATACGATCGCCAAGAGACCTCTTTCTTGGCGATTCCTTGTTCTAAAACATCATCAACGCTCTAAAGCATCGACCCTTAACGAACAGGCATGCAAGCGTTAGCCAGTTTGAACGGATGGGGTTTAAGCGCATAGTATAGATGTGCAAATACATCAGGGTACAAGCTGCTGAAATTCAATGCACTAAATCAGCTTTCTATGAATCATCGAACGCTCTTACGAGACGTCGTTTTAGAGGATGAAACGCTTGCTCACTATAAGCGCGTTGCAATCGTCCGATCGCTGGAAGGGTTGGGTGATTTTCTCTGCCTGGTGCCCGCCCTGCGATCGCTGCGGGTTGCTTTACCAGAAGCGACTATCACACTGATAGGACTCTCAAAAACCCAGCCCCTAGTACAACGATTCCATCACTATATTGATGAACTACTAGCCTTTCCAGGCTTCCCAGGATTACCTGAGCAAATCCCGCAACTTCAGCGAATTCCAGATTTTCTCGAAACAGCACAAAAGCAATGTTTCGATTTAGCTTTGCAACTGCATGGCAGCGGCATTATTACCAATCCATTAACAATGTTATTAGGAGCCAAACAGAACGCTGGCTTCTTTTTGTCTGGTCAGTACTGTCCTGACCCCAACCGTTTTTTGCCCTTTCGTGAAGATGAATCAGAAATACGGCGAACTTTACGGTTGATGGCCTATTTGGGTTTGCCGACTCAAGGTGAAGCATTGGAGTTTCCGCTTCATGAGGCCGATTATCAAGCAGCAGTATCCATTGAAGCGACCTACGCTCTTCAGCCTGGGCGTTACGTTTGTGTTCATTCAGGTGCCAGCATTGTCGATCGTCGTTGGTCTCCCAAGTGCTTTGCGATTGTCGCCGATACCTTAGCGCGTCAAGGCTTGCAAATTGTGCTGACGGGTTCGGCAGAAGAAGCGCCCTTAAATCAGGCGGTTGCCAGGTTTATGCAAGCCCCATCGATTAATCTTGCGGGACGAACCGATTTAGGCGCATTGGCAGTTTTGCTCAAAGGGGCTCGTTTGCTTGTTTGTAACGATACAGGGGTTTCCCATTTAGCGGCAGCACTGCAGGTGCCGAGTGTGGTGATTTTTACGACCTCTAACCCCGATCGATGGGCACCGCTTGATCGAACACGACATCGAGTGATTTGTACCACTAGAGGAGGAACCTTGGAAGACGCGATCGTTGAAGCAGAAGCCCTGTTACACCAATCATCTGTTTCTCAAGAAGCCTCACTTGTAGCATCACACTTGAACCAGAACAGGGAGCACCTGCATGACTCTTCCGTTTGAACAGGTCGCAACCATAATTGCAGAGCGGCTGGGTCAACTTTTGGGTGCAAAGGTTTCCGTGTTAAACGCTCAAGGCGAACTTGTGGCAAGCAGCATACCTAATAGGGATGATGATCTGACGCACACAACGTATTCGACCGAGGTTAATCCTCTGTGCATTCCCATTCATTTCAATGGCCAAACAGGTGAGGTCATCATTAAAACTTCAAGTCAGAGTGAGGCTATCTCGCTGCGTCCAGCGCAAATGCTAGTGGAATTGATGCTAAACCAGGCCACAACGACAGCACAGCCCAACCAACATGAACTTAAAAATAAATTTATTCATGATCTGTTGAGAGGCTCTAGCGCCAGCGAAATTGATCTCCTGCGAGAGGGGCAGATTCTGGGGATGGATCTCTCTCGTCCGCGTGCCGTGATTTTGATCGATGCCGCCGACTATGTTTTGTCGACGATCGCCTTGAGAGAGCTTGAACTATCGACACAGATCTTGCGTCGGGCACAGCTTGTTATCAGCAGCATCGTTCGCTTTTTTCATCTACCCAACGACACCATTTGCGCCTATATCGGCGATGGCGAAATTGCAGTCCTCAAAGCCAGCAGCACCCAAGATTTAGCCGCATGGACAAGCCGTGATGATGAATCAAAACATGTGGATCCATCCTGGGCAAACCTCATTGCGTTAAAACGGGCAGGGGCGGCACTGCTCGATCGCTTGCGAGGCGAGACCCAAACCACCATCAATATTGGCATTGGTCGTTATCATCCCACGTTGAAAGGACTGGCCGCTTCGTACCAGGATGCAAGGGCGGCGCTATCGTTGGGAAAGCGGTTCTCTGGTCAAAATCAGGTTCACTGTCTCGATGGATTGGGCATTGCGGCGTTTGTTGGGCTTTCGCATGAACGCACCAAAATTGACCTGGCTAAATACTTGCTGAGCCCGCTTGACCAAGAGATTGAATTGCTTGAAACGCTGGATGTCTTCTTTTTTGAAAACTGCTGTCTTTCCACAACAGCCAGTCGACTATCGATCCATCGCAATACCCTGAGTTACCGCTTAGAAAAAATTACGTCCTTAACAGGGCTTGATCCACGTCGTTTTGATGATGCCATGCAAATCCGTTTGGCTCTCTTTTTGCGATCGCTTCAGGGTGATACCAATAAGTTGTGCAAATGCACAGGCAGTGAACACTGGGATCAATCGCATCTTGGGCAAATTGCCGATGAATCTTATCGTGTAGCCGCTCATCATGGATAGTAAGTCTACAAGTTTAAATGAAGCTAGCCCTTTTATCTGAAAGAGATGCTAGCTACCCCATGTGCTAGAAGCGAGTTTCTTTTTGAATCGGCATGCTTTGAATGAGGGTGCTTTGATCAAGCGGTAGGGGTTCCAACCATTGAACGCTTTGAAGGGCTTTAGTGATGGACTACTGCCGTTTGCATGCCTTTTTAACGTCAACGATTATTGATTAGGTATAACATTCATGCGTCCACTACGCATTTTAACCTGGCACGTGCATGGGAGCTATCTCTACTACCTGACTCAATGCCATCATCAGTTTTACTTGCCTGTAAAGCCAGGGTATCCCGAAGGGTATGGTGGGCGTTTAGCAGGCTTTCCGTGGTCGGATAATGTGCACAATGTGCCTGCCGAAGTGGTGCGCGACCTAGAGTTTGATTGTGTGCTGTTTCAATCGCGCAAAAACTATCAGGAAGATCAGTACGAAATTCTTTCGGCTGCCCAGCAACAGCTCCCGCGCCTTTATTTAGAGCACGATCCGCCCCAAGAACATCCGACGAATACACACCACCCAGTTGATGATTCAAATATCCTTCTGGTTCATGTCACACCATTTAATGCCCTTATGTGGGATAGCGGACGCACACCCACCTGTGTGATTGAACATGGTGTGGTGGTGCCAGAGGTGACATACACGGGTGAGATCGATCGTGGTCTGGTGGTTGTAAATGGGCTGCGATCGCGCGGTCGTCGTTTGGGTGCTGATATTTTCGAGCGAGTACGCAAACAGATACCACTGGATTTGGTCGGCATGGGCACCCAGGATGATGGGTTGGGTGAAATTCCCCATGCCCAACTGCCTGCTTTTCAAGCGCGATACCGCTTCTTTTTCAATCCCATTCGGTATACAAGTCTGGGGTTAGCCGTTTGTGAAGCCATGATGGTGGGCATGCCGGTTGTGGGGTTGGCTACCACCGAGATGGTAACGGTGGTTGAAAATGGCGTTTCTGGCTATGTGGATACCAACGTCGATCGCCTGATTGAGAGCATGCAGCAGCTATTGGACGACCCGATTGAAGCACGCCGTTTGAGTCAAGGTGCTCGTCGTTGTGCTGAAGAACGGTTCAATATCCAGCGCTTCACTCAGGATTGGAATGCGGCTTTTGCGTATGTCACAGGGCACGGAGAACGGCAATCTGCCGCAACAGTTCAAACGTTAGTACGAGGTGGCGTATGAAACGGCGACTTGCATTGATTAGTGAACACGCTTCCCCGTTTGGCGTGCTGGGTGGTGTGGATAGTGGCGGACAGAATGTCTATGTGGGGCAGCTTGCAAAGCATCTAGCTGCGATGGGATACGCTGTGGATGTCTTTACGCGCCGTGATCATACCCTTTTGCCTGAAGTTGCTGATTGGGTGGATGGCGTGCGTCTCATTCATGTGCCTGCTGGACCAGCAACGCATATTCGTAAAGAAGACTTGTTGCCTTATATGGCAGAGTTTACGGCGTATGTGCTTGAGTTCTGCAAGCATCAGTTGATTCCCTATGACTTAATCCATGCCAATTTTTGGATGTCCGGTTTAGTTGCGGCTGATGTCAAGCAACAGCTAGGTATTCCCTTTGTGATGACGTTTCACGCTTTGGGACGAGTGCGTCGGTTGCATCAGGGCAGGGCTGATGAATTCCCCGATGAGCGGTTTACGATTGAAGACCGAATTGCGGCTGAAGCGGATGCCATTATTGCTGAATGTCCCCAGGATGAAGCAGATTTATGCAATCTTTACCAGGCTGATCCCAGCAAAATTGTCATTATTCCCTGTGGGTTTAATCCCATGGAGTTTGAACCGCTCAGTAAGCCATTAGCCCGTGTTGCGTTAGGGTTGCCTGCTCAGGAGCGTGTCATTTTGCAATTGGGTCGCATGGTGCCGCGTAAAGGCGTTGATACCGTGATCCGGAGTCTGGCGTATTTAATTCAGGAGCATCAAACGCCTGCAAAGCTGATTGTTGTGGGGGGTGATACCCATGATTTTGATTCGCGCATTACGTCAGAAGTGGCGCGACTGCAAGCGATCGCCGCTGAAGCGGGAGTTCTAGAGCACATCACGTTTGTCGGTCGTCAGGGACGTGAAGTGCTGAAGTATTACTACAGCGCAGCGGATGTGTTCATAACAACACCGTGGTACGAACCCTTTGGCATTACCCCAATCGAAGCTATGGCGTGTGGAACGCCTGTGATTGGTGCCAATGTGGGAGGGATTAAATTCACGGTGCGGGATGGTGAAACGGGCTATTTAGTGCCGCCCAACGAACCGACGGCGATCGCAGAACGCCTCGCACACCTGTATCAGCACCCTCAACTGTTAGCCACCTTTCGTCAGCAAGCCATCAAACGCGCGAATGAGTTGTTTACCTGGCAAACCGTAGCAACGACAATGGCCAGCCTTTACGAGCGCGTTATCGTGGAGAACCAACCAGAGCAGCAGTATGCCACTCATGCATTGGCGTTGATCGATCGTGGCTTTGAGCGAGCTTTAACGGCACTGCAAGCCTCTCGACGCAAACTACAGGACTCAATCCTGGAAGCCGCCGATGTGTTGAGTGCTTGCTTTCGACGCGGCGGTAAAGTGTTGCTTTGCGGCAATGGGGGCAGTGCAGCAGACGCTCAACACTGCGCAGCCGAATTTGTTGGTCGCTTTAAGTGTCAGAATCGACCAGGCTTTCCGGCGATCGCCCTGACGGCTGATAGTGCGGTGCTTACAGCGTGGTCAAATGATGTGGGCTATGAAAACGTCTTTGCGCGCCAGGTGGAAGCCTTTGGCAAAGCGGGTGATGTGCTGATTGGGATTAGTACCAGCGGACGATCGCAGAACATTGTGCAGGCATTTGCAGCGGCTCAAGCACAGGGAATGCACACAATTGCTCTTCTGGGCGGCGATGGTGGTGCGGTGCGATCGGTCGCAGACCACTGCTTGCTGGTGCCATCGTCAGAGCCACAGCACATTCAAGAGGTTCATATTGTGATGATTCACCTGCTCTGTGAGTTGGTGGAGGAATGGTTTGTTACAGAGCCCTCATCGGCCAGCAATCAGCCGCCAGCAGCACATATTTTTGAAACGGTGGAAAGGCAGTTTGGTAAAGCGATCGCGCCAGACCACTCTCCAGCCACCATCGGCTATTAACAAGCATGAATAATGAAGGAAACGCCATGATGAACGAATTAACCGGAAAAGTTGCTCTGGTGACGGGTGGAGCACGTGGATTGGGTGAAGCCATTTGTCGGATGTTAGGAGCTGAAGGCGCGATCGCGATCGTGGCTGATATTCGTGAAGAACTCGCTGAAACCGTTGCATCAGAAATTCAGGCTGATGGTGGCAAAGCCAAAGCGATGCGGTTAGATATCTGTGATGAACATGAAGTAGAAGCCGCTGTTGCACAAATTGTCAAGGAATTTGGGCGATTGGATATTTTGATCAACAACGCAGGTACGGATGTTACCTTGCCCGTAGATGAATTGACGATCGCAGAGTGGGATCGGGTTCTAGCCGTCAATCTCCGTGCGCCCTTCATCCTTTCAAAGCAAGTGCTGCCCACCATGCAGCAACAAGGTCGGGGACACATTGTTAACATTGCTTCCACCGCATCGAAGCGTACCTGGGCAAATGCCTCTGCTTACCATGCCAGCAAATGGGGCTTGCTAGGCTTTAGTCATGCTCTGCATGTGGAAGCAAGACCGCATGGCGTTAAAGTCACGGCTGTGATTGCGGGTGGTATGCAAACACCGTTTATTCTCGATCGCTTTCCTGACACGCCGTTGGATAAGCTCCAAGACCCCAAAAATGTTGCCGATACCATTCGCTACGTGCTGTCTCAGCCTGATGGAACAGTCATTCCTGAAGTGATGGTATTGCCGATGCAAGAGTCCTCTTGGCCGTAAGAGAGCTTAGGGGTTGGGATTTAGGGGTTGGGGGTTGGGGGTTAGGGGTTAGAAGGAACCTCTATGCTGATGGCTGAGGCCAGGAGTGAGGAGTGAGGGGATGAAGCATCGGGCCGTGTTTTTGGATAAGGATGGAACGTTAATTGAAGATGTTCCCTACAACGTTGATCCTGCTCAAATGCGTTTAACAGAGAGCGCAGGGATGGGGCTACAGCAGTTACACCAGATGGGTTATCAATTGATTGTGATTTCTAACCAGTCTGGTGTTGCACGCGGCTATTTTCCAGAGTCGGCGTTGGCAGTCGTAGAGCAGCGTTTGCAGGCGTTGTTGGCTCCCTTTAAAGTGTCGTTGGCTGGTTTTTATTACTGTCCGCATCATCCAGATGGCACTGTAGGGGATTATGCGATCGCCTGTGATTGTCGTAAACCGGCTCCGGGTCTGCTCCTTCAAGCGGCTCGTGATCACCATATTGATCTGGCATCATCCTGGTTTATTGGCGACATCCTTAACGACGTGGAAGCGGGTCGCAGTGCTGGTTGTCAGACCGTGTTGCTGAACAATGGCAATGAAACTGAGTGGCTACTTTCAACGGAACGAGTGCCGCATTATATGACAGCCGATTTGGCGGAGGCGGCAGCAGTGATTAGCAAGGCAGAGGGCAGAGGGCAGAAGGCAGAAGGCAGGTTTTCCATTGCCGCTGACAGCGGACTCAGGGCAAACAACTAACCACTAACCACTAACAACTAACAACTAACAATGCCTTTGATGGATACGACCTTGCCTGCTTTAATTCATTCTTTTGCCGATCGCCATGTGGTTGTGTTGGGCGAGGCGATGCTGGACAGCTATTTGATGGGTCGTGCAAATCGTCTGTGTCAGGAAGCGCCTGTTCCGGTTGTGACGTTGAGCGATCGCCAGGATGTTCCGGGTGGAGCGGCGAATGTTGCCGTTAATCTTCGTGCTCTGGGCGCGCAGGTGTCGTTTCTATCGGTGATTGGGGAGGATGAAAGCGGCGATCGCTTGCGGCAGGCTCTGGAACACTGTGGGGTGGAAACGGATGAGCTTTTGGTGCAGTCTGCTCGGCAAACGTTGGTGAAGCAACGCATTATGGCTGAGTCCCAAATGGTGGTGCGTCTCGATCAGGGCAGCATGGAGTCGATCGCGCCTGAACTCGAGCAGTCACTCATTGAGCGGTTAAACAAGCTCATTCCATCCTCTGATGCGATTGTGATTTCAGATTACAGCTACGGCCTACTCACGCCGCGTGTCATGGAAGCGATCGCCACGCTGCAAGCCCATACGCCTAAATTACTGGTTGTCGATTCTAAACGCTTAGCCCGTTGTCGATCGCTGGGTGCCACTGTGGTCAAACCCAACTATGAGGAAGCTTGCCGCCTGTTGGCTGATCAATCGACAATGGTTGAAACAGTGATGGAAGACCGTTCTGAGTTTATTGCAAAGCATCGTGAGCAACTCTTGAACCTCACTGGAGCCAGCATGGTGATCGTGACGCTTGATGCGGATGGTGCCATCATTTTGCAGCGGCAGCAACCACCTCAACGGATTCCAGTGAAATCTACGGTATGTAAGCAAGCAACGGGCGCAGGCGACACCTTTATCAGCGCGTTGACTCTGGCGTTGGGAAGTCAAGCCCCAATTGCGATCGCGGCTGAACTGGCTGTAACGGCGGCGGCTGTGGTGATTGCCAAAGAAGGCACAGAAACCTGCTCGCTTGAGGAGCTACAGATAGCCTTACTCAACACGCAAACGCCGCACGATGCTGCTCCAGCCTCTGTTTGGAGTAGAGACACTGACGGTAAGCCATCAACCAAGGAGGTTGCATGATTTCTCAAGTCACTCATTCACAGGATGTGGATATACAGGAGCAATGGCAACAGGCAAAAAAGCTTTTATGTATCCGGCTGGATGCGATCGGCGATGTGTTGATGACCACTCCAGCCATCAAAGCCTTGAAGCAGACGGGTGATCGCCACATTACCTTATTGACCTCGCGATCGGGGGCTGAAGTCGCGGCGTTAGTGCCAGAGATTGATCAGGTGATGACCTACGATCCACCGTGGATGAAGGCAACGGTACCACGATTGAATAGTCAACCCGAACTGGCGATGATTGAAACATTGCGGGAAGGAAACTTTGACGCCGCCGTCATTTTCACGGTGTTCAGTCAAAACCCATTGCCGTCTGCCTTAATGTGCTATCTAGCGGATATTCCCCTGCGGCTGGCGCACTGCCACGAAAATCCCTATCAACTTCTGACCAACTGGGTGCTTGATCCTGAACCGAGCAGCGGCATTCGTCATGAAGTGCGTCGTCAGTTGGATTTAGTCGCAACGATCGGGTGCCGTATTGAGGATGAACGTCTTTCCTTGCGAGTACCCAACAGCACCTACCAACGAGTATTTAATCATTTAAGTGCGATCGGCCTCGATATGGAACAGCCGTGGGTCGTCATCCATCCGGGTGCGACCGCATTATCACGCCGTTATCCAGCAGAAGGCTTTGCAGCCGTGGCGCGTCGTCTGGTGATGGATGCCAACTGTCAGGTTGTCTTTACAGGGACAGAATCAGAGCGATCGCTGGTTGAAAGCATTCAGTCCGCGATGGGAATTGTCTCTTTTTCACTGGTGGACGCGCTGGATCTGGCAGAAATGGCTGCACTACTGGCGATCGCGCCCCTTCTCATTGCCAACAATACGGGACCGGCTCATCTCGCTGCCGCCGTTGGCACTCCGGTGGTGGATCTGTATGCCTTGACCAATCCACAGCACACCCCCTGGGGCGTTCCAAGTCGAGTGCTGTTTCATGATGTACCGTGCAAGTTCTGCTACAAGAGCCTCTGTCCCGAAGGGCATCATCACTGCTTGCAGTTGGTCACACCGGATGCGGTCTTCAAGGCTGCCTGTGAACTGTTGGCGAATGGGTTGCTAGAGCATGGCAATACCGCTGCGATCGCTCAAGCGCCACGAGCAGCAGTACTCACCCAACCAGCCCCGACGATCGCGACGGGTCAGGAATATCAAACAGCAGGCATGCCATCGGCAAGAGAGGTGTGGCGATGACAGCCGTTGATGTATTGATTCCAACCTGTAACCGTCCTACGGCTCTGGCCGTTACGCTAACTTGCCTGATTCCTCAGAGGTATCAGAACTTTCGCATCATCATTTCTGACCAAACCGAGGATTTTAATCCGTTAGAAATGGGTGAGGTGCAAGCCGTATTGCGAGTGCTGCAAGCGAATGGACATGGCGTTACAGTGCACAAACATTTGCCACGTCTTGGCATGGCAGAACAGCGTCAGTTTCTTCTGGATCAGGCGACAGCACCCTACGTACTCTACCTGGATGACGATGTCATTTTAGAAGCGACGGTCATCCAGCATCTACTCAAAACCATTCAAATGGAAGGCTGTGGATTTGTAGGCAGTGCGCTACACGGACTGAGCTTTCGTCGTGATGTGCGCCCCCATGAGCAGGCGATCGAGTTCTGGCCAGGTACCGTACAGCCCGAAGTGGTAAAACCAGACACTCCGGAGTGGGAACGTTGGCGACTGCACAGCGCAGCCAATCTTTATCACGTGCAGCAGCGTTTGGGCTTAGCCATCGATTATCCACGAAAATATAAAATTGCCTGGATTGGTGGCTGCGTGCTGTACGACGCAGAAAAGCTCCGCAGCATTGGTGGCTTTAACTTTTGGCGTGACCTGCCCCCAGAACACGGCGGCGAAGACGTACGGGTACAGCTTCAACTCATGGCGCGGTATGGCGGCTGTGGCATTATTCCATCCGGTGCGTATCACCAGGAAGTGCCAACGACGATTCCCGATCGCACAGTGGCAGCAGATCACTCGATCGACTGGTCAAGCGTGCAATCTTTTTCCAGGAGGTGAAGGAGACGTGCGAACGATTTTAGTGATCGAGTTGCTGGGCGGCATTGGTGATGTGCTGATTGCGCTCCCTGCGATCCAGGCACTTGGCCGCGCTCATCCCCAGGCAAAGCTCACCGTTTTAACCTTTTCACCAGGCGGCGATCTCCTCCAACATGATCCCCTGATTCATACAGTAATGATGATTCCGCCTGACCAAAAACAGGTGCCTTACGCTGCCCGGAATATCGTCAAAGCGCTGCTCGATCGCGCTCAGTTCGACTTGATTGTGTCTGATACAACCTATGACGGCATTGATGCCCTGATTGAACAGAGCCATGCACTACAGGTTGTCAGCAACCTTTGGCGATCGCCGCCACCGCACCAAAAAGTTAGCGATCGCTTTCTGTACATTCTGCAAGCCGAAGGGTTGATCACACCCGATGACATTGCACCTGCGCAGCTTCATCTCCTGCCTGCGGAACGTGAAGCCGCTCGACACCAGCTTGGCGCAATGACGCAACCGCTCGTGATTCTGTATCCTGATGCGGGTATGGCGATCAAGCGTTGGTCAACAGCCAGCTTTGTACAGGTTGGAAAAGCCTTGCAGCAAGACTACAACGCGACGATCGTGGTGCCTGCTGGCGCTGATGTGGAACAGGCTGCACACATTGCCAGAGCCATCGGCGGTACTGCAACCGTCTGGCCACAGGGCACCCTGCGCGAACTAGCGGCACTCATGGCAAACGCAGCGCTCGTGATTGCTTCAGACACCGGACCCGCTCGTATCGCCGCCGCCCTCCACACACCCACCATCACACTCTTTGGCCCCTCCTGGCACGATCGCTACGGACAACCCGCCCCCCATATCAACCTCCAGGGCTATCCAGATTGTTCCGAGCGCAACATCAGCAACTTCACGACACAGCCTTGTTGGTACAGTGGCGAATGCCCCTTCGATCGCTGGCAAACCTGCTTGGAAGACATTTCACCCGCTCAAGTTCTGGCTGCTGCCGCTCCGTTTCTGCAACCTTCAGACTCTAGCAACGAACGATCGACATCCAATCTCGAACCATTAAACTTAGACCCCCACCCTTTGAGCTTTGAACTCGGAACACCGAGCTTAAACCTTGAACTATCCAGTTCCGAACTCCACTATTCAAGTCTGGAACTCCACCATTCCAACTTAGAGCTCGAACCATCGAGCTTTGACCTCAAACGATCGAGCTTAGAACTCCACCATTCCAACTTAGAGCTCGAACCGTCGAGCCTGGAACTTCACCATTCGACCTCTGAGCTCGAAACACCAAGCTTAAACCCCAAACAATCAAGCCTAGAGACCATCCCCCCATCCCCACTCCCCACTCCCCACTCCCTCCCGCCCCAATGGTCGCTCGCTCGCAACATTCTAGTCATGCGTCTAGACAACATTGGCGACGTATTGATGACCAGCCCTGCCCTAAGTGCCATTAAAGACGCTCTACCAGCCGCTCGTTTGACGCTGATGGCGAGTCCAGGTGGATCGCAGGCCGCTACACTGTTGCCCTGGGTGGATGACGTGATTACCTGTCGGGCACTCTGGCAAGATCTAGGCAAGCTGGCTTTTGATCCCGATCGAGAAGCATCCTTCATCCAAACCCTGCGCGATCGTCAGTTCGATGCTGCCATCATCTTCACCAGCTTTAGCCAAACGCCCCATCCAGCAGGTTTGATGTGCTACCTGGCAGGCATTCCATTGCGCTTGGGGCAATCCAAAGAGTGGGGTGGTTCTGTGCTGACGACGGAAGTTAAAGCAGGACTCGATACGATGCATCAGGTGGAACGCAATCTCCGCCTCATCGAAGCCGTTGGGTTTCCTGTGAACGATCGCAGTTTGCGCCTTCACATTCCTGAAAGTGCTCAGCGCAGTGCTGCCACAAAGCTTTTAGAGCAGGGGTTGAAACCGCATGAGCCGTACATCGTGATCAATCCCTGGACAAGCTGTCAATCTCGCAATTACTCGACAGAGCGCTTTGCGATCGCGGCCCAAAAACTGGCAAAGCAGACGGGTTATCGCCTTGTGGTGACAGGAGTTGCCAGCGATCGTGCCCACAGTGCACCCTTGTTGGAACGGCTAGGTTCGGCGGCGATCGACCTGATTGGTCAGACCAGTCTTGCGGAACTGGCAGCGCTAATTGATCAGGCAAGTTTGATGGTGAGTAACAACACGTCCACGATGCATATTGCTGATGCAACCCGGACTCCCAGCGTGATCTTGTTTGCAGGCACAGAATATGAATGCCAATGGCAACCGCGCCATACGGCTGCACGACTTCTGCGGCAACCAACCGACTGTAGCCCTTGCTATGCGTTCACCTGTCCTTTCAATTTAGAGTGCTTGGATATTGCACCCGAACAGGTTGTTGAAGCTGGATTAACACTGCTACAAACGACGATCGTGTATACAAATTCGGGCTTCGTTGCTAGTCCTGACCGGGGGACTTCCCCCCGCCCCCCCGCTACGTGGGGTCCTAACTCCCCCACGCCCCCCGAATAAGAGTGGTAGTGGGCAGTAGTAGCAGATTATTTTTGAAACGAGTGTGCCCTTCGCTCACCATCTAGCAGAGCCTCGCGCCCACGATTAAGACTTTCTGGAGGGGGTTTGGGGGACGCAGCCGTCCCTCAAATTCGGGGGTTGGGGGCTGCCCCCCCAAGGGTCGGATTGCGTGAGGCTCATGTACACGCCACAGCCAAGTGGACAAGGGCACTAGCACAGCGTATTCCCAGCAAATGATTAACCCGGTAGCTCATAAATAAATTCAGCCAACACTAAGACATTTCTGCGCCTCTGTTTAAAACCCTATCAATATCCCTTTAAAACCCTATCAATATCCCTATGCTTCATGTGACGCTGATTGCAGGTACCTATGAACCCACCCGTTGCGGTGTGGCGCACTACACCGATCGCCTCCGCAGGGCTCTTGATAAATTGGACGTGAAATCAACGGTTGTAACCACTCACAAGGTTGCAAATCAGGCAGATGGTCCAGATGTGATTGGAGCGGTGCACAATTGGAGTCTGGCAGAACTTATTCCCTTAGTGCGATCGCTCCACGCTACTCCTACAGATATTCTGCATATCCAACATGCAGCAGGAACGTATGGCTTTGAACGGGCAATCTTTTTGCTGCCGTTGCTCCTGCGGGTAACGGGTTGGCGGCACCCGATCGTCATTACGGTGCACGAATACGGCTGGTGGGAATGGCAACCCCGTTGGCTACCGTCATCTTTATTGGAATGGCTGAAGCAATGGGGGCAGCAACACGCCTGGTGGGATCGCGAAGATGGCTTTTTGCTAACCCTTAGCCATGCCATGATTACAACCAATGCCGAAGCCGAAGCCGCCTTACATGAGCGCTTGCCAACCTTTCACGATCGCATCCATCGTTTGGCGATCGCGCCCAATATTGATGTCGTCCCAATTGACAAAACCGTTGCTCGCCAAACTGTACGCCAACTCTGTGGTTGGTCAGACGATACCGCAGTCATGGCGTTCTTTGGGTTTTTGCATCCCGTAAAGGGGCTAGAAATACTGTTTGACGCGTTCAAACAGGTTTTGGCAGAGCATCCCCATGCCCGTTTATTGCTGATTGGGGGTGTGGAAAGTTTGGCGCTAGTAGGTGAGCAAGCAACGAACTATTGGCAAACATTACACGCGATCGTGGCCGACTTGGAATTAAGCAAAACGGTTCATTTCACAGGTTATGTGAGTGCAGAAACGGCTTCCCATTATTTATCTGGTGCAGATGTGGGTGTATTGCCGTTTAATCATGGTGTGACGTTAAAAAGCGGGTCGCTATTAGCACTCCTGGCACACGCCCTGCCAGTGGTAGCAACCCAAGCCAATCCGTCCGATCGCGAACTAGACGGTTGCCTGTCGTTTGTTCCTCCCCGGGATGGGAACGCTTTGGTGATTGCACTTAAGGAACTTTTGAGCGATCGTGCCAAACGAGAGCATCTGAGTCAGGCCGGTCTTTCCCTGGTTCAAAGAATGGGATGGAACGCGATCGCAGCCGCCCATTTGCAGATTTATCGCTCAACTTTAGGGAGCTCTAATGCCGCAGATCATTGAAACGCTGTGATGTGGTTTACCAAATGCTCAATTGATTGATCTCACAAAGGGCACAATCAATGATGGAACAATCTGCCCCTTTCGACAGAGTAGCCATACTTCATCAATCGTTACAGTATTGGCATGAACTTAAGGACATCCATTATGCAATCACAAACTGAAAAAGCAATTTTAGATACCACGACTGCACCTGCTTACAACGGCAAAGATCGGAACGCCTTCTTATTTGGCTGGACTCCTCAAGCCGAATTGTGGAACGGACGCTTGGCAATGATTGGCTTCGTTGCTTACTTGCTTTGGGATCTTGCAGGCTACAGCGTCGTTCGTTTACTTCACCTAGCACCATAAATCTTCTACATTCACCAGTCCACTGCTCTCAGTTTCCAAACAAGCTATACCCACTGCTAGCATTACCCCTTGCGGGCGGTGCTAGCAGTTTCTTATTGAATGCTGCCTTCATACACAGTGTGCATAGAAATGCTTGATCAATCACGAGGGCGAGGTACACGGAATCGCGGCGATCGCGGTATTGACAAAACTTTTTGCCAAAGCTCTTCGTAGCGTTTAGCCATCTGAACGGCTGTAAACTTCGCCACTGCTATATCACGTCCCCGCTGACCCATTTGACTGCGTAAAGCAGGATTATCCCTTAAAGAACGCAGGGCTGTGACTAATCCATCGACATCATTCTTCTCAATCAAAAGTCCTGTTTCACCGTGTAGGACGGCCTCGGCGATGCTACCTACTCGTGTTGCAATGACTGGGCGAGCCGCTAACATCGCTTCGACGATCGCAAGTGGAAAGCCCTCTGAACGGGATGGCAGCACGAAAACATCATAGTGAGACAAGCGATCGCGCGGTTGCTCAATCCAGCCTGGTAACTTCACGCGATGATGAATGCCTAACTCAACAGCCAATTTCTCTAAAGCAGCACGTTGCTCCCCTTCACCTAAGATTTCAACGTGTACATCATTTACCTGCGCGATCGCTTGCAATAAGATATCGTGTGCTTTCATCGCGTCAAGCCGTCCAACACTGCCAACGAAAAGGGTTTCATTCTGCTGCTTTGCTGAGGTTACTCCGGCAAATGATGCATTTGGCACCCCATTGGGAACGGATAAAACCGAGTGGCGACCCAGCGCATAAAAGTCTTCCATCCGCCTTGCCGAGGCTTCCCCGACTGCAACATGAGCATCCACACGCAACGACAAAGCCCGTGTGCGCCATAGGGCGATTGCATCTGTCGTGCGTAAGGGCAATTGATCCACCCGTACCACTCGTGTTGTAGGTAGAGAAAGCGCTGCAATCAGGCCGATCGCGCAAGCCCAGGGTGTACACAAGTTGAAATGGATAATGTCCGGTTTCAATCGGTGAAATGTTGTGATGTGGGCAAACAGTGATTGCATACCCGTTCCAGGCAGCACAATACTTTTTGTATGAGAGCGTCGAGCGGCGATCGCCTCTACAACCAGCGGTGAAACACCGACAACAGTAATAGCAATGTCATTCGACATATTGGCAACGAGATGCCCAAGACTAATCTCTGCGCCGCCGATTCCCATCGCGTCGGTATATACCATTACCTGAAGTGAAAAGGCTTTCTTTGGCTCAGAAGGTGCCATAGCGGGATTCTTCTTTGTTGAACTTTTCTCTACTAAACGCTTGCTTATCAATCTTTTCCGATTCTTATTACAGAATGCACCATTTCAATCGTGATAGACAGAACGTTTATACAATTGCATCTAATTTTCCACATTCGATTTTTCACAGTGAGTAAGCCGACCCTACGGTAACGTTGCTACAAACGACCTTAATACACGCTCCATCTTCCGATAGAAAAGGGCTCTGCCTCCTGACGGACGGATGAAACGCTCATTCTCAGTAGCTTTAAGAAGAATCAAATGAATAAATCATCACGCTTTGATGCTTCTAATAAAAGTTAGTCATCAAAAAACATCTTTGAACAGAATGCATTGAGATCAAGAATTAAGGAGCTGAAATGCAACTAAAGCCAATTGAGCAGCAGGTTGTTGCGATCGTTGGGGCCTCCAGCGGCATTGGACGCGAAGCTGCACTTCGGTTTGCCCAAAAAGGTGCCAAAGTTGTAGTGTCAGCACGGAGTGAAGCAGGCTTAGCATCGCTAGTGAATGAGATCCATCAGTCTGGTGGCGATGCAACCGCCGTGGTAGCTGATGTTTCAAGCTTTGAGCAAGTACAGTCGATTGCGGAGAAGGCCGTTACTGCCTACGGACGTTTAGATACATGGGTTCATTCCTCGGCAAGCGCTGTGATTGCACCGTTCGATCAAGTCACCCCAGAGGAATTCAAACGGGTCATTGACGTCACGTTAACGGGACAGGTTTACGGCGCAATGGTTGCGTTGCCTCATCTCAAGCGTGAAGGACGAGGAGCATTAATTCATATTTCTTCAATGGAAGGACGGCGAGCACTACCGCTACAGAGTTCTTACTCATCGGCAAAGCACGGCGTTGAAGGCTTTCTTGAATCGCTGCGGGTCGAGCTAAAGCATGAAGGCAGCGGAGTCAGCGTTACCAGCATTAAACCAGCGGTAATCAATACCCCGTTTTATAACAATGCTTTGACTAAACTGGGCGTTAAGCCGACTGGGCTTCCCCCTTACTACGCTCCAAGTCTGGTTGCCGATGCGGTGCTTTACACCGCTGAACATCCCACCCGTGATTTTATTGTGGGCGATGTGGGCAAGATTTTGGACATTTTGCAAAGACTTTCGCCGTCTCTGGTTGATACTTTTCTGGTGCTAGCAGGGTTTCAAGGTCAACGGACTGATGAATTGAAGTCAGAAGATGCTCCCCATAACCTTTATGAACCTGTACCAGAGCACGATCGTGTGAAAGGTGACTTTAGCAATCTCGAAATTCCTAGTGTGACAGATTGGCTCGATCGTCATCCTGCCCTGGGTTGGGGTGTGGCTGGCACTGCTGCAGGAGCGGCGTTTCTAGCGTTGCTAGCAGCACAAGCATTGAACGGAGACAGCTAGGCAAGCGAAGCGGACTCAATAGCGGTCGTCGCTTGACCTGAGGCAGTCCTTGGTAAGCGAAACGAATGAAATTACTCACAGGAGAAGTTTAGGTTATGGAAAAAGTTACAACTCCCCAGGACAACCAACAATCAACACCTGCGGTGGGGGATTCTGAGCGTTGGGCATCTGTCATTGGTGGCAGTGCTTTAGTCCTCTTTGGGTTACAGCAACGATCGCTACGGGGCGTACTAACTGCGATCGCAGGGGGTGGTCTTGCTTATCACGGTCTTCAAGGTGAAAAAAGCCTCCCTGATGCCGTTGGTGAAGCGGTAGGACTCAATAAAGTAATTCGAGTTGAAAAAACTGTCAGCATCAATCGATCGGTCGAAGACCTTTATGCCTACTGGCACAACTTTGAACAGCTACCGACGTTTATGAAGCACATTCAATCGATTACCGTGATTGACCCACGGCGATCGCACTGGGTTGCAAAAGCGCCAATGGGACAAAGCATCGAATGGGACGCAGATATTATTGACGATCGCCCGAACGAATTAATCGCCTGGGCGTCTGTGGAAGGTGCGGATGTCGATCATTCTGGCTTTGTTCGCTTTAAATCGGCTCCTGCCGATCGCGGTACAGAAGTGAAAGTCGTCATTGAATACAACCCGCCTGGTGGTGTCTTAGGTGCCGCACTAGCGAAACTCTTTGGTGAAGAACCAGAGCAGCAAATTGGTGACGAACTCAACCGCTTCAAACAATTGATGGAAGCGGGCGAAATTGCCACGACTGAAGGGCAATCATCTTGCAGAGCCTAGTTTTTAATACGCCAAACATGCTCATGGAAGTTTTAAGCACACGCAAAACCCCTGTGCCAAAGTGCGGTTGAAACCTTGATAGAGACCTTAACAGAATTGTTTCTGCTTCGTTCTGCAAGGCAAGCCATACTGCTTTCTAAGGCAAAATGACCCGATTTTGAATTTTTTAATCAGGAGCCTTTGTGATTTGTACAACTTCGTTCCGTAGATACGTTAGTGTTTTCTTGCTTGCTGTGGTGTTATTTTTGGCCCCTTTCGCTCTGAACCATTCGGACATGGCGATCGCAGCCCCGCTAACTCCAGAAGCGGCGGCCTATGAGATTGACCAGGCTAATAATCCAGAAGATGCTCACGCCAGGGTTCAGCAAAAAGCCCAGAACTATAAAAAAGAATTGCGAGAAGACACTGCTTACACCAAGCAAGCAGCCAAAAAAGCAACGACAACGACAAAAAATGCCCTTGAACGAGCGGCTGATAACGTTCGTGACAAGCTCAACTTGGATGAACCTGTGCCTCAAAGCACAAAAGCTTTCTTGAATGACATCAAGCCATAAAGTGCTGATAAATCTCTACTTTTTCTAATTTTTCACGGAGGATAAACTCATGAATCGTATCGCTCAATTACGCAAGCTTTTTACTGGTTTGCTACTTGCTGTAGCGCTATTCGTCAGTGCAGCGTTTAGCTATATGACACCAAATGCTTTGGCGGGCGACACCCAGGAGACAAACGAAGTTTCTAACTTCAAGGGTGATAGCAGCGGGGTTAATCGGTCTTATCACAACTTACAGGATGCAGCTCAAGATTTTCGAGAAGACTTCCGCACGGACATCACTAGCGGTCGTCGTAGCCCCATCAATGATCAAGCACTTGATCAATCAAATAGCCCCAAACAAGCGGCAAAAAATATTGGCGAAAATACCCGCAGCGCGTTTGGACGGGCGGCAGATTCAGTCAAAGATGCACTGGATGCCAATTGATGTTTGCGGAGTTCGCATCAATGGATCGATGAATAATTTACTACTGTTGGGAGTTTGATTGCATGAAAGCTGTTTGCTGGCATGGTGCCAATGATGTTCGGGTTGATAATGTGCCCGATCCTAAAATTCTCAACCCCCGTGATGCGATCGTCAAAATTACCAGCACGGCAATTTGTGGGTCTGATCTGCATCTTTATGATGGGTACATTCCAACCATGAAATCGGGTGACATCTTGGGCCACGAGTTTATGGGAGAAGTGGTTGAGCTAGGACCTTCGGTCAAGAATTTACAAATTGGCGATCGAGTGGTTGTACCGTTTACGATTTCCTGTGGCAGTTGCTTCTTCTGTAACCGTCATTTGTGGTCACTGTGCGATAACAGTAACCCGAACGCCTGGATGGCAGAGAAGCTGTATGGATACTCCGCTGCTGGCTTGTTTGGCTATTCCCATCTGTTTGGTGGTTATGCGGGAGGGCAGGCAGAATATGCACGTGTGCCGTTTGCCGATGTTGGTCTGTTCAAAATCCCTGATGGTTTGACTGATGAGCAAGTGCTGTTTCTAACCGACATCTTTCCAACAGGCTATATGGCGGCGGAAAATTGCCACATTCAGCCGGGCGATACCGTTGCAGTCTGGGGGTGTGGTCCGGTTGGACAATTTGCCATCCGTAGTGCCTATTTGCTCGGTGCAGAGCGAGTGATTGCAATCGATCGTGTTCCAGAACGATTGCAAATGGCAAAAGAACAGGGCAAAGCAGAAGTCATCAACTACGAAGAGATGGATGCTGGCGAAGCGGTCAAGGAATTGACAGGTGGGCGCGGTCCTGATTCGGTGATTGATGCTGTGGGGATGGAAGCCCACGGTACAGGGTTTGATGCCTTCTACGACCAGGCAAAGCAAGCGGTGCGCCTTGAAACCGATCGACCCACAGCGCTCCGCCAACTGATTGTGGCTTGTCGCAAGGGTGGTCATGTTTCAATGCCGGGAGTCTATGGTGGTTTGCTTGACAAAGTACCGATGGGAGCCGCTTTTAGTAAGGGCTTGACCTTTAAAATGGGGCAGACGCATGTTCACAACTATCTGCAACCCCTGCTGGAGCATATTCAAAACGGCGACATTGATCCGTCGTTTGTGATTACTCACCACATGGCTTTAGACGATGCCCCACGGGGGTATGAAATTTTTAAGCATAAGAAGGATAACTGTATCAAGATTGTGCTTAAGCCATAGCTCGACGTACCAATCCCGCTCTAGGGTCTTCAGAAATGGTCAACCGTTGCTCTATTAACCATTCTGCTGAACTCGAAAAGGCGCGATCGAGGTTGTTATTTCGCTCGTTTGGGTGGGTACTTGTTGAAAAAGACTGTATGAGGTGGGACAAACTTCCATTTCATACAGTTTTATTTTGTGACTGTTAATTGGCAGCCGTTAAAGTTAACATGATCGACATTACAAGCTGTAAAGCAACGAAGTCCCTACTGTTAGGTCTCTACAAGCAGATTCAGCCGATCAAATCTGAGTTGACCGATGAAGGCTGAAACACAGAAAAAACTCGCTTGCAACCATTTCAGCAAAATATATCTAAAGACGGAACAAGTTTTTACAGAGAAAGTAGAGAATAACACACAATACTTTCGTTAGCTTTGGTTGTGGAACTGGAGGCTAACGGGTCAGTTTGGAGCGGGTATCGACTAAAGGTTGCTTGAATGAATCACTGATGGTCTGCCAAGCGATTTTCAAGAGGTTTTTAACGATCGCGGCTCCTGCTTACAGGACAGTTTGCCCCACTATAAATCAGTTTTATATTCACTCTACAGCTATGTGTCTAAGCCTGTTGAACACTCCCTACTCGTTGAAGCCGTTGCTCTATGGTATGCGTGCGGTGGGGGTATAAGCGGATGACCCAGAGGTATGTGGCGGAACAGCTTTTTGCTGGCAACAGTGAAATGGCAGCATTAATGCGATTGTACGATTGGTCGCAAACCCCTTTAGGCGCTGTAGAGCAGTGGTCACAGAGCTTAAAAACATCCGTGCGCATTATGTTGACCTGCCGTCAACCGATGTTTGTCTGGTGGGGCGATGCACTCATCAATCTTTACAACGATGCTTACTGTGCCATTCTTGGTGGCAAGCATCCAGAAGCACTTGGCAAACCTGCATCTGTTGTATGGCAGGAAATTTGGGAGCAAGTTGGCCCACGAGCAGAGTCAGCTTTAGTTCACAATGAAGGCACGTATGATGAAGCGCTACAACTCATCATGGAGCGCAACGGCTACCCAGAAGAAACTTACTACACGTTTTCCTATAGCCCCGTTCCCGATGACCAGGGTAAAACCAGTGGCATCATCTGTGCCAATACTGATGATACCCAACGGGTGATTGGTGAACGACAGTTGGCCCTTTTGCGAGAACTAGCCGCCAGAACTGCGGACGCCCGCACCTTTGATGACGCCTGCACTTTAAGCGCGATTTGCCTTGAGACGAATCCCTATGATCTCCCGTTTGCCATCATTTACTTGATTGATCCCGAAAAGCAGTGCGCTGTTTTAGCCGGAACCAGTGGTATTGAGCAAACGCATCCAGCTGTTCCCAAAAGCATCTCGCTCGATCGGGATGAAGCCTGGCGTGTTGCAAAAGTCTCCAAAACCAATGAAGCCGAAGTCATTTCAGATTTGGCCTTTCAATGTCATCAGTTGCCCACTGGAGCCTGGGATCGTCCTCCCCATCAAGCCGTTGTCATTCCGATCGCTCCTTCAGGAAGAACAGGCAAGGCTGGCATCCTGGTCATAGGCTTAAATCCATTCCGCTTATATGACGATTATTACCAGGGGTTTCTTAACCTGGTAGCGGCTCAAATCTCTGCCAGTGTTGCCAATGCTCAAGCCTATGAAGAAGAACGCAAACGGTCTGATGCCCTGGCAGAAATTGACCAGGCAAAAACCATCTTTTTTAGTAACGTTAGCCATGAATTTCGCACGCCGCTCACGCTGATGTTAAGCCCGTTAGAAGAACTCACATCCAGCCTGGAGGAACGGTTACAACCAGATGAGCGCGAACAGTTACACCTGATTCAACGAAATGGGTTACGCCTGCAAAAGTTGGTCAATACGTTACTGGATTTCTCTCGTATTGAAGCCGGTCGAGTCCAAGCCGCGTATGAACCAACTGATTTAGCCAGTTTTACCGCTGAACTGGCCAGTGTCTTTCGCTCGTTGGTTGAACAAGCAGGTGTGGCCTTACACATCGATTGCCCTCCCTTGCCAGGAGTTGTGTATGTCGATCGCGACATGTGGGAAAAAATTGTCCTGAATCTTTTGTCAAACGCGTTCAAGTTTACCTTTTCAGGCAGCATTACTGTGCGCCTACGAGCCGTGGGTGAAACGGCTGTCTTGAGCGTTGAAGATACCGGTGTGGGAATTCCTGAAGGAGAGCTACCCCAATTATTCAAGCGCTTTCATCGGGTCAGTGGTATGCGATCGCGTACCTACGAAGGTTCTGGCATTGGGCTTGCCCTTGTGCAAGAGTTGGTCAAACTGCACGGTGGCACGATCCACGTCACCAGTCAGGTCGATCGTGGCACAACCTTTACGATCACCCTACCGTTTGGCTCCGTTCACTTACCCCACGATCGGTTAGGCGCAAGCCGTACGCTGACGCCAACCACACTAAGGGCTGACTCCTATGTTGAAGAAGCTTCTCAATGGTTACCGAACGAGGAAAAGCACAATTGGGAAAGGAGGCATGGCCATCTTGCCGCGTCATCCCCTACCGCTTTCTCCCCACCGACAACCCCTTTTTCGGCTCGCATTCTGCTGGTTGACGATAACGTTGATATGCAGAACTATGTAAAGCGCTTATTGAATCAATACTGGCATGTTGAAACTGCTCAGGATGGGGTAGAGGCCCTGGAAATTATTGCTAGACAACCTCCTGATCTGGTCTTAAGCGATGTCATGATGCCTAACCTGGATGGATTTGGGCTCCTTCATGCGCTTCGCAACGATACACGCACCAAAGAGATTCCATTTATTTTGCTCTCGGCTCGTGCTGGGGAAGAGTCGCGGATTGAAGGACTGGAGGCAGGTGCAGATGATTATTTGACCAAACCTTTTTCGGCTCGTGAATTGCTGGCGCGGGTAGAGTCAAACCTAAAATTGGCTCAACTGCGACAGAAAGCCGCTCAGCAGGAACAAACCTTGCGACTGGAAGTGCAAGCGGCAAAAGACAACCTGGAACATGTTCTCAGCCGCATTGGCGATCAATTTATCGCGCTGGATCGTGAATGGTGCTATACCTATGCCAATGATCGCGTGACAGAAGTTACTGGTATCAAGCGAGAAAACCTTATAGGGCAAAATCTTTGGGATCTATTCCCCGACACGATCGATAGTCCTTTCCATACTGAAATGCATCGTGCGATGGAGCAGCAGACCCCAGTTCAATTTGAATACTTCTATCCACCCTTAAAGCGCTGGTTTGAAAACCGAGTCTACCCGTCTGCTGAAGGGGTTTCCATGATCATCACCGATATTACCGATCGCAAGCAGACTGAAGCGGCTCTTTATCAGAGTGAAGAGCGTTATCGGTATTTAGCCGAAATGATTCCTCAACTGGTGTGGACGGCGGATACGAATGGCGTACTGATCGACATCAATCAACGCTGGTCAAGCTTCACTGGACTCACGTTGTCCCAGGCACAGGCTGGAGGCTGGCAAGACATTGTGCACCCGGATGATTTACCCAACTTGAGCCAAAATTGGGCCGCCGCTCAACAGGGCGTTTACTACCGTGCAGAAGGTCGAATGCGGCGAGCAGACGGCGCTTACCGCTGGCATTTGCATGAAGCCATTCCCTTAAAAGACGAAAACGGTCAGGTAATTAAGTGGTTTGGCACCGCGACGGATATTGAAGCACGTAAGCAGCTTGAACACCAGCGTCAATATCTTTTGGAGCAAGAGCAAGCAGCACGAGAGCAGGCAGAAACGGCAAACCGCATTAAAGACGAATTTTTGGCGGTGCTGTCCCATGAGTTGCGATCGCCTCTAAACCCCATTTTGGGCTGGTCTAAGCTGCTTCGTGCTGGTAAATTAGACACCGTACAAACGGCTCGTGCGTTAGAAACGATTGAGCGCAACGCCAAATTGCAAACCCAACTAATTGAAGATTTGTTGGATGTTTCTCGCATTCTGCAAGGGAAATTAAGCCTGAACATTGCCTCGATTAATTTGGTGTCGACGATCGAAGCCGCGCTAGAAACGGTGCGCTTAGCAGCAGAAGCAAAAGCCATTCAAATCCAAACAATGCTTGACCCGTCAGCCAGTCACGTTTTGGGGGATCCCGCTCGTCTTCAACAGGTGCTTTGGAACTTGCTTACGAATGCCGTTAAATTTACCCCTGAAGGAGGGCAAGTAGCGGTGCAGCTATCCGTGTTAACGGTTTATCACCCCCACCCAGAGGTTGAGCCAGAGATACAGGCTTCGCCAATCTTACGTCTAGACGACGAGCCGACAGAAGTTGAGCAACCACAAGCCCCTGTACCAGGGCAACGCTTTGATTACGCACAAATTCAAGTCACAGATACGGGCAAAGGTATCCATCCTGACTTTTTGCCCTATGTGTTTGAATACTTCCGGCAGGAAGATGGGAAGACGACCCGCAAATTTGGTGGACTGGGCCTGGGGTTGGCGATCGTCCGTCATTTGGTAGAACTGCATGGAGGAACAGTCCAAGCCGAAAGTCTCGGAGAAGGTCAGGGGGCAACGTTTACCGTCAAGGTGCCGCTGGCTAAAGAACGAAGCCGCTCACCGATCGAAAGCACCAGTGCGGCACTGTCGGCGTCTCACCCTTTACCCCTTGCGGGTCTTCGGCTTTTGGTAGTCGATGACGATGCGGATGCCCGCAATCTCATTGCCTTTACGCTGGAAGAAAGCGGCGCGATCGTCACGGCTGCGGCTTCTGCCACTGAAGCGCTACAGATCTTTGCCCAAGCAGCGTTTGATCTGTTGATCAGTGATATTGCAATGCCTAAAGTAGATGGCTATATGTTGCTACAACAGGTGCGAGCCATGCCGCCAGAGCAAGGTGGGGATATTTTAGCGATCGCATTGACCGCCTATGCCGGAGAGCAGGCGCAACAACAGGCGATCGCGGCTGGCTTTCAAAAGCACATTGCCAAACCAGTAGAGCCAAATGACTTAGTTGATATTGTTCGCGCCGTGATCGAACAAAAGGGCAAAGATTGATCTAGCGTTTGCCTGGTTCAATCCCTGTGATAGCGATCGTTTATGGTGACGTTTCAGTACCCTAAAGGATGAAAAGGGTACGGGATATGGGGTGTGAGTGTAGGGGGTAAGCCGCAACCTTGTAAGGACGTACTGCCGTACGCCCCTACATTGATATGCTTGTTCCTACAGAACGTTATGCCGAGGGTATTTGTTCAATCTCTGTCGTGGCATGAATCACCAGTTGACCTTTCTGAGGGTCTAAGGTTTTCAGCTTGAGGGTGGTATTAGGAATATCAAAATTCCGGAGATCTAATAGCTCGGTAATCTGCTCAAAAATCGCCTTGATCAACTCTTCCGATAAATCTTGTCCTTCAGCAGACACAACCTCCAGAGCAATGCATTGTCCATCTTCTTCAACCCGTGGCACCGCAGCGGCTGTGAGCTTTTTGCGCTCACCTTGCTCAATGAGCAGAAAATCCGCATTAACAACAATCTGTTGATTGCCGGGTAGCTCAACCGTTGCTTGCTCTACGCTAATCGTTGCTGGCTTGCCTTCTAGCTGCATTTTCAACCCGCGCAGTTTCCCTCGAATGTAATCTGAGTTGAGTGCTCGATTCATATCGCTTTCTAGCAGGACAAAACGCGCTTCAGCATTGGTGGGATGATTCAGTTCAATATTACCCAAAATTGCGCGTAGAGGATTGATGGAAACTTTATCGGTGGTGATTTCCATCGTTTCTAACCGCAAATCTCGTTTCATCACAAGACCTTTCCCGACGATCGCCACAGAATCCACGCTTCCTTGCATCAACTTGCCTGGATCCGTGCGAATATCCACATCCATTTCTTCGGCTTGGTCGAGCTGGCTTGCCAAGCCGACTTCAACGACTTTGCTGAGTGCTTTTTCGCCCAAATCAGCATTACCCTCTGACATGCTTTAAACTCCTATCGGTTTACGTTCAAATCAAATGACGTTCAAATCAAATGTTCAGCCGTAACGGCACGGCTCTGAACCTTACTTCTTCAATACCAGATGATTTTTGTCATCCTGAGCCAGGTTGCCTTGCTCTTGCAGCTTGCCCAACAAGCGAGTCACCGTAACGCGCGTGGTTCGGCATGCCTGCGCAAAATCTTGGTGAGTTAGCCGCGCTCGCAAACGAATTCCCTGCTCGATGGGTTGCCCAATGGAGTGCTTCAATAGTGTGAGGAGGCTGGTGAGCCGTTCTTCGACACGAATGTGTCCATTGATAGCCAGCAGGCTTTCTGTTTGCTGGAGCCGTTGTTTCAACGATCGTAAAAGAGCCTGGGCTAGTTGGGGCGATTGGGCAACTTCTGAAAGCGAGATTGCTGCCAGTTTGACGTCTGATAGTGCGACTACCTGATATGCTTGCAGCGACGTTAAACTCGACCCAAACACCATCGGTTCTCCCAGCAGACCCACCAGCATTTCCTCACCACGATCAGACAAGGTTGTAATTTTTACCACGCCATCCGTCACAAGCCAGACAACATGAGGCTCCAGGGGAATGCTTTCGCCCTTGCTGAAATGCACCAGAGGACGGTCAAGCCCGGGATTGTAATGAGGATTGCTTAGAGCAGCTTCCGCTCGCTTACGTTCGGTATCATCTCGCAAGAGCCACTGGATGTATAAGATTTCACCACAGGGTTTACGCAGCACGTTTGCGGTGAGCGTGGCATGAAAGAGACCACTTAGTTGACGATGAACTCGAACCGAGAAATTGATACCATTGCACACTTGAGGCTTGAGTAAAACCTGAGAAAACCTGACTTGAAATAACGGAAAATCATCTGGGCAGATAAAGTTCTTTAAGGGTTTACCCACTAAAGTTTGCGGATTCGCATTGAGTAGGGCAGCACCCGTACGATTTATGTTTAAGATGACAGCCTGAGTGTCTGTTAAAAGACACCCATCGGTTATAAACTCGAATAAAGCGAAATAGCGTTCACGTTCAGCTTCTAACTCGACTTGAACGTTCGATAACTGCTCCGCTTTGTGGGTCAACTCTACGATCGCCGTCTCTAGCGCTTCCGATACAATGCCAAGCTCCATAAGCGCTTTGGAAAAAAGTTCAGGTGAAACCGAGGAAGATTCATCAACCGTGCGATACAGTTCTGACGATCGCTCACAGGCTAATTTTGCACGTCGTATTAAAGAACCGAGATTGCTCATATATGACTTGCTTTGTACTGGCTAAACCTTATCTTTGAACCACACTCGTTTACACTCTCTGAAGGCATAGAAAGAACCTCCTTTGATAGGATTTTAAGAGAATATACGACAAGGGGTTTTTGCTAACTTTTGCCCCAGGACGTTAAAATCGAAACAACGGTATGAGCAATTCGTTCCTTTGTCACAAATGGGTTAGTTTCTGTTGACCTGTTTTTATCTACATACACAATTGTCCAATAAAAATTTTGGTGTCTGTTAGCAAGACTATCAGCGCAAATTGGTTATATTAATCTTGGTTTTGCAGTCGAATGCTTTGAAAGCTGAGAGTTGCCGCCTGACCGATCGTTTAACCCCTGATTTGAGGGAAACGAAACCTTCAAAGCACCCTAACTTGGAGGGGATTAGATTATCTAGCGGTGCGCTTGGTGCGTTCATGCGACCATCCCTGGAGAACCAGGCATCCACGAACCCTGTGATGGCGATCGCCGGAATCTATGCCTTGGACTCTACCTCAAGTGCTGTCATGTAACGGAGAAACGCAATGGCATCAATGTCAGCCATGCCGATGTTACTAATCAGTAAATCAAAGGAATGATCTTTTAGCTCTGCCAGTTTTACACCAACCGACGTTGCAATGCTCACGGTCGTGTCCACTTTCTCTAACACGAAAGGGTTACATCAGGCTTTTATCAGGGTCATTTTCTACCAGTAGTATCCGCAAAGTTTTCAGCATAAAAGGATCGAGCGGCTCTAGAAAAATTTCTTGGTAGCTTGATGCTGATGGCGGTACTCTTCTTGCATTCAGCAATCCAAACAATAAAACTGTGATGTAGCTATGAAACTGATGTCTAGGAAACCTCTAATCGACTGATGGCTTAAAAAAATCTTCCTAAGGGATGAATTAGTTTGTGACGAAAGGAAGGACGATGACGGCACAAGACAAACCTTTATAAACGCCCTTAAAGCCTGCTTTGAAATATGAATAACAAGCGCGGCTCTCGCGTATTAATTGTCGACGATATTGCCGACAACCTGCTGCTGCTGCAACTAGTTTTGGAAAACGAGGGCTACATTGTCGAGCTGGCAATGAATGGAGTAACAGCACTCTCTAAGGCTCGTGCCTCACCACCTGCTCTAGTGCTGCTAGATGTGATGATGCCCGAAATGAATGGCTTTGAGGTGACGCAACACCTTCGCAAAACTGAAGGTTTTTCGTTGCTGCCAATCATATTGGTAACGGCTGATCAGGATGTTGATCTTGAACAGGCGTTGGCAGTGGGCGCAAACGATCTGATCTGTAAACCACTGGATGTGGATGATCTGCTGGCTAGAATTAAGAGCTGCTTCGCGGAAAGAGCCTGACTATGATGAAGGATAGCTTTGCTGAAGGAAGCGTTCAGTACAGTATTGAACAAAAGCTAACAAAATCTTTAATTCTTCTTTTTAAGGGGGCTTAGCACCGTTTACGGCTGACCACCGATCGCGTTTTTGATCACTCTATACATTAAAGTAGTTCTTGTTGCATGGTTGAGCTCTTTTGGGATTGCCTGATTTTAAGGATGGCTGCGAACATAGCGCCTTAAAAATGCTAGAAATTCGCTCTACATACTCACCCTCTCACTCTTTATCTCTATCCGGTTCTAAAAGGATTACCCCAAATATGATGGCCATCACGTTATGAGGTATACGCTCTTACGGCTGGCGCTTGTCTGCTAGTAAGGTTATCAAAGCGTGAACTAATTGCTGTGGATCGAGCGGTTTCGTAATTTGTTGTTGATAGCCGTTTGCGATCGCGCGTTGATAATCTTCTTCTCTCGCATAGGCTGTCAGGGCGATCGCAGGAATTTGTCCACCTTTTTCGGCAGGTAATGCACGAATTTGTCGGATCAAGGTATAGCCATCGATTTCAGGCATGCCAATATCGCTGACTAATGCATCTGGTTTAAAAGATTCCAGGGCGATTAACACCTCCGCTGCAGATGTAACTGTCAGCACTTCAGCGCCATATTGAGCTAACAAAATGTTCAATAGTTCGCGGGCATCGGGTTCATCATCCACAGCAAGTACTCGAAACCCAGTCAAGTCAAGGTCTTGTACTGGCGCTTCATCAGGTGGTCTCGTCGTTAAAGCCGTATCAAGCAAGGGCAGTCTCACGGTAAAGATCGCACCAAGACCTTCACCGGGGCTATTGGCTGTAATGATGCCACCATGAGCCTCAACCAACGAGCGGACGATCGCTAACCCCAAGCCCAACCCACCATACTTGCGGGTGGTGGAGGCATCTTCTTGCCGAAAAGATTCAAACAGATGCGGCAGAAAGTCTGGGTTAATGCCTTTGCCTGTATCACTGACCGTAATTTGCGCCCAATGGTCAACTCGTTCCAGCCAGATGTCTACCCGTCCATTGTTGGGGGTGAACTTGATAGCGTTGGAGAGTAAGTTCCATACGACTTGCTGAAGGCGAGCCGAGTCGCCAGCAACGCGCCCAATTTGAGGCAGTACTGGACGCAGCAGGATGGACTTGGAGATGGCGGCGGTTCTAACGGTGTCGATCGCTGACTCAATGACGAAAACGAGATCAACAGGAGAGGTATCCATGCTGAGTTTGCCGCGCAAAATCTTGGCAACATCGAGCAGATCATCAATCAACTGAGTCTGTAATCTAGCGTTGCGTTCGATTGTGGCTAAAGCTTCTGCCGTTCTCGTTTCATCAAACTTACGTGTTTGCAACAGCTTTGTCCAACCAAGAATGGGATTGAGCGGCGATCGCAACTCATGAGAAAGCACAGCCAGAAACTCATCCTTAATGCGGTTGGCACGTTCGGCTTCGGCTCTGGCAGCCTGTTCTTGTGCCAGCAGTCTCTCACGCTCTTGCTCCGCCTGTTTGCGCTCACTAATCTCTTTAAACAAAATGGCAACCTTTCGACTTTCTGGCCGTCCCAGGCGAAAGGCATACACATCAAACCAGCGATTCAAGGCGTCAGAGGCACTCTCAAAGCGAACGGGCTCACCCGTTAGAGCTACCCTGCCGTAGATCTCAAACCAGTGGTTTTCAAGACTGGGAATAAGCTGGCGTGCGGTTTGCCCCTCTACCTGGGTAAGCCCTGTTTGCTTCGCAAAGGCTGGGTTCAGTTCCAGAAAGCGGTAGTCGTTCGGCGTGTTGGCGTCATCGAATATTAGTTCGATCACGCAAAAGCCATCTTCCATCGACTCAAACAGCGTGCGATAGCGTTCCTCGCTGGCTCGCAAGGACGCTTCTGCGTGTTTACGATCGGAGATGTCCTGCACGTTGCCCAGTAAGCGTAATGGGGTACCATCGGTCGCGTAAAAGGCTTGAGCTCTGGCTGCGAGCCAGCGAATGCCGTCAGGGTGAAGAATACGGTAATCGGCGGTGTAGTACTCCTGCCGTTGCTGGAGCGTTTCTCTCACCGCATCAGCCGCTGCACTGCGATCGTCTGGATGCACGCGCTCCAACCACTGCTCAAAGCTGACTTCCTGCACCGTGGGGTCAAGCCCCAAAAGGGCACAGTATTCTTCCGAGACGTGAGCCATGTTGCGGGCAACGTCCCAATCCCATAGCCCCGATCGAGTGGCTTTATGCGCCAGCTTTAAGCGGGCTTCGCTTTCCTGTAAACGGATCTCCGACTGCCGACGCTCCGTGATATCGCGCGAGGTTGCCAGCAGTTGGATTGCCCTTCCTTCCGCGTCGAGAATGGGGGTCACCACCACATCCCACCACTTGGGAGTGCCTTTGGCGGTGGGGCAGAAGCCCTGAAAACGTCCTGCTTCACCTGTCTTCGCGACCGCGATCGCGTCTTCTACTACCTGGCGATCGGTCAAGGGCCAAAACTCTGACCATGCCGCATTGACATAAGGGGTAAAGTCATCGATCTCGAGCAGGCAAAGTCCACCCGTATTCATGTATAAAAGTTGACCGTTGAGATTCAGAAGCTTAATACAATCGCTGCTGCTGTCTAACATGCGGCGCTTAAACTCTTCGCTTTGCCGTAGGGAATCCTCTGCCTGCTTGCGATCGGTAATATCCAGGTTGATGCCGCTTAGCCGAAGGGGCTCACCCTGCTCATCTAGAATGAGGCGACCCAGTGCCAACAGCCAACGAGTGCCTCGTTGGGGGTGAACAACGCGAAATTCTGTCTGAAGCGTCAATAGGCGCTGTTCGACCACCTGTGATACCTCAGTGCTGGCCCGCTCCCGATCCTCTGGATGCAGCGCGTGATACCAGTCCTCATACTGAAGCGGCTCCCTTTCAGGGGAGAGTCCGTACAAATCATAGTTTTCGGGCGACCAAACCACTTTGTTGGTGTGTAGATCCCAATTCCAGGAGCCAGCGTGGGCACTCTCTAGCGTGAGTCGCAGCAGTTCTTCGTTTTGACGCAGGGCTTCTTCCGTTTGTTTGCGATCGGTGATATCCCGCCAGGTGGCAACATACCCATCACCAAACTTGGCGACTCGAATATCAAAGGCCTTCGTTAAACGTTGCTCTCCAAAATTATCTTCATAAACTAGACTATCTTTGACAAGCGACTGCCCTGTTTCAACCACCTGGCAGTATTCCTCAAATAGCCCACTGTCGCGGTGGGTTGGCAACAAGGCACACAAGCCCTGACTGAGATGCTGCTCTCGCGGTAGTTGGGTGACTAGGCAGGCGGCATCGTTTATATATTCAGCCTGGAAATCGACGATCGCTCCCTGCTCATTCCGTACCGCTTTGTAGATCGCAAAACAGTCCAGCATGTTTTCGACAGACGTGCGGAAGCGCTCTTCACTTTCTCGTAGAGCTCGCTCAGAGCCTTTGCGATCGGTAATATCCATCGAGAACCCGATCATACCTACGGGATTTTGGTGCTCATCCCGCAGTAACGAGAGCGAAAGGAGTAGATCACGTGGGTTGCCAGCTTTGTGCAGAGCCGTCACTTCCACTTCGTGCATCCCCTTCTCTTGTAGGGGTGCAATAATCTGCTGCTCCAGAAAGCCATGCTGTTCGGATGGATACAGCGTGGAAATGTGTTGACCGAGTACCTCTTCAGCCGCGTAGCCCAGGACTCGCTCTGCACCCCTGTTCCAACTGGTGATATAGCCATCGAGGTCGGTAGAGACCACTGAATCGTGGGTTTGATCCAGAATTTGAGCTTGCAGCCGTAGCATTTCTTCGATCTGCTTGCGATCGGTGACATCTTCCGCAATCCCAGCCAACCGATAAACCCTTCCAGTCTCATCTTGCAGCGGAAAGCAGCGATCGTGAACCCACCGGACGTTGCCACTGGGCAAAATTATCCGGTACTCTTCATCAAATTGACCCGCCGCTGCTTTTTCTTGAAACGCGTTGAATGACCCTTCGCGATCGTCGGGGTGAATATAGTTGACCCAGGCTTGCGCATTGTCCAGCAATTCCTGTGGATGCAGCCCCCATAACCGCTCGTAAGCAGGACTGACATAACTGACTCGATCATCAGACGCCTCTTTGATCCAGAACACGGCGTCAATGTTTTCGGCGAGTTGCCGGAAGCGTTCCTCGCTTTCGCGCAAAATTTCAGCCGCTTGCTTGCGGTCTGTGATGTCAATATCAACGCCAGCCATCCGCACGGGTTGCCCGGTGTCATCGTAGAAGACTTTGCCCTGGCTCAGTGCCCAGCGAATCGTGCCGTTAGGGTAGACTACGCGAAATTCGATATCGTAGTCTTCGCCGGTAGCGACGGCCTGTTGAATTGCGGCCAGCACACGATCACGATCGTCCGGGTGCAGGTGCGTGGCAAACATCTCAAACGAACCATCAAAGGCTCCCGGTTCCAGCCCAAAGAGAGCCTCCAGGTTTGCTGACCAGGTGATCTGTCCTGCCTGAATATGCCAGTCCCACGTGCCCATACGAGACGCTTCTAGCGCGACTCGGAGCCGTTCTTCGCTGGCTCGCAGCGCGACCTCAACTTGCTGCCGTTCGGCCAGTTCTGCCTGGGATCGTTGATACAGTTCGGCTTGTCGCAGGGCAATGCCGACCTGGGTTGCCAGTTCTTTGAGCAGGTCAATTTCTAAGGGTTGCCACGCCCGTGGAGCCTCACAGTGATGCGCAATCAACAAGCCCCAAAACAGGTCGTCGTGCAAAACGGGAACCACTAGATTTGCTTTTACCTCAAACGAGGCGAGCAATTCAACGTGACAGGGATCGATCGAGCTGTCGTGAATATCTGGTATCGCCGTGACCTCTCCCTGACGGTAGCGTTTGACATACTCTTCGTCAAAGGCGGCGTCGTGGGTGACCACATTCGATCGACTGAACCGGAGGTAGTTTGCGGCAAGGCAGGGATCATAGATTGTAGAGGTAAGGAGCGATTGCCACTGTGTGCCTACCGATTCGGCGACCACCGTCCCGTGACCATCGGACTGTAGTTGAAACACCAGCACGCGATCGGTGTGCAAAAATTCTCGCACTTCGGTCACGGTTGTCTGGAGAATGCGATCCAGATCCAGCGATTGATGGATTTGCCGGGTGATCTGCCCCACCACACGCTCGCGATCGATCCGCTGTTGCAGTTGGGTGCGTAACCGAACCGCTTCGATCGCCCCATTCACGGCTACTTGCAACCCATCTGGCGTGATTTGACCCTTAATCAAATAATCCTGTGCGCCTGCTTTAATGGCCTGCACGGCGATCGCTTCATTGCCCTGCCCAGTCACCACAATGACGGGTAAGCACGGCTGTGCGGTGGGGGACTGCAATTGTGCCAGAAAGTCTAGCCCGTCCAGATCGGGCATGCGATAGTCCAGCAAGACGGCATCGGGTTGGTGCTGTTGCCAGAGATCGAGACCTTGCTGCCCCAGAGCAGCTTCCAGGACGGTGTAGGTAGCTTCAGTGTCTCGCAACAGATACCGTCGATAGAGCTCCCGGTCTTCCGGGGAGTCATCCACAATGAGAATGGTGTACCGTTGCTGATTCATGCCCACCTTAACAAACCTTATAAATTTCCCTAAAGTACCATAGATAAATATCTTTGGTTACCATAGACAGAAAACTGGATGCGCACGCTAAACCCAAGCATTACGCATTCATCACTTGCCAATATCTTTCTTAAGACGCAGGGGAAAGCGCCTCCTTCGTTGTAAAGCTGCGCAAACGGTAAATTCGCTATCAGCAATGGGCAGTGATCGGGCTAACTTTTAGCTGACGACCAGCATTATTGTAGTACGCTTGAATCATACTTCTTAGGGGCAGTGCAAAGCATGGCGCATCAGCTACCTCAGTAATAATACTGTTTTTTATTTTCAAAAAGTATCCTATGCCCCTGATTTTTGTTCCGCCATTACGCGGACATTTTAGTTCTTGACGGACTGTAATTGCTGCGTGATTTGCTTCAGGAGCAGCTTTAGTTTGACTGGCTTCGCTACATAGTCTGATGCACCTGCCGCTAAGCATCGCTCTAAATCACCCGGCATGGCCAAGGCGGTGAGCGCAATGATGGGAACAGAGCCAGTAGTAGCGTCGGCACGAATTTGACGAATGGCCTCTAACCCGTCCATCTCTGGCATTTGGATATCCATCAAAATCAGGTGGGGCTGGTGCTGTTTAGCCATTTGCACGGCTTCCACACCATTGCGGGCAAGCATGACCTGGAATTCATGAGCTTCCAGATAGCTCATTACAGTGGTGATATTGGCTTCGTTATCTTCTGCTAATAAAATTCGAGGGGCACGGGCTAACTCTTCGGCGGCAATGATGAGAGCAGTCTCAGGATTGGGCGTTTGCACATGGGCATAAATGAGCGTCAATGCTTGATAAAACTTTTGGCGTGAAAAGGGCTTTAAGAGATGCTCGGCTGCTCCCAGCTCTAAACTGCGCGATCGATCATCCACCACAGAGACAACAAGGATGGGAATCTGCTGGGTTTGGGCATGGGCTTTGAGCTGATTTAGCACATTCCAGCCTGAACAATCCGGCAGCAACAGATCCAGAATAATCACATCCGGTTGGATACGTAGCGCCATATCCAAAGCACCTTCCCCAACCGGATGAATCACGCTGGTTGCACCTAATTCAGCCAAATACCGCTTCACCTGGCTAGCAGCCGTGGCTGAGTCTTCCACCACTAAAACGTGCTGAATGGCTCCTTCTTTTAAGGGCGTCTCCGGCAAGGGCTCTGTATCTTCCTTCGCAAGGGGATGCCAGGGCAGCAATATCGTAAAACAACTGCCCTGTCCGACCTCACTCTCGACTCGGATACTGCCACCATGAAGATCGACAATGCGCTTGACGATCGACAGCCCCAGACCCGTACCGTTATAGCGACGCGACAGAGAGCTATCCAATTGGTGGAAGGGTTCAAACAAGTGAGTTAGGTTGTCTGGAGCAATGCCAATGCCATTATCGGTAATTTGGAATTCTACAGCTTGCTGGAGGTGGTTCATCTGTACTGACAGCTTGACCTGCCCGCCTTCAGGCGTAAACTTAACGGCGTTGCTCAACAAATTGACGAGCACCTGAAGCAAGCGACGTTCATCGGCCTCAATTTCGGCGATCGTTTCATCCGCCTCGTAGCTCAGCCGAATTTGCTTCTTTTGGGCTTGTAGCTTAACAAAATTGAGACTCGACTCACAAACCGATTGCGTGGAAACCGCTTGCAGTCCTAACTCCACCTTGCCTGACTCAATTTTGGCAAGGTCTAAAATATCGTTGATTAATTCCAGCAGGTGTTGCCCACTCTGTTCAATCGTCTGTACAAACTGGCGCTGTTTGTCGGTTAAACTGCCAAACACGTCCTCCATCAACGCTTCCGCTAAGCCTAAAATGGAGTTGAGGGGAGTCCGCAACTCATGGCTCATATTGGCAAGAAATTCATCTTTAAGCCGAGCGGCTCTGGCTAATTCGGCATTGGCTAAACTCACCCGCTCACTGCTCAGGCGCAGTTGGGCTTCTGCCTCCTTTACCTTGGTAATATCGCGCCCTACCGCTTGAAATTCGGTATATTGCCCCTGCTCATCAAACAGCATGCGGTTGACCCACTGTGTCCAGCGAATCTCGCCGTTGACCATTACGCGGTTCTCGATCGTCACGGTCGGGTTTTCGGCACTCATTGAGCTGACCAGTCGATCGACCAACGCCTGATCGTCCTTAAAGATCATGGGCTTGTAGCTTTTGCCAATAATGGACTCTGGTTTCAGCCCAAAGTAACGACAATAGGCACCATTCACAAATTGAATCGTTGTATCGGGTGCAAACCGGGCAATTAATTCCGTTTGGTCTTCCACAATTGCGCGATACCGCGCTTCGCTTTGCTGTTCCAGTTGCAGGTAAGCATTCGCCTGCTGGAGTGCAATGCCCAGGTGTACGGCCAGTTGTTGCAGTAATTCTAATTCTGTCGCTAGCCACGATCGCGGAGCGGTACAGTGATGGGCAATCAGTAACCCCCACAACAGGTCATCGCGCAAAATAGGCACCACCAGATTTGCTCGTACCTGAAACTGAGCCAGAAAGTCAACGTGGCAGGGGGCAAGGCTCCCATCATAAATATTCGCTTTTGATAACAAGCGTCCTTCTCGATAGCGATCGCCATACTCCTTAGTAAAGCAAGGGTCATGCAGGTGGGCATAGAGCACCGATCGCCATGCTTCCCCTACCGATTCGGCAACCACTGTGCCGTGTCCATCAGGCTCAAGCCGAAAGACCAGCACGCGATCGGTCTGAAGAAACTGGCGGATCTCGGTGACAGTGGTTTGGAGAATTTCATCCAGCTCTAACGACTGATGAATTTGCTGGCTAATGTGCTGGGTTAATCGCTCTCGTTCGAGCTGTTGCTGCAATTGACGATGGAGTCGTACGGTGCTGATGGTTCTGCTGACAGCCACACGCAATCGCTCAGGAGTGATGATATCTTTCACCAGATAGTCTTGAGCGCCCGCTTTAATGGCCTGCACGGCGATCGCTTCGTTGCCCTGTCCCGTAACCAGCACAACGGGTAAACACGGTTGCTGGGCGGAAGGCTGTAACTGAGCCAGACAGTCCAGCCCGGTGCAATCGGGCAAGCGGTAGTCGAGCACCATCACATCGGGTTGGTGCTGACGCCAGAGATCGAGGCCCTGTTGCCCATTCGTTGCTTCCAGAATGGTGTAGTCATACTCGCGATCGCTCAGCAAGTAACGTTGATAGACTTCTCGATCTTCGGGAGAATCATCGACAACTAAAATCGTGCGGTATTGCTGGCTCATGCGCATTCCAGGGAGGAGGATAGATCTAAACAAGCAATTTTAGTGAAAGCAAAAGAAGCGTTGCCATGTGCCAGATCTTCTCTGCTCTTGTCATGTTTTATCTTTTGGCGTTTTATTGCCGTTTCTTTACTCTGCCCATTCCCTCTGTACAAGCCGCACATTTGGTAAGATTGCATGTCTGATAGAAAAAACGTTTGATTTTACAAAGGGTTACCTGAGCATGACTCCCCAAGGATTTGGCAGGGAGGAATGACATTCTAGGAGCGCACAAGCCCAGTCGCCATTTGCCAATGACGCGTACATGCGCGATGGAAAGGTAGCTCCAGAGCCATACTTCATGTTAGGAACACGTTCAGCTTAGTAGCACAATATGAGTTTCTTGTGAGGGTCGGCACACGCGACGAGGCGTATGTTGTGACGTCTCAAGCAGCCACTACGCCTAAAATAGCCAGGTAGAAGGCGACTTTTGATCATCGGGTAGGGTCGTGACCTCAAACCAGTAATCAACCATAATTTGAATATCCCGTTTGAGCTGTGCAAAATCGATCGGCTTCACGACGTAACTATTCACGCCATACTGATAGCAAATTTCAATGTCTTTGGGGTTGTTAGACGTTGTAAACACGATCACAGGAATGGCTTTTAAACGGTCATCTTGTTTAATGCGGCGCAAGACCTCACGTCCATCGGTGCCCGGTAGGTTTAGATCAAGCACAATCAGGCCAGGGCGAAGGGCTTTTTCGCGATCGTCCCGACTCTCTGTCTTGAAAAGCAACGCGAGTGCCTGGTCGCCAGTGACACAATGCTGAATTGAGACCGAGCGGGACGATTGCCGTAGAAACCGTTGCAATACCTCAAAGTCCTCGTTGCTGTCCTCCACGATCAGGAGCAATGGTGTTGGTTGGGAAGGAACGGCGGAACGACCAGTCATGGGGTTGGTGCTGCTAAGAAATGGGAATGAAATCAGTGCGATCGTTCGTTGGAGCAGGCTTCGCGGTTAAAGCTGTTGCAGAGTGTTGCTAAACTCACCCGTACAGTTTGTGGCTTGCTTAAACCGAGCCCAAGGTGAAGTAGAACGTGCTGCCTTGGCTTGGAACTGATTCAACCCAGATCCTACCGCCGTGACGTTCTACGATTTTGCGAGCAATGGTTAACCCCGCTCCCGTCCCTCCTCCAAAATCGTCTCGCCCATGCAAGCGGCGAAAAATCTGAAAGATGCGATCGACATGCTCCGGCGCAATGCCAATCCCATTATCACGCACGTAGAAGGTTAGAGGATGCAACGCGTCAGGTTCCCCTACCTCTGTTATAAAGCCAATTTCGATCCATCGCTCGGGCTTGTCATTGTACTTAATTGCGTTGCTAATCAAATTTGTAAAGAGTTCATTCAGTTGAGCGCGATCGCCCTCAACGGTGGGGAGAGGCTGAGGGATGCGAAACTCAACGTCATTCTGAGGACGAGCGATCGCCAGCGTATTAATCACCTGTGATACTAATTCGTTCAAATTGACGGATTGCCGAATGAGATCCACCCGTCCTAGACGCGAGAAATAAAGGAGTGAGTTGATCAGGTCTTCCATCCGCTGGGTGAGGCGCACCATTGTTTGGAGTTTGGCCACACCATTCTCATCCAGCGTCTCTGCGTAATCCTCCATCAAAAAGTTGGCGTAGTTGTGAATACCACGCAGTGGTTCTTTTAAGTCATGGGACGCGATGTAGGCAAACGAATCCAGTTCTTCGTTGCTTCGATGTAGTTCAAAATTCATCGCGGCCAGTGTATCTGCCTGCCGCAACACGACACCCACCAGCAAGCTACGGAGTTCAGCAACGGCTTCAAGCTCACAGTCCTTCCAGGGCAACGAGCAGCCACGCACCGTTTCTTGCCAGAGCGCGAAGGATTTGCGAGGAGACATGCGCTGACTACCATCCGTCAGCACTTCCACAGGCTTGTTGGGGTTACCGCCCCAGTTCACGGTTTGAACGACTTCTGGACGAAACCAAAGGATGTAGTTGTGGTGAACTTTAGAAATTTCCAGGGCTAAGACACCGCTGGCAATCGCCCTAAATGACTCGGCCGCCGGGTATTGCTGGGAGAGCGATCGCGTTTCAAACAAATTGTGCTGTAAGTGAGGCTTAATCCAATCAAGCAAAGCAGGAATGGCATCTTCTGGAGGAACGTCACCCACCTGAACGCACTGATCGTCGCTACAAATGATGGCTCCGGTGGCATTCACCAACGCCAGCAATTGCGTTCCCAGTTGCACCATCCCATCCAGAAAATAGTCTGATTGAGATAACGCCTCAATAAACTGAGTTTGCAGAGTTTTCAGGTGCATTTTGTAGTCTGTATCTTCACTGGCTTCTTTATTCAACAGTTCTACAGACATGACCTGCCCAATGAACTCACAAACCGTGCGAGTACTGTAAGGAATATATTTAGGCGAGGAGTGGTGGCAGGCAATTAATCCCCACAGCTTGCCATCCTGGACAAGCGAAATGGACATGGAAGCTGTGACGCCCATGTTGTTCAAATACTCCAGGTGCAGTGGAGAGACACTTCGCAAGACCGACAAACTGAGATCGAGTGGCTGATCGGTTAAAGGATTGTTGGCTGGTATAAGCGCCACGGGTTGGTAGGTCGCATCGGGAATTAGCCGCAGCCAGTTGAGCGTGTAAAGTTGTCGGGCTTGCTTCGGAATATCCGATGCTGGATAACGCAAATTGAGATAGGGTGTTTCGTGATCTGTTGCTTCAGCAATCACACGGCCTGCCCCGTCTGGATCAAACTGATACACCATCACACGCTCAAAACCCGTGATGCGCCGAATCTCGTTGACGACGATCTGGCACATATCCAGCAAGGTCGGTGCTTTCTGAAGGCGTGTGATGGTGCTTTTGACCTGTTGATAGAAGTTGAAGAAGTCGGTCTTGTCTTGCGTGGTTCTCGGTTCCAGTTCCAGAACGACCACTTGATCAAGACAGTGTACAATGCCATCCAATTCGATCCGACGATCGAAGCCCATCAGCGATAGCTTGAGCGGATTCAGGCTCTCAAAATCTTCTGCGAGACATGCTCGAATCTGTTGAATCTGATCCGCATCCAGCAGATCTGACAGCGACGTGCCCAACAGTGCCTCAGGCGAATGTCCAATCACGTTCTGGGCGTTGCAGCTAACTTGAATGATTTCGAAGGTAGCCTGGTTTAAACCAAGCAGCACCCCATGCGGCTGAATCACGCCTGGGATATGGATAGGTTCACGATCGCAGTTCGTTAGATCGATCGGAGTATCCGGTGAAACTGTGGTCATCACTACGACATTGCCTTAAATGAACTGCAAGGAGACTTGGCTTATAGTCATTGCACACAGTAACAAGTCACCTTCAGAACGATAACAAGTTCTCGTCCATGATTACTCTTTACTGTCGTAAATCTTCTATTTATGCCAGTTCCACAAGCTTGCCCAATAGATAAGCGTCTGTAAGGGCGAAGGCCGTACGTCCTTCCCAGGAACAAATTCAACCCCGTTCTCTGTGGCAACGTGCTTTTAGCACGACTGGATCGATTTGGGAGTCGCGAGTGAGCTTCTAGCTTAAAAAGCCTGAAGCTTGCGGTAACAGGGCTCTGGGAAATAAGCCATGCACGCCCTTTTGAGGGCTGTTTACCACCTGGGTGATGCGGAAATTAGCGGCAAGGCTACAGAGGCAATAGGCTTCCGTTTCGGTAATGCCAGCCAATTTCGACAGCAGGTCTACCATGCTGTGCAGGGCGATCTGGAAGGCGTCATCCAACGTTTCGGCAAAACCAGTGGTGACCAGATCGGAGGGCGTTTCGGCGATCGGGCTTGATAAGGACATATGCTTGCGGAGCGTTAATTCGATCGTGCCATTCATAGAGGTTTCGATCGCAGTGCCACAGACTTCCCCATCGCCTTGAGCCGAGTGCCCATCGCCAATGGAAAATAGCGCTCCTGGCAAAAAGACGGGCAAAAAGATCCGCGAACCCGCGCGTATTTCTGGATTGTCAATATTGCCCCCATAGGCACCGGGGGGAATGGAATTGCGTGTCCCTTCTGTCGCCACGCCTAAAATGCCAAAAAAGGGGCGGATGGGGATTTTGATGCCGCTACCTTCTGGAAATTCGGCCGTGCCGTGCTCCAGGTCGAGGGGAATAAACCGCAGATGCCCTTCACCAAAGCGATCGGTTAAGGCACCCCAGCCTGGGCGAATGGCATTGAACCCGATCGGTAAACGCGGTGTAATGGTGTGAAGCTTTACTTCGAGGACATCTCCCGGCTCGGCACCGTCCACCACAATGGGGCCAGTCAACAAATGAGGACCACCGCTCACCCGACGTTCGGCAGAGAGGTGCTGGCAGATGTCTAAAAATTCGGGTGGCACAAACTCTGGTGGCGCTTGATCGTAAATGTTCAATCCTGAAAAGGTTTCAACGTCGATCGTATCCCCCGACTGAACCGTAAGCGCTGGTTTGAGATCGGGCGAAAAGCCCCCAAAGTGAACTGTCTCTTTTGTTGCTTTTAGAATATGGTGCGCCATCAGTTTACGACTTGGAGAATGGGAGTGGGGAGGGGGAAAGTTTTGAGTTTTGAGTTTTGAGTTTTGAGTTTTGAGTTGAATCAGTTGTAAAGCCTGCGGCATAGCTTCACTAGAGTTGTTGGCTGTAAAGCCTCTAAAGCCTTTCAGACAGACCAGAAAGGGCAGACCAGAAAAGTTGTTAGTGCCTGAGCCGTTCCTAACTCCTTCTAAAAACTAAAAACCAACAACCAACAACTCTCTTGCCTTCTGCCTCCTGCTAATCGCCACAGTAAACGATTAAATCAATTTCTACATCGCCCAAACCCGCCAGTCCCAAAACGCCAACAGTTGTACGACCGGGTAATCGTCCTGGTGTGCAATACGAGGCATAAATCTCATTCACAACGGCATAGTCTCGAAAGTCGGTGAGGAAGATCCGCGCCATCACAACTTTGTCGAAACCTGTGCCTGCATGAGTCAGCACCAGTTTCAAGTTTTCCATCACACGTTTGGTTTGCTCTGCGATCGAGAGCCGAAGGACTTCCCCCGTGGTGGGGTCTTCTGCCAATTGACCTGTAACAAACAAAAAGTCTCCTGCCCTGACCGCATGGGAGTAGGGCGCTACGGGCGGTAGCGTATCCGGTAAGGTAATGTATTCCAGCAAAGCTAAACCACTCCAATACGAATATAGCGCTCTAAAAACTGACGAGCGCGTTGTGTTGTGGGCTGCTTGAAGAAGAGCTTTGGATCGCTACTCTCAACAATTTCACCTTCATCCAAAAATACCACCCGACTGGCAACCTCTTCTGCAAATTTCATTTCATGGGTGGCAATGATCATGGTCATGCCTTCTTCTGCTAGCGATCGCATGACAGCTAGCACTTCACCCACTAACTCTGGATCGAGGGAACTGGTGGGTTCATCAAACAAAATGACCTCTGATTTCATGGCCAGCGCTCTGGCGATCGCGACTCGTTGTTTTTGTCCTCCTGACAACCGGGAAGGATAGGCATCGCGCTTATTGAGCAATCCCACTTTTGCCAATAGCTGCTCTGCTTCGGCAATCACCTCATCTTTAGGACGTTTTTGCACATGCAGCGGCGCTTCGATGATGTTTTGCAATACGGTGAGGTGAGACCACAGGTTAAAATGCTGAAACACCATGCTGACCCGCGTTCTCAGCGTTGCCAGTTGAGCTTCTGACATCGGTCGATCGCGGCCTCCACGCTCGTAAATGCCCATGCGCGTACCGTGTAGCAGCACTGTGCCGGAGTCGGGTCGTTCCAACCAGTTGATGCAGCGCAAAAGCGTCGATTTACCAGAGCCACTGGGACCCAACAAGCAAACCGTTTCGGATGGCATGACCGTGAGATCGATCGCGTTGAGCACTCGATGCTGACCGAAGGTTTTGGTGAGCCCTTCAATCTGGACGGCGGGCATCACAGCCGTTGAAGGGACGTTGGTTGAAGGGGTGATCATGGCATCAACTCCGCGCATAAAGGGTCCTCGCTAACTCAAGTCGCTTCACACCAAATTCAACCACTAAGCATACTGCCCAATACAGGAGCGCCGCTGTAATGAAAGACTCAAACGGCACAAACGACTCTGCCTGAATGGCTTTAGCGGTGAAGGTCAGTTCGGGCACGGTGATAATCGCTAGAAAAGATGAATCCCGGATGATTTGAATGAGTTGGTTGCCCAAGACTGGAGCCGCTGCAATGATGACTTGCGGCAGGATAATCCGTCGGAGCAGTTTCAACCCGGTAAAACCGTACGATCGTGCTGCATCTGTCTGTCCACGCGGCAGGTTTACCCACGCCGATCGCAAAATTTCGGCAATGTACGCGGCGTTGTAAATCACGATGACGAGTACGGCAGTTTGCCAACTGTCTAGCGTCATGCCCAGCGAGGGTAAGCCGTAATACACCAGGTACGCCAGCATTAAAAAGGGAATCGCCCGTGCGCTTTCAACCAATGCTTTCACGGGTAGCCGGATGAACTTGGCACGCGATACGAGGGGTAAGACCAGCACAATGGCAAATACGAACGCAAGCAGAGTGCCTAAAACGCAAATCCACACGGTATTCCATAGCCCTACTGCAAAGGCTGGAGCCTGGTCCCAAATGACATCAAACCGTAAGTTCATAGCGCTTCTGGGTTAAACCAACTCATAGGTTTGATGGAACCGCAGGGTAATGATGCGGCTGAGAAGTGAGACAGAGACGAGCACGAGAATGTACATCCCCATGCCGATCGCAATAGTAGACAGTGGTTCATAGTTACTGGCCGCTAATTTGCCTGCGCGACGGGTGAGGTCGTCAATGCCAATAATGCCGATCGCCGGACTGGCTTTAATGAGCAGCGTGGCCTCGTTGGTAAAGTTGGGAATGCTGGCACGCCAAACTTGCGGTAGGGTAATGCGCCAGAAGGCCTGCATGGAGGTCATGCCAACCGCTTTTGCAGCATCCAACTGTTCGACGGGGAAGTTGAGCATGGCCGATCGCCAGATTTCGCTGTTAAAGGCTGAGGTGTTGAGCGCTAACGCAATGACTCCAGCCACGAGTGGATCAAGGTTCACGCCTGTAACGGGTAGCCCAAAGTAAAACAGCATGACCAGCAGCGGCAGCGGCAAACTCCGCAGGAAGCTGACATAGACGGCGAAGACTGGGGCAAGAAGGGGGATACGGTTGACGCGTGCGATCGCAATGCCCAGGCTTAGCGGAAGACCAAACACCCAGGCGGCAATGGAGATGCCAAGGGTAATGAGCGCTCCACCGAAAAAGTAAGGCAGGTTTTCCATGATGGAACGGTTAGAAATGAGAACTAAATGGCATTGAGAACTACCGCAGAGGTGCAAAGAGCGCTGAGGAATTTCTCTGTGTCCTCTGCGTCTCGGCGGTAAATTCAGTGATATTAAGCAGGTGGAATGGTTGGCGTATCGGGTAGATCAAACGCGACTTTCAGCCATTTCTCCTGCAATGCTTTCATTTCGCCACTTGCCTTCGCCTTCGCCAAACCATCATTCAGAACGTCCAGCATCGCTTTATTGCCCTTCTTCACAGCCCAGGATGCATAGACTTTAGGACCAACCTGCCCACCAATTTCATAAAGATTAGGCTTTTCACCCACTAAGCGTTTGAGCGCCACAATGTTATTGAAAACAACATCAACTCGCTTATTCAGTAAATCTTGATAGGCTTCAGCAAACGCACCATATTCTTTCACGTTACCCACTTTCAAACCCATCTTCTCCAGTTCAGGTTTCACGTGGCTTGTCAGCACTGCCGATGTAATGCCTCCTTGCTGCACCGCGATCGTCTTCCCGGCAAAATCTTTAATGCCCTTGATAGACGTATCTCCTTTGCGCGTGAGATAAAAGTTGGTGAGTTCTGTAATTGGCATCGTGAAATCAACCACTTCAGCCCGTTTGGCTGTAATGCCGATCGCTGAATTACTGGCCGTATACTTATTGGACGCAATGCCCGCCAGAATGCCTTGAAATGGCAAAATTTCTTGCTTCACTTTGAGCGCTTTTGTCTTTGCCACCAAATCTAGCAGGGACTGATTGTAGCCGACGTGCTGGCCGTTATCCAAAAAGTCAAACGGCGGATAGTCATCTTCCGTTGCGACTGTAATTTCGGTACTCATCGCCGAACCCGATGGTGAAGCCGATGGGGCGTTACTGACTTCCGGCGCTTTACTACAGGACACAACCACCAGGCACGTCACTAAAACCAGTGATACCCAGCTTAAAAACCCTCGACGTTGAAATAATCCTCTCCACCGATCGCTCACAATGCCAACTCTCTTGAAACGAATGTGATCTCGTTAAACAACGAAGGTAGGTTTGATACTGTAGTCGAAACTACATTCCTTGCCATTTGATGCTTGAATAACGGTCATTGCGTTCTGTAATGCAAAGTGTCTGACAAAACACGAAGCAATGGACTGAAAGCGGTCATGATAGAACGACTACAGCATGAGATCTGTCTACGAGCACTGTTTGAATGTCCTTAACGGAGCAAGCATGGAATTTGAATTAATCATTCAAAACGGGCGTGTTATTGACCCATTGCATGGCGTCGATCGAGTCATGGATATTGGCATCAGCAACGGCAAGATTGCTGCCCTTCAGGTAGATTTACCCGTCCCACCCAAAACCCAGATACTTGACGCTGCCGGGAAACTGGTGACTCCAGGATTGATTGACATTCACGTGCATGCTGCTGAACAGGTCGGCGGGTTTAATGTGGATGCCGATACCGTCGGTGTCAACATGGGTGTGACAACCGTTGTCGATGCTGGAAGCTGCGGCGTGCTTGGCTTTCCTGGCTTTCGGAGACTGGTCGCAGACAATGCCAAAACCCGGATCTACCATATGCCTAATGTGTATCTGGTCTATCAGGCATCGGCTGATTTCATCACGTTGAAAATTGGAGCCGTCTTTGTCAAAGAAAACTTTAGCCTGAGTAAGGCCATCAAGCTGTTTGAAGAAAATGCCGATATTATCGTGGGTTTCAAGTGCATCGCCGCCACGCGAGAACCAGGCGAAGCGGAGTCAATGCCCCTCAACTATGGCAAGCAAATTAGTCGAGCGACTGGCTTGCCGTTGACAGTACATCTGGGCTGGTTGCCGTTTTACTCCTGGCTATCGCCCGATCGCGTCTTTCAAGCACTGGAGGCACGCGATATTACAACACACGTATATCGTCGAGTGGGCAATATTTTGGACGATACCGGGCGAGTGCTGCCGCAAGTATTGGAAGCGCGCGATCGAGGTGTGGTGCTGGATGTGGGACACGGCACCGGAGACTTCGATTTTGAAGTCGCCAAACGAGCGCTTGATCAGGGCGTTTTGCCCGATACCATCAGCGGCGATATTACCAATGACAGTTGTGTGACGGGGCCTGTGTTTAGCCTGACCGAAACCATGACTAAGTTTCTGTCGCTAGGAGTTTCGCTGAATGATGTGATTGCGATGACGACATGCAATGCCGCACGGGCGATCAGACGCGAGGCGGAATTAGGCTGTCTAGCGATCGGGCGTGAAGCCGATCTCTCAATACTGGATTACCGCGAGGGCGTGTGGAAGTTGACCGATGGCATTCATCACCTGAACTGGGAAGGCCGCAAACTCATCCCCCAGTGGACAATTCGTGCTGGACAAATCATGCCCTGTCAGTATCCTGCTAAATCGCGTCGACAAGCAGAGTTGACCACGGTTTAGAGAGGGTTGCAGCGAAATCACTTCGACGAATGTGAGTCTTCGTAGAAGCCATTTACCCTGCTTCGCTCCTACCAACGCTTTAACTGATTGAATTTTCATTTCTAAGCGAACACACGCTCATGAACAACCTTGCAGAACACTCAGAATTAGCGTCCTACGATCTCATTTTGAAGCATGGACGAGTCATTGATCCGGGGCAATCCTTGAACGGGATCTTTGATATTGCGGTGCAGGGCGATCGCATTGCCGCAATCGCGCCGAATATCCCAGCAGAGCACGCAAAGCAGACGATCGACGTACAGGGGCAGTTGGTGTGTCCTGGTTTCATTGATTTACATACCCACGTCTACGAATGGGTGACTGATTTTGGGCTGTGGGCAGATGATGTTGGCATCCATGCTGGGGTAACAACAGTGGTAGATCAGGGGAGTTGCGGCCCCCTTACGTTTCTGGGCTTTAAGGCAACGGCGGTCGATCGTGCCAGTACCGACGTGCGCTGTTTTCCTTCGGTTAACCTGACGGGCGCTTTGAAGGGTGGCATGGGAACCCCTGCACTACACAGTCCAGAAATGGTTGATATTGATGCCCTGTTGGAAATGGCTACTGCTTACCCGGAGACGGTGCGGGGCTTTAAAGTGCATGGCGAATCGGGTGCCTTGTCGCGGTGGGGCACAGAGGTGTTGCAATTGGCACGCAAGGCAGCGGATCTGGCAATTCTGCCGTTGTATGTCCATACAGGGGAATTATTTGCGGTCATTGAAGAGCGGCGTCCACACCCCGACGAGGTTCTTGCCAACGTGCTGGCCTTTTTACAACCGGGCGATCTGCTGGCGCACTGCTACAGTCGTCGTCCTGATGGCCTGATGGGCACGCACGAAAATGCTCCCAAAATTCTGGTAGAGGCTATTAAAGACGGCGGCATCCGGTTGGATTTGGGGCATGGGGTTAATTTCAGCTTCGACATTGCCCGACGCATGATGGATCAAGGACTGTTGCCCTACACCGTCAGCAGTGATGTGCATGGTGATTTTGCCATCCCACACAACGATGCAACACTGGACTATAGCCTTTGCGGAGCCTTATCAAAGCTAATGGCATTGGGACTTGACCTGGAAACGGCGATCGCAACCGTCACGTTGCACCCAGCGCGCGTTTTGCAGGCAACTCCTGACATTGGCACCCTTCACGTCGGCTCACGGGCAGATATCACTGTGCTGGAGCAAGCGATCGGCAACTGGACATTCTACGATTCCACCCAGAAGCAACTAACGGCAGAGCAACGACTGGTGCCAACACTGGTGGTTCGTAACGGGCAAGTCTTTCAGCCTCACCGACGACTGCTACGAGATTTAGCGGCGGCTTAAATGGTGGATCAACTGTAGAAAGCTGTGGAAAGGGTATGATTTTGAAATTTTCAACCCTCAGTCATTCCTGACAGCCTCAGCACCATGAATCGGCAAAAACTGAGCCAGCTCGATTTTTCAACGCTGGTCGCATTTCTAGAAGTGGCGGAGCGTGGCAGTTTTACAGAAGCGGCGATCGCGCTCAATTTCTCTCAGCCCACAGTGAGCCAGCAGGTGCAAAAGCTAGAACGCTTTCTGGGTGTGCAGCTACTCCACCGCCGATCGAATGGCACCTCGTTGACGGAAGAAGGCAAGGTCTTTATCGTTCATTGCCGTGCCTGTCTGCGGGCGATCGAAGATGGCACCCAGGAATTATTGCAATGGTCAAAAACTATCACTGGAAAAGTCGTGTTGGGTCTAACGCCATCGGCAGCGCAGCGGTGTCTGTCGAGTGTGCTGTCTCACTATTGTCGCCAATATCCTGAAGTTGTCGTGAAAGTGCTGGAAGATAACCCCGATGGTTTGGTGAGCGCCCTCAAGCAGGGCACGATCGACCTGGCCGTTGTGTCGCTTCCCATTCCAGACGATGCCTTAACCGTTGAGATCTTGTACGAAGAGCCACTCGTTTTGCTGGTGTCTACAACCCACATTCTTGCAGAAACCCAAACCATCACTTGGGATGACCTACCTCAAGTGCCACTCATCTTGCACAAACAGGACAGTAGCTTCGGTATTCGGTCAATTGTCGAGCAGTTATATGAGCAGCATCATACCCCGCTGCACGTCGTCGCAGAGGTGAATGGTTATCAGTCGCTCAAGCAGTTGCTTCTAGCCAATTTTGGAGCGGCCTTTCTGCCCCTGTCGTTAGTGCAGACCGAAATTGAAAATTGTAAGCTGGCTGTGGTTCGGCTACCAGACCCAACGTTGTCTCATCGGGTGGCTCTGGTCAAGTATGCTCAATATCTACCCAGCCTGGCAGCCACAAAACTAGCAGAAACCATCCGCGTTCACGGCACGACTGCCTGACGTTGTAGAAGCTGGGCTGGGGCAAGGGGGTGTCTTGCCCGTACAGGATGGATGGCTTTGCTCAAATAAATGGGCATCAAAGATGGTCTACATTGCCAAACGCTTCCACGGTTGGTTCCTCTTGAGGCACCTCGTTCAAGGTATGCCGAAGTTTGGCAAGGGACTCATAAACCGCCCGTCGCACACGGTTGATGCCACCCAACGGCCTGTGTTCTGGTAAGGCATGCCAGGGTGTGTAGGTGAGGTTTTCGCAGAACTGCATTTGCGCGACAGAATCAAAGCTTTGGGATGGAATTTTAAGCGTGGCAACTTTACGATAGGGCGACAGATTTTCATCCCAGGCGATCGTCGGGTCTTCGATCGGCATCTTTACCGGATCAGTTTGCAGTTGCACCATAAAGTCAAACGACGCTGGTTGCTGCGCCAGGTGTTTTACCATCGCCTCGTGCAGATAGTGTTTGGAGGAACGATCGACCGAAACAGTCGCCGCGCTGGTGGGTTTCACCGTGTACTTGGCTGCCAGAGAGCCAAATTGGTAAGGCACCATGCTCCAGTATTGAATCGTCAGCGGATTCGGAATTTTCTTCCGCTGAATTGCTTGCGTAATGCCGAACTCGTGTAGACGCCATTTCAGTGGGTTGGGGCCATTGAAGAAAAACCAGATGATTTGCTTTTCGCCTTTCGACCGCAGGTTAAATAAATCCAGGTAATCCTGAGCGTTCCGAATCGCAAAGACAGGATGGTTTACCAGCGTGAAATCGTGAGTCTGCAAATGCTTTTCGCCCTCTAGCACCTTCTCACCTTCGACCCCCAATAGCTTGATGGCAATTCCCCGTGTGTCTCCTTTTGCGTCTGCCTGCGACTCACGGGCACCGTTGGAAAACCGTACCCAGGCAGGAAACGTGCGCGGATGCTGAAAAAGTCCCACCTTGAGGTCGTCAGGCAGATTATCTTCAACAATAAAGGCCGCTTTAACACAACCGTGATGCTTCGCATGGGCATCGCGTCTCGCTGGTCGGACGTTCCCTGGGTAATCGTCCCGCAGTAAGTTCAAACTAATCTGCTCGATGGCTTGAATAACGGCCTCTTCACCAGCGGGAATAAACTCCTGACCCAGTGCTAACCGATCGCCTTGTTGTTGCATGGTTCACTCCTGAAACGCCAACGACAGTTGTAAAACGCCAACTACGAACTTACGCCTGAATCACACGGGAAGAAGGGAACCCTAAAATTATCCCCTTACTCTGGCAAATCGAGCCGTAATTCTCAAAAATTAGCCGTCTAGCCAACGCCCATTCGCCTTGGACATCCTTAGACATCGCGTGGCAAGGTCGTGAGCCGTCGCTAAAAGCTATACTTTTCCTGCACGCTTCCGTCTCCCACCCTATGCTGGTTGCCCATGAATCGTAGCTTTTGGATTACGACCTTCATTGCCTTTGTCAATTCGATGAGTTTTACCATCCTCATCCCCATTCTTTACCCCTATGGCAAGCAATTTGGGCTAACAGATTTTCAAACCAGCCTCCTGTTCACAATCTACGCTGGAGCCCAATTTCTCGCGACACCTGTGATTGGTAAGCTGTCCGATCGCTACGGTCGAAAGCCAATGCTGCTCCTCAGCTTAGCGGGAACGGTCGTTGCTAGCTTTCTGGCTGGAACCGCACCGAATGCCATGATTCTCTTTGGCGCTCGCTTTTTGGATGGCATTACGGGTGGTAACGTGTCGGTTTCTCAGGCGATCGTCTCAGATGTGGTGTCACCGCAAGAGCGAGCGAAAGCCTTTGGCATTTATAGCTCGGCAACGTTTGGCTTGGGCTTTATTTTAGGACCTGCCAGCAGTTTGTTAGCACAGCAGATTTCTTTAGGAGCAAGCTTTTTAGTCTCTAGCGGACTGGCGTTGATCGCGCTGCTGGTCTCCTTTTTCTTTCTCCCAGAAACCCTATCGACAAAAGCTGAAAAAGCAACAAACATCTTTGATATCGGTCTCGGTAATTTAATTAAAGGGTTAGCCATTCCGCGAGTGGGCATTCTGCTCGTGATCAACTTTCTGATTGGGACAACGTTTACGATTTTTACCTTTGCCTTTCAACCCTATTTTCTTCATGTGTTGGGTCAAAGCAGTCAGGCACTCACCCTCATGTTTGTGCTGTTTGGCACGCTCATTCTCATTATGCAGGTTAAGGGTATCCCGCTCCTGACAAAGCAATTGAGCTTAGTGCAGATCTTACTTCTCTCGCTGCTGGTGCGCAGTCTTTCGTTTCTCGCGATGCCACTGGTGCCAAGTCTGACGTATTTCGTCGGTGTGAGCATCTTTTTCTCCTTGTTTAATGCATTAGTGCAGCCGATGATTACAACCTTAATTTCGCTGAATGCTCAGCCGCAGACTCAAGGCACGGCGTTAGGGTTGAATGCCTCGTACCTAAATGTTTCAAATGCCTTCGGACCCATGATTGCTGGTAGCCTGATCCACCAGTCAAATCCCGTTACTTACACCTATCCACTTTATTTAGCGGGCTTGCTGACCTTTTTGGTGTGGCTATTTGCGATCGGCACTCGCCAACAATATACGCCTAAGCCAATCCATGATGCGGCACGGTGACGTTTATTGCACGGCGATGGAAAGATTGAATGGTATAGGGTGTGGGGTGTAGGGTAGGAGTCATGACATTTTTAGAGCAATTCTCTAAATTCCGTTTATCAATCCTCGTAGGAGGGTACAGCCGTACGCCCTCATTTAAGGCGTTGACCATGATGGTGGGAATATTTCTGGTGCAACTGGCATCGTTCCAGGTTGTTTGGAACCCTTAAGCGCGCGCTTCTGCTCCAAAATTAGTGTTTCAACCGTTAGCAGTTCTGTCTCGATCGCGTCTTCCGAGGCATCCACTTGAGTCCATAACAACGTTGACAGCATCTTCCGGTAGAGTGCTAACTGCAACACTTTGAATTGACTTCCTGGGGTCAGATGGGTTTCCTCAAGTAATTCTTGCAGTATAGCCCGGTAGGCTTCCATCCCTTTGTTTGGCTTAAAGCCCGGTAATGCTTCTGCCAGGGTATACACGTCCTTTGCGTTCAAGTGCTTCACCGAACGACCCCGCAGGAGTGCCGTGATATTGAGCTTGCGCTTCAGCAGTTGACGATGAAACTGGCTAGCTAACTTCTCTCTGGCATAAACTTCGGGGCTACGCTGCCAGGTTTGGTAAAACCACAAGGCACCCACGACCAGAATGGCAACATCCCATCCAAGCTGAAACCAAAGTGGTAAGCGATTAATAAACGGACGACCCGCGAAGATAAAGAAATAGTTGAAAATGCTCACGGTGCAAACGGTAAACAAGCGATGCTGGATGGCTTCAGGGCTTAGTGCTGCACGTTTTTGCTTGAGATACGCCTTGTATGCCTTTTCACAAAAGCGACCGATCACGTAACCACCCAAGCTGAACAACGCCAGGAATAATGGCACGGCGATTAGCTTGGGGATGGGAATGGCATGATCGAACAAATAAAAGCCGGGTTGCCATAGGTCGGTGAGTTGTTCATCACTGCGGCGTGCCCAGGCTCCCGAAAAGTAGAACGCCCAATTGCCTGCAAAGAGCCCATAGTACAGAAAGAAGCCGACCACCAGTCCCACATAGCTGTAGTAAAGAAACTTCTGCTCTGGTTGCGTGACGCGTTCCCAATAGCCACGTTCGGCGTCAATATCCATACAGCCACTTTTGCAGGCAACACAGGCAGTTTGCTCTTTGCCCGCTTCTACGGTGCGGCACATGGATTGGGTAATTTTGCGATCGCTCGCATGCGCCTTACTCGTCATCAATCCACCCGGTTCCGCATAAATCTGCTGCACAGGAGCCATCGGGCAGAAATAGTGGCACCAGGTTTTGCCTCCATAGAGATAGCCAACCGTGATGGCAGCGGCGATCGTCCCAAGCAGCCAAACTCCTAACGCCATTCGATTAGCATCCATGAAGAGCAACCGACTGCAGAGACCGAGATAGAACAGGCCAAATTGCAGGTAGGTGTGATGGCGACCCAACCAGGAATCTGGCTTAATTTTGGCAAGCTCCAGACGGGTTTTATTGGTTTTTGCATCAACCCGCTTGATTTGGCGTTGCCAACCCAGAGCACGTGGAATTTGAGACAGAAAGGAAAGGGGACAAATGCGCCGCCAGGATTCATGTCCACCGACCACCAAAATCACGATCGATGCGGGTACAACGATGCCCCAAAAGATGGGTGCGCCCAGTGCGTAAGGGGCCGCCTTGATGCAATGGCCCTGAAGCTTAACGCAAACACTTGCATCAATGTGGAAAGGGCTTGCCGTATGGTTGGGGTCAGTGAGCCACGGTGAAAAAGGATCATAGAAGAGAGAGAGGATGAGGAGCAACCAACCGATCGTCAGCAAAAATCGGACGCGGTGCATCTGCTGCTCCGAGAGTTTGTCAAACATATATTTCGCCTCATGCAAAGAATTAGATCAGCGGCTGTAGCAACCCTCAAAGCCGTGGTTGGAATGCGTTGCTAGCAGCGCTTAATCTTCTTTAGGGAGCGATCGTGTGAAATATGCAACAGCGGTTTTTACTTTGGTAAACCACAGTCTTGCGAGGACGGGTATGGGGTGTAGGGTATCGGGTGTGGTGAAGGTAAATGAAAACGGCGTGTAAAAACTCTAAAGCGGCTTAGCGTTGTACAAAGCAACGTTTCATAACCGCTTCAAAGCAATGTCATTCAAAGTAATGTCAGACCAACACGCTGGCCGCAGCAGTGCCACAAATAGATCAGGGCTGTAATATTGAAAGCACAACTGCCAAAGCAACCCATTGCCTACAATGAGGCGTGGTGTCGTCTGTGGATTGGGCTGTGAGTGTGTGATTAACGGATTGATGGAGTGTTGGGAGATCCAGATGGAAAGAATGGGGTTTGTCGTGGCAACAATATTTGTGTTTGAGGATAGGTCGGCGTTACACTGCCGGGAGCCGTTTGGGTGGAAGGAGGTTGTACGGGTGGTAAGGACGGCTGTGGTTGAGGTTGGGGTGGTGTGGGTGTCACTTGCCGTTGCGATCGGATGGTAATGAAGACGGTATTGCGCTGTGCATCCACACAACCAATGATGTCGGGGTTACGCACACCCACAGGTAATTGAAAATAAGTCGTTGCACCACCTGGAAAGGTTGTGATGCTTCTACCTGGATGTGGAAAGCTATCAGCCTGTCTGCCAGCGTGAGGAAAGTCAAACCCATCACCAAAGCTGCCAGGTTGGGGAAACGAGAAGCTCATGCTATTTCCACAAAACGTATCGGTTTGGCTGAAGTCACGTACCGAGATGACAATGTTACTGGCCTGAGTGTTGCGTGTTTGAGTAGATATCAAGCTGGAATTAAAGCCGCCCGTTATGATTTGAGAGAGATCAACTTGTGCCACAGCAGGCTTTGGCATGACCGCAGGCAAAAGTGCGACGGCTAGGAGCAGAGACGTAACGGTATAAGGTTTCATGGGAGCGGTTCCTGGTTGTAGAGGCTGAGTACATTGATTAAGTGAAGGCATCATTGCAGTTCATCCACAGATGCTTTCCTCTCTTTGTAGGGTTGCGATCGTCCCTTTATGCACACAAACGATGGAGTAATCGATGTCGACACACACGCTCTACAAGTGAAATTAATTCGCGTAAATGTTTTTCGCGTAAAGAATCTTCGTGTAAGAAAATAGTGAAAGATCAGGATTTTTGCATCTGCTGGTGAATTACTTGGGGTGTACTTGCTTCGGGGTAGACGGTTAAACCATGCGTGCTCGCCAAGAGATTCTGGAAATCTTTGCTACCTTTCTGCAATTTGACATCGATCGCCCACACGGTTGGGCTACCGATACCCGACTCCGGCGCAGTATGCAGCAATGTCTTCAAGCATCCAAACCAGAGACGGCTGCGACCTTCTGGGCGCTCTACTGGTATAAGCGTTGGCACGAAGAACCAACTCATCTGCCCGAAGCTCATCTTTCTGCCTACTTGCAAGAACCCTGCTACTGGTCTGCACAAAAAACAATCCTCAGCTTTGCAACCAAGCAGTACACTCTTTCCGATTGTTTTCAAGTGGCGATCGCTCAAGTTCGTAAAGTGCTTAAGGGCTTTAAGCCGCAGCAGGGGTTTAGCCTCCAAAACTACGCCAGCGCCATTTTCACCAGCACTATCCGCGACACCTTACGCCAGCGGCAAGAAGTAGACATTTGCAGCCATTGGGGACTGTTACGCAAAGTCAGCCAAAAGCGCCTGGTCGAAGCTCTGCACCATGCCGGTTGGAGCGATCCCACGATCGCCCAGTATGTGCGCGCCTGGACATGCTTTAAGACGCATTATGTCCCCACTCAGGCAGCCGCCAACCGCAAGTTGCCAAAACCGGATGCGGGTACTTTGCAGGCGATCGTCACCCAGTACAACCGGGAACGTCCCCCAGCCATACCATCTGTGAAAGCAGAGACACTCGAAACCTGGCTCACGACTTGTGCAAGGGCAGTGCGTGCTTACTTGAATCCTGATTTGGTGTCTATCAACACGCCGAAGCTGGGACAGGACAGCGGCGAATTGTTGGATGATGTGCCCGAAAGCCAGAGCGAATCGCTGCTGGCAGAAATGATTGCAGTCGAGGCAGAGCACGATCGACAGACGCAGCACCAGCAATTGAATACGGTCTTAAAAACGGCTCTGGAAGCATTCGATCAACCCACGCGATCGCTCCTTCAGATGTACTACGGTCAGGCGTTAACCCAGCAGCAGATGGCAGCCGCATTAGCGATGCAACAGTACACCGTCTCCCGTCGTTTGAGCCGAGCCCGGGAAGCGCTACTCATGGCCTTGGCGCGTTGGAGTCAGGATAGCCTGCATATCCCTCTCACGTCAGACGTACTATCCTATACCAGCACCGTGCTGGAAGAGTGGCTCACCAACCACTACCGCCAACCCCACGATGCGACGATGGAGTAACTCGTTATGACCGTTGATTTGACTCTCTCAGACCCCACTCAACTCCGGCTTGAGTTTGCCACTGCCGATCGCGATCGGGCATGGCAGCAAAGCCAATCTTTCGCGTCGGCTGGCGATCGCTGGAATGCGTTCCTGAATCGGCTATGCCTGAACACACTGCTGCCCTGGTTGCGAGAGGAACGCCAACTTCAGGCAACCGTTTGGCCTCATACAAACGCTTTGCCCAGCTTTTGGGCACTGGTCAGCGGTACTGCCCTCACCCTTAATGTCTCCGAACGGGTCATCTTGCTACCCACTGAAACCATCGATCGCGACGAGTGGCGCATTCCTCAGGAATGGGTAGACATTCCCGCCTGGAGCGCTGACTACTATCTGGCGGTTCACGTTGAGCCAGAAGATGGTTGGCTCCAGGTTTGGGGCTATACCACCCACCGTAGGCTGAAAGCACAGGGTCACTACGATGCCCACGATCGTACCTACTGCCTGACCGAATCAGCGATCGTGCCAGACTTAAATGTACTGTGGGTGGCTCGTGAACTCGGTGTTGAAACTACCCGTGCAGTCGTGTTTCCTTTACCCGCGATCGACTTAGCGCAGGCAGACAATCTCATCACCCGCTTGGGCAATCCATCCATCGTCGTGCCCCGTCTGGAGGTTCCTTTCTCGCTTTGGGGTGCGCTGGTAGAACATGGTGGCTGGCGGCAACGCCTGTATGAACGACGGCAGGGGATGGGCGAATCGCGATCAGTCTTGCAATGGCTGGAGACAAACCTCTCCACGTTGGCACAGCAGCTTGGCTGGGAGCGCATCGAACAACAGCCCGGACTCATTGGTGCGCGCGGCGGTGAAGATGCTGTTTCTACAACGCTCCTGTCTCGTCAGTTGACCATTGCAGGACAAACCTACGACCTTCAAATTAGTCCCCAAGGTAATTCAGTAGAGCGTACCTGGCGCTTTACACTCCGCAATGCGGCTCCGGGTGGGGTCGTTCCAGGTGGCTTTACGCTCCGGCTCTTGACGGAAGACTTGCAGCCGTTTGAGCAGAATGAGGACACGGCAACAACGGCGATCGAGCAACTGTTTGTCGAAGTGGCCCTTGCCCCTGGAGAAGGCATCGTTTGGGAAATTGAACCCATTCCAGATGGGTACGATCGAGAAATTCTCCAATTCTAAACGCGTTACAAACGTAACTTAATTCTTTACAGAAATGTAGCAGCAATACTTTACTGATCATGATCACAACGAGTGAATTGGATAATACCGTTTTCGATATATTCGTCGTTGTCAGTCGTGTGGCATGACCAAGAAACGTTTGTAGAGACGCTACATGTAACGTCCCTACAAACGAAATTTCTTTTAAAACCATTTCAGCCCCCGGAGTCATCAACTTATGGCACAGCTAAAACTCGTTCATTGGGCTTTGATGGCAAGTAGCCTGCTCAGTTTGGCCTGGGTAACGTCAGCACTGGGACAACCCGATTTGCTCACGCGCGCTGAAGTCTACAAGCTCGTTAATACCGTGCAGCTTCTGCCAAACAACCAGTCGCCACGCCCTGCGAAACTAACCGATACCCTGGCACCATTGGATGCGATTAAAACGGCAACTCGATCGCGCGCTGAACTATTGTTTAACGAAGGGTCGCTGGCAAGAGTGGGCGCAAACGCCATTTTCCGGTTCGTTCCAGGCACTCGGAGCTTTCAACTTCGCAACGGCACGGCGCTGATTATGAGCCTTCCGGGCAAGGTGGGAACTCGTGTTGAAACGCCAGGCGGACAGGTCTTGGCACAGGCATTGCCCCCGTCGCCCTCGACTTCTCCCCCCTCTACGCTGCCAGTGGCCCCTCCCACACAACCGCTGAGTCTTGCCATGATTGTGCGGTTTGATGCGGCGTCCAACACAACAAATGTATTTGCACTCACCAACGGCAGCATTACTGTTTTTGACCTGAAGGGTGGGCAAGTCTTTTTGACCGGTGGGCAAACGGTGTCGATCGTCAACGGCGTACTCGGTCCTGTGCAAACCTTTGACTTGAAGACGTTTTACAAAACGAGCAATCTTGTCACGGGACTGGGGCCGGGACAGGACGCACTGGTTTTGCAAGAAACGTCACCTGTTCAACAAACCTTAAAAGCAGTGCGGGTGGATACGTTGGCGGCTCTAGAAGCGCAAACTCGCTGGTTAGAAGGGCTTTGCACCCTGAATGGACGTGGCAGCGGCAGCACATTGGCAACCAACTGCATCACCACCGATGCCAATGATCCCGTGCTCGACTTTCAAGATCGGCGCGAAGTGACGACTCCTCCACGACAGGTTTCTACACCACCATCCACACCACCCACACCACCTCCGCCCACCATTCCAGTCACGCCTCCAAGCAATGCGGGCAACAACCCTACGACGGGTGTGCCTGCGACGGGAAATAACCAACCCACAGGTACGGTGATTTTGATCCAGGGTGGGAACCAGGCAAAACCTTAAGGTTGGCTGTTAGTTGTTGGTTGTTAGGCAGAAATTGCGGAAGGTCTTGTCTCTGGTCGTTTACCACTTTGCCCCTTGAGGCCGTTATGCGTGTTCCCTTGCTCGTTCTTTGCCCCCTTGCCGCTTTAGCGCCCTGCCAAGCGATTCATGCAGCCGTTGTCACCGATACAGACAATGCGGATACCGTTTCTGTGGATGTTGCACCCAGTGCTGCGAGTCGTGAAATTGTTGCAGCCACCACGATCGCGCCACAGTTGAGAGCGATCGCCGCACCAGAAACCATACCACCACAGGTTACAAACCCATTAGAACCTCGTTCTAACAATAAACCTAGCAATGAATCGGGAGCGCCCATCTTAGAACAGCGTATCCATCCATCTATTGCCACAGAGCCTGCTCTCACGGTTGTACCAACACCAACAAAACCGGAGGCCGATCCTGCCGAAATTCCATCACAAAATGCGATCGCTCCCTCTCAAGCCATTCCATTAACTCCACTTCAGAAGGTTCCTAGCAAAGTAGTACCTTCTGATGCAATCCCGCCTGTTCCGGTAGAAACGCAGCCAGCAGAATCCGATCCAGCACAGGCTTCCGGTGCTCAAGTTGCGGTTTCTCAGTCTGCGATCGACCTTTTGCCACCGGAGCAGGTTGCCCAACTCTCTCCCACGGATGGCTTAACGGAGCCTGGTCATAATCCCATTGATGAGAAACCAGAACCATCCGATCCGGAGGATACGAAGGACGAACTGGGCGAAGTGCGCATCTTGCGGCGGCCAACTCAGCAACCCACACCGCGACCACAGCCAGATGTGCAACTTTTGCTGCGATCGGGCATTTTCTCCAGTTCCAACATTTCGGCGTTAGAAACCTTTCAGCCCAGTGATGTCGTGTTTTCTAACACAGGACTTTTGCTGGCAACACCTAAATTGGGACCAACCACCCGATTAGTCGCAGCAGCAGGCGGGGGAGCCATCCGCTTTGCCACTGAAGGCGATTTTAATTACAACGTCCTCAATTTCAATGTTGGGATTCAGCAACGTCTCACAGATCAAATGTATGCCCAGGTGGGTTGGGTAAACGAGCAGTTGTATCGCGATGGAAGTGGTCAGCGGTTGCTGCTGGATAATGCCGTTGACTTCACGATTGGGCGGCAAGATCAACTGGGCAAACAACTGCGATTGGATTCGTTCTACAATCTGCGTGCGAGTTTCACAAATCCCACGGATCAGAGCCGTGTTGCCAATACGTTGGGGGCACGCCTGCGGTACGACTTTACGCCTGCGTTCCAGGGCTCACTGGATTACCGCCTGACCTTTAAGAACTTTACGGATGTCGATCGCTTCGATACAGAGCACCAGATCAGCGCTACAGCGACCTATAGCATCAATCCTAATCTCTTCATTGCAGGTTCCGTCTCTTACCTGTTTGGTAATTCATCCAACAGCGCGATCGATGTGAATAACCTGTCGATCGGCGTTGTGGTTGGCATGAATATTCCATTTGGCTTTTGATAGACGGCTGACCACTGACGGCTAAACGGGCACTGGAAAGGCGATCGCGAAATCATCAGAAAAAATTTGCTCATTTCCCATCAAACGCTGCATAAACTCCAAACCCCATTCCTATCTAGTTGATGTAAGGGTTCACAACCCAACACCATCAATAAGGAGAAAGAATCATGAACCGCAAACTCGTTAGCTCCATCATCGCTGCTACTACCTTGTTCACCTCTGTTCTACCTGCCTTTGCTGGCGAACAGCAGTCCTGGATTAATGGCGACACCCTTGCCAAAGATCCCAGAGCACTGTGCAGTGATGTCGGTCTGGGCAGCAACACTCAAAACAACAACGGCTCCTCCAGTTCTTCCAGCCGCACGGCTTCTGCCAAAAACAACTCGGCCTCTGGTGCTAGCTCCAGCTCTCAATCCAACAACAGCACCCACAACGATGGAGGTGGAGGCAGCGTGAGTGTTCTGGGTCTGTTCAGTGTGGGTGGCAATGGTGGCTCGAAAGGCAGCAACAGCAGCTCTGCAAGCAACTCCAGCCGCTATGCGCAAGCCAGTGCATCAAGCCAATCGAGTGCTTCCAGCCGTGCCAATGCCTTTAACCGGGATTCGTCCACTGTTGTTACTGGCAAGAACTGCGATGCCTTTGTGGGTGCTGCTGCTGCCAGAGATATTGCGCACGATGACAACATCACGGCGCGGTATGGCATTGATGCTCAAGTGAAAATCAATGACAGCAATAACCAAACGGCTGTGCAACTACTCAACTCGCAACGCCGATCGGGTGCCGTGAACAACCTCACCCAATGGTACAGCCCTCAACACTAGATCACGGTTTCGGTATAAGCAACTGCGTCATTCACAGGAGGTGATGACACCTTAAACACAGTCTAAAGTTTGCACACTGTTACAAATACCTCATGCTGGACACGGTAAAACGTGTCCTTTTTTGTGGCTTGGAATGTTGCTGATCATTTGTATAGCAGTACACAGTTTGACAGGGTAAATATACCGCTACAGTCAAAGCGTCGATGGGTGAGATTTTGCCTTCTGCCTTCTGCCCTCTGCCTCCTGCCTTTTGCTCTAAAACGGAAGTCCCAACGCTTTAGTAATCAGCGGCAGCAGTTTGGTACAGGCTTCGGCAAGTTTGGCAGTGTCGGGGAGAAAAGACGCGGCATTTTTGAAAAACGTCACAGCCTGACTCCCCAAGCCTTTCTTCTCTGGTTGTTCAGGATCTTGGGCGACTTCTGCCAGCACTTTGACCTGTTCTAGCGCGGAGGCTTTCCCTTTTTCGGGCAAATCAGCATCGCTTTCGATGGCAGTTTGCAGTTCGATGAGAAGTTCTTTAATACCGGGTTGAGCAGGGTCAGGCGCACTGGGCAACTGGTTGACAACGTTAGAGACACTGCCGCTGATGGCACCGAGATTAATCGTCGATCCGGTGACGTTGCCGCCAATATTCACATTCTGGCTTTCGTCTGTGCTATTGTTCATCGCTTTAGCCGTTGCTTGTACATGAATCGGTTTAGCAGCCAATGAATTAATCACTGTCCACATATTGACGCTCTGTTCACGATAGATCGAAATCTCGCTCTCTTTTGCCTTCAGTTCAGCGTGATATTTCGCTTCCAGTGCTTTGAGTGCCAGGTCGTAGTTTTGATTGAACTCGCTGTGAATCTTGGCTTTGTTTGCCGTCTCTGGAACGCTGACTCGGACAACCACTACACCATCGCCCTTGTTTTCAATGCTCTGAATGGTCAGTTCAGTGCCGTCATTGTCTACCTGCACCGTTTGGAAGGCAGCAACAAACGCTTTCCAGTCCACACCGTTGCGGAAGATGAGGTCAACGGTATTGAGCGCTTCCTGAAAGAGTTTGGTGAATTCACCGGGAGCAAAGTCACCACTGCTAGGACGACGCTCTTGCTGGTCGCGCAGCAGATACACGTACTGACAATCGACACCCTCTAGGTTCGTATTACTGTCAACGTTCCAGGCTTCCAGGCAGGCTCCTGTGAGAGTGGCTCCGGTAAAGTCAGTATCCAGCGCCAACGCCTCGATCAGTTTGGCATCTTTCAGGTTTGCCTGCCGCAAATAAGCACAGCTTAAGTCTGCCCAAGTCAAATCTGCGCCTTCCAGATTCACACCATCCAGGTTGGTAGCACGAAGATTGGCATCGACATAAGATTTTTTGTAGCCATTACGGGTGACGAGTAAGTCGCGCACGTTGCCATCAACCAGGATAGAAGTACCGACTCTGGCACATTCTAGCTGTTTAGCATCGCGCCAGCAAATCCATTCCATAATGGTTTGCTTCTGTTCTGTGTGATTAAAATTCGTGTTTCTGAGGATAGTATTGGTGAAATTTACATGGGTGAGATCGGCACCGCAGAAGGAAGTACCACCGATCGCACTTAACACCACGCTGATGAGCCGTACTAGGGAAAACCTGTCATCCCTTCTAAGAGCACACCGCTTTATATAGAAGCTTGACAGCACAACAGCAAGAGAGACAGCGAAAACAAACGTGAGTGTGAGCGTAGTAACATTAGCAAGTGTGCTCGTACGAGCGAAAGCAATGGCACAAGCAGTAAGAATGACGATGAAGCTAACAGCATTACCAGCGACAGAAAGAGCACTAGCGCTGGTAATCACACTAATGACAGTAACAGCACCAATAACAGCGACAGCTCGAGCGATGCTGAAATCACCAGAATCGACAACAGCAAAAGCGCCAGCGATAACACTCGCACCAGCACCAGCAGTAGTGAGGATGAGAAACGCGCGCACTGTTAATCCTTGGTAGCTAATTGCAGTAAACGTGGCTATTAGCAGCCCCAGAATTATAACTTCAGCAATGACATAGGCTTGTCTACCTGAACTAGATTGCAGCAAGAGTGCTGCAATGACTATCCCTGGATACGACGATAACCCTCCCGACAGTACAGCCAAAACCAACGTGATCATCCACTGCACCAGGAGCCAGTGTTTTTGTACTCCTGCTTTTGCTCCTGCAAAGTTTACGCCTCTCAAAATGGCATTGGTGAAATTTGCTCCACAAATGTCGGCTTCAGTGAAGTCTGCCCCAGATAAGTCTTGCCTTTTAAAGTTTTGCCCCCGGAGGTTGGCGCGGCGGAAGTCTCGTTCTCCGTTGGCGTAGCGGTTGAGGACTTCGGTGGCTTTCATGGGATGAGGGTGTAGGGTGTGGGGGAGAAAGGGAATTTTGTTATAGATGTAGCACAAGATTCCAGGAGGGAAAAATCGCCTTCAGTTGCCCATGTAGTTGCTCAGGTATGCTAGTTGAGCCACCATGTCTTCTGCTGATCTACTTCTCATCAATGCCAGCAGTCCGCGCCATTGCTCACTCACTGAATAGCGCTGACGGGGCACAACGATAATCCCTGCATGAGTCTTTTCGTCGATGAGTAATCTGTTGTGCAGATGGCTAAAATCCTTGACGTTAAAGCTGTACAGCACTCTCCCCTGTTCTGTTGCCCACATGAGTTGCTGATCATCTGGAGCATCAATCCGTCCTACTTCTGAGACAGTTGTCACATCAACATTTGAGTTGCGGAGAGCGATCACCAGGCTACCTCTCTGAGCATCTTCATCTCAATACAGGCGGATTTGGCTCATGGTGATCTACCGGGCTGCTTGTTCTGCAACCAGGCGATCGTACTCTACTGCTTCTTCTGCCAAATACGCTTCGATCTCTTGCTGATTAGCGTGATAGTAAGCCAGCGCTGCATAAACCTGCGCTAGATTGAGGAACTCATATTCCTGCACGATCGCCTCTGCACTTAATCCTTGCTTATACAGCACTGCCACTTGTTGAACAGAGAATCTTGTTGCTGCAATGCGAGGACGACCGTCAAGTGTCTCAGGCGATCGGACAATTAATGAGCCAATATCGGTAACAGTTTGCATCGGTCAGCTCAACACTTTGCTTAGGCAAACAGAACTCTCATTCACATCCTAACCTGCCTTCTCTTTGGCTTCATCGGGATAGGGTGTGGGGCGTAGGGTATGGAGTGTGGGGAGTGAGACGCTTATTTACAGTCAGAACAACCGACGATCGCCCAAAAATCAGCCTTCAGAAACCTCAGAGACCGGGTTTCTTCGCGAACGGCTATTGGCAAAGGCTCAAGGCGATCGCTAGAAAGCGAGTCTCTTGACGCGCCACCGCTAAATGTTTCAAGTGCAACGGGCGATCGCTCCTTCCTGGCTCAGCCTTGTTGCGGGTATTGATGGGTTAGCCAATGTTTGAACAGCCCTGTTTGGGGTTTGATGGTGATCGGTTTGAGGGTAGGCGCGATCGGTTCGACGTAAAACAGAAGCGTTTTCACTTGAAACCGAAATAGACTGGCTTGAAACCGGAACAGTCTGGTTTGAAACGGCAACATTTCCACTTGAAACTGGAACAGTCTCGTTTGAAGCGCGACCATTGACACTTCAACCAGGAACGGTCTCGCTTAAACCTGGAACAATCTGACTTGAAATGAGACGCGTCTCATTTGAAACCGGAGTAGTCCGACTTGAAACCGGAACAGTCTCGTTTGAAGTGGGAAGCGTCTCGTTTGGAATGCGAAGCGCCTCGTTTGCAACTGAAAGCGTCTCGCTTGAACGAAGAACAGCCACCTTTGCGCTGGCAACCGTCGCACTTTCAGCAGCAACGATGGGTCAATGGGAAGGATGGGGCGATTGGGTGGCGGCGTTCCACAGATGTCGCGCTTATTGTTTGCGATTCAGTGCGCACGTAAATGGGCAACAAAAAGCCCCTGTATAGATAGGGGCAGGATTAAAGACGATCATTGTCCACCCGATCACGTGTTTGCCTCATCCTTTGTGGATGGGCGTTTGCGGAAAGCTGCGATACCCAAACCAATCAAGCCTGGAAGCAGAATGGGGGATGGAACTTTTTTGGGCGAGTTGTCATGTGATTCATCTTGTCCATTGCCCTGAGGGGAATTCGATGCGATGAGAGAAGATTTCGATGTGGGTGAGGTGCTTGGCCGTGGATTCGGTTGATTGTTGTTATGGCCTCCATGACCAAAGCCATAGACAACAGCAAACAGCGAGAGCAGAAAGGCAATTACTCCAGCGATCATAAGTCTCCAGATATACTTGAGGACAATTACGCAGACTTTCTGCCCCTTCGTGATTCTTTTGTCACGCTACATGAAATTTTTACAAAGGTAGATTTTTCATAAAGCTTCTACCACAGCGTTCGATTTAGCACCTGTGGGGGTTGGTATCAGTGTTGCGCTTTCATTCCAGGCATAGCAAGGTCTGCAAGGTGCTGGATTGACTGCATCGCCTACCGAGCCTGGAGTTTGCCTCCTACAGTTGAGTCAGGAGAGGCGGCTGTTTCGGTTTTGCACCAGGTGCTTGTGGGTTGCGGTGGTCTCCGTGATGCGTAGCGATGGACACAGGTTGACCAAAACACCAAAAACCACTGGGCAGGAAGCAATTATTTCAGTCTTCCCCACATGAGGATGCGCTTGTACGGGAAAAAGAAGGGGCGATCGTCCTTCAGGTGCAGGCTTAATGCCTTCCAATACTGCGCCACAAATTGCTCAAACGTTTCTGCATCCAAACGTCGTTGATAATCAGTAAGGAGGGAACCGCGATACCAGTCCAGCACGCTTTCTCGCGAGGGTAGCACGTGTCCATAAAGCTGAAGTCTCACCGTTTGTTCGACAAAGCCCAACTGGTAAAGCAAGTGCGCATATTGCTCTGGTGCAAGCACCTCGAATTGATGCACATACCCCTTGAGCGCATTGCTAAAGGCACGGGCGGTGTCTGCGGCTAAGGTATGCACGGGATCGGTGTCCATCGCAGGGATTTGGATGGCGAGTTGCCCACCCGATCGCAGCTTGCGTCTGAACTTGGCGAATAAAGCGTCATGCGCTGGCACCCAATGCAATGCTGCATTGGAAATGATGAGATCAAATTCTCCGTCGGGAAGTTCTCCCTCAATCTGACCGGAAACAAATTGAAGCCCGTTGCCTACCAGGGGGTGCGCTTTTTGCAGCATATTCGCTGAAGCATCCACACCAATGGTTTCGTCGGCTGCTAGCATTTCGTGCAGAATCTTGGTCAAAGCGCCTGTGCCACAGCCCAGGTCGATTACACGTAAGGGTGTCTGTGGCTTGACGAGTGCGACCAAATCGTGGAATGGACGGCTGCGCTCCGCAACGAAGCGATCGTATTGTGCGGGGTTCCAGGTATCTTGCATGGCTCAATGAGGGAGTTAGGGGTTGGGGGATGGGGATGGAGATGGGGGGAGGATGGCTAGTAAAGCCAGCAGTAGGCGATCGCGAGTGTGACGAGTGTAATTGGCAGGCCAAAGCGCAGATGTTCCCAAAACGTGAGGCGATACCCCTGTTTGACGGCTGCCTCTGCCACGATGAGGTTTGCCACAGAGCCGAGTAGTGTCAGGTTGCCTGCTAGCGTTGAGCCAGCGGCAAGCAATAACCACGTCCGGGCATCGGGGTGGGGAATGAGATGATGCAGCAACAAGACAGCTGGGACGTTTGACACCAAATTGGACAACAGTGCCGTTACACCTAAGATGCTCAGGGGAGTTTCTACAAACTGAGACAGACCGTTCAGCGTACCGAGCTTTTGCACGCCTTCTGTCAATATAAATAAGCCGGAAAACATCAGCAATAAGTCCCAATCGACCTTTTGTAGGGTGCGTTCGGGCTTAAGGCGACGGGTCACTAACAGTAGCCCTGCAGCAATGAGGGTTGCTTCGGCGGGTGGAATGCCGACGAGAAACGCAACGAGTAGTCCGGCTGTAATGAGTAAGCTTTTGGTGAGCAACGGCTTAAACACCCGATAGCGCAAATGTTCTGGTTTGAGGGATGGTTGGGTAGAGCGCACGTCTGGGTATAGCCACCACAGCAGCCCAATCTGGAGGCAAAGACCGACGATCGCCAGGGGGGTCAACGCTTTAGCAAACTCCAAGTAGCCGATCCCTGAAAACGAACCGATGAGAATATTTTGCGGATTGCCGCTGATGGTGGCGACAGAGCCAAGGTTCGTCGCACTTGCGAGCGCTAACAGATAGGGAACAGGGTTCAGGCTAAGGGCAACGGTTAAGCTCACCACAAGCGGGGTTAGGATCAGCGCGATCGTGTCATTCATAAACAGTGCAGACAACACCCCGCTGCCGAACGTTAGCACGACAATGAGCCCAAAGGGACTGCGGACGTACCGCATCAAATAATCAAGCGACAGTTGGAAAAAGCCAGCCGTTGCCAGGTTGGCGCTGATCACCATCATGCCGAAGAGAAAGACCAGCGTTTTGTAATCGATCGCGCTCCAGGCCGTTTTTAGATCCAGCACGCCCAAGGCCATCAACGCCGCCGCACCGACCAGGGCGATCGTTGCCCGGTTCATGCGGAGCCCTGGCAAATAGCCCAACCCCAGGCCAAGATAAGTCAGTAAAACGACGATCGCGCGCAGAATAATCATGGCTATACGTTACCAGGAGGCTGTGTGGCACGTTGCCTCAACCGCCCACATGGATGACCGGACGGCGCTCTGGATTTTTTTCAGCACGACGCAGCACTTCGCGGGTGACAACAGCAATATCCCCTTCCCCAAAGAGAATGAAGCGCATCAAGTATTGAATGGGGTTGCCCTCAACCCAACCGAAGTAGGCGTGGGGCAAGTTACCGGTCTGGTCTCGGATTTGTAGCAGAATGGCAGCGATCGCATTGGGCACCGCCGCACTTTCTGCACGCAAAATCCGATAGCTGCCCACCTGAATGCCTTTTACCCGAATCGTATCGACAAATTCTGAGGCGTCGGATATCTGTACTTCCAGAAAGAGCACCGCATCCATTGACGGAATGTGATTATCTTCGCGTACCTCCTTTTCCTTGAGGAAGTACTCTTGCTCATCACCTTTATTCAAGCGATTTGCAATCAGCCGAATTTCACTCTGATTGGTTTCAGCAATAAATTGTTGAGCCGTTTCATCCATTTCAATGCGCTCCGCCCGCAGTTCTGTAGAGCGCCAAACCCTTGAAACCAGCGAGGTGGCAATGATGGTGCCAATGAAAAAGGCAGCAATTTTAATGCCCTCTGGTCGTTCAATAATATTGACAACCGTCGTGTAGAGAAAGACCAGCGTAATGAGGCCAAACCCAAAAAAGCCTTTTTTAGAGCGTCGATGTCGAGCTGCCAACGTGACGGCAAACGCCGCTGAGCTCATGAGCACCAATACGCCTGTAGCATAGGCTCCCCCTTGCGCTTCCACATTGGCCTGAAAAAGGATGGTAACGGCAAACGCGATCGCGGTGTAGACCAGTACCAACGGACGTGTTGCCCGTGCCCAATTGGGTGCCATGCCGTAGCGGGGTAGATAGCGCGGCACAATGTTTAGCAGCCCTGCCATCGCCGATGCCCCCGCAAACCAGAGGATCGAAATCGTGCTGAGGTCGTATAACGTGCCAAAGCCATTGCCTAGAAACTGATGGGCGAGATAGGCAAGAGCCCGTCCATTCGCTTTGCCACCGGGCTGAAACTCAGCCGTTGGAATTAGTAGCGTGGTGACTAAACTGCTTGTCAGCAGAAAGAAGCTCATGATCACCGCCGCCGCAGTGAGGAGCTTATGGGCATTGTGGATGCGTCCGATCGGGGCAGCTTCGGTATCGTCGGGCTGGCCGCGCACCAGTGGCATCACTGCAACCCCCGTCTCAAAGCCTGACAAGCCCAGCGCTAATTTGGGAAAGAGCAACGCGCTGATACCCAGCATCATCAAGGGATTGCCGTGTTGGGTAAACAGCGCGGTCTGCCAATCATGAATCACGACAGGCTGTTGCAGGATGTGGTTAATCCCAACCCCGATCGTAATGAGGTTGAGCAGCAAATACATACCTACGAGAAAAACGGCAAGCCCGATCGCTTCCCGAAACCCTCTTAAAAAGACAGCGCTCAACAAGGCCACCAACAAAAGCGTCAGGCTAATGGTCTGACCATGAAAGAAACCCGGCACCAGAGGATTTTCGACAATGTGAGCGGTCGCATCTGCGGCTGAGAGCGTAATCGTAATAATAAAGTCAGTCGCGACAAAGCCTAGAAGACATAGCACAAACAGCTTGCCCTGCCACCACGGCAACAGATGTTCCAGCATGGAAATCGACCCTTCACCATGCGGGCTGATTTGCGCTACCCGCCGATAAATGGGCAACGCGCCAAATAACGTCAATAGCACCAAAATCAGCGTTGCCAGCGGTGAAAGCGCCCCAGCCGCTAACGCCGCAATGCCTGGTTGATACCCCAGCGTTGAAAAATAATCGACTCCGGTTAAACACATGACTTGCCACCAGTCATGCTGACGGTGCGTCCCTTCTTTAGGATGGGCACCTTCTTTGCTGGGTTGATCCTCTTTAAGCAACCAGCGAATGAAGCGCCGACGGTAATAACTGGCTGGACGGGTACGTTTAGCCATCAACCATTACTCCTGCGGCATTGCCCGTTCTCATGCTGACCATGACAAGTCTCCAATCTGGGTCGCGATCGCGCTCACGCGATGCCACCGTGGCTCAATTTCTTCAATGTCAACCTGTAGATTCTCAACCGCTAAGGTTAAGGAAAGAAGGAAAGCATCTCCGACTCAAGGGCAACCTGGTAGCATGGCGAGCGTCACATTGGAGCAATGAAGGCGCAGGGATTGCGCTGACAAATGCCTGAGAGGCGATCGCTCAACTCTCTATCCTAATTGACAGAGTACCCGTCTAAAACGCAAGTTAACGGGAACCAGACGTTGATAACGCAAGACTGTTGACTAGAAACGCCAGCGTTACCTCCAAAGCATATAAGACCTGCCGCAGGATGGCTCAAGAGCTTAGAACAGCAACAGGGCAATTTGCCTGACTCAAAATCGCATTGACCCCATGACCAAAGAACACCCGACCTGTTGCCATCCGAATGTTACTGCCGAGAACAATTAAGTCTACCTGCTCTTGATGAGCAAACGTAAGGATCTCTCGCTCTGGGCTGCTTCCTTCCAGCAGACGATATTGCACCTTTGCTCCTAAACTACTGGCAATGGTTGCCTGATGTTCGACAATTCTCAGCGCGATGTCTTTTACTGGATCGAGGGTTTGCTGATGGTAGATATATTCTACCTGCGGAATATTAATGACATGCACCAGTGTAAGAAGAGCTTCTGTCTGAGCAGCAAGTGTACTCGCAACTTCTACGGCTTTGTTGCTGTAGTCAGAGCCGATCGTGGGGACAAGAATATGGCGAATGGACTGGGGTGCGATCGTGCAGGTCTCGCCGCTTTGAATTGGCAAATGAGACTTCACCACCAGCGTGGCGCAGGGCGCTTCCTGTACCACCCGATCCACCAGCACATTGAAGAGTGACCCTCTAGAGCGCTTCTCGCTTGCTCCTAGCACAATTAAGTCGTAGCCTTTGTGCGCTTCTTTGAGAATGACATCAACCTTACTGCGTCCAGACTCACTTTTCGTTGTTAAGGTGCTGCTTTCGGGTAAGGTCATGACATTAGCGATCGCGCTTAACGCCGTATCAGCAGCCGTATCTCTTACTGCAGTCGTTGTGGCAGCGGTTTGACGCGGTGGTTTTTTGTCGCTCAACGCAAATAAAGCGGTAATTTCAATGTCATTCTGGTGGGCCAGCGCACTGACCAATTGAGCGGCTAATTGAATGTTAGGGCCACCGCTAGTGGGAATGAGAATGCGGCGGATGTTTTTAATAAAACTACGGCTGTCTTGCTCTTCTTGCTTGAGACGATCGGCTTCTTCATCACTGATTGTCACGTTTGACAGGCACCAACGCAGCAAGGGCGGTGCCATGAGTGACGTGACGATCGCCACCATGACGATGATGGAATACATTTGCTGGTTCAACACACCGAGCGAGAGCCCGATCGTGGCAACAATGATTTCCATTGCGCCTCTAGCGTTCATCCCCGACCCCATCGCCAGACTTTCCCAGTGGGAGAGCCCACCCACCCGCGCTCCAAAATAAGCGCCAGTAAACTTACCCACACAGGCAACTGCCAGCACTAGCAGCCCGATAATGAGGGTCTGCGGTTCCAGAAGTTGCAGCAAATTTACCTTGAGTCCAGCTGCCGCAAAGAAAATGGGTGCCAAAAACCCGGCAGTGACCATTTCTAGCGTGTGCCCTGCATCCTGGTTAAAGCGGCGGGACTGCCCTGCCAGAATGCCAAATACAAACGCTCCCAGGGCGGCTTCAATGCCCATTGCATGGGTCAGCGCTGCGGCGGCAAAAGCAAGCACCAGGACGATCGACAGGCTGGCGGTCGCACCGTGAATGTGATCGTCCACCCAGCGCAAAATTTGATCGACGACCGTTCGCCCGATCGTAAAGGCGATCGCCAGAAACAACACCGCACCCAGCACTGACTTAAAGGCAGTGAGGAGATCAAAATGACCGCTACTGGCTAAACCAGCCACCACTGACAGTAGAATCCAGCCGATCGTGTCATCCGTCATTCCAGCGGCGAGCGTAATCTGACCAATGTCCCGCCGAATTAACTTTAAGTCCATCAGCACTTTCGCAATGACAGGCACTGCTGAAATGCTCATCGCTGTGGCTATAAACAAACTAAAAATCAAGCGCTCATCCGGTGAGGCCAGAAAGCTTTCAGGCAGAAATTCACCCAGCGCAAAGCCAGTGCTAAAAGGCACAAGAATGCCACCCAGCGAAATCAGCAGCGCCGTTTTGCCTTTCCGCAAAATGAGGTTCAGGTCTGTTTCCAGTCCCGTCACAATGAGCAAAAACAATACCCCCAGCCAGGAAACCACAGACAAGAGATCTGACTGCACCTGACTCTTGGGAAAAACAGCAGTGTATATCGGTGGGGCTGCCCAACCCAGCAACGAGGGGCCAAGGACAACACCAGCTAGCAGTTCGCCCACCACGGGTGGTAAATCAATCCGACGCATGAACTCGCCCAGCCCTCGTGACACAAGCAGCAGTACAGCGAGTTGCAGGAGAATGAGCAGCAGTTCGTGATGCCCTAAGGGTTTAATCACACCGTTTGCAGCGGGGGCGCTGGCAAAGAGAGACGACAACTCCAAGGTTAAAAAATTCATACCGTTGATACCTCAGCGATCGGACAACGAGCAAACGGGCAAAAGCAGTGTATTGACTTTTCACCTTAAAGCAAACTCACTTAAGAGCGATGTCTTACCGTTATGCCTGAATGAAGCTGGGTTTGGCACCAATCTTTAGACAGCTCCCCTCAAGACAGCCCAGTTTCCAGTCAAGGGGCATTCATCAGGCACCGATCAGGGCAAATCAGGAGACGGACGTTTCATGGCCTGAAAGGCATTCAGAGCTAGCGCGATCGCAATCAGTCCCATACCGATGCCTTCCAGTGCGGTTGGCCGTTCGCCAAGCTGTATCCAGGCTGCCAGAACCCCCACCACTGGATTGAGCAAAACACCCAGACCAGCGGTACCGGCTGAGAGGCGATTTAACACATACAGCCAGAGGAGGGTGGCGATCGCAGTGCCCGGAATGACGTTGTAGATGAGTGCAAAGATAAAGGAACCAGACCACACGATCGGAGTAGACGGCACAATGAAGGCAATCAGCAGCAGTGGTATAGCTCCTGCGACCATTTGCCACGCTGTAAAAGACAGCAAATCAAGCTGAATTGTTTGACGCACCCGTTTTGCAATGACCGCTCCACCGGCCCAGCATAAGCCTGCTAACAGCGCCAGTACCTTAGCGAGGCTGGTGCCATGTAAATGTTGGATGTCCAGGATCAACAGCAGTCCGGCAATGCTCAGCGCGATCGCCAACCACTGGAGGCCACGCACCCGCTCACGCAAGAACAACCAGGCAAGTACCAGCGTCCAGAGCGGCATGGTGTAAACCAACACAGAGGTTCTCCCCGCACTGCCACTCACCAAAGCCCACGTTGCCAGACCATAAACACCCCCAATTTGAAGCGCTCCTGCCCAAAACGTTGCTGGCACTTCCTTGGGCAGGAGGGGCTTCCGCAACCACAGCAATGCCAGGAATAAGCTCAGGGCTCCCAGCGTAATTCGGATTGCGGCAAACTCAAACGGTGGCGCATAATGCACCGCAATTTTCATTTGCACCCAGTTATACCCCCAGATCAGCGCCAGTGCCAGAAGCGCCAGCAAAGCAGTCCAACGCGCAGGTTCAGGTTTTGGCACCATAGCTTCTCTATATTGTGAATTTGATTTTAGGGCAGTTTATCCCTCATCTCTTATTTCTTAGGGGGCAGGGGTTAGGGGTTGGGGGTTAGGGGTCAGAGAGCAGGCAAAAGCGGTCAGCCTTCCTCATCCCTCATCCCTGTACCATGAGTTGAGTTTCTCCATCACCCCACACCCCACACCCCACACCCATATCCGCCGGACTATGGCTTACCTAATCAATAGCCGTTGCAAGTGACACGCCTCCCGCAAGTAGCGTACAGCACAATCATCAACAAAGGTGATGTAACCCTTTGCCTTGTTTGTCCTTACAATGCGGTGGCGATCTGCTACATTAGCACCGCAGCACATTGCCTTTGAGACGATCGCCTCTAAACAAATGCCTTTGAGACGATCGCCTTGAAGACTGATACGCCCGTTTGACGCTATTAATGAACCGATTCTCTAGTCTCCATTCTCCACCGTATTCCCTACTTCCTGTCCTAGGAACCGTCGCTTGCGTCCTGGTAGCAACGCCAATTGACGCCGCCCAATTGCTTCACGTTGCCTATCCGCCGCCGAATCATCAAACGGTGGCCGATCGCATTTTTCTCATTGGTACAGCACCACCTAAAGGCACCGTTCAGGTGAATGGGCAGGCGATCGTACGCAATACCGCTGGACATTTTGCGCCCAGCTTTCCGTTGCAGGTGGGGGCCAATCGGTTTGATGTACGCTACGGCAAGCAGACGGTGACGTTGACTGTAACGCGCTTAGCTGCCACCACTGAGCCACCCACAGGCTTGGCCTTTGGCAAAGATTCGCTTAGCCCGTCTGTGGATATTGCTCGCCTGCCGGATGAGTTGCTTTGTTTCAGCGCGATCGCGCCTCCAAAGGCAACCGTTATGGTGAAACTTGCCGACCAGACGATTCCTTTGCTCCAGCAACCGCAACCGATTGCGTTGCCTGACAATGCCGCCGTGTTAACCCAAAAGAATCAACCCGTTGCTAGTGGAACGGGACATTTTGAAGGGTGTGCGCACACCGTTTTGCTGGGCGATCTAGGGAAGCCTGAGTTTCAACTCACCCAGGACGGTCAAACCATCAAACAAGCTGGATTCGGCAGCATCAAGGTTTTGTCACCAACTCGCTTAGAAACGGCTGCGGTAACGGCAGAATCGGGTACGGCTCGCACAGGCCCCGGTACGGATTACTCACGCCTCACGCCTTTGCCCAAAAGTACACAAGCACTGGTGACAGGCTACGAAGGCGATTGGGTGAGGCTGGACTATGGTGCCTGGATCAAGCGCAGTGAGGTGCAAATTTTGCCGACAGGGGCACCCCCCAAATCGCTCATTCGCAGCATCAAAGCACGGGAAGCAGGCGATTGGACAGAGGTGGTCTTTCCATTGCAAGTGCCTGTGCCGATTAGTGTTCAGCAGGGCGATCGTACTTTCACGTTGACGCTCTACAACACCACCGCCCAAACCGATATCATTCGGCTAGACGATAATCCACTCATTGAGCGTCTGGATTGGCAGCAAATCGCTCCAGGACAAATTCAGTACACCTTTAACCTGAAGACGAGCCAGCAATGGGGCTATAAGCTCCGGTATGAGGGGACGACGCTGATACTGTCGTTGAAGCATCCGCCAGGTGGGGAGAAGCGTGAGAAGGCAGAAGGCAGGAGGCAGGGGGCAGAAGGTGGGAAAAGACTAACCATACAGCAACCACTCATAGCGGCTAACCCAACCCCCAACCCCCAACTCCCAACTCCCAACTCCCTCTCCGGCATCAAAATTCTCCTTGACCCTGGACACGGTGGCCCTGAGGATCTCGGTTCAAGCGGGCCCACGGGGTATCCTGAAAAGTCGGTGACGTTGTTGATGGCAAAACTGGTGCGCGATCGACTCCAGCAGCGGGGCGCAACGGTATTTCTGACCCGTGAAACGGATGCGGATGTACCGTTGAACGATCGGGTTGCCATGATTGAAAAGGTACAGCCGACGCTGGCACTGAGTCTGCATTACAACGCGCTACCGGATGATGGAGACGCGATCAAAACAAAGGGTATGGCGGCTTTTTGGTACAACACGCAGGCGCACAGTTTGGCACTGTTTTTGCATCACTATCTGACCACAACGCTGAAGCGATCGTCCTACGGTGTGTTTTGGGACAATCTGGCGCTGACTCGTCCTACCACGACGCCTTCTGTATTGCTGGAACTGGGCTTTATGATCAACCCCGATGAGTTTGAGTGGATCACCAACACGAAAGAACAGCAGCGGTTAGCAGCGGCGATCGCGGATGGCATTACCGCCTGGCTACAGAAAACACAGTAGTAGCCTCATCAATGATTGGTGGGGGATACTGTCACAAAAACGGCTTCTCCAAGCCAGTAGTCCTTCATGCTATCGAAGGTTTTAATCTGTTTGCCGATTAAGGGATTTGCCACCATTAATTCCTTCCGATTAGGGTCGATCGCAAGCAGCGCAATGGCATGCTGAATGCTTTTGTTGCCAACGGGTTCCATCACATGTAAAACGGCCATCTGCTTGCGATCAACCAATTCTGCGATCGTCAGGTTGCGTCTGTAGTCTGGTGCTAAACCCAGTTGCTCCATCGCATAAATTTCGGACAGCGTATTCGTGCCTTGCCGACTGGTGCCTGCCAGTTTTACCACATCCTGCTCGGTCGTTTGTCGTGCGGGTCTGACCTGACGAGCAAGCGTCGCAATGGTCGCAGCAGCACAACTGTAAGGGGTTGTCTGAAGCACCACTCCCTCTGTCATGCGTGGCGCTTCCACTAAACCTGTAATAGGCAGACCTTGCCACAGTAGAAAGATCACGGCTGAGAGACTGACGGTGAGAAAAAGCAGCAGTTGCTGTAACCGCGTGCGATCGTTCCACCCCGATCGTTCCAGCAGAAGGAGTAGCCCTGCACAAAAACAGCAGAGGAGCAAAACTGCATCCCAGAAGTACGCTCCCAGATATAGGAGGAGAAAGGAGGGCACCCAGGGGCTACGCTGTCCAGCCACCATAAGTACAGCGACCAATGTGCCGATTCCTAACACAATGGCACTGATCCAATAGACCTGCTGTTGATGCTTTTGTAAGGCATTGTCAGCCGTCAGACCGCGTTTAGCCAGGGACGCTCCCAGCCAGGAACCTGCTAGAAACGAAAGTAAAATAGCAACAGCAAGATACATGAATTGAATGGTTACTGTCTTTCTAACGGCGCACAAGCGCTCTGCAAGTTCAGTGTGCCCACGCGGACAATGGAACCTGACCCTCCATATAAGAGCAAGTATTTATCGGGGCGAGCATTTCATAGCCGCGAACAGGCAAGCGTCGTTGGGCAGGCGTGCAAGTCTACCGATCGCACTTTGTCCGCCGATCGCACTTTGCCATTCATAGAATCAATAGCCTGACGCCAGCGTTCGCGTAGCTATGCTTTGGGACTTGCAGGACCTTGCCAATGTCTTTCACAATGCCACCATCCAATAAAGCCAAGACTGCACCTCGTTCCAGTCTGCTCTGCACGATGCGCGATCCTAGCAGGCAGATTGAACGAAGCAGCCTATCCTCCTGCAACGGGCGTTGGCGGTTGGTTCGCAGCCCACTGATCACGATGACGCTTCAACAGCGGAATGTACTGCCCACTTAAGTCATGAGCCGCAATGCTATTGGGCATCCGACCCTTGGGTGAGCAATGGCGGTAGTGATCCAGATCCCCTTCTATCCTGTCCCAGAACGTACTCCACCAACTCAGATCGGTATCACTCTTGCAGATCCCATCCTTGTCAAAATACTTGATCTGTCCCACGTGACCGTAATCGCAAATGCTGGGAGCAACACGCGTGACAACATCGGCATTATTCACAAAGCGGAACGTTTGAGCCTTAAACACCGCATTAAACGCAGCCGCAAACTTTTCGCTCCCCACCCTTGGCTGCCCGTAGGTATAGAGGCCATTGACCGCAAACGGCTGCTCATTAAATTTGCAAAAGGCTGCTGCCAGGGTTGCTAAGGCTCCTCCCAGGCTATGCCCAGCAAACCATAGCGTCTGCTGCTTCTCCTTAGGAACCGCATCCCGGATTGACTCGATCGCCTTCTCCACATCCAACCAGATCCAGTTCAGTGCTTCCTTAAACCCACGGTGAACATTACCGCCAGGGCCGGTGGTTTTTCGGATCTTGATGTCGGTGATCCAATCATCCAGTACATCTGGCTCCGTACCTCGAAACGTGACAATGATTTTCTCGGCATCATGGAATAAAAGAGCCTGTGTACCGCTGCGATCAAAGTAAAGCACCTGCTCAAAGCCCCATTCCTTGCCCTTTTGTTGTACGAATTGTTGATTTTGCTGATAGGCCAACTCAGATGCCAATGCCAATGAGTAGGCATTATTCGGGTGATAGCCAAACGCCTTGGGTTGAAAAGCAAACGTTTCCATTGCTGAGAGATTAAAGAATTGGCTCTATCGTAGCCCAAGTCACTTACTTACTCGTCGCTTAAACTTTTGCTTAACGCCAGCGTTCGCTTCGCTTCGGTTTTGGCTCTTGTAACGCGTTGCCAATGCCTTTCACAATGCCGCGACCCACTAAACCAATACCGCGACCAATGACTTCTGTGAGAACGTAAACCACACCGCGCCCTAAGAATGAAACGGCTGCTCTTACACGAGGCGCGATCGCATCCCGTGCTTCAAGAACCAACGTAACCAGAAAGGGAATGCCGGAAAGTGTGGCTAATTCATCATTGCGAGGAGCATAAATCATAGTTTTGCTAATGCCATTTTCCGTCAACGTGAGCAATCGATATTGACTTTCAAAAATAGCGGTTGGCTCTAAAAAAAGTCGATCGGTGCGATATTTCCACGACAGATCGTTACGGAAGCGCTCAATTTCTCGACTGGGAAGCAAGCGCTGATCGTAGAACGCTTGTTTAATTGCAACCACATCACCAAAGCGATTAATTAAGGGTTGCATGACTGCATTAGCAACTTGAATCGTGATATGTTGCAGCAGTAGCTCCATGCGTGCCAGTGCTTCTGCAGTGCCACTAGCGTAAACAGTACCATTGATCGTCAACGGAGTTTGAAACAGCAAGTGTGCTAAAAATTCAGGAAATAAGGGAATACGATCGAGCATTTCCGCCTGTACGATGTCTCGATCTTGCAGCAAAATATTGACGACCTCAATGGGCTGTGCATCAATTTGCACCATATAATACTTGCCAAAAAACTCCGTTACGGTTGCTTGCCATAAGTCTTGTAAAATTACGGAGCGTTTTGATCCAAGCTGCTGCAAGGGCAGTTGCGAGAGGCGCAAATCGTCCAAAATTGTCTGTAATTTTTGCAGGACGATACGCAGTAACTCTCGCTTTTTTGTGTCCCTTAAAATATCAATTTCTAGCGGTGTTTCAGTCCGATTTTCCAGACTTCTGTTGAGTTTGGTGAGGGTTGCTTGAAAGAGGGCTGCTTGGGGTGATTGGATGCTGCTGCCCGTGGTAGCAGCTAACGCTGACGAACGTTCCTCGGAGCGCGATGCCACAATGGGTTCAGGATCGGTTGCTGGATGTGGGCGATCGAATGGCGGGCGATCGGGTTCTGGCGCGCGTCTTGCCTCAAGTGCTGATGCTTCTACTGGCGGTACAGATTCATCCGCCACAGTGAGCAGTCGGTTGACCAACCAGCGAGCTGTACGCAGTTCGCGGCGTTGCCCAGCCAAAATCAACTGATCGATGACGGTTGGATTGGCTTTCAGTTGGGCATCCAACTCCGCGATCACTCGATCAATCTGTTGCACGCCCGATAAGCGCAACGTCTGCCGCTGCTGAGCCAACCAGGAGCGTTTACGGGGACTGCTGGGTGAACGCGACGGGTCAGGGGGCGATCGACGGGCGAGTTGGGCTTGATCGTTGAGTTGAGCCTCCGTGGGATTTGTCGCGATCGCTTGAATGCCTTCTGTCCAGTAGGGCTGCCCGGCTGCAACCTGGCGGATTGCAGTCACCAGTTCCTTAACGCCTGTGCCTTTCAAGCAATACCCACCCGCACCAGACTGAAAAGCTGCCGCTAACCGGGTCAGCTCCAGTGTCGAACCCAGTAACAACAAGGGGATTTGTGGGTAGCGTGTTCTAAGCTGCTGACAAAGCCGTAGCCCTGCTCCAGGGCTGGAACTTGCCTGCCCTAAATCTAAGTTGAGAATGATTAATGCTAACGATCGCGCCGATGATGTCTCTGCGTTTTGTGCTGCGATCGTCTCAGGTGTATTCGCTTCAGGGGCCGCTGCCCACTCTCGCAACCGCTGGAGTGCCCTCACCGTAGAATCCGCTTCCAACACAACCTGCAAGTCAGTCAATGGCTCTAAACACGCCAGTAGACCCAACCGAAACACGGGGTCATCCTCAATTACCATCAGGTTGAGCGCTTGACGTTGCTGCCGTGTGGCACGCGAATGGCTCATGCAATCCTCCGATCAACCCAGATTTCCACATTCATAAACGAAATGAACCCAGAGTGGTTGCTGCGAGACATTCGTTTATTTTGACAAGATACAGGGCTAAACGGCAGAAGGGGAAGGGAAAGATTAGGGGAAGCAGAGGGGGCAGGGGAAGCAAGGGGGCGGGGGAGGTAGGAGTCGGGGGGCAGAGTTCCAGCACTTGATACTGCAATTCCGATCGCTCTTTTGATTTACATCTCCCTCCGTTTCCTCCACTTCCCTTGCTCCCTCCGCTCCCCTTGCTCTTCCACACGTTACGGTGGCGGCAGTTCTGGTGTCGATGCGGGTGCGCTGAGGGGCGGTTCATCAGGAACGCCAGGCGGACGGCGATAGGGTTCAGGCGTGGAAGAGGGTTCGTAGCGACGTGAAGGGCGACGGGCAGTCTGGATGGCGTCGCGTTGAGCTAACCAACGCCCGATCGCGGCTTGAGCCTCACCATATAAGGGGCGTCCGTAGCCAATTTTATCGGCAAGGCTGATGGCATTGGTCAGCCGACCTTGATCGGCCAAGGCTCTGGCATCATCCAGTAAGGATTGGTCTTCAGCAAGCTGGATCTCGGTCTGCCAGGTATTAATTGCGGCCTGAGCGTCTTTATAAAGCGCTCGATCGGCCTGAATTTTGGCAGCGGTTTGGATAGCTTCTTTCAGTTTTTTCTGTTTAGCAAGGGCCTTTGCCTGGTTCAAAAGCGGTTGGTCTTCGATCGTTTGGCTTTGCCGGGTCCATTTAGCGATCGCGCTTTGGGCATCCAGTTGAAGGGCGCGTCCAGGGGCAATTTGCTGGGCTTGCGCGATCGCGGCCTTAAGTTTGGGGAGCGTACCGGCTGCGGCTAACTGCTCAGCCTGTGCGAGATAAGGACGATCCTCAAGCTGCTGGATCTCTTTTCGCCACTGAGCAATCAATGTTTGGGCATAGACCCGTTGCGGACGACCGGGTGTGATGGGTTGCATCAGGGCGATCGCGGTATATAGCGTTGGGATCTGCTTCAACTTGCCAACCGATGTCGCCATCTGGATTTGAAGGATGTCCTGCGTCTGCTGTTCCAGACGAGGTACAAGACGTTTCGCTTGAGTGGCTAGAGGGCTGTCTGATCGGATTTGCTGCATCTGCGCCAGAGCAACCCAAAGCTCTCGGCTTTGCTGGGCAGGGGCATTGGAGAGTAGACTGGCCGTTGCCAGGGCTTGAGCGCGGCTGAGCCAAACTAAATCACGGGCTACTGGTGGGAGTGGCAAACTGACGGGCAAGAGTTGAGCTGTGGCGATCGCGCCTGCTGTATCTGCCTGCCCCAGTTGATCAGTCAAGCGATTAAGCAGAAATTGTCCCCAGGTTTGGATATCGTTCTGGGCTTCGGTATGGGCATAGGTGTTGGGTGTAACTTGCTCTGCCTGCGCGATCGCCTGTCCGATCGTCGCGACATTCTCAGGATTGCGCTCGGCAATCTGACGCGCTTGCTGCAATTGTTGAAAGGCAGCTCGTTCTGTGGTCAACTGCTGTCGCAAACGAGTGAAGTTCTGTTGTGCATACTTGTCATCCAGGCTCGCTAGCGCCTGGAGCTTTGCCGTTGCCGTCTGCCAGTCTTGCTGCTTGAGTGCCGCTTGCATAGCAGATTCGATCGCCTGCCCACGATTTTGCCCTTTTTGCCATTCCAACAACGCTGTTTGGACGTCGCTATGAATAGGGCTATTAGTGGGAATTTTTTTGGCTAACGCGATCGCACCCGCCACATCACCCTGATCTACTTTGGTTCGGGCAGTCGCCAGGAGCGCTTTTGACCATTCTTTGATAGCGCGGTTGGCCCGAATGCGGAGGGGATGATCGGGCGGCCAGTTTTTGACCAGAGCTAGCCCCGCTAAGACTGCTTTAACATCACCCGATCGCGCCGCTTGCTCTGCACAGTAAAGCTTATCGGTATCCGCAGAGATAGGCTGTAGCTTTTGGCAATTGGCCACCGGGGGGAGAGTTGTCAGCCAGAGGAACGCAGCAATGCCCGTACCGCCACAAAAAGCCAGGAGGCAAAACCAAACCAGCGGAGCGGCTAAAAATTTTAATCCTCGTTTTACTTGACCGGGCAAAGGACTCTGGCGCAGCGATCGCATCATTGCTTTGGGCTGCTGTTTTTTGCCACGCGGACGCTTGCCGCTATCTTTGTCGCTAACGGCAGTTGGCGCTGGTTGAGCCGCTATCTTTGCATCATCTCCCTCTGCGCTGTGATTACCGACATCTTGAACGCCTCTACTTGTCCCTTGAAAACGCGACTTAAAGGCTTGCACCCGCGATCGGTTGATTGATTTTCCTGACATAACACCCGCTTCCGCACTCTAAAACTCTAGCGGTTAGCCCCGGCACCCCTACTAGAACGAACGTCATCTACTACCCAAACTGAAATCCAGTGCCGATTGCCGCGATCGTTCGTCCGCACCCAATGACACTGCACTATCTACCAACATCCAACCGTCCCGACAGCCAAACGTTGCCTGCGCCACAAGCATTGTCTGCCTCCACAGACGTGTTAAGAGAGTCGATTTTACAACTTGCACAGACAATAGACAGTCCTCCGGACATGGATAGATGCTTTGCATTCCCTTCGCAAAGCTTAGTGTTCCACAAGGGTGCCACTTACTAAGAAAGACGGCAGTAATGCCAGTACAGCAGCATGGCAACCAGTTGAGACTTTGTCACACTGTGCCGACATTGTATTAGCTACGACCTGTTTTGTAGCGATCAGGCAGAAATCTAGTGCAAATTTGCCACAATGAAACCGATCCCCAGCATGGGGGTTGAGGTTTGAGGTTTGAGTAACGCTTTGCGCCGCTGCGCTAGAGAGTTTTGAGTTTTGAGTTTTGAGTTTTGCCTCCTCAGCCTCCCCTGCCCCCTCTGCTACCCCTTCTGCCCTCTGCTACCCCTTCTGCCCTCTGCCTTCTCCTCTCCCTGCCCTATGGATGATTCTGTTGTATCAATGCCTGACCATCTGCAAGCAACTCTGAGCAGTATGGCCTTCGCTTTGAATTGTGTTGAAGAGCCGATCGCCTGGACAGATGCATCTGGCAAGATCCAATGGTGTAATGCCGCGTTTGAAACGCTTGTTAACCAGAAAGCGCCAGATTTGGTCAACCAACCGTTGACTCAGATACTCCCCTTAACGTTGGAAGGCGACGCATTGCCTCTGGCACAGCATCCTGTGGCTCAAGGGTTGGCAACGCAGCAATCACAGGTTGGTCAGTATGGCTTTGATCACGGCCTAATGCTGTCCCTAACCGTAACGCCACGGCCTTGTGCAGAGGATGATCGTGCTTCACCTGGAGTCATGCTGATGATTCGGAAGGTAACCCCACAGTTGCCCCAACCACGCTCGATGGAAATCTCCGCGCAACCAGACCAGCAACACAACGTCGATCGGTGGGCCGAAATTGACCCCAAAGAACTCGAAGCCCCTTTACCAGGGAGCGAGCAATGGTTTGGTCGTCTCTTTAACACCACAGCGGTTGGTATGGTTACTGCCGCACTCGATGGTTCGCTCGTGCAGGTGAATGCGGCGTGTTGTCAGATGTTAGGTTACACACAGGCCGAACTTTTAGCCAAAACCTGTGAGCAGCTTGTTCATCCTGATGATTTGAAAGCAGGAGTGGAGCCGCTGCGAAAACTCCTGGCAGGAGAAACGTTGGCTTACCACACAATACGCCGCTACTTCCACAAAAAAGGTCATATTGTTTGGGGTTTAGTGAGCCTATCAACTGTATGCAACACACAGCAACACCCGGTTTATGTGATTTATCAGGTTCAGGATATTACCGAGCGCCAAACTGCATTGCATGAACGTAAGCAGACAGAACTGGCACTGCAACAACTGAATCAAGAATTAGAACAACTGAATCAAGAATTAGAACAACGGGTCAAACAACGTACAGCCCAGCTTGAGTTGGTCAATCAGCAGCTCCAAACGGCGATCGCGGCTCACGAGCAAACTGAAGCAGCCCTGCGTAAGAGTGAAGAACGATTTCGCATTATTTTTGACTATGCGCCGATCGCCATCAGCCTTTCGGATGCTCAGACTTATCAGATCGTAGAAATTAACCGTGCCCACCAGACGCTCTTTGGCTATAGCAACGCTGAGATCAAAACAAAGACCCATGTAGACATCGCGCATCCTGATGACGCCTACAAAAATGTTAAGCAAATCCAGCAATTACTGAAGGGTCAAATTACCCGCTTTCAACTGGAAAAACGGTTTGTCAAGAAGAATGGAGAGTGGATCTGGGCTAACCTGACTGTTGCCCTGATCCGTGATTCTGATGGTCGTGCTTATACCTTGGGCATGCTGGAAGATATCACCGATCGCAAGAAAGCCGAAGAAGCCCTTTACGAAAAGCAGCAGCTACTCCAACGGGTGATGGATAGCGTGCCAGTCAGCATCTTCTGGAAGGACAAAAACCTGCGTTACATGGGATGCAATCATCAGTTTGCGATCGATGCTGGCTTCGCTTCACCCAGTGATATCATCGGCAAAAGTGATTTTGAATTGCCCTGGGCAGAACACGCTGAACGTTGCCAGGCAGAGGATATGCAGGTGCTTAGCACCGATCAACCAACCCCGACGGTTGAAGGCAGCTTAGTGAAAGCGGGTGGAGAACAGTGCTGGATTAGAACAAGCAAAGTGCCGCTACACGACCAAAATGGCTCCGTCGTTGGCATCTTAGGCACTTACGAAGATATCACCGAGCGCAGACAAACGGATCAGGCGCTCAGGCTGACTCAGTTCTCCATTGATCGAGCCGTTGATCCGGTTTGGTGGGTCGAGTCTGATGGCTCAATTTATTACGTCAACGATGCTGCGTGTCGTGACCTGGGTTATCCCCGTGAAGCAATCATCGGTAAACGGGTTTCTGACTTTAATCCAGACCGCCTTATAGAAGAATGGGATGATCATTGGCAACTGATTAAAGCTCAGGGAGCAATGACGTTTGAGGCACGGGTACGAGCAAAGGATGGCACCTTTTTTCCTGCTGAAGTGACCGCTAACTATATTGAACTAAATGGCAAAGAGTACCACTGTAGCTTTGTGCGTAATATTACTCGACGCAAGTGTGCTGAAGCCCAGTTAATGGCTTCTCTCGCGGAGAAAGAAGTGCTGCTTAAAGAAGTTCATCATCGCGTTAAAAATAACCTGCAAACAGTTTCCAGTTTGCTCAATTTACAAGCAAGTACCATTCAAGATCCCAACATACTGGCACCTTTTCAAGACAGCCAGCGTCGCATTAAAGCAATGTCCTTAGTTCACGAACGCCTGTATCAATCCGGTTGCTTAGAAAAGGTTAATTTTTCTAACTACGTGCATCACTTAGTAACTGATCTGATCCATTCTTATAGTATTGACCCAACAAAGATACGTTTGAAACTTGAGCTTGCTCCGCTTGAGCTACCGGTTCAGACGGTCGTTTCCTGTGGGTTAATTATTAATGAATTAGTTACAAATGCGCTGAAGCATGCGTTTCCCGACGATCGTTCGGGGGAAATTCGGATCGCTTTTTCGGTGCCTACTGCGAACCAATGTTTGCTCGTTTTAGCCGATGACGGCATTGGGTTCCTTGCCTCGATGGCTGCATCCAACGCTGTCCCAAGTTCAAATTCACTGGGGCTTCAGCTTGTTCATGCTTTCGTGCATCAACTCCGGGGGACGATCAAGCTGGATTGCGAGTTTGGTAGCCACTTCGAGCTTTTATTTCCTCACCCAGTCTAAAGATCGATGAGCGCTAAAATCCTCGTTGTTGAAGATGAGCCGGTCATTGCGTTAGATATTCAGCAACAGTTAACCCAACTTGGCTATACCGTTGTCGCGATCGCAGACTGTGCCACGTTAGCGCTAGAAGCCATCGAGCGCTGGCATCCTGATCTCACCCTGATGGACATCCGCATTCGAGGCGACCAGGACGGCATTGAAACAGCCACTCAGATATGGAAGCACCATGCGGTACCGATCGTCTTTCTCACGGCCCACGCCGATACCACGACGATCAAGCAAGCTAAGGCGGCCTATCCCTATGGCTACATCGTCAAGCCGTTTGAAAAGCATGACTTGATGACAGCGATCGAAGTAGCCCTCAACCGCTATCAAGCAGAACTGGCAACGCGTAAAGCACTGGCTAAAGAGAAAGAGTTGAGTCAGCTGAAGTCAAACTTTATTGCGATCGTGTCTCATGAATTTCGCAACCCGTTGAGTGCCATTCTGTTGTCTCTTGAACTGCTTCAGCGTAATTACGATCACCTAACGGTGAGCAAAACGCAGGTGCTTTTACAACGAGCGAAAAGGGCGGCCGATCGCATCAAGCATCTCCTTCAAGAAGTGCTAACAACGGCGACAGCAGAGGCAGGCCGATTACACTGTCATCCTAAACCCCTGGCTGTAGCTGACGTTTGCCGTCAACTGATAGCAGAACTTGAATTTGACTCTGGAACCACAGATATGCCCCAGGCGACGATCGTGTTCAGTCAAACAGGTTCTTTACCAAATGACAGTGGTCTGGTGCCTCTTGACGAAATGCTGCTACATCACATTCTGACGAATTTACTTTCTAATGCAGTCAAATACTCTCCCCACGGTGGGAAGGTGCAATTGAAGGTGCATTACACCCCAGGTGCTGTTAGCTTCCAGGTGCAAGACTGCGGCATTGGCATCCCCAGACAAGATCTTCCGAATTTATTTGAACGCTTTCATCGCGCCAGTAACACGAAGACCATTCCAGGCACAGGGTTGGGATTAGCGATCGTCAAACAGTGTGTAGACCTTCATGGTGGCACCATTGATGTGCAAAGCATTGTTGATGTTGGAACCACCTTTACGGTCACAATCCCCGTTGGGCCAGTGGTGCAGTTCTGCACCTAATCTGTACTCACGTAGGATCGTCGATTTAATAACCTACAAAACTGTACTCACTTAGCGGTGGCGAATGCGCTCGTAAATCTCCAAATAGTCCTTACCTGGGTAATTCCAGGAATTATCGTACCCCATGCCCTGTAGCTGAAGTTGACGATACTCCTGGGGATTGTCGTACCACAGGTCGAGCGCACGATCCATCGCTGATTCTAGCGCTGCGTAGTCCGTTTCGTAGAAAACATAGCCGTTGCGCTCTTCGGGCAGGTGCTTTTCGTCGTAGTCGCGATCGAAGACGGTATTTACCAACCCGCCGACTCCCCGCACGATCGGCACGGTGCCATACCGTAAGCCAATCATCTGCGTTAAACCACACGGCTCGTAGTTGCTGGGTACCACGATCGCATCGGCACCTGCATAGATGAGATGGGACAGTTCTTCATTGAAGCCCAATTCTAAATGCACATCTGGATTGTCATTCAAGAAGCGTTTTTCATGCCAGAAGTGATCGTTGATACCGGCTTCTGTTGCCGATCCCAGCAGCACAAACTGCGCACTTCGCTGTAGCGTGTGATAAATCGCATGATGCACCAGATGCACGCCCTTCTGGTCATCTAAGCGTCCAATAAAGCAAACGAGTGGTCTGTCCACCTCACGCAATAACAATCGCTCTCGCAGCGCCTGCTTATTTTTTGCTTTGCCTGCCAAGTCATCTTTAGTGTAGCTGTGGGGTATGTAACGATCGTTCTCCGGGTTCCACACGTCGTAGTCAATGCCATTCAATACGCCTGAAAATTTGTCCTGATACAGATGGAGAGTGTGACCCAACCCGTAGCCAATATCGGTGCAACGGGCTTCCCAGGCGTGATGGGGCGATACCGTTGTGACGTAGTTAGAGTAGACGATCCCGCCCTTCATAAAGTTGAGCGCAAAGGGGTTGAAGTTGTCGCGCAGGCGATCGTAATGGAAGTAATATTCTTCTCGATTTAATCCGGTTGCCCACAGCACATCACTACCGCCCATGCCCTGGTGCTTAAAGTTGTGGATGGTGTAGCAAACCCGCTGATTTTCCATCCCCTGATACTTGTAAATCTCAAACAGCATGACGGGCACTAAGCCCGTTTGCCAATCGTGGCAGTGAAGCACGTCTGGTCGCTTGTTGCTTTGCAGCAAAAATTCAAGCGCTGCTTTGCTGAAGAAGGCAAACCGAATGTTGTCATCAACGCAACCGTAGTAGCGTCCCTGGTTAAAAAACTTGTCTTGAGAGTGGGGCTGAATGAAGAAACACAAGCGCCCGTAAACCCACCCGCAGTAGACAGAACAATGAATGACGCCTCCATACCAGGGCACGAACAAGTCCTGATACGCAACATGTAGACCCCAGATGTGGTCGTAACGCATACAGTCGTACATTGGCAGAATCAGTTCGACTGTGTGACCACGGATTTCTAGTTCCCGGCTGAGCCCATAAACCACATCCCCCAAACCGCCAGCTTTGATCACTGGGGCACATTCAGAGGCAATCTGTACGATATACATGCTTACTCCTGCCAAAGGGGAAAAATCACAGCGTTACGTTCACAAACGTATAAAATTTCTGGTCATCGCGCAACTTAACCAAGGAAGATTGGCGATCGCGCCGATGCTTTGCCAGCGATCGCTCATTTCGCTCCAACGCTCGATAAACGGTAATCTGAACGACGATCGCTGACACACTCACCGCCCCTCTTTTAAGGGGAAATGAAACGGATCGTCTCTCAACGCATTAGCAGACAGTGCTGAGAAACGATCCGTGCGGGTGGTGCTGTTCTTTACTGTTGACTTACTTTCCCTTCACTGTTTCCACGAAGCGTGTGAGCAGCCAAACAAATACACAGAGCAGTGCCAGGTAGCCAATCGGACCAACCTCCTCCCAGACCTTGATCCAGGCGGGATCAAACGGATTCCACTGGGTTGTTGGACCAGGAGGAATTTCTACGGTGATAGCCGTGATTGCAGGGGAATGCGTCAATGCGGTGGCTTTTATATTCATAGTTAGAACCGTTGAAACCCTGATGTGGTTTAAATGAGGGTTACTTTAGCCGTAGGGTTCAACAGGATTCACAATCGGTTTGAGACTGCTATGGGCAGGTCAAGTTTGAGTTCAGGTCGAGGTTTGAGCGCACGATCACGCTCCAGGCAACCTTCGTTAGACAATTTTCAGGAGGGCGATCAATCAAATAACCAAGCTTTCGTCAAACGATATTCAGGCGATCGGGGGAGCAGTCTTCATATAGTGATCGACCGTGTTCGACGGGAATGGTTCCAGGGCATAATTCCTTTCTATGAGAATAGCGAGGCGTTGTACAACGCGGTCTAGCGATCCTCTGGGCGAGATACCAACGTAGAGCCAGAATGGCCTGTAGTAAGCCACAAAACGGCTCGCGCACCGTCACGTAGGGTTTTGATTAAGGGCTCTGTCGTTTGATCCGATGGCATGGGAACCGGCTTCAGGTCGATCCCACGACTGCCAAACACGAGTTCTCCAATCACGCAAGCTCGTCGCATGTGATAGTCAGAGGTGATCAAATAAACGCTATGAATCCCTCTGCTGCGAAACTGATCAACCAGCGTGGTGAAGTTGCTAACCGTATCAACCGCTTTACGATCGACATGAAGGCGGTTCAGGTCTACACCAGCATCCGCGAAAACGCTCTCTGTATACTCGCGTGGGCTACCTCCCGATACCCAAACCGGGATCTCTGGATGTTGCCGTGCAAACTCAGCGGCAAAGTTCTCTCGTTTAGGAGCGCCGCCCAGCACTAAAATCGCTTGCGGTCTTACGAAGTAGCTTTTAACCTCACGGTAGCCAAACCAAAGCGATGGCGTCAGGATGAACAGCCATAGCAACGATCGCACCCGGTGCCGTCTGGGCTTGTTTACCCTGGCGTGTGCATGATTCAAGTAGAGCGGTCCCCTCAGTCCCATATAAATGCGTCAAAAGCTGTTTGGGGCAGGCTATCACACTTCTGATAGTGTCCCTATCAAAAATAACGCTATTTTTTAGAATGCCAACAAGTTTTGGTTAACGCCACTCCAAGCCTTGATGCTATTGAGGCGAAGATGGGCTTTTGGGCGCACTCCGATCCTGGGCTTGAGCGATCGTTGCGCGGATACGAGGCGTTTCAAGGAATTTTTTCGTGTCCGCAAGCAGCCGATTGCCCCAGAGGTTCTCTTTCAAAAACTTTAGATCGCTGTAGCGACTATCGATTTGAATCGCCGTTTCGCCTAGAGCTAACCCCTGCTCGCGATCGCCTTTCGAGTAAAGTGCTACGGCCATTGCTAGCTGGGGCTCTGCCGCCTTTGCATCGATCGCGACGGCTGCCCGCCAACGCCGGATGGCTTCGTCAACTTCACCGTTCTCGTATTTAATCAGACCAATATTGTTGATAGCAGGCCAAAAGGCTTTATCCTGGGCTACTGCTTTTTCATATTGAGCCAGCGCATCGGCAAACTGACGTTGCATCAAGTACGCGTTACCTAGATCAAACAACGCACCTGGCACATTGGGCTTAATTTTTAAGCCTGACTTCAGGTAATCGATCGCGGCTGTGTAATTATTTTTTTGAAAATAAGCTGATCCTAATGCAAACAGCACGGCTGCATTTTTTTGATCCAGTGTTTGTGCTGTTTTGAGCGCAGTGATGCCGTTATCCAGTTCATTGGTCTGGAGATACAACCCACCCAGCAATGACCAGATCTCTGGGCTTTTCGGTGCCAGTTGCGTTGCTAACCGTGCTCTAGGAAGGGCCAACTCGTACTGCTGAAATTGCGCCAACTGCGCGGCCTCTTGAGCTAAACTCAGACCCTGTCGCTCTAATTTTGTTGGATCTAGCTGCACCGTATGAGGGGCCAAAAACTGCGCCGAAGCAGGTTGGGCAGCACCCCACAAGCCAAGAAGAAATAGAAACGCCAGGAAAGAATTACGATTGGGCACGGGTCAGCCTTTAGAACGATTTAGGGGATGAACAGATAGCTTAATTCATCTGCTGTCTATGGTGGCATAAAATTTTGAAGATGCCCGGAAAATGTCTTCTAGCCTTGTATCTCAAGCTTGGCGGGTCAAGCAGTCGCTACTTCAAGACCTGGCCGGTCGAGTCTAACAGATGCTGCCGGTAGAAGTTACGACGATCGGATCGTTTAGCGATTGACCCGTTTATGCCTTTCTTGTGTTGTAGGGATTGATGATGCGTTACTGCCGAACTGCCAACTTGTTGTCGTTGACGGTCTTACTGCCGATGATCAGTGGTGTAGCCAGCGCTGGTGAAACAAAAGCCACGTTGCCGTTGCCTGCTTATGTATCTAGCTCATATATCGCTGACTCATTGAATAGACCGATCGCGCCCGAAATCACCGGTTCTAACCGGTTTGGTCGTTCCACAGGGTCAACGATTCTTGCAGCGCAAGTGACAGGAACCTTACTTTCTCCAGAGCAAAAAGCTCAACTCACTCAACTCCCCATTCCTGTTGTTGTGCCAACGGTTCTCCCTGCAACCTTTCGCTTAGTGAGGGCTGAAGGTGAGGCGGGCACTTATACAAACGGCGATGATGACTCTGGCTACGCGATCGACTACCAGGGCGAAAAGAATACCTGCCTTAGCATTAGAACGTCTCAAGACGGGCCGCGTGGGTTAGAAAAGGTCAAGCAGGTGCAGACTCGCTTTGGCTTGATCACGGTGTATACAGAGAAATCGCCTGGCAGTAAAAGTCTTGTGAGCTTCTTGGGCCTCAAAGGAAACCCAATGCTCATCTCAGGCGGAGCGCAACCAGACAGCACAACGAGCACTGGTTGGAAACGATGCCAGGCGGTTAGCGTGGAAGCCTATACGCAGGTTTTGCAGTCGCTGACTGTGTTGAAGTAAAGCCATCCCATGCTCTTACAGCACGTGCATTAAGAAATTCCAATCAAAGTCACATTTGCGACCAAACCCCGTATTCTAGATAGCTTGCAGTTCTATCCTTCCCCAGCTATGGATCGTTTTACAGTTGCGGTTATTTCCCAAACGCCCAACCCCCAGCAGGCGATTTATGCAGCGATGCATCAGGATTATGCCGAGGCGTTTGTCTGGGACGATCGTGCGGCTTGGCCTGATGAAGCTAAATGTGGCGAGATTGTGGTTAAGAATCTGCTGGCAGGCAATCGGGGGCATTATGGACCCCTGGAACATCCTCAAATTATTCTTAACTGCGGCTGGTTTCCCCACAGCACGATGCAGCAAATACGGACACACCGCGTAGGGGTCAGCTTCGACGTGCAATCGTTTCGCTATACGGGGCAGCGGATTTTGGATGTTGCGGCTGGGAAGCAGGAGGTTGAAGCGGTATTTTACCTGCGTCCTTTAGGCGCTTATACCGATCGCCAGGGTAAACGCTATGATTACACGCTGGAACAACGCCAGCAGGATGTGGACTGGTGTTTAGCCGCTTGCCAGCGCTATGCCGAGCGCATCCAGCAAGGTTTTTCGGAAGAACATGCTAGAGGTTTAATCCCCTTTGATGTGCGACAGCATTGGGTGATGTCGGCGAATGTACGATCGCTCATGCATTTGCTTGATCTGCGCTGGAAACTGGACGCTCAGCTAGAAGCACAAAAGCTGTGTGAATTTATTTGGCCCCATTTTCAAGCCTGGGTGCCCGCGATCGCCGACTGGTACGAGACTAATCGACTTAAAAAAGCGCGTTTATCGCCATAGAATTAGTCCTATTCAGGAAAGGATGGAACATCATCGAGAGATGATGGGATAACGGGATCATCAGACCTTCGCTCCCTTCCACCCTCTTGTTATCCTGCCCTTTCTAGCACTACCCAAATAGTGGTGCACCCCTTACCGCTGCTCTGCCTTTTCAACTGTCTGCTCTCCCAGTCCCAGTGTTAATAACAGAGAAGCACCTGTACGGATGGCTTTGACGGCTTCGCGGTAAACGTCATAGTTTGTTGGTAACGTAACCGTCTTGCCGTCGCGCTGAAAGCGGAGGCGGTAGTCTACCTTCTTAATCAATTGTGGGGTGTCTGGTTGTTCGAAGGTCTGCTGCCGTTGCTCGATCGCCGCTAGCGTGGGTCGCGGTGGTAAGGCTGCCCACCATAACCCGCGATCGTCTGGCCCGGTGACGGCGTCTACAGGTTTTTGCCCATTGCGATTCAGTAAGGTGGTTGAGGCAAAGGCTTCAAAACGTTGCCCTCGCTCATGGTTGGGATCCGTACTGTACGACACCTGCCAGGTATAGCGTGTAAGGGCGGTTGCTTCGTAGCGATCAGTCGTTAGCGTCGTACAGCCAGCTAGCGTTGTGACTAATACGGCACCGATGACGGTAGGGTAAGTTTTTGGAGTCATCATGGGCATGCTAAAGGTGCCAGAGGATCGGTTGAAGAATCGGTTGAAGAAAGAGTCGCTTAGGCTTAAAGCGATCGTTTTCTGGACAGGACAGCTTGCTTACAAAAAGCAACTAGAATTTGGAATTAATTCTAAAGATTGTTATGTACAGGAGACGTGCGGTAGCTCGGATTTCTGAATTTTACAAGTGAAAATCTTTACCCTTTCTAAAGTGCAAAATGATATGAGAAACAGTCACTCCTAAACCGTATCTGAAACTGAAAAATCCTTATGGATACTGGTCTTGGTCGCTAAAACAGGTTGTTCAAAGCATTCATTTAGTAGTAACCATTCTAAGAAATGTTTCAAAACCTTTATCGAGAGTAAGGTAAAGGCTAAGAAAAACGGAAGCACTTTAAGCAACTAAAAGAGCGTCAAAAGGAGCGAGCAAAAAGATTTCAGCGGTTTTATTCATTCAGTTAACTCCTTTACGGACGGTATATTGAATCTCAGCTTTGAGTTACTTACCGGATCAGGTTCTTTTCTGGATATGGGCGAACAGCCTGCCGTTTTGCATTATGCAATCACCATCGAGCGATATTCTTCTACTGGCGAAGCAGCCCCGCGAGGTGCATGTGCTGGCATCATTGCTGCGCTACTCTAGCTACTCTGTGACAAGTGCATGTTCTGAAGAGCAAGCACTGGCTCAACTGACCCATCAACCACCGTTTCTCATTATCCTGGCGGGCGATCATCAAAATTGGTCTCAAGCTGTCCTTCAAGAACTGCGCAATTACGCCAGTACCCATCGCACAACCTTTGTGTCGCTGACTGATTTTCATGCGCCACGGTGGATGCATCAGGAAGAAAATCCCGGTTTTGACGGTTTTCTGGTCTACCCGTTAAGCAGTGAGGTTTTGTCCTCCCTGGTGCAGTCAGCGCATACACGCCAAACCTTTTGTCTTGCGGTGTAGGGTAAGCTGATGCCCTTTGCTCCGGCTTTTCCCCTGATCTATCAAGTTCTCAAACCCCTTTTCCCAACCTGTCTGTGGTCTGGAGATGAGGCGTGCCCATCGATCGCGTTGACCTTTGATGATGGCCCGCATCATCGCTATACCCCACAGCTTTTAGAAACGCTAGAACGCTACAGTATCACCGCGAGTTTCTTTTGGTTAGGAGCCTGCGTGCAGCGATCGCCCGCCATCGCTCGTGCGACTTATGAACAGGGTCACTGGATTGGCTTGCATGGCTATGACCATCGATCGTTTCCTCTGCTTTCGGCCTCTGAACTCAGGCAAACGCTGGTGGCTACTCAGGCTGAAATTACGCTTGCTTGCGGCTTGCCGCCGACAGCCGTGCGCGATGTGCGTCCTCCCAACGGGCTGTTTACACCTCAAACGCTGTCTCTACTGCAACAGTGGCAGTATCGTCCTGTTATGTGGAGTGTCGTTCCCGAAGACTGGGTCAGACCCGGCGTCAAAACCGTTGTCCATCGGATCCTGCAACAGGTGAAAAATGGCTCCATTATTGTGCTGCATGATGGGAGTGAAGGGGGGCCTGATGTGGCTGAAACGGTGGCACAATTGCTACCCCTACTTCTGGCACAGGGTTATCGCTTCGTCACTATAGAGCAACTTTGGCAGGGAAAGGCCACGCGGACTTGAGCGAGGCGATCGCGGCATAGCCTACACAACAGCCCTTTTTCTTTTGTCACTATTTCTTGAGCAAGTGTTCGGTTCCTCAGAGGGTTAACCCATACTAAAAAATAGCTCATTCAGTGCTGGAATCTAAACTGTAATCCGAATAGAGCTTACGCAGTGGATCCTAAAACCCTGGTTAACTTGCGTCGGCCCTAACAAAGTAGACAATTTTTCTGAAGCGATCGCGTATGTCTGTGTTGCCCTTAGTGATTAACGAGGAACATATTTTCACGTTTAACTTCTGGTTTAACGGCAGTGTTCGCGTTGGCATGTACTATCAAGGTGAGCTTTATTGTCGGTTAGAGTCATTTGCAATTCAGAAGCGCCCTCAGGTCTACCAACTGGGCTGCAAGCTGGCTCAACAGTACACCACGATCGTTCTCAGTAGCTCTGCAGTAAGCTGCAGCCTCTGGCTTAGCCTTCGTCACCCTTCAACCGGACGTATTCTGTTAACTGCTGATGCTTCTAACTTGTTAGAGGCCATGCTTTCGCCCAAGTTGGACAAAGTCGCTAATCCATCATCCGAGCCATAACTCATTTCTCTCCAGCCCGGAGGCACAGAGAAGCGCTGCACTGACAAATAAATTTATATTGCTTAATATATTTTAACAGCTAGATACGTTTCGATTGACGCAGTACCTCTGGAGCTTGCTTTTTTGGCGTATTAAGCGCTCCGTGCCAATGCTGGGGAGTTTTAAGAATTCGTTAGAATCGCTGAAGTCTTTCAGTAAATTGTTTAGGATTCACTCAGTGGTTTCTCAGTAACTTGGAGAAGTCTGGTACCAATTTAGGTTTGCTCTGCTAACTTAGAGTATCTGAGTTAACGTAACGATCAGAGGTTCATCTCCCAGTTGGGGACTAAAGCGTCAAGCAGTCTCAGAAGTTTTTTTTCTGAAACCAGCCTGAGAGCTTTACCAAATCAAGCCTTGATTGCGTAGTACGAACTCTCTAGTACCAATTATTATTTCAGGTAGCGTAGGTTATCCGTAGCATCAATTCTGGCATCAGATGTTTAGAGTCCCAAGTATGAAATGTCTACTTTCAAAATGTTTTTTGACGGGAGTGTTTTCGTTTTGTGATGAAACTCTGACAGTGTGCCTATTTAGCCCGCTTGAGGCTCTGGTGTTATCTGCCCATAACTTTAGTCCTGAAGTAAGGTAAAGGTATACACCTTTTTGTTAGAAAGGCTACAATCGGAGGCATCTCTCACAGGTTCTGCTTACTGTATTCTGGAACTTAGTGCCTCTGCCTAAAGATTGGTTTTGGTAGAGAGGTATATTTCAATAAGCCCATGAAGAGCCCTGGTTGAATCATCACATCTTGATTGTTTCAGCCATGCGTTCTGCATGTGAGATTCTCTGTTGACTGATTTTTTTCTAGTTAAGGAGCATGAGGAACGCGGCATGACCCAGGCCAACGACGTACTCGAAATTGAGCTTTTAAGCGGTGCCTCCGGCGATTTGCCTGAGAGCGAATTAGGGTTCTTCATTGATGATGAAGATCGGGATGAATCTGTAGATGCGGCTACGGATGAGGAAGACGGTAAGCCTGGCAAGGCCCGGTCGACTCGTCGCCGGACAGCAGTAAAGAAAAAGCATTACACCGAAGACTCAATTCGCTTGTATTTGCAGGAAATTGGACGTATTCGGCTTTTGCGGGCAGACGAAGAAATTGAGCTTGCACGTAAAATCGCTGACTTGCTTGAGTTAGAGCGTATTCGCGAAGACCTGCTCCTACAATTAGATCGTGATCCTCAAGATAAAGAGTGGGCCAATGCGGTGAATATGCCGCTGTCAGCCTTCCGCCATCGCTTGCACCTCGGCCGCCGTGCTAAGGACAAAATGGTGCAGTCTAACTTGAGATTGGTCGTCTCGATCGCCAAGAAGTATATGAACCGGGGTCTGTCCTTTCAGGATTTGATCCAGGAAGGAAGCCTGGGTCTGATTCGTGCGGCAGAGAAGTTTGACCACGAAAAGGGCTACAAGTTTTCAACCTACGCGACCTGGTGGATTCGTCAGGCCATTACGCGGGCGATCGCTGATCAGTCTCGGACGATTCGCCTTCCAGTGCACCTTTACGAAACCATTTCCCGCATCAAGAAGACCACCAAACTTCTGTCGCAAGAAATGGGACGTAAGCCGACTGAAGAAGAAATTGCAACTCGGATGGAGATGACCATCGAGAAGCTGCGTTTTATTGCCAAGTCTGCTCAGTTGCCGATCTCACTGGAAACCCCGATCGGAAAAGAAGAAGATTCTCGCCTAGGCGATTTTATTGAGTCTGACGGTGAGACTCCCGAAGATCAAGTGTCTAAAAATCTGCTTCGAGAAGATTTGGAGAGCGTTTTGGATACCCTTAGCCCTCGTGAGCGCGATGTGCTGAGATTGCGCTATGGGTTAGATGACGGCCGCATGAAAACCTTGGAAGAAATCGGCCAGATCTTCAACGTGACCCGTGAACGGATTCGGCAGATCGAAGCGAAGGCACTCCGTAAGCTTCGTCATCCCAACCGCAACAGCGTCTTGAAAGAATACATTCGCTAGGCTTTAAACTGCGATTGTATCTGTCTTAAAGCACCCGGTAGAGTGATCTGCTGGGTGCTTTTTTTGTTGAAAGACTGCTGTGATTGTCAGGCTCGTGAACTTGCTGCGCCTTCTGCTCCTTGCTGGGAATGATCACTGTCACTGTCTTTGACGGTTGATGCTACGGCCCCCCCTTTAGCGACACTGCTGTAAGCTTGCCATGTCCAGTGCTCAACCTCTGGCATGTCTTTGCCGTAGGTTGTGACGTAGTGCTTATGCTCAATCAGCTTGTCACGAATGGCTTGCTTCACGTAAGCGCCAATGTGGTTTAGCTTAGGTACGCGATCGATGACATCTTGGGCCAGATGGAAGCGATCGAGATCATTTAAGACCACCATATCGAAGGGAGTGGTGGTAGTGCCCTCTTCTTTGTAACCGCGTACGTGCAGGTTGTTATGGTTGGCGCGTCGGTAGAGCAGCCGATGAATCAGCCAGGGATAGCCATGAAAGGCAAAAATAATGGGCTTGTCTTTTGTGAAGATAGAGTCAAAATCCCAATCGGAGATGCCGTGGGGATGCTCGCTGGGTGGCTGAAGGGTCATGAGATCAACCACGTTGACTACGCGCATTTTGAGGTCAGGAAAATGCGATCGCAGAAAATCAACGGCTGCAAGGGTCTCCAGGGTTGGCACATCACCGGCGCAGGCCATGACGACATCAGGTTCCCCGCCCTGGTCATTGCTTGCCCATTCCCAAATCCCCAGTCCGGCTGTGCAGTGTTTAACGGCTGAATCCATATCAAGCCACTGCAATTCGGGTTGCTTACCAGCGACGATGACGTTCACGTACTGGCGACTACGAAGACAATGATCGGCAACCGAGAGCAGCGTATTGGCGTCCGGCGGCAGGTAAACTCGTACGACTTTTGCTTTTTTGTTTGTGACCACATCGATAAAGCCGGGGTCCTGATGGCTGAATCCGTTGTGGTCTTGCCGCCACACATGGGAGGTCAACAGATAGTTGAGGGAGGCGATCGGTCTGCGCCAAGGAATATCCATGCAGCTTTCTAACCACTTGGCGTGCTGGTTAAACATGGAATCTACGATGTGGATAAATGCTTCGTAGCAGGAGAAAAACCCGTGGCGTCCTGTGAGCAGGTACCCTTCAAGCCAGCCCTGGCACATGTGTTCGCTCAAGACTTCCATGACGCGCCCTGAGGGATCGATGTGATCATCGGTTGACAGAATTTCGGCTGTGGAGACGCGATCGGTCACATCAAGTACGGCGTTGAGGCGGTTGGAGTTATTCTCATCGGGGCTCATCATCCGAAAGTTTTGGCTTTCCAGATTCGACTGCATAACATCCCGCAGGAATTGCCCCAGAATGCGAGTGGATTCTGCCATCTCGGTGCCAGGGTTTTTGACGGCGAACCCATAGTTGCGGAAGTTGGGCAGCTTTAAGTCTCTCAGTAGAATGCCGCCGTTGGCATGAGGATTAGCACCCATACGGCGATTGCCATCAGGCACAAGCTCTGCAAGTTCTGGTATTAACCGTCCCTGTTCATCAAAGAGTTCCTCTGGCTGATAGCTCTTCATCCAGTGCTCTAAAAGCTGTACGTGCTCTGGGTGGCTCGCCATCTCGGAGAGGGGCACCTGATGCGATCGCCAGTAGCCTTCTGTTTTCTTACCATCCACTTCTTTGGGGCCTGTCCACCCTTTGGGCGATCGCAGGATGATCATGGGAAAGGGCGATCGCTGCTGAAACCCGTGTACTCGTGCTTCCCGCTGGATGCTTTTGATTTCAGCGATGATTGTATCAAGGGTGCTTGCCATTAACTGATGCATCGTGTCGGGATCTGAGCCTTCCACAAAGTAAGGCTTGTAGCCATAGCCGACAAACAAACTTTCTAATTCATGCTGGGGGAGCCGAGCCAGGACAGTGGGGTTAGCAATTTTGTAGCCGTTGAGATGCAAAATCGGTAAAACAGCCCCATCCCGTGCCGGGTTAAGGAATTTATTGGAATGCCAACTAGTGGCTAAGGGTCCTGTTTCGGCTTCGCCATCCCCAACGACGCAGGCCACGATTAAATCAGGGTTATCAAAGGCAGCACCGTACGCATGTACCAGCGCATACCCTAGCTCCCCGCCTTCGTGGATTGACCCAGGCGTTTCGGGTGCAGCATGGCTGGGAATGCCGCCAGGAAAGGAGAACTGCTTGAATAGCTTCTTGATGCCGTCTGCATCTTGAGAAATGTTGGGATAAAGCTCGCTGTAAGAACCTTCTAGATAAGTGTTGGCTACCATCCCAGGACCACCATGCCCTGGCCCAGCGATGTAGATCATGTCTAAATCTTGAGCTTTAATCACCCGATTGAGATGGGCATAGATAAAATTTAGCCCTGGTGTTGTGCCCCAATGCCCCAACAGTCTTGGCTTAATGTGTTCAAGCTTAAGCGGTTCCCGTAGCAGTGGATTATCCAGGAGATAGATTTGCCCGACCGAGAGATAGTTTGCCGCACGCCAATAGGCATGAATGTTTCGGAGTTCGTTGCTGCTGAGAGGTTGGGGCTGTACTGAAGTTGCGACAGTCATAAATCTCTTCCTCTAAGTTTAAACCTGGCTACCGTCACTAAGTGTTGATTAAACAAAGTCTCGATGCACTAGCGTACTCAGCCAAACAGACGCGCTGGCATGAGTCATGGCACAAAGGTGCGATTGCTAGATGCCGCTCAGTGAACCAAAGCTAGGGTCGGTTTTCGTCAGTCGTCAGAGGGAGATTGAATGCTGCTTCGTCAGTGGGCAATCCTTGAGCGGCCGGAGGAAAGGCGGTAGGACGGGGTCTACCGCATGTAGATTAGCGATCGATCTTGCCGTTAATGGTGAACGTTGGGGCGCTACCTGTTTTGGGTACGAAGACGACGAGTGCAGCCTCACCAGCAACGCTGGTATAGCGAGTACCTTCAGGCGTTTGCTCGGTTTTAACAGGAGTACCTCTAACCCAGGTGATGCGATCGCGCTTGTCGTAGATGTTCATCTGCATCTGACCCTTCTGCGTAAATACCCGCACGGCGTTACGTTTTCCCTGAAAGGCAACGAGAGTCGTTTCATTAGCGTTGGTCGAGTCTAAGCGAGTAAAGCGTAGCGGTGCCTTGATACCTTTGCTATAGATCAACAGATAAGGACCGTCTAGACTGGCTCGCTCAGCGTTTTGAAGGGCTTGAAAGTACCGATTTTCCTGGTTCATTACCGCAGGGGGGCAGAGCTTTTTCGTCGAAGCGATCGCTCCGACTGTGAAACGGCTACCCATCAGTTGTGCCTGAGCCATGTAGCGATTGCATCCACCTTGCCCAGAGAGACGATCTCGCCCATTAAACTGAAATGTTGTTTGCAAATTATCGATAACGCCCGTTCCATTCAAATCTTCTAAAACCCATTCGGCATCAGCAAATTGGGGTTGAGATGGTTGGGTCATGGCTCCATTCGCTTGAGCGATCGCGTTGCTTTGTGCTGCTTCTACAGGGGGGATTGTCGGACTCAAGCCAATCAGGCTCACACTGCCTCCCAGCAACAGTGCCAGAGTTTTGTTCATTGTTCTTCCTCACACGTAGATTTGTTAGGTCTTGCAGGTTGCATGGGTTTGCGATCGCGACCTACAAGACGCAGAACAGGGTTGTTACTGTTTCACCATACTGGTTTGTGCTTGTAGGATAAGTTGCGTTTCAAAAAATGATCGCACGCCATGTTTGGCGCACGCTTTGCAAATCCTCGCGACCGTATACAACTCTCTACAGCCAATTACCGACGAGGATCAAAGCAGCCCAATAGCCAGGGTGATGGCGATCGTCTGGGTGGTGCTGAATCCAGTCTTTTTGAACTGTTTGCAGCGCTTTTGCACGGCTCAGCCCCTGTTTCAGCGCGGCATAAAAGTGAGTGATCAGTTGCGCTGTCGCCTCATCATCCACCTGCCAGAGGGACGCAACAGTGCTCCTTGCTCCCGCTTGAAGTGAGATGCCCGCAATACCGAGCGCGTCACGATCGCTGCCTACGGCGGTTTCACAAGCGGTCAAGGTTAGTAGTTCGATTGCTTTCTCCTGCTGCATTGAACGAAGCATGCGGTAAAGAGCATTCATCGTTAGCTTTTCGTTGTAGACCTGTGCTGGTTTTACAGACTGACTTGCTTCAGGTTCTCCCAGCACTTTACGTTTCTGTTCGCTCGCTTCTGCAACGGTTTTGCCGGTCACCAGAAACGTATCGCGGGCATCAACCCCAAATCTGCCGTGAGTGGCTAGATGCACGATCGGGTAGGTGTTTTGGGTGAGTTCCTGCTGCAATCGTTCTGGTGTAAATGCCTGATCGAGCAAGACTGTACTATCTGGAAGCGCCTGTTTGATACTTTCAATTTCTGCTTTGACGTGGCTGAGGGGTGCAAAGAAAGTGGGACCCTGTACGACAGCGGGTTGCGTTAAACCAAAGCCCAGAACGCGAAGCGCGCGACGATCGAGCGGGGTTGGATCAATCAGGGTGAGGCTCAGGGTGCTGGCGATCGCGTACTTTTCAACGAGAAACTGCTTGCCATCGTAAAGTGCGGCCATAGGAATGCTCCGCAAGATGCCATCCTGAATGAAAACGAGCGTTTCAATCTGGGCCGTCTGCAAATCCTCCGTAAAAGGGCGGATCAGCCAATCGTAAACCTGTTGCGATGGCGCTTCGTAGGTATTTTCCAGGTCGGAGCGTTTTTCTAAGCGGCGACGTAGATCGTTAATGGTGGTTCTGACGGTTTGAGCGTTGGCAGGCAACCACTGTACTCGCGAGCGAAAGCGCTGCTTGGATGTTGGCAAGGTGAGAATCATCGCGACCTGCTCACCCAGGATGACTGAGCTAAGGACAGCCGTTTTTTGATCGAGCACAGTTACAGGTTTGGCGATCGCGCTCAGCGTACAATCCTCACCCAGGTAGTTTTGCAGTTCTGCCAGACGTAAGCGATCGATCGTTTCCAGGGCTGATTCAACGGTTGCTACAGGGGCAAGCAGGGAACGATCATCGCTTTTGCCTTTACTTTCTAACTGAAGTTGAGCCTGTTTTTGGCTGTTGGTGGCTTGTTCCAGGTAGAGAGATGTGAGTTCTCGGTAAACGGGCTCAACCGTATCGCGAAAATCAAATTGAAAATCGCGGCTGGCGATCGCGAGTTCCCCCCGCAGCGTTTCGAGGGTTTTGACCGCGAGGCTGTAGGCAGCGATCGCAGCTGACGTGTGGTTTTGCGCATGCAAGATACGGCCCGATTGCCATTCCCACAGGTAGCGACTATCGTTGTTTGCGGCGGCAAGTTGCGCTTGCTGGGTCAAGCTCAGTGCTCGATCGTACTCTTGGCGACATTCATACACATGACCTAACCGTCCCAGCGCAAAGGCTTCTGATTGGGGGTCACGAATTTGCTGGGCGATCGCGATCGCCTGTTGCAACCAGGTAAGCGTCTGAGGTGAGTCAGTTTTAAAGCAATGCGTTGCTGGGTCAGCCATCTCCTGTCCCGATAGGAGTTGCGTTAACGTTGCCAGCCGAATTGCTGCATACGCCTTTTCACGAGAAGCCGGCAATTGCGCCCACAGGGATTGCGCTTGCTGAAGTGCGTTAGCCACCGTAAATTGAGAAGCGGCCAAAGGCTGAATTAGCGAGTCGGCCTGTAGCTCCTGATCGGCTGCTGTCCCATCGGGTTCTTTTAGCTGACGACGCTGTAGCGGCACCACTAGATTGAGCAGCGATCGCAGTTCATTTTGCCGATCATTCAGATCACGGGCTGCTTTGACGCTTGCTTCAAAGTAGCTAATGGCTTTGCCATCGTAGCGGCTGACGCTCTGAGCTAGGGTTTGCGCTTCGTCTATATCATCAGACTGTAGAGCAGACTGGCGACGGCGATCATCTCGTTGAGCAAGATTTGTGTAGATATTTCCCAATCCATTTAACGCTGCGAGCTGGTATTGTGCGCTATCTTTCTGTGTTGCCAGTTTCAACGTCGTGGCTAGATGCTGGAGCGCTCGATCGTAATCGCCACGTAGGCGATAGGCATTGCCCAGACTTCCTAACGCTGCAATTTTGCCAGCCGTGTCGTTTTGCTGTTGTGCAATGGTGATCGCGCTGCCGGGTACGCATGGCCGATCGACCTCGCCGCACAGCAGGCTAATCGCTCTACGCTGTTGGCCCAAGCTGCTATAAGCCTGAGCCTGTTCAGTCAACATTCTGCCAACCTGTAAGGGATTATTGGTTTGACGGTAATAGGTGATGAGTTGCGTCAGGTGCCCGATTGCTTGATCCATCGCCCCGATTTGCTGGTCAGCCCGCACAAGATATTTCAAGACGGTCGCTCTCAGCTCGGAGGGTTGTGCAGACGTGAGCGTCAAAGCAGTTTGCCAACGGGCGATCGCGCCTTGCACATCCCCCTGTTGATACTGCTCCCACCCTTGCTGGGTTAACTGAGCCGCACCAGCCGCTATGGATGTTCTCTTGACCAGACCCTTGCCATTAAATGACCATTGCCCTAGACAGAGGCAAACTACCAAACTGCCAAAAAACAAAACACGATAAAAGAAGCTCAAACGGCGCATGATCAGTAAATGTTTATCAAAAGGGCGAATGGTAAAGAAGACGGGACAGATGAGCAACGAAAGGCGTTGTGTGTCAAACGTAATACCTCAAGAGCGTGGCTTAAATAAAAGCGGCAGATTATTTGCGAATGGCGAACGGCCGTTCGCTCCTACTACCCCCTCGAGCGCATTATCGTCTGTAAGGACGACCCCATCACACCACACTTTTTGCATACAAAAGACGCACTTTTTGCGGTTGGAGTCATACCAATGAGATGACACACTGTTGCAGAGTCAGTACTTTCCTAAAAAGGAATCCTTTTTTCCTAACCCGGTTAGCGGTTTGCCGAACTTAGCTTAAACGGGTAAAGCTTCTTAAGACTCATCTCTCATCAAACTTTTACAGGTTTATGACTCATCAATCTGACTCATCAAATTTAATTTGGTAAAGGGGGCGGTAAGGCACGGCAGGAGGCTGCGTGGACTGGCTCAAACTGTCGCCATGCTTTCCGCAGGAAAGCATCGACCTGGACGACAGGAAAACACCTGGGTAATGCGATCGCACGCAATGATTGAAGGAGGGAACGGTTGGAAGGTTGCTGTTGGAGGACTCCTAAGGTGAGTACTGAACGATCGCGATGGCTGCATAAAGCGTGCCAAGTGCTCTGTTGCAATCTCCTGCTGTACGGCTTAAGCGGCGCACATGAGCCTTTACTGGCACAAGTTGTGCCCGATGCGACTCTACCATCAGGGGAGCGATCGCAAGTTTCTGCAGGCCCCGTCTTTCAAATTGATGGTGGAGCGGTGCGCGATCGCAACCTTTTTCACAGTTTTAACCAGTTTTCGCTTGCCCAAGGGCAAACCGCCTTTTTTAACAACGCAACCAACATTACCAACATCATTGCCCGCGTGACGGGTGGGCAAGTTTCGAGGATCAACGGGTTGCTTCAAGCGAATGGTACCGCCAATCTGTTTTTAATGAATCCTGGTGGTATTCTCATTGGCCCCAATGCTTCCCTCAATATCGGTGGGACGTTTCTGGCGACCACCGCAAGCGCAATCCAATTTGGTAATCAGGGTTTTTACAGCGCGACTCAGCCTGATGCGCCGCCGTTGCTAACGGTGAATCCATCGGCGCTGCTCTTCAATCAGCTGGCGAATCAGCCGATCGTGAACCAGGCAAAATTACAGGTGCCAGCGGGTAAAAGTTTGGCGCTTGTTGGGGGGGATATCTTGCTCGATCGAGGCTCACTGTTTGCCCAGGGTGGACGAGTAGAACTGGGTGGTTTGGCGGGTGAAGGGGTTGTTGCTTTAGACAGTAGCAGCAGTAACTTGCACTTAAGCTTTGGGGCGATCGCGCCACTTGCTAATGTGACACTCATCAACCAATCTGAAGTTAATGTCCGAACGGGCGGCAGCATTGGTATTAATGCCCAAAACTTCAGGATGGCAAATGGCAGCATTCTGCGCGGTGGCATTGCAGCAGGGGTCGGCATCCCAGGCAGTAAAGCGGGCGATATTGATCTGTCTGTTCCGGGTGCAGTCACCCTTACAGAAGGCAGCTTCATTGCCAATTCCACAGCAAGACTTGCCAATGGAAACAGTGGCAATGTCAATATTACGGCGGGATCGGTGCTGCTTAAGGATGGGTCGCAGGTAAATGCCAGCACGTTTGGCAATGGTAATGGTGGCATGGTTACCATTCGAGCGCAGGGTGCTGTGACGTTTGATGGCGAAGTCCCTAGCAAACCAGGTGCTCCTCCTACCAGACAATACAGTGGCACCTTCAGCCGTGTGAATGAAGATGCGATAGGCAACAGTGGCGGCATTGACATTACTGCTGATTCACTGACTGTGACCAATGGAGCGCTTCTAACGGCAAGCACACTGGGCAAGGGGAATGCAGGCAGCATCACGATCAAGGCTCATCGGGATGTGAGCTTTAGCGGTGTCAGCTCTGACCAGTTTCCGAGCGGTGCTTATAGTGGCGTTCAAAGCAAGGCAGTCGGCAGCAGCGGTGGGATCAGCATTAGCGCTGGCAATCTATTGCTGGCGAATGGTGCGCAGTTAGATGCCAGCACCTTTGGTCAAGGGGATGCGGGTAAAATTGCAATCCAGGTACTCAACGATATCAAGCTCAAGGGTGATCCATCCGGTAAGCTTAGGGATCCGGGCGGCATCTATAGCTTCATTGGTGAAAAGGCGATCGGTAACAGTAGTGGTATTAGCCTGTCGGGGCGATCACTGTCTTTGGAAAATGGCGCAGCGTTTGTTGCAAGCACCTTCGGAAAGGGAAACGCCGGTGATATTAATCTACAGATCGCTGGAGGGGTAACGTTAGATGGAAAGGGCTCTCCTATTTCTACAGGCATTTTCAGCAGTTCGACAAAGATAGCGCAAGGTAACAGCGGCGGTATTTCGCTCTCGCTCGATACGCTGTCTGTCACCAATGGAGCAGCCATTGCAGCTAGCGCTTTAGGGAAAGGGAACGCAGCCAGTATTGCGATCGTGGCAACGGGTGCTGTCACCTTTGATGGCTTTGCCTTTGATGGTTTTCCTAGTGGCATTTTCAGCCGGATTGGAGCAGCGGCGTCCGGTACCAGCGATATCAATGTCACAGCACAGTCTTTATCTTTGACAAACGGCGCACAGTTTCAAGCAAGTACACGGGGTACCGCAACGGCTGGCAGTATTCAGATTAGTACCATCGGCGGTATTCTAATTGCGGGTAAAAGCGTGGCTACTAACTTGCCAGAGGGCTTTAGCAGTTCTAGTGGACTGTTTAGCTTCACAGACAAAAACACGAGTGGCAATGGGGGCGACATCAATGTTAGAGGGGAATCCCTCTTTCTAAAGGATGACGGCATCATTTCTGCCCAAAGTCAAGGGCAAGGAAATGCTGGCAACATCGCGATTCGCCTGCGAAATTTTCTGCTGGCGCAAGATAGTCAGATCCTGACCAACTCGACTCAATCGGCAGGCGGTAATATTGGGATTTCGGCACGCTTTATCGGTTTGCGCGGCAATAGCGACCTCACAACGAGTGTACTGAGTGGTACAGGAGGAGGTGGCAATATTACCCTGAGTGCACAGGCGATCGTTGCCCTAGATGATAGCGACATTCTGGCGTTTTCCCGCGATGGCAGTGGTGGTGCAATTACACTCAGAACGCCTGCTTTTTTTGGCTTCCGCTATCGCCCCAGTACTGTTGGCGATCCCAACACGCTAGATGGCAATGGTCGAGTGGATGTCAACGCCAGTGGCAGGCTGCGAGCGGGAACGATTACATTGCCAGAAGTGACGCTTCAGCCCAACGTAACGCCCTTACCAACAGAAGTGATTGATACCAATCAACTCATTGCCCATAGCTGCATCGCTCGCAGTGCCCGCCAGGGCAGCTTTATTGTGATAGGGGCGGGTGGCTTGCCGAGCCAGCCAGATGACTTGGCGACTATACCCTTTCCTACTGACGCAGCAACATCAGGAGAAGGAAGCAGCCCCAAGGCCAGTTCTGACAAGGGCACCCCGGAAAGCCAGTGGACAAGTACACCCTTGCCAATAGAAGGTGCGATGACAGAAGTAGATGGCATTTATCAACTGACAAATGGAGCTATTGTTTTGGGTCGATCGTGCAACGAATTGTAAGTGTTCTTGAGCTTGCGTGTAACGAATTGGGCTTCAGGCGGTTCAGTAAATTGGCAAAGGAACGTAGAGACAGTCGTGAAGTAGCCCTGTCTTTCCAAATGTGGAAAGTGATTTGCATAACAGCGGAATGTATTTGCAGAAGGATTGGCATAATCTACTTCTGTACCTGAAAATCAACGCCTCATGCCCCCCTGTTTATATGACTGCTGCTCTTTGGCTAGACTGTCGTTTCCAACATATTGCTGTCGACACTGTTGTTCCTCTGACACACCGATTATTGCTACACGACAAAGCAAACTAAAAGCATAACGACCCAGTACGCATCTGATCGCTGTCCTTGCGCCATTTTGGCTGTGCGATCGTACTGCAATCGTTAACCGAGATTCGCCCCAGACCCATCCCTGGGGCTTTCTTATCAAACAATCAACTTTCCAGCGTCTTTAATTTTCCACCCCCTAAAGCTTCTTCCTAGACATGCTGTCAAAACGACCTCGAAGAAGTATGCCCCAGCCTTGAGCTGGGGTTTTTGTTTTAGGAACCCAGCCTAACTTCGGTTGCCCCCTTCGGTCCACGTTAAAACGGTCAACGTCAAAACGGATGGATGGAGGTGCAGGAAGGACAAGCCACTCTGATGCGTCTTTTCTTCAAGCTGACTGTTAACGATTGCTGCTCTCTCCAAAGGCAGAAACTTGCTACTGTGGAAACTTCGTTCGGTTAACCGTGCTCTTTAAGCCAGTCGGCCCGCTGCACATGCTTGTATTCTGTAAGAAGGAGCAAGAGGACGATCGCGCCTATTTTGGGCTTGCTGTGGGTCGTGCTTCTTGCGAAACCGCGATCGCGTGTGAAATCACGCCTCTCGCATCATCTGTAGAGGTCTGTTATGCAATCAGGTTGGCGGGTTGGCTCGCTTTTTGGGATTCCGTTTTTTATTGATCCATCCTGGGTTGGCGTGCTGTTGTTGATCGCAATTCCTACAGGTTTACGGTGGCAAGAGGGGTTTCCTCAATGGGGAGTCGCGCTCGCGTATGGGATGGGTGTTGTGATGGCACTGCTGTTGTTTAGCTCAGTGGTGCTGCACGAATTAGGGCATAGCCTGGTGGCAAAGTCACAAGGCATTAAGGTGAACTCGATTACGCTATTTTTGTTTGGCGGGATTGCGTCGATCGAGCAAGAATCAAAAACGCCAGGTAAAGCGTTTCAAGTGGCGATCGCGGGTCCGGCGGTGAGCCTCACGCTTGCGGCCTTGTTGGGTGCGATTACTCTGGCTTTTCCAGATCCCAAAAGCGTTGTGAATGTACTGGTATCTAACCTGGCCTGGACAAACCTCATTCTCGCGCTGTTTAATTTGATCCCAGGGCTGCCGCTGGATGGTGGACAGGTCTTAAAGGCGGCTGTTTGGAAAGTCACAGGGAGCCGGTTTAAGGGCATTCACTGGGCCGCTCGCACGGGAAAATTCTTAGGCTGGCTGGCAATTTTAGGGGGTACTTTCAGCCTGGTTACGGGTAACTCAGCTGGACTGTGGATTGCTTTCCTGGGCTGGTTTGGTGTCCGCAATGCGACTAATTACGATCGGATCACTGACCTCCAAGAAACGCTGTTGCAGGTGAAGGCAGTGGATGCCATGACGCGAGACTTCCGAGTGGTCGATGCAGAGATGACACTGCGGCAGTTTGCGGACACTTACTTGTTGGATACGGCCCGCCCAGCCGCTTACTTCGCAGCTTCCCAGGGGCGTTACCGAGGCATGGTGAACGTTGCAGCGCTACACAATATTGAGCGTAGCGAGTGGGAAACACAAACTGTGTTTGCGATCGTTCAGCCTTTGACAGAGATTCCTGCGGTAGATGAAGCGACGTCGCTCGTAACAGTCATTCAAAAGATGGAAGCAGAGCAACTGAAGCGCCTTACCGTGCTTTCACCAGCGGGTGCGGTGGCTGGGGTAATCGATCGCGGTGATGTGGTGCGTGCGCTCACTCAAAAAATGAAGATTCAAGTGTCTGAGACTCTGATTAAGCAGATTAAAGACGAGGGTATCTATCCTCCTGGCTTTCAGCTTGGTGCGATCGCGCAAGCGGCGGCGGAAGCGTCACCAATGCAAAAGTAAAGAGAATGCTCCGGTGCAACGGTTAGTTCCCTGCATTCATGTTGATTTCGACAGCCGATCGTACGATTTCGTTACGATCGGTTGCGCCTAAGAGTGAGGCGATCGAGTGTGAGTCGTTGGACGAGAGTGGCAGTGGTCGGCTTGAAACAGTACCCCACTGCTTGACCAGGGTTTGCAACAACCGATCCTGCCGATCGCGCAGATCGTCTAAATCGGTGCCTCGGTTGAGCATGACAAACCACACAAATCCTCGATCGCGCGTCGGCAATACTCCTGCGAGAGCACTGACGTCATTGAGCGTACCTGTTTTCACAACCGCGTCTTGGGGGATCTTGCGATAGTCGATCGTGCCACCATCGACGCCAGCAACGGGAAACAGGTCTGCGAGGGTGAGGTTGCGAAATTGGAGGTAGCGCTGGATGGTTGCGAACATGGCGCAGATGGCTCTAGGCGACATTTGATTTTCGGTGCCTAAACCAGAGCCGTTTTTCAACCGGATTTCCTCTAAGGGGACGCCTGCTGCAATGGCGGCTTGCTGAGCCACCACTGGCCCACCGCCAAGCGAATTAGCAAGGGATTCAGCAATGACGTTGTTGCTGTAGATATTCATCAGTTTGAGAATATGGGACAGCGACAGTGAGTGATGTCGCAACAGCAGCACTTGTTTGGGCAACAAACCAACACCGTAGGTGACGACCTGTACATTACCCGCGATCGCAACGTGAGGTCGCGGTGTGCCTGCAGGCAATTTCTGATACTGGTAGGCTGCTTCGTCAGACCAACTGTTTGCGTTGATAGCTTGCTTGAGGAGTGCGCCTGCTTTTTCTGGGTTCGTTTCAAAGTTCATTGAGAAGTCGCCTGTGATAACCAGGTTTCCGGTGACTTTGGCGATACCCAGACGGTTGAGGGCATTGCCTAGCGCGATCGCTTCTTCCCAAACAATGAGCGGATCGCCGCCGCCTTGAATGACCAAATCACCTTGCAGCACGCCATTTTGAATCGGACCTGTAGCACTGATCAACGTCTCAAATTGATGGTCGGGCCCCCAGGTTTCTAGGGAGACGAGCGAGGTTGCCACTTTTGTTAAAGAGGCAGCAGGCAGTGGCGTGGTGCCTTGATTGCTGGCAAGGAACTGACCACCCGACTGAAGCCAAACGCCCTGCGACGACTCAACGAGTCCTTTACGGCTCAGCCCTTGTAAATACTGCTGTAACGTGGCTTGTGTAGCAGCATCGGGCTCACCTGGTAGCACTGACCAGGGGACATCCTTCCAGTCGATCGCGCTGGCTGGATTAACGCCTGAGGCGAGACGAGATAGCCCAGCCATGTTGAGCCACATTGATAATAATCCAGAGCTAAATAATTCCAGCAATCCTGCCTCCCAACGGTGCCAAAATAGAGGTTTGAAGCCGCTCTCTAAAACAGTCAAATCGCTTTGCGACAACCCTCCTTGATCCAGCGTTGCAGACGAGACGCGTTTTGAAACGGTTCCAAATAGAATGAATATAAAGGCTTTTAGCGAAACGGGATGACAAAATCCGATCAAAATCAGGTCTTACGGTTGTTACCGATCGTGGTCGGTGGACTTGCAGGATGTTTACTCCTAATCAATCGCTTTCTTACTCCCGATCTAACGAGTGCCCAATCGCGGTCAGATGCAGTGGGTGTCATTGTTAGCGCTGTTTTGATTCTAACGGGTTTGCTCTGGCAACAGGTACAGCCTCGTACACCAGAACGAGTAGACCTGATCGGCCAAGAAGGCTTTGAGCTTGACCCTAATCTCTCTGATCCCCTTAAAACTGAGCTTGCCTGGGCTTCTCACCTGCTGCTGACGAATACAGTTACGCGATCGCTCATCGTCTGGTACGACGGCAAAATCTTGCTACGACGGGGGATTCTGCCTGCCAAGCGTGAGATTACTCCCGGTCCTATCTTGCAACGGGTATTAGACAAACAAGCGCCCGTGTACCTCGTTGCGCTTAACGTCTATCCTGGGCGAATCGAATTTGACTACCTGCCCGAAAATACCCAGGGGGTGATTTGCCAACCGCTCGGTAAGCGGGGTGCCATGATCCTGGGTGCTAATGCTCCCCGCAGCTACACCCGACAAGACGAGAATTGGATCAGCGCGATCGCCGCAAAGCTGGAAAATACGCTGGAGGAAAGGCAGGAGGCAGAAGGCAGAAGGCAGGAGGCGGATATGGAGACGATTAACGGTCAGTAGCCAGTAGTTCAAAATTATTCCTTGCCTCCCCCACTCCCTACTCCCTACCCCCCACTCCCTATTCCCATGCTTGCTCTCTACTGGTTACTTGTTGCTGTAATGGTTATCGGCATTATTGGGGCTGTTGTCCCTGCGATTCCGGGCATTAGCTTGATTGCGATCGCGATTTTCATTTGGGGGGTTGTTAAAGGCTTTAGTAGCGTGAGCATTGCGTTGCCGCTGGCGATCGTGTTTCTGCTGGCGGGGATTGGAATCGATTTTCTGGCAACCTACTATGGGGCAAAGCAGGCGGGGGCGAGTAAATGGGGACAACTCGGTGCACTTGTGGGATTGGTGATTGGCATTCTGGGATTGCTGCCAGCGCTGCCAATCGGTGGTCCCATTCTGGGTATTCTGATTGGACCGATGCTGGGCGCACTGGCGGGTGAATTCCTGTATCGACGCGATCTCAAGGTGGCGGCGAAAGCGGCCCTCGGTATTGTAGTGGGTTCAGTTGTGGGGAATTTAATTCAGGGGTTGCTGGCGATCGTAACCGTTGCAGTCTTTTTATGGACAACGTTGCCATCCGTTAGTTGAGGCGGTCAGCAGTCAGCTATTAGCCTCCGGACATCAACCCTTCTGCCTTCTGCCTTCTGCCTTCTGCCTTCTAATACCAATTCCTCAAGATGAGGCTACAGATGCTATAAAGTAGCGATTGGGTTCAAGCGACACACATGGCAGGCGTTTACAAACTCGATATCATCGAAACGGAAGCAGATCTGAAACAACGGCTCAGAAGTCAAAAGACCGCTTCTGACAAAGAACGTATCCAACTGCTGTATCTGCTCAAAACTGGGCAAGCGACCACGATTCAGTCCGCCGCCACCCTGCTCGGTCGTCACCGCGTCACGGTGCAGGAGTGGTTACGTCTCTATCGCCGTGGCGGTCTTGAAGCGATGCTCACCCATACACCCCGCACTGGGCGACGGCAAAGCATTCCATCCTGGGCACAGGAAGCACTTAACAAGCGCTTGCACCAAAGTGAGGGTTTCAACAGTTACGGTGAGATTTGCCAGTGGTTAGAGACGCAATTGGGCATCAGTGCACCCTACAAAACGGTGCATCAGTTGGTACATTATCGCCTCAAAGCCGCGCCCAAAGTGGCTCGTCCCATGAGTGTGGCGAACGCTGATGAACGGGTAGAGGCATATAAAAAAACTCGCTGAGAACCTAGCGATGCTGGCTTGGTATGCCCTCGCTGTGATGGGACTGAGCGGGCAGGTCCGCTTCTTCTGCCAGGATGAGACACGTATCGGACTTAAAACCATCAGTGGACGCAAAATCACAGTCAAAGGCATCAAGCCCAAAGGCAAAGTGCAGTGGCAGTTTAAGGCAACCTACCTGTACGGCATCGTGGAACCAGCCACCGGAGCACATTTCTTCTACGAGTTCACACACCTCAACAGCGATTGTTTTCAGGTGTTCCTGAACTTGGTGAGTCAACAATACACCGACAGTATTCTCATCATCCAACTGGATCAAGCCGGGGCACACCGAGCCAAGCGGCTGCAGATGCCAGCCAATATCATCTTGCTGTTTCAGCCATCGCATGCGCCAGAGACTAACCCTATCGAGCGCGTGTGGCAGCATTTCAAACTGGGTCTGCGATGGCAGTTGCCCAAAGACCTGGAGGCATTGCGGTTGTTGATGCGGGCGAGACTTGAGACCATGACCCAGGCGGTGATTGCTTCGCTTGTGGGCTGGAACTCCATTCTAGAAGCACTATCTGTAGCTGGTATTTAAGGAATTGGTATAACTCCCCTGCTTTCCAAAGATCAAAATATGCTGGTGCGGCAAGGTTTCCTTTGTTTCCAGCCACGTTAGCCCCACTGCAGTCATTTCTTTACGTACCTGTCTCTGAGTCATTTTGTGCAGCGCTTTGATGGGAATGAGAGGATTTTCACCGCGATACTCGACCAGCACAACGCGTCCGTTGGGTCTGAGTGCCTGAGCGATCGCCGTCATCATTTCCTTAGGATGGTCAAATTCATGATAGGCATCGACCATCAGCGCCAGGTCGATCGACCCATCCTTCAAGTTTGGATTTGTGATGCTGCCTAGCACGGTCTCGACGTTCGCAACCTTTTGCTCTTGCTTGATGGCATTCACAATCTCTAGCATTTCGGGCTGAATATCGACGGCTAACACTTTGCCCTGAGGCACCAGGGGACTCAAGCGAAAGCTAAAGTAGCCTGTTCCAGCACCAATGTCAGCGACCACATCGGTTGGCTTCAGGTTTAGGGCGGTAATCAACGTTTGGGGCTGTTCTTCTCGTTCTCGACTGGGACGCTCTAGCCAACCTGCGCCAAGATGCCCCATGACCTGCGCAATTTCTCTACCTAAATAGACTTTGCCGGTCCCGTCTCGGCTCGGTGTCTTTTGCTGATAGACGGGATCGCCTGTTGTGGCTGGAGCGGTGGCGATCGCCGTTGGTGTAGGCAATCCCTGACAGCCAGACACTAGCATTGCAAGGCTGACCAATCGCGCTAAGGCAACCACGGTCAGAGCAAGACGCAATTTGCGCCATTGCTGGAGGATTTTGATCATCATGAGTGTCTTAATCAGCCTGTGTTCCGCATACCAGCAGCAATGCCATTGATGGTCAGCAGGGCACCTCGCAGCAGTTCGCCTTTGCTATAGCGCGATCGCACAACGCCTGTGACAGCCTCGGTGTTATGTTGCCGTAACCGTTTGAGGAGCGATACTTGCAGGAAGCCGAGTGGAACGATCGTGCCGTTGCGTAGCTGCACCGATCGTTGTAGATCCGGGTCGCCATCGAGCAGGCGCTTGTGTCCCGTAATGGCAAGCACCATATCGCGGGTGAGATAGTATTCGTTTGCAATCTGTTCGTAAACTGGCTCCAGTCGTGCCTTATCTTCTGGTTTGGCAAGTTCGCGAACGTAGTGCCCAGCAATTTGCAGATCGACTTTTGAGAGCGTCATTTCGACCTTTGAAATTGCCATCTTAAAGAAAGGCCACTTGAAGTAGAAGTAGCGCAAGAGCTTCAGATGTTCTTCGGGATGCTCGGTTAAAAAGTCGCGAAGCGCGGTGCCCATCCCATACCAGGCAGGCAAGAGAAACCGGCTTTGCGTCCAGCTAAAGACCCAGGGAATGGCTCTTAACGCGCTCAGGTCTTTTTTTCCACCACTCCGTCGTGCGGGCCGAGAGCTAATTTGAAGCTGGCTGATTTCTTCGATCGGCGTGACTTGCAAGAAAAAGTCCAGAAAGTCTGGTTGCTCGTAGATCAAGGCGCGGTAATGGATGCGCGATCGGGCCGCCAGTTCTTCCATAATTTCGTGCCAGGGCTGAATATCGTCAAAGCCCGTGCGGAGCAAGCTACCCTGAATCACGGCGGTTGTTACTGTTTCCAGGTTGTACAGTGCGAGTTCCGGCAACGAATACTTGGATGCCAGTACCTCACCTTGTTCGGTAATCTTGATGCGACCATTCACGCTGCGACCGGGCTGTGCCAGGATGGCTTCGTAGGCAGGGCCACCCCCGCGACCGACCGACCCCCCACGACCATGGAAGATTCGCAACGCAACATCAAAGCTCTCGGCAACGGTCTGTAAAGCCTGCTGTGCCTTGTGAATCTCCCAACTGCTGCTCAGGAACCCGGAATCTTTGTTGCTGTCCGAGTAGCCCAGCATGACTTCTTGCAGCGATGGAGCATTTGCTTCCAGCTGAGCATAACCACCAGCCAGTACCGCCCGATAAAGCGGCAACTCAAACAGGAGCTTCAAGACAGACGGTGCTTTTTGTAGATCCTCAACCGTTTCAAAGAGGGGTACAACGTGGAGGGAGCTGATGCCTGTTGCGGGATCATACAGCCCTGCTTCCTTCGCCAACAAGAGCACTTCCAGGAGGTCACTCACCTCGTGGCTCATGCTGATCACGTAGGTGTTGCAAACCTCCATCCCAAACTCTTGCTGGAGCCGACGCACCATGCGGAAGGTTTCGACGGTTTCTCGCGCTTTGTCTGAGAAATGCAGCTCAGTTGGAATCAACGGTCGGCGGGTTTGCAATTCGGTCGCCAGCCAGAGGGTTCGCTCGGGTTCGGTTAGCTCGTTGTAGGGCTTGGACAGAATTTGCAGATAGTCAACGATTTCGCTGAGGGTATCCGAGTGTCGGGTGCTTTCCTGTCGAATGTCGAGATGCGCCAAGTTAAACCCGTAGATTTCGACCTGGCAAATGAGGGTATCCAGATCGCGGCAGCTTAAGCCCGTTTCGGTGAGGCTGCGCTCAATGAGCCGGAGTTCGGCTAAAAACGCTTCACCAGAGCTATAGATGGTGTTGGGATTACAATCGGGTTCGTCGCCACGTAAGCAATCGCTGTTGTTGATAATGGCGTTGCGATCGCGCGTATTTTCCAGCCGTTTCTGGATGTAGGCTAGCTTTAACCGATAGGGCTCCTGCCGGTAACGAATTGCCAATTGATCATAAATTGCGGGCATTTGAAGCTGGTCTTGCTCCAGTGATTCCAGCAGTTCGGGCAGCACATCGCTCCAGTGCAGCGACAAACTGAGCAGATCCTTCAGCCGATGCACGGATTGGATATATTTCTCCAGCACCAGCCCACGCTGATAGCATGCCGTTTGCCAGGTAATTTGAGGCGTGACGGAGGGGTTACCGTCGCGATCGGACCCAACCCAGGACCCAAACTTACAGAAGTTATTGCTGGGTGGCTTCATGGCGGGAAACGACGCATGAAGGGCTTGCTTAAAGCGTTGGTAGAGCTGTGGAATGGCATCGAACAGCACTTCTTGGAAATAGTGGAGCGTATAGTCCACTTCATCCAGAACCGTGGGCTTAAACTGATGCAACTCGTCCGTCCGCCACCACAGGCGAATTTCTTCGGTGAGTTGTTCGCGTAAGACTTCTGCTTCCCAGGATGCGGCTGGAAGACCCTGAGAGTTAAGCCGATCTTCTACCTGATCAAGCTGGCGCAGAATCCGGGCAATGCGGCGCTGCTTATCGCGAATGGTGTGGCGAACGATTTCGGTGGGATGGGCCGTGAAGACGAGCCGAATATCTAACTGGTTAATTAAATTTTGGACATGCTGCGGCGGCACATTGAGACTGCGAAGTTTGGGGAAGAGCCAGTGAAAGGTGCCCATTTCTTTGCGGGCTTCTGGATCTTGCAGGCTTTTCTCCAGCAGATCGGCTTCCAGCCGACCCATTGGCGTTGATGATTCGCCTGTGGAACCAGGGAAACCCGCGATCGTCGCGCTTTGTTCAACCGCTACTGACGAAGCCGTATCCCGAGAAGCCCGGTATTGCTGCTGCTGGTCACGTTGCTCGTAGTGTTGCTCGACAATGTTAATGAGCTGAAAGTAAAGCGCAAAGGCACGGGCAGCGCGAATGGCCTCGTTGAGATCCAGTCGCTCGACGACTCGCAACACTTCAGATTCCAAAAAGCTGGGAGCCTGTCCTTCGGGCGAACAAAGATCGCGCAACTGGTTGAGCAGATCAACTAATTCTTGACCGCACTCTTGCTGGAGTACAAAGGCCCACAAGTCTTCAACAATCTTGAGTCGATGCCGCAAAAATAGATCAGATGTGGATGTCACGGGAATTCCCTCTGTTCCTCTGGATTCGGTCGCCGTGCTGAGGCCCGATCCATCATCTGACGAAGGTCTTGTCGAACTCATGGGGCTGCTCTTGTCAAAGATCTTTCAATAATTCTATGGGGTAATCCCTCATTTTGTGGTTTTAGGCGAACCAAAATTGTTGCTAATCAGCCAAATGTAGCTAAGAAGCCGCGCGATCGTCCGGATTCGTTGGCGTGGCGCTGGGGAAATTAAGTACAGGGAGCCGATCACCTCGAAAGATTTCTTCACTAAATAATCCGAGTTCTCGCACACCTTCCGCTAAAGCTCTACCACCTACTAAGGCCACGAGCAATGGAACGGTGGCAACACTCAGTAAAATCTCCGGAGGAACCAATGGCTTTGCGTGGTCTCCAGCTTGAACGGTTGGCTGGTCAGAAGATGTCATAATTCAGATGCTCGTAAAGGTTATAACCGCTGCTTGATCGGCTTTATGCTGCCGTGACGGCACAGCTTCGTTTGTTACTGGTGTTCGCTATACTGCGTTGATATTAAAACTGCTTTATACAACATACCGAATTCATGCCCATTACGGTTTTGTCTGCGATCGCTCCGCGCTTAAATTCATCCACCAATGGCCTCATATCTCTCCAGAGGAAGGCTCCTCCGATTAAAGGATGAGGCAATCTGAAGAACCAATCGTTTCGCAAGTCAGAGCCTGGAAACGCCTTTAAATCAGAACATTTTGGGCTGATTGGGATCAGAGTTGTAGAGAAACTGCGCCAAATCCCTGGGTATATGTTATCTCTATGGGGCAAATGACGGTACGAAACGCTCATTCTGAATCACGTCGCAATTGTTAAGGCGCTCATGCTGGATGTACATGGACATAATTCTTCCTCTGCTGGTGCAAAACGCCCTCCGACGATGAGTGGTACTTCGCTCAAGCGTTGGCTCTATCAGCAGTTAGATGTGTCACACTTGCAAATCAAAAGTAACCTGCGTGGCAATAACCTCTATCTTTTATTTGAGGGCACGCCATGCCCTGATGCCACCGCAATCGTGCCTCACTTAGCCAGGGTACTTTCAGCGACGGTGATCGCTCAGATCTTGCCCCCCCAATCGCCGCCGATCTACAGAGTGATTGTCTACGGGCGAGAGCCGCAACAACCGAAACCGGAGTGGACAGAATCCTTTGTGCCTGCGCTGGTTGATCGTGGCGAAGAGACGCGATCGGCGGTGGAGTCAGGCGTGACCCGATCGCTTGCAGAGAGTGCTGGCTTCGTTGCTCAAGACTGCAATATTCAGGCATCGGCAGGGCTGTCTGTGCTGGGTGCGGCTCGTTTGGGACAGCCTGAGGCGATCGCTCGTTACTTGAGTGATGCTTTCAGCACTCAGGGGCTCGCAGTACGAGTGCGGTTAGAAAAGCTCCAACCACCTGCGCAGTCACCCACGCCATTTTCTACTGACGATGCCCCTTCGGCTGACGTGCCGTCGAACCCAATCCCGACGCCTTCTGCCCAAAAACGTCTCTTTATTGCTTGTGAGTCTGCCTATAGTCCTGACCCATTTTTGTTCGCAGAGCCGATCGCGCAACATCTACGTGCTCTGGACTTAAAAGGGTTTCGAGATGCGGTCATTTTTGGTGAGGTCGCTGGTGAAGCGAAGCCAGAATGGGTATTGCGAGTTGATTTAACGCCACCCGATGACATTTTGAGGGATTGGGCGCGGTGGGGAGATGTGCAGGCCATTACTCGCTTGCTCAACCGTGTCCTTCGCTCTGAACAGGTGCAAACCTCTGCGCTGTTAAAGGAAGCAACACTGCATTTAACCTGTCGGGGCGATCAACCATCAGCACCCGATAAGCTGACGACCATCACCACGATCGTCCCATTGCTGGAATCGCTTTCACCTCAAGGCATTCGAGCCGCCACGCTCTACGGTTTTGCGAATCAAGACGGCAGTACTGATCTGCTGCACGACGCCGCAACGCCCGCTCCTGCCTGGGTACACTGGCTAGATTTAGCGGCTGATCCGCACCCTTTATCCACGCTCGATCTGGCTCAACAGGGAAATTTAGACGCGATCGCGTTTCTGCTCACGCGGATGCTAAACCCAGATCTCGATCGCAAACTGGCGACGGGTGGTATTCGGGTGCAAGTCCGGCAAAAAGGGGATCTGTTGCACATCATGGGCGAAGCGCCTGTGTGTCCTGTCCAAAACCAGATGGGGTCTGCGATCGCTCGCTTTCTAAAGCCGTTGCAAATGCCTGGAATTACGGGTGTGCGGATCTACGGGCGGCGATCGGGGCAAAAGCAGCCTCTATGGAGCTACGGCGTCGACTTTCACGCCCGCGATCGGTTGGTGCCTGAAGCGACTCCCGAATTTGCGGTTTCTGAAGCTTATGTGGGTGATTTGCTCTCGCCGCCTGGTGCCCTTGTCCTGCGCACAGAGCAACCATCGGACAATTCCCAATCTTTTTTCGCCACTCTAGTAGAAGGTCTATTACAACGAGTGCGCCAACCGCTGGTGTGGTCACAGCTTTTTATTCCGTTAGACTCTACTCACCTGAACGCGCCCTTAGCACACGCCCTTAGCGCTCCTGAACTGACTTCCTACCGCAGTCTGAAAGTAGCAGCAGTGTGGGGAACGCTGGGCTTGTTGCTTGTGGTGCAGGCCGATTGGTTGCTCAGCCGTTGGGTAAAACCAGTGCCGATCGCCGCCAGCCAACCGTTGCCTACTGTGCTTCCTTCAACGCAGCCGTCTGCCTCACCGACATTAGATTCACCCTTTGCAAAACTATCGCTAAAGCAGAAACAAACAGGCGATAAAACGGCGTTCAATGGCTCTAGCTTTACCCAATCCGGGACCGTTACGACATCGCCAGTGGAGTCACAAGGGGCAACACCAGAGACTTCAAATACGCCCATTACGCTGCCTGCCTCCCCTCTCCGGCCCAAAGCAGCGAGTTTGGTACAGGCCGCAGAGAGCTACCCGACGTTTAACAGCCGTCAACTGGATGAGAAGCTGGCGCTTTATCAGAGCTACTTACAACAGTACGGGGCTCCCGATGTGTTGATTATTGGCAGCTCAAGAGCGCTGCGAGGCGTTGATCCGATCGCCCTGCAAACGGCCTTGGCGACCCAGGGCTACTCCGGTACAAAAATCTTCAACTTTGGGGTAAACGGTGCAACGGCTCAAGTAGTTGACGCGATCGTGCGTCAGTTGCTGCCAGCCGACAGACTGCCCAAGTTAATTTTGTGGGCAGATGGTGCGCGCGCGTTCAACAGTGGTCGTCCAGATATTACCTACAACGGTATGGTGGCATCGGAAGGCTACAAAGCATTGGCTGCGGGCAGACCCCCTATTCCCGGCAGCGTAGTGGCGCAGGTGCCTGATGGAACCAAACCTGACGGAGCCAAACGTGCGGAACCCGCTCAAGAGACGGCTGTTACTGAGGAACCACCGACATCCTTATCAGGGGGATATCAAACGGTCAATCAGGAACTCAATCGACATCTGATTGCCCTCTCTACGCTCTACGCCCAGCGTGATCAGCTCAAAACACGTCTGCGGAATGGCCTGGTAAGTTTATTGCCTCAAAGCCTGTCTAACCTTGCCTTTGGACGTTCGATGACGCCCAATTCGCTCAGCAATGCAACGAGTCCCGGCGCTGCTGCAGCGAATGCTCCTGCCTCTGTGCTTTCTGATGGTCAGAGCGCGATCGACATCGATGGTTTTCTCCCTCTATCAAACCAATTCAATCCAGCCACCTACTATCAAAAATATTCCAGAGTGAACGGCGACTACGACACTGACTACGATTCGTTTAATCTTGAAGGCAGCCAAACTCAAGCCTTGACAAACCTGTCTCAGTTTAGTCAGACCCATCAAATTCCACTCGTGTTTGTCAACCTGCCTCTCACGAGCGATTACCTCGATCCAACCCGCAAGCGGCACGAAGAGGATTTTCAGCAACAGATGCTGAGGCTTGCTACCCAACTAGGGTTTGTATATCGCGATCTTGACCAGGCATTGTTAAACCAGCCTGCCTATTTTTCCGATCCTAGTCACTTGAATCGGTATGGCGCTTACGAAGTGTCTCGGCGACTGGCCGTAGATGTAATGATTCCGTGGAACCAAGCTCGACGATAAAACGATCGGCGATCGCGTCTCTACTGTGCCCAAACCTCTGCTGTGCTCAAAATGGCGGCACAACACCTTTCTTTGCGTTCAATCTGAGCCAAGGCACCCTTTTCCTTGAATCACAAGCGTGTTCAACGTGGAGAACGCCTCTGTAACATCCTATGAATCGTGGTCGGTTGCTCTGCACAGTTCCTTACAATGAATGCAGAAACGCTACAAGGGTTCCAAATCAGTATGCCCAAGACTGTTGCAGATATTATGACCCGTGATCCGCTAACGGTGACGCCGGATACGCCTCTCACAGAAGTCATTCGAACGATCGCCGAAAAGAAAATCAGCGGGCTCCCGGTAGTGGACGATGCAGGCAACCTGGTAGGGGTTATTTCTGAAACTGACTTGATGTGGCGGGAAACAGGAGCCACACCGCCGCCTTACATCATGCTGCTAGACAGTGTTATTTACTTGGAGAACCCTGGACACTACGAACGCGAGTTGCACAAAGCGCTTGGACAAACTGTAAAGGAGGCCATGAGTCAGAAACCAATCACAGTGACACCAGAGAAGCCCCTGCGGGAAGCGGCTCAGATGTTGCATGAACACAAAATTCATCGCCTGCCTGTAGTAGACCCCGATGGGAAGGTGATCGGCATTCTTACCCGGGGTGACATCATCCGAGCGATGGCTGCTGAGCAGGGGTGAAATGAGGCTTTAAATGAGGCGTGGAGGCGTTCCCCTCGCCTCACGTCATAAACACCATAAAAAATTAGAAAACGAGATTGATTAGCTATGAGCATTACTCCTGAATCAGTTGGCGTGTTGTTAGAGTCGTCAGATTTTGGCGATCGTCTGCGGGCAGTCAACCAGATCAGGCAATTGGAACCGGCCATTGGCTTTCAACTAATTCAGATTGCGATCAAGGATAACCATCCCCGTGTGCGCTATGCCGCCGTGAGCCAGTTGGCAACCTTAGGACGACAAGATCTTCCCTATGTGTCGACGCTACTGCGTGATCGGCTGCAGGACAGTGATCCAGATGTGCAGGCAGCAGCGGCTGACTCGGTGGGTGCGCTTAAGCTCACCGAGATTTTTGATGATTTGCAACAGCTTTACCACACTAGTTCTGAATGGTTGGTCAGATTTAGTATTGTGGCCGCTCTAGGGGAACTAGGAGAGAAACGCGCCTTTGATCTACTAGAAGAAGCGCTGAAATCAGATAACGAGTTAATGCAGACAGCCGCGATCGGATCGTTAGGCGAACTGGGGGACGAGCGTGCCATTCAGTTGCTTGTGCCGTTTGCCACCAATGCTGACTGGCAAATTCGTTACCGGGTTGTACAAGCACTCGCACATTTGAATGGGGCAACCGCACGCTCAACCCTGGAAGCATTAGCTCAGGACAGTATGGAACAGGTCGCGCAGGAAGCCCGCAATTACCTCGCTAGTAAATCGTAAACAAAGCCTACAGGAACGCGGATTGAAGAAGTGCAGTTCTTTTTATAGGAATGTTTAATGGAACAGCCCTGCTACAGAAGGACGTTTCAGATTGATTAATCCACGTTCCTTAAAGCGTTAGTGGCTTAATCAATCAGCTTCAAGCGACCTGTTTGAATATGGTCAAAAATGCGATTAATTTTGTTGCGATCGCTATCGGCCAGTTTTTGTTCAGCTAATAGAATGGATGTAAGTTTGAGGTGCTCTTGACGGGACATTTCACCGACTGCAAGGATGCGATCGACCATGAGATGAATCGCCGAATTGGGGTTGCTCTGAAGACTCCGCATAATGCCCGCCTGCTTACATTAGGTAAATTCTTTGCTTGTAAATTGATTGTTCCCCCCACTCTTCACCTTCTAGCAAGGGCTGAATGAGAACTGTGCAACGGTAGGAGCAAAAATGATGAAGAATGGATGAAATTTGACGTTGTGGCAATAACCATAGAAAGCAAGAGGCCAGAAGCAAGCTTCTCAGAACGTTCTTCCTGTAGCTTTGTTAAAGTAAGCGGGTAGCAACTACTGAGAACTTCAAGCCATGCAGGTCTATCGACTGTCAGCGCTATCGGATAACTACATTTTTTTGCTGCATGACCCAGAGCACCATTTGGCAGCCGTGGTTGACCCCGCCGATGCAACGCCTGTTTTGAACTGCTTAGATCAGCTGGGAGCCAAACTGGTAGCGATCTTGAATACGCACCATCATGCTGATCATGTGGGTGGTAACACTAAGCTGTTGCAGCAGTTTCCGGATGCCGTTGTTTACGGCGGAGCAGAAGATAAGGGTCGGATTCCCGGACAGCAGGTGTTTTTGCAGGATGGCGATCGCGTTTCGTTTGGCGATCGCGAAGCGGATGTTCTGTTTGTTCCTGGTCATACCCGCGCGCATATTGCGTACTACTTTGCGCCTGCGACTGATGATGAGCCAGGACATTTGTTTTGTGGTGACACGCTCTTTGCAGGCGGCTGTGGCAGATTGTTTGAAGGCACTCCAACCCAGATGGTTCAATCGCTTGGCAAACTGCGTGCTTTACCAGACAATACCTGCGTCTGGTGTGCCCATGAATATACGCTGAAAAACCTACAGTTTGCGGTGACTGTAGATGGTGAAAATACTGCCTTGCAGGAGCGCTTAACTGAGGTAAGAGCAGCACGCCAACAAGATGAGGCGACGATACCCTCAAACTTGGGAGTAGAGAAGCGCACTAATCCGTTTTTGCGATGGGATGATCTTGGGTTGCGATCGGCGGTGCAAGCAACCAACGAAATCCAAACGTTTACTCGCTTACGAGGGATGAAAGACAGGTTTTAGCCTGACTTGCCTGATCAGTCACTGAAATGGAGTCATTTCCGCTCACAAACAGCGATGGGCGAGGCAACATCTGCAACGCCGCCCACGGTCTTAGTGCTTGCTAGCGCCCTAGTTGCCTTCTATTTACGTATTCTCTAAAACTCCCCAGGCAAGATTCGAACTTGCGACCAATCGATTAACAGTCGATCGCTCTACCACTGAGCTACTGAGGAATGCTCTTAACGTCGCGAATCTCATAGTACCGATAATCTGACTCATTTGACAAGCACCCAGGCATAGTTTTTTGATTAATCTCGCTAATGGGTTTTCACGTCTCGCATGAGCAATATCTTTCTCTCGGTCAACGAGCCTTTTAGAGCCGTAAACCATGCTTGCGCTGAATTGCTTTCGTGGCCGTTTCGGTACGCTGGTGGCTACTTCCCAAACCGTAGCTTCATTAATTGTTGTTGAGCCACCGGATCTAAGGCGTTGGCTAGAAAACGACTGGCAGATTTTTTCGATGCTTTTTGCCGACGCTGTACTCGACGGGCGATCGCTTCAACCTCTGCTTCAAGCCGCTCGGCAGACAACCACTCGGCTCCATAGCCCACAACGGTCAACTGCTGTGCGCGATCGGATGTTGCCACAATCAGGCGTTGCTGAAACTTACGCATGTCATAGCGAAAATCAGCGCATGCCTTTTCAATGTAAGTATCGGCAGTTTGTCCAAAGTCTGTGTAGCGAACAGACAAATTTGGCGTAATAACTTCGCGGTTGCTGCCAGTCTCCCGATATTGGGAATCAAAAACAATTTGAGTGTCAAACCCTTGAAAGGCGCTATAGCCTGTAAGTGCTTCAATCAATTGGCGACGAGCAGGCTCTAACCCTTCGTGGTCACGTACCTGCCGCAAGCCAGCCCACAGTCCGACGACGTTGTAGCCATCTACGAGCAGTACAGCTTGGGGCGTTGATCGTGGCATAGCTTAAGCAAAGAAGGGGTTCATTGACATTCACTTAACCTGGGGCTAACTTAATCATCACACATTTTGTTGAGTTCTGTTACAGAAATACTTAATAGCAAAAGACAGAAGGCAGAGGGCAGAAGGTAAAACCTCGCGGCTCAAAGCGTTGAACGAAACGGCGTGTCCTGTACTAACCTGCGTACTGCTATACACGCCTCTTTGCTCTGATCATGACCTACAAAGCTGAGGGAAGCAGCGCGAGAAAGCGAATCGCATCTTGTGTGCGTTTAAAAAACACCCCACGGAACGATCGCCATCCCGACTTGAAAAGACGCATACAGTTGAGGGTTGCTAGTTGGGGGCTCAAACCAGACCCATAGCTTGCTATTACGATTCTGGTGCAATGCCAGCAGGTTGCTCTTTAGACACCTGGGCAACTTTCTGGGCAATATCAGGATTGTAAAGCCGCAGGTAGTTCCAGTAGTTCTCAAACACTGACTTGACGTAGCCTTTGGTTTCGCTGTAAGGAATGTTTTCAACAAACACATCCGGGTCCTGCTGTCCTGCCTTCGCTAGCCAACTCCCTACGGCTCCGGGTCCGGCATTGTAGCTCGCGATCGCCAGCATGGAATTTCCCCCATACTCCTGATGGGTATAGTCCAGATACCAGGTCCCAAGCTTGATGTTGTCGTCAGGGTCGTTCAGTTGGTATTGCTTGAGCTTAATTTGCTTGGCGATCCACGCTCCCGTATCGGGCATCACTTGCATCAAGCCTGTTGCGCCTACACCAGACCGAATCCCTGGCATAAAGCGTGACTCCTGGCGGATGAGTGCCGTGACCAGCAGAGGGTTTAACTGCCGCTCTTGCGACCAGGTTTCGATTGACTCTAAGAAGGGAAACGGGTACAACGCTTGCCAGTAGGAGGCTTGCTGCTTGAGCGATCGATACTGCGACAGCTCTTCAGGTTTGTCTCGTTCGCTTAAGAACGACACCATAAAGATCCCGTCGAGATAATCCCCCACACCAAGGCGCATCACCCCATCCGTAAACTGTTCGGCCACTGTCGGCTGCATTGGGTCTTGAAATTCGACTTGCCAGAGCTTCCACGCTTCGCGGTCTTGCCCAATCTGAAACAGTTCTTTGAGCGGCTTGGAGCCAACGGGCAAATCAAAGCGAGTTGCAGGGCGCGTGACTTCGGGCTTAAGCTGACGCACGCTGTTAAAGTCGCCAACTTGCCAACCGAGCCTGGACGCCGATCGCCATGCATAGTAGGACTGTGGGTAGCGCTCCAGCACTTTCTCATAGGCTTCCCTTGCTTCTTTCTCTTTACCCAACTGCTCAGCCCATTTGCCACTCCAAAACGTGGCTTCGGAGGCTTCTTCGCTGTTAGGGTTGTGCGCTATCAGAGACTCTGCCCACACACGAGCCGACTGCGCATCATTGGCAGCTCCTCGCTCCTCAGCGAGCGACCACCGCAGAGTTGCAGCTGCATCCGATTTGCTATAGCGAGTGAGTAACGTTTGACGAACGGCAGCCGCGTACTTGAGGCTGTTTTGCTGTTCCAGGATTTTGGCTTTTTCCAGCAAGGCTTCTCCGGCTTTGGCTGGAAAGTGCTGCTCAACTTGATCAAGATAAGCCAGCGCCTGTCCCGGTTCGGTGAGTTTGGCGAGGCGCAATAGTGCTAGAGCGGTTTCACTGGCGTTGGGAAAATCTTGTACAGCACGCTGATAGGCCTGAATCGCACCGCCCTTCTCACCCAGCTGTAATCCCCGCCCGATACGGTAGGCATTGCGTGGTGTGTAAGGTGCACGGGCATATGCGGCTCCGGCCTTACCATAAAGCTGCTTCTCCCAATAGCCAAAGGCGATCGCTTCCCAATCATTAGGCTTTAGCTGTGCTGCGTAGTCATTGGTTAGGGTGTCTAGAACGGCAAGGTAGTTTTGGGCATAGAGCGCATGTTTGGCAATCAAGAGAAGCAGTTGGGGCTGCTTGGGATTTTGCTTCAGGCGTTGCTGTACCAGATCGATCGTGCTGGGATGAGCAGGAAACTGCGCGATCGCTTGATCCGCATAGCGTGGATTGTCTCGCCCTAAGGCTACAAGGGCATCGGCTGCAACCGGATCTTTGGGATAATCCTTAAGAATTTGTTGCCAGGTTACCTCGGCGTTTGAGCGATCGCCCATTTGCTCGTAAGCTTTTGCACGCTGTTTCAAGACGTAGGCTGCTAGCACAGAGTAGCTCTCTTCCAAGCCTTGTAGCGAGGCCAGTGCTTTCTTGCCTTCTCCCTTTTCGATGAGGTCAGTGGCTAGCAGATAGCGAGCGCGATTCCGTTCTAACGAATCTTTTCCTTTGGCTGCAACGGTTTCTAATGCCTTTGTCCGTTGCGCTGGCGGTAGCGCTTTGAAGGCACTCACCGGTTTGTGGCTATCGCTTACAGCGGTTGCTGGATCAAACGCGATCGGCGATGCGTCTTGATAACGGTGTTTCAAGATTGGGATCGCGGCTCCAACCGCAAGTGCAATGAATGCTGCGACTCCTAAACCGATCTGGATTTTTCGTTGCTTCAGCATGAAGCCTCCCAATGTGGGGTGAAATCTCCCTGTGAATTTAGCACTTTTAAGCAAAAGTGACCGTCAAATTTAAGCCAATTGAAAGACTTTCGCTTCAGACTTTAGGTGAAGGCGCAATATGGTAAAGGCGGGTATTGAGATAAAGTCCGTGAAGGCCACCTACCACTTGTCATCTTACGTTTCTAGCAATTGCAGCTTATAAAGGCTGGCATAGAGCCCACCCAGGCTAAGGAGCTCTTCGTGGCTACCCGATTCCACGAGTTGACCGCGCTTGAGCACGAGGATGCGATCGCAGTTGCGAATGGTCGATAAGCGATGGGCAATGATAATCGCTGTGCGGTTCTCCAACAAATGATCCAGCGCTTCTTGAATGAGCGCTTCGGTGCCCACATCCAAACTGGCGGTCGCTTCATCTAGCACCAGGATGCGCGGTTCGCGGATGGCCGCACGAGCAAAGGCAAGCAGTTGCTTTTGTCCACCTGACAGGTTCGTGCCCCGTTCGCGCAAGAGTGTGTCATAGCCCTGGGGTAGTTGTTCAATCAGGGCAGACACATTGGTACGTTCCGCCGCTGATTGAATCGCTTCAAAGGGATAGGTTTCGCCCAGCGTGATGTTGCTTTTCACATCGCCTGCGAACACAAACCCGTCTTGCAGAATCACGCCCATGTGACGGCGCAGTTCCGTTTGGGGTAAATCGCGGATGTTCACCCCATCCACCAAAATGCAGCCTTCTGTTGCCTCATACAAGCGACTCAGCAGACGGATGATGGAACTTTTGCCTGCGCCCGTGGGGCCGACTAACGCCACTTTTTCGCCTGGACGAATAGTGAAGTTCAGGTCGTGCAGGACGTATTCGCCTTCTTTGTAGGCAAAGGAGACGTGTTCAAAACGGATTTCACCCGTGGTGGCTTCAGGGCTGCTATCCAGCGTTTTGGGATGTTCGGGGTCGCGAATGTCGATCGGCTCATTGAACACGTCACTCACCCGTTCCACAGCCGTAAAACCTGCTTGAATGGCGGTGAACTTTTCGGCAAACTGGCGCAGCGGATCAAAAAGACGTTGGGAAAACAGGATGAACGTGGAGAGTTGCCCCAGGTTGAGCGTTTTACCCAAAATGAAAAAGCCACCCAGGTAAAGCACCGCCGCGATCGCCGCTAGCGAAATCCATTCCAGCGTGGCAGAAATGGCAGAGTCGTGAAAGATGGTTTTGTCTACTTCTTTGATGTAGCGCTTATTGATGGTGCGAAACAGATCCGCATTAAAGGCTTCGCGGCGAAAAAGCTGCACGACCCCAATGCCCACAATGTTTTCTTGCAGCATGGCATTAAGAGACGACAACTCTTCCCGCGCTTTGTAGTTGGCTTTGCGGTACTGCTGCTGAAAATAAATGATCAGCACGGTAGCGGGAATCAGCATCGCGGTTAGCAAGAGCGCCAATTGCCATTGCAGCAAGAACATGGCGATCGCAATCACGATAATCGAGAAAAAGTCACCCAAAATCCCGATCGCGCCCGTGGAAAACACATCGCCCAACGCTTCCACATCACTGGTGAGACGAGTGATTAAGCGACCGACCGGGGTGCGATCGAAAAAGCGCATCGCTAGCGACGTGACGTGATGAAACAGATCCGCGCGAATGTCTGCCGTGATGCGCTGACCCATCTTTTGTACGAGAAACCCCTGCCGCGCATCAAAAAACGTCCGCAGCACTAGCGTCAACAGCAGCAAACCCGCAAGCAAGTTAATGCCATCTGTCAGGGACATGTGCTGCAAAAACGTCCAGGTTGTCTTTTCCTGGCGGATCAGGGAAATTGCTTCACCGATCAAAATTGGCTGCATGGCTCCCGCGATCGCCGTGGGCACCAGTAGCGCAAACGACCAGGCTAACAAGCGCTTGTCTCGCAACCCATATTCTGCCAACCGCATGAATAAACGCCAGTCTGTTTCCTGTACGCGGCGATTAGGTTTGGTTGGAGGTGCGATCGTGCCAGTCATAAGGGTAGAGCCAGTGGAAAAGAACGCACCGGAAAGAAGGCGCTTTCCAACTGTAACGTAATCAGCATGACTCCCATCGTGTAACGACGGCTACGGGAGCAACCTAACAGCGTCAGACAGCTAGGGGAGCAGTTTGAGCGCCTCAGACAGAACGCCCTACTCCTACATCTCTGTACTTCTGTCGAACGGCTGCTTTTAACAGCATGTTAGACCCGCCTTAAAGTCCCGGTGGGTTTTCCTTAAAGTCTCTGTGGGATGTATGGAGGTTGGTAAACTCCTACGCTTCTGCAAAAAACACCCATCGTTCAACCGTTTAGCAGACGCGATGGCAATCAGGGCGCTTCCAGTTCGATTGACTAGCACATCCACGATTTCATTCATCTACCATTTCACCTCTAAACTTATGGCAGACGTAACTCTCAAGGGCTTTGCTTCGCTCCCAGCCGACACCTTTGCTGACGGTCCTGCAGCCGGAAACGCCGGTATCGCTGCAAATGGTCGTACAGGTCCGTTTCCAGGTCAGCCAGTTCAGGGCTTTAGCGCCGTACAGTTTGCTGGCAACAATCGCTTCTGGTTCATGCCAGATAACGGCTTTGGTGCTAAAGGCAACAGCGCTGATTTCTTGCTGAGAATTTATCAAGTTGAGCCTAATTTTCAGGGAGCCAATGCTGCTGGCGACGGTAGCGTGACGGTTGGCAATTTTATTCAACTGCGTGACCCTGACAAAAAGATTTCGTTTGATATCACGAATGGGAAAACGAGCGATCGCTTCCTGACAGGCGCAGATTTTGATATTGAATCTTTTACCATCGCCAAAGATGGCACGCTCTGGGTTGGCGAAGAATTTGGTCCCTTCCTGCTGCACTTTGACGCAACAGGCAAACTGCTTGAAGCCCCCATTGCAACCCCAAATATTACTTCCTTGCCCACATTAAATGGACAGGCACCGATCGTCATTGGTCACAGAGGTGCCAGCGGCGATCGTCCCGAACATACGCTGGAATCCTACAAGCTGGCGATCCAGCGTGGCGCAGATTTCATTGAACCGGATCTGGTCGTCACCAAAGATGGGGTGCTGATTGCCCGTCACGAACCAGAGATTTCTGGCACAACTGATGTCGCCAGTCGTCCTGAATTTGCCGATCGCAAAACCACTAAAATGCTGGATGGCGCGCCCGTCACAGGCTGGTTTGCCGAAGACTTTACACTGGCGGAAATCAAAACGTTGCGAGCGATCGAGCGGTTACCGTTCCGCGAGCAGACGTTCAACGGCGTGTTTGAAATTCCCACGTTGGATGAAATCATTGCGCTGGTGAAGCAAACCGAGCAGGAGACGGGTAAGAAGATTGGGATTTATCCTGAAACCAAGCACCCGACCTACTTTGAGGACAAAGGCTTCAACACCAGCCAGTTGCTCATTGACAATCTGGTCAAGAACAATTTCACTGACCCCAGCCGCATTTTCATTCAATCCTTTGAAGTCAGCAACCTGAAAGCGCTGCATGACACCATCATGCCCAACGCTGGGGTTGATATTCCCCTGGTGCAATTGATTGATGCCTATGATGTGGCGGATGATGGCACCCTTCTGTACGAGGATGTAAATGCCCGTCCCTACGACTTTGCTGTGGCAGGCGATACCCGCACTTATGGCGACCTGATCACCCCAGCAGGGCTGGCAGAAATTGCAACCTACGCCGATGGCATTGGCCCCTGGAAGCGGCAGATTGTGTCCGTCAAAATCGTTGATAAGAATGGCGATGGGAAGGCGGACGACCTGAACGGCGATGGCGTGATTAACGATGCCGACAAAGTGACCTTACCGCCTTCATCCCTGGTCAGCGATGCTCACAATGTTGGGTTGCTGGTGCATCCCTACACCTTCCGCAATGAAGGGCGCTACCTTGCATCGGACTACAACGGCAATCCGGAGTTAGAACTGCGTCAGTTCATCAACCTGGGTGTGGATGGCTTCTTCGATGATTTCCCTGGTACCGGCGACCTGGTGCGCGATCAGATTGTTTCACCCTTTGTTCGATCGCCCCAAAATCCCGATGTCCTTAAACAACCGACGTTTGACACGCTATCGGGAAAAGCGCCGATCGTCATTGGGCACCGTGGCGCAGCAGGCGAACGTCCAGAACACACGCTGGCAGCCTACAAAGTGGGGATTGCCGGTGGAGCCGATTTTATTGAACCGGATCTGGTCGTCACCAAAGATGGTGTGCTGATTGCCCGTCACGAACCCATGCTGGCAGTGCTGAACGCGGATGGTACCGTGAACACCACCAACACCAGCACCGATATCTACAAGCACCCTGAGTTTGCCGATCGCCTCACCACCAAAGTGCTGGATGGCGTTGCGGTGACAGGCTGGTTTGCGGAAGATTTCACGTTGGCAGAAATCAAGACCCTGACTGCGATCGAGCGCTTACCAGCCCTGCGTGGCACGACCTATGACAACGATGGCTTGAAAGTGCCCACCTTCCAGGAAGTCATTGACCTGGTGAAGCAATACGAGAAGGAAACGGGTCGGAAGATCGGCATCTATCCCGAAACCAAGCATCCGACTTACTTTGCAGACAAAGGCTTCAACACCAGCCAATTATTGGTGGATACGCTGGTAAAGAACAACTTCACCGACCCCAGCCGCGTTTACATTCAATCTTTTGAGGTCAGTAACCTTCAAGATCTGAATGCCAATATTCTGCCCAAAGCCGGGATTGATTTGCCGATCGTTCAACTATTGAGTGCATCGGGTAGTCCCTATGACTTTGTGGCAAAGGGCGACAAACGCACCTACGCTGACTTGATCACAGCCAATGGATTGAAAGAGGTTGCGAAATACGCGGATGGCATTGGCCCCGACAAGCGTATGATTGTGCCTGCCAGCACGGTCGATCGCAACAATGATGGTAAGCCCGACGACCTGAACGGAGACGGTCAGATTAGCGATGCCGATCGTGTCCTGGGCGCTCCCACCACGCTCATCCAGGATGCTCACAGCGCTGGGCTGCTGGTTCACCTGTACACCCTGCGAAACGACTCCTTCTTCCTGGCATCGGACTACCAGAACGACCCCACAAAAGAGTTCCGACAGTTCATCAATCTGGGTGTGGATGGGTTCTTCACCGACTTCCCCGACACCGGACGCAATGTACTAATTAATGACTACTTTGCGGGTACAGGCTATTCCCCCAGTGCCAACAACAACTACAACCCTGCCTTGCCGTATAACACTGACCCCAATCAGCCTTACTACGGCAATTTGGTGGTGGCAAACCTGGGTCGCTCCAAAGGCTTTGAAGGGCAGGCCATCAGCCCCGATAAGTCCACCCTATATCCATTACTCGAAGGAACCGTTGTGGGCGATCCAGCAGGCGCACTGCGGATCTATGAGTTTGATGTGGCAACGAAGCAATATGAAGGGCTGGTCGGTTACTACAAGCTCGAAAACCCAGCAAACGCGATCGGCGATTTTACCGTCGTCAACGATCACGAGTATCTGGTGATTGAGCGGGACGAAAACCAGGCGGGAGCCGCGCAGTTCAAGAAGATCTTCAAGGTCGATTTTTCCCAGCAGGATGCGAATGGCTTCGTTGCCAAAACGGAAATCGCGAATCTGCTGGACATCAAAGACCCCAACGATCTGAACAAGGACGGCACCACGACCTATCAAATGCCCTTCCAGACGATCGAGGATGTCCTAGTCATCGATGCCAACACCATTCTGGTTGCCAACGACAACAACTACCCCTTCTCCGTCGGCCGTCCACCCGCGATCGACAACAACGAGATTGTCTTGCTGCAACTGGGAGAACCGCTTGATGTCGATCCACGCGTAGGCTTAGCCGGGTTAAACATCAAATCCTACGAAGGCACCGAGGGCAACGATCGCCTTCGCGGCACGAAAGGAAACGACTACATCGACGGCGGTACAGGCAATGACTTCCTGAGCGGTGGTAAGGGCAACAACTTCCTCAAGGGTGGGGAAGGACGCGACATCTTTGCACTGGCGAAAAACGGTACACAGACGATCATCGACTTTGAAGAAGGTACTGACCTGATTGCACTGCCAGCAGGTCTGGGCTTCAACAAGCTGTCGATCGTGCAAGGCACCGAGTTGAATGCCAATGACACCCTCATTCAACGTCAGGGCAAAACCTTAGCCGTGCTGTCGGGCATCCAGGCAAATACCCTCACCGCGAACAACTTCATCTCGATCTAGTTTCGGGCTGAATTAGCCACAGGCTATTGCTGAAAAGAGCCCTGGGGTGCGATCGACAATCGTGCCTCATGGCTCTTTCATTATGCAAGACAGTAGCGATTCGGTTTAGAACACAATACTTCTTGGTTAACGGAGCAAGCAATCATCTTGCCCCCTTTTCTTGTATGCCCGAAGGGGTTTAAGCCCTCAATTCTGGGGGACTTCAAGAAATCTTTCTCCCCCAGAATTGGGGGCGGGGGGCTTAACCGAGAGTTATTGAATTAGAACAGCCATCATGGAGTTCGGAACTCGGTCAATTGAGCAAAAAGCACGATCGTCTGAGCCAAAAGCTCGGCGTTTTGAGTTCCGAACTCGGTCAATTGAGCAAAAAGCTCAGTGCTTTGAGTTCTAAGCTCGGACAATTGAGTTCTGAACAGCAACGATTGAGTCAAAAGCGCGATCGTCTGAGCAGAAAGCTCGGCGTTTTGAGTTCCGAACTCGGTCAATTGAGTCAAAAGCACGATCGTTTGAGCAAAAAGCTCAGTGTTCCGCGTTCTGAGGTGCAACGATGGAGCAGAAAGCCTGGTTGACTGACCAATCTTTCAATGATTGCCTGATCCGCCCTGCACTAAAGTGCGGGCTCATAGAACAAAGTCCTCTCTAGGCTTTGCCTTCCCGAAGGGTAGAGGACTGCAAGAGGTTTTCAACCCGTTTTAACGGGTTTCGCCTCATTAGCCCGGATTTTAATCACGGGCGGGTGAGCAACGAAGCAAGCAGCCTTTCAGGACTTTTGTCAGTCAATCAGCAAAAAGCTCGATCGGTGGAGTAAAGCGTTGCATAAGATCCCCAACGTCTTCAGATAATCTTGCTGGAGGCACTAAACCTGATGCAGAAGTCGAGGATCTGGGTGTTAGCCGCTTAAAATTCCGGGTGCAGACTCTTTAGGTTGGAGGTTAAGGTGGGAACACTGAGCGCTACATCGGCGTTGATCGATCGCGCCGCCCCATTGCCCTCACGTTACACGCTCTCTATGCCCCCCTCTGCCGCAAGCCTGCAAAAATTTGTCCAATATTGCCAGCAGTATCTCAAAGGTGACGAGAAAGGGGAATCGCAAAACTTTCTCGATCGCTTCTTTCAGTCATTTGGGCACGAAGGCCCGATCGAAGCGGGGGCAACGCTGGAGCAACGGGTGAAAAAGGGTAGCAAAAAGGGCAATACGGGCTTTGCGGATCTGGCATGGAAACCCCATTTGCTGATTGAGATGAAGAAGCGGGGCGAAGACCTCAATAAGCATTACGCCCAAGCAGTGATGTACTGGATGCAGTTGCAGTGCCCCAGCTATGTGATGCTGTGCAACTTCGATGAGTTCTGGATTTACGACTTTCGCAAGCAGTCGGAAGAACCGATCGAGAAGATTCCCCTGGAACGGTTGCCCGAACGGATGGGCGCATTCACGTTCATGAATCCAGAGTTGGAGCGTGCGCCCGTCTTCAACAACAATCTGGTGTCGGTGACCGAGAAAGCCGCTGGACGGATGGGCGAATTGTTGACGATGCTGACGAAACGATCGCGGGAGGCGGTTGATCCGAAAACAGCCTAGCGGTTTGTGCTGCAATGCGTGCTGGCAATGTTTGCGGAAGACCGAGACTTGCTGCCAAAGGATCTGTTTATTAGCCTGGTGCGTGAGTGTTTAGACCGGACTCGCCAGGGCAAACCCTCAAACACCTACGATATTCTGGGCAACCTGTTTCAGGAGATGAATCGACCGGGCATCACACCCGCAGGACGCTATCAGGGGGTGGATTATTTCAACGGTGGCTTGTTTCGAGAAGTGCAACCGCTGGAATTGACCCAGAAAGAACTGGAACTCTTGGAAGCTGCTGCATCTCAGGACTGGAAAGCCGTGAGACCGTCCATCTTTGGCAACATCTTTGAGTCGGCGATCGGCAAGAGCAACAGCACCGAACGCCACGCAGCAATTCTCAGTATGGCAAAAGGCTGTTCAAGCCCTGGAAATGCCGGTATTGTAAGGACATCTGAGAGAGCCAAGAGAGCCAGAACCGTTGAAAGAACGGGGGTTGTTTGACACCATAGTCGGTTTTTTTCGCCAGCGTTTGTCCTCGCTATCGGACAAACGCATTGGCAAAAATGTCCGCTATGGGATGGAGGATGCAGCCTTAAGCGCATTTAGCGTGTTCTTTACCCAAACCCCTTCATTTCTGCAGGGCTGATCTATTGGAAAAAAGGAAAAGAGCGTTGGGAGATCATGGGCGAGACGACGTAACCCTTGGGTGATAGAGTCAAAGCCATGGAGCCGAAAGAGGTTAAGCGCCATAGTGCGGACAATGGCGAAATTTGCTGGAGCGTTACCACCACACAAGGGCGGCAGATCCTCTTGAAGCACCACATCTTTGACCCAATGCAGACGATTTTCAATGTGCCAGTGTTAGCGAATGCGTTGCGCAAACTCAGCCGCCTCTAGCGTCAGCGAACTGATGTGGAACATGGTTTCGCTGAAGGGGCGGTTGGCTCTGGTGCCGACCCGCACCACTCGAACGAGCCGTTGCACACCCACCCGTTGCGGATCAAGACCAGCAACATGGTCTAAAACACTCACCGTGCGTTGCGTTTGTCGATCACGGGTCTGCTGCGTTTGACTGTCTACATTTTTGGTTGGAGCGTGCTCAAACTGAGTCTGAAACTGCTCAAATAACTTGGGTTGGTTGCCCTTGAAGGTAATCAGATAGTCATTGCCACTACTAATGATTTGCGCCACTGTTTTTTTGGGTGTGCAAGGCATCTAGACTAAAGCACACGCTCGCAGTGGTTGGAACTTCCTGGTCAACTTGGTCGCAGGGTTGATTGCCTACACCTACCAGCCCAAGTTACCCTCGCTCGATTTGCAGCCCAAGGGCTTACCTGCTTTGCCTTCTGCCATCTTTTAATTCGTTGAACTCACGTTGATTTAGGCAAGGGGCTTGACGCTCGAAAGGGCTAATTAAGGGTAGCTTAACTTCCGCCTTCCTGTACTAGTTTTGTCCACTTGAGCAAGCAGCAATGTTGCGATTAATACCTGTGGGTCCATTAGGCACCCACCCCACTCTGGGAAGACCGGCGATGCCGATATATTTAATGCGAATCCACCGTCTGCCGCCGGCATCTTGAAGATCAGTGGCTCTCCCACTAAACCTGACAATGGCCCCTTTGGTGGGACCGTCTGTTTGGTTAGAGTTGCCGACAAATTGAAATTCGCCATTGGCTGTATTTCGTGCCACGAGGCCAGCGTTAAGGTCGGCATAAGCTGGACCATCGACTTCAGCACTACGCAACCGCCGACAGTACTGTGGGTTGGTGTCAATGTCAGGTGGCAAGCCTCCGTCGGGAGCACCGCCACAATTTGTCACCAATGTATTCGTTGCAATCCATCCCAATTGAGGTGCTTTAATTTGCACAACACCAGCGCCAAAGATGCCAGTTAGGGTAATGCTGGAGTTTGCTGGAACCGTCCCGATCGCACCATTGAGCGTGGAGCTTGTGTAAATAGTGAGTGGAGTGGTTGTTCCACGACAGGTATCAATCTGGTCAGGCCGTTCTGTTAGCGTTGGGGTATTTTGTGCTGTTAATAAGGGCGTAGCAAGCGTTGTCATGAGAACGAGATTGACGCTACTTACCATCGTCACGAACATTGCTTTCCCAAATACTCCAACAGTCGTCGTTAGCATAGCACCATCGTTAAGGTGCATCTAACTTACCCTCAACTCAAATCTTGACACAAGATCTGGATTGGTTAAACGTCTGGATTGATGTAAAAGCAAATGGAGACAGCTTCTATTGATTCATGCGTAGAGGTATGAATCAACGGCTTCGCTTAATGAAGGACGATGCCTGGGGTGCAGCCAGCATACGGGTCTGGAGGTGGTGAGTTCTGGGCAGGATATGGGCAACGAAATATAGCGGTTGATTCTCACGATCGCGCACCAGCGACACACTCAGTAAACACCAAATTGTATGACCATCTTTATGCTGATAGCGTTTCTCCAGATGATAGTAGGACATTTCTCCGGCTAAGAGCTTTTCAATGCATGCTGCCGTTACGTCCAGGTCATCAGGATGGGTCAGGTTGGCAACCGTTCGCGAAAGTAACTCCACTTCGTTGTAGCCAAGCAACTGGCACATCGAGGCATTCACTTGCAAGAATCGCCCTTCTGGAGACACCAGGCACATACTAACGGCTGTAGTATCGAACGCATTGCGAAAGCGTTGCTCACTCTGACGAAGCGCTTCTTCTGCTTGCTTGCGCTTGGTAATGTCGAGGGTTGTACCGACCATGCGGATGTAGGTTCCTTGCTCGTCAAAGAGTGGCATGCCCCTTACTTCAACATAGCGAATGGAGCCGTTTGGGCGAACAATGCGGAGATCGCGTTCGTACGCTTTAGCATCGGCAATGGACTGGGTCACAAGTTCGATCAACGCGGCACGATCGTCAGAATGAATAAACTGCAACGTTTCCACAGGGCTGGGGATCGATTGCGTTGGATCTAGCCCGTGAATCTGGAACAATTCTTCTGACCAGCGTGTTGTTTGCGCGATGACATCAAACTCCCAACTGCCGATATGTGCTACCCGCTGCGCTTCGCGTAACGTTGCTTCGCTTTGACGTAATGCTGCTTCTGCCCGTCTCCGTTCAGCTTCAAGCCGCTTAGTCGTACTCACATCCACATCGACCACGGTTGCAATCCAGCCATTTAAGGCTTCATCCCAACGAGCAGTTACATAGCCAGATAGCCACCGCAGCGATCCATCTTTGTGCCAAAAGCGATATTGAGTGACAAAGGTTTCCTGGGTTTGCAAGCGCTTTGGGTTACAGATTAGTACTCGCTCCAAATCTTCTGGCAAAACCCTGGAGATCCATAAGTTTTGATCGGCTAAAAAGGCTTCGGGCGAGTAACCAAAAACCGTTTCACAACCCTTTGACCAGTAGTCATAGTGCCACCGTCCATCAGGGAATACGTGAATGCTGGTGACTGATGCGATCGCGCTGATCAAAATATCATTGAGTTTTGTCTCAGAGCGATGCAGTGCAAGTTCGAGCTGTTTACGAAGTGTGATTTCTCGATAAATACAGAGCAAGCGGGTCTGGCCTTCTAGCTCAAGTACCTCTGCCGAAACCAGAACGGTTCTGGCTTGCCCTTGCCTGTCGCGGTAATCGATTTCAACATCACAAACGCGGCTTTGAGTTTGCAATGCTTGCTCAAAGTGGGCGATTTGCTCTGGGTTTATAACTAACCCCAAACTTGCAGCCGTTTGCCCGATCGCCTCGTCACGGGTGTAACCAGTAAACTCTACGAAACGGTTATTTACGTCAAGGTAGCGGCGTTCAGGCAATGTTGTGATGGTAATCGCATCGGGACTGGCACGAAAGACTTTCGTGAATTTTGCCTCTGACTCTTGTAGAGCCGTTTTTACCTGATCAAACGATTCTTGCAGATGCTCTGCCATTTGATTGAAGGAGTGCGTTAACACTTCTAATTCAGCAATCTGACTTGCACCATCAAGAGGGTAATACCATTCTCCTAGCGCCACCTCACGACTGGCACGGCTTAAGCGTAGGATGGGTTTAGCAATCAAGGAAGCCGTCAACCAACTGATGGCGATCGCGGCGATGAGCGCTCCGGCACAAAGCAGGATTGTCAGCCGATAATTGCCATCAATGGCGTCAATAAAGTCGGCTTCTGGTACAGCGACAACAGCTAGCCAACCTAACTTTAGATCACAGCTAAGAGGCTGAAGCTGTACAACATAACGCTGATGATCGACCTCAAGGCTAAACTGCTGATTCTCTTGCACTTGGTCGAACGCGTCAAATCGATCCAATATTGATCTAGCGGCTTGGCTTGTCAATGGATCGTAACTTTTGACCGCTCGCAAACGTTCATAAGCAAGCTCGGGAGATTGGGTGCTGTTCGTGTGTACAACGTCTCTGGATTGCCTGCTATTCAGTGGCAATTGGCGGAAGGGGTGACTGCCATTGGAACTGGCAATCATGAAGCCCTGTTGATCAACGATAAAAGCCTGACCTGTTTTTGCAATCTTTAAATTTTCAAGCGCATGAGACAACTCTGTCAATGGTGTTGACGCGGCTAAAATACCCTGAAATCTGCCAACGCGATCGCGCAATGGCTGAACGTTAACGGCGGTTAGTATTGGCTTTCCAGCGTCTGTTAGCCCTTCAGCTACATCCCAAAGCGAGTTGTGAGTTGACTTGACGGTCAAATACCAGGAATCTAAATCTTGAGCTTCTTGCCTCTCAAACGCAGCAGGCGGCTGTGCTCCTTCTACAAGATGTTTTGTCAACGAACGGTTTGCTTCTCCGTCATTGGTGCCGTTGTCATGCAGAAAGGTAGTCGAACCATCCTGTTGTTCAACGGCCAGCAACGATTGATGCTCATCAAGCATAGCCATGGCATTGAGGCGGCTAAACCGCTCAAGCTGAGCCTCAAATAATCGTTCTAAGGCGACGCGATCGTGACGATTCAGCGAACCCAGCTCTATGACTGTTGCTGTGTTACGGGCCAGTTCAGCAGACGTTCGCAGGTCTTGCATCAAGTCTTGCTCAATACGATGACCAACCTTGACGGCCTGTTGGCTCGCCAGGTGATGGATTTTTTGCTGGCCGTTACGATAGGAAAGGTAGCCAACAACTCCGACTGCAGCTATCGTTTGCAGTACAAATGGCACTACCAGCACGATGAGTAGTGGTATTTTTGAGTGAGGGCAACGAGGCAACGAGGGCTTTTGAGGTTGCAATGTAGTCTGAGGGAATAAAGGTGTTTTAAAACTAGAACAATGTTGGCTGAACGGTAGCGAAGCGGCTGCACTTAACTGAATACTCTATTGCACTTTTTTCCAAGGTAAGAACAGCCAAAATGCCGAATTACCAGCCTGCCTTACTGCTTTTGCCAGAAGATAATTACAACGTTATTTTTTGAGCTTCAAGCAAAAAGTTAGGAGCACATCCTTCTGATTTTTTATCGTAACGGATTGATTTCCATCTGCTCACTTCATGAATTTCCGTCTTGGTTGTGCCATTTGGGCATACAAAGGTTGGTTGGGAGAGCTATTTCCTTCAGATAGCCGCGCTACCGATTTTTTATTTCTTTACAGTCGTCGTTTTACAGCTGTGGAGGGAAACACCACATTTTACTCCATTCCAAATGCTGAGATAGTGAAACGTTGGGCTGCCGAAACACCTGAAGGGTTTGAGTTTTGCCTGAAGCTACCCAAAAGTCTGACGCATAACGGCTTGTTGCAACCTGCGCTGCCGGGCACACTGGACTTTTTAATGAAAATGAAGGGGCTCGGCGATCGCCTTGGGCCCTTGTTCGCTCAACTACCACCCAGCTATAGTCCGTCAAGCTTTGCGGATTTAGAAGCTTTTCTGACAGCTCTACCTCGCGATGAAGCAGATTTTGCCCTGGAAGTGCGCCATCTCGACTGGTTCAAAACGCCCCATGCGGAAAAGCTGACTGACCTGTTAGAACGACTGGGCGTTGGTCGCGTTTTACTAGATACTCGACCGATTTATGACGAGACAGACAATCCACAGTTGCACTCCGAGCGCAAAAAGCCCAAATTGCCCCTGCAACCTAGCGTCACGGCTCCCTTCAGCCTGATTCGCTTTATTAGCCACCCCGATCGCGCCCTCAATCAGTCCTATTTAGAGGAATGGGTAACGCGGGTGGATCAATGGCTCCAGCAGGGAACACGGATTTACTTCTTTGTGCATTGCCCAGTAGAGGAGCGATCGCCCGCCAATGCACGCTACTTTCAAACGCTGCTCGAACAGCGCCATGTTCCTGTACCACCCCTTCCCTGGAATAGCATAGACACACCTACTCAGTTGAAGCTGTTCTAACGAACCAGAATTAATAACATCAATATTTCTTGTATGGGCGCACGATCGTGCGTCCTACCTGTAAACTCACCGTGGCATAAAGTTCAAAAAATTGCCTACTAAATTGATCTGGATCTTTTCTGTCTGTTGAGACGAGCGATCGCGCTGACCAAGAGAACTAAGTACGGGAAGAAAAATCGTTGATTACTCGGTAGATGATTGAGCCGACTAAAAGCAGTTGGGCGAACTGAAGTATTGGATCAAGCCGCCAGCCACGAAAGAAAAGAATAAAACCAGCGATTAAGTAGATCACAGCAAGAGGCAAATCCTGGCCGGAATAATTCGCTTGAGAAGATTGTCGTCCTCTCATTATCATCAGGAATAAACCTAGAACTACTAGAGCAACGCCGAGTAAACTAGACCAATTCAACGAAGCATTTACCATGCTGTTCCCATTTTCTCTTTATGGCTACTTATTTATAGCTCAGAGAATCTCCACTGTCCCTTGCTGACCGTCAATACGAATGCGCTGACCGTCCTGGAGTAATTGAGTAGCGTTGTGGATGTCCATCACGGCAGGGATGCGGTACTCGCGAGCGACGATCGCCCCATGTGACAACCTTCCACCCACTTCTGCAATGAGTCCACCTGCCCTTGCCAGCAGCGGTGCCCAACCCGAATCGGTGTAGGGCACAACGAGAATGGTATTGCGATCAATCGCTGGCAAATCGGTCAAGCTTCGCACTACTCTGACTATCCCCTCAACCTGCCCTGGACTCGCCCCAATCCCCTGTAGCTGCTGCGATGGCTGTCCCTTATAATTACTGATTGTCGGAGCCGGAGGATCGTTGCCGTATACCAAAAAGGGTACTGACTTGAGCTGACGATCGGCTTCTAACCGCGATCGACGCTGCTCCACTAACGCCTGAACCGATCTCTCCCCTGCTTCCCCTGCTTCCCCTACTCCCTCTACTTTCCCATCCCTTCCCACCAATTCCCTGACCTCTCTCCACTCCAGAAAAAAGATATCCCCTGGCTCTGCCAACAAGCCTGCTTGCAACCAGTGTGTTTCCAACGCAACAAAACTCCAGCGCAGTTCTGCCAGCAAACGACTGTAGACCTCTGTCACCTGACCTTTGAGCGTTAGACGACGCTGTACTCGTTTGATCTTGCCTGTTGGACGCTTGGGCTGAGGCGCGAACGCGGGTGGATGTTGGCAAAACTGGACAAACAACGATCGCACAGGCTGCGGATCTTCTTTCCAGGTTGGTACTGCAATGTCCGTTCCCACTTCGCTTAAGTAGCCATACTGCTCAATCAGCACATCCAATTGTGCGAGGATGGTTTGTCCCTCAAAGGTTTGAGCCAGTGACGTGAGGGGAGTGGGGAGTGGGGAGTGGGGAGTGGGAATATTTTGTGTGCTTCTTGCTCCCTCCGCTTCCCCTGCCACCCCTGCCACCCCTGCTTCCTCCGCCACCCCCGCCTCCCTTTCCAAAAGGTTTCGCGCCTCTCCCGCTAACGCCTGAAGCGATCGCAGCGCTGCAATTTCCGGTGTATCGCCGTTGTCTAGCTGGTCATCGTTGACTCTAAGGATGCCTTTGCGTAGTGCCGCGCTGAGAGGAGCGAGAATGCTGTAATACGTAGCGGTTTGTAGGAGGTTGAGGATGCGATCGATCCGTGCTAGAAGCGCTGATGGAACAAGCTCAGTCGCGGGTTGTCGAGAGAATTCTGTGAGAGCCGGGGCGAATTGACGACGAGACGTTTGGCGAAAATCGTTTTCTAGGCGTAATTCTCGACTCGCCAAGCGCAAAAGTCCCGGCACATTTCGCAGCGTGGATTGGAAGGGTGGTTTGCTAAATTTCGCGCCCCGTGTGAGAAACTCCAGGCTTTCGGGCGGCAAACCCATGCGACGAAACAACTGACCCAGTAGCGAGGCGTTGAAGTAGGCGTAGGAGTAATGAAGGGTGGCTGTTTCGTTAAAGTTTAATCCTTGAGCGCGTTTGCCCAGAACGAGGGTGAAGAGGTCGCCCCACACGCCGCAGGTCAAGGGACGGTTGATTGACCAGGTCAGGGGATGGATCAAACCGGGAATGACTTCAGCCGCAATTTTACGTGTCCAGATGGGCAGCAGCGTAGTGATGGGTCGCGCCTGCAACAGCCAGAGTTGCTTGCCATCGTAGCTCCACTCAATGTCTTGAGGCGTGCCCTGGTTTTGGGCTTCTAACTGTCTGGCAAGAAAGGCGACCTGCTGGAGCACCCGGTTTGGCACCGAGCCATTGCCCTTAACCGTTAGGGTTAGATCATCTGGCAACACCCAGCTAGATGGAGTTTGAGCTGTTGCGGGGATAAAGTCGATCGCGGGTACAATCACCTCATACCGTTCGGGCGTGACCTGACCGGATACAACCTGAGAAGCATTTCCGGGTAGAGCCTCGATCGCAACCACATCCCCCTGCCTTGCGATTGGATCACGGCTAAAGGCAACGCCTGAAAAGGCTCCCCGCACCTGTCGCTGGATCAAGACCGACATGGTGGCGTCTGGGAGCTTGCGATCGCGACGGTACTCAACCGCGTTTGCCTGATTGTAGGACGCGAAACACCGGGAAATCGCAGGCATCAGTTGTTCCGATCGCACGATACCTGGAATGGATTCGTATTGCCCTGCGGCCGATGCCGTCTCCGAGTCTTCACCCACCGCAGAAGACCGCACGATGAGCGGCGCTTTGGGCGATGGCGTGAGCAGTTCTAATAACGGCTCTGGGTCGTCACCCGGACTCAGCACCCAACCCATCGGCACTGGGTAGCCCGCTCGCTTCAAGCGAGAGAGCGTCGCAGCCTTTTGCCCTACCTTTCGGGCATCCAGTGGATCATTTAGAGAACGAATGGCGCGATCGCCGCGAAAGAATTTGAAGGTAGATTGTGCCTCTGCCTTTGCGCCTGTGGAAGCCATATTCAAATCATCGGGAATTTTGGTGTAAATCCAGCCGAGTATGATGGCAAGGACGATCGCCGCAACTATTCGGTCTTGCTCTAAGGGATGACGCAATGCAGTGATCAGAGGGAAGATGACTAGCACGCTAAGCCGTCCCTGCCGACGTTCGCGCAAAATCGTAAAGCTGATCGCGCTGATGAGGAACACAAACCCTGCGCCGATCGGGTCGTGAACCACATAGCCCCACACGACGTTCGTTGTGCCTGCACCTTTGCTAAACCAGTAGCGCCCCATCACCAGCGCCATCAGCGCAATGAGTTCCCAAGCTGGATCGGTAGGGAAGAACGATCGGGCCAGCAACACGGCTGCAATGCCCTTCAAGGCTTCTGACAAGACAGCGAGAATGCCTACCACCCGCCCACCGTGATAGAAGGCTGCGGAAACGCTGACATTACCTGTACCGACCTTTGCCAGATTGCGTCGTGCGAGGGCATAGGTAATCCAGGCAATGAGCGGCAGCCCACCCAGCAGCGGACAGATCACGAAGATTAACAGCGCACCCCAAACCTGTGTCAGCGTCATACGTCAATTAGAGCTCAGATCCCCGATTCCTCGTCGGTTCAGTCAAGCTAATCATGACATGAACCAAGAAGTCAGGGATCTACATAACGCAGTGATTCGATGCGTGTTGAGTGAAGTCGCAACACGACATTGCAATGGCAATAACAATTGCTACAAATCAATCAGCCACCGAGACCACCCGTATAGGCATCCCCGCTGCCTGCCAATTCCGGTCTGGTTCTAAGACCAGGCAGGGCTTTTGTTTCGCCCGTTTCGATGTAGCCAATGTAGAATGCGCCTTCTTCCACGCTGAGCGCGCTGGCATTCACATCACCTTCTAGCCGTGCCGTGCGGCTGAGAGTTAGCTTACCTTCAACCAACACTCGTGCTTTGAGGACACCGTGCACTGTCAGGTTTTTTGCCCGCACTTCTGGCCCTTCAATCAACCCACTCTCAGAAATCTGCATGTCACCCCGCACTTCAACCGTGCCGTGAATGATGCCATCAACCAACAGATCGCCCTCAACATGAAGCGTCCCTTGAAACTCGCTGTTGGGAGCGATGTAAGTCGGTAAAGTTTTTGACGGCGGTGGAGTATTTTTTCTAAACATACCGTTCTCTGAGGGTTAAGACTCAACCATTTAATTCTTGCGAGCGTATAAACAGCACATGATGCGTGCTTAGTCCTCGCCGTCATCATGGCACACTCATTAATGAAAGTTAAGGCTTTGCAAGTAAAAAGTTGCGATCGTTTATAGCATCGCGAAAACTTAGAAAGCGTAAATGCTTATAGATATTAGCGATTGAGGAGGCAGAGGATAGAAGGCAGGAGGCAGAGGGCAGAGGGCAGAAGGTCGTTGTTAGTTTGAAAGAATGGGGAGTAGCGAGTAGGCTGCATTCTGTTTGGCGGTCAGTTTTTTAGCCTTTAGCCTTTAGCCTTCATCCCTCATCCCCCTGCCTCCTCCGCTTTCCCTGAATCTGGTCCCAATCAAGCGTAGGATGGGTGAAGCCTGGTGGATGAGGACAGATCATGTTCAAGCGCTTACGCCCCAAAGAGATTGCTGCACGTCATGTCAGTACGTGGAGACGCGATCGCCAACGCCAGCGTGCCTCTAAAAGCTTGCTGATGGGGATAATAGTCACTGCGATCGTGGGGTTTATAGCACCGCCGCTAGGGGCAAAGACGATCGCGGGGTTGTTTGGTCTTCCCATTCCCAGTCTGCCGATTCCGGGTGGCTCGGTGGAGGATTTGCTGAAGGGCGCGATCGCAGACCAGGCGATAAAAGCGTTGGGCAGTACGTTGCAGAATGAGGCTCCGATCGAGTCGAGTAGCCAGGCTACGTTTCCGACAGTGAATCAACTACCGGGCAAGGCATTTAAGCCGAACGCCATGCCAACAACGCTCATGGCTCAACTTCGTACTGCGACTGATGGGGCTGTGGCGCTACAACCTGGGGATTACCGAATTCCAGTCGATGTGTTTTGTATGAAGGTGTCGGCGCACAGTCCTGCGGGGCACCGCTACCTGTTGGCACCGCTGAAAGGAAAATGGGCGGATATCATTGTGGCGTTGAATGCGCGATCGGCTGGCTCCACCATTCCTCACAAGCAGCTACAGGTCTTGTCGTGGAACTTGCAGGCGGGAATGAAGTACGAGGAATTGGCAACCGAGCAACGGGCGATCGTCGATCAATTGCTGCCGGACTACGAAGGTCGATTGTCGCACAGTTTCTATGAGCAGATTGAGTCTACGTGGAGCCAGCTTTCTGGCACGGTTCCCGGCTTACCATCGATGGATTCGGCACTGGGACGGTTGGGAACGGTTGGGACTGCGATCGTCACCCTCCGCCAAACCCGCGAGACTCTGCTCCGCTACGGCAATAACTTTGATGCTTTGTCGAATGCCTTTGTGCTACCTGGACAGGCAAACACGCCGATCGACGGAGCCAATACGCCGTGGAGTCAAGTCAGCCCACGAGTTTACGCTCGTCTGGTAACGCAGGGCACCTATGCCGATCCGGGTGAACTTCAGATCAGAGTGATGGCAGAAGCCCCCGTAGGAGCAGCGTCTCAGCGTCTGGTGGCTGCAACAAATTTGGCAGGTTTGAATCTTGCGGCTACACCCGCTAAAGTTCCCCTCGCTAACTTAGTCGGCGATCCACAAGATAGCAGTGTGCAGCCCTTATCCATGTCTCCACGACCAGAGGATCCAGACGAGGATGATTCGAGTTCTGGAACTTTGCACATTGAAGAAAAAGGCTTTTCAGGGCCACAGTCGCCAGATCCGCTGAATCAGGTCTAGGGGCACGGCCATGCTACGCCTCTCACGTCTCCTTTCACCACAGTTGATCCTCCTCTTTAGAGTCGATCGAAGAAGGTCGATCGGAGGGTGAATCAATCGATTGCTGTTGTTTGGCGAACTCGGCCAGCAACGCCGGATAATCCTCCGGTAAAGGAAACTTTTTAAAACGATGGATGGCAGGTGTCGTTGCCCACGTCAGCTTCTCGTCCGTGTAGGTTTCGATAAAGGGACGAAAAGATTGAGCATCATCCATCATCGTTGCTCGGACATTCACAAAACCATCCATCCCTTCGGGGCGTGTGAACAGCCAACTCTTGCAATAGGCGCAGAAGTAATGACGCGTTCCGCCTTGAAGCCCGCCAATGACAGGTTCACCTGACGTGACCTTGAACCCATTGCTGGGATACAGGGTGCTCAAGCTAAAGGCACTTGCCGTCATTCGCTGGCAACCTGTACAGTGACACGCCATCGTCAGTAGAGGTTCAGCCGTCACCTCAAATTGCACCTGTCCGCATCGACATTGCCCCTTTCGGGAAGGTGTACGGTCGGTCATCATGGACTCCTTCGCACTTAGCACGACAACAGTCTTCACTCATAATCTAGAGCAGCGTTCCGATGCCTGCCATAAGTCGAAAGAAGAATGCTGGGCGGTATTGTCGCTAACAGACATTCAATCTATGACCTAAGGAAATACTGCACCCTGGGTTGCACCATGCTTTGTGCTAGCGTCGTAGGCTTTGTGCTTCTGCTTAAATGACGCTTTAACGGCATCTCGCTTTTGGGCAGCAACCTTGTTGATGGCGTCGCAGGAGGGAGCGGCTGGCATGGCTTTTAATTGAGCCAGCAAATCATTTCCGGCATCAATGCCTAGTTGCTTGTGCCCTTCTTCATGGGTTTGTAGGGCAGCCAGGTGCTTTTTCCAGCGATCGATGAGTGCCTGAGGGGTGCCATCGGGAGGTGTCCATTCGGGCAAATTGAAGGTGGTTTTAACGGTGACGGTGACGGTTTTCACTTTGCAACTCACGCCTTTCTTCCCGCCTGCGGTGAATTGAGCATCCAGATCCCACAGCGTGGACGCATCAAAGCGCTTGCCTTCATCCTGGTTCATGGGTCCCAGTTGGTTCATCTGCGATCGCAACTCAGCCGCCGTTTTGCCCTGAATTTTGTACGGTGCCGTCGCGGGGGGTAACACAACTAAATCAGGGTCGGCTGCCCAGGCCGCAGCGGCATAGCCCACCATACAACTGCTAATGAATACGGCTAAACCTTGATGGAACATAGAGTGTTGGGAGGCGCGATCGCGTAAGGGCTGTAAAAATCATGTCATGTTTTGGTGATTAGCCGATCTTGAAGGACACAAGTTAACGGTAAAACCTCACTGGTCAGAGCTTTGACCGTGACTGTGTGTCGTTGGGGATTGGGGTTGGGGGTTGGGGTGTAGGGTGTGGAGCTTGAGCGTCTACCTCCTGCCTTCTGCCTTCTGCCTCCTGCCTTCTGCCTCCTGCCTTCTGCCCTTTTCCCCTTACCCCTTAGAGCCTGGTTTCTCTGCCCCCGGAATGGTGATATCCACGGTTGTCACAGGTTGCCCTAACGACTGTAGCGGTGGTTTGATGGTGTCTTGATTACCTACCACCAGGGTGACGAGTTTTTCTGGCTGCAAGTAGGTTTTGGCAACGCGCTGCACGTCGGCGATCGTCGTTGCGGCTACGCCCTTTTGGTAACGGAAGATAAAGTCGTTGGGATAACCAAAATACTCGTAGCGTAGGAGTCGAGAAAGCGTCTGCTCAGGCTGCTGGAAGTTGAAGATAAAGGAGTTCAGCACGGAATCTTTGGCAAAGGCAAGCTCGGTGGGCGTGATCAACGCGGTTCGAATGCGCTCAATTTCGGCTCGCACACTTTTGATGAACGGCACTGTTGCGTCCGATCGTGTTTGCCCGCCAGCGACAAATAACCCTGGATAATCGTACTGTGGCCCCCAATAAGCGTAGACCGAGTAGGCCAGTCCTTGACGCGATCGCACCTCGTTAAACAACCGTCCACCAAACCCATTCAACACTTCATTCATCACCGACAGCGCGGGATAGTCGGGACTACTTACTTTTCCGCCCAGATGACCAATTTGCACATTGCTTTGCGTTAGCTGGGGCTGATTGACAAAAAAGACACCGCCTTGTTTCGCTTGTGCAACGGCTGGTAAGGCAATGGTTTTTTTCATTGCTGGCTGCCAATCGCTAAATTTTGCTTCTACAAGTTGGCGCATAGCCTTACTGTCAAAATCACCCACAATACCCAACAAAACGTTATTGGGCGAAAAGTATTGTTGGTGAAATTGCACTAAATCATCCCGATTGATGGTTTCCAGCGTGGCGTATTCGGTATAGCGAGCGTAAGGGCTGCTGTTGCCATAGACTAATTTGCGAAACTCTCGATCGGCGATCGCATCGGGTTCATCGTTACGACGAGCAATGCCTCCCCGCTCCTGAGTCTTTGCCAGGTTGAGCTTATCGATGGGAAAGGCGGGCTGCCGTATGGTTTCGGCAAATAAATCAAAGACTTCTGGCAGATCTTCTGTCAGCGTCTCAAAGCCAGCATTGCCGGAATCTTCATCGATCGAGGTTTCGACGGATGCTGCCCGTTGTTCTAAAAACTCGTTGATGGCGTCAGCAGAACGAGCCTGGGTACCCCCCGATCGCATCACCGTGCCGACCAATTCTGCTAACCCGGTTTTTGTGGCTGGTTCCAGGCGATCGCCCGTGCGAATGAAAGCACTGCCGCTGACTAAGGGCAGTTCATGATCTTCTACCAAATAGACAACCATGCCGTTTGCCAATGTGAACCGCGTGTAGTCCGGTAGCTTGATGGCAGGTGGTGGCGAAAATGTCAGTTCAGTGTAGTGTTTAGGCGTGGCGGCAACGGCTGGGTAAAATGCCAAAAATAACAGCAGCAGCGGCACAATGACAAAAGAAAAAGCCAGCACAAGCGTCTTTGTGATTTTCTGCTGTTTTGTCTCGGTTGGCATGAATATTGCTCCCTCAGGTGCGGTGTGATTGCGGGATGCCCTGCATGTTTGGGCAAATGGACCTTATGCTTTTGGCAAGAGTTTGCCAATTGTGCGGTTTTGCGGTACAAACGTGGCGTTGGCAACCCGCTGAATATCCTGCGCAGTAATAGCAGCGATGGCATCCAGTTGCTTGAACAAATTGCGCCAGGTGCCTGTTTTCACCTCATATTCCAACAGTGCTTGTGCCATACCCATGTTGGAGTCGAGCGATCGCAACAAACCTGCCCGTGCTTGAGTTTTAACGCGATCGAGCTCTTGGGCTGAAACAGGTTCGGTTTTCATGCGATCGATTTCCACACGCAGCGCGTCTGCCACTTCATCAACGGTGTGACCCGGAGCCGTGAGTGCGTAGAACAGCATCAAATTGGGGAACTTGTTGCCTGGAAAGCCGCTAAAGCCAGTCGCATTCAGGGCAACCTGCTGTTTCTCGACCAGTGACTTGTACAGGCGTGATGTGCGTCCATCGCTGAGAATGCTGGCGATCATGTCGTAGATGGCATCGTCGGGATGCTTGAGCGCCGGACGGTGATACCCTTCCAGATACCAGGGTTGAGTTTCGAGCCGTAGCGTCACCTCTCGCGGTTCCGTCTGTGCTGGTTCAGCGGCGACCACTTCTGGCGGTGCAGGCTTGGCTTTGAAGCGACCAAAATAAAGCTGTGCCAGTCGTTTAACCTCTTTGGGATTCACATCACCCACAATGGCGATCGTCAAATTATTCGGCGCATAGTGAGTGTCAAAAAACGTTTGTACATCTTTGCGGGTCAGCCCTTGAATATCTTTGTTGTAGCCAATCACCGGACGACCGTAGGGATGCACCTTAAACGCTACATCTGAAAAGGCTTCTACCATTTGACCGATCGGTGAATTATCCGTTCGCAGTCGCCGCTCTTCCAAAATCACGTCTTTTTCTTTGTAGAACTCCCGAAAAACAGGATCTAGAAACCGCTCCGATTCCAACGACATCCAGAGTTCAAGCTTGTTCGATGGAAAGCTGTAGAAGTAGCGCGTGGCGTCGGTTGAGGTATTGGCATTTAACCCTACACCCCCGGCTTGTTCTACAATGCGGCCCATCTCGTTTTGCTTGACCAGTTTGGCGGCAGCGGCTTCCACTTGAGCAAATTCTGCTTGCAACTTATCGCTTTGCGCCTTTTCTCCTTCTGCCTTTGCAGACTGTATTTGCTCTGCCAGTCGATCGAGCTTATCTAATAGCGGTGCTTCAGCTTTGTAATCGGTAGTGCCAATACGTGTCGTGCCCTTAAACGCCAGATGTTCTAAAAAATGCGCGACGCCTGTTTTGCCATTTGGCTCATCGGCTCCACCCACATTGGCATAGGTGAGAAACGAAATGACGGGCGCTTGATGCCGCTCCAGCACAATAAATTTCAGGCCATTATCTAACCGGAATTCTGTGATCTGTTGAATCACTCGATCGAGATATGGCTGAATTGTCTGTGCCGATGCTGGCTTCGCTAGGGGTTCCGCTTTTGTACCCGCCCACGCGGCCAAAGGAACATTGCTCCAGCTCAAAATTAGTGCCAGGCACAAGGCAACTGGTTTAACGGGATGAGTAAAAGGTGACTTGATGACAGCATCAAACCAGGAGGAGAGCAAGCGACAAAACAAAAGCATAGACAACCACAAGTATGCAGTTCTCAGGATAACCTGCGCTGAGGACTGACAGCGATCCACCCTGTATGAATGAGTTCGTGAACGGCCTGCCCAGTGGGAACGGTGCTTTCAAACTGACTCACCCTGCAATCGTTCGACTTCCTCATAAAGGCTTGTTTGCCCTGCTGCCCTACAAGAGGCACTGTTATGGCGATGCGATCGTTCCTGCTTTTTATGCGATCTGGAACCCTAATAACTTCGATAGCAACCCCACTGTCTTTGTTGGCAATCTTCGCGCCCAGTTCAGTTTCTAACTCATCGCTTTAATGCAGCTCTTGGCCGACTTGGAAGGCGGGTTGAACCATTAAATAGACACATTCAATTTGGCAGAAGTGTTAAAAACACTACTCCTGAAATGCTATCGACAGGTGCAAGATAGCAATCTGCATTCCAGGTCAACAGTTTGTAGCGTTATACACACTAATCTACGACTGGTGTGACTATCGTATACGGTATACAAACATTTGTGTCACTATGCCACTCATTTGAACCGTACAGCGTTTTAGTGCTTCTTGCGCTGTCTGGTTTGAGGTGTGTCTGGCGATCGTGCTTTGTCATCAGCTCATTCACGCATTTATCGAACGTTGCAAACCAAGCTGTCTAACCACTCTGTAGGCACATGCCTACCATCGCTACCCTAATCAACGCTGAGGCTAAAGCATGACACACGGAGAAGTTCACACTGAGAGCGGTCATCTGTCCGCTGATTCGCCTAAACTACTTTATGGTTTACACGATAGGCCACCGTTCAAAGATGCACTCTTTGTTGGTCTACAGCACGTTTGCGCGATTTTTATCCCCATCGTTACACCAGGGTTATTGATTACTGGGGCACTGGGGTTAGATCCAGCTAAGGCGAGCTACATTCTCGGCATGTCTTTATTTGTTTCTGGGCTCGGAACGTTTATTCAGGTACGGCAAGTGGGGCCGATCGGCTCTGGTCTGCTGAGCGTACAGGGCACCAGTTTTGCGTTTGTGACGCCCATCCTGGCGGTAGTGGCTGTGTCGTTGCAGAATGGCAAGACGCCTGAACAAACGCTGGCACTGGTGCTGGGATTATGCTTTTTTGGCTCCTTTATCCCCATCATTCTCAGCCGTTTTCTGCACCTCACACGAAAGATCTTCACGCCACTGGTGACAGGAACAGCCGTAACGCTGATTGGGCTTTGCCTGATCAAGGTAGGGATGTTTTACATGGCGGGAGGTGGCAAGGCTAAGGCAATCGCTGCCAAAGCACCAGACAGCCCACTCGCCTTTGGCAGTTTGCAAAACTGGGCGCTGGCGTTAACGGTATTTGCGATCGTCGGCATTTGCAGCGCCAGTGCCAACAAGTACCTGCGGATGGGTTCGATCATCATTGGCTTGTTTGCTGGTTTCGTAATTTCGACGTTTCTGGGCATTGCCGATTTCAGCAAGCTTGGTTCGCTGCCCATTGTGAATATTCCTATTCCCTTCCGGTTTGGTCTGGCGTTTGACTTTGTCACGTTTGTCTCTTTCGCCATTATCTACATTGCTTTGACGTTGGAAGTTTTGGGAGACATTACAGCCACTTCAATGGTGTCGGGCGAACCAATCGAAGGCTCAACTTACTTTCGCCGTCTCAAGGGCGGCATTTTAGGCGATGGGGTTAATTCGTTGATTGCGTCGATTTGCGGCACGTTTCCCATTGTGACGCCTGCTCAAAACAACGGCATCATTCAGCTTACCGGGGTGGGTAGTCGTTACGTTGGCTATTTCGTTGCTGCGATTCTAGCGTTCCTTGGCCTGTTCCCGATCGTCGGTGGTGTGCTTCTAGCCATTCCCACCCCAGTGTTTGGAGGCGCGGTGATGCTGATGTTTGGTACCGTTGCCGTTGCTGGCTTCAATATCCTTCGCTCAGTCAAGATGGACAACCGTGCGTTTGTTATTCTTGCTGTTTCACTTGCCGCCGGTCTAGGCGTGACCTTTCTTCCCGAAGCTCTGGAGCACTTTCCCGCTGGGGTGAGAAGCGTGCTGGAGTCGGGGATTGCAACGGGGTCGATTTGTGCCCTCGTGTTGAATCTGGTTATGCCAAAGCCAGCAGAGGACGCACCAGCGGCGATCGAGCCGATCGAAGCAGAAGAAACGGTACCGATGAGAGCCGAATAGGTTCGATTTGACAACAAAATTACCGCTTGTGGCCTGTAAACTGCTAGGGCTACGAGTATCTCAGTTATTTGTTCGTTTTCACTACTTGTTCGTTTTCACTATTGGAGAGAGCTATGCTCAAGTTTGTTACCCGTAGATTTAGCGCCTTTGTGCTTTCGTTGCTGCTGCTAAGTGCTGTTGTCAGCTATCCCAACCAGGCGCAGGCAAGCCCATTAGCGTCGCTCAACTTCAATTCATTGACCCAGAATGTTCGTGAGGCAACGGTGCTGTTAGCCGATGCGCCTGTGGTGGCTGATCCTGAAGTCGATGCTGCTGCTGCTGCCGATGACCCTGAAGCGGCAAAAGAAGCAGCAGAAGAAGCATTGAAAGCGGAAGCCAAAAAGCTGAAAGAGGCTGAGAAGGCGGAAGCCAAGAAGGCAAAAGAAGCGGCTAAGCTTGAAGCCAAAAAGCTAAAGGAAGCTGAAAAAGCAAAGAAAGAAGCGGCTAAGGCAGAAGCGAAGAAGGCGAAGGAAGCGGCTAAAGCGGAAGCTAAGAAGGCAAAAGAAGCGGCTAAGCTTGAAGCCAAAAAGCTGAAGGAAGCCGAAACCGCTAAAGCTGACACAGAAGCCGACTCTTAAGTTCGTTATGCTGACGATCGTTGTTTTACGTCAAGCAGCTTAGTTCATTCGATCGCCTCACTCTTGTGATGATTCATCTGTGGAATGATTCACTTGAGTGAGGCATCCCCATTGTTTTGATTGACCAGATGGCACTTAAGCATCTGTCTTAACGATAGTTGTACTGGAATCAAGCCTGAATTTCGAGAGGGAGCGATGACTGTAGTTCCACGGCATGAATCACCATTTAGCCTATCTGCCTATCTCATCAGTGATGGCCCCGCAGGCTTCTTGCTGAGTTGGGTTGCTGGGTTTGTTGATACGTCTGCCTTTATTATTTTGTTTGGCATCTTTACGGCCCATGTCACAGGCAATATCGCTTTAGCCGGGTCATCGTTTGTTGCGTCTGATGAGGGCACCACGATTACGCGGCTCTTGATGCTGCCAACCTTTATGCTGACGGTCGCGTTGACCTCCTTGCTAGCACGGTATGCGCGTCATAAGCAATGGTCAGTGTTTGCCGTGTTGCTTACGGCTGAAGCGATCGCGTTGGGCATCTTTTTGATCATTGGGACGCAACTCTCCCCGGCCTTGCTGCTCGATGTACAGGAGGAATATATTCTGCCGATCGGTATGGCGGGTGTGGTAGCGATGGCGATTCAAAATGCACTCATGAAAGAAGCAAAAGGCGTTTTCAAGAGCTACATTCCCACAACGGTGATGACGGGCAATACGACGCAATTGACGATCGATCTGGTACAGTTTGCGATCGGTAAGCTCTCGCGATCGCCCAGCGAGACGACCAAAAAAGAAGCGGAAGAAGCACTAGAACGAATGAGCCGCTTCATACCCGTGATTGCTGGCTTCGCACTCGGTGGCTTTGCTGCTGCCTTTTTTATCCTTTTATCTGAAACCTGGTGGAGTCTGGTCTTTCCGCTGCTGGTGATTTCTAGCCTGGCGATCGCGGCATACGTCGAACATACACCCTCTCCCAGTCTCGACCACTGATTACGACCCAACACTGTTGTTTTAATCCGTAAGGAAAACGTCTATGAAACGCTTTTTTGTAATGCTTGTTGCCTGTGCCGTAGTGGCGCTGAGTTTTGTTGGCGCAGTTGGTGGTGCTCAAGCACAACCTTTTGCAGCAAAATTCTTGCCAACTCTCCTGAGCGCTGAGACGACTGCTCCACCAGAGGATGTTTTAGAACAAGTGAAGAACAAACTCTTACCTGAGTTTGAAAATATTTTGAGTCCAGAACAGCGCGATCGGCTTGAAACTGAAATCGTGGACGCAAAAGCCAGCCTTCGTAAAGCATTCAAAAAAATTACGCTTTCCGCCGATCAAAAAACGAAGCTTGCCACTGTGTTCAAGACCTTGCCTAAGAAAGATATCTTCGCGTCACTGACGCCCGAACAGAAGAAAGGACTCTTCTCGAAGAAGGACTTTATGCCAACGCCAGAAGCCATCAGCGACAAGATTAACGCCAAGATGCAGATGGCAAAGGATAAAGGAGCCATGATGCCGACGCCAGAAGCGATTAGCCAGAAAATTAACGCCAAAATGAAGCTGGCACAGGACAAAGCTGCGGCCAAAGCTGCACCCGCTCCAACCAAAGCTGCACCCGCTTCAATCGGTGAAAAGGTCTCTAACGCGATCGAAGCGATTAAAGACGCTGTGACGGAATAGTCAATCTGCATCATGGGTCGATCGTTGCACCCCTTCAAGGTTGCGCGAATTTAATTTTGAGGGTTTGCTGAACCACACATTCCTTTGAGGTTTTGTCGGTAAGCTGTTAACCGACAAGTGATGCCGAACGAATCTTTCTAATGGATGTGTGTATGGATTGTTTTTTTGTGCCCGTTTTCCTTGCTCATTTGATTGCACCTCAACCGATGAACACTGAGTTTTCACCCTTTTTGAAGGCGATCATTTCGTTTTCCCATCCAGCGTTAATGCTGGGTGCTTTGGTTGCAACGCTTTATGCCCTTTACCTGGGCGTTTTGGTACGCCGTACCCGTAGTGCTGACGCAGAGACGCGTAAGCAGATGATTAAAGCAAAATACAATCAACGGCACTTTCAATGGGGAGTGGTGCTCCTGGCCGTTTGGGTAATTGGGACGGTTGGCGGCATGTCAGCAACCTATGTGCTTTATCACAAGCTGTTTGTCAGTCCACATCTAATTATTGGTTTGAGTACAATCTGTTTCGCGGCCTTGGCAGCCGTCTTTGTGCCGCTGATGTTACAGGGTAAGGAGTGGGCAAGACTGCTGCATATTACGTTCACAACGTTGGTGCTTGGCTGCTTTCTCGCCCAAACCGTGACGGGCTTACAGATTGTGCAAAAGATGATTGGCGAGATGCTGAAAACGGCATAGTGGTCTGCTTTTAGAGGTTATAGATCATGGATGAATTGTTGCGTGAACCGCTCAATCTGGCTGTCCTTCTGGTGGCAATTCTGATTGCAATCCCGCTGTTTGGGTGGTTGCTAACGCTGGTACAAGCCACCTTGCGAGCGTTGCTTTCCATCACGGCGATCGGCATCATTGCGGCACTGCTTTTGATTGTCTTTTTTGGTGTGAGTCCCGATCGCATCGTGCAGCAGGTCAGCCGCGCACCTCAGGCCGTGCAACACATCCTGACCGACGGCAAAGCTCCCTGGAAAAGTTTTTCTCAGACTTATGGCAAAGGGTAATGGCAAAGGGTAACGGCGAGATGGGGCGATCGTTCGCTGAATTACTGTTCTCTCTAAACTCACTCTAGCTGAACGTTACGCGCCGTCAGCCCTGTGCTGTTTTCGACCAACTCAAACTTGACACGACTGCCTGGTTTGACGGTGCGATAGCCCTCTCCAGGAATCGCCGTGAAGTTGAAAAAGATCTCATCACCCTCTCCATCTCGGGCGATCGCGCCGTTACCAGAGGCCAGATCAAACCAGCGCACGGTTCCTTGAGCGACAGGCAATCCATTCTTACCCAACGGCGGTGCGCCGTCTGCCCATGCTTGCTGTGGAATGCGGATTTGCTTTACTTGAGGGGTGTTGTACGCCTCGTAGCGGTAATCGGCTCGTAATTCCATCAACGCCCGCAGATCGTGACGTAATTCTTCAACCGTCGGTCGCCCAACAAAAAACCAACCATTGTAGATCTTATAAATGGTGAGGTCAGCACGAAGGACAAAGGTGTAAGGTTGGGCGCGATAGGCGTATTCACCTTCCGTTTCGTCCAGAATGTTGATTTGTTTAATAACGGCTCGTTGTTCATCAGCCAGGAATTGCCATTGGGCTCCCAAACCCGCCCGGAAAGCCGCTTGTACCGGCGGTGGATCAGCGCCGATCGCAACCAGCTTGCCATAGTTAACCATTAATTCATCTTGAAACTGCACCAGTTGGCGAAACTGCTGGCGATCGCGGGGACAGAAGAACCCTCGATAAAACACCACAATTAAGGGATACCCATCTAAAAAACCGAGCCGTTGGTCAACTAGCCCAGGCTGAGTGATCTGCGAAAGTTGGATGGGTTCCTGCTGATGGTTTGGTAGAGTCACATCAGGAAAGCGATCGCCCACTTGAAGCGTGGTGGTCATGCTATTGCTCCCGTAAGGCGTACCCGACTCCCCGCACGGTATGAATCAAGCGCTTTTCACCTTTCTCTTCTAGTTTCAGGCGCAAATAGCGGACATACACTTCAATAATGTTGGAATCGCCCATAAAGTCGTAGCCCCAAACTTTTTCAAGAATTTGGTCGCGGGTGTAAACCTGTCGGGGATGGTTAAGCAAGTATTCCAATAGATCAAACTCTTTAGCCGTGAGGTCGATTGATCGCTGCCCTCGTCGCACTTCGCGAGTACGGCGGTTTAAGCTCAAATCTTCAAACAGTAGAACATCTTCGTCTGCTTCTTGAGTCCGACGCAAATGAGCACGAATCCGTGCCAGAAGTTCTTCAATGCTGAATGGTTTCACCACATAATCGTCGGCCCCAGCATCTAACCCTGTCACGCGATCGCCCACTTCATCCCGTGCGGTCAGCAAAATCACAGGCACTTTACTGCCCGTAGCGCGCAAACGCCGACAGAGTTCAACACCCGTCAGCCCCGGTAGCATCCAATCTAAAATGGCGAGATCTGGTTCAGATTCTCGTGCCAGCGATAGTCCTGACATGCCATCATGAGCCACGCTCACCCGATACCCTTCGCTGCTTAATTCCAGTTCGACAAACCGAGCTAGTTTAACTTCGTCTTCAACTAAAAGGATATGTGCTTTCATATAGGTTCTCCTGGGCCATTAGGGCAACGCAAGTGCATTGCTCACCGCGTTCAATGAGGTGGTCGATCGTGCTATCGCTTTACTCTAAGCGGAATCATTTGCAAAGAATGAGTTTTTCCTGAGTTGGACGATAGCTTTTGCTGAAGATAGTTTCACCAGCATAAACCTCTAGTGAAGATTTGAAGATTGGTGAGGCGATTTGTTTCTAGTCATCGTGATAGCCACCAATCCTGGAAGGCGACTGTGCAAGCGATAGTCATGCTTGCGTGACGGACTTACTGATACGAATCAATAGAATTATTAACCTGATTTAACACTTCAATCGTTAAGGATTGTGGCTTTAAGCAGTGAAATTTTGCACAGGGTGCCTTGTAATCGTTCCAGCCTTCAAGAACAGCCCCTTTAGCCGTTGCAAGCGAAGGGCAATCAGCCAGACTAAAAGCCATACACATCTTCTAAATCTGATGGCGCTGGATGCCCATGATGAAAGGCTTATTTCTAAGTCGATCGATCTGTCTGAATCTTCTTAGCCCTCCTTCATTTGCTTGTCAGTGATTTCTCATGAAGGTCAGCCAAGCTATGGTCACTGACTTCTAAATGTAGTTAAGCCAGTGAATTCACCAAATTGTTTCATTCGTTTCGAGGTTTTCTGTATGAAAGGATTACTTTATAGTGGTTTGGCAGCCTTGTTGCTCACAACTGCAACAGCCGCAATGGCTCAAGAACCAACCAAACTCCAGGGCGCGATCGCTCAGGTTGACACCTCATCTTCAATGATTTTTAATTTTAGCGCGCCCATCATTACGAACTCTGGGCTTTTAGGCAGCACTCAATTCATTCGTGTTGCAGTTATTGGGATGACGCTAAAAGACTTGCAAATTGCTGTGCCAACTCAGATGGAACGTTACGACAGCATTCGTGTGATCGACCAAACGGGAAAAGAAATTGGGGCTAAAATTAACTCCAGTAAGGAACGGGTGGGCATTGCCTTTGATCAGCCTGTTGCTCCTGGTAATTATGTGCAAGTGGAGTTCGTCGGTGTGCGGATGTCTTCGGTCAATGATGGCATTCTGTTCTACGGGGTTACAGGCAAGCGTACGGGTGCCAGTGGCGACATTCCCATTGGCACAGCAAGAATTCAGCTTCCTCCCAGGGGTTAAAGACGGATGAACCGCTGTAACGTGCCGATCGTGCTTGCAGGGTTGGCACACAGCGTTGAACGCATCTTGAGCAGGAAATTAAAGCTCTTTTCATTTGCATTCACCATACCCCACACCTATACCCGTATTCGCCGAGTTGTGGCTTACCCACTCAATAGCCGCTGTGACGTCACAGTAAAATGCTCTCAATACGATCCTAATTTTGCTTAACGTTTATGCAATGGCTGAATGAACCTGCAGCTTGGTCAAGTACTGAAACTCGAATTACGGTGAAGACAGCGCCTAAGACTGATTTTTGGCGTGTCACGCACTATGGCTTTATTCGTGATAACGGGCATTTCTATTTTGAGCAAGTCAAGGCAGATTTTGATGTCGAAGTGACGCTTCGTGGAAGCTACAGAGATCTGTACGATCAAGCAGGTCTTATGCTTCGTCTGGATGAAAAGCATTGGATCAAAACAGGCATTGAATTTGTTGAGGGTATCCAGCAATTGAGCGCGGTGGTTACAAATGATTACTCAGATTGGTCCGTTGCGCCGCTGATACCCGCTCCTGCTTCGTTGCGTTTGCGCATTGAACGTCGTCAAGAAACAGTGCAAATTTTCTATGCCAATGCCAACTCGAATTACACGCTGTTGCGACTGGCTTACTTTCCGATCGCGCCAGAGATTCAAGTGGGCATCATGTGTGCGTCACCAGAAGGCGATGGCTATGAAGTTACTTTCGATGATTACCGCTTGATCCAGCGATGAAATGAGTCAGTCACCAACGTTCGATTTCTCTCTGTTGGTTGACGCTCTCATCACGCGATCGCTTCATCATCGTAAATGACCTTTAACCGCAATTGTGATGACTGCTTCTGCTTCTGCGTGGAGTCCGCTACGCAGGCCATTGTTCCGCGATCGCTGGATTGCCTCTATTGTTTCCAACATTGGTGGTTGGATGGAGGACACCGCAGGAGCCTGGTTGATGACCTCCCTCACCACGTCGCCGCTGCTGGTTGCGCTGATGCAAACGGCAGCCAGTTTGCCCGTCTTGTTTCTGGGCTTGCCCGCCGGTGCGACCGCAGATATTTTCGATCGCCGTCGGCTTTTAATCTTCTGGCAAGTCTGGATGTTGATCGCTGCTCTACTTTTGAGCGGTCTGGTGTTCGCGGGTCACATCACCCCCTGGTCATTGCTAACACTCACCTTTTTGATCAACCTGGGAGCGGCAATGGCGGCTCCTGCATGGCAGGCGATCGTGCCAGAACTGGTGCCTCGCTCTGATTTGATGGCAGCGGTGGCGATCAACAGTGCGGGGTTCAATATTGCGCGGGCTGTTGGTCCTGCGATCGCGGGTTTGCTTTTGGTTGCAGCAAATGCGGGCGTTGTTTTTCTAATTGACGCACTCTCCTTTGTCGGCGTGATTTTTGTGCTCTATCGCTGGAAGCGTCAGCCATTTTTCAAAAGTGCATTGCCCGCAGAACGCGTACTGGGTTCAGTGAGAGCAGGCGTTCGCTACATTCGGTATGCTCCAGCACTACAAGCGGCCTTAATTCGAGCGGCGGTGTTGACCAGTTGCGCCAGTGCTCTCACAGCCTTACTACCGCTCGTGGCACAACAAGATTTGCAGCAGGGAGCAGGCGGTTATGGCCTCCTGTTGGGTTGCTTTGGGTTGGGGGCGATCGTCGGTGCGATCATCCTGCCAAAAGTCCGACAAACGCTCTCAAGCAATGGAGTGGTTGTTGCGGCAACGATCGTCTTTGCGGTGGCAACCTTAATTCTGGCGTGGATCCATTTTGTGCCGCTGCTTTTGCTGGCATTGCTGGCTGCGGGGGTTGCCTGGACAAGCATGACTTCCAGTTTGAATATCACAGTTCAGCTTGCCGTGCCAGCGTGGGTGCAGGCGCGAGCACTGGGTGGGTACCAGATGGTATTTCAGGGAGGCTTGGCGATCGGCAGTATTGTGTGGGGTGGGGTCGCAGAGCATTGGGGCACGACGATCGCGCTTTCAATTGCCGGGGTTGGCCTTTTAGCCGGAACATTGACTGCTAAGCGCTACCGTTTGCTTACAGGCAAAACCGATCTAGCGCCAGCCGTTCTTAGTCGCGCGGAACCGATGGTTGTCATTGAGCTACAGCCAGAGGAAGGACCCGTACTGGTGACGATCGAATACTGCATTGCCCCAGAGCAAGTAAACGCTTTTATGGATGCGATCGACGCATTGCGAGTGGTGCGATTACGCGATGGCGCAGTTCGCTGGGGCATTTTTCACGATACGGCTGATCCCACTCGTTACCTGGAAACCTTTATTGTTGAATCCTGGTTAGACCACTTACGCCAGTACGAACGCTTCACGGTCACTGATCAGGCCATTCGTAGACGCGTGTTTGATTTGCATCAGGGAGATCGACCACCGGAAATCTCTCATATGATTTATGCTCACTCTTAGGGCGCGTCATCAATTAAGCTCCGAAACTTTTGGCGTCAGCAGTTTCGCGCCCGTTCCAACCCATGAGGCTAGGGGCTGAAACCCTTGCTAGAAGTAAGGCGTAGTCGTAATTGATGACAGCCCCTAGCCCTACAGATTCCATTCATACTGATATTTCAGCACCCCAAAAGGATGAAAATGGCGCTGTATTTTCCAAAGCAAACCCAAAGATACTAATCGTGGAAAGGCACATTAGTTTACCCGAGCACGGAAGCGAATAAAGCCGTAGGAATTGCTTGGTGTACCAGGAGCAGTGGCATTGGGCAAATTGGCAGGGCTCTTAACAACATTCACCACGACGGCTCCATTGGTGTTGGTTGTGGAGCAGGAAACGGAAGGGGTTGCACCAGCATTGAAAAATTGCCCCTCATCGCTATCAGGGACGTTGGTTAAATTCGTTGAGGTGGAACCGATCGTAAGGTTAATGCCTGATTCAGGTAAATTACTGAAGGCATCTGGCACAAAAGTACTGTTGCTTGGCACTAAATCACACAAATTAATATTGGTTGCAGCCGCTCCACCGTTTGAGAGAAAGTAAATGGTGTATTCCATCAAATCTCCTGGCTTGATCGTGCCACCATTGATTGCACCCTTCAAATAAGTACTAATACCGCTGGCTGTATCGATAGGTGCAGGCCAGTTGGCAGCATTGTCGTTGGTAGAGCCAGGATCATCCACTGTCGTTGTAATGTTTACTCCATTGACTGCCGTGATCCGTTTGACCAGAATGATCTGAGGCACTGCATTGCCAGACACGATCGTGGTAGGGTCACTGCTGCTGTTGTTGGCCGTATTTCCATCATTCCCACCGGAAACCGTTGCGATATTAGTGACACTGGCAGGAGCATTAGCTGCAACGCTGACAGTCAAAGTAATAGCGGGATAGCTGGCAAGGGTAGCCAGGGCATCGGTGCGGATGCAGGTCACGGTTTGTCCAGCAATGGAGCAAGTCCAACCTGTGCCACTAGCAGTTGTTGGCGTTAAACCAGTTGGAACCGTATCGCTTACCGTGACAGTGCCACTGGTTGCGACACTACCGCTATTGGTGACGGTAATGGTGTAAGTGCCCGTCCCGCCTTGAGTAAAGTTGCCTGTGTGAGCTTTCACAATGGTTTCATCGGGCGTATTCGTGATGATATTCACGGCGGTAGAGGCCGCAGAACTGGGAACATACGTCCAGATATCTAAGCCTTTTGCATCACCGAACGCACCTGTACAGGAGGTGTTGGTGTTGCCGCCAGTTGCTCCAAAGGCTCGCTGGGGCGAGGTCGTATCGAAACCACTAACGGTATTGCTGTTGGGAATGCTAGGCGGAGAACCCCCACAAAGAACAGTGCCTACAGTACCAACTGTGGTACCACCGATCGTTTTATAACCTCGATCGTCATAGAAGCCAGTTGTATTGCCCAGAGGGTTAGAGGCGTTTAGCATAGTAAAACTAGGACCACCCAAAGTACTGCTTTCGGCATCCAGTAAGGGGAAGTGATATTCACCGTTGCGAACGGAGATGTGAACAGGATAGTTAGAACCCACTGGGAAAAAGGCACCACTGTTGTCTTTGCCATCCCAGGCGATCGTTTGAATGCCAGCAGTGGTAATTAAACCAACTAACCTACGGTTTTGGGTATTGGTGGGGTCAAAGTTAACGCCATCGCGGCTCAAAACAATTTCATAACTACCCGGAACATTGCTATTAAAGCGGAATGTACCACCCGTGTTTTGGGCAGACGTATTTCCCGCAACAGTACCTGTAAAGCTAGCGTTGCTGACTGATGGAGTCGTGGGAACAAGGGGAATGCCAAGGGCGGCGATCGCTTCTGTTGCCCCCGCACTACTCATTGGATTGCTAAAGAAAATAACGTGATTTGGCAGCGCAAGATTGGTATTTCCCTGAAGTATAGTTAGTTGCGCACCATTACCCAAAACGTCATGGTAGAGAGGTGTTTGTCCATCACTATCATAAAAACCAACGTCATTCCCATACATCACCCATCCATTCGGATCGAGTCCATTTAAATTGGTGTTATAGCGATAACCATCTTTCGTGACCATATAGATGTTTGAGTTAACGGGTCGACTGTTTCCCCCTGTAAACAGTGCCACATAATCAGCAAACATTCGCCCATCAATGTTGGTGGTCGAAGTCAAACTATTGCGAACCGTCACATCCCAAGCAGAGACACTGCTACCTTGGGTCGCGTCAAAATTACCAGCGCCCGTTAAGTTTACATCTGCGGTTGGAGATCCATTTGAATTGCTATTACCGCCGATCGGTCCGTAAAAAATGACGTCGTAAATACCACTTGTAGGAGCCTGGTAAAAGCAGGGAACATACCCAGAACTAACCGCCCCTCCTGGCGTCGCGGTTGCCGCATTGATAATGGTGTCAGGTCCCGCTAGTTCCTGGTTACGACTCGTAATTTTGCCTTGATTTGCTTTTGCAGTGGCGGCTCGTTGCGTGGAACATTGAAAGTCAGCGGCACCCGAAATCGTCTCGTTGCCAACCCGTCCACTAATGCGATTTGGATTGTAAATGAGAACATCACCAGAGGACACTCCGACAGCGCTTGATCCCGTTAGAATATACTCCCCAGCATTGACGTAAACGTGCAGCAAGGTACGACGCAAGAGGGAATTGTTAACGGGGGCAGTGGGTCCATAGCTATCTGTGCGCCACTCCAAATTCGCTCTAGAGCCCGTTGCACCATTAGGGTAAAGGTTACGACTGCCTTCTGCCTGCGCTGGTTTAATCCCACAATTAAGGGCACAGAGCAACAAGATAGAACCGCCAAGTAAACGATTTTTGAGCAGTGGTGCTTTGAATAGGGGACTCATTCTCATGACTGCTTATGGATTCAGGAAGGTAGCTGAAGTGGATGCGGTTCCGGGAAGCGGGATTTGGGGCATTGGGAGTGGGGAGTCGGGAGTGGGGAGCGATGGAGACAAAGGAGATGGGGAAGATGGGGCTGTGGAGCCATCAGTAGATGGATTGGTGGCAACAGGTATTGTGGGTGGTTTTTGCGGTGATGGAATCCGTTGCTGACCGAAACCGCTGAAGAGCTCATTAAGCTTGATCGTGACACCTAGGTAGGGACCGCCAGAGGAGCGGGAGTTGCCATCAAAGTCACGATCGCCCACTCGCCCAAACATGTAACCTGCTGCTAACCGTAGATTGGGAGTCAGGTAATAGCCCACTTCTGCAACCAGACCCGTTTCGCTGTAGCCCACTCCTGGCTGATTGATCCAGCGGGCTTCACCGACCAGATCCCACTTATAGCCAAGGCGGTAAGTCGCACGCGCCTGACCCAATGTGACCAAACCTGTATTGACCAGATCACTTGCGATGTAGGAAGTGCTACTTCGCAACGCAAACTTGCCATAGAACTCCCAGCGCCAGTTAGGGGCATAGATGGCTTCTGCGGCAAAAACATGATCCACCGACCCGGTACCGGAACCGAACAAAATGGTGTCAGGAATCGTTGAAGGGTTTTTGCGATACTCATAGCGCAGCAAGGCGTTGAACTTGTCATCGTTTGGATTGCGGTAGGCCAGACCGACTTTCAGCGTGGCAGTGTCGCCCAGCCCAGTGAGCTTTTGGTTAGCAGCGTTGGCTTGCTGATAGCGCACCAAAGCCGTTAAGGACGAGGAGATTTTGCCCGTAGCCGCAGCAGAAATCACCGTATTGTTCCCCTGCGAGGACGTGCGATGCTCAAAACGGGCGCTGGCTTGAAAATTGGGGTTGTCTGTGTAAGCAATGCCCACGCTGTAGGTGTCGCCAGATTGTAACCCTACAGAGGCGCTTGCCTGACCAGGGGCAAAGGGTTGAGCAAATTGGCTTCCGGCTGCCGTTTTGCCAAAGAAGTTGCCAAACACATGCTCATACGCCAGATCCATTTTTAGACCGGGTGCCAAGACAATCTGGTGGCTGATGCCTGCGGTGCCGTACATGGTCATCGCATCAGTGCTTCTCAGCAACGAGAGTCGCCCGCTTAAGGTGGTATTGGCCCCAAGCTTGTAGTCTCCAGCAACCCCCAGGCTGGTAATAGACTGCCCAGCAAACTGTCCGCGTGTGTAAAACTGTTGCGCCAACTGCACATTGATGCCGGGCATGGCTTGCCAGTTCAACGCCAGCAGGGTGCGATCGTTGTAAACAGCGTCCGTTTTAGCGGAAAGCGTGGTTTCGTTTTGCGCCAGAAAGGTAAGGCGCGAGTTGAGGGGAATGGTGAGGCGCGATCGCAACTGGTCAGAGGTGGTGTTGAACGTGGAGTCCATGCGATCGGTGCGATCGCGATGGAACCAGTCGATCGCTAGTTCTGACGCTCCTAGCTTTTGCACGACACCAGCAGCAATGGTGGTCAGTGAATTGTTGACTCTCGATCCGGGAACAGCTTCTAACCGGGGCGTCAGCAAATCTTCCAATGTATTGAGTGGACGTGGGGCAATACCTTTGTTGTCCTCATGGTCATACTGAAAACGAAGTGCCGTGAACGAAGACAGCTTGGCCGTTACCTGAGCACCATAGCGAGTTTGACCGGGCACAAAGCTCACGGTTGCATTATTGGCAAAACCCGTTTCAGCAGAGCGGAAATAGGCGCGTCCATGAACGCCAGTAGCAATGTCTCCTTCCAACTCTGCCCGATAAGCCGAACCACTCACCCGACCCAAGGTGTCAGAGAGATTGGTGGAGTGGGCAAATTCTGCAATTAAGTGAGCGCTGGAACCCACAGAAATAAACGCATCGGCTCCATACAGCTCAAAATCACGGTTGCCCTGATCCTCTTTTAAGTAGGTAGCGCCAATCCAGCTTTCCCGGTTTTGCTCCCGCGAGAGGTGGTACACTGCCCGCCCTGCATAAATGCTGTTATTGGAACCTGGCGTATCGTACTGATAAGTAACAACAATTCGGCGTACCAGGGTTTCGCCATCCGTCCCAATATCCGTTCTTAAAACGGGTTGACGGAACAGGAGTGTGCCGCGATCGTAATCAATCTCGTAATCTGGCCCTCGACTCAGCGATTTGCGCTCAATGACCGTACCGGGGCGGTTTAGCTCTTCCATTTCGAGGAAGACGTTTTCACTACCTTCCACCAGCAAACGGCGAGACAGAAAGTAGTAACCACTGGTGCCATCAGGGGCGATCGTATCGCGTTGGAACCCCTGCACGTTATTACCGTAAAAGCTGGTTAGTTGAAGGTTGCCAAAGTTGTAGTTAACTTTTAGGCCGTGAAGCTGACGGGTGATGGCGGTGAATTCCTGCGATCGTTGTGCAAATTCTTCTGTGTTGTAGTCTCCCCACATGGCGTAGTCAATGCCAGCGCCGAGTACGGGCGACGTCCGCTCAACGCGCAGATAGAGACTATCGGTAGACGGAGCCAAAACGGTGGATTGGGAACTATCGCCATAGGTGGGATAGGTCTGGTCGCAAGACTGGGTACTGCGAAACAGGCTAGTGGTGCCGTCGCAGGTCTGGTTCAGGTTACGGTTGCTGTTGTAAGCTCCGGTAAACAGCCATTCGCCAATTTTTCCGGTCGCAAACACCGCTCCCCGCACGTCTAGTTGATAGCGGTTGTTGCGATCGACTGGCAAAAAGTCTCGAAAGCTGTCGTAAAAGTTGGTGCCCCGTTTACCAAAGCGGATGTCAATAACCCCGGTCGCGATCGACGGACGCAAGTTGGTTTCAAACAGAAGCTGAGTAAAGGCTTCCAGATCGCCCGCCACCGCTCGAATGTTGACGGTTCTGGCATTGAGGCTGGAGCGTAAGGATGCTGTAAACTGCCCCTGCCTTGCCTTTACCTGAAATCCAGGTTGATCGGGACTTGCATCTGCGCCCACAAATTCTCCCTCAGAGGCAATCAGGGTCACGATCGTGTCCCGATTGGAGCGATTGCCCTTGTCATCCAGCAGTTGCCCTTGAATAGTGGCGGTCGATCGTCCATCCGCAGGAATGCGAGTTTCAACGGTGCTGAGGGTGATCTGCTTCAAATCACCGCGCACCTGAAGTTGTACCGATGCCAGCGCACCGACAACGCCATTGCTTGAAGCCTGTGCCGTGAGAGTATTCTCCCCTTCTTTCAATGCAACCCCGTACCAAACCTGTGTGACGATTCCGGTTGTTTTATCGGTTTCTGTTCGCCCTACCAGCGTGTCAGGCACCGACGAACCATTCACTTGCAGCTTGATCTGGCTACCCTGGGCGTATTGCAAAACGACAGTAGCAGCGGGTACATCAAGTACCGTTTCGGGTGTCGGCAGGAGGATGCGGACTTCGTTCGGGGAGAGGGGGTGGGGGAGGCGGGGGTGGGGGAGCGGGGGAAGCAGGGGAGGCAGAGGGAACGGGGGGAGCAGGGGGAGCGGGGGAAGGTAGAGGTGATGGCTTAGATGGAATGCTGGTGGATTGGGCGATCGGGCTTAGTTGGACGATCGGGCTGGGCACAACGGATGGTGTCGAGGTGTCAGGGTCTGCTTTGACTTCAACGACTTGAGCCTGGGTGGCAGGTGTTTTTTCTACAGGGGGAGTGGCGGCTGTCGCCGGAGCTTTGACGCAAACCAATAGCAATTCGGTTGTAAGCGATAGCCACAGCAAAGAAGCAACGAGATGAGGTTTCTGTGTTTTCATGGTTTTGCTCCTTCTTGAAATGAAGGAGTGACCGCAAAGTTCATTCGCACCATGCCGTTGGGTTCCAGGTGCACCAGACGAGACTGGCTATTGCGTTCGTTGAAATAAAGATTGGGAGCCAGCGTATAGCCTGGAATGCTGCTCAAATCGAGTACTCCAGTGCGATAACCAGGCAGTACATTGGCAACCGAGTACAAACCGTCTTTGTCAGTCGTGATGCGATTACCGTCATCCATGAAGATGACCGCGTTTGGTACGCCAGGTTCGCCAGGCTGTTGCTCGCCATCAAAGTTTTTGTCAACAAACACGCGCCCGATGATGGTGCCGCAGTCAGTGATGATGCCAGCGCGAAGTCGAAGTTGATGCACGGCGGGACCATCCTTGACCTGAAAGCCGTTATCGGCTCGTTGCCCGAAGACGATCGCGCTATTGCGTCCTTTGCCACGCAGGGCATCAGGGGTGACCACTGCTGCATAAGCAAGGTTCATCACCGCACTGGGGTCGGTTGCACCCTGGGGTAAAGCGGTACTTACGCTGAACGTGACGGTAGAGCCACTCTGGGTAGTGGTAATGGGAACGGCAGTGCCGCGAAAATCGCCTCGCACCGACTTTGGTAAGAGCCGAAAGCCCAGCGGTAGGGTGTCAGTAACGGTCAAATTGTTAATAGCAGCGCTGGAGAGATTTTTAATCAGCAGTCGATAGATCACGGTGTCGCCTGGTTCTGCCGCAGCGCGATCGCCCGTTTTAATAATTTGAATTTCCTGCGCCTGACACACGCCTGCACCAAAATTGAGGGCTGCCAACACCAAACTGGTCTGTGCCGCGTCTTGAATCGTGATGGTGCTGGTAATAGAGGTGTTATTGCTGCCACTGCTAATCGGCTTGCCATCGATCGCCGTTGCTGTGTAAGCGACCTGGCTGCCATTGCGGGCTCCGACCGTGAGGCGAAACCGCCGCTGAGCATAAATCGAATTACGCGGCGGATTGACCACCAAAATGTAAGAGCGCCCTGAGTCTAGCTGCCCTTTTTGTACATCCAGCAAGAAGTTGTAAGTGCCGCGATCGCCGTTCGTGAGCGAGAACGGATTGCTGTTTTGGGTGTTAGGCGCTTGTCCCTCTGGAATGCCGTTCCCTGGTTTATCTGGCAGTTCTGTTGGCGTCAGCGAAATCAGCCGTCCCAGGTTGATGCCAGTCGGGTCTGCGGCATCAGTCTCATATAGGGCTACGGTGAATCCGGTGTAATCACTTAAAGCTTCTCCCGCACAGCCCACAATGCGCCCCAGAGGGTCAACTAGCTTCGGCGTAAACGTGCCCCCAATCTGATTGGTCGTATTCAGGATTTGAATCGATTGGGTTAGCCCACAGTTTTGGTTACTGCCTGTCTGTGGGTCGCACGCAGGATAATTCACGACCTCGTACTGATAGGAGGCTGAGTTTTGTAAGCGGACACTAGCAGCGCTCGGTGCGGCAGCAGGAGACGGGGTCTGTGCTTGAGCGGTTGCGACTGGCAGGACGCTACTTACGAAAAAAGCAACTGCTAGCTGTTGGAGCCGTCTGGAGTGAGGAAAACGAGAGTATGACATGAGTGCATCCATCGCAAAATTAGACATGCGATTCCACCGGAAGCGCCGTAGAGGGCTTCCCATAAGCTGTAATGAGCGATTCAAACTTTGACAAAGGCGGGTACTGACAGAGGCGGGTACTACGGCAACAGTCAGAAACCGCGATCGCCCGCCCCAGGTACGACTGCAAGGGCTTTGTTAACGCACCTTCACCTGATATTCAGCATTTACAGGGGCGTTTGCTGCCAGCGTATTTGGCAAATTCCATCGAATGTGGGTATATGCCTCAGCCGGAGCAGGACGAGTTTCGACCTTGCCATCAGATCGTGTGACTTGCACGGTGGGTGCTTCAACAAAGCTACGTCCGGCATCAATACTGTAGGTAATCCGTGCCGCTTGATTAGACGTCACCTTGGCGGATTTAAGAACGAACACGGTGCCTTTAGGAATGGGCTGGTTTAGCGTCAGGTTTTTCACCGGACGATCGCCCTCGTTTTTGCCCGTCAGTCGATACCGCAGCACATCTCCCGACTGTACGGCTACCTGCCCACCCTGCCAGGAAAGGCTATCCTTCCCTTGAGCGTCCTTGGTCACGACCTGCTTCTCACCCACAAGATTGAGTTGCACTTTTGGGTGTTGCATCGCTTTCGCGATCGCCACATCAGAGTGAAATAACCCTGCTACAACGGGTAACTTACTGGCAAATGGGATGGTCAGGATGACTGCTGCAACTCCTAGACCCAGTGCGAATTGACGTTTCATACTTACAGCCTCTACGAATTAGGTAATAAACAGGAAGCGTCAGCGATTCCTATCGAAACCGCTGACTGGAGTGCCTGGATCTAGTTGATCTTGCGGCGGAAGGTGAACGTACCGCTGGCTCCTGGCTGCACTGCGATGCCCAGCGTGTTGGTGTAACGGGTGACATCCGCTGCGGCTGTCGTACCTGTCTGATCGCCGCTGGGGGAGTAAGTGATCGTGCCGAATTGAGCCGTTGTCGAACCAACAACATTGCTGGTGTCGATCGTGCCGTTGACGTCGTTATCCTTTGCCCAGGTATTGGTGCCTGTGGTGCCATCCTCGGTAATAACAACGTTGCCTGCATTCAGCGTGATGTTACCTGCACCGACAGGAGCGATCGAAACGTTGGTGTAGGTAATGCGGTATTCGATGAATCGACCAGTGCGCAGATTGGCAGGTGTTGGGGTTGCTGTGTAGTTCTCAACCACCGTCGTGCCATCGGTATCGAGAATGCGAGCATCCTTCACCACTTTCAGAAAGCCAGTGTAAACACGGTCGATCGTCCGGTTCTGGGTTGGCTCTACAGTTGTTAGATCAGGTCTACCATTACCATTCACATCCTGAAAGGCATAGATAGGAATCGAGAAGCCTTTTGCTGTATCGGTGGAAAGGGCTGTGCCAGCAGGTAAGTCTACCGACACACTGTAATTCACCGAGCTTCCTGCCGTTAGGGTCGGAATGGTAATGGCACTCCCAGAGGTAAAGATAAAGTTAGTGCCGTTGTAGGTATAAACTGCCGTCTGAGCCCCATAGGTCAGCGTAACCGTCGTTCCACTGGGTGGAAGCGTTTCGCTGGTGCCCGGAGTAAAGTTGGCAGCGTCAGGTACCAACAAAAGATTGCTCAGGCTCCCTGTGGTGGGGTTATTAATGGTGTTCAGGAACGAAACCGCATTGGGATCGATGGTGGTGTTCGGTGCCGTATTGGCCGGAATGGTGGACGACTTATTCGTGAAGTCATCGTTGTTATTGGTTGGACCCACTGCCCCCGGTTGACCGTTGGGACCATTGAGAATGGTGCCCGCTGCGGCCACAGTATAGACGTTGTCTTCCCCGCCAGGACCTGTTCCAGTGTTGTTGTTATTGCTGTCTACGCCGTCTGTTGTTGGGTTAGCGATGCCATTCGTTGGAGTGTTGGAGCCAACCGTGCCATCGTCGTTGAAGTTGCTGGGTGATTGGTCACCCGATTCGTCGTAGACCAACGTGGTGCCGCCACCTTGTGTTTGACCAAAGACTTGAGCCAGGTTGGCGATCGTCGTTGTACCTGTTACCCCGGTTGTTGTCACCTGGAAGCTGAAACCAGTTACCGTCGTGCCTGCGGTAATGGGACCATTGTTGATGAAACCGATGCGGGTGGCGTTGCCAATGCCGCCGATCGTTGCCACATTCGTCACCCAGTTTGCTGCATTCGCATTCGTACTGGTTGGGCTATTGGTATAAACAGGTGTCCAACCGGTTGGAACTGTGGGTGTTCCACTGAGCGTTGTACTGGCTGGAACTGCGTCGGATACGAGCACTCGCGTTACAGACCCCCCATCTACACTGATGGTGGTACCGATGAGGTTGGCCGGGCTGAGTCCAGTAGTGCCTGATGGAGCGGTGGCGTCGACTCGTAGCGATAGGCCATACGTCAACACATCGTCATTGAGTGCTGCGGTGCCAGAGTCGTTATAAGCGGTGCGGGTTTTGAGAATTGCTGCAAAGGCTTGCGGCTGTGAACCGACCAAGATTTGCTGCGTCACGCTGGCTTCTCGTTCCCCATTACTGGGCACACCTGCTGCTTCGCCAGCCGTGCCATCTGGGTTATCAACTGTCCGAATTTCGCCAGCGGTTGCACCATCAGTGGCATCAGGTTGGTTTTGAGTGCCTGCACTGTTATCGTTCGCTCCTGTATCACCCAGACGTACAGCGACCGTTGCACCCGAAGAAGCCAGAGCCGAAATCGTGATCGGTACGCGGACAATCACCGATCCACCGGCTGGAATTGAAGCGGTTATCAAGCCTCCTGCTGTGACGGTGTTAAAGGTCGTTCCACCGTCAATGCTGTACTGCAACGTTCCAGCGGTTCCAGGGCCGGTCACCGTTGCGCTACTGGGAATAAAGAAGCGAGTGGGGTCGTTACCGACGTTTGTCAGTCGATAATCGTAATTCAGGACGTCGTTTGGCAGTACTGTGCCACCATTTAAATCAGTAATGGCAAGTGGGGTTGCTGTCACCCCAGCGACCTCTGCAACCGTGACCGTGACCGTGTTAGAGGTTGCGTTGATCGTGGTGCCCGGAGCGTTTGGATCTTCGTAAGTTGCGGTGGCCGTGTTGCTGATGGTCGTTCCCGCGGATGTCGCAGCAGACACACTAGAGGCTAGAGGCAGTGAACTTCCCACTAAGAGGGTTGCAGCTAAAAGTTTGCAGTAAGACAAACAGTGGCGTATTTTCATGTTCAGAGTAAGGCTGAAAGGGTAGATGACAACTTGAATTCAGACTGCTTATGGGGGCACCAAAGCCGCAGCCAAATTTATAGCCAAACAATGGGAAGCCAATAGACGATCGCCTGTACACACGTGAACGTCGGTTAGTCAAAGCCATAGAGCGGCGACTTGATACGACTATGTCGTCACGGGTTTGAGGATACCGATTGACGCGATGAACGCTAGAGCGGCAGGGGCTAACTTCTGGCGCAGACGTTCCTAATCGCTACAAAAGCAGAGTCACTTTGTGAGATCTAAGACTGAGGTCGATGGGGGCAACCTATCAGTACTGCTAGTCTTTTTCGGATGGGCAAGAAAGAAGCTAAAGCCGTTTCAAACAGCGTTTGGTTTTGCCTGTACTAAGTTCTTCATTACACAAAGTGTGCCCAGATGCTTAACGCCATAAGCTCAGCGTTATTGCTGAAGTTTTGTATCTAGTTTGCTTAGAGTAGAAACGTTATGAGTGAAAGATTTACAAGTGCAAGATTGAATAGTAGTAAGAGGTTTGATAGAGAGAACTCGATGAGATGCTTCGAACTCTGGGATGATTGATACTAACTGAAGCGAGGTAGGCTGTTTCTAACAATGTTCAAGCATATAACGTCGCAGAATGTACTGCCAATTTAAGAATCTCATTAGATAAAAACAGTGTGATTTGCACGTTAAAGCTGAAGGGTTTTCGGCTCTGTTTTAAAGGGATTTTGAAATGCTCAGAGGAACAACCAATCTGGTGGCAGCGGTATGGTTCTGACTCATCGTCGGGTGAAAGAGTCCGTTTTGTCAAACCTTGAGGAGCGGTTTTACTGGGGCTTTGATTGATGCTTTTGTAACTTTTGCTACTCATGAGTCTCCGCAGAAGCAGTGTAATGCAGAAGTTATCAAGGGTTGTGGAGAGTTGATGTGTACTTAACTCCCAGAGAAATGGAGCGGTTAACGATTTTCACGGCAGCAGAAATTGCTCGTCGTCGGAAGGAAAAAGGTCTCAAGCTGAATGTACCAGAGGCGATCGCCTATATCACTGATGCCATGATCGAAGGCGCACGGGAAGACAAAAGCGTGGCGCAGCTTATGTCTGAAGGGGCAACATTGCTCACGATCGAGGATGTGCTGCCTGGCGTCACTGAATTGATTCCGCTAATTCAGGTGGAAGCGCACTTTGCCGATGGCACCAAGCTCATTAGTATTCACAATCCCATTCGTAGTGCTGGAGTTTGATGCAATGACAAACGGCTCAAACTCTTTTCCAGGCGAAGTGCTGTGCGCTCCCGGAACGCTGCAACTTAATGCAGGACGGGCAAGTAAGACGTTAACGGTCGCAAATTTAGGCGATCGACCGATTCAGGTGGGTTCCCATTACCACTTCTTTGAAGTGAACCGCGCGCTGCAATTTGATCGCGCTGAAGCGTACGGATTCCGATTGGATATCCCGGCAGGAACAGCGGTACGGTTTGAACCGGGTGATACCAAAACGGTGGCTCTCGTCGCGATCGGTGGAACCCGTCAGGTACAGGGACTCAACAATTTGGTAAATCAGGCGTTAGATGAGTCTGAGGCGAAAGCAGCGGCAATGGAACGGGTGCGATCGCTCGGTTACAGCACACTTGCTGGGGAGGATGGCCATGGAAATTAGTCGGGAGCGCTACGCCGAATTATTCGGACCCACTACGGGCGATCGTATTCGCTTGGGCGACACGTCTTTGATTGCTGAAGTTGAGCGCGATACTACTGTCTACGGTGATGAATGTGTCTTTGGCGGGGGCAAAACCTTGCGCGATGGCTTGGGACTGGCTCCAGGTGTGACAGCAGCCGACGGTGCGCTGGATCTGGTAATCACCAATGTTGTGCTGATGGATCCAATGCAGGGCATTGTCAAAACCGATATTGGCATCAAGGATGGCCGCATTGTGGGCATTGGCAAAGCAGGCAATCCGGGTGTGATGAATGGCGTACAGCCCAACCTGATCATTAGCGCCAATACCGATGTGCGATCGGCGGAAGGGTTGATTGCGACTCCGGGTGGCATTGATTGCCACGTTCACTTTGATAGCGCTGGACTCTGTGCCGAAGCGCTTTCTAGCGGACTCACTACAATGATTGGTGGCGGTTTGGGTCCGGTAACGGTAGGCATTTGCTCTGGTGGCGCTTACAACATGGGCTTGATGCTGCAAGCCTCCGAAGGCTTTGCCATGAACTTTGGGTTTCTCGGCAAAGGGAGTTCCAGCCTGCCTGCCAGTCTGGTGGAACAGGTGGAAGGAGGGGCGATCGGACTTAAAATCCACGAAGACTGGGGGGCAATGCCTGCGGTCATTGATACTTGCCTTTCGGTGGCTGATGACTATGACTTTCAGGTGCAAATTCATACCGACACGTTGAATGAGTCGGGTTATGTGGAAGATACGATGGCAGCCATTCGCGGTCGCACAATCCACATGTATCACACCGAAGGTGCAGGCGGTGGTCATGCTCCTGACATCATTAAAGTGGCTGGTTACACCCATTGCCTGCCATCGTCTACCAATCCCACAAACCCTTACACGGTCAATACATTCGATGAACATTTGGATATGGTGATGGTATGTCATCACCTCAACCCCAAAGTGCCAGAAGATGTTGCTTTTGCCGAATCTCGCATTCGGGCTGAGACCATCGCGGCGGAAGACATCCTGCATGATATGGGCGCAATTAGCATGATGGGTTCGGATAGTCAGGGGATGGGACGCATTGGCGAAGTCATCTGTCGCACCTGGCAGTTGGCATCAAAAATGAAAGACCAGCGTGGAACATTGCCAGAAGATAATGAGCGCAACGACAATCAGCGCATTCTACGGTATCTCGCGAAATACACCATCAATCCGGCAAAAACCTGTGGGATTGACGCCCATGTCGGTTCCATCGAACCGGGCAAAGTGGCAGATATTGTGCTGTGGCAACCAGGATTTTTTGGTATCAAGCCAGAACTCATCATCAAAGGTGGTTTTATTGCCTGGTCGCCGATGGGAGAATCTAATGCCTCCTTGATGACCTGTGAACCTATTCTCTACCGTCCGCAGTGGGGCAGTTTTGGCAGCGCGAAGCAAACCACTTCGTTTTGTTTTGTGACTCAAACCGCATTGGAACAGGGATTGCCCGACAAGCTGAAGCTTCGCAAACAACTATTACCCGTGAAAGGGACGCGATCGCTCAGTAAGGCAGATATGTTGCATAACAACGCCTGCCCAGAGATTGAAGTTGATCCAGATACGTTTCAGGTGCGGGTGAATGGTGAAATTGCAACCTGCGAGCCTGTTTCACGAGTACCACTGGGTCGGCTGTATATGTTTCGGTAGCTCTTATTTCAGTCGTTCCTGCTTCAATCAATTCAGCGTGAGGGCAAAGATGCAAAAATCAGTCGCTCGTTTAGGGGTCGGTGGTCCCGTTGGCAGTGGCAAAACGGCGTTGCTCGAACGGTTGGTGCCGTTGCTGATGCAGCAAGGCATTGAAGTGGCGGTTGTTACCAATGATTTGCTGACCCAGGAAGATGCCGATCGCCTTAAGCGGAAAGGCTTTTTGCCTATTGATCGCATTATTGGTGTGGAAACGGGCAGTTGCCCTCATACGGCCATTCGTGAAGATCCCACCATGAATCTGCTGGCGATTCGCAACCTGGAGCGATCGTTCCCCGAACTGGATCTGGTGTTTGTGGAAAGTGGCGGGGATAACCTCGCCTCGACCTTCAGCTATGACTTAATTGATGCTTACATCTTTGTGCTGGATGTGGGTGCAGGCGATGACATTCCTCGCAAAAATGGACCCGGTTTCATGCAGGCAGACTTAGTCGTGATTAACAAAATTGACCTCGCCCCCTATGTGGAAGCTGATTTCAACCTGATTCATCGTGAAGCCACCGAACGACGACGCGGTAAACCGATCGCCTATACCAACTGCAAAACAGGTGAAGGGTTGGATCAAGTGATGCAATTCATTTTTGACACGTTGCTGTTTCGCCCGATCGCTACGCTAGTTCAGTAACGTCAACAGGAGCAGGAGTCGTCGATCGCTATGGTTGCTGTGATCAATCCATCCATGAATCCATCTCCGGTTGTGCTCGATCGTGCGTTCCCCAATCAGCTTTCTGTACAGATTGGGCTGGATCACAACCATCAATCTTTTGTAAAACAGCAATTTGCCACCTATCCCTTCAGGCTTTCGCGGGCATTGCGGCTTGACCCAACCGATGCTCATCGCACCTACCTTTACATCATGAATTCTTCTCCCGGTCTGCTGGCAGGGGACAGGTTTCAAATGAGTGTGCGGCTGTGCGATCGTACGGCTCTTTATCTCACCGATCAGTCAGCCACCAAGGTGCATCAGATGGCGGTGGATCAATGTGCTCGTATTCACTACGATGTTGAAATTGGCTCTGGTGCCAGTTTAGAGTACGTTCCAGAACCCATCATGCTGTATCGCGATGCCAGTTTGGAGCAAACGATGCGCGTCACGATGTCGCCAACCGGAAGCCTTTTTCTCAGCGATATCATGGTTCCCGGTCGCTTAGCACGAGGCGAATGCTTTCATTTCCATCAGTATTTCAACCGCTTGCACGTCTATACACCGGATGGAAACTTGATGTTTAGCGATGCGATGAAGTTAAAAGGGCAGACTGAACGCATCTTAACCAGTAGCCCTCTTTTTGCCTCTCAACCAATCCTCGCCAGTATCTTTCTGGTCATGCCTGACGCTGATTTACGTACGCTGAGCCTGGATTTGGAGCAGCTTGCCCAGACACAAACCGATTTAACAACTGCCAGTTCTCTCTTGCCGAACTGTAATGGGTTACTCGTGCGAGTGATGGCAGCCAACGTGGCGATCGCCAAAGCTTACATCAACGATGCCTTAACGAGAATGCGTCATCTCAATGGCCAACCCACCTTACCAGCAGTGCCAAAATGACAATCCTGGCAGAAACGTATTTAGGCAATCAAGAGACTGACCTTCCCTTAAAGCAACGGGTAGCGCAAGCTCGGCAAAAAGGGACTTTGCTGGAAGTCTTTCTACAACCAGACGATCGCGCCAAAGGTCGAATTCATGCTCATTCCCTCTCTGGCGTTGAACTGGGTATTATGAAAAGCCGCGATCGTAGCTTGCAGACAGGCGATGTGTTTGTCACTCAATCGAACCAACTGCTGTTGATCTATCTTCACGCCCAAACTGTAATGGTTTTGAGCTTTAAGGGTGATGCAACGGAGCAGGCTATTAACCTGATTTATTTAGGTCATGTGTTGGGAAATCACCATTGGCCAATTCTGGTGGAAAACGATCGCATCTATGTAGAAATGCTGGCCGATCGAGCTTTGATGGAAGCTACTGTGAGAACTGTTAATATTCCAGGGTTGTGCATTGACTATGAGGTACGATCGCCCGCCACACCAATGCAATTCTCATCCCATTCTCATCACTAAGGGGTGCAAATAGCTCATTATGGTTGATTCGCGCCTTGCCCTGATGCAATTGTCTGATTCCTTCTTTCCATCAGGCTCGTTTACACTGTCCCACGGCTTAGAAAGCCTGGTGCAAACGAATCAGATCCGTACGACTAAGGATGTGGAAACGTTTCTGCACCTGCTATTACACAACAAAGTGGGCTGCTCAGATTTAGTTGCCCTGATTCATGCCTATCGTGCCAGTGTTGCCAATGACTTCAGCGAAATCCAACGTGCAGATGCTTGTCTCTACGCTCAAACCCTCATCCACTCGACTCGTGAAGCACAACGTCGCAGTGGGCAGGCGCTATTAATGGTGGCACGATCGACCTGGAACGATCCGCAGCTAGAGTCCTTACAAAACGCGATTGATGCGCAACAAATGATCGGCTTACACCCGATCGTCTTTGCCATTGTGGGTCGTACCGTTCATCTCAGCGAGAGCGACACCAGTTTTGCTTTTCTCCATAGCTTTGTCACGGGGGTTGTGGGAGCCGCCATTCGCCTGGGTGTTTTGGGGCACTTGGGCGCACAGGCTCTTCTTTATACAATGGCAGCAGAAATTGAGACGATCGTGCAGCAAGCCCCAGCTTCTTTAGATGAGATGTGGTCGTGTACACCTGCGATCGACGTGGCTCAAATGTCGCATCAACGCCTGAACAGCAAACAGTTTGCCACGTGACCTAGCCTACAAAGAAGTTTTACCCTATGACGACCAACCGGATATTCGATAGTGCTGCTTTTTTTCAACCAGCGGATGGAGAACCCATTCGATCGGTGATTACAGAATCCAATCATGCGGTTGTGGTTGCCTGGTACATTAAACCCGGGCAAAAAATAGCCGCGCATATTCATCCAAATGGGCAGGATACCTGGACGATTTTGAGCGGTCGTGGAAATTATTTTCTGGATGAGGCCGGCAATACAGCCTCGATCGCTGCTGGAGATGTGGTCGTTGCGCCGATCGGTTGTGTGCACGGAGTCTTTAACAATGGGGATGAACCCTTGGTCTTTATTTCAGTTGTCACGCCTTTCGATGCTGGCTATCAGCTTGTCTCGTTGGAGAATGGTCGTTAACTGAATGGTTTCTGTGACGTTGAGGGTGATGCCTATCCATAACAGATTCACATTCATTAAGATGAAGATGTCGCATCTGTGCAGCGCGCCTTAATGCAATCGGCGATCGTCGATGTGAATCTCCATGTCACTGGAATTTTTGACATGGCAACAGAGCGCGTCGTCAGGCAATTTCAACAAACAACTGGGCGACTTGCAGTCGATAGGATTGTCGGCCCAACAGCGCTAAGAGAACTTGGACTCTTGAGATAAGTGACGCTCTTTCTGCTTATCCTCTGAGAGTCGTAGCGACCATCAAACGCATCAACTTTGCGTTTATCTTTTCTCAGGAGCAGGCAGCAAATGTCTTGCACACTGAACCCGATCAGGCTATCGCCAGCGTGAGTTTTTACAGCTTAGCGTCTACGCTAGCCTGCATTGTTTCGATACCAATCAATGGTCTTTTTCAAGCCTTCCTCAAAACTGACTTGTGCAGTGAAGCCAAACGCTTGCTTGGCTCTGGTGGTATCCAGACAACGACGCGGTTGACCGTTGGGCTTGTCCGTTTCCCAGACCAACTCCCCGTCATAGTCCATCAAGCGACAAATCAGGCTAATTAGATCTTTGATGGTGATTTCCAAACCCGTACCCAGATTCACTGGAGCCGCTGCGCTGTAGTGTTGGGTTGCCATGACAATGCCTCGTGCCGCATCTGTCGAATAAAGGAACTCCCGAGTTGGACTGCCATCGCCCCATACAGAAAGCTGTTGCTCACCCCGTTGCTGCGCTTCATGCACCTTCCGAATCAAGGCGGGAATCACGTGGGAACTGCGTGGGTCAAAATTATCTTCCGGTCCATAAAGATTCACAGGTAACAGGTAAATGCCATCAAACTGATACTGCTGCCGATAGGCTTCTAGTTGTACCAGGAGCGCTTTTTTAGCGATGCCGTAAGGGGCATTCGTTTCTTCGGGATAGCCGTTCCAGAGGTTATCTTCCTGAAAGGGCACGGGCGTGAATTTAGGATAGGCGCAGATCGTCCCAACGCAAGTAAACTTTTGCACCCCTGCTTGATAAGCGGCATGGATGAGTTGGGTGCCCATCATGAGATTGTCGTAGAATAACTCAGCAGGCTTTTCGCGGTTGAGGCCAATACCCCCAACGTGAGCCGCGAGGTGGATCACCAGGTCTTGTTGATCGACGAGGCGCTGGCAGTGCGCGAGTTGGCGTAGGTCACAGTCTTGCGAGCGCGGAATGGTAATTTTGCTCAGATCCGCACCGGCCTGACACAGTTGGGCTACCACTTGCCGCCCTAAAAAGCCTGCTCCGCCAGTGACCACAATGCGCTTATTCGTTAGATCCAATGCTGTTGCCAAGGTTACCTCCGCCTGTCCAGGCTTACATCATTTAGGGAAAGGACTGCACCAAAAACGATCGTCGTGAGAGGTTAGGACGAGCAGAAAGGCACGACGAGCACTCCGAACCCAATTGCCTTATTGCTTGCATAAGCTCTACGCTCGCTCCAAGCAGGTCATTCTACATACCCGGCCTTTGAACCGACCCCCCCGTTAGCGTTCACCTTCGATCGCCTGAGCCCCTCATTGCGTATACAACCATAGCTCGATCGTGGCAGCGACGATTGGACGTCAGACTACGAAATAATTTTAGAAGGTAGTCACCCAACAGCTTTGTACCAAGCGATTCACAATCAACATTGTGAAGAAGCACCTATGTTGTAATTTCGCATCAGACGTTTTGGTATTGTTCTCACACCTTTACAAAGCTTAAGAAGCTTTGTCCGGTAAATTCTTAATCAAGGGAGCGAAGTCGATCTAGAGCTTCGATGAAGTGCTATCAGGTAGAGACCAATTTTTATTGATTACGTATGCAAGAGGATGAGTTAAAGAGCAGGTTGTTAAAAAGGCCTGCTAATGTTTAATTACCGCTACCAAGCCAAACTTCCCGCATCACGATCGGGTAGAAAAGGGTGAAATCTGATCAAAAGACAGCGTTGTACGGCGTGTTTTTGCGCTGCCTTACTGCCAGTAAAAGACGTTATTGAGTCCAAAACGCTCCTAATTTTTGGCCTGGGCTTCCTGATAGACCATTTCTTGAAACTGAATGATGTCTTGACGGGGATCGGCATGGCTAACTTTAAGTTCAAGCCGATCGCCGGGTGTGACAGGTCGAGTGAAGCGCATGGGCAGTTCGATGCCCAAATCTTCCAAAAGCACCAGCCCTAGATTTTCATGTTCTCTTAGCCAGCGCAACATCAGCGCATCCCATATTTCATCGGCATTACGGCGCAAGAATTCTAGTCCCCAATAGCGATTCGTCTGGCGCTCGACTAAAACCGCTTCATAAGCAGCGGAACTGATGCTAAGAATGAGTTCCTTCATCGCTTCAGCCGAAAAGGGTAGCGAGGCTCCTCGAAGATGTGCTTTGATTTGAAAGTGTGCTAGCAAATCGCTATAGCGACGGATGGGTGAGGTGACTTGTGTGTACGTATCCAACCCCAAACTCGCGTGACGTGCCGGAGTAATACTCAATTCGCTACGAGGCATACAGCGTCGGATAGCGCAGGAGCGCACGGGACCGGATGGCAATTGCAAAAGTTCTTCTTCAGACGGTAACTCAGGCTGGGGCTGGTTTCGAAACGGTAGCGGTAAATTGTGTGCTTGCCCATAGCGAGCCGCTACCTCGCCCGTTAAAATCATCATTTCTGCGACAAGCTGACGCGCCAGCGAGTCGTTGAGGACTTGAATCGTGATCTCGTCGTCGTAGACTTTGATCGAGGATTCTGGCATGTGGATGCTGATGGCTCCTTGGGACTGACGCCACGTTTGGCGACGTTTGGCCCACTGGGCGATCGCTTCTAGCTCTGACTCGGCCTGTACGCCAAGCTCCAGCATTTCATCCACATCGTCGTAGGTAAGACGATAGGTTGCTTTCACAAGGCTGGCATAGATGCTGTAATCCTGAATAGCCCCTTCGGGACTCAAAATCACGCTAAAGCTCAAGGCGCAACAAACTTGCCCTTGAATTAAACTCATTGGTCCCGTGGCTAGTTCAGCCGGGAACATCGAAATCATGCCCGTCGGCAAATATAGCGTTGTAATGCGACGGCGGGCTTCTCGATCGAGTTCGTCCCCTGGTTGTAGCCAGCGAGTTGGGTCGGCAATGTGAATCCACAGCCGTTGGCTACCATCCGCCAGGTATTCCAAACTCAGACCATCATCAATTTCGAGGGTGCTTTCATCGTCAATGGTATAAACCTTGAGATGAGTTAAATCCAGGCGATCGGCATTCAGGTCAGGCGGCGGAAAGTTCAGACAATGATGTGCCACTTCCAATACCCTGGGAGGAAAGTGAACTGGAATCTGACTGCGACGCAAGAATAGATTCTCATGGGGACTCCATAGCCCCAGATCGACCAGTAGTTGAAACGCAGCCTGAGATGTCTCAGGTCGTTTTAAGTGTAGCAGGGTTTCTAAAGCTGGTATGCGGTGGGTGGCTTCGTCACCAAACGTAGCAAACCGTTCGAGCGCCTCTAAGCGGGGACGATCGCTGCTTTGCCATTCCACTGGCTGCCCTGCTAAGCCCTGTTCAAGCCGCGCTAAAAAGCCCTGCCACTCCTGCTCTCGTTGCGCTTCCATTTCTAGCTGATGCTTTAGCTCTATGACCTGAGCTTTCGGGCGAGGTTCGTAGCGATCGCCTTTCAGCTTGAAGTAGAGCTTGTCATCGCTCAAAAGCCAGTGAGCAGCATAGTGAAGCGGCGGTTGCTTGTCAGAGAACAGCAACAGTGCCATTGCTTTGGGGTCAACGGTTTCGCCATCCTCGACCAAAAGCTCCCAGGCAACCTCCAGGTTAGAAGGATCCAGATACGGCTGAATCTCTTTGAGAAAGCGAGGGATATCTGAAACTTTGTAGGTTCCCTCGATCTCATAGGTCACTTGACGGGGATGCAGCGTATGCGCCTGCCCGCGATCGTCCGTTACAATCCAGTGCTTTTTGCCTTCTGGACGCTCCGCAACCGCGAGGCGGCGCTCACCGTTAAGACGAAATTCAACAAGAGTGCCCTTCTCCATTGAAATGTAGGGGGTAAGGTGAAAGGTTTAACACCGAGGATGAGGGACAGGGTCCAGGATTAAATACATCACCCTTCTTCGAGCCGCCAAAGCTTAACCCTACAAAGTTCCTGTACCCCCTACACCCGATTCCCTTACCTACCCTTCCTGGTTAACGAAGGGCAACAAGGCCAAAATGCGCGCACGCTTAATCGATTGCGTGAGGTCACGTTGCTGCTTTGCGGTCAGTCCAGTAATCCGCCGAGGCAGAATTTTGCCACGCTCGGTAATAAATTTGCGCAGTAAGTCAACGTCTTTGTAGTCAATGGGATCTTCGGGCTTAATGGGTGAAACCCGGCGGCGGAAATAAGTCATGATGATTGGTCGAGAATCAGTGGTCAGTGGTCAATGCCGTGACAAACGGCGTACTTGTCTAGTTGGCGTATCTGTCTCATAACAGACAGCAACCTCAGCGCTCAAGACAGCGGCTTATTTAATTTCTTTATGCACCGTATGCTTGTTGCAGTGCGGGCAGAACTTATTAAGCTCGATGCGCGCAGTGGTGTTGCGCCGATTTTTCATGGTCGTATAACGGGAAACTCCTGGCGATCGCTTGTCGGGGTTGGTGCGACACTCAGTACATTCCAGCGTGATTACAATGCGGACACCTTTACCCTTAGCCATAATCCTACAAATCAGTGAAGAAGGACGAATTATACACAAACATCCATTATTTCACACGATCGCCGAGTTGAGCAAAGATCTTTTTCACTTTGATGTCGAGTGAATAGCCTCGGCGCGTTTGAATGACGACTGTACCGGCAATGCGATCGTGCCATGCCTGCCGAAATTCATCATCGAGAAACGCCAAGCCACAATCAATGAGCAACGGGATCGGTGCGATCAAAATCCAGCCATTTGTCGGATTGAGATTGACCAGTCCCAGAAAAACCAACAAACTCCCTAAGCCTGTTAACGTTTCTCGCTTTGTGAGTTCCAACAGCCCTGGCAGGGATCGCGTTTGTGGGTCAAGTACTTTCATGTCTAACGCCCAACGACCCAGGCTCTGACCGTGGTTCTTGGCGACAAGGATGACCCGTAGCCCGTACCAACTCAGGACGAAGAGGGGAATCACAGCGTTGGCCCCTCCCAGGGTGCTTAGCAAGGAAGCAGCGCCAAAATCAATCGCAAAGGCGGCGATTCGTCGATCGTTCGGCACTCTAGGAAAACGTCGAGGCCCGCCTAAATCACTACGCATAGCACGTCAAAGGGGACTAACTTAATTTTAGGCGCGAAGCGGTCGTCGCGATCGTTCATACGTCCGCATGCGAGGCTCAGGAAGGCTCTTCCTCGGAAGGGAGTTGCTCTGGTGAGCTCCCTTCAGACGAATGCTCTTCGATCGATTTCGCTTCACTCGAATCCTCCTGAGTCGAATTCTCTTCAGGTAGGCCAGTTACCTCAGGCATCGATACATCCAGAGGTGCGGTTGCTATCTCATCTGTAGCTGGTGTTTGAGCATCGCTAACAGCCGCTGCAGCCTCAGGTATAGATGTAGATGCCTCTGCCCATAAATCGCTCGTGAGTGGCTCGACTGAAGTTTGCACCTGAGTTGACGCGATCGATGCAGCGGTCGAAGCTGGAACGATCGTCGGCTTTGGTTCAGGAATGACTGGCGGTAAAATCTGGTTGAGTTGAAGTCCAATCAGCGTAAAGTTTTGCCGAACCTGCTCAAAGGGATAGGGCTCTAACCTGGCAAACGCCGCATCACTAGAGAGCATGACGCTAGCCACGCTTAGGGGCACCTGTACAAAAAGGTTGCAGGCAAAGAACGCGACCGCAGCAATCAGTAAGCCCAACCCATGCGATGTCGGGAGAAACGACACGGATGAAGCTGCGATCGGGGCCACAGCATAAACGTTTTTCAAGACAAACAAAAGCGCAACCGCAGCTAGACCAGCCAACACGCGATTGCGAGGCAATTTAAACAGTGTCAACAGTTTTCGCTGATCATCCGTTAATGCTGCTGGCTTTAAGCTGACGGCTACAAGGCTGAAGATATAGAACGGTCGCTGCCACTGCATCCATAGGATAGGCAAGCTGCCTGCTGCAAAAACAAGCAACAGTTCCAGCCAGATTGGAAAGATTGGATCACCGATCGCAAAGCCAACTAAACACCCTTCCAGAAAAAGGGGAAAAGCCGCTAAACCTGCAAGGTGAACCCACAAGTATGGATCAGACCAGAAAGAGCGCATCGCTAACGTCAACCGATAAAGCCATGCCAAGTATAGAACCTGGAGGTGCGAAACACTCTAAGGTACAAAATCCAACTGCTCACAAACCACTTGCTGGCTTCGCTTAACCAGGCAAGAAACGAAGCTGCCTGACTAAGACCATTTAAAGCTTTGGCTCAACCATTGTGGCTGCTTGTGCAGAACGAAAGACCGAGGGGCAGCTCAAGGCTGAAAGCAGCAGGCTGTAGAGAGCTGCTAAAGCTTACTGAGGCGAAGAGTCTTCGGACGCTTGACGCTGTTGCTTGAGAGACTGCAATTGTTGCAAAAGAGAATCAGCTTCTGCCTGAAGATGCAGGAATTTGACTTGTTGATCCAGTTGATACTGAGCTTTCATCGCTTCAATCAAACGAGCGCGTTGCTTATCAAAGCCGGAGGCCTCAAGGCTCTGCTGGGGCTGCGTTTGGGCTTCGGACACACGAGTTGGGCTATCAATCATAAGTTGGCTAGTCATTTGTACTCATTCACACCGTAGGTATCATCTTAACCCAAACTTTACAGAAAATTGTAATTTGTCATACTGGCAGATTGTAAATGTAGAAGACAGTTTTCTAACTGGGCAAAACTACTGAAGTTAACCATTTGCCGAGCTAGCAATTACCCAGAAACATTAACAGGCTCTAGCGGCAATCCGTGGAAATGTATAGGGGGTAACCAGCGATCGCGGTAAAATGTGGGTTCAGGGTAAACTAATACTGAAGAAATTGCCAACAATCATTGAAGCCACACCCAGTATTTAGAGCCAGACTGCTAAAGCAAGCTCTGTTTATAACGTGTTGTGTTCAGTGACGTGTTGTATTCAGTAAAGTTGCCTTGATAAACCTGCTCAACCCGATCGCGTACCTCCTGTGACCATAGCGTTATCTGCCGATTCTTATAGCCATTCTTCTACTCCTTCCAGCCCTACTACGCAAGCAACAAAAGCTGGCTGGCATGGGCTGATTGAAGCTTATCGACCCTATCTGCCTGTCACCGACCAAACGCCTGTAGTGACGTTGCATGAAGGAAATACCCCTTTGATCCCTGCGCCTGCGATCGCGGCTCGAATCGGCAGGCAAGTGCGTGTGCTGGTGAAGTATGACGGTCTCAATCCGACCGGAAGCTTCAAAGATCGGGGGATGACCATGGCGATCTCCAAAGCAAAGGAAGCGGGTGCGAAGGCGGTCATTTGCGCCAGTACGGGAAACACCTCAGCCGCTGCTGCTGCCTATGCTCGTCGTGGTGGCATGAAAGCTTTTGTGCTCATTCCCGATGGTTACGTGGCGTTGGGTAAGCTGGCGCAGGCGTTGCTTTATGGCGCAGAGGTACTGGCCATTAAAGGTAATTTTGACCAGGCACTTACGATCGTTCGGGATATGTCCAATCATTATCCGGTAACGCTGGTCAACTCAGTGAATCCTTATCGTCTGGAAGGGCAGAAGACCGCTGCGTTTGAAGTGGTTGACGCGTTGGGCGATGCCCCTGATTGGCTCTGTGTTCCGGTTGGGAATGCAGGTAATATCACCGCTTACTGGATGGGTTTTTGTCAGTATCACCAGGAGCAGCGCTGCACAAAATTACCTCACATGATGGGCTTTCAGGCCGCTGGCGCTGCCCCGTTCATTGCTGGGCACCCCGTAGAACATCCGGAGACGCTCGCAACAGCCATTCGAATCGGTAATCCGGCAAACTGGGAGCGGGCGATCGCGGTACAGCATGCCAGTCAGGGGGCATTCAATGCTGTGACCGATACCGAAATTTTGGATGCATACCGTCTTCTGGCCTCTGAGGAAGGCATTTTCTGTGAACCCGCTAGTGCCGCCTCGGTCGCTGGCCTATTGAAGGTGAAAGACCAGGTTCCTACTGGTGCCACGGTTGTCTGTGTGTTGACGGGCAATGGCCTTAAAGACCCTGATTCAGCCATTAAGCACAGTAACAATCAGCTTCACCAGGAAATTGAACCCGATCTGAATGCGGTTGCGCGGGCAATGGGGTTCTAGGAAGAGAGGCTAAAGGCTAAAGGATGAATGCTGAGCTTAGCCTTTAGCCTTTAGTCTTCATCCTTTCGCTTCTGACATACCCATGACTTCATACCCTGCATCAACATAGAGAATTTGTCCTGTGATACCGCTGGCTAGGTCGCTACAAAGGAACGTGGCAGCATTGCCCACTTCGATTTGGGTGACGGTTCGGCGTAGGGGCGCGACCTGTTCAACGTGGTGAATCATATCCAATATGCCGCCGACTGCTGACGAAGCAAGGGTGCGGATGGGCCCCGCCGAAATGGCATTGACTCGAATGTTGTGTGGACCCAGGTCGGCGGCAAGGTAGCGCACGTTCATTTCTAAGGCCGCTTTCGCAATGCCCATGACGTTGTAGTTGGGAATAACTCGTGCACCGCCGATATAAGTGAGCGTCACAATGCTGCCACCCTCCGTCATCAACGGCTTCGCTGCGCTACATAGCTTGATTAAAGAGTAGGCGCTGATATCGAGTGCTGTGGCGAAGCCATTGCGCGAGGTATTAACAAAGTTTCCAGTTAAGTCTTCTTTATTGGCAAAGGCGAGACAATGAATCAGGATGTCTAGTTTGCCCCACTTGTCTTTGATCGCTGCAAAGGTTTCTTCAACTTGCGCGTCATCTTGAACGTTGCAAGGCAGAAAGAGGCTTGGTTGTAACGGTTCTACCAGCTCAGCAACTTTTTTTTCTGCCCGACCTTTTTCATCGGGTAGGTAGGTAATACCAATGTTTGCGCCTGCTTTGTGAAGCTGCTGGGCAATGCCCCAGGCGATCGAGCGATTGTTGGCAATGCCTGTCACAAGAGCATTTTTTCCAGTCAGGTCTAACATAACGACTATCTACAACAACAATGGTAGGAGTCTTCAAGAATACTCAAAGATGGGACACAACGGGTAGCACGTAGCAACCATTCTCTTCATAGTGCCGCTACTCAACGCAGGCACATCAATCGAAGTAATTTGTTGAGCCGATTTGCTGTAGTTAGGATAATTTTAAGCAGTTCTTGTTTTTGCCTCCACACTAGTAGCATGACGCAGACACATATTCCTTGGTATCGGACGCTCAATGTTGTGTCCCAGGGGCAATGTGTAACATCAGGCACAAAAAACCAGCTCGGAGTAAGTTTAAGTGTTCTAAGCTACAAACACTTTATGGGTGTTTCGTCTGTGGCAAAGGCTGGGCAGTTTCTTGGGCACCAGGTAAGGGGATATGGTAGTGACGCAAGATAGACCGCTGGCATCTGTATTCCGTCAAATGGGAGGAGGGGCATTTCCACCCGTTGTGGAAACGTTTGAACGGGGTAAGACCATCTTCTTTCCGGGTGACCCCGCAGAACGAGTATATTTTTTGTTGAGAGGTGCAGTTAAGCTTTCCAGAGTGTACGAGGCAGGCGAGGAAATTACTGTTGCTCTGCTTCGAGAGAACAGTGTGTTTGGTGTTTTATCGCTGATTACAGGGCACAAGTCTGACCGCTTTTATCACGCTGTTGCGTTTACGTCTGTTGAGTTGCTTTCAGTGCCGATCGAGCAAGTAGAAAAGGCTTTAAAGGATAATCCTGAGCTATCCATGATTCTGCTGCGTGGCCTGTCGTCTCGAATTCTCCAAACTGAGATGATGATTGAAACGTTGGCTCACCGCGATATGGGATCCCGATTAGTCAGCTTTTTGCTGATTCTCTGCCGTGACTTTGGTGTACCGACGAACGATGGTATTACGATCGACCTGAAGCTGTCTCATCAAGCAATTGCAGAAGCGATCGGCTCTACGCGAGTAACCGTTACGCGGCTGCTCGGCGACCTCCGGCAAGACAAAATGATCTCGATTCACAAGAAAAAGATCACAGTGCATAACCCGGTAACGCTAAGCCAGCAGTTTACGTAGGCAGACGGCAGAGGGCAGAAGACTGAAGGTAGAGGGCAGACGGTAGAGGGCAGACGGTAGAGGGACTTAACCTGACTACTGACCGTTACAAGTTACAAATTTAGCAACGCGCTACAAAATTTAACGACTTGCGGTAGGCTGTATGTGAATTCGCCCCAGATGCTTCATCAGGGTTTGGGAGAGTGGGGCTTTTGGGAGTGTAAGTGTGTCCGGCGGGGAAATCCTGATTTTGGCAGTGCTGATACTTGGTGCGGTCATTGCCACATTAGGCGATCGCATCGGCACCCGCGTTGGTAAAGCTCGCCTTAGCTTGTTTAAGTTGCGTCCCCGTAAAACGGCAACGCTGGTCACCATTATTACGGGGATTCTCATTTCGGCATCGACGCTGGGTATCTTGTTTGCTGCCAGCAATCAACTGCGTACAGGTGTTTTTGAGCTAGGTACGATTCAACGTCGATTGCGTAACACGCGCACAGAACTAGATCAAGCCAGACAGCAACAAGGACAGATTGAGCGTGAACTGAAAAAGTCACGCTCTGACCGCGAATTAGCGAAGAAGCAACTTGCTGAAACCAATCAATCGCTGCGTGGGGCGATCGCAGAGCGCTCTCGTGCGCAGGCAGAAGCAGCACGCATCCAGACAACGCTGAGTCTCACTCAAGGACGCTTGGCCAATGTCTCTGCGCAGGCCGTACGCTTACGGTCAGAAATCGGCCAATTACAAGCCGCTCGCGATCGTGTGATTGCCCAACGAGAACAAGAAATTCGGGCAAGAGACCAGATTATTCAACAGCGAGAAGCTCGCCTTAAAGACCTGGAGACACAGCAAGAAGACCTTGCAAGAAGCGTGCAGGCTCTGCAATCAACCGCTCAAGGGCTACGCATCGGTAACGTGGTAATTCAACGGGGGCAGGTGCTTGCCTCGATCTCGATTCGCACAACCAACACAACTGTCGCAAAGCAAGCGATTGATCAACTACTGCGGGAGGCAAACCAGACAGCGATTCGCCTGGTAAGACCGGGTGCTTCGGGGCAGCTTGTGCAAATCACCAGTGCTGATGTGAAGCAACTCATCGAGCAAATTGATGATGGGCAGGACTATATTGTGCGCATCTACTCCGGTGCGAACTACCTTGTTGGTGAAAAATTTGTCCAGGTGTTTGCCGATGCCGTACGGAATCGGGTTGTATTTCTGGCAGGTGATGTCGTAGCAGGCACATCGCTGAATCCTTCAACCATGTCGGATGATCAAATTCAGCAACGCATTAATTTGCTCCTGGCTGCTGCTAATTTTCGTGCCCGTAATCTCGGGGTTCTGGCTGATTCTGTTCAAATTGGGCGCATTCAAGATGTGATTAGTTTCATTGAGCAGTTAAAACAGTATAAGCAGCCGATCGAGCTAAGGGCGGTTGCTTCAGATGTTACCTATACGGCTGGGCCGCTTAACGTCGATCTGGTTGCCAGTCAAAATGGACAAGTGTTAATCCGCACCAAGAATTTGGCTCCAACCACGAGTGGACAAACGCCTTAACAACTTCACGTTGATGCTCTTCTGTCATACAACGCTATGCACTCTAGCCCCTCATCCCAACCAAACCCATCTACATCTGACCAACCAGTGATCTTAGGATTTGATCCCGGCCGTCGCAAATGTGGATTGGCTGTCATTGGAGTGGATCGTACGTTGCGTTATCATCAGGTCGTTGAAGCGGAGTCGGCAATCACGGTGATTCAAACGCTTCGCCAGCAGTTTCCCATTTCCTTGCTCGTCATGGGCGACCAAACCACCGCAAAAGATTGGAAACAAAGGCTTAGCCATGAATTGACTGAACCCTTGCGTATCATGATGGTTGATGAGCGCCACAGCAGTCTTGAAGCCCGCGATCGCTACTGGCAGATGTACCCCGCCAAAGGACTCGCAAGCCTGATCCCCCCATCCTTTCGCACGGTTCCGCGCCCCATTGACGATATTGTGGCAATCCTTTTAATTGAGCGCTATTTGGGCAGGTTGGTGGATGAGGGATGAAGGATGAGGGATGAAGGATGAAGGCTAAAGGCTAAAAAGCTGACTCCTGGCTTCTGACTCCTGGCTTCCAAACTCAAAACTCAAAACTCAAAACTCTCTAGCTTGTCGGCGCATTTACGAAGTGGCTCCTTTGGAGCTAGTACTACTCAAAACTCAAAACTTTCCTTCACACTTGTTCATAGATCCCTCTCTAGTTTGGTTGTGTGTACAATTCACGGTAGGCTAAGAGAGCATTAAGAGCGATCGAAATTGACTATGACTGCGTTTTCCACCTCAGAGACAGCTGTTTCCTCACCGCTTCCCCCTAGTGATTCGCGGCAGCGAGTCAGTCAGTTCTTACGCGACCTCCAGGATCAAATTTGCCAGGGGTTGGAGCAAGCAGACGGTAAAGGCATTTTTCAAGAAGATAGCTGGGTGCGCGAAGAAGGCGGCGGCGGTCGATCGCGGGTGCTTCGTGAGGGAGACGTATTTGAGCAGGGCGGCGTTAACTTCTCAGAAGTTTGGGGTAAAGATTTGCCCCCGTCGATTGTGATGCAGCGTCCAGAGGCTAGAGGCTACGAGTTTTATGCAACAGGCACCTCTATGGTGCTGCATCCTCGTAACCCTTACATTCCTACCGTGCATCTCAACTACCGCTATTTTGAAGCAGGCCCCGTGTGGTGGTTTGGTGGCGGTATTGATCTCACCCCCTACTACCCGTTTGCGGAAGACGTCGTTCACTTTCATCAAACGCTGAAACAGGCGTGCGATCGCCATCATCCAGAGTATTACCCGACCTTCAAGCTCTGGTGTGACGAATACTTTTATCTCAAGCATCGGCAAGAAACGCGCGGTGTCGGTGGTATCTTCTTCGATTATCAGGACACCCAAGGTGTTCTTTACCCCGTGTCGTATCCAGGGTCTCAAAGCGATACAGCCGCCGCCCGACACAGTCAAACCGTGGGTGCGGTTAAAGGGCGCACATGGGAAGATCTCTTCGGTTTCATTCAAAGCTGTGGCACTGCCTTTTTGCCTGCCTACTTGCCCATCATCGAGCGGCGTCGATCGCACTCCTATGGTGAGCGTGAACGCAACTTCCAGCTTTATCGTCGGGGTCGCTACGTGGAATTTAACTTGGTCTACGATCGCGGCACTATTTTTGGTTTACAGACCAACGGGCGTACTGAATCGATTCTGATGTCCCTGCCTCCTTTGGTTCGCTGGGAATATGGTTATACCCCAGAACCAAACACACCAGAAGCCACTCTATACGAGACGTTCTTGAAGCCTCAAGATTGGGTAAACTGGACGCAACCAACTCAAGCAGTGTAAGTTAGACTGCTTATAAGATCAGCGTGCAACTACTAGCTTAAAACTGTCAGCTAAGCTTATCAGTCCTAAAGCTACCAACCCCGAAAACAACAGGGCTCAGTGTATTGGTCATACGCCAGTCGCTTTGTAATTCGCCGTTTTGTCAGTCGGTCGTTGTGTGCTTAACCTGATATCTGTAAGTTGCTGGCTTAAATGCAGGTAGCCAACGTTTTTATACGCCTCTGAGCTACTGCTTGAATGGGGGAGGTTCTTGCGTCCTTGAATGCTAAAGACGTATTGCGGATCCTCGGTTAAGATCAGTCCAAGCATCCACCGTTTGTAGGAGTAGGGTAAGGCGATCCTTATGGAGCAGAAATCGATTCACATGGAGCAGAAAACCCATACAACCCAAGATGGAACCACTGTTATTGTTTTAACGCCTACAGGACGCCTGGATATTACAACAGCTTGGCAATTTCGCCTGAAGCTGCAAGAGTGTATTTCTAAACTAAGCCCTCATGTGGTGGTCAATCTTGGGCAGGTTAACTTTATCGATAGCTCTGGATTGACATCGCTCGTAGCCGGGATGCGGGATGCCGATAAAGTACGCGGTAGCTTTCGGATCTGCAACGTTCATCCAGAAGCCAAGCTAGTCTTTGAAGTGACGATGATGGATTCAGTTTTTGAGATTTTTGACACTGAGCAGGAAGCCCTGGAAGGGGTGCCAAGAGGTATTGCTGCTAGCTGAGGCTGACACAATACGCTGTCGATCGCCGCATGATTACTCTTGTGCAAACGATCGAATGTGGAGCTAAACACCCAGGATGGAATGCCAGGGCGATGCTGCTTTGGCGTGACCAGTTGAAGAAAGCCGCCATTGCCATGACACAGCCACTGTTGCTGCTGCCAGTGACAATCTAAAACGAATGGAACGACGCATTTCGATCGCGCCTTATAATTTGGCTATCGTTTAATTCAAACTTAACTGCATTGTGTTTGCTGACAGCTTTTGGCTGAAGATTGCATGAACTCGCTTGTAGTCTTTGAGTCGATCAAGTTTGATGATAGTTACGTCAATACCTTGCATCTACCAATGTTGTTCACTGGATGTCAAGGAGATTTTTTGTGCTAAATATCAGATCAATTGGAGCGGCTGCGGTTGGTGCAGCGGCGATTGGAATCGGTGTCGGGAGTGTGGTTTCTGTTCAGGCAGCTACGGTAAATTTTGCGAATCAAGGCAGCTTCACAACGTCGCAGTTTAGCCAGAATGGAGTTACTGTAACTGGATCAAATACCCTACAGTTTACAAACGGAGTTGGGTTTGGGGTTGTAGGAAACAGCAATCAATCTGTTGATTCAGGAGAGTCTGCTCTTTTTGCGTTTTCCCCAGGGGGAGCCTCTAACGTTTCACTCCAGTCAAATATCTTATCTCAGAACGGGGGGGGAACTTCTCTTTTCAGTCTTGAGGGCTTTGGGCTTGGAGGCAATTCACTAGGAAAAGCTTCCGTTTCCTTCGGTGTCTCAGCCTTAAACATCAATGTTTCTGGGTTGTTTAAAAATGCAACCCTTTCAGCATTCCGATTTACCTCAGATGGGTTGCCATCGCCAACTAACGGTGCAATCTTTTCTAGTCTCACCTTCACCCCTGTTTCCGTTCCCACGCCTGCTCTCCTCCCTGGTTTAGTTGGTATGGGCATCGCGGCGTTCAGGAAGAAGCGCAAAAGTGAACCGTCACAACAGATAGCAGAAGTGATTGAAGCTTAATTCTCTTGCTATCTGCTTTTCCTCCTGCATAAGCTGCAGGAGGTTTTTTGTTACCAGGAGAACTCAGAGAAGAACAAGGTATCTGAGTTAGGACGATCGTCTGTTGCTTAAGGCCTTCGGCTGAGCTGTTTTCAACCGTGTTGCGGCTATTTTCATTTGCATTTACCACACCCAATACCCTGTCCCCTATACCCGTTTTGCAGCGCTGTGGCTCCCATCACTAGCCACTGTAAGTCACGTATAAAGCGCAGCCAGAATGGTTGGTAAAGCAACAATTTGCCCTGGTGCAACGATAAATTCATCGACAAAGGTTTCAAGAAACACCTGACCATACGGCGAAAGCAACGCCTCGATCGTGTCTGGTGTGTATTTACGTAAATGCTCAGGATCTTCGTCGGGGCCAAGGCAATCGTTCGGGACAGCAATGTAGACCCGACCACCCGGACGCAATACCTGCACTGCTCTTTGAATGCATTCCTGGTCGTCTTCGATATGTTCCAATGTCTCAGTTGCGACAACCACATCAAAACTGTGGTCAGGCAAAGGAATATCGGGTAAAGTTGCCACGATGCCTTTGATTTCAGGTGGCAGTTGGGCGATCGCTGTTGCAGAGATGTCCAATCCCGTCACAATATTGCCAAAGTCGAGCAACCGACGTGCCAAAACGCCTGTGCCGCAGCCTAGTTCTAGCACTTCGTTAAAGTGCCCGATTGCCCAGCAGATTCTACCGAAACAGCCAGGATAACGTCGCCATGTGGCGTCACGTTCTTGTTGCCAAATGTCATCCCAATAACCTGGTTTAAGGTTGATATTGTTCGCTGTCATGGTGGGCAAGGTTTACTGGAGATGTTACTCAAAGTGTACTGTACCCATCGAACGCGATTAGACATTAGAGTTATCAGACTCATTGGGAGACATGATAGAGGGCTTCATCAAAGGACTGGAGTAGGAGCGATGCTTTTGTAAAATTGCGTCATCTTTGTGCCATTTTTACAGATGTAGCGTAGTCTGTAGAATGGTTCTCTACAGGTGGAGGTTCGCTTGACGTATAGCCGCGATCAGCTCTCGCTCTTTTCGGTTTCTGAGCAGAAAACCTTGAGATACGCGACCCAACAGCCAGAACTGCTGAAGCTGAGTAGTGACTCTTTACAGGCGTGGAAACAGCGTCTTTTTGACTATCAGCAGCAGGTGCAGGTTGCCCCAACGTTGCAACAAGGGAATCTGTTTGATACCGCATCGGTTGCTGTTGACGATCGCCTTGATCCCCATTGCCTCGACCCGTTTAGCTTACCGCAGCAGAATACGGAATTTTGGCGCTGGAAAGCTAGCGATGCGGGAGTCGCCGCCCTGTATTTTGTGATTGATTACACGTTGCCAATCTTGCTGTACGTGGGCGAAACGGTTAAGTCTGGACAACGCTGGAAAGGGGAACATGACTGCAAACGCTATTTGCTGAACTATCGGCAGGTTCACTATCAAAACCAGCTTGAGACGCAGCTAGGAATTGCGTTCTGGTCATTGGCACCAACGCAAACGCGCGATCGTCAACGCTTAGAATCAGCGCTCATCGCTAAATGGCGATCGCCCTTTAATAAGGAAAACTGGGAAATGTGGGGCACTCCTTTTACCGGGTTGGTGATTGGCTAAGAGCGACACGCTGGACAATGCGGCTTACAGCTTTTTTCCTTTGCATTCACTGCACGTATTCACCACACCCTATACCCCACACCCTACACCCTGTCCCCCTAATCAATAGCCGCTGTAAGCTAGCGAAACCAGTCTCTAAAGCCTCACGGATTTCTCACTGCTCCTTTATCGCTGCTTTACCCATCCGGCACACCCACTCGCTACCTTAGAGCAGGTTGGGTTGTGTAGATGCCCACTCCACGAGAAGAACGAAGGGGACAGCAACGGGGGGCTTGTTGCTGTCCCCTTTGTCTTGGGGGCTAAGGTATGCATCAACCCCAATTGAATCAATTTCGGGTTTCGCTGTACTGGCGTTGCAGAACTTTACACCGTAACGGACTGTCACGATTGCGCTTAGCCGTGCGATAGCGTTCAACAGCAATGGGTGCGGGTGTCTACTTGCTTTCTCGCGTACGGACAACCCACTCGATCACCTGCTGTCCTAAGCGAATGTCTTCAAGTCGATCGATCTCACGGATACCCGTTGGACTTGTGACGTTCACTTCGGTCAGATAGCCGCCGATAATATCAATGCCAACGAAGCTAAGACCATCCCGTTGTAGGGTTGGCGCGAGTTGGGTGCAGATCTCACGCTCCCGATCGGTAATGGTTGTCTTGGCAACTCTGCCGCCCACAGCCATATTGCCTCGAAACTCGTTTCCGGTTGGGATCCGATTGACCGCACCGATGGGCTCTCCATGCAGCAAAATGATCCGTTTGTCACCCTCTTTAGCTTCTGGCAGGTAGGTTTGCACCATAACGGGGACTTGCCCCTGATAGGTGCTGATTTCAATGAGGGAGTTGATGTTGCGATCGCCAGACTCAAGAATGAGAATGCCTTCTCCCGCTTTGCCACCCAACGGCTTGAGCACCGCGATGCCTTTGCGGTCGACAAACTGCCGGATGACCTGCTTATTTTGACTAACGATGGTTTCAGGAATTGCGTCGGTAAACTGCAACGCATACATCTTTTCGTTCGCAGCTCGAATGCCTGCAGGAGCATTCACCACCAACGTTTTGGCTGGATCGATATAGTCCAGAATGTAAGTCGCGTAAAGGTAGGGCACCGTCACGGGTGGATCGGTGCGCATGAACACCGCATCCATGGATTCCAGAAGGAGCAATGTGCGATCGCCCAGCGTAAACCAGGGCTCTGTGACTAACCACCGCCCTTCGCTTAGCTGCACGGGTGTAAGCTGAACCTGCTCTAGCGGTGCAAATGCCTTACCGTTAGCAACGCTTAATTGGTTGGCCTGAGTAATCCAGACCTCATGCCCTAAAGCCTGTGCGGCTTCCATCAGCGCTACGCTCGTGTCGTGTCCAGGATCGAGCCGCTGGATAGGGTCAATAATAAAAGCAAATTTCACAAAAGTTGTCCTTAGTCTATGGTTGGCAGTTTGTGGTCGATCGCAGCAAACGACAGCCTACCAACTGCGGGCTATGGACAGTTTAATTGGCTTGACAAGTTTAGCTGGCTTGACAAGTTTAGCTGGCTTGAAGCAGTGGATCGAGCTTGCCTTGAGCATTAAGCGCTGTGATATCATCACAACCACCAATATGCTGGTCATTAATAAAAATCTGTGGCAGAGAACGCCGACCATGAGCCCGTTGAGACATTTTGGCTCTCGCGGCCTCATCGCCATCAATGCAATATTCGGTGTACTCTACGCCTTTACGATCGAGCAATGCTTTTGCCCGAATGCAGAACGGACAGGTACTCCAGGTATAAATCTCAACGTTAGCAGCCATAGTTTTCTTAGTGCAGGTCTTCTGCAAGCGTTTTCAGTACAGCGTTCAGCTTCCATTTTAAACTGCGCTTTCGTTTTAAGCTGCGGCGATGAAAAACGCGGTTAACCGAAGTCTACTCCGGCGATGTTTCTAACGCTTCAGATGGGTCTTCTTTCGGTAGCAGTAACCGCACGGCCATAATGGCAAACCCGATCGCGGCCGCCATTTTCACCAAACGTGGCGGCAACAGATGGGACGTGCCTTCACCCAAAAAGACTCCTAGTAAGCTTGCCAGCAACAACGCTGCCGCCGTGCCTAAAAAGATGGTGCGTGGCGATTTAGAATTGCCACTCAGCGCGATCGCGGCTAGCTGGCTCTTATCGCCCAACTCCGACAGAAACACGGTAATAAAGCTAATCCCTAATAGGTGCCAATCCATAAGCAGTGGAGAGTTTGAGTTGATTGGGTGGTCAGCGGTCAGACTGAGAGTTTTGAGTTGCGCTTTGCGCCGACAAGCTAGAGAGTTTTGAGTTGATTTAGCTGTTAGCCGTCGGCAATTAGCTTCTTTCCTTCTGCCTTCTGCCTTCTGCCTTCTGCCTTACCCCTACATCTTCACTACGTCCCACAGCAGCCACAGGGATAACAGTGCCAGCATAATGCCCGCAGCCGTATCCAATGTTTTGGGCGAAACACGAGAGGAGAGCCACTGACCAACAAGAACACCTAACAGACTGGTTGTGAGAAGCGCGATCGCGGCTCCGGCAAAAACAGACCAGGGGGAGTGTGACTCAGCGGACATCAACAGCGTTGCGACCTGAGTTTTGTCACCGAGTTCTGCCAGAAAAATTGTAATAAAGGTTGAGCCAAAGACTTTCCAAAAATGTGCGCTTGCCTCAGTCTTTACGGAGGAGTGCTGTGCTGCTGTAGCGACGTCCTTGTGACCAACCGCGTCGTGAAGTAACCGCTCGTTCGTCAGACTTTCGGAGTCGTTTGGGGCGTCTGAGTCTACCAACACACTAGTGTGGCTGAGGGACGTGTGTTGAGACTGAGGCAATCCATAAGCAAGGAGTGATGAAGCTTCCACGGCAAATTCAAGATCAGAAACGGCTTGTTTTCATATTCCTTTCATTATCTTGAATTTGTTACTAAAGGTCAAGCGTGCTGTTTAAGGTAATACCCACCTCACGCTCAAACCGAAGTATTTCCAGGCTGCGATCGCCGTATACCCCGTCAATCTGTTCGCGGCAGCAGGCGATCGCAAAGTCGTTGAGGTCTTCTGGCTCGACCCCAAACAAGTCTTGGAAGACCGCTGGCTCAACCCGACAGAAGCGCGGACGATTTGCATAAATGCCGCATTCGCGTGTGGCATGGTCAAAGTGAATGCACCACCCGCCTTCACCGACCAAACTCAGGTACAGCGACAGTTCTTCAGGCAAAAGATAATGTTCTAGATCGGGACGATCGGACGGATCGAGGTGGCAACAGGCACCACACTGCTTTACACAACGCCAGGTTGCCATAAGAGGGGAGGGGAATAAAGGCTAAAAACTGAAGGCTAAATGCTGGACAATTATCGCTAATCCTCTATTGAGCTTAACGTCTAGGAGCGATTGAATGGGCGTCCTCTCAGTTTTCGCCGTTCTTTAACTTTTATGAACTTTCTTAGAAGTGAGCAAAGGAGCCAGATAAGATTTGATCGTTGCAGAAATGTTACGACCGCTCATTAAGTTTAGTTCAGCGACGGATAGGGAGTAAGGACATGGAGTCGATTATTCAGCTTACGATGTTGGCCGCGATCGTAATCGCTGGTCCTGCTGTAATTTTTCTGTTGGCAGCCCGTGGTGGTGACCTCTAGATCATTGTTTTTGCCTGAAAGTGGTTGGTTTGAATGGCGCATTTCATTGATTGAGGCAATTTCAGTCCTCTGATGGTGCGTTTGTCTGAAAGTTTTCCAGTATGAGAGAGTAGTGACCAGCCCGATTCACGTCGGGCTTTTTATTGACCATTTTTAGGGTTTTTGGGTCTGCTCAAGCGTTTGCAGGTAGTGTCGCAAAGCCTCGTTATAGCGGTCTCCTGCCACTTGCTCAACATCGTTATGGCCTGCGCCACTGACTTCTAAAAACGTTTTAGGCTGATTGGCGCGATCGAACAATGCTCGTCCGTGCCAGAGGGGAATGGTCTGATCGTTGGTGCCGTGAATGAAGAGCACTGGACAGCGAACAGCGCCGATTTTAGAGAGATTAGCGAATTTGTCAAACGGGAAGAGAGGGATGTGAGTCACAATCCGAAAGATGCTAACGAAGCCACTTTCAACAATGAGGCCACCAACGGTTTGCCGTGTGGCTAAGTCGATGCTGGGACCGCTGCCCACCGATCGCCCATAGAGGATAATGCGGTTTGGTGGTTGCTTCAGCACCGTTGTCAGGTAACGGTAAGCCGCGTTGATATCCTGGTACGCATTCTGTTCGGAAGGTCGGCCCTGGCTGGTGCCGTAGCCCTGGTAGTCGTAGGCAAAAACATTCACGCCTACTGCCTGAATTTGCGCCAAAGCAGGGCGAACATCCCCTAAATCTTCTCCGTTGCCGTGGCTGTAGAGGACGGTATAGGTTGCGTTGGGCTGCGATCGATAAACGGCGGTGATCTGAACGTTGGGGGCAGAGGTGAGCTTAATGGTTGTTTGATCGTCCTGGTAGCTGGATGGTTGGGGCTGGAAAATTTGACGATTGCTGAAAAAGTAGGCATAGCCCCCGATCGCCAAGTAGACAAAAAGCGCCGATCGCATAATCCGCCATACTGAAAATTTGCCTAGCAGTAGCATTTGGAGCCGTTGGCGCTGGCTTGCGTAATGAGGGTCAGGTTCCACTGATGCAGCCCTATCCAAACGTTCACGTTAACTCATAACGAGCTGCCATCACTTTCTAGTGCAGCCACGGCCGCTTTGACAACCTCATAGTAAGGAGAGGGCTTACAGATACTGACTGAGGTTGGTTCCTGTTGCTTCTGGTTTAAGGTGGCCATTTTCTGACCTTTTTGGACAATTAACTCTTTGCCTTGATCGTTACGAATTCTGAGTTGCTTGCCCGCTTTGTGCTGAAGGATGTCGCAACTGTAAGGTCGATTCTTATGCCAAAAAGCAATGGGAGCCGCGATCGCAGCAGGCTTGCGAACCCCGATTAATTCTAGTTCTAGCGAAATTTCACCGTTCCAGTCATTGGTACGCAGGCGGTAAGCCAGATCCAGATGGCTGGGTAGGGGATAGTAGTCGCCCCAACGCCACGCGATCGCGGTGAATTTGCGAGTACCAAGCAGTGCATCATCCTGGCTGACAGTCAGCTTGATGTGGCCTTTGCCAATGCGTTTTTGCTCACAGATGCGGACGTTAGAAGACCAGAAGACGGGATCGGGGTTTTCGATGCCGCAGGGATGGAGTGCGTCAATTTGGGCGTAAAGGCTGAGGTCAAGTTGATCGAAGGTTGCTTCCGTATCGATGACAACGAGGGGCTTCAGGTGTTCTGGTTGCAAGCATTGGTGCGCGAAGGTTTGGAGGCGCGATCGCAATGCTTTCAAATTAGCTGCTTCGAGGGAAAACCCGCCAGCCGCCCGGTGCCCACCAAACTTACCGAGCAAATCCTTGCAAAACTGGAGTGCGTCAAACACGTTGAACTCAGGAATGCTGCGGGCTGATCCGCGAATGTGTTTTTGTTCCTCGTCCTCATAGGTGCCAATGAAGACGGGTACGCCATAGCGCTCCACGAGCCGTGACGCCACAATGCCAATCACGCCATGATGCCAGTTGGGCTGTACCACTACGAGCACTCGGCTCTCGACGGGTGGCGGAAAGCTAGCGTTGGGATGACCAGACTGATTAATGGCATCTTCGACGATCGCGATCGCCTCCTGCTCGATCTGCTCACACAACTGTTGACGCTGTTTGTTGATCTGCTCGCACTGCATAGCTCGTTCCAGTGCAACCCCATCATCGTCTGTGGTCAATAGCTCGATGACAATTTGCGGATCGGCTAACCGACCAACGGCGTTAATGCGAGGCCCAAGCCGGAACCCGATCGCCTCTGGCTTCATCTGCTTGGCACCACTTAAACCCGTTACTTGAGTCAGTGCCTGTACGCCTGCCAGCTTCGACTTTGGTAGTAGTTGGAGTCCCTGTCTGACCCAGCGTCGGTTGACCCCTGTTAGTGGGGCTAAATCGGCGATCGTACCGAGGGTAAACAGTTCCAGCAGTGAGTTGCCTAGCTCATGGGTTCTGCCCAGGCTTTGCGCGAGGGTTGTCGCTAAAATGTAAGCAACGCCAACGCCCGCAACACCGCGATAGGGAGATGTTTCGGCAATTAGCTTGGGGTTGAGGATTGCATTGGCATCGGGCAGTTCGGGCGGCAGGTCGTGATGGTCCGTGATGATGACGGCTAACCCGAGTTCACGAGCACGCGCGATCGGCTGATGGGCCGCGATCCCGTTATCAACCGTTAGAATGAGCCCTACTCCTTCCTCGTAAAATTCCTCAACAATGCGCTGGTTGATGCCGTAGCCTTCGTTCATTCGGCTCGGAATGGCATAATCTACCTGTGCGCCTAAAGTTCGCAACGCTCGAAGCAGCAGCGCGGTACTGGTCATCCCATCAGCATCGTAATCGCCGCAAATGGCAATTTTCTGGCGTTGGTTAATGGCATTAATCAACAGTTCCAGACTGAGGGGCAGATCGGTAAAGTCTTCCAACGGCGAGGTCAGGTTCTCAGATTCGGGGTGTAGAAAAATCTGCGCTTGCTCTGGGGAACCGATGCCTCGATTGAGCAACACCTGCGCTAGTAGCGGTGAAAGGTGAGTCGCCTGCGCGATCGCGGTTGCTTGTTCCGGGTAAGCGGGGGCGATCTGCCAGCGCTGATCAAGCTGCTTAACGGTTTCAGCTACAGCCGTAAAAGATGAACGTTGGTTGACCACAGAGCGTTTTTGGTTAAAGAATAAAGAGCAATTTGCTTTCAATGAGTGCAATTTAGTCGAATGTTTGGATTAGCAGACGCAGGGCTATACGGCTATCCGAGTTCAGTATGCACTCAAGCTTTATTAATCTCTCATACGTTAAAAATTAAGTACAAGAGTATTGCTAAATTTACTGCAAGTTAGGCTCGATCGCACAAAAAACATCTGGAATGAGACAGAAATGTGATGGCTATAAATCTGTCTTTAGTTAAACGTTGTTTTAGATGGATCTGATACTACACTGCGTACGGTTTCTGTTAGCACTCGCTAAAATTGCAGAAATCTCGAGTTTGATTAGACTTAGACTATGAGTTCACCTGAACGAGGTCGAACGCTGTTTAATTCTGATTGTGAATAAATCTGCTTGTGAGGCAGGTTGTCATGAATCCAGACACTTATTCCAGGAATTCACCATGATGAAGTCACTTTTGGCAAGCTGTTCACTTTTAGCTGTTTTGGCAATGAGCAGTTTACCCGTCCACGCCCAGACCTCGACTCCTGCCCCCACTAACAAGCCTTCTACAGAAAAACCAGCGCCTTCAGCAAGTCCTGCAAAGCCAGCGCCTTCAGCAAGTCCTGCACCCGCAAGCCCCGCCGCTCCTCAAACCAAAGTAAGCCCGGATGAATTGAAAAAGTTTGCAGTGGCAACTAAGCAATTGTTGGCGATCGTCAATGATACAGAGAGCCAGATGGTTCAAGTGGTGCAAAAGCAAGGGCTAACCGAAACCCGCTTTAATGAAATTTACCAATCGAAGAAAAATCCTGCTGCCAAACCTGCTACCCAAATCACTCCTAAAGAAGAGGAAAGCTATAAGCAGGCTGTGAGCCAACTGACTAAGCTTCAGGAAGATGCTCGAGCTAAGATGGACAAGGCCGTGCAAGCGCAAGGATTACAAATGGAGCGGTTCAACCAGATTTTTGTTGCCGTGCAAAATGATCCTCAATTGCGGCAAGAAGTGCGAAAAATGATTCAAAACACACAATGAACCTTATAAACCCCGTGCTGCGCTATTCCTACCTTATTGGGGCAGGATTATGTTTGGGTACTTTTGGTTGGTTCGCAGTGCTACCCAAACCAGCAAAAGCAGCGGACAGAGTTTACGTGTCTTACGGCATTTTGGAGCGATCAATCCCTGTTTCATCGCTCGAAGCCTATGCCAAGAATGGCACGATCGATGATGACCTTGCTGTTTATGCGCGGTATGGGGATGCAAGGCAGCTTCAACAGCTCAAAAGCGTACTTGTAGCACGGGCGGATGTTGACCTTGTCGCGGTTTCGCAATTTCTTTACACGCCTCAGGGTGAAGTGCTGCTAAAGCGTCTGGGGCAAGTCATTCAGCCAGAATCCCGCGATTCTGGCTTCAAAGCAATCCGTGCAGCACTTATTCTAGCCGCCGGGGATCCGGATGGGTTGACCCTACTTAACGTTTTGCGCCAGTTCCCAACGCGGGGATTACGGATTGATGTAGAACGGAGTTTGCAAATTGCTGCAGCTCTGCAGCAACTGGTGAACCAGGCCAAGCAGGCAACGAATGTGGTTCTTCAAGTCGCTCAGCAGGAGCAAGCAGCGGAAGCAATTTCGATTAATCAATTAGCAGACTTACGGCAGCGAGGTCCGTTTTCCTGGCAAAAACAAACGCTGGCATTGGTCGATCCGACTCGTAGCGCCGTCCTGAACCCTGTACTTCCTGGTACAACGACACCGCCTGCCGGAGGTGTTTTACCGCCAATTCCTGCAGGAGGTACGGTGAGTGGACGCTCTGTCCCCGTTGATTTTTACGTGCCGAACCAGCAGGCTAAACCGGGTGCGCCCATTCCCGTTATTGTGATTTCTCACGGGCTTGGGTCCGATCGCACTACTTTTGCCTATCTAGCCATTCATCTAGCCTCCTATGGGTTTGCGGTACTGGTACCAGAGCATCCTGGAAGCAACGCAGCACGGCTTCAAGCGCTGATTAACGGCACTGCGAATGAGGTGTCTGAGCCAGCCGAGTTTGTGAATCGACCGTTGGATCTGACGTTTGTGCTGAACCAGGTAGAGAACTTAGTGAACACAACTCCTAATTTGCGTGGACGGCTCAATTTTCAGCAGGTGGGGGTATTGGGCCAATCGTTTGGTGGCTATACAGCACTGGCGGTAGCAGGTGCGCCTATTAATTTTCAGCAGCTACAGGCGAGCTGCCAAAATCTGGAAAATACACTGAACTTGTCGCTGCTGCTGCAATGCCGAGCGATCGACTTAAAGCAACCCGTGCCCGCGCTTCAAGATAGTCGCATCAAAGCTGCGATCGCCATTGATCCCATTACAAGTGCTGTGATGGGTCAGGTTGGTATCAGTCAAATTAAAGTGCCCACGATGATCGTTGCAGGCAATGCGGACACGATCGCGCCTGCGGTACCAGAGCAGATCCAGCCCTTTACCTGGCTTACCACCTCTGAGCGCTATCTGGTCATGTTGCAGGGAGGAACACACTTCTCAACCCTGGATTCCTCCAACTCTAACGATGCCGTACCATTGCCGCAAGAAGTGGTCGGCCCTAACCCTGCGATCGCCCGACGCTATATGAATGCGCTAGCCGTTGCCTTTTTTCAAACCTATCTCGAAAATAATGCGGCAGCGCGTAGTTATCTGAGCGCGACGTACAGTGGCGCTATTAGTGAACCAACCTTACCGTTGACGCTCATTCGCTCCTTGACGGCTGATCAACTGGCTCAAGGGTTGGCAAGTACGTCGGCAACCGCTGTGACTCAGTCGCCTTAGTGTACATGAGCTGACTTCGATCAAATCGAGGGTTGACTCATAGTGCCAATACCATCGGCTTATTTATCCTTTCTTCAAAGCGTGTCGTCTGTGAAGCTATAAATTGTTTGTGTTTCCAGGTGATCGCTAAGCGATGACGGGTTTTGCTTCAGGGGGAAAACCTGACGATCGATCTGTACCTGAAGCCCAGTCAACGGGTCGGTTCCTGGAGAAACGATAAACTCAAGCTTTTGTAAGTTAGGCAGTGCGGCCAAACTATCCAGAATTTGACCGATCGCGTTTACATAAGGATGCCCTGGTGTGTGATACCAGTCGGGGTTGCCCACCAAAGGCTGATCAAAGCCGAGGTGGACAATTAGCGCCGAATCGCCAAACAGGGCTTTGGCAACGGGACGCACTTCTTCCTGTAGCAACAGGTCATGCACCTTAGCCAGGTAACGCAGTTTTTGGAGGCGATCGTAGCGTTCTGTGACCGTATCAGCGGCGGCGTGCCAGCAGATTGCCAGCGTGACCAGATACGATCGCAGGAAGAGATGCCCTAGCTTTTCCGCTTTCGTTGCCAGATAACCGGAGTTATAGGCAGTTGCTTCAATCAGCAAGGGCACACGTTCAACGATCTCAATTTCATATCCCTTGAGCCCAGCGATTTTGCGGGGATTGTTGGTAATGAGTCGCATCTGACGCACACCCAAATCATTCAAAATCTGAGCACCCATGCCATAGTTACGCAAATCGGCTGGAAAGCCTAAATGTTCGTTGGCTTCCACGGTATCAAGCCCCATGTCCTGCAAGGAGTATGCTTTGAGCTTATTAACCAGCCCAATCCCGCGACCTTCTTGCCGGAGGTAAACGACAACGCCCTGCCCCGCATTTTCGATCATCTTGAGAGCGGCCTGAAGCTGCATCCGACAGTCGCACCGAAGCGATCCGATCGCGTCTCCGGTCAAACATTCTGAATGCATCCGCACCATCACTGGAGCATCATGAAAGGTCGCTGGATCGCCTTTCACGATCGCCACATGTTCAGTGTTATCTAGAGTGTGACGGTAAGCGTAGATCTGGAAATGACCAAACTCGGTTGGCAAGTCAGCGATCGCCTCTCGCTGAATCAACCGCTCATGTTCCAGCCGATAGCTGATCAAATCCGCGATGCTGATGATTTTAAGCTGATGCGTTTTGGCGTACTCAATGAGTTCGGGTAGGCGTGCCATTGAGCCATCGGCATTTTGAATTTCGCAAATTACGCCAGCAGGATAGAGCCCCGCCAGTCGTGACAGATCGACGGCTGCTTCGGTGTGCCCTGCCCGTTTCAGTACGCCACCTTCCCTGGCACGCAACGGAAACACATGCCCCGGACGACGCAGATCGCCAGGACGTGTCGTTGAGTTAATAGCAATTTGGATGGTACGGGCGCGGTCTTCGGCAGAAATCCCCGTGGTGACACCAGCGCTGGGAGAGGCGTCAATACTGACAGTAAAGGCAGTCTGGTTGCTATCCGTATTGTTTGTCACCATGAGGGGCAGGTCGAGCTCATCGAGTCGATCGCCGGTCATTGCTAAACAGATGAGGCCGCGCGCCTCGACTGCCATGAAGTTGATCATGTCAGGGGTGGCAAACTGAGCTGCACCAATCAGGTCGCCCTCGTTTTCGCGGTTTTCGTCATCTACGACCACGATCGCCCGACCACATTTGAGATCGGCAAGCGCCGTTTCGATCGGGTCAAATTTGAAGGGAGGTAATTGAGAAGAATCCACTGAAGCGTTCAAGGCAGGAGTACCGTAAAGTTTTTTGAAGCGAACTTACCTTTAAATTGTAGTCTTTTTGCTCTAGCTACATGGGGGTGTGCAAAGGGAACGGCACGACGTTTACCACTGTGGCGGGTCGGGCTATTGGTGCCTGACATCTGCAAAATTAAACTATCCGCATTTTTGCCGTCTAAAGTCAGCAATTCTTGGTAGAAGGGTACCGATTTTCCCAAAAAGGGAGTCGCTGGTACTACAATGCAGCACATATTGAGTCATGAAATCTGCAAAGAAGGGAAATCATCATGGGTGATGTAGGACGCATACCGGTTGGCATTGTCGGTGCGTCGGGTTACGGTGGCGTGCAGCTTGTGCGTCTTTTGGTCGATCATCCGCGTCTGGAGCTTGCCTATCTTGGCGGTGAAAGTAGTGCGGGGCAACCCTTCGCAGACCTTTACCCTCATCTTGGGCATCGAGTCGAGCAGATTATAGAACCGCTTGATCTAGAAAAAATTGCCGATCGCTGTCAGGTGGTCTTTTTATCGCTGCCCAATGGGTTAGCGTACAAAATGGCTCCAACTCTGCTGGCAAAAGGATGCAAAGTGCTGGATTTGTCAGCAGATTATCGCTTTGCGGACTTGTCAACCTACACAGCCTGGTATGGCGGGGAGCGTGACGATCAGGCGATCGCGGAAACAGCCGTGTATGGCTTGCCTGAACTGTATCGCGATCGTATTGCAGAGGCGCAACTGGTGGGCTGTCCTGGTTGCTATCCTACGGCAAGCTTGCTGGGTCTTTCACCGCTCTTAAAGCAAGGGTTAGTGGTGCCTGAAACGGCTATCATCGATGCGAAATCTGGCACCTCTGGTGGCGGACGGCAAGCCAAAGTAGGCATGCTGCTGGCAGAAGCCGACAATACATTCTCGGCCTATAACGTTGCTGGTCGCCATCGTCATACGCCCGAAATCGAGCAAATTTGTAGCGATCTGGCAGGGCACGAGGTGTTGATTCAGTTCACGCCGCATTTGGTGCCAATGGTGCGCGGTATTCTGGCAACTATTTATGCAACCCTACGCGATCCCGGCCTGGTGCGCGAAGATCTGTTAACCATTTACAATGCCTTCTACCGCAACTCACCCTGGGTTAGAGTGTTGCCCACTGGCACCTATCCTCAAACCAAGTGGGCCGCTGGCACAAACCTTTGCTATATCGGCCTGGAAGTTGACCCTCGTACCGATCGAGTCATTGTGATGTCTGCGATCGACAACCTCATGAAGGGACAGGCCGGTCAAGCGATTCAGTGCCTTAATCTGATGATGGGCTGGGACGAAACGATGGGATTGCCTCAGCTTGCATTCTATCCTTGACGCCGATCCCCTCGAAGCCTTCTGCCACTGTGTCTGGGGGCTTCGTGCCTTCTCCGCTTGCTTTTCAATATTGACTCATGCCCTGTAGGGTGCACCACAGACGGCCTAAAAGCGGTTAGAACGGCTTAGGGATTCCTCTTTAAAAAGGGAAGACGGCATACAGTGGTTTGACCATAAAGAAGATCTCTAGAGAAGCGCTTTACTATCCACTTGCTCAATAGGCATCCGTGCTGTCTTGTCTCGCCCTACTGCCTTAATGAAAGCTCTCCGAAATCACCGCCGGTCTGTATTCAGACGGTTTCACTTTATATTTCACCAAGTTTGCTAATTCCTGAAGCTGGCTAATGGCTTCTGCGCCTTCCAGCTTCATCAATTCTCGGTCATCCCGCATCTCTGTCCACGTGATGCCATAGTCAGACACAAGAAAGCGAATCAGGTGGTTATCTGCCAAACTCACCATAAATGAGGCGCTATTCATCTGCCCGCCACACGTGTAACAAGAGGCCAAATAGCCTTGCCGCTCTAGCACTGTTGCGAGTGCTTGAAGATTCATCACAAGGTCTTGTACAAATTGACGGTGTTGCTCTGCAAGTCTTAAGAACACAATTGCCCTCCAATCACCACACCTAACCTTATACCCTTTTTAGACTTTCTTAAGAATCTCGCTTATAAAAACTAGTAGCTGTAAAAAGCCGACACATTGAAATTAAAAAGCTGCAATCAGGAAACAGAAGCACAGCACCTTAAGATTGATCAGCAGGAACAGTGCACCTTAAGCCTTAAGGGTAGCTAAACGGTAAAGAAAGAAAGTATCCAGAAAGACAGTCGCTTAAAAGTTTACACCCTGTACCAAAGCCAGTAATTAGTCCTTAAAGATGCGACTGGATAGCCCTTAAAGAGCTTTACCAATAAGGCACTCTATCCATCGACTGAGGCGATCGTAAAAAGGTTCCCAGCCTTTGAAGTCTTTTGTTTAAACTAATGTAACAAAAAATGACTTGCTCTGGCAGTAATCAATTAGTCCACCTGCCACCAGCCAAACGCCGGACCAATGAAACGAATCGTAACCCAAGCAACAACCAGTGCTCCAATACCAATCCAAGCACCTCTGGTCGTCAGTTGAACAAACTGATTTGCCTGGGTTTTCTTCACTGGCAACCAGGGAAGAATATTATCTTCCTGGCCGTATTTCTCTCCCAGTGCTTCTTTCCGTCGCTTTGAATCACCCATAGCCGTTATGACACACGAAGCTCAACCCCTCGATCTTAATTGAAAAGACTGCAAATCGTTGAGTGAACTTTTGAATAGCTTGAGATGACCCGCGTCAAAAATAGCAATGCTCTTAGAGCGTGTCATCAATTCAGCTTGGAAACCTTATGTATCAGCCGTGTCACGCCTGTTCTCACAAACGAGACTAGAACTGCAACCCTTGCTGCAAGTAATGTGTCTTCATCAATGTGTCTTCATCATTGATGACAGCCCTTAGTCCAGGATCGAGTAATTCGGTTGAGGAAAGAGATGGGGATCAAGGTAATTATGGCGTGCTACGGGATGCAGGGCGTTAAGGACTTGTTGTCCGTAGTTGCGGTGAACGACACGACTATCCAAAAGTGCGACAATCCCCTGATGATCGCGGACAGGAGCGATCGCGCGCTGTAGCTCTGTTAGAGCCGCTGGCAGAAGGTAAAGCCGAAACCAGTCCTGCCGCAGTTTTTTGTAATAAGCGACACGCCCAGCAACCAGAGGGTTTTCGAGCGATGGGATGGGTAAGGTTGCGATCGCCAGCAAGTGGGGAGCAGGCAACACGGTTTGATGCTGCCGCCAAAACTCCCAACCTGTAACCAGCACGCCATTCTCATCCAGGCACGTTCGCTCGACCTGCACTCTGGAACCAAACTCTGAAGCCAGTACAGACCCAACCTGTGCTTTGAGCGGTACGTCATCCACCAGCAGAACGGTTAGTCCTTGAATGCCTGAGCTGACTCTAAGTAGAGAGTGCATTTCTCGAATGAGCGCCCACTGAAATTCTGGGGTGTTGGGCATTGGTAAGCGCTCAGGCAAGTAAAGCTGGATAAGTTCATCCTGGCGATCGGGTGTAAATTTCAGGCACGTTAAGTCACCCAGACCTAAGCGTTGGCGGTAGACGGTTGCCTCTGCATCCACATCTAACGCGCCGCCAATGAGAATGACTGACTGCTGTAGCCAGAGTGGAGCTAGCTCGTTTGCAACCGTAACGGGACCGCAATGCAATGTAAACTGTCCCTGACGCCGCGAAATATCGGCCCAAAGAAGCTGATTGTCACGCTGTAAAGCCCGCCCAAACTGCTCCCAAACATCGGGGAGTGGCTGTGCTTCTGTGGTGGGTGTCGATCGCTGTAAATCTTGAAAGAGCGCGGTCAGAACTTTTTGCTCGAAGAGCTCTAGCAAGCAGCATTCATAAGGGTTGGCTGGGCGCTGAAAAATGGATTTTGTCAGTTGGACGCGGGCATCACGGATCGTCTCTGTGTGGCTGGGGCAAGCCAGCATCAGTTCATCCCAGTCGCCTGGCTGAATATGCGTCGTTAGTTGAGCAAAGGCCCAGGATTCCAGATCATCAACGCCATCAAAAATCGTGGGTATCCCCTCTGGGAAGCGCCCTTGTTGATAGAGTCGATCGCTCAACCAGGCTTCTGGCGTGGTTAACAGTAAGCCTTGAAAGTCTGAATCAGGAAGGCGATCGCCGGTACGAATTGCTTTGGCGGTTTGGATGCAGGCGCGCAGTTGGGGGATCTCAACCATGAGCAGTCGCTGTTGGACGGCTTCGGTTGCAACGAGAACGACTGGCCCCTGCCACATCAGTACGGGCACCAAATAACTGAGCCTGTAGCGTCCGTGATAGCGAGAAAGCGCATCTGTTTGCATCAGCGCACTGCGACCCAAGCGTAAGGCACGCGCCACCAACCGTGCCATCGTTAAATGATGAGGCCAGTAAGGCTTCCCTTGCTCTCTCAGGAAAGCTCGGAGTTGTTGGTGGACTTCTACCTCAATCACGAATCTTAAGCTCTCTCATGTTGGGTGACTTCATTTTGACACAGATGCTAGGGCTGTCCCTAGCGGGAGATGATTCTGCGCCTCAGGCTTAGATACAGTCGTTGTGTGCAACGTTAAGGCGTTCTGATTTTAGCTGTGCTTTGTAGGACTGCCGCTCAACGAAGCACACCTGGATCTCCGCTCACATTGCCTCCGTTTACATTGTCTATGCAGAGTCAATCAGCTTTAGTCGCTGCTAGCGTTCACTTTGCTTGTGATGCCAACGCTAGAAAAATCAGCCTACAAAGGCTTGGCTGTATAGGCGTAAAGCCCTGTGACCCTTTGAGCGTCAGTGAACTGAACTGAGAGACTTGCTCTGACAATGTCATGACTCACACCCTACACCCCAAACCCTATGCCCTTTCCATCCTATGTGGGTACGCTGAAACATTGCTGTGGACGATCGCTATGAAAGAACGGCTGCAGGTTGTGTTTTCATGACAGCCTGAACGTAGCACAGACATTTAACGGGTGAAGTGATTGATATCAGGCATGTGCTTTGGCAGTTTAAGAGCATGAATGCAACGTTGAATGGCATCAGGTAATGGATCAAGGACAAAAATCCCCTTCCGAGGCACTACAAGACGGCCGAAAGGAGGGTACGCTTACTTACAGTTCTTTGCGTTCAACCAAAGTGGTACAGCGCGTTTAATCAGTTCTATTCACCAACTGCCCGAATCCACTTAATGCTCTTAAAAGTGAGTTATCTATGAGCCTCTCGCGGATCAAGCAACTCGTGATTGGACGCAGCCTGCCAACCAGTGCTCATGCAGAAGAGCGGTTAACCAAAGCGGCAGCGCTGGCTGTCCTTTCGTCTGACGCCCTCTCGTCTGTGGCATATGCGACGCAGGAAACGCTGTTAGTGTTAATCGCTGCTGGAACAAAACCTGAGATTCTCGGTTGGTCGCAGCCGATCGCGATCGCGATCATTCTCTTGTTAGCAATCGTCATTCTGTCTTACCGCCAGACAATCAAAGCCTATCCCAAAGGGGGCGGCTCCTATATTGTTGCCCGTCGCAATCTGGGACTTTACCCTGGTTTGATTGCAGGCGGTTCGCTGATGATCGATTACATTTTGACGGTTGCAGTGAGCGTTTCAGCCGGGATCGATAACCTGACCTCTGCTGTACCGCTTCTGCGGCCCTACACGGTTGACCTGTGTCTGGTCTTTATTTTTCTGCTGACAGTGGCGAACCTGCGAGGCGTCAAGGAATCTGGAAAAATTTTCATGGTGCCAACCTACGCCTTCATTGTGAGCATTATCGCCATGATTGGTATTGGCTTGTTTAACCAGTTCACTGGGCACGTGGTTCCGGCTCCACCGCCCTCAGAGCCGTTTCACCAAGCCACGGAGACGTTGAGTCTGTTTCTGGTGCTGCGGGCATTTGCAGCAGGTTGTACAGCCCTTACAGGCGTTGAGGCCATTTCTGATGGTGTATTGGTCTTTAAGGTGCCTGAATGGGTCAATGCACGCAAAACGTTGATGTATTTAGGCATCATTCTGGGTGCAATGTTTTTAGGGATCACCTACTTAGCGCACCTGTATCAGGTAATTCCGACGGAGCAAGAAACTGTGCTGTCTGTTTTGGGACGGCAGATTTTTGGCACGGGGCCGTTCTATTACTTTGTGCTGCTGTTTGCCACTCCAGCCATTTTGTTACTGGCTGCGAACACTAGCTATGCGGATTTTCCCCGGCTTTGCTATTTCCTGGCGCGAGATGGGTTTTTACCGCGTCAGCTTGCCTTGCTGGGCGATCGTCTGGTCTACTCAAACGGCATTTTGCTGCTGAGTCTCTGTGCAGCCGTGCTGATTATTATCTTTAGAGGCAATACAACGGCCATTATTCCGCTTTATGCCGTGGGCGTCTTTACCTCTTTCACGCTGTCTCAGGCGGGTATGGTGCGCCACTGGTTAGAACTTCGGTGTTCTGGATGGCGGAGCAGTGCGGTAATGAATGGGGTCGGCGCGATCGCCACTGCCGTTGTGCTGGCTGTCGTTGTCTGGACGAAGTTTGCTCTGGGTGCGTGGATTGTGGTGTTTGCGATTCCTGCCCTGGTTTACCTGTTTTTGCGCATTCGTCGTCATTACCAGTTTGTGGCTGATCGTCTGAGTGTTCAGGAGCTAGCACCTAGAAGCTACATTCCACGTCCCAAAGGGGCAGCTGTCACGCACCCGGCGATCGTTGTTGTTGGGCAGTTACATCGAGGCACGGTGGAAGCGTTGGATTATGCTCGCAGTATTGCTGACGAGGTGGTCGCCATCCATGTGGATATTGGATCTACCGATCGCGAAAAGCTACAGAAACGTTGGCAGGAGCTAGAGTCAGATATTGAGCTAGTGATTCTTGATTCGCAGTATCGATCAGTGATAGGGCCGCTGGTTGACTTCATTAATGAGTACGAGAATCAGCATCCAGGCGTGCTTTCAACGGTGGTGATCCCAGCGTTTGTCACCAAGCGCTGGTGGGAAAACTTACTGCACAACCAGACGACGCTGTTTCTCAAAACGGCTCTGCGGACGAAGCAAAGCCGGATTGTAACGACGGTGCGATACTACTTGTAGGGCAGGGTACCGGGTATGGAGTATGGTTTATAGGAGGGAGATCCCCTTAACGGAATCCCCTATTCCCCATCCCCCATCCCCTATTCCCTATCCCCTGCGACCATCACAAATTCAAATCGGTCACCGCTCCAACGCTGCTGGAGGAAACGAGTTTGGCGTACTTTGCCAGCACACCTGCCGTGTAGCGCGGTTTGGGTGGTTGCCATTGAGCGCGACGACGATCGAGTTCGGCATCAGGCACATTCAATTGCAGCAGACGAGCGTGGGCATCGATCGTGATGGAGTCGCCTTCTTGCACGAGGGCGATCGTACCGCCGACGTAGGCTTCGGGTGCCACATGACCCACGACCATCCCGTAAGTGCCACCCGAAAACCGGCCATCGGTAATGAGGCCGACTGAATCACCCAATCCCGCACCGATGATGGCAGATGTAGGAGCCAGCATTTCGCGCATACCGGGGCCACCTTTTGGTCCTTCATAGCGGATGACGAGAATATCGCCTGCGCTGATCTTGCCTGCCAGAATTGCGTCTAAACAGGCTTCTTCAGATTCAAACACGCGAGCCGGACCTGTGATTTGAGGATTTTTGACCCCGGTGATTTTGGCAACGGCTCCTTCACTGGCCAGGTTGCCGCGCAGAATAGCCAGATGACCTTGGGCATACAGCGGCTTGTCCCAGGGACGAATGACATCCTGATCGGGGCGCGGTTCGTCAGGAATGTCTTTGAGCAGTTCAGCAACGGTTTGTCCCGTGATGGTCAGGCAATCGCCGTGGAGCAAACCATGAATCAGCAGCATTTTCATGACTTGCGGAATGCCGCCTGCTTTGTGCAGATCGGTAGCGACATAGCGACCGGAGGGCTTGAGATCGCACAAGACAGGCACGCGACCCCGAATAGTTTCAAAGTCGTCAAGGGTGAGGGGCACGTTGGCTTCATGGGCGATCGCCAAAAAGTGCAGTACCGCATTCGTGGAACCGCCGATCGCCATGATGACTGCGATCGCGTTCTCGATGGACTGGCGGGTGATGATATGGCGCGGCAAACGCTGGTGGCGAACGGCATCCAGCAGCGTGATGGCGGATTTCTCAGCGCTGTCGGCTTTTTCGGCATCCTCAGCGGCCATGGTGGATGAGTACATCAGGCTCATGCCCATCGCTTCAAACGCAGATGACATGGTGTTAGCGGTATACATCCCGCCACAGGAACCCGCACCTGGACAAGCATTGCGTTCGACGGCCAGCAGTTCTGCCTCAAGAATTTTGCCCGCGCTGTACTGACCCACGGCTTCAAAAGAACTCACAACCGTCAGATCACACCCGTTGAAATGACCGGGCTTAATGGTGCCACCGTAGACAAAAATGGCAGGAATATTCATCCGCGCCATTGCCAGCATCGCACCTGGCATATTTTTGTCGCACCCGCCGATCGCCAGCACGCCATCCATACTCTGGGCGCTACACGCCGTTTCGATCGCGTCAGCAATGACTTCTCGCGACACCAGCGAATACTTCATCCCCTCGGTGCCCATTGAGATCCCGTCGCTGACGGTGATGGTGCCAAATGTTTGGGGCATGCCACCCGTCTCGCGAATGCCAGCTTCGGCTCGCTTTGCTAACGGTTCAATGCCCATATTGCAGGGTGTAATGGTGCTGTGCCCGCTGGCAATGCCGACGATCGGTTTGGTAAAATCCTCATCCTTAAAGCCCACAGCTCTTAGCATGGCGCGGTTGGGCGATCGTTGTACGCCCTGAGTGACAACCCGGCTTTTCAGATTCTCTGGTAAGGATGATGCGGGCGAAGATGGTTCGGACATTCTCGTTCTTCCAATGAAATGAGTGAGTAGCGGTCAGCAGTCAGCGAGTAGCTACTAAGGTTGCAAGTGGAGTCGCGCGTATGGGTGTTGGGATTGCTGCCACTCCTTGTCAATTCTCCCAGAACATTGAGCGATTGCGTCAGCACCAGACAAGACGCAGGACATGAAGCCTCATTGAGGAATGAGCCGATCGCACACTCACGGGGTATTTTAGCAACAGCCAGTTTCTCCTTCACCTGATTGAGTGCGCCATGTCAGTTCACCAGCGCTTTGTAAGACGGTTGCTTCGCTACATCAGTTTGTTTGTGGCGGTGCTTACCTTGCTTGGCTTGACGACGACGGTTTTGCAGGTCAATGCCCAGCCAGATAACTATCAGGGACAACTTGCGCGCAACCAGACAACGATCGTGGTTCGTAATGCGACCACGATCCCGGTTGTGTCCGTCGATCGCCTGCCGCCCGAAGCGCGATCAACCCTCAACTTGATCAGGCGTGGTGGCCCGTATCCCTATGCTAAAGATGGAACGGTTTTTGGCAATCGAGAGCGACGGCTCCCGCAGGCAAAAAGAGGTTATTACCGAGAATATACAGTTAAAACAACTGGGGCAAGGGATCGAGGGGCAAGGCGCATCATCACCGGTCAGGGCGGTGAAATCTACTATACTGGCGACCACTATGCCACCTTTGTGAGGGTGCAGTAACGATGGATAAATTAGTTGCAGTTCTTCGCGGTGAAGGTAGCCCTGGACTTTACACCCTCGAAACGCCCATCAGCACCGATGACCTCGTTACCCTGAGCCAGAAACACGGTGCCCACTTGTTCTGTCTGAATGGGGCAGGGATCAACAATAAGTCAGAGTTTCTACACGCGATCGCCAGCGCCATGTCTTTTCCAGACTACTTTGGGAAAAACTGGGATGCCCTGGATGATTGCCTGACCGATCTCGATTGGCTAGAGGGCGATCGCCTGGTTTTACTGTACGACCAGCCCGATCGCTTTGCCCAAGCTGACCCCTCTGAGTGGCAGGTGGCACTGGATATTTTGCGATCGACGGTGGAATACTGGCGCACCAACAACCGATCGTTCTCCGTCTTCTTCAAAGGCAGTCACACCGATTGGGTTGGGCTAGACTCGCTTTGAAAAGACACTAAACGCTCACCGCATCCCCAATCTGAGTAAAGTCACGGCTGCCAAAAATCGCTTCGGGATAGCGGTAAAACTTAAACTCCATCAGGTTGTAAAACGGGTCTTGAAGAAAAAACGTGCGGTGCTCTAGTGGCAAGCCTGGGAAGCGATGTTTTGCCTGCTGGTAAAACGTCAGGTCATGCTGACGCGATCGCTCTAACAAGGCTTCCCACTCTGTCTCTGCTGTAAAAATCAACCCAAAGTGTCTGGGATAAATACCTTTTTGCGGTATCAGCGGCTCATGTACGACATGGGCGACGAGTTGATGTCCGTATAGATCGAGAATGACGGACTGTGGATTTTCGCGCCCAACGCCACAGCCCAAGCCATCGGCGTAGAAGGCTTTTGTCTGAGGAATATTCGTAACGGGGAAGGAGAGGTGGAAAAGGGGGGCATGGGAAATGGGGGATAGGGGATGGGGAAGAAGGAAAAGTTTTGAGTTTTGAGTTTTGAGTTTTGAGTTCGGAGTTCGGAGTTCGGAGTTCGGAGTTCGGAGGTGAAAGATTGCGCGTTGAACTCGGAAAGTCGATCTTTAAGGTGAGAGGATTGAGGTTTTCGATCGGACGGTGAAGCGTTGAACTCAAACGATTGAGGCTTGAACGCGGCGGGTCAAATCGAAAGGTCTAGCGATGGGCTTGGAACGCGAACGATGGAGCTTATAGGAACTTCTGGCTACCGCCGCTCCCCTTGCTTCATTGGCTTCTCTTTCCTTCTGCCCTCTGCCTTCTGCCTCCTGCCTTCTGCCCCCTGCCTTCTAAATGTCACAATAAGTCTGTCGCACTCCTGGAACCCAGTCGATGCTGCTACTTTCTATCCTTTCTATTTTGCACCTTTTAGCCTTTATCCTTTATCCTTCATCCTTTCCCACCTCCTGGCTGATTGCAGCTGCATTAAATACGGTTTTGCTGGCGATCGTCTGGTTTTTGCCCAAAAAGCTGCTGACTCCTGCTGGGATTGCCCATGCCTGGATTCTGGGTGTCATCGTTTGGGGCTGTTTAGGCTGGCAGGGGTATGCGGTCGTGGCGTTCTACTTCATTGTGGGATCGGGCATTACGCGAGTCGGGATGGCACAAAAAGAGGCAGCGGGCATTGCAGAGAAGCGATCGGGTGCGCGTGGTCCAGAGAATGTATGGGGATCGGCGTTGACAGGAGCCCTGTGCGCGATCGGCACGTTTCTGGTTCCGCTCCTGTTGCCTGCTGAGGGACGATGGCTGGTGCCGTTGTTACTGTTGGGCTACGTGGCAAGCTTTTGTACGAAACTGGCCGATACCTGCTCCAGCGAAATTGGCAAAGCGTATGGTCAGCGTACGTTTTTAATCACCACGCTAAAGCCCGTACCGCGTGGTACTGAAGGGGCTGTAAGTTTGGAAGGAACGCTGGCAGGTGTTGTCGCGTCAGTGGCGATCGCGCTGGTGGGTTGGGGGGTAGGGTTGATTCCCCTCTGGCAAGTCGCCGTTTGCGTGGTAGCTGCGTTCATTGGCACCAGTTTGGAGAGTGTAATTGGGGCAACCTTGCAGAGCCGTTTTGTCTGGTTAACGAATGAACTTGTTAATGTTTTGAATACATTAATTGGAGCGATCGTAGCCATGCTTTTGGTCGAAGGGTTGCAAATCGCAAACTTGATTCTTTAGAGAAAAATCAGCCTTTTGAATCTAACTCTTTAGGTAGATAGAGTGAGACCAGATTTTTAGTGAAACTTGCAAAGATAGTCATGCCTTCATGACTTGGGCAGGTACATTCCTGAGCCACTTTTGCGAGCCGTTTTCAGTTACATTCACCACAACCCGTCTTGCACCTGTGGCTTATCCATCAGACAACTGTTGTCAATGAATGGAGTGTGCTGGATGCACCCTTCGCAAAATGATTTCGAACTCTCAGTGTGTAAACCCTGATCCGTTTTTTGTCCGTCAATGAGGCTTCCCTGTTGTAGACAGCTACCACTTCAAGTTCGCTGTGTTATTCAGAGCTTTTAAAAATTACCCACTGAGTTATGTTGCCCGACGTTTCTACCAGACAAACTTTAGTTCACGGTTCAACGTTTAATCCAGGTGTTTCTGAACCAGGTTTTTCTACAGGCACCCTTACTACAACACCCTTCGATCGCTATCTTCAGAACAATATTAATGGCCGTGTTTTAAGCTCTTACAGACCGGGCTCCTCTTCCACCGATCCGTTGCCAATCGGTGATGTGGAGAAGGCAGAACTGAAAGCGTTTAACGCGATAGCTAAGCAGGGTTCGAGCCGAGATGAGGATGGCAAACCAGGCTGGATTGATCGGGTAAGGGCGGCGATCGAGCAGAAACCGCTTACTTCCGGCACCTATTCTGTAGAGGTGAATCATCTGGCTGGTGACTCTAGCCATGTCCTGAGCGTTTTGCCTGCTGCAACAGGAGGTACGCTAGCGACGGCGACTAGCCTTGTGGTGGAAAATACTCCGCAAACAGTGTCCGGGACGGTGGGGACAGCAGCAAAGGATGCTTTCTACCGCTTTACCCTCGGTACGACAAATCACCTTAATCTGTCTTTAAGTAATTTAACCGCCGATGCGGACTTACAGTTGCTTCAGGACACAAACAACAACGGTGCGGTTGATCTCAATGAAGTGATCACTGGCTCATCTCAACCTGGTACACAAGCGGAGACGATCGACACGAGCCTCACGGCTGGCACTTACTTTATCCATGTCTATCAATACAGTGGCGACACAAGCTATACCCTGAGTGCTACAGCAACGCCTATCCCTCAGCCGCCAGGTTATAGCAACACCTATGGCTATGGTTTGGTGAATGCCGGTAACGCTGTTGCGGATGCGATCGGGCTACGTCCACTCCCACACGTTTTAAGTACCGACAGCAATGCGTGGGAGCTTAACCAGGTAAATGCGCCAGCCGCCTGGGCGCAGGGTTACACAGGGCAGGGCGTTGTTGTAGCTGTTGTGGATACTGGCGTTGACATTACCCATCCTGACTTAAAGGCCAATATTTGGACAAACCCCAAAGAAATTCCTGGCAATGGCATTGATGATGACAAGAATGGCTTTGTGGATGATGTCAATGGTTGGGATTTTGTGGATCGAGACAACACACCGCTCGATCTAACTGGGCATGGCACCCATGTTGCTGGAACAATCGCCGCTGCCCGCAATGGCATTGGGACAACGGGTGTGGCCTACAACGCAAAGATTATGCCTGTGCGGGTGATTGGCTCTGATGGCGGCAACGATCTCGATATTGCCGCTGGCATTCGCTATGCCGCAGACAATGGGGCCAATGTGATCAATCTCAGTTTAGGAGGCAGTACGTCAACTGCGATCACGGATGCAGTCCAGTACGCCACCACCCAAAAAGGAGCTTTGGTAGTCATGGCATCCGGCAATGATGGTGGTAGTCAGCCTGTCTCACCTGCAAATTTAGCCTCTCAGTGGGGGCTCGCCGTTGGCGCGATCGACATCAATCAGCAGGTTGCTACCTTTTCCGATCGGGCAGGGGCCATTCCGCTCAAATACGTCGTCGCTCCGGGCGTTAATGTCGTTTCTACGACACCCAACAACACGTACCAGAGTTACAGCGGTACCTCAATGGCAACCCCTCATGTGTCTGGCGTTGCGGCACTGGTGCTCAGCGCCAACCCTAAGCTGACTCCCGCTCAAGTGACAAGCCTCCTGACTGCTGATGCCACAGTGCAGGGTTTGACCGTCGTTTAACGCAAACTGCCTTCTCCAGCAGGACTCGATCGCTTTTAGAGAAGACAGTGCATCACACTTGCGGGTTTGGAAACCGTTGGTACGGTAAGGCTGCATTGGGAAAGGACGATTAAACGCCTAAATAACGTCGCAGAAAGGTTTCGAGTGTTTCGAGCTTAAGGTTAAACGTCGTTTCCAGGCGTTCGGTTTCGGCTGGCGTCGTGAAGAACTCGTTTGCAAGCAGTGTCCTCAAGGTGCCCAGGCTAGAACGCAGCTTTGGGTTAAACAGTCCGATCGCGCTTCTGAGCCCATCGACTGCCAGCAGAGGAGGATTCAGCAGAAATGGTTCACGGTTGAAGATACGACCAAAAATCTTCGGAATGTCCTCTCGCCTGAGAATCTGTGGGCCACCGACAGAAAAAATCTGGTTGTGTGCACCTTCGATTGCTACGGCATCAATGGCAAGACGTGCCAGGTCATCAGTACTCACAATCGACGTACGGCTTAGAGGGTCTCCAATCAGCCAATAAATGCCCGTCTGCCGAAACTGTTCTGCGAGCGGCAGTAAGTTGGAGGCAAAGCCAGAGGGTCGCAGAATGGTGTAGCTCAACCCACTGGCTTGCAGGTATCGCTCAACTTCGTACTTTGCTTTGAATACGGGTGCATCTTCGTAGCCACGATCGACCCCCAACACAGAAATAAACACAAAATGCTGCACTCCGGCTGCTTTTGCCTGATCAATCAACTCAATATTTGCTTGATAGTCGATCGTTTCAGCATCGCTGTTTGAGGTTTCGCCTGAACCATGAGCACTAATGACATACTGAACCCCTTGACAGGCTTTATGCAAATCTCGTTCGCGGCGCAAATCGCCAATAAAAATTTCAGAGCCGCGGCTTTCTAGCTCAGCATAGCGAGCATTTAAGCGCACGAACGAACGCACAGGGGTATCACGTTCTCGCAGCAGTCGCACGATCCGACGACCGAGATCTCCAGTAGCTCCAGTGACTAAGAACATAGTAAGTTTTTGGTTATTAGTTTTTGGTTGTTAGTTGGAGTGGTTTGTCAGCCCGTATGGACGATGGCGACCTGATCGTTCCTTCACTGAGAACTGATGCAGCAAAGATCTCAAAAGGCGTAAGTTTTACAACTTGGTAAGCATTATCTACGCTCCAAGCACTAACAACCCATATCTAACAACTAACAACTCCTTTTGCAACTGCCTAAAGTTCGACCCATACCGGGACGTGATCGCTCGGTTGTTCGAGTTGGCGAGGTTCTGGATCGATCGCGCAGGCGATCGCTTTTTCATACAGATCAGGCGTGAGGTAAATGTGGTCAATCCGCCAGCCGAGGTTCCGCCGAAAAGCCGCTGCCCGGTAGTCCCACCAGCTAAAGTTGCCACCCTCTGAGGTAAATTTGCGGAAAGCATCGGACAACCCAAGCGCCAAAACAGATTGTAGAGCCTGTCGCTCCAGGTCAGTTGCCATGACCATCTTCTCGCGCCCTGTTGGATCGTGGATATCGATGTCTTCAAGCGCAATATTGAAGTCACCGCAGATTAAGAGGGAGTGGGGAGTGGGGAGTGGGGAGTGGGATGGCGGTTTGAGTTTTGCCCCACCGGCTTCCCCTGCTTCCTCTGCTTCCTCTGCTTCCCCCGCCTTCTGACTTCTGGCTCCCAACGCCTGCACATACTCTCGCAATGCCTCTAGCCAGCGCAATTTATAGGCATATTTTTCGCTACCAACTGAGGAGCCGTTGGGAACGTAGAGGTTTAGAATACGAACACCATCCAAAACGCCTGTAATGACCCGCTTTTGTTCATCCAGGTCGATCGCGCGTTCTCCAAGTAGGGGCGCAAAGCCGGAACTCACGTCACTCAGAGGTTTACGGCTGAGGAGCGCTACCCCGTTGTAGCTTTTCTGGCCGGAGATGTAGGTGTGATAGCCCAGATCGTCAAACGACTGTTTGGGAAAGCCTTCGTCCATTACTTTCGTTTCTTGCAAGCACAGTACATCCACTGGAGTTGCTTGGAGCCAGTCCAGGATGTGTTGTAGGCGTGTGCGAATTGAGTTTACGTTCCAGGTCGCAACTTTCATGGATGAATCAACACGATCGCAGTCGTGATAGCGGCTTCATGAGAATACAGTATTTTGCAAACCCAATCTCGCTGGGTTGCTTCATTGTTGTGTCTAGCTTGATGCCAAGCTAGTTTAGTGCCAGTCTTGCCACCATCCCTTCTTCATCAAGTCGTGGCAGCAACACTTTAACCATCGTCCAGCCTGCTTGACTGGTCATACTGACTTCGCCTTGCAAAAGTTGCACCATTTCTTGAATGACGGTCAACCCCAATCCAGAGCCACCTGGGTCAACAGAACCGCTGTGCCAATAGCGGTAAAACGGATCGTAGACTCGGTCTAGAATTTCGCCAGGAATTTGTGCGGTATTCGCAACGGTTAACTCTACGGCTTGTCCAACCTGCTGCACCTGTAGCTGAATGTGGCCACCCGGAGCTGTATATTTGGAGGCATTGTCCAGAAGCTCTGCAACAATTTGACGCAGCAAAAAACGATCGGTCAGTAGTGGTGAAATGTCCGCTGGCATGACGAACGAAAATTGCTGCTGTTGCTGTTGCATCCGTAGCTCGAAGGCTTGACAAAGTTCCGCTAACCAAGCACTGAGATTAACTTGCTCAAAGCTGGGTTCATAGTCGCTTGCCTGAGTTCTGGCTAAGTTTAAGACCTTGTTAATAAGCTCAATTTCACGATCGCATTCCCTCATTGCCAATTCGTAATACCGCTGTTGTTCTGGGGGTTGTTCTAACCGCATCATCTGTAAAGTGAGGCTCAGATTATTTAAGGGAGCGCGCAAGCTGTGAACTAAATTCCTCACAGCATTGGCATCAAATGTTTGAGTCCCTCTTTCTGAAGCTTCACGGATAACAGCTACTCTTAATGTCATTCCTTGATACGTAATTGTTTTAGGTGCAATCTCAACCAGCACTGGTATTCCGTCGCTGGAAATGCCGGTTGTAACATAAGCTTCTTCACTCGCAGAGTCTATCTTTTGCTGCACAAACTCTCTAAATTCCGGTGCAACCAGATCTAGAGGATGGCTCCCAACTAACTCGGCAAGTTCGTAGCCTGACTTCTGACAAAAAATAGTATTGCTATCAATAATGTGGCTTCCATCATGAACAAGAATGCCTAAATCCATCAATTTTCTGACCTCCACAACGGCGAGAAGCCGCTAAACTTTGATACTGTATTTTGGTGGCTTCCGCTGTAGTACTGGTCTGAACAAAGACAGTCCTAAGCAAAGACAGTCCTGAGCAAAGACAGTTCTGAACAAAGATAGTCCTGAACAAAGACAGTCACGTTACTGGAAGCGCAGAAAATGAGCGATTGTGATCGACAAGAGACTAGAAACCGAGCAACGATCGTTAGATTTCTAACCGCTTTCTTTCAAGGGTTTGCTAGCAAGCCAATGCTTTAACTCATTAATCACTCACAAAAGCTTAGACGGCGTTCAAGCAAATCAGGTTCAGATAAAAAAGCGAAGTGCCCTTAACGTAACTAGCTATTGAAGACCTTTGAAAGAATTTCAACACATTCAAGAAATCCCTACATCACCTTTTATAGTGAGGCGCTTGGATTTTGGGATTAACCCTTTAGCAGGACAGGGGGTGAAAGCCTCACAACACAAGCGTGGTTTTCCGTACGCAATTAGTGAAGATAACCGATAAATAATGAGCAAATTACCGATAGCGAATCTTAACAATCTTTCTCTGAAAGTATTAAGAAAACGTCATATCTATATGGGTTGTTTAGGTTTAGCAACCTTCATCGTTTGTTAGTCCAACATGCTGGGTAATTGAAGGACGAAGCTGGTCTGCCCATTGCCACTCTCAACCCAAATGTTGCCGTCTAACCGCTCTACCAGTTTTTTGACTAAAGCTAAGCCCAACCCTGTGCCACCGTGTTTCCAGGGATCGTTGTGGGGAATGCGGTAGAACTTATCAAAGATGCGATCGCGCTCAGCAGGAGGAATTTCTACACCCGAATTGGTGACGGTTAACTCAATGCTGTGGCTACGATGAGGGGGCAACTCAAGCGCGTGTTTACTGGATTGTGGCTTCTTGCCGGATGCAGTTGTGACAACGCAGGCACTCATGGTAATTCGCTCACCACTAGCTGTGTATTTGCAGGCATTTTGTAACAGTTCAGCGAGAACACGTTCCAGATAGGAGAAGTCGGTGGTCATGGGTGGCACGTCGGGCGCAACCGCGATCGAGAGTGTTTGCTGCTGCGTCTTTGTGCGCTCAAAAAACGGCTCTGCTAAATGGGGAAGCCAAACCTGAAGATGGAGCGTGGAAAGGAATAACGGATCTCGACCCGAATCAAGTCGGGATAGATCCAGCAAGTCATTGATGAGTTGAATTTCGCGTTCACCTTCATCTTTTAGAATCTGGAAATAGCGGCTGACTTTTTGACACTTAACAGGGTCAGTTATGTAGGCGTCGGGTTCTTCTGTCTGCTGTCCCTTTGGGTTGAATAGAGTCACTTCAAGCATCTGGGTTGCCATTTTGATGCTCGACATCGGGGTTCGCAGTTCGTGAGAGACCGTACTGAGGAAATCATCTTTGAGCTGATTGAGCCGCTCTAGCTCTATTACCTGTGCCTGAGCTGCCTGATAAAGGCGTGCCTGACGAATCGCGATCGCGCACTGATTCGTCACCTGCTTTACCAGGCGAATTTCTATCTCGCTAAAGCTGACATCTCTGGAGCGAAACAACCACAGATCACCAATCATCTTCGGTTTCGTGCTACTCTGCTCAGCCTCAGCAGAGATAAAGATCGGGCAGGCAAGAATCGTATATTTGGCTTGAACGTTTCGGACGGGGTTGAGAAAGGTTGACAGTGGGCAAAATTGGATATGCTCTCCTTCCAGCATTTGACCGTAGATATCTGGCTCAGTGGCAATCGACACTTGCTCCCCCAGTGCAGACGGTAGCTGATCGTGGCAAATATACTCGTGTGTGATCGTCAGGACTCGCTCATCAAAGTCGTACAGCCCACTGCTGCATCCGTACAATTGAAGCCCGATCGTCAATTCTTTGACAGCAGTTTGAAAGATTTGGGTTTCATCCAAACTGTCGCGCACGCTGTCGGTAATGCGCTTGAGTAACGCTTCGTAGGCTAGAGCTTGTCGAAGCTGGCCAATGTGCTCCTGAATCTGACCTTTCAACACGGCATTGAGTTGTTGTACCTGCTGAAACAGTTCGGATTGCTGGATGGCGATCGCCAGTTGGCTGGCCAGTTGAGTGAGCAAATCGACTTCCCAGGGTTGCCACAGGCGGAGTCCATCGCACTGATGCACAGCCAACAACCCCCAAAGGGTTTCACCAACCCAAAGGGGCACAAGTATATAGGCTCGTACCTGGTACTGCGTAAGGATGTCTACATAAAAAGGGTCTAGTCCAGCGTTATGAATATCGGCAATGACGGTGTGTCCGTTTCTATAACGGCCTTTAAAGGCTTCGATCGTCAAGCGGCTATCAGAAAGCACTTCACCTAACAGCGATCGCCAGGAGTCTTCAACTGACTCAACGGTAATCACACCCGTATTGTCAGGTTGATAGCGATAGATCAAGACGCGATCGGCTTTCAATAAAGACCGCACCTCATTGACAGTCGTGTTGAGAATATCATCCAGGTTTAGGGACTGGCGAATGCGTTGAGTGATTGCGCTAAGCAGGCGATCGCGCTCTGCCTGTTGCTTTACTGCGTCTTCAGCTCGCTTACGTTCACGCAAAGCCGCTTGCTGCGCGCTGGCGTCCATGACTAAGGCATAGTAACCATGCACTTGCTGGTGAATGTCTATATCTGGCACCAGGATGCTGCTGACATAGCGCTGACCGCCAAACCGATAGGGTAAGGAAATCTCATAAGTCGTTGTTTCGCCTGCAAGTGCGCGTTCCATATAAGCCTGAATGAGCTTGTAAGCCGCTTCGCCAATGACCTCAGACAGATGCTTGCCGCACATCTCGGCAACGGATAAACCAAACCAGGTTTCGTAGGTTTTGTTGACAAACTGAAGTCGATGGTTGCGATCGACGTAGGAAATACACACAGGCAAAGAGTTTGTAATCAGTTTGAGGCGCTCTTCACTGCGTCGTAAAGCGGCTTCGGTTTGCTTGAGAGCGCTAATATCCAGCACAACACCATCAAGCCACAGACCTTTGCCATCGGCATCATAAACCCCATGCCCCTGCTCACAGACCCAAACAACTTCTCCATCGGCCCGAATATTGCGGTATTCCAGCATAAAGGGTTGTTTCGCTGCAATGGCTGCCCGAATCGTTTGATTGACGTAGTCCAGATCATCGGGGTGACAAATTTTATTGAAACTCTGCGCTTTGTTTTGAATAAAATCAGCAGCCGGATAGCCAGAGAGTTTAGCGATCGCGTCACTGATAAAGGCGATCGTCCAATCATCATTAAACGCGGCACGATAAACCGCTCCTGGAACGTTATTCACTAACGTTCTAAACTGTTCCTCTCGTTGACGCAGGGTGGCTTCTACCTGCCGATGGGCGTGAAGTTCGGCGCGCAGGCGTTCATTTTCTTCCTCTAAGGCAACCATGCGCGCGTGCATCTGAGCGTCTAGAGTTTCCTCTAACGGCGACAATTGTTCTGTTTCCGCGTCATCCTCTCGTTCTTGCGGTTGTTTGGGATGTCTTTGTGTCATGCGATTGCTTTAGAACGAAGTCGTAGCGGTCTACAATCGGTTCACTTCTATTACAGCAAACCCTGACAAAACAATCTGATATGAGATAAACAAAACGCCAGCCATCCTTGGTAGCTTCGATGCCAAGGCTTCATCATCAAATGCCATCTTTCCTTTACCACGGGCTACCGATCAGCGTAAAAGCTGCCCAGTAGTAGGGATGAGAGAGCCGATGGTCATCCGTTCGCTCACCCAGCGCGATCGGTAACTGCACATTACCACCCCGAGAAGTACGCAATTGACCGCCCACAATTTGGACATTTCCCTTCAGCATGGCAATTTGGGCTTGACGGAGCGCTTCTGCTTTGATGGGTGCCGTGTGAAGCTGGCGATAGAACTCGGTCATCAGACCCAGGGTGCTTTCATCGCTGACGTACCACAGGCTGGCTAAAGCCGACTTAACCCCTGCTTGCACAGCAAAACCAGCAAAGCCCAATTCTGCTTCGTCATTGCCCAATGCGGTACGACAAGAGCTTAAGACTAAGAGTTCGACGGGTGGTTGATTCCAACCGAGTTGCCGGAGTTGATTAAGCTGAAGTTTTGTCTGCCAAAGCTGAATGTAGGAGTTACTCAAGGCTCCGGGCTGAAACTCGCTGTGTGTCGCCAGATGGATGATCTGAAACGGCTCCTGTTGCCGTTCTGCCTTGAGATTTTCCAGCGTAAAGGTTTGATTGAGCAGCGCTTTGCCAGGCCAGAGATCTTTGGTAATAACGGAAAGTTCAGTGGGAACGGCTGGTAAGGGTGGTTGATCCGTAAACTCAGACGCTCCCATTGCCAAAACTTTCGCGTTCTTAAGGCTAACGTAGCGGGTATCGGTCAGACTCAGACTAGGCATCAAGCCGATGCTGTACTTCTCGACGAGAAAACGCTGACCGTCATGCAGTGCCGCCATCGGCAGAAAGCGGAGTCCCGTATCGGCGATATATGCCAGGTTGCCAATGCCTTTTGCCTGTAGCACTGGCTCGATCGGTGCAACAAGCCAGCGATAAAGCTGCTGCGAGGACGCTAGATAGCTTGTGGTACGATTCTTGCGCGCATCGGTGATTTCATTCAAAAACTGGCGTACGACTTGCAAGACACGGCTGCGAGTTGCGCCAGGAACCAGACGACGAATGGGTTTGCTGTTTGCCATAACAACGACCAACTCAAGCTGATCATTGCCATTTGCCAGAGGCTCTTTTTGTCCCTGGGCGCTGAGCAAACGAGAATGGTGTGGAGGCCACACTGTTAACGGGGAAGCTAATGAGGGCTCGATCGTATCCGGCAGTTGTGGAGTTAAGGATTTTGCAGCAGTCAGCGCTGCTTCTTGCTGCTGTACTACCGTTTTGGCCGCTCTTAATGGCTTCTCAGGTAAGGAGTTGGTCGCTACATTCGGCGGCACAAAGGAGGCATAAACCAGGGCTGGTTTGATGCCCGCAACGTCCTCAATTTGGCTGAGGATGCTGGCGGCCTCTGGCTTTGTATTGGGAACCTCATCGGGTAAATCTAGATAGGCTCCAAACTCACCGATCGCGCCTTTCTCCTGTTCAGCTTCAGCGGTGGTGGAGTCATCAAAGCTAGTCGCGCCAACCTCCGGAGTCTCTGGAAGCGGCGGCGGTTCTGAGGTATCGAGGAGAATATCCGTCGGGTCATCCTCAGGCAATCGCGGCGGTACTTTCGTTGGAGGCGCAGTCGTTAAAATCTGAATCGAACCAAGAGTGTAGCCTTGAGAGAAGGATTGGGTGGGGGAAATGGTAGCTCCTGGGCTAGCAGCTTCACTGCCAGAACTGGCAAACGTTGGCCCCCCAGAGACGATCGCGCCAGCCGTGCCATTTGTCGTGGCATCTCCCACAATGAACGGTACATTTAACGCCCCGCCACCGTGTTGAATCGTGATTGAGCCACTGCTATTGGAGGCTGTGGTGATAGTTGCTAGAGAATTGGTGCTGGTAAATCCTGTACCGCGCACGAAGCGGCCTGCTGTAATGTTGACGGCCCCACCAGGGCTACCCGCTTGAGAAGCACTGGCATCGATCGACCCAAACGTGACATTGCCATTACTGCTGGCAGCGGAGAGGGTGACATTGCCGCTGCTACTCAAGCCTGTCGTAAGCAAATTTCCGGTGGTAATGGAGCCGTTACTACTGGAGACTGCGATCGCTCCGCCACTACTGCCCAATCTGCTCAGGGGACTGCCTGCATTGGTGGCAATATTCCCCGTCGTCAGGTTGTCCTGTGCTGTTAGCGTAACGCTCCCCGCATTCTGCGCGCCGACCGTGCTGATATTGCCGACTGTTAGAGTGCCACCAGCCGTAAGGGAGACAGCGCCGCCGTTATAGCCAAAGCCCATGCCACCTTCAAAGCTGGTGGCATCGATCGCTCCTACGATTAGATTGCGTGAGGCTTTGAGTGTAACCGACCCAGCATTGGCGAGGGGTGCGGTGGTACTAAGAGAACCGAGCGTCAGGTTCACGCCAGAAATGCTGATGTTGCTCGTACTTAAGCCAGAACCAGCCGTGATCGTATCGCCTGCATTCATCAAGACAGACCCGACTCCATCGCCGTTGGCATCCGCCCTCAAGGTAAAGGATGTAATGCGTGAGTTGAGAGCAAGCGTACCGTTCGCCAACGGTTGCAACACGATGTCATTTGTTGCTTCTAAAATAATATCGCCCGCTGTGTTTTGGAGGGCATTCTGAGAAATTGTGAGCGAGGTTCCTGCAAAGTCGCCGCTGAAGATAGTGGGGAGCAGTCCATCCGCCGAACCGTAGCCATTGCCTGCCACGATCGTAATGTTTTCTGGATCGAGCAACAGTGTGCCTAAAGCACCCTCAGCGGCACTCACATCCACCACACCGTCATAGGCAAGATTACCTTTGCTGGATACTTCCACAAAGCCACCGTTGCCTGCTTGTTGACCTCCCCGTGCGTAGATGCTGCCAAAGAACTGTGTGGCATCATTTGACCAGACCGTCACTCGCCCACCCGCTCCACCGAGGAGACCGTCAGCCGTGATGGTAGAACCAGTATCAACAACGGTGCTGGACGCATTGGGGACAGTACCTTGCCCTCGCTCACCACCACCTAACAGAATGGAGCCTCCGCCTGTGTTGCCAGAAGCGTTGATGGTCGCGCCGATGGTCGCCACCTGATCGCCTAAAACTTGCACTGTCCCGCCTGTAGAAACTGTGCTTGTCGCTGCATTGGAGGCGTTGATAGTGCCACTGGCGATCGCGGTTCCTGACTGAACAGCGATACTTTGTTGAGGAACGGCGATCAGGCGAATGCTGCCATCGGCATTGACTGTAATATCGGTCGCACTCTGTAAACTTCCACCTGTGAGCAGGGCAGGCAATGAGGCGATCGGCAATGTCCACGCATTGGGCAAAGATGACTGAGTGCTGGTTGGAGCAAGCTCAAAGCTCAGCAGACTGCCTGGTTGAGCCAAGCGAACGACCGATTGTCCCGGAATGGCGGCGATCGTAATTTCTCCTGCTGGTGCTGACAATGTGCCCGTGTTAACGACGGTGCCGCCTAGCAGGGAAAGCCGTTGCCCAGCCACAACGGACAGATTACCTGCGTTCACGATCGCCCCTGGCTGGGTCGTGGTGAAAGCGAAAGCGTTTGGATCACCAAGCAACGTTGCATAGTCGTTTGAGCCGATCGCGCTGAACCAGCGATCATTCAACCCAATCCCAGTGGCGGTCGTCGCTGTGAACGCACCCGGTACATTTAGGCTGGCATTTGCCCCAAAAACAATCCCCGCAGGATTCATCAAATACAGGTTGGCAGCACTGCCCGTTACCTGAATCAAGCCATTGATGACAGAGGCATCGCCACCCACCACACGGCCTAAAATGTTGCGGGTTTGCGGCGTGGCAAGAAAATTAGCGATCTGATTGGTTGTTAACCCAAACTGCTGAAAACTCTGGAAGAGATTTGCGCCATCTCGCGATCGTGTCCCACCGCTAATATTGAGTTGATTGCCGTTGGGTGTCACGATCGTGTTTGTTCCATCGGCAGCAGGGACGATCGACTGTGCTTGAATTGCCCTCGGCAATAAGGCGTCCAGCCCAGGCAAAAAGGCAAGCGCCCCAACCGCTGCGACTTGTGGCAACAACGCAAAAATCGCTTTCGACGCTTTGACTGAATCGGCTTTACGACGCAAGTAAAAGCGTCCTGCTGGCATTTCTACCTGAAGCTCAAATTGTTTGTCCAGCCCTCGCCGCTGAAGTGCTCGCTGGATCACGCTTTGCGATCGCAATATCTGCTCTGCCCGCCACTGCCGCGAAGCATTGCCTGGGTGATGGCGGTAATAATAGAGCGGTTGAGCCACATGATGCACCTCGGTCACTTCCGAAAGGCGCAAACAGAGGTCGTAATCTTCGACATAATCGAGCGAATCGGCAATGCCACCAACGGCTTCAAACACCGATCGCCGCAGCAGGCGAAAGTGAAACGTCATGAAATCGAGCAGTAAGCGCTCTTTGCTGTAAGGAATTTGGCATCGCCGCCCATAGCCCAGCACTCGATCGTCGCGATCTACATCCCAATAGTCGGTAAACACCATCCCAACGGCTGGTTGCTTCTGAAGGATCGCCACGGTTTTTTCTAGAGCCGTCGGAGCCAGGTAATCGTCACTGTCTACCCAAGCAATGTAGGTTCCCTGCGTGTGGTCGATTGCCTTTTGTAGCGATCGCACACGTCCCTGATGGGATGCTGCGATGATGCGGATGCGAGCATCACGGCTGGCATAGTCACGAGCAATCTCTATCGAGCGATCGGTCGAGCCATCATCCCATACCAGAAGCTCGAAGTGTGGATACGTTTGCGCTAAAACACTTTCAATGGCAGCACCCAAAAATTGTTCTCGGTTGTAAGCCGTGATAACGAGAGAGACTAATTCCCTGGAACGATCGTGGCAGCGCTTCATATTAGTTGCATCACCTTTTGTGAGCGAGGTTCTTGATTCGGTTGGCATCCGAGCTTTCAAGCCTAGCGATCGTGCCCCTTCATTGGCTGCCAAAGTATGCCCATTCGGCTCACTCCGAAATCTCTCGCTACATCATACTCATTTTGATCGCTAAGGCTATGGCATTTTAATCGTGCATTAGATTGGGGTGGGCCGGGTCAAGTGAAGGCTATTTACTTTGCAGCAAGGCCGATAGGATGTGGTCTGTGTGGGCCTCGGTTGTCATTGCTCCTCGCTACTCATGGCAGCAACGGGTTCTGGCAGGTAGATACGATCTTCGCTGGCATCGTATTCAAACAATTCAGCGTAGCGCCCCCAGTCTACAGCTGTGGCAAACTGCCGTTCCGCTTCTTCGTGGGGAAAGTGTTCATCTAAAAGATCGAGGAAGAAGTCGGCTCGCATGGAACCACTACGCTTCTCTCGTAGCGTTTGCACCATACTGACCAGCATCGGTACATGCTCTAACACCTGCTGCCGAAACAGGTCTTTGCTTCGCAGGATAGTCGTGGTTGCAAAGTCTCGTCCGATGTCAGTCAGTTTAATATCGCCCTGAGTGACTTCGGCAAAATCTAGCAGGTCAGCCGCTTCTAAAATGGGCAGTAAATCGTCTACCGTTAAGCGCAGGCGATCGGCTACTTGATACACATCTGCTTCTCCCTGCGTGCTTTCACCAATTAGCTCTAGCAAGCCACTGATGCCTCCCACGCGAACATGGGGCAAATGTTGGGCATAGGGCGAAGTCGGAGCTACGGGGAGTATGGACGCGGAGGACGCGGCTGAAACAACTCCCGTAACTTCTAGTTCTGAGTTGGTCATCACGGTGTAGATGTAATCAACCAGTTCTTTGAAGCGAGGATGCGCCCGATCGTGCGATCGGGGCAGATCAATCACCACTTCACCACGAATGTGTCCAGGATTTGATCCTAGAATGATCACCCGATCGGCCAGAAAGACGGCTTCTTCAATGTTGTGGGTGACAATCAAAATGCTTTGCGAGGGAAAGGTACCTGCATTCCACAAATCGTCAATCTCACCCCGCAGGTTCTCTGAGGTCAGCACATCTAAAGCGCTGAAGGGTTCATCCATGAACAACACCTGGGGTTGCAGCACAAAGGCACGAGCAAACCCAACTCGCTGTTTCATGCCACCCGACAGCTCTTTAGGATAAGCGCTTTCAAAGCCATCCAACCCTACCAGGTCGATCGCCTTGAGTGCCCGTTGTCGCCGTTCCTCACGCTGCACGCCTCGCGCATCCAGTCCCAGTTCTACGTTTTCCTGCACCGTGAGCCAGGGCAAGAGGGCAAAGCTTTGAAACACCATTGCAACATCATTGTTAGCGCCCCGCAGGGGTTTCCCATTGCTAAACACCATGCCCTGGCTAGGCGGAATTAGCCCTGCCATAATTCGGAGGAGGGTACTTTTGCCGCTGCCACTGCGTCCTAACAGTGCGACCACTTCCCCAGATGGCACCATCAGGCTGACCTCGCGCAGCACCACATGCTCTCCTTTACCCTCTGGCATAGGAAAGCTCTTAGAGACATTTTCAGCCGAAATTAAGCTTTTGCTAGCAGTCGTTGGTTTCATCTTGCACACCTCCCTCACAGATGGTACTTGGTTTCTGCCAGGTGATATAGTTGCCGCCAAAACAGCCTATTTAGCCCCACCACAAACAGGCTCATCATGGCGATACCTAATGTGATGCGGGGCCAGTCTCCCACTTCGGTTGCCTGCGCAATGTAAGAGCCTAACCCCGTAGCAGTGAGCGTACTCTGCCCCCACGCAACAATTTCTGAGACAATGCTGGCGTTCCATGCTCCCCCACTGGCAGTGACGCCGCCTGTCACCCAGGAGGAGAAAATTCCTGGAATGATGAGCTTTTGCCAGCGTTTCCACCCTTTTAGGCCCACATCCGCGGCCATTTCCCGCAGGTCAGTCGGCACGCTTTGAGCCCCTGCGATCGAGTTAAACAAAATGTACCACTGCGAACCCAGCGCCATCAGTAGGATGCTGCCCCAATTCAGGCTGATGTGGGTTTGGATAAAGAACAGGGTGGCAAACGGAAAAATGAAGTTAGCTGGAAACGAGGCCAGAAAGAGCACAACAGGCTGTAACAGGCGTGCCAATCTGGGATTGAACCCGATCGCGACCCCGATCGGAGTCCAGATGATAGTTGCAAAAATCAACAGCGCGGTTACCCGCAAGAAGGTCAGCAGCCCCAGCCCAAATGTTTTAGCGACTTCCCCCAACCCGACTGTGGTCAAAATGAAGTGCAGCGTCCAAACGGCTAAGGCCCCAATGACAAGCAGCAACATCAGGGTGTAGAGGCGATCGCCCCTTGCCTGTCGAACTAAATCAACAGTCGGCGTCGATCGGGGTCGAGACAGCACCGAAAGGAAGCGATTGGTGGTTTCACTTACTGGAGTCAGTGCGTTTCCCAGCAAGCGGGGAATGCGGGCTGCTTTCAGCAGATCATACACCCAGGACTCTGGCGCTTCTGCCGAGGCGCTCTGCTCCATGCGGAACTTATCCGACCACGCAATCAGGGGTCGCCAGAAGAGTTGATCGACCAAAATGATGACGATGGCAATTGTGAGTGCGGCCCAGCCCAGTGCCGCAAGCTTTTCAGCCGCGATCGCGGCTGCCACATACGACCCAATCCCTGGTAGGGTGTATTTCTGGTTCAGTACACTAATCGCTTCACTCGCCGCAACAAAAAACCAGCCGCCACCAAAACTCATCATGGCGTTCCACAACAGGCCGATCGTGGCAGAAGGCACTTCTAACTTGGTAAAGCGCTGCCACCCAGAAAGTTGGTAAAGGGTGGCCGCTTCACTCAGTTCATTCGGCACCGTTCGCAAGGACTGGTAAAACGAGAAGGTCATATTCCAGACCTGGCTAGTGAAAATCGCAAAGATCGAGGCGGCTTCCAGCCCTAGTAAGCTGCCCGGAAACAAGGCAATGAAGCCCGTCACCGTAATCGACAAAAAGCCCAACACCGGCACCGATTGCAGAATATCTAACAGCGGAATCATGACTCGCTCGGCACGGCGGCTGTGGGCCGCAATATAGCCATAGAGCAGTGTAAAGACCGTCGAGCAAAACAAAGCGATAAACATGCGCAGGGTCGATCGTCCTGCGTAATAGGGCAAATTCCGAGGATCTAGATCAATGCCAGGCACAATGTCTGGCGGATGGAAACTAATGAGCGTGCCTGCCCCAACACGGGCAATGAGTGCCAGCAAAACCAGCGTGCCCAGAATGACTGACACATCGGCTAGACCAAAGGGGAGCCGTCGCAGGGCTTCAGGAGAGGGAAATGTTCGCTTGAGCATAGAAAGAGATTATGGCGTTTTCATAGCGCTGGTGTTGCTTGCGTGTGGAGACTCATCTTCTGCTTTTCAATCGCATCCCAGCACGCTCTAAGCATCGAGAAGGTGCAGCACGCTCAGCGCGTAAAAAAGGCAGCTAGGGACACACCCACAGAGGCAAAAACAGCTTCCCACATTGTTGCCAGATCGACCACACTCAGCACGATAAAGACGCCCTTAACGACGAGGGTAAAGAGGATGCTTTGCCAAACGATCGTGGCCAAAATGAAAGGGCAAACGTTGGCACGGGTCGAGGCGTCGGGTGATCGCACAGAGGCAAAAACCCGTCAGGCAGAAGCCATTTTGCTGCGTCATAACATCCACAAATGGAACCCTTATGCTGCTGCTGATAGAAATGCAGTCCGCTATTCAGTATCAGTCGATCGTTCAGCACGATAGTGATCCCATTCACCTTACGGATTGATCCCGCATTGAACCCCGCCAGCCAGGCGTCACCATGATCGGCTATTGGGATGAAATACGACTCTAATGCCAGCCATCATGCGGTTGAATGTGGAAATTCGGGAGCAATCATAAAGCTTCTGAATTTCCACTCACCCGGTTTAGTTGTGAGTTCCAGTAAACGAAAAATTGCCATGAAGAAGTTCACTACTGTATTTATCAGTAGCCTTCTACTCATAGCAAAAGCGAAGTGCGCAGTAAGCTGGAAGCCAACCTATCTGATAGCCAGTTAACTGTAGACGCAAGGAATGGCAATGTGAGTATTTCGGGTAATGTGCCCAGCCAACCGCAGTATTGACGCATTGAGCCGTTAGCCAAACAGATTTATGGCGGTTAATGTGACGGTTGTGCAGGCAAAGCCAAAAGTTAGTGTTTGACAATTCAGAGAAGTTTGCGCTCCATCCCGAACACTCTTCATTAAGGTGAAGGCTGTGTCGATAAAGAGGAAAGTAGGTCTCAGGCAAAGTATATTGAAGCAATCTTTGAAATGACTGCTTCAAGAAAGATGAACGATGCTATGCACTCGTCATTGAAAATCTTTGCGACACGACTGTCTCTATGGAGCATTATGACCAGTAGGCACGATCGAATGCGAACAACGGCAACTGTTGGTAGTTTGCTTGCGATCGTGGCGCTCACGGTCATTGCTGGGTCGTTAAGGGTTGAAGCCCAGTCGATTCAGCCAGCGCGTGATGGGACAAACACGATCATCAGTTCACCGCCTGGTAATCCCAATCAATTCAACATCAGTGGCGGTACACAAGCAGGCAGCAACTTATTTCAAAGCTTTCAGCAATTTGGGTTAAGCCAAGGCCAGAGTGCTGTTTTTCAGGCAAACCCACAAATCCAAAACGTGCTAGCGCGGGTGGTGGGTGGCAATCCATCGATCATTAACGGGTTGCTTCAGGTGATGGGCAGCAATGCCAATCTCTATTTGATGAATCCATCCGGCATTCTCTTTGGTGCCAACGCGAGCCTGAATGTACCAGCTTCGTTTACGGCAACGACCGCTACCGGGATTGGTTTTGGCACAAATTGGTTTAATGCCAACGGTGTGAATAATTACGGACTGCTGACTGGCATTCCTGAGACGTTTGCCTTTACAACCTTGCAACCGGGAGCGATCGTCAATTTTGGTAATCTGGCGGTGGGTACAGGGCAAAATCTGACGCTGCTAGCCGGAACAGCCTTGAGTACAGGACAACTATCTGCACCAGGCGGTCAGGTAACGGTTGCGGCGGTTCCGGCGCAGAGTCTCGTGCGAGTTAGTCAGACGGGCAGCATGTTGAACTTTGACCTTCAGCCTGTGACCAGTAGCCCCACCTTGCCGCAACCCTGGAGCCTGCCGATCGCCTCCCTGCCGCAGCTTCTGACGGGTGGTAGTGCCAGCAACGCCAATGGGGTGCGGGTCAATCCAGATGGCACAGTGCAGTTGACAGGGTCGGGCATTCTGGTGCAGACAGGCAAAGCAACGGTGATTGCGGGCGATCGCGTACAGCTTTCGAGCGTTTTTGAAAATTCGTCTGGAGTCTTTGACCAAGCAGGAGCGTTAGACGAGTTTGGGTCGCTCATCATCCGCTTTGACAATGCCCCTAACACAACCGTTTCGACGGATGTTTTGCAAACAGAGTTGGTTGCTACAGCTCCACCCGCAGAATCGGTTGGGAATGCAGCGTGTCTTGCCATTGCAGTGGATGAAACGCTTCCACCTGACCAGAATCAAGCATCTAAAAGCTTGACGGAGCGCCAGCAACCCAGCGATCGAACGTCCCCTAACCAGCGCGATCGCGCGACTCAGCCCTTTCGTCAGGCAACTCAGCAGTACGCCGCGCAAGACTATCGCCCTGCGTTAGCGTCCTATCAGGCAAGTCTGTCTCTCTATCAAGCAAACGGCGATCGCCCCTGCATGAGAGAGTCTCTGTACTGGATAGGTAACAGTTATCGACATTTAGGGCAGTATCCCCAGGCGATCGCGTCCTATCAGCAAGCGTTAGCTGTACCGTTGAACGATCGCGCCAGTGAAGGACGCATTTTGAATAACCTGGGTGCAACGTATCAACTGCTAGGGCAATATGCTCAGGCGCTCACGGTGCAACAGCAAGCCTTGTCCCTGCGGAGAGAAACGCATGATCGCTCCGGTGAAGGCAGTACGCTTAGCAACATTGGTGCGCTTTACAGCAGTTTGGGCAAATATCCTCAGGCGCTAGAGTCTTATCAGCAGGCGATCGCCGTGTTTCAAACGCTGAACGATCGGCAGGCAGTGGGCGATGTCCTCAGCAATCTGGGTTTGATTGATGATAGCTTGGGGCAATACAACCAGGCGTTGGAGCGGTATCAACAGGTCTTGGCGATTCGTAAGGAGACGGGCGATCGGCCAGGCGAAGGGACTGCTTTACATAACTTGGGGTTAGTGCAACGGCATCTGGGTCACTATCAGCAGGCGTTAGCGTTAAACCAGCAAGCGCTGGCTGTGCGTCAGTCGCTCAACGATCGTCCCGGTACAGGTGAAACGTTGGGCAACCTGGGTGATGTGTACGAACGGCTGGGTCAGTACCCACAAGCGCTGGAGTCCTTAAACCAAGCCTTGTCGATCGCGCAAGCGCTGGGGCGACGGGATAGTGAAGCCGATATTCTCGCCACAACGGCTACAGTCGAGCGACGTCTGGGCAATCCGTCTCAAGCGCTCACGCTGTATCAAGAAGCTCTTGGCATTCAACGAGCGATTGGCAACCGTGCCAGCGAACGTCGTACGTTGAGTTACCTGGGCGATCTGTATCGGCAGCACCAGCCAGGGTTAGCGATTGCCTTTTATAAGCAGTCGGTGAATGTATCGGAAGCCATTCGCCAGGATATTCGCGTGCTGTCGCGGGATGCGCAAGAATCCTATACCCAGACCGTTGCCCCCACCTATCGATCGCTGGCGGATGTGCTGTTGTCGCAGGGACGTATTCTCGAAGCACAGCAAGTATTAGAACGGCTCAAAATTCAGGAAATTCGCCAGTTTACGCGCGGTGCCAGTGCCGCTCAGCAAACGGGTGTAACGCTGACTCCTACCGAAGACACCATTCTCAAAGAACACGGCACTTTAATTGCCTTTGGGCAGCAAGTGTACGAGTGCAAGCAAAGCCGATGCCCCCAATTGAGCCACCTGAACGATGAACTCCAGAGTTTGACTCAGCAGTATAACCAGACGATTCAGAGCTTTGCTCCCACCATCCGAGAGCGCCGCGCACAGGATGAAGGGTTTCTTGACCCGACAAAACTGCTGCCCAAGGCAAGGGCGATCGTGGATGCACAACCGGGCACTGTGTTGATCTATCCGCTGGTGCTGAAAGATAAAATCTGGTTGATTTGGGCCTCGCGGGGTGGCGTTGTCAAAAGCGTACAGGTTCCCGTCAGTGAACAGCAGCTAGGTGAAACCGTGCTGAAATTTCGCCAAAGTCTGCAAAGCCCGATTCTGGGCACAAAAGCGGTGAAAGCAACGGGAAACACGCTCTATAACTGGTTGATCAAACCGCTAGAACCCGAACTTACGGCGAACCACATTCAACATTTGGTGTTCTCCCTCGATCGCGTGACACGCTACATTCCCATGAGTGCGCTGTTTAATGGCAGCCAGTATTTGATTGAAAACTACACCATTCATACGGTGCTTTCAGCCGATTTGACGGATACGCGCGATCGTCCTGCCCTGAGCCCACGCACTACACCCGTCTTAGGCGCAGGTGTCTCGGAAGGGCTGGACGACTTTAGCCCTCTGCCCAATGTGCCGCTTGAACTAAACGGCATTGTCAAACAACCGCCCAGCGAAACAGGTATTTATCCAGGTGTGACCTTCCTCAACCGCGCGTTTGACTTTCGCACCCTGCGTGACAATCTGTTGGGACATAAAATTATCCACATTGCGACCCATGCTCAGTTTGTACCCGGTCGTCCAGAAGATTCCTTTTTGGTATTGGGCACCGGCGACAAGCTGACTATCCCCGAAATTCAAACCTTACAAGACTTGAGCGAGGTACAACTGGTGGTGCTTTCTGCCTGCGAAACCGCGTTGGGTGGCCCCGATCAGGATGGCATCGAAATTTCAGGGCTGAGTTCTTACTTTCTTAACGCTGGTGCAAAAGCAGTTGTCGCATCGCTGTGGACAGTTGATGATGCCAGTACCAGCCAGCTCATGCGATCGTTCTACAGCAACCTGTCTACTGAATCGACCCAGGCAAAAATGACAAAAGCTGAGGCACTCCGTCGCGCTCAACTCAGTTTGCTGTATAGCAACGACGGAACAACGAAAGGTAGCGCTGGCTTGCAAGGCACTCAATCTCATGCGGGACAGTTTTCCCATCCCTTTTTCTGGGCACCGTTCATCTTAATTGGCAACGGACTGTAATTACCCCGGTCACTGTTCAGTCTTCCGATAGAATGTGGGGCGCTTGAGACAAATGGCATCGCTCACCTGATCCCGTAATGCTCTACAAAGTGGCTGTATCGGAAACAAGCAGATGCACCGTGCGTTTAATCGTAGATTTGCTCAGGTGGTTCACTCCTATTTTGTTGTGCCAGCATTGCTGCCACCTCAGGTACTCTCTCAGTCTGATTCAGTTCTGATGGATGGAGAACACTGTGCCCATGAAACGTATGGTGTGACTTCTGCCTGCCTTTATCTGATTCGTCCCGATTGGTACATCGGGTTTCGAGGTGGAATGGCCGATAGCGATCGCCTACTGGCTTACCTCGCCAGAATTTTGACCACTGAACAGAACGTTTGATGAGGACACCCGATTGCAATGGACTGGCGCTTGCCAAAGACGTGTTCAAAGAGCAAGATGGAACGGAGAAAGCCGATGGCACCTACGATACAGCCTTGATTCTCATCGACATGCAGTTGGGCGCAATCAGCACGATTCAATCGATGGATCAACAGGAATTCAACCGGAACGCGATCGCGCTTGCTAAAGTCTGCCCAATCTTACAACTGTCCGTTATTAGTGCAGCGGCGGATATTGCGAGCGACCACGGTAGAGTTCTTCCCGAATTAACAGACCGACTGCCGGATGCTATTCGGATTCAACATGCAACGAACAATGCCTGGGAGACTCCGGGTTTTGTTCGCGCGATCGAGCAAACAGGCTGCAAAACTTTAGCGATAGCTGGACTCGCAACCGATGTGGGTTATGCCTTCCCGCCATTTCAGCCGCTGCGGCTGGTTACCAGGGCTAGAACAAGGAATGGGTTTGGTTGGCACTGGAGATCCGAACACTTGTGAGATTGTGGGTGTTTCGATTGGGGCACGCGATGAAGCCGCAGTTTGCAAATTATGGCAATCCGTACCTGTGGTCTATCGTCAATGTGCGATCGCCTACAGCGACTTTTGGGCAGCGTATGCGGCAGTTCTATTGAGCAAGCGTCATCGAACAGTGGGTAAAGAGACTGGAAAAATCAGCTACATTGAGCGATTCAACAACACATTAAGGCAACGGGTATCTCGCCTAATGACAATGCATCATTACTTGTGTGGCACCACCAGATTTTGCACGTTGCTTTCTGCGCAACACCTTGCTTGATTGGGCCTTGCTTATGAGTCTTTGGCGAGGCGATTGGAAAGCGATTGGATCGGGTCTGGGCAGCGCGATCGCCTCCTTAGAGACGAGATGGAAAAGCCCCTTGAGTACAGATGCTATAGGTCAAGCCATTGGGTGCCACACTACGTAGATCTGGTAGCTTAAATTGGACTTGACCATCGCCGCCAAAGTTTGTGCCGAGCAGCGAAAAAAGAGCAGGATTTTGGCTAATCGGCAACAGTTGTCCATTTGCAGGCAGACCATTCGTGACAGCACCAGCAGATAAAAGAATTTCTCCCAGAGTACACGCCTGCCCTGTTCCTGACGCTGCTTCATTGGTATTTTGACCAAAGCGAGCATCTGGCGTCGTCGCACCAGCGACACCGGGAGGGCCTTGCGGTCCGGGTACGCCCTGTGGTCCGGGTGCGCCTTGGATTCCAGGCTGTCCTTGGGGGCCAGGTGGTCCTTGTGGACCGGTTGCCCCCATTGTGTTCCAGCTCAACGGTTGTTCATTTTTGCGGCAAGAGGTTGTTGCACTCACAATGCGGAGATTACCATCATGATTGACGCACGCGTGAATCACAGCTGAATTCACAATGGTTGAAGCTGTCTGGGCAAAACCTGATGGAATGTTGATCGCAGTGGTCATCATCGCGATCATGGTGCTGGAGACCGCAAGTGATGGTGAACAATGGGAAAGTATCTTACTGTATTTCCGTTTCATGGGTTTCTCCCAGTAAATTAACGTGGTTGGGTGGTTTAGAGCCGCTTCAGAGTGCTTTCTGGCAGGGATGCTTGAGCTTCTTTCTTAAAAGTGGCCTGGAATGCAAACCTGCCTTTCAAAATTTGCATTCCATCTGTTCTCTGATCAAGAACAAGCAGGCTATGGTTGATGCTTGGAAATGGGTGGGCACGATCGCTTCGTTCTGGCTGTAGAAGGAAACATTGCTGCTAATGGCACCCCACCAAGCAGAGCGATCGCGCCTAGTCTCACCCTGAGAGCGATCGCCCTGGGCTTTTCTCTGGCTAAACCGACGCAAGCAAAACCACCGACGAAGCAATTTGGGGCAATGCGATCGCTAAACAAATACGACTGGGCCAGAGAGATCAACCGTGTCACCCGCAACTCCAGTGGCCTGAGTCGCTTGATTACCAAAGAAGGTCAATCCAGTCACCGTGACGCTACCCAGACCCGGAAATGCTCCATTCAAAATCGCGCCACCTTTGTAGCTTGTGCTGTTGTTACTAAAGCTGCTGGCTGCGATGGTCGCGGTGCCATTGTTGAAAATGCCACCACCGCCGACAAATGATCGGTTTTGACTGAAGGCACTACCGCTGACGCTGAGTGTTCCGGCATTATAAATGCCGCCGCCTGCTCCATTAGGGCTGACGTTTCCAATAAAGCTCGATCCGGTAATGGTGGCTTGTCCACCTACATTCTCCAGTCCACCGCCGTTGCCGCCACTATTGTTGCTGATGATACTGTTGCTGATGGTGAGCGTACCCTGGTTGTTAAAGATGCCGCCGCCCCCCAAGCTCGCTGCATTGCCGCTAATGATATCGTTGATCAGAGCAAGCGTACCCTGGTTGTAGATACCGCCGCCAAAGTCGGCACTGGAGCCATTCGTGATGTTTAAGCCCGAAATGCTGACGTTGGCACCCACTCCAATGTTAAAGTCGCGAGATTTATGATTGCCGTCGATGGTGAGTGGGGTGGCTCCGAGATTCTGGATGGTCACGCTCTTGTTGATGGCTAGTTCGCCAAAAGTGAGGGTAATCGTGCCACCGGCCAGAGCGGGGGTAACGTTAATGATTTCGCCCGCGATCGCTCCCTGAATGGCATTACGGAGGGACAGGTGCCCAGCGCTAAAATTGCCATCGTTGGTATCAAGCAACGTATCTAGGGCGACGGTAAAGGTGCCACTCGTGTTGTTGTTATCAGTGACACTGCCGTTAGACGCAGAAGAGACATTACCAGAGAAGGTTAGACCCAGGGCAGTGGCAGTAGCACCGTGAGCGTTGTCGTTAAAGATTGCTGCGCCCAAGCCCGCATGGTTGTTGGTGAAGGTGCTGTTCGTGACCTTCAATGTGCTGGTGTTGTTGTTGAGAATCGCTCCTCCAAACCCGCCCCCAACACTGTTGCTAGTAAAGTTGCTGCCTGTAATCGTCAGTTTCCCGGTTCCGACATCCGCAATTGCCCCACCAAAGCCACCTGTTCCAATGTTGCTGGTGAAGCTGCTGTTGGTAATGGCTAATGTGCCACTGCTTTCGATCGCGCCACCATTGACTGCACTATTGGCCGTAAAGGAGCTGTTAGTGATAGTCGCATTACCTGCATTGAAGAGGGCACCACCCGCGTTAGCAAGTGCCGTGTTGTTCGTAAAACTGTCACCATTGGCAATCAAGGTGCCATTGTTGAGGATGCCACCGCCGCTAGCGAGATTGGCAGTGGCGCTGTTATTGGCGAGAATGCTGTTGTTTAGCGTCAAGGTGCCATTGTTGAGGATGCCACCGCCGCCGCCTGTAGCGCTGATACCGTTCGCGATCGTTAAGCCAGAAAGCTTGACCGTTGCACCTGCTTCGATTTTGAAATCTTCCAGTCTGTTGCCGCCGCTAATTGTAAGAGTCGTTGCACCTGTGCCATTAATCGTCAGATTTTTAGCGGTGATATCCAGATTGGCGGAGGTCAGCGTGATGACATGAGCGCCTGTACCCAAGTTGAAATTAATCACATCGGCAACGCCTGGAGTTTTGGCGCTATCGGCATTAGCATTCAAGATGGCCTGCCGGAGTGACCCTGCACCACTATCATTAATATTGTTGACGGTAAAAGTATGGGTGACCTGACTGGCACCGACCAGCGATTGAGTTGCAAGGTTGAGCGGATTCGCCGTCTGCAAGCTCCGTGTCTGCAACCCTGTTGCTTGTAAATTGGTGGTGAGCGTCGTTGTCAGTGGAGTAGTGGTCAGTTGCTGTGTATCCATCGTCCTTTCCTGGAGTCGTAGGGGTTTCTATGGAGTTACATGGTCGCTTTTTGCGCGTTATGCAACGATCGCACCCATCGACTACCGTTCTTTTGCATCAAATTCTCTGCTAGGCTGCAACCATTCACCTGTAAGTTATTGCTAATGCTTTACCCAACCGGCTGAATTGATGCGCGCTCGCCACACTCTCACAGACCTCTTTTCGACCTTCCTGCACTTTGAGGACGATCGCGCTAACCATTGGGTAACGGACTCCGCCTTGAGACGACACCTGCTGGCATGTCTGAAACAGCCAAATGCTCAAACATCAGAATCGTTTTGGGCGCTTTACTGGCACCAAAGCTGGCAAACACACCCTGAGCGTCTGGCAGAGGGACATCTGTTTGCGTATCTTCAGGAAAGCTGCTACTGGGCTGTACAAAAGACCCTGCCTCAGATTGCCAATCCACATTATGGGCTGTCAGACTGCTTTCAAATGGCGATCGCAGAAGTGCCCAAAATTCTCAAGGCGTGCGATCCAGCCATTAACATTAGCCTTAAAGCCTATGCCAGCGTTGCCTTTGGAAATGCTGTGCGCGATCGTCTGCGCCAACAGCGAGAAATTAATCTTTCGAGTGACTGGGGCTTATTGGTTCGCTTGAGCCGCAAACAGCTACGTGAAGCGTTGCATCATGCTGGCTTGAGTGGAGACACCATCGAGAATTACCTGCAAGCGTGGACGTGTTTTAACACCACTTGTCCAGCGAAAACTCCCAGCACGCGCAAACTACAGTCGCCCGATCGCGCCGTATGGGAGGCGATTGCTCAATGTTACAACGCCGATCGATCAGCATCTCAACCGGACGTTACACCCGCCATGCTGGAGGCGTGGCTCATACAATGTGCCAAACTAGCACGTGCCTACCTTTATCCGGTCGTAGCGTCGCTGAATGTGCCGAAGTCAGGATGGGACGCAGGCGAGATCCAAGACGAATTGCCCGACTCAAGCGGTGAATCCTTGCTGTCAACTCTGGAGGCGCAAGAGGAGGCTGAGTCACGAGAGGCACAGCGAACGCAAATGCAAGCAGTTTTGCTGGATGCGATCGCCCAACTTGATGCCCCACTGGCTCAACTGATCAAACTTTACTACCAGCAAGGGCTAACGCAGCAGCAGATGGCCCAGCAGCTTGAACTACCGCAGTACACAATTTCCCGCAAGCTCGCAAAAGCACGGGAGGCGCTATTAATCGCTCTAGCCCGTTGGAGTCAGGACACATTGCATACTTTACCCACCTCCACCGTGGTTAAAGCTGTCAGCATTTATTTGGAGGAGTGGTTACAGAGTCACTACCAGTCCTCTGAGCCCGACTCCGCAAAGGAGGAAAAATGACGTTTTCGTGTGTTCCAACCGATGTCAGTTTAGACATCTTGCCCAGTGTCCAGGCTGCGTCGTGGCAGGAGGGACAGGCTTTCTCAGCGCCCACGGCTCAGTGGCGGGTCTATCTCAACCATGTTTGCCTCACTACCTTTTTGCCCTGGCTCCAAGCGGAATACAGTCCCACGGCTGCATCTGCCTATGATGCCTCTGAGCTTCCTGCACTGTGGCAGTTGGTAGACGGAACCGCTATTGTAATGGGTAAGAAGCGACTCGTGCTACTGCCAACGAAAACGCTGGATACCAGTGAACTGCGCGTACCTCAAGAATGGGTTGATCATCCTGAGTGGGTAGCCGATTATTTGCTGGCTGTACAGGTAAATCCTGACGAACAGTGGCTCAACGTTTGGGGTTATACCACCCATGCCGAGTTGAAAGCACATGCGGTTTATGATCCCAACGATCGCACCTATTGTGTAGATGCGTACCATCTGATCCGAGACATGACGGTCTTGTGGACAGTGCAGCAGCTTTACCCTGACGAACCCACTCAGTCCGCGATCGCACCCTTGCCGACGCTTACCGACGCTCAGGCGGAAAGACTGTTTCAACAGTTAGCGGCGGCTACTGTCCCCCCTCGGCTCGCCATCCCGTTTGAGCAATGGGGCGCGCTGCTCAGCCAACCGCAATGGCGACAGCGGCTATACCAGTTGCAGTCTCAGTCCTTCACGTCTCGCGACCGATCGACAGCAGAAACCTCTTCAGACAGGGTGATCGAGAGCCCTGATATAAGCGCTGTTAACTTGAGCCAGTGGTTTCAAAACGTCTTTGACACGACCTGGGAGGCGATCGACACGCTCATTAACCCCGATTCTCCCTTTGCCTTCAACATCCGCCAAACGCAGGCACCGACGGAATCGCTTATCCGCCGCGTCAAACAAGTGCGTGTGAGGACTCAAACAGTGGATCAACGGCTGCTGCTGGTGTTGACGCTGGGTGCGGCAACGGATAGCCGAGTTGAAGTGCAGGTTCAGTTGTATCCAGTGGAGGGCGATCGCCTGCCCGTGAATCTGAGGCTGGCAATGCTCTCAACGACTCGAACGGTGGTGCAATCCGTGCAAGCCCGCGAACAAGATGACTACATTCAGCTCAAGCGCTTTAAGTGTGCAGCAGGAACCCGGTTTGAGCTTCAGATTGCCTTGGGCGACTTTTGCTTTCGGGAGGAGTTCGTCAGTTAGCGATGAGTCAGCTAGTCGTCCTTAATCTTGGTAAAGGTAGCTTGCAGCAGGGCTTTCCAGCGGCGATCGCACAATTTTGGCAGACCGATCACGCGATTCCGATGCAATTTACGGGAGCCTTACCATCGGCTCCAGAACTGGACGCGCTCTACAAACGCTGGCAGCGGCTCTATGAAGCCCTGTCTTTGGGGATGCAGTGGCGGCAAAATCGTACCCTTCAGCCAGAATTTGAGCTGGATGAGGCGGATGTCACTCAGGTTTCTAAAGTTGAGTTTGCGCAACTCTGTCAGGAATTGAAGCAGCAGTTGAATCGCTGGCTCAATGCCGACTCGTTTCGCAATATTGATCAAAAACTGCGCGCTCACCTGGCGCTAACGGATGAAATTCGTCTGGTCATCACAGCAGACTCCGATCCGGTGTTACGTCTACCCTGGTGCCTCTGGCAGTTTTTCGACGATTACGCCAGAGCAGAATTGGCGCTGAGTCCACCTGATTTTGCCCGATCGCTTCAAACTCCCTCAAACACACCCAAACGCAACATTCGCATTCTGGCGGTTCTGGGCGATCGTCAAGGAATTGATACCGCCCATGATCAGGCGCTCCTGAAGCAATTGCCGCATGCTGACCTCACCTTTTTAGTCGAACCCAGTCGATCGCAGTTCACGCAAGCTCTGTGGGAATCGGGATGGGATATGCTCTTTTTTGCAGGGCATAGCTCTAGCCAGGGAGAAGGGCAGCTTCAAATTAATCCCACAGAAACGCTGACGATCGACCAGTTGAAATATGGACTCCGCAAAGCGATCGAGCAAGGGTTGAAGCTGGCAATTTTCAACTCCTGCGATGGGCTTGGCTTGGCGCGTGCCTTAGCCGACTTGCACTCACCACAAGTCATTGTGATGCGGGAACCTGTGCCCGATCGCGTTGCGCAGGCGTTTCTCAAGCACTTTCTCGCCGCGTTTTCTCAGGGGCGATCGCTTTACCTGGCTGTACGAGAAGCCCGCGAGAAGCTGCAAGACCTGGAAAGCGATTTTCCCTGCGCGACCTGGCTGCCTGTCATTTGCCAGAATCCTGCTGAGCTACCTCCCACATGGCAGGACTGGCGTGGGAAACAAGCAACTCGGTTCCGCTTGCCCACCCGCGCCGATCTACAAACTATTCTGCTCAGTAGCGTCGTGATGACAGGTTTAGTGATGGGTGTTCGCTGGCTGGGCTTTCTGCAACCCGCCGAACTGTGGGCGTTTGACCACCTCATGCGCCTGCGACCTGCCGAAGCTCCAGATCCTCGCTTGCTGGTTGTCACGGCCCATGAAGCAGATATTGCTGCACAGGGCAACGAACCTCGACGCGGTTCTCTGTCCGATCGCACCTTAAACCGACTGTTAGAGAAACTGGAAACCTTCCAACCAGCCGCGATCGGGCTGGATCTATACCGTGACTTTCCTGCCGATCTACCAGCTTTGGCGCAACGGTTGAAGCAGAGCGATCGTCTGTTCACCCTTTGCAAACGCCCTGATCCTAAAGACGACCCGGCAGGTGTGTTACCGCCACCCGAAATGCCTGTAGCCCGGTTAGGCTTTAGCGATTTCGTTGAAGATGAAGACGGTGTGCTGCGTCGCCACCTGCTGCTGCTCTCTCCTAACACTGCATCACCCTGCACACCTGCTCAAGCCTTCAGCGTGCAACTGGCGTTTCATTATCTTCATCAGCACCACATTGCGGCTGGCTTCACTCCAAACAACGATCTGATACTTGGCACACACGTCTTTCCACACCTGACCGCTCGAACAGGTGGCTACCAGGTTGTCGATACGCGAGGCAGTCAGGTTTTGCTTAACTATCGCGCGATGCCGTCGCCGCGCAGTTTAGCGCCACAGGTCACACTGACCCAGGTGCTCACAGACCAGCTCAATCCAGCCGTTGTTAAGGATCACATCGTGTTGATTGGTGTGGTAACGAATACCAGCGGCGATTATTGGTCTACGCCTTACGGCACAGCATTTGCACAACAATTACCGGGTGTCTTTGTTCAGGCGCACATGGTGAGCCAACTGCTAAGTGCGGCGATCGACCAGCGATCGCTCCTCTGGGGCTGGTCGCAAGCAGGCGATAGCCTTTGGGTGGGCGGCTGGGCACTCATTGGAGGAACGTTGGCCTGGATGTTTCGTCGCTTACTGTACCGAGCGATCGCCCTCAGCGTTGCATTGGCAATGCTCACAAGTCTCTGCCTGGTGTTGCTCCTGCGCGGTGGGTGGGTGCCACTCCTCCCAGCTCTGTTAACCTGTTTAGCCACCAGTAGCCAGGTGGGCTATTTGCTTTCTCGCCCTCAGAAACAGCTTTGATTTGGAGTTACCGATGAACCGGACAGCACAACAACACCTGCGATCGCCCCTTACCCTGAGTCTACTCAGCCTCTCTTTCTGCCTTCTGCCTCCTGTCTCCTGCCTTCTACCCGCTCTAGCAGCTAGCCCACCGACCGCACTACACTTCGCTGCACCTCGCTTGCCAGAAGACCCAGGAGAACCCGGTGGTCGTGGTCGTGGAGGAGCCAGCCGCATCCCGACTTGCAAGCCTTATCGAGACTTCACGGCGTTGGTACCGATCGCTCAAAACAAGACAAAAACCTTGGTATGGGGGCTGACGACACTCGACCATCCTACATTTTGGTTTTACCTTCCTCAAACGCTCAAAGCTGGGATGCCACTAAAGTTTGTGCTGCGCGATCGTGACGATAATCCCCTCTATGAAACTACGGTACAGCCACCCATACCAGCAGGCATCATTCGTGTGTCGCTGCCTCACACAACCGCGCCCCTCAAGGTCAATCAATCGTATCGCTGGGGTGTTTCAGTGCAGTGCGATCCAGCCGATGCGGGAGCCCTTGCGTGGCAGGAAGGCTCCATTCAACGGGTGGCAGGCCCAACAGACCTTCAAGAATCACTTAAAGCGGCAAAAACACCCCTCGATCGCGCCATTGTGTATGCAGAAAATGGCATTTGGTTTGAAGCCTTAAATACGCTAGCCAATGAGATTCAGCAGCACGGTACAACCGATCGTGCAATTGTTTCTGCCTGGACTGATCTATTAAAACAAGGCCAACTGAGGAGTGTAACGAAAGGGGCGATCGCTCCTTGCTGCCAACTTAATTAAGGCTCAGGGAAGGGCACGATTGCCCATTAACCATTGATTTTGGAAGCACGGTTCTATGCAGCTCCACATTAAATTGGTATTAGGAGCCGGATAATGCGAAAGGGTTATGTCTGGTTCGGGAGCCAAGTAAGGGAAGTCCCTCCTATGTCGATTAAAGTGTGAATGTTTGTCTCCAACCGTTTGCGACACAACCCTCTTTAAAGCCAGTTCCCCACTAGCGTATACGCGGCCCAGTAAAGTGGGCGAAAATAACGGGGATTTTCTTCGGAAAATTTGCCTGACAGCAGTGTTAGTTGTGCACGTCGCAAGGCTTCCGCTTTCGTTACTTTGGCTTGTGCCAGCTCCCGATAAAATTCGCCCATAAGTAAAGCTGTCGCCCGATCGTCCACTTGCCACAGGGATGCTAAAGTGCTGCGGGCTCCGGCGCGAAAGGCAACCCCGGCTAAACCCAGTGTGGCACGTTCATCCCCAGCTGCGGTCTGACAGGCGCTTAAGACCAGAAGTTCAATGCTTTCGGCACGGGTTTGCCCCCGAACGCGGAGCAACGTTTCAAATTCATCGACATTCATCGGTCCATCAGCAGTCAGAACAAAGGTTTCTTCGGCTTTAGAACTGAACTTTCCATGCGTTGCCAGATGCACAATGCTGGATGGTTGTGAGCGCACAGCTTGTTGAAGCGTTTCTTTCTTAAAGGTTTGATCCAGCAGAATGCGCGTTTCGACGCCTGCTTGCTGGATGAGAGACAATTCTGTTTTAATTGCTGGCAGGGAACCAAAATGATAGCGTTCTTGCAAAGCGGGCGATGGATCGGCGAGTCCGGCCGCGATCGCTTTCAGTGTAATGGTTCGTGACTCTGGCAATTGTAAGCCCAGGTTAAGCGCAACGGCATGCTGCTCGATCAGGTATTGCTTGCCATCATAAAGCGCCCCCATCGGCACATTGCGCAAGGCCCCATCCAGCACAAAGACCAGCGTTTTAATCTCTGCTTGCTGAAGCTCGGCGGCGATCGGTTGAATGAGCCAGGTGTAAACTTCTTTCCCTAAGGCCTGCGTTTTTTTGATTGTGTCTTCATCCACTAATTGTTCACGCAGTTGACGCAAAACGCCTTCAATCTCGGAACGGGGTTTATGAGTGGCATAGTGGCGTAGTGGCTGTTTGGGAATTTTGACAATGACCTGAAGTTCTTGCTCCAGGATGATGGGGTAGATGACGGCTGCTGTTGGATCACCTTGATCGACCACTTTATCCAGTGAAACAGATTTAAAGTCAACGCAAGCGGCCCGAAAAAAGTTATCCAGCTCCGCTAGTTGGAGTGCTTCAATCAATTGTCTCGCCTGATTCAAATTTGCCTCATTGGGATCAATCTTTTCGATCGTAAACAGTAGCGCCACCGCTTCCCGATAAATCGGTTCAACCCCATCACGAAAGTTAAACTGAGTCTCGCGATTGGTGGCTACCAAGTCACTGCGAAGCGTTTTGAGAGTTGTGATCGCACCCTCGTAAGCTGTCTTTGCTCGTGGCAAATTGTTCTGCGCAACCAAGAGTCTCCCTAACTGCCAGAGATAGCGGTAGGTAATTTCTGGAGCATTCAGTGGTTGGATCTGTTGTAACGCCTGCTCCGTCAATTGCTGTGCCTGAGACCATTGCTGAGTTTGCTCATACAGATGTCCTAGAGTGCCAAGCGCGTAGGCTTCTGCTGCTTGATCTTGAAGGTCTTTTGCCTGTTGAATGGTTTGGCTAAGCAGGGCAATCACAGTTTGTGTTAGTCGGGAAGTGGACGATGCAATTAATTGATTTGTTTTAGCCTTACCCATGAGTTGAATGATGGTTTGGGCGTAGTTAATTTTGGCAAAAAGGCTGTCCTGGTTTGGTGGTAAGCTTGAGAGCTGAATTTTCTCAGCGAGTTGTATGGCTTCTAAGGCATTCTTAGCTTGACCAGATTCAACCAGCAGGCTGAGATAATTGCTTTGCGCCTGAACTTTGGCTAATGGATTAGCACTATTGGCGATCGCTTTTTGATAGAACTCGATTGCCGTAGGGACATCTTTCTGTGCTCTGGCCGTGTTTCCCAGGCTAAGGTACGCAGCACTGAGCGCTTCAGGATCTGGAAGATGCTGAGCGATGGCTAAACTTTGTTGCAATACCTGACGGGCAAGATTGAGATCGCCTGTGAGTTGAAGCGTGTCACCGAGCGATCGCAACGCGACCGCTTTTGTCAAAGAGTCTGGCTGCAATGCTAGCACCTGATTGATCTCATTGAGCACATCCAATGCCCGACGGTAGAAGCCTTTGATTTGTAGGGTTTTTGCCTGATTGATGCGACTACGAAAAACACCCGTCTTGTCGTTGAGTTGGGTATAGAGAGTCGTGGCCTGTTGCCAGGTTGCCAATGCGCGATCGCTCTGTCCCGTTGCCAGTTGTAACCCTGCCTGAATATCAAAAGCCTGAGCAAGAAGTTCTAAATTTAGTTTTGAGCTTTGAGCAGATGGTTTTTGCTGTCCGTTGAGTAACATCAAACTCTCTTCGATCGCTGCTTTAGCATCTTGCCATTGACCCAACTGCTGGTATGCCAAAGAGAGATTGCTGAGCGTCGCGGCTCGTTTTAAGCGATCGCCTTGGGTTTGATAGAATTTTGCAGCTTTTTGAAAGGCACTGGCAGCTTCGGCAAATTGCCCTGATTGATAGAGGGCTGCCCCTTGTTCAAAGAGTTGCTGTGGCGCAGTTACTGTACTTTGAATCGGTATTGTGGTTGGTTGTGAATCCTTGGCGATCGCAGGTAAAACGAACAGGCACAGAGTCAGCGTAAAGAGCAGCAGAGCCCGCATCAGGGAGGCGTGTTTGTAGCGGCGATCGTCGTTGTGTTGGGACGATCGCCAGTTACAAAAGGATTGCATGACTTGAACGGTTTTCATCAAGTCCATAACTCTTCCTTCCCTGGTAAATTAGCGTTGAGCACAAGAGAGAGAAACCATAGCAGGGCTAGAGGGCTGCTCTGTTGCAGCATTTACCACTAAGCGCACACTGCCTTTCGCATCAACAATCCATCCGTTTGCTTCGATGATTTCATTCACAGTGGATGGAGGCATGGATGCAACAGATGGGTGATCGACTCTATCCGTTTCATTTGCTCTCAGGCCACTGCCAACCTGCTCCATCTCAACTTCTGGCAGTTTGACTAATGCCGTCAAAGCACCCTGCTGCATAAGGGGCTCAGTGGGGCTACTGGCCAATCCACCACGCCCAGTCACAGTGAAAGAACTGGCTTGTTGCGAACCTTTGGGGGCGCACCGCTGATCAATCTTGTTGGAGGGATCGACCAACTCGGTGGGCAAAGCGACTAAGCCTCGGCTGGGGTCAAGATCAGGGGTATTGAGCACAACCTGACCATTCAGTGTTGGGTTCGCTTGGGAAATGGCCGTGATATCGTTTGTTGGCAAGCGTAAGGAATCAAGCTGAGTGGGATCGGTGGTGCCCAACAACCGTTCTAAATCTGTCCGACTACGAGGCACAAACCAGTAGATACCTGTAGCGTTGATGGTGACGCTACCGCCTCTGCCACCGAAGGCTGTGGCTCTGATATCGCTATTTTCCAGCGGTGCAGAAATCAGAAAGGGGGTATTGATGACTATGTTGCCACCATCTCCCTGTCCAGTTCCAAGCGTGCCTGATCGCGCCGAGATAATACTATTGCGACGCAGGAGAAGCAGATCTTTAGCAAAGAGCGTGATGTTACCTCCGTTTCCTGAAGCCGCAGTTGTTCCGATGAGTGCGTTATCTAGCTGGACATTGTTAGCCCTGACATTAATATTGCCTGCTTCTCCCAACGTTGATGACACACTCGCTGATAAAAAACCACCATTTAATAGCAGCGATCCAGTGGTGATGGCAAGATCGCCGCCTTTACGAACCGCTTGACCGGGAAGATCGTTGTCAACAGCACTTTGGATACTGCTGGCGTCTCCATTACTGCCAAACCCGTTTACGACCGTGCGATCGCGCGCATCAATCACAATTCTGCCCCCATTGCCCTGCCCCTGAGTGCCAGTGGTTAAATTAGCTCCGTTTGTCACCGCCAGAACGTTGGTCGCAATCCGAATTTCGCCCCCATTGCCAACGGCACTAGGACCCACCCCGCTTCTCACACTGCTAGAAAAACCATCTGTGCTTACCCCATCTACAGTCACATTGCGGGCATCAATGTTGATGTTGCCACCATTCCCCTGCCCAAAGGTACTGGTATTAAGGTTAGCTCCATTGGTAACTGACAAAGAGCGAGCAGTAATCTGGATGTCACCCCCATTACCGCCACTGCCATAGAAGGCACTGTTGGCACCACTCGCCCCAGATACTCCAACAAGACGAGAACTGCCTCTGCCATCAAAGACAACGGCGTCACGCGCATCGATCGTGATGGTGCCCGCATTCCCCTGCCCAACGCTACTAACCCCAATATAAGCGCCATTTGTGACTGTGAACGATCCTGTGGAGAGTTTGATATTGCCCGAATTGCCTGCAACATTCACTCCATTGTTACTTGATATTTGACCGAAGACACCATTGCTTGCTTCTCCACTCAACACAACGGCATCACGGGCGTTAATGATAATGTCACCCGCATTTCCTGACCTTACATTACCCATCAATAAGCTCAATAAGCTGGCACCGTTGGTTAACGACAGCGACCCGGTATTGATCTGAATTTCCCCCGATTTGCCGAGACCATTGCCATTTGAAACGATCGCAGCGCTGATTCTACCCGCGCTCGTCTCGCCATCGAACGCAACCCGATCGCGGGCATTAATGATGATACTGCCCCCATTGCCCTGTCCCATTTGACTGTTAAAAAAACCAGATCCTTCCATCACCGAAAGTGAACCTGTCTGGATCAGAATATTGCCACCATTCTCCATAGATTGCGGGGGGCCTGAAGTTGCAATCAGGCTGCCCTGGCTGAGCGCGATCGTGTCTGTGGCATCGAGAACAATATTGCCTGTCTGGCTACCCGTGAAGATCGCGACTAATCCACCGCCAGAAAGTTTCAGATTCCGTGCCTTAAGCACAATATCGCCGCCGCTTGCCGCAGGCATCGCCAAAATAGAATTATTGCTTAACGCTACATCGGCGCGAGTTAAGGTATCTGGAACCTTCACGCTCCATGTGTCCTGGCTCACATCAAGTCCAATAACACCCGCTGCTCCAATCCCCGTTAACGCTATCCCTCCGCCTGACGAACCAATCTGCGCGTTATCCAGTTGAATATTCCCACCCACTAAGGCAACATTTGCGGCTGAGAGGCGTGATCCTTGCAGGGTGATATCTTTAGGCACTTCAGTAAAGCCCAGCCCAACGGGAACACTCACGGTCAATAGAGGCGTTGGATCAGTGGTACGAAATGCCGTGCCATCCTGAAACACCATCTGGTCAGCCGTCGTTGCCAGAAAAGAGCCACTCGTTAGCACACGAGCCTTAGGGCCAAAGACAAGGCCGTTGGGGTTGAGCAGGAAAAAGTTAGCAGGTTGAACGGTGGTTACAGCAGCATTGGTCGTGGCAACTGTGCCATTGATGTTGGAGACAAACGGCTGACCAACACCTGTCACACGCACAATGACATTCTGAACGGTAGATGGAGTGACAAAACCCGCAAAATCACCATTGGGCAGAGAGAACTGATGAAAACTGTGAAACAAATTACCGCCGCGGGCGGTGCCGTCGGTAATGACACATGTGCCCGTACAGGGCGCAGTTAACGCACCATTGACCCGAGTGTTCAAGGTGCCATCTCCCTGGATCTGTGCTTGAGCAGGGGCGACCATCCCGAGAACACTTAGGATGCAGAGACTAGCACTTCCAGATAAACGTTTCCATCGTGACATCTTAACGCTCCTGATCATGCATGAACCTCAATGGCTGTACACGGCTCGATTCTAATCTAGGCATGAAACGGGTGCTGGAACATTTATGGCGTTTAGGCTTGATCAGGAGGAGTCCCAGGCACAGCGACAAGCTGATGGTTGTCGGTTTTCTGCATTCCTTGGGCTTGATTCCACAGCAAAATGCCCATCATGGCATCGAGTGCTCCAGCATTACTCTGGTTGCCACCTACCACAATGTCGGGAATTATCCGCACGTTATGATCGCCAATCACCTGCATCAATTGCATAGCGGTGTAGAACTGGGCACCCACTGCATTTACACCGGCTTGATAGGTATCTGCCTGTGCCTGTCCTGTAACGCGAATCGCCTCGGCTTCCCCATTTGCCTCATTGACCTTGGCGGTTGCTTGTAGTTCGGCGATCGTGACCCCTTGTTCTGCGGTGACAATCTGTTCTTGAATATCAGCCAAAGCAGTTTCTCGCACCAGTTCTTGCCGTTGCGTTTGTGCCGCCCGTTGCGTCATGTAGGTTTTTTCCTGTTCTTCGGCTAGTTTGCGATCGGTTAGCGTTTGCATCAACTCTGGCGGTGGCGAAATGAGACCAATCAGTGTATCAACTGCCTGCACATCATAAGCTCGTAGTGCCTGACGGATATATTCCGCTGCCTCTGACTGTCGCTCACTTCGCGCTGTGAGGAAATCGAGAATAGTATACTCCTGTGCCGAGTTGCGGAAGTAGTTGCCGACGATCGGACGCAATACCTGATCCACCAAGTTTTGCATAGAACCTAACCGTGAAATCACTTTAGGCGCATCCATCGCACCGACATGAATCACCTGAAAGACTTCTAAATCAAATGTGAAGCCATCAAATGAGAGTAATTTGAGTGCTGAGAGCGAGGAATCATAGCCGTGCTCTCCTTTAAACCGCTGCGTGAAATTGATCACAATATTTGTTGTGGGCACCAATTCCACTTTCATGATTTTGGTATTGAGGGGATGTTTTCCTGTGTGCAAGGACTCAATCCATACGCCTTTGTCACCCCGACTTACCAGATTGCCGTGCGTAAAAGCTGCACCGCTCACGTCTTCGTGTGCCTGCCCCACATAAGAAATCACGACTCCTACGTAGCCGATCGGCACTTCTGTCATTTGCACTTGTTCCACCTGTACGAACCAGGGGTTAAGATTCCACGAACCAGAGAGCATTACCTGTTCTTGCAACCCTCTGCGCCCGCCCCGATTGATGAAGGCTTGGGCGCTCTGAAAGTTGTCATGACCCGCTACGATTGGACCTGCAATTTCACCCTCTTCAATGGGTACCCCATCCAGCGTTGTCACAATCCCAACCCGATCGGACTGAATTGTATACAGCTTGAGCCTTGCAGGGGTAACACCATAAGCTGAAGCGTTACTCGATGTAATAACGGTGAAGAGAGCCGTGTTGATGCGATAGGTGCCCGTGCTCAGGATGGCTAGCTGCCGACCCTTTTCACCACCATGCATCAAAAACTGACGAGCATTTTGAAAATTCTCACACTCAACCACTTTGCCTAAAATCCGGTTTGATGGGATGGGACTGCCATCATTGGCAATAATCAAGCCAATTTCATCCTGCGGGATCATGACGACAGACTCTTTCCGCACGCTATACTGCCAGGGGAAGTAGCCAAAATGCCAGCCTGGGGTTAGCGTATCTGCCTGCAACCCTGCTTCACCATTGAGTGCAATCTGCTGCCCTTCAGGCAGGTTTTTCGCTGCGAATTTCTTTGTGATGATGCCAACTTCCCGTTCTTCAATCACAATTAATCCAGCGACCCACCCCACTTTGGGCAAAAAGAACAGAATCAGCACCACACCACCCAACATGTAGACCCACATCGGTAAAGGAAGGATTTGAGCCTGCACAAGCTGCAGGTCTGTCTGCTGGGATGGCGGATTCGTTTGTTCAGCAGAAGTTGAGCGATCAGTGTCAGGCTGTGCCGTGGCGGGGAGGGCACTGATCGTCAGTATCACTGACAACAGGGAAAGTGTGAGGGGCAAAAGTTGCCGTAGAACTTTGCATTGAGACATCGTTTAAATCTCCAATAAATGATTAAGACTTGTGCATTACCCCCCAGAGCGATCGCGCGTATTCAGCATTCTGTCTTGTGGACAATCAGGAATGGAATGGAGTGGCGATCGTGCATCTGTAAATGGCTTTGTCAGTGCTATAGATGTAGCCTGGAGCAATTTATCAGTACGAACCTCCTCCAGAATTTCAACGTTAAGTTATAACACTGCTTTATATGTTTGCGGCGGAGGCGTTGAAAAGTATGTCTTGATTTGCGATCGCAAAGTGATTTACAATCTGTAGCCGTTTAACACTGCCAGGAAAATTGATTCTACACAGCGAAAGAAGATTTCAATCTTCAGGCGGAAAGAGTGGAAAGAAGTGAATAATTAAAGCCAGGATTAGTACCGGAAGACCTATCCAAACGCCCATAACGGGCAGCAAGGAAGATATTACAAAAACTGCTAAAACAACCGATGCAACCCAACCTATCGCAGCAGTTCCACGTGGAGAGTTGTACTTGTGATGCTTGCGTGGAACGTTGGTCTCTGGCATGGGTTGCGTTGCTAGCTGCATTTGAGTGCGCAATTGGGGAGGTTGCAAAAAATGCTGCATTGCGTCTCGTGCTGATTTTGGTCTTTTGGACGCTTTAGGGTCAGTTAGCCATTGCAACCATGCAATAAAATTTGGGCTAAGTCTCGTAATTTGCGCGAACTCAATATGCCCGTCTTGGTGAAATAGGTCGGCGGGATGTTGCCCCGTTACTAGGTAAATTAAGGTTGCTCCTAAGCTATAGAGATCTGAAACGGACAGTGTTCGCCCACCAAACTGTTCGGGCGGCATATAACCATAGGTGCCAACCACTGTGATAGTTCCATCATGTGATAATGTTTGCACTGAACCAAAATCAATCAGATAAATGGTTCCTGGACTATTGCCACTGCGACCTGCTAGTAAAATATTACTTGGCTTGAGATCCCGATGCACAACGGGCGGTTGGCGGCTGTGAAGATAATCCAGGATTTCCAACAGCGCTTTTGAAATCTCCTTGATCTCATTCTGACTAAAGGTGCGACCAGACTGCACCCACTCTTGAAGCGATCGTGCCTCAATGTAACTTTGCACCAGCGCAAAGCCTTGACCTAATTCACTATCCACTTCAAAGAAATCGAGATACGTAGGAATCGCAGGGTGATTAAGAGCTTTGAGGGTTTCGGCTTCACGCTCAAACAACTTCAGGTCGTCCCAAATAAAGTCTGGACCAAAGAGCATCAATTTGACCACAACAGGCGATCGCGTTTCTAAATTGTGCGCCAAAAAGGTCCTTCGCCCAGTTTTACGACCAAGTAGAGATTTGATTTGGTAGCGATCGTGCAGAACCTGACCAACCAGTTGTTCCATCACTGTTGTTCTCACATTATGGGCTATGCTGTTGGATCTTCTGGTCCGTACACTTCATCTGAATAAAGCAGTTGAATCGGTACAAATCCTGTGCCATTAGCTAGAGGTACAAATTTAAAGGCATAATTCAAATTCTTCAGCTGATAGGCTTGAGTCAGCGGGTAATCGCCAATTTCATTTCCTTGCCGAGAGCTCCAACCAATGTAGCCGCTGTTTCCAGTCCGGTTTGCATCTTCCACATCGGGATCCGTTCTGGCTTCATTCAATTCATGATAGAACGTTGCCACTACATTCTCCCAGGGTTGGTAAAAGGCTGGGATTCCATTGGAGAAGGAACCATAGCTAGGTGAGTAATAGTTAGCCGAGTAAACTCCCGCTGTGTAGTAAATCGTATCAACCTGCCCACTCGAATTCTGAACGTGCACTGAACCGTGAAAGCCTGCTAAATGGGTTTGATCCAGAGAATTGCCAGTAGTGTCGAAGAGGCCAATTCCGGTCGGTAACACGAAGTTGAATACGGTGGATTGTAGGTTATTAAAACTGTGGAAGAACCCACTCTGATCAAGGGAACGAATATAGTTCTCCAAATTCGCCTGAGAAACTTCTGGTAAAGGTTTTCCTGGGTCTTGAGTGATCGCTGGCCAAACGTTTGCCGGAAGCGTCTGCCACCCAAGGAAATTGCTGGTAATCGGTTGCCCAAGAAAATACTGTTGAACCACACTATTAAGGTGGGAATCACTCATGGCCGCAGCAAGAGAAGTATTAATCTCCTGAATTTCAGTTGGATTCCAGGACTGTGATCCGCCAAGATAGAGGTTTTCAAACTGAAGATTCGGAATCGTTTTACCTCCGTAATAGTCAATCTTCTGATCAGGTGTTGGAACAAATCCATCAGCAACACTGGCAGAACTGGCTGCTAGACTTCCATAATCGCGCAAGTATATCTGGTCTGTATTAATCCCCATATTATTCATATTGCGGCCATTTGATATGAAGGTGATTCTGCTACCGTCACCAGAAATGGTTCCTCCATAGGATGCGGTACCTAAAAAACCACCCACGGGCTCTTCTCCATTGGAGTTCACAGATACACGAGTGGTCGTGCCCGCTCCAATGTCGCGCACAAAAACATCCTCAGCATTATTGGTATCCCCAGACACGAGATTATTGGCAAATGAATCAAACACAACATAGCGACCGTTGCTGGAGATAGCAGATGACTTGACATAGTCAATCAGGCTGGAACCATTGGCTTGATTCCCTTTAGGATCGATCGAAATGCGAGTCGTTTGATGAGTCTGGAAGTTGTACATGAAAACATCGCTGACTCCATTAGTATCGCCAGGCACCAGATTCGTATAAGTGGATTGAAATACCACGTATTGTCCATTTGGCGATATGACCGGATTGTAAGCGCCGCCATCGGGTGGAAGTTCATATTGGGAAATGCCATTTCCCAATTGCTCTTGGGAGTTAACGGAAGCACAAAACGTAGTGTTGGTGAGGAAGTCGCGCACATAGATTTCGTAGTTACCTACCGTAGCTCCGGGCGTTAGATTGGTAGCTAGGGATTCGAAGGCAACAAAGCGTCCATCGGCTGAAATGGAAGGTGAAGCGGAGGGGGCATTGGCGGAAATGCCATTGGAATTGACAGAGACGATCGTGGTTATCCCTGTCTGAGTATCCCGGACAAATACTGATTGCAACCCGTTGGGGTTGCTAGCCAATGGCGCTTCTGATTGAAAGGCGACGTAGCGACCATCGGCTGAAATTGAAGGATGGAACTGTATCGTACTGACTGAGTTAGCTGGAATCTGATTTCCCTTTGAGTCTACAGAAATGCGGGTTATCGCTCCAGTTTTCATATCCTTCATAAATAAATCTGTTTCCCCATTGGTATCGTTGGGAACTAGATTTGTTGCATCAGATGAGAAAACGACATCCCGGCCATCATAGGAAACAGCGATAGAGTCATCGAGTGAAGAACTATAATTTCCTGGAGCACCTTGAGATGATGATGAAACATACCCAATATTTCCAGTTGTTAAGTCTTCTAGGAAAACCTGCGTCCCTCCAACCCTCGTAAGTTGAACATTATTACTTGCAAAAGCCATGTAATGTCCGTTACCAGAAATAACCGGAGATTCACTAAAAGAAGTGCCAATTCGTGTAGTTGTTGCCATGAGGGTATAGATTTTGATTCAGTTAATGGATAGGAGCAAACTAGCGTGGGAATTTGACCCCGATGAACCAGTCACTAAATTCAGTCGCCAGGAGCGTCTGCAACCTGTCTTGCGACCTAATCATGATTAGATGTGGTTGCGCTCGTGCACAATGACTCCTACAGATGGATACATCACCAATGCCAGGGCATTCTAAAGGAGAAAAATGAAGTCTGCCCTCTTAACTTCATACGGAGGTAAAGGCTTTTTATGCAGCGATTGCAGCCTTTGCATCCCAATTTGTTTAAAGTGTTTAGCGTTACGGTGAGTCATCTGTGACTGCTTTACTACCTAAATTACCGTCGGAGCAGTAGAAACCCAAATCTCCTCCTGGTTTATGCCTTTGAAACTCAAACTTAGCGGCTTGGCCTGAAGAAGACCGCTCTGTCATTTCATACTTCACCTTTGAGCCAAACAAATGTGACTTACCGTACCAGAGGTTTCCGGCTGCGTATCTCAGTTTGTAGGCACCGAAGGGAATGATTAGCTCGACCTTCTCACCAGACCGAATAAACGCTGTTGTAACCACTTTGTTAGATTGCCAGTCGCGTAATTTAACCATATAGTGTTTCTCATTTCTTGGACTCCACGCTTTTTGATCGCCAGAGCAGGTTGGTGGCAGAGAGGATTTCTCGCTGGGTAAAGGTGCCCTTAAAAAAATGCGGAGTTTTCCTACATCCTTATTCAATATTTGTCCGCTGGGTTTACTTAAAAGGCCACTCTGGGGGAGATCAACAGGCGTAAGCTGCTCTGCTTGGTCTTTTGGGTTTTTGATCACCGAGCGTTGGTTATTCGGGCGAGCAAAGTATGCAAAACCTGCAGCAATCAGCATGATCAGCAGAAGCATTTTAGTTTTGCGTCCAATACCCGTCTTCGTTGTTTGTTGTCGCTGATGCACTTCTTCCAAGAAACGGACTTCAAGAGATTTCTTAGGCATAAAACACCTGCATGAGCTAATGAGGCTTCGTAAAGCCCAAAAGCTTTATGCTGTAGACGCTTTAAGCGTTCATGTGAAACAGTTGCTTCTTTGCAAAGCCGAAGTGTTGTTCAATGAAAAGCCTAGGCAGCACCCTCTGCCAGCGCGATCGCGCGTCGTGCGGCTGCATCGGCATTCACAAAGCCATTGCCGTAGTAGGAATCATATCCAGAACTACCTAAATCAGTGGCAGTTTGAGACAAGATTTGCTTGACTTGTGCTGCCGTTAAATTGGGATTTGCACTCCACACTAGCGATGCCACTCCGGTTACGTTTGGAGCTGCGGCTGAAGTGCCATTAAAGTTGGTTGTGTAGTCATATGACACTTGCCCTGAAAGGGAACGAGTTGCCGTCTCCGCAATCACTTCAGAGGGAGCCATTAGCGTTAACCCGTTGCCGTATTGCGACCCCCACCAGAATGGATACTCAATCCGAGTGCCGGGTGCTTCAGAATTGCCGAAATAATCTGTGCGTCCCCAGGATGCTCCCACTGCTATCACGTTACTATAGGTTCTGGCTAAGTCAGCTGGGTAAGCCAGCCCTGCAATGCCCAGGTTGCCATTGTTGCCTGCGGCGATCACAAACAAGACGTTAGGATTAGCAGCAACAGCCGCTTCAAAGTCAGGATAAAGACCTGTTTGATCAAAGCTTAATGGTACACCCAGGCTCATGTTGATGACTAGCCGCTGTCCTCGACTAGCAGCAAACTGAGCCATAACGTTGGTAGCTTGTGCCCATGTGTAATCACCGGGATTATCACCGAGAACATCCGTGACGAAAAGGGTTGAGTTCCAGTTGATCCCACTCATGCCACTACCGTTATTACTAGCTGATGCAATAATGCTTTGGATGGATGTACCGTGAGAATCTGTTTCAGAGAAATCGTCTGCATAATTATTTGCAGTGAAATAGAAAGACTGTAAATCAGGCGGGAGATTTCCTTGAGTATTGAGGGCGAGTCCAGTATCTTCAATACCAGCCATGACTTGACTCGATCCGGTGGTAAAGCGCCACGCATCCTGAACACCCATCATGCCCAGGTTCCACTGCTGATTGAAAAGTGGGTCATTGGGAATGATGGATAGGTTGATGGTGCGATCGCTAAATCGAATCTGATCAATACCTTCAAACAAAATCTGGCGACCATCATTGAGAAGAATGGAATCAAAAAGGCGAGTGCCAGTTCCAGGGTCATAAAGAACACCGCCGCCTGTCGTATTGGCATAATTAATCGAAACACTGGTTGAACGTAAGCCTGATAAATCCAATACATCACGTCGCCCAGCACCAAAATCGACATTGCCATCACCCGAGATCACAGTACGAGTGTAGTTGCCTATAACGTCGAACGTGTCTGCTCCCAGCGTGCCTGTTAAGGTGCGTGTGCCCGAATATGAGGGCGTATCGGTACGTGCACTTAGAGCGTAGTTGCTGCCACTGCTTTGGGCATAGACACGAATGTAGTAAGTACCGGCATCCAGGAAGCGGTCAATGGATTCCGAGGACGTTCCAGTATATGTAGAAGCGGTGATTAAGCTACCAATCCGGTTGTACAGTGCGACATCAACATCACTGCTTAAGCCACTCAAAGACAGATGGAAATTGCCATTCTCACTCAGGTCAAAATGATAATAGTCGCTTGGGTCACTGGTGCCAACAAAGTCATTAATGTTCCATACTTTACGGCTAAGGTTGCCCAGATCGCGGGCACTACTGCGATCGTTTCCAGGATCACGAGCAGTTCCGCCGCCATTGACACTTAAGCTATAAGATGTGCTGCTTCCTGAGAAGGACTTAACCTGCACGTAATACACGCCAGCGCTCAAAAAACGATCGAGCAATTCATTGTTGTTGCCTGATTGATTGGAGACGGCGATCGTATGACCCGTGCTATCCAGTAAATAGAGGTCAGCATCAGCGCTCAGATTGGTTAATCCAACATTCACTGTTGTAGCAGCATCCAGATGGAAACGGTAAACGTCGTTGATGTCGTTGTTATTAACCGAATCGGCATAATTAAACCTGGAACCGTTAAGATCGCCGATATTGTAAGCCGTCTGCAACGTGTTGCCAATAAAATCGGTGATGGTAACGCCGACTCCAGGAGAAATTGATAAGGGGCTTGCAGTGCTAGAGCCAATGAAGCTATCACCTTGTTGTAATGGGTCAACCAGAGACTTTGATCGTTGTAAAGAGACAGATCCTGTAGAGCGAATGTCGGTGGATAAGGTGCTTGAGGACTGGGAAAAGGGCAACATCTTTGACCAACCTTTGCGAGAGAATCAGGGGGCGATCGCAACGAATCAAACTTCCGTTGTTACCGATTCCCTACGGGGGGATTGCCGCTTTATGCAGCCTGCTAGCAACAAAATTGAGTTTTTTATAAGCAGCCGTTTTCAATCCTTGTCTTGCCTGTGCAATTCACGCTCAAACCTTGCGATAAAGCCAAGAAGTCAACATGTCAGTTCATAACGACTGTGCGTATACCGTTAAATGTTGATTATTATGTTTTGTACAGTTGAAGCGGAGTGTTATGTGTTTTAAGCTAATGACCAAGATATTGAGATGAGGGAAAACTGATGCAGCAAGATGCTCAATCGTCTTATGCAGATAAGTTGTTGAACTCAGGCATTGAACAAATTCACAGTTACCAATTTTCTGCGGCAGTACAGACATTACAGAATGCATTAGAGCGATATCAACAAACACAGGATTCGGTTGGGATCGTCAGTGCTCTAATCAATTTGGGCGTTGCTTATCGCAATCTTCAGCAGCCCGCTCAGGCGATTGTGTGTTACCAGCAAGCATTGGGATTGGGACGACAGATTGGGATAAGCACTCAACCGTTTTTCATGGCAAGCGTCTTGAATAATCTCGGTCTTTCATATAACTCCAATGGTGAATTCCAGAATGCTTTGGAGTGTTTTCAACAGGTTATGCCGTTCTATCAGACAATGCACGATCGCCGAGGAGAAGCCAATGTTCTACTAAATTTGGGGGTTTCTCACGACTATCTTAATCGTTCTCAACAGGCAGATGCGTTTTACCAGCAAGCCCTTCTCATCGCTCAATCACTAAAGGAGCTTGAGCTGGAAGCCAGTTTCAGACAATTAATTGTCTCTACCACAAACGCGACTCGAAGAGGGCATTATCAGGAATCACTCGCTTCTGAGCATGCGATCGAAGCATACTACCAACAGGGAACAGCGTTCTTAGCGCAAGGACGCTATCGAGAAGCCCTTAATGCCTACGCTTTAGCCATACAACAAGCACCAGAAGCACCAGAAGCATATCAGGGAAAAGCTGTAGCACTCTATCGCTTAGAGCAGATGGCAGAAGCGCTACAAGCCTGTGAGGAAGCACTCCGGCTTCGCTCCGATTTTGCTGAAGCTCAGCATATCAAAGCCGGTATCCTACTTGCTCAGGGCAAGGTACAAGAAGCTATGGTAGCTTGTGAAGAAGCGATACAGCTATGCCCAACATCTGCTATGGCGTATCATCTCAAGGCAGGCATTCTTAAGCAACAGGAAAGATTTCACGAAGCAATGAAATCATGTGAGCAAGCGTTACAACTTGATCCTGATTTACTGCCTGCCTATGAACTGAGGCGAGAGCTTCAACCAGTCATTCAATATGAAGAAGGGCTCAATTTACTTAACTCCGGGTAATATGCAGCCGCGATCGATGCTTTTAATGATCTCACTCAGTCTGTGCCAGGATTTGCTGAAGCGTTCCATTGCAAAGGGTTAGCGCTCGGCAATTTGGGAAGACATGAAGAAGCGCTAGCAGCATTTGAAGGCGCATTGCAACTTAATCCAACGTTTGATGCGGTATATGGCAACAGAGATTCTGCTCTTTACAATCTAGGACGAATTGAAGAAGCGTTGGAGTCTTATACTGCACTTCTGGCTTCGAACCCAGATTACGCATACGGGCATTACCGTAAAGGCGTTCTGCTCGATGGTTTGGGGTACTACGAGGCAGCCTTAGCATCACTGCGTCAGTCCATTCAATTAGACTCAAACTTTGCTCCAGCTCACCTGAGCCAAGGCATTGTGCTTGATCATCTTGGACGACCGGTAGAGGCATTGCAAGCGCTGAATGAGGCGTTGAGATTAGATCCAGGTTCCCCTCAAGCTCAAAATAGCTGGCGTATTGTGATGCAAAAGCTTGGGGTCAGCGTATAAAAGACGTTGGCAACTATCTCTTGGCTGTAACATGCCAACCACTGACCACAGCCGCTAACCGACCGTAAGGAATGCAGATTTAATAAAGTGCATTGCTTTTTTGTATGGGTGTTTCACGGAGCATCCTTACAGAAAAGCAATGTTTCAGATTAATTAATCCACAATTCTAAAATGGCTTCACGCTCCAGTCAGAGGTGACATCAGGGAGTGGATATGCTTGCAAGAAGCTGAAGCCGCTCAGTTGCCAGATCACCGTTTTCCCAGCCGCATTGTTATGCCAAAGGACGTCGGGTGTGCTATCACCACCCAGATCAGCAATACCTGCAATCTGCCAATGCGCGTCTGGTACAGCGGGGAGAGAATAACCACTTTGGAAGCCTGTGCTGTTCATTTGCCAGAGGACATTCTCACCTGTCGCCTGGTTTCGCCAAACAAGGTCGGGGGTAGCATCCCGGTTGAAATCAGCAGTGCCAACAATTTGCCAATTCACATCTGCTACCGTCGTGATGGCAGCGGTTGTTTGAATACTAAACCCATTCATTTGCCAGATCACATTCTCACCCGTGGCTTGATTGCGCCATAGAAGATCAGCCTCGCCATCACTGTTAAAGTCGGCAGCACTGACGATTTGCCAGTGTACATCCGCTACTGTTGTGATCAAGGCGGCAGTTTGAATGCTGAAGCCATTCATTTGCCAGATCGCATTCTCACCTGTCGCCTGATTGCGCCACATGAGGTCTGGATTGCGATCGCCATTGAAGTCGGCAGTGGTGATAAGCTGCCAGTCCACATCTGCAACAGGGGGAAGATAGTAGCCGGTTTGATAACCCGTGCTGTTCATCTGCCAGATCGCATTCTCACCCGTGACTTGATTGCGCCACAAAAGATCTGGGGTGCCATCGCGGTTGAAGTCAGCCGTGGTGATGATTTGCCAGTTCACATCGGCCATTGTGGGGAGATAAGAACCGCTTTGCAATGTAAAAGTATGCAATTGCCAAACAGCATTCTGCCCACTCGTATTGTTACGCCACAGCAGTTGTGCGTGGTCACTGGGATTGACAATGGGCTGGATATTACCTGATCGCGCACCAAAGATCACATAACTCTGACCCGCGTCCTTATTCCCATTAGGGCTTGCTTGGTCTGCGCCAATCAGTAGATCCGCAATCCCATCACCATTGATATCACCCGCCCCACTTACCGCCTGACCAACATCGTCGCCTGATGCAATACCGTTAATCACAAAGCCATTGCTGCCATTGAGGCTACTGAGGTTAAAGGTCGCACCAAAACCACTACGACTACCGTAAATGACATAGCTCTGCCCTGGTGCTCGTTTGCCGTTGGCATCAGCACCATACGCCCCAATCAGCAGGTCAGCCACCCCATCACCATTGACATCCCCTGCCCCACTCACCGCGCTACCGGAGTGATCACCATCCGTGAGATTGCGTCCCGCAATGCCGTTGATCGCAAAACCATTGGTGCCATTGAGGCTACTGAGATTAAAGGAAGGGCTAAAACCACTGCGATTACCAAAGATCACATAGCTTTGACCCGCATTGATCTTTCCATCAGGATCCGCGCGATCTGCGCCAACGACCACATCCGCAATGCCATCACCGTTGATGTCGCCTGCACCACTCACCGAAGTGCCCAGACCGTCCGCTAATCCAATACTATTGATGACAAACCCATTGCTGCCATTAAGACTGCTCAAGTCGAAAGATGCACCAAAACCACTGCGACTACCGAAGACCACATAGCTTTGATTTGCGCCAGACAAGATCACATCACGGCTAGAGGCTCCAATAATCACATCCGCAATGCCATCACCATTGATATCGCCTGCCGCGCTCACTGAGCTACCTGAGTAATCGAGCCGATTAATGCCATTGATGGTAAAGCCGTTGCTGCCGTTGAGGCTGCTGAGGTCGATCGTTGCACCAAACCCGTTGCGACTACCGTAAATGACATAGCTCTGCCCAGCACTGGCGGCTCCATGAGAGCTTGCCTGACTCGCTCCAATGATGATATCAGCGATGCCATCACCGTTGACATCGCCTGCCCCGCTTACAGAACCACCTGAGCTATCACCCACGGCAATGCCATTAATTGCAAACCCATTGCGACCATTGAGGCTGTCAAGATTGAAGGAAGCGCTAAAGCCACTCCGACTACCAAAGATCACATAGCTTTGACCAGCATCACGGTTGCCGTTAGGGCCAGCAAAGGGCGCCCCAATAATTAAGTCATCAATGCCGTCACCATTGATATCCCCAGCCCCGCTTACAGAGGTGCCTGATTGGTCATAGCGATCGACGCCATTGATCGCAAAGCCATTGCTGCCATTGAGGTTGCTTAGGTTTAGGGAAGCGCTAAAGCCACTGCGGCTGCCAAAAACCACATAGCTCTGTCCTGCATGATCACTTGCGCCACGACCCGCGAGAGGTGCCCCAATGATGATGTCACCAATGCCATCGCCATTGATATCCCCAGCTCTTTGCACTGAGCGACCTGAGAGATCGCCGATCCCGAAACCACCGCCTCCAATGCCATTGAGGGCAAAGCCATTGCTGCCATTAAGGTCTGTAAGGTTAAAGCTTGCGTTTGCCATTTTTGTATTCAACGAGTAGTGCTAAAAATTGCTATTAGTGTTCCTTCTGCTTGAGTGCCAGCAGAGACATAACGCAATTGACAGACAGGGTGTAAGTATAATCATCAGAAGCCAAATTCCTCCAACGATCGAAGTTTTGATGAATCCATCAGCATATCTAAATGTAAAAGATTCTTGTTTCCCACTTAACAAGGCAGTAAACAGTTGTTGCTTACTATAAGCACGTTCATAATCATCACCATAGTCTTTAATCTCAATTTCTTGTTTGTCAGTTGTGAGATAAAGTTCATACGCCTTGGAAGGGTCTCCCTCACCTGTTTGCTCTTCGTATTCTTTAACCTCTGCTTTTACTAACTTGAACGTCTTGCTTTCAACCCCTGTTCCCATAATTCCTACTGAATTATGTTTACAGAGAACAGTGTGGTTAATTTGTCGTTTGCATTCGATTGAGTTTACTTTGTCCCAGTCGGAAGATTGTAGCGGTTTAATGATGAGGTTATGGGTTAGCAAAGAGATTGAGATGTACGAAAGAAAAAACAAGCAAAATGTAGACAATCGCATCGCTATTGTTTCTCGCTATAGTGCGGAATATTCTCCGCATATCAGACGTAGATATTAGATTTTGCGTCTCAACTAATCTATGCAGATTGCATGTTCAATCAATCCCCTACCTACTGATCGATACTTGAGCAATTGGAATTTATGCAGTTTTCTCACAAAATGGTAGAAATTACTTTCTGAGAGTATTGACACACAGCAGGGGCGCTCTGAATCAACTGCTCACTGGCACTCATTTTTAGGCTTCAGTTGATACCTTAAGAATTATTTTAGAAGCGAAGAATTTCGTAATCGAACCCTTCTGGCGTAGGTTCAACTTCCCACACCAAGCCTTCCCCTGGCTCCAGCACCACATCAATGTAAAGGCTCTCAACTTCGGTTGTGGCGATGTCTTCGTTGTTTTCCATCCCTTGCAAGTCTTCGGTTAGCAAGCGCAATGTGAACCCGATCGGTACCATACCACCAGCGGTCGCACTGCGTAACTCAACGCGCCAGGTAGAATCATCAGCGCGATCGATGGAAAAAACCCGTAGCTCATAGGGTTTGTCTGCAATGACCAGACTTCGGGCAATACCTGCTTTGATGGAATTGCTACGCACTCCTGGCACAGTCAAGATAAATTCTCGCTGTCGCCAATCCAACTGTTGCGCAAAAGCCGAAAGCCCTGTTTGAATCCACTGCATGACTGAACCGCGATCGCTCCTGCCCTGTCGCCGCTCGTATAATGCCTGTCGCCAACTTCCATGCGCTAGCAAGGCCGCCCATAGTGGAAAGGGCACAGCCCGACGAGGAAAGGTAAGCGTTGGATTGCCTAACCGCTCTAGTAGCTGGTTTGCCTGCACTAAAGAGAGTTGAGGCACAGGAGCGACCGTTGCTCTCAGAGTGGCTTGAGTTTGAAACTCCTGAGCGATCCACAACCCATTGATGTCCTGCCATAAGTCGTCAACAGCCAGCGTATAGGTGCGATCGTTCGCTTCATACCGTCCCTTCGCTTTTAACTGTTGATGGCTGGTATAACCATGCATTTGAATCCATCCCTGCTCTGGATCAACCTGCATCGCCAGATAGTAGTCTGCGATCCAACTGGGAATATCAGTCCATTCCTGTGGGACTCGCAACTCATCCAGCGCGATCGCAACGGTTGGCAGCAGCACCAGTCGGAGTTGATCGAAGGTGACGGCTGTGCCATTAACCACCTCCCAAATGCTGGGCAGGGCCGCAACATGGGGAGAAACCTGAGCCGTTCGATTAAATTCCGCTTGCAACCAGGATTGAAACGCGCCCAAGCATTGTTGATTCATCTGTGCGCGTTGCTGTGCCGCTGCTGTGGAGTATGCTGAGGGTGGTATTGGCGGTGGCGGTGGCAGTTCCAGGTAGATCTGGTTTGGGTTCATCAAATTCATCCCTGCACATCCTCTGACTCATGCTTCATTGCTTGACTTAGCCACTCTTCCAGGGCGAGGCTCATAGCATCTACTACGTCAGGCGTCGGCGAAATATGCAGTGCTTCCTGACTCCACTGGGCCAATTGTTTCAATAACGATCGTCGAATGCGTCCTAACTGCCGCGAGACCTGGTATTGCTCCAGACCAAATTGTTTGGCAATCTGTGTTTGAGTCCACTCCTGCTTGTAATAAGTCCATAAAAGGTGACGCTCCTCAGCGGTGAGGGCTGCGAGGGCATGGGACAAAACAGCGCTTAACTGAACGAGTTGTGTCTGTCTGGTAAGCTCTTCTTCTTGAGTAATCAGCCGTTCCAGGGGGGCGTGTTTTGGATCGTCGCTGACAGTATCGAGAATGCTACCTCCGCTTTGTCCCAGCTTTGGTGCATCGGCCGAAAGGACGTTGGGATGCAAAAACTCACGCACCGTTTTGGCACATTTGAGCAGCCATTGCTCCAACACAGCGGGAGAAACGGCAGGAGAGTTTGGCAGGCGTTCGGCATTGTAGGTGGCTGCGATCGCCTGCCAGGTTTGCTCATCGGGACATTTCAGGGCATTCATACGTGAGTCATCAACCCCAACCAATTCCCGAAAACAGTCCCATGCCAGTATGTACTGCTCAATCGTGGATGGATTTAAGGCGGCTCCCTGCAATGCCGCTAATAGTCGTTTTCGGCTTAAGCGATATAGCAACGCCCAATCTGTACAGACTTCAACCTGTTGTTGCACCCGTAGCCAATCCTTCAGGCTGTTCTTAAACACCAATTCGGCATAGCCCTTAAAGCTCTGGCTGTAACGCGCATTGAAATGTTTGAGAAGGTTAGGCACGCGGGCGATCGCAACCTGAAAAAAATCCGCCATAGCACTGCGATCGGCAAAACCAAGCGCCATTTTGCGGGCAACCCAGTAGCAGGTTTCTTGAAGATAGGCGGTTAGATGTGCTGCGGCTAAGGGATGGGACTGTTGTTCCCAAAGCCTGTGCCAGTACCGTGCCCAGACATCATCTGCCTGGTTTTGAGACGCCTCCTGCAAACAGGCCATCATACTGCGGCGCAACCGTTGATTGGTCAGCCAGCCCATACTGCGATCGGACTCCAGCTGCAAAAAGGTCGAAAAGATTTCCACAAGCCCCTGTCTTGGCTTCATCTACCCTCACTGTTGCAGTGCGCTTATTTAGACCACCTATTGCATTCTTCTATGAACTTTGCTTGGATCAAACGTGCAGGGACAACTTTCTTCCTAAGATTTTTTCTTCTCAAAGCCATTTATAGCGTATTTGCGGCATCTCTGCGTCTGCGGTGCATAAAGCCAAAAATGCCTCGTAATCATAGATCAAAGAGAGAAGGACGTTCAATGTGGGTCAGTTGGCAACGCTGAAATTTAGCGACGGTAGTTTTGAGCACGGCTTTGCTGTCACGCTCCAGATGGGAGACGAAAAAACACGCCCGTCCACTGAAATCAGCGGTAAGCTTCCACCCAATCAAGAGCTGATCCACCTCTATCGCCGCTGGCAATCCTTGTATAACGGCTTGATTGCAAATGGAACCTTGATGGGTCGCCCTTTGTGTTTACCAAAACATAAAGCACCAGCCACCTTGGAGGAGTGTCAGCAAGCAGCACAAGCGCTAAGCGCAAATCTCAACCGCTGGCTGCGATCGGAGTCTTTCTCTTTAATCCGAGAGAAGTGGCTGGCTGTACTTTCCACGACTGATGATCTACGGGTGCTGATTCAAACCCAGGAGTTGATGCTTCAGAAGTTGCCCTGGCACCTGTGGGATTTGCTGACGCACTACCCAAAAGCAGAAATTGCCTTAAGTGCACCCAATTACGATAAGGTTGCTTACACTCCACCCGCTTCCAAACAGACTCATATACTGGCAATTTTAGGCAACAGTGAGGGGATCGACACGAAGAGCGATCGCGCTACCCTGAGACGACTTGCCGGGAAAGCGGTACGCTTTTTACCGGAACCCCGACTGGTGCAGTTGACCGACCAGCTCTGGCAGCAACCCTGGAGGATCTTGTTCTTTGCGGGGCATAGTGCCAGTCATGAAACAGGCGATACTGGACGTCTGGCGGTCAATTCAACCGAGAGTTTATCGCTTAGCCAACTCAAATATGCCCTGAGACATTCTGTTCAGCGAGGGTTACGTCTGGCCATCTTCAACTCCTGTGATGGGTTAGGGTTAGCACGGGAACTGGCTGATTTGCAGATTCCACAGCTCATTGTGATGCGCGAACCCGTTCCAGACTATGTCGCCCAACAGTTTCTCAAGTATTTTTTAACGGCCTTTTCCAGCGGAAAACCGCTCTATCAGGCAGTGAGAGAAGCGCGTGAGCGGTTGCAAGGTCTGGAGACGCAATTTCCGTGTGCAACATGGTTACCTGTGATCTGGCAAAATCCAGCCGAAATACCGCCTACCTGGCAAGCGTTAATCGGCACTGGTACAAGTAGAACGGTAGGAGAAACCACAGAAACCGAGGTCGCAAGACCGGAAGAAGCAAGCGTTCCATCGCCGAACTTTAAAAGGCTCCGTGCCTTGGTACGTGTGGTGGCAATCAGTACCGCGATCGCGGCTGGCATTGCAGCGGGACGCTTTATCGGGTTCTTTCAACCACTGGAGCTACAGGCATTTGATCACCTGATGCGGCTACGCCCCAGAGAATTACCCGATCCACGGTTGCTGATTGTTGGGATTAATGATGATGATCTTAGAGACGATCGCCGCGTTCACAAGGATGGAATGGGTTCCGTCTCCGATGCCGCGCTCGACCGTCTTTTAGAGAAACTGGCTCAATCCCATCCTCGGTTCATTGGGCTAGATATTTTTCGAGATTTTCCGGCGGCACAGCAGCCTGAGGTGGCAAAGCGATTGCAACAGATGCCCAACGTCATCGCCATCTGTCGCGGTAGCGATGCGAGCAGTCAAATTGACGGCATTAAACCACCACCGGGACTTGTCGATCGACGGTTAGGTTTTGCTGATTTTGTCGTCGATCCAGATGGCATCATCCGTCGTCATTTACTTTATCTTGATCCCGAACCCGCTTCCCCCTGCACGGCGAACTATGCCTTTAGTACACGACTGGCGGCGCTCTATCTTGAAGCTCAGGGCTTTGCCTGGAAATTTACCAGAGACGATCAACTTCAATTGGGTTCAGTTGTTTTTAAGAACCTGCAACCTCATAGCGGAGGGTATGCGGCGATCGACACCTGGGGTAAGCAACTCTTGCTGAACTACCGTCAACCACCACAGCCGTTTGAGCAGGTGTCACTTAAACAACTCCTCAAGGGTGAGGTTTCGCCAGACTATATTAAAAACCGCATTGTTTTAGTGGGTTACACGGCTCAAGCCGTGCATGATTTTTCTCCCACGCCCTATGGATTGATGCCTGGAGTGACGATTCACGCCCACATGACCAGTCAGATGCTCAGCGCCGTGCAGGATGGGCGATCGCTCTTCTGGACATGGCCTCAATCCATTGAAAGTGCCTGGCTTTGGGGGTGGGCGATCGTTAGCGGGTTAGCAACGCAAGGGCTCCTTAAAAGAGCAACGAGACGATCGCTGTTCCGTATCGCTCTGGTCACAAGCATGCTTTGCAGCGGAGTCTGCCTCCTGTGCTATTACGCCTTCCTGCAAGGCGGATGGCTACCGTTAGTCCCAACAGTCTTGACCATTTGTGTCACCGCTCTTGTCATCAGCCTCGCTCACGGTAATTTATTTCAACATGGTTAGTCCCTTTCTTGGTAGGAGTGGTGCTATGAGATATTTCCATCAACTCATTAAAGTCAGTCGCGTGGCGCAAAGTCTGTTGCTAGCTTTACTTACCCTGCCCGCCAGTCTAGCATTCCATCAATCCATACGTGTGGCTCACAGTGAACCCAAACCAAGCTATCCTTCCGGCAGACCCCAACGAATTGCAACAGGAGGTAAGCGTGGATCATGTCCTGAAGTCTCTCCTCCATTGCTTGCCTTAGTTCCACCAGCAGTAGCTACAACGCTTTCTGCGCGCCCGTCGTTCTGGTTCTATTCACCTTATAAAGGTCAATCTCTACCAGCAAAGTTTTCAATCCAAAGCGATGATAGTGATGTGATTGAACCGATTATGGTGACCTTACCTGCAAAACCCAGCTTTGTTCGGATTCGTCTCCGCTCTACAGATGCGCCCCTTAAGCCTAACCAACCCTACCATTGGTTCTTGCAAGTTCTTTGTAGTGATCCAAACCAGCCAAAGGAGACTGTAGAAGGTAGTATTCAACTCACTACCGCAGCTTTACCTGGAGGCACATTGGCTTCTAGAGAAAAGCAGACAACCGCCAAGGTAGCCGATGAGAAATTGTTTGACGCGGTTGCGGCACTAGCCGAATTGCGATTGCAAAAGCCTCAAGATGCCTCTCTTACAGAGGAGTGGCAATGGTTACTGCGATCGCTAAAATTTGAGTTAGAAAGAAACCCTTTGACACCAGAACAAGTGAATGAACTAGCAACGGCTCCTCTAAATGATTTATCGCAGTGAGAGCAGTCGTTCCATATCAGTGTTGTAGCTTCCATACTACAAAATCACTTTACCCCTTTGCTGCCAGTGATGATCCAGACGATCGCGGTGTCATTTTTGTTGATGTTCACGCGTTTTCTCCTGATTAATGTTCACAGTTCTTCTCGTAAGGGCGCGATCACGCCAAATGTTTTCAATGTTCTTGCTCGCATGTTTAAATGCTCACTGTAAAGCCAATCGCCATCTGACTTACTCAGTGAAGATTGAATAAGTCAGATCACTCTCAAACCCCAACCTCGAAACCCTACCCGCAAAACGCGATCGCTATACTTTGACGAAAGCAAGAATTCAATACAACGATCGGGCAAAGAAAATCGGTCTTTATTGCAGATATTTCTTCAGTTCAGCAGCTGCGTGGACAAACAGGGAACGCACTGCCGGAACCTCGGCTAAACCATTGAGCAGGCCAAAGTCATGAATCATGCCGTTGTAACGCACGGTTGTCACTTTCACTCCAGCCTCATCGAGCTTGCGTCCATAGGCTTCGCCACCATCACGCAAAATATCGCTTTCGGCAACCTGAATGAGCGCTGGAGGCAAGCCTTGCAGTTGCTCAAGCGTTGCTTGCAAAGGAGAGGCATAGATGTCTTGGCGTTTGTCTGGGTCCGCGATATACATGTCATACATCCACTTCATTAACGGCGTAGTCAGGAACCGTTTTTCACCAAATTGATGATAAGAATCTGTTTCAAAACTAGCATCGACGATCGGCCACATCATGATTTGCAGCTTAATGTGCGGTCCCCCTTTCGCTTTCGCCATCAATGCAGTTACCGCTGTCATATTGCCACCGACACTGTTGCCAACCACGGCCAGATTTTGGCCATCCACATCAATTTCTTCACCATGCTCGGCGACCCACTTGGTTGCAGCATAGATCTCATTAATTGCCTGTGGATACTGGGCATCGGGTGTGCGCGTGTAGTTAACAAAGACTCCTGCAAACCCTGAAAGCACAACAAGATCACGCACCATGCGCTTGTGTGTAGGGTAATCGCCCAGCACCCAACCACCACCGTGAATAAAGATGAACACAGGCAAGATGCCTTTTACTCCCTCAGGTCGCACAATGTTGAGCGTGATTGTGTAACCATCAGCGGTAATCGTCTTCTCCGACTCTTCAATGCCGGAAAGATCCACATTAACGGAAGCCTGAGCATCCACGAGTACTTGACGTGCTTCGATTGGCGGTAAGGTCTCTAAAGCCACATCTCCTGAATTCAATACTTTCAAAAATGCCTTTACTTCCCTGGAAAGACGCGGATCGGTTGCAACCTCCACAAAGTTCATCGGTTGCGATTTTGCTTGAGCAATCATGATGGTCTCCTTTCGTTGATGATGGTAAACAATCTGTTGAAATGGCACTGCCAATCGGTTTACTTGACAGCACTGGTTACAAATCGATCACGATTTTACTGACAGCCGTGCCTTGCTCCACTGCTTCATGGGCAGATAGTGCAGTATCTAAAATGAAATGGCGAGGGTCAACCACTGGACGCAATTGATTGGCTTCTGCCAATTGCGTTGCCTGATGCAGAATTTCACCATGATGAGCACGACCTTTACCCGTCAATAGCGGCAGAAGTACGAACACGCCGGAATACGTCGCAGATTTCCGTGAGAGAGGCATCAGGTTATGCTGACCCCAGCCGTAGCTACTGACGACGTGACCGTAATTGCACACTGCCTTAAATGCATCATCTAAAGTGGAACCCCCAACCGTGTCATAGACTACATCAAAGCCTTGACCGTTGGTAAATGTCTGCACGATCTGCTCGATTGATGTGGTGTGATAGTCGATGGGCACAGCACCGAGTTGTTGCACCATGTCATGTTTGGCAGTTGAGGCAGTCGCAAAAACTGTAGCACCACGCGCTTTAGCAATTTGCACAGCGACATGCCCTACACCGCCAGAGCCACCGAGTACAAGTACCTTCTGACCATCGCGCACGTTAGCCCGATCCACCAACCCTTCCCATGCGGTTAAAAATACTAGGGGTAATGCAGCGGCTTCACGCATACTGAAATGACTCGGCTTTTTTGCCAACAGATCGGGATCAACGGCAGCAAATTCAGCCAGTGAACCTTGAAGTCCACCGACTCCACCCGTCAGACCATAAACCTCATCACCGACTTTGAATGTGGTAACCTTCTGTCCAATGGCTTCAATGACCCCAGCAAGATCAGTTCCCAATACGGCAGGCAAAACAGGTTTAGCATGGGGCGCTTTCCCGGTGCGAATTTTGCTGTCGAGCGGGTTAACACCACTTGCCTTTACTCGCACCAAAACCTGATTAGCAGCGAGTTTCGGTCGCGGAATTTCGGCAATACGAAATGCTGCTGTTTGAAAATCATCTACAATCAGCGCACGCATCGTTGATAATAGCTCCATCTTCTAATTCTCTATCTATAAATTATTGGGTTCAGCTCCAGTTCGCTCTATTGCTTCTATAACTTCGTGCGTTCTGCAAGGTGAGTGGTCATAAACTGCCGGATATAATTGGCGATCGCGTCCCCCTCTTCTTCTAGAGCAAAATGTCCCGTATCGAGTAAATGGAGTTCAACGTCCTTAAGGTCGCGCTGATAGGGATAGGCCCCTTCAGCAGGGAAGATGTAGTCATTCTTGCCCCACACAATCAACGTCGGGGGCTGATGCTTACGGAAATACTCTTGCCATTGGGGATAGAGTGGTGGATTCGAGCCATAGCTGTACAGCAATGCCAGTTGAATCTCACCATTGCCGGGGCGATCGAGGAAGTGTTGATCCATCGTCCACGTGTCTGGGCTAATCGTGTCCACATTGCGAACGCCATTGGTATATTGCCACTTCGTTGCTTCCAGCGTGACCAGGAAAGTCAGCTTGCTCTCATTCTCAGGCGATCGGTCTTGCCAGTAGGCCTTGATCGGCTCCCAAAACTCGCGCAGCCCTTCCTCGTAGGCATTCCCATTCTGAACGATCAAGGCTTGCACCCGCTCTGGATATTTAGCGGCAATGCGATAGCCAATAGGAGCACCGTAATCCATCACGTAGAGACTGTATTTTTTCAGATCGATCGCGGCAATGAATTTCTCCATGATCTCAGCCAGATGATCAAACGTGTAGTCAAATTCATTCACACCTGGCATAGAACTGTTGCCATACCCCGGATAATCAGGGGCAACCAGATGGAAGCGATCGGCAAGGTCAGCGATCAGATTGCGGAACATGTGAGAAGAGGTTGGAAAGCCATGTAGCAACAGAATCGTTGGATTATCACGAGAACCGGCTTCACGGTAGAAGATATCTAAACCATTGATCGACACTGTGCGGTAGGTAGTCATAAATTTACTCCTTGTGATGAATTTGAAGTGGTGCTGTTTTACAGCAAAGCAAAGCATCACTCAATACGATTGCCTTTGAGCGATCAATACGAACTGTCAGTCAATGATTAGTTGGTCAGCCGCAGCAACAGGTGAAACTGTTTGCTCAAACCCTCACATCTGATCGGGGTTGTGGTGATGAGCATGAGCCGTCGTGTGTTCTGGATGATTCATCATTCGCAACATGTCTGGCCCACCCGTTTTAAGAAAGCGCTGCAAGAGAACTGCCGTCGCGATTAAGAAGAGAATGTTCAGTACCGTGGTGTAGTTGAATTGAATGCCAGCCTCTAACACTTGTGCCTTTCGTTCACTGGGAATCAAGTGCAGCGCTTGAAACAGCAGTTCGATGATGAATGCAGCGCCTACCATCGATGCATAGAAGGTTGCAAACAAAAACACACTCATCTTCAGTCTGTAGTATTTCCGGTAAATGTCGAGAATGGGCAGCACAATCAGATCCGCAAAGATGAACGCTACCACGCCACCAAAGCTAATCCCACCATTCCACAGCACGGCTGCTAGGGGCACATTGCCTACCGAACAGACAAACGAAAGAATTGCCACAATCGGCCCCACAATCGGCCCCCAAATTGCGGCCCAAACGGGATGATTGGAGAGGAAAAGAGCCTTCCAAATATCTTTCGGCACCCAGACATCTAAGGCTCCCGCAATCAGTAATCCGAGTGCAATATCCTGCCATACCGATGCCCAATCCATCACAAAATAGTGGCTGATGGCGGTGAACCCCTGGCGAGAAAAGATTCGCTGCCAGAGAGAACCTTCTGCCACAGACATATCCATCTCAGCGTGGCCTTCCATTCTGCCTTGCAACCCCCGATCTGCCTGCTGTACAGCTTGCTGCACCAGCTTCGGTTTCAAAAACACACGAAACAGAAGCACTAAGATCCCAATCATCAGGAACCCACCGATAAACTCAGCTAAGGTGAACTGCCAACCCATCAAAATTGCCAGCAAGATGCCAAGCTCAATCACCAAATTCGTGGAGGCAAACTGAAACACCATCGCAGCGGTAAAGTTGCCCCCTTTACGGACGATCGAACGCGCGATCGCTACCGCCGCGTAGGAGCAAGATGAGGAGGCAGCACCCAAACCGCACGCTCTTACAATCGAACTGGCCGAATCATCTGGCATTAACCGTCCCATTTCAGCCTTTGACACCACTGCTTGAATCATGGCAGACAGCATAAAGCCTAGAATCAACGCCCATAGGATCTCCCAGAACATGGTGAACGCCATCCAGAGAGCATGGACGATCGCACTGAGAGGATCTGAAAATAGATTGATGGTGTACATGGCTCTATCGATCGATTGCAGTCGGTCAAATTATTGCGGATCCTGACGACGACGTTGCTCCTGGAAATAGTCGCGCCAACTTGCGGGTAATGCTTCTAACTGAGTCGCCCGGTGAAGTAGCTCTGGATCGGTCTTCTCACGGGTATACAACTGAGTAATATCAGCAACCGTAATGTTGTTGCTATCTCGACTCACCAACTCTAAAGTGTCTCCGGCTCCCACTTCGCCCTCTTGTAAAACAGAAAAGTAAAAACCTGTGCGACGACTGGCAAGAAAACGTTTCACCATATCGGGTCGCCCGAATCGAATACCCAGTTTGTAGCAAGGCATACGTGGCTGTGTCACCATCAACTTGACATCACCGATTTGGAAGCGATCGCCAATGTTCAGTTCCTCTTCCTTAAAGCCAGTCACGGTGAAATTTTCACCAAAACTGCCCATTGTTAACTCGGTGTCAGGCAATTCACTGCGCCAATAGTCGTAATGCTCCAGAGGATAAACGTAAACGGCTTTCTCCAAACCACCATGTACGGTGAGGTCAGCCTGTCCATCGCCGTCTAGATTAAGCGATCGCAGCATCACCCTCGTACTGACTGGCTCTTTGAAAATTCCGGTTGTAACGGGTTTCCCTTTCCAGACCACCTCACGCGGTAGCCCGACGTTGACAGAAATGAGTTCCATGTTCAGCTCCACACTGTTTGGGCATAAGGAAATGACAATCCTCTACAGAAATACTCTTCATTACTGCAATGCTGCAACCGCTTGTATGCATTTAATGTAGGGGACTTACTTAGGTTTGTCGCCCATTCCAGGTCTATCGTTGAACCAACCAATCGATTACGAATCGATGCACCCAAGGTATGGCTTGCGATCAACCTTAGGTTCATACGCACGATCGACCTTAAGTTATTCATCGCTGACTTACAGCCGTTTTCATTTGCATTCACCACACCCTACACCCTACGCCCCACACCCTTATTAGTAAGACTGTGGCTTACTCAATCAGTAACCGCTGTAAGAGGTGGTAAGCCCCCGCTTCATCGGAATAATTGTTGCCTGTATATGGTACAGCTTTTGGCTTTTTTCTCGAATGGTGCTTCTCAGTTCAGGCCATCGAGTCGCCGATCGCAATATGGAGTCAAAGAACTCAGTAACCGCTGGGTCTTCTGCCCCCGTGGAGACTGTGTGAAAACTCAGAAGGCTGCCTGACCCAGAATATTTTTTCTCATGAATAATTGATTGTATGAGTCAACTCTCAACAAGGCCTACGAGTGGTTCCACTTGAACGGTTTCGTATACTCGTTCTCATCCCTTTGCAGTCTTTCTTGCTGCCAGCACCGCCAGGATGGTGCCACACCTAAGATTACGTCTACCTACTTACCCCATTTGAACGTTATGGAAGTTCAGTGAGGATAAGTCTCATGCCACACGTCAAGCAACAACCAGTGAAAAAGCCGTTCAGTCCCTGGGTCTGGTTATGCCTTCTAGCACCCGTGATTGCTGTGTCGATCATGAATGTCACAGAAGATCTCACGACCAGAGTGCCACTCTTCCGTTCCCAACAACCTGATTCCTTCAATTTTATCGCCCTTCGGCTCATACCCAAGGAAGCGTCTCCTAAGACAGTCTTAATCTGGGCACCAGCTAATTGCTCAAGGGAGGCAGGACAACGAGCAACACAACTGACAACCGCGCTCGCCAAAGCGGGGATTCCGTCTCAACGCACCAATCAGCTTCACTATGGGTCGTCTCTTGAGTTGGGTGTGGTGGTTTACTTTCTCGCACGGAACCTCTTCCAAGATCTGGAGCAACCGATTGTCATCATCAATCAACGGTATAGCGCTAACCCCAGTGCAGCGACAGTCATTGCTAAATACCGCTCGTTACCCTAAAGTGCGTCTCATCGAAGCACCCTCCCAGCCCGAACCAAAAGTGCTCCAGCCAAAGTGCTGACACCAGTTCACTGTACCAGTCGTTGTTTTAATCCCAACTTTTTTTCACGTCACGTACTGCGCTTTGCCACTGCGGAGGCTATTGGCTCTTTTCTAACTTTGGCGAACTAGAAGCGATCGCGGCAAAAAACGTTGTGCGGTGGCTCTTGAAAAAGCTGTTTCTGGCAAAGAGAGGCAACCACGCTTGCGGAAAAATACTTTATCTCGATAGACTACTCGTAGTTTGATGTGTTGCCTACTGTTGAGCCAGCGAAGAAGACTTTCTACCCTCAATATCTAAATTGCTTGAACACCCCTTTAAAGCCGTTGATGAATCTACCCTCTAGCCTTTCGAGAATGCCTTGAGTAGCGTACCCACTAATCAAAACTACGAACCCCTAGACCTTTCGTCCAAGGTGGAATACGCCTTACTGGCGCTCTTGGCACTGGCTAACCATCCTGATCCGCGTCACCCTCTGACGATCAGTGGCATCCATGCCAGACATGGAATTCCGGAGCGCTACCTAGAACAAATTTTAACCATTCTACGGCGTGGCGGTATTGTTCACAGTCAGCGAGGAGCGCGCGGCGGTTATGCCTTGACCCGTGAACCGCAGCAGATTAGCTTGCTAGAGGTCATTGCTCTGATGGATGGCACACGCAAGCCTCGCGAACACACACTGATGGCAACACCAGAACGCGAGGTGCTGCATCAAATCTGGCAGAAAGCAAATGTCATCTCACAAACCTTTCTACAGAACTGTACCTTGCAAGATTTGTGTCAGCAACTAGAAGCACATCAGCAGAAAGCGCCTATGTACTACATCTAGCGAAGACAGGGTTGTTCTAGCACTCTAAACGTCTGGCTTTAGAGGGTTCTATGAAGAGACAACACCTATTTAAGGTTAAGTCGTCGAATCGTGACATAATAAAATACGGTAAACCTATTGAAATACCGTATTTATTATGAGCAAGCTTGCCAAAGGTAATGAGCAGCCATCCCCAACGGCGGCAGTAGAAGGCGATCGGGAGCGGCCTACTGGGTTTCGCAGTATGAGTCGCCTTTCCTGGAGCCATCTTTCCTGGAAAAAGGTCTCGGGGGGCTTGCTGTTTACAGTTGGCTGGCTGCTCTCGCCCTTGTGCTGGTGGAATGACTTGATCATTAATCTGCCCGTTGCCTATGGCTTTGGCTATCTTTGCCACTGGGTGGCGGCAGATTGGGCGCTACCTGGAACCATCGTTGGTTACTGGCTCTCTAATTTACTGGGCATCCTGTTGATGCAGGTGGGGGCGATCGCCGTCTTTCAAGCGCCAACGCAGGAACGCAACTTGAAGCGGGAGTTGTGGTTGGGCGTTGTGTCTTCTTCCCTCTTCACGGCAGTTGTCTTGCTGCTCATCCATTTTCAGATTCTGGAATTGCCTGCTTTGTTCGCAGAAGGAACTACCCATTTAGGTGTGCTTGGGAGCCTTTGGTTTGAGGCGGCGATCGCACCCTAGCTATGGATACACTACTCCTTTCTGGTCTGAGTTTTGTCGTGGGCATTGTCGTGGGGTTGACTGGCATTGGGGGCGCTTCCCTGATCACGCCGATGCTGATTTTTGTGTTTCAGGTGCCTGCTTCAGTTGCCATCAGTTCAGATGTGGTGGCGGCAACGTTGATGAAAGTGGTCGGTGGGGTACAGCACTGGCGGCAGCAAACGGTCGATCGTGCTGTCGTGCAATGGTTAGCCTTAGGCAGCGTTCCTGGTTCACTGTTCGGTGTGGGCGTTTTGCATCAACTACGACACGTTGCAACGTTGAATTTAGACGATTTGCTGCTGCGGCTGATCGGCGTTGCTATCCTGACGGTGACACTGGTGGCGCTCGTGCAACTGATCCTGTTGACGGTAGCACCAGATTGGCAACTGCCAGCGTTGCCGAAGTTTGATTTAGCCACCTGGCAAGGGCGCAGTTTGACGATCGCGATCGGTGCTCTTTTAGGCTGCATCGTGGGATTGACCAGCGTGTCGTCTGGCTCCATGTTTGCGCTAGTGCTGGTTGCGTTCTTTCAACTGGATGCTCGCAAATTGGTTGGCACTGATTTAGCGCAGGCTGGCATTTTGCTATTGTTTACATCGATCGGGCATTTAACCCTTGGAACGGTGGATTGGAGTTTAGTGATACCCATCTGGTTAGGCTCTGTCCCAGGGGTATTGGTAGGCACAAAGCTGTGTCAGTTAGCACCCCAACGACTGCTACGGTTTGTCATTTATCTACTTTTGGTGACAGTTAGTTGGAAATTGGCTCATCCCCTTTAACCAGTGGCATATTTACAATCAAAGCGTTCATTCTAAGGCTCACTCACTGGATGTCAGATTTCGATCTCTGGAAGCAACCCCGTTCGTTCCTTCAGTTTCTATGGCAGATTCTGGTTGCGCGGTGGCAATTGTTGTTGCTGCTGGCGATCGGCGTGTGTTTACCGCTACTGGTTTTTGAGCAGCTTGCCGTGGTGATTTGGCGCAATCCAGACGCCTTCTCGTGGGATGATTCCATCCTGCTAGCAATTCACGTGACGGCACAACCAAGGCTGGATCAGATTGCCAGAACGTTGACGCCTTTTGGTGTGTTTCGCGGTGTGTTTCCGGCGGGCGTTATCGTTGCGCTGGCGTTGCTCTACCTGCGCCGTTGGCGATCGCTCGCCTATTGGCTCATTACCCTGAGCGGCAGTATTGTGCTTAATCGTACGGCAAAAGTTTGGCTACATCGCGTTCGTCCTAGCTTATGGGATACGCCACCAGAACTTGATTTTGCCTTTCCCAGTGGTCATGCCATGTCGAGCATGACCTTTGTAGCCGCACTGTTGCTGTTAACGTGGGGCAGCCGTTGGTCAGTCTGGGTTGCCAGCCTGGGTAGTGCCTTTGTGGTGGCGATCGGCTGGACGCGCTTATATCTGGGAGTGCATTTTCCAAGCGATATTTTGGCTGGTTGGTTGATCGCCATCGCGTGGGCGATCGGTGTGAGTTTAATCATTCAGCCCCAGCCAAAGCCATTGCCGGATCTAGCAGCAGAGGCACCGCCCCCAGAAACGTCACTCACTGCTGAAGAAGTGCAGTCAGTAGGCCATGAATAACGCTTCCAGCCGCTATGATCAGGAACTAACCGCATAAAACTGGAGAGAAACCGTTGTGCCAACCGCCCTGGACACTGCGTTGCTATGCAAGCCATTGGGACGATTGACGATAGCGCTGATGTTGGTGGCGGAACTGTTGCTTGCGTTTCTGCTGGGGCTGGGTCTTATGACGATCGGACTGGGAGGTGCGGCCTGGATGATTGCTGGCATTGCAGCAGGGGCGATCGTGTTTTCGGTCTACCGCTCCTGGGTGGACTATCCGCTGCAACCAAACCGCAGTGCTCGCAAACTTGGGCAAAGCATTATTGGGCTGTCGATCGGATTATCACTGCAACAAAGCAATTTAGAGGTTGTGGCCGCGCAACTGCCGATTTTTCTGGGCTTGCCCTTCTTTTTAATGCTGTCGGGTGGCGCAATCGGCTTCATCTATGCGCGTTTAGAAAGCACCGATTTGCTGACAGCCCTACTGGCAACAACTCCGGGCAACATTAGCGTGATGGCCACGATCGCGGCTGATTACAGTAAAAACACCGCGCTCGTGTCTCTGGTGCAACTGCTGCGGTTTACCACCGTGATCTTCTTGCTGCCGCTGCTGGTACACGGCACAATGCCGCCGATCGCTCAGGCTGGTTTGGCAGCGTTTTTGCAACAGTTATGGGTGATTCCGGTTCACACTTTGGGGTGGTCTGTGCTGCTCTTAACGATCGCCATCCTCGCAGGCTACGTGGGCAATCGGTTCAGAATGCCAATGGCAGCCTTTTTCGGTGCACTCATTGTCGGTTTGGCGGTGGGGAGTTTGCCGCTGCTGTTGCCTGACGCAACTCAACTGGAATTGAGATTGCCGTTGGCCTTTACCCTGACGGGTCAAGCCTTGTTAGGTATCACGATCGGTGAATATTGGGGCTTGAATCCTCACATGGCACCGCTGACGATCGCCCGTGCAGTGCTTCCAGTCGGACTCATGTTATTGGCAGGGTTTGCGGCGGCTGGATTGATCAAACTCCTCACCGCTTGGAGTTGGCTGACTTGTCTACTGGTAACGGCTCCAGGCGGCTCGCCAGAAATGATCTGGCTGGCTCTAACGCTCCATCAAGAGACTGAGATTGTGACAGCGGGGCATCTAGTGCGACTGCTGGCTATTAATGCGTCCCTGCCGCTGCTGGTCTCCGTTGCCAACTCTCTCCAACAGCGCTGGACGTACACACCGTCTGAACTTTCGGATTGAGCGATGGCAGGATTCTACAGGCAGCCTACTCAATTAAGACCGCATTTAAGGACTCTAACGGAATTGTGAACACGTAATAAATCACGCCGAATCCTAACAAGATCACGGCCAGACTCGACAGAATGACCCAGCGATCGGGTGGTTCGTAGGTGTCTGCTTCAATATGATCGCGAACGGCAAAATAGTGCTGCACCGAGAACAACACTGCCAATAGCCCGATCACGGCAAAGACCAGACCTAAGCGCCAACCCGCTCCGGGCGCTTGCGGTGCCAGAGGCGGGCGCAGAATGCGGAGACGGACAATCAGCACGCCAAAACCCATCAGCGCGATCGCGCTACGCATCCAGGCTAGATACGTTCGTTCATTGGCGAGATGATCGCGAACCCGATTCGGATTTCGCTGCTTAGCAAGCTCTGATTGTTCGGTCTTCGTATTCATTGATCTGAAAAATAAATGCATCATCCCTTCTTTCAGTCGTACTAGATAAGGCGTTTGAACCGATTGATCATGGAGTGAAGCCTTGATTGAAGGCGGGTTTACTGATACGTCTGTCGCCACGAAACATCGGTAAACTCGCCTCTAACCCGATACCTCTCGGTTAAGCCCCCTGCCCCCAATTCTGGGGAAGATAGATCTCTTGAAGTCCCCCGAAATGGAGGCTGCAAGCCCTTTGGGCAGACAAGAAAAGGGGGCGACGATGATTGCTTGATCCGTTAACCAAGAAGTACTGGCCTCTAACCAAGCTTTTCATTCAAGCTGAGAGACTAATCTTCGATCGGTGCGTTGGGCTTTGTGCCGTCGATCGCCGTCTGCGCCAGATCTGGGATCGGCAAATTGCCTTCCCCTGCTTTCAAGATCTTGGCGGGATTTAAGTTAAATGCCAACTCGCCTGTGGGATTCGCTTTGGCGACAAACTGTGCGCCGCTGGTGACTTTCAAGGCTAAGGGTTCGGTCAGTGGGTCAGTGAATAGCCCTGCTACTTTCGTACCGGTGGGTAGATAGATCCCATCACAATTCCAATCATCATCTGTCGTTTGACCGTCAGCGAGGTAGTAAAGCGCTGGTGCAGCAGCCGTTTTCCCTTTGTGAGCGTAGACGGCTAAGGTTTTGCCCGTTTCATTGCGGCATTGTGCCCAATCCTTGGCACTTTCCAGAATATATTTTTGCAGGTTTAGCTCACCCAACTGCCGCTCAATTGCTTCGGGCTGTAAGTCTGTTTGATCAGGCGATGCTTTTATTTGCAACAGATGGTCGATTGCCTCTGTCACCTCTGTATATTCGGGAGTTGCTGTCAATTTGGGTGGATCAGCCCAAACGGGTTGCGCCAGCACCAGGTTTACCAGCAATACCAGTGCCACTAAAATGCTTCGGAATGTCATGATTGTTCTCCTCTTGCAATTGACAAAATGTATGAAACGAAAGGCGTGAATTTGCGATCGGCTGTTGCTTTGCACTCACAGGCTTCGAGCGAAGCGCTAGATCGGCTTGTGAGAATCCATCATCCAATTAGAAAGCCATCATCAAGTTCACCGTGTCATTACGTTTGATGGCAGCAAAGGTCGTTATGCCTATGGTTACTGTTGGGGTCGACTCATTCAGATGGAATGCAGAGCAGGCTTAGTTTTTCTCGACCTTAGACGGAACCATTGCTGGAGCCTGCCCGATCGTTCTGATTAAATGCAGCAAAACCATACCGCTCAGCACCAGCGTGAGCACAGCCAAGCCTCGATCTTCTAGCGTGTGGCTATCAATGAGAATGAGCGCTCCTAAGCCAATGAGCACAAAGGGAACAAGCTGATTACCATAACGAGTGAGTGAGGTCGCGCTCGCGGGTACTGCCGCCAAACGATAGGCGGTGTAACACCACACCCCCACCATCGAGAAGAAAACGGTCAGAATTACGACCAGGCTTTCCCAGGTGGTGCTGGCAAACAGGGGCACATAAATGCCAATATTGTCGCCGCCATTCGCGAATGTAATCGCCGCCACACTGTAGGTTTGAGGCGACAGTAGGCTATTCCACCATTGGGTTCCATCGGGTTCAATTGTGGTATTCGTTTCGGCATCGTCAACCTCAGAATTGAGCAGACGAGTCAGGCCGATCGCGATCGGCACCAGTCCTAATAGCCCAATCCACGGACGGGGAAACAGCACCGTGCTAAAGAACCCCGGTAAGCTGATTAGAACTAACGCGCCAAAGCCGAGATACTGCCCCATCACAATCTGCCGCTTGCGCAGGAGATGGTTGACCTGTGAGAAAAACAGCATCAGGATCACAATGTCATCCAGGTTTGTGGCAGTGAAGGCAGTCAGTCCGGTAGAAATTGTTGTAAGAACCTCGTTCATGTCGGTGCTAAGGTTGAATGTTGCGTTGAACTGGACTGGAATTTCGCTCAGGACTCAATCGGACTCATGATGATTGAGTGACTAAAGACGATCGTCATAATTAACATCGCTATAGCGGACGTGAATTTCTTCCACAGCTTGTTGCATTCGATGGGCCATTCGGGGCGATCGCACGCGTTGGTAGAAGAACCAACCGCAACCAGCCGCCAAATACAACAAGAACAAGTAGGGAAACGTATTAACAGGCGCATCAGGAACAGGAAAGAGGGTACTACCTGGAATCCCGACCGTGCCCAGAATCGGTAACGCCATAAACCCAATCGCTAACAGCGAGAACACCACATCCAACGGGCGCAACTTTCTCAGTTGATAGAGATAGACTGGAGCTGCGATCGACACCAACACATACACCAGCAAAAAGCCAAGCGTGCAGATGGTGCCGAAGTAACCCTGGCTGGTAAAGGTGGACACCCCAAACACATGTACAATCGCTGGAACCAGAAACGTGATCAGAGCCACAAACCCGATCGCAGTATGAGGAGTCAAGGTATCAGCATGGGTGTTTCCCAACGATCGATGAAACAAGCCATGACGCGCCAGTAGAAATAAGACGCGTGCGGCTGGATTGATGCAGCCTAACGTACAGACAAAAAAGCTCGCCAAGGCACCCAGGCTAATTAAAAAGCCTAAAAAATCCATCCCGGCTTGATGCGCCAGAAAATCTAAAGGGGCTTCGGTATGAGCCAGGTCCGCTGAAGTACCGCTAAACCCCAGCACTTCAATGTAGGTCATGACGATGAAGAACAACCCTGCCCAGATCGTGCTTTGTTTAACCGCTTTGGGAATTGTTTTGAGGGGCTGTTGGGCTTCGTCACCCAGCGTCGTTGCACTTTCAAACCCCGAAAAGCCAAATACCGCCAGTACGATCCCCATTGTGATGCCACCGGGAGTTGCACCTTTGAGGGTGAGTTGAGACAGGTCGATCGCAAACCCTTTATGCGCCCAGATGATGATTCCTAACAACAAGATCAGAGCGATCGACACCCCCTCTAAGAGCAGCATCATTTTGGCAGAAAGCTGAATGTCCTTGTACGCGACGTACCAGGCGAGTCCTACCCCAAATGCAAAGAGCGTCAAAATATGGGTGTGAATGCCCAAATGACCCAGCATGGTTTGACCAAAAATGGCAAAGCCACACAGCGTTGACATGCCTGTAAACAGATACGCCAACATCAGACCCAGAGCGCAGAGGATGCCCGCCGTTGGCCCCAATCCCTTGACAATGTAGGAGTAGAGCGAACCGGGAGAGGCCGATCGACGGGCAAATTGATTCACATTAATGCCCACAAACAATAACCCAATCATCGCCAGCAAAAAGCTCAACCAGGTTCCCGCCCCTGCTGCACCGTAGGCAAAACTCAATACGGCTGCTGGCACTGTAGTCGGCGCAATCACTGAAACCGATTGTGCTAACACCTCCCCATAGGAAAGACACTCTTTCTTCAGGCCATGCACACTCTGAGGCCTTGAAGATTCATTCATTGGAAAATCAGCCGTCATTTAAGAAGCTCCCCTTCTGTAAACTTTCAATCGGGTGTTAATCCCCGATCGAACTCACTCGGTTTGCTTTAACAAGGATCCATGTCAAATGCATAGATACACTTTATTGATCCCTAAATATAGAAGCAAATAGTCTTGTTGATTGATTTGATAGATTTTAATAATTAAATCTTAGATAATGAGGAAATGAAGTGCTGTTACTTTCCGCATCAAAGCTTAAACCGTTGTAGCCATCGCTTATCGCATCTCTGAGAGCCTTAAACGCTGTTCAGTAACACCCAGAAGCGCATCGTTTTGTGCCCCTTGAAAACTGATGGTCATCTTCTGACAAATGCAGCTAGCGAGTAATGAATTTCGTCAGCTAAAAGCCTAATTCCTACCTGTTTGTGTGGGTTATTAAGGTCTAATTCCTACCTGTTTGTGTGGCTTTTCAAAAGAAATCTCCCTTAAATCTTCTACTCTCTATTAGAGTTTGAATGAGCCTTTTGTCAACATCATGATTGACTGATCTTGAACCATTTCGCTTAAACTATTTCACAATGACGCTGGAGCAACTCAAAATTTTCCTGGCGGTAGCAGAGCAGATGCACTTTACACGAGCAGCTGAACAGCTCTACATCACACAGCCAGCCGTCAGCGCTGCAATCCAGACTTTAGAAGCCCTTTACGGCGTGAAGTTATTTCACCGTGTGGGACGGCGAGTCGAACTTACGGAAGCCGGTCGTTTCCTCCAACTCGAAGCGCAAAAAATTCTCGATCAAGTGGTGTTAACAGAGCGTGGCTTGCGAGAGTTGAACAATTTACAGCGGGGCGAACTCAAACTAGGAGCCAGTTTGACGATCGGTAACTACTGGCTCCCAGCCAAAATTAGCCAGTTTAAGCGCCAATACCCTGGTATCTTTGTCAACTGCACTCTGGGCAACGCCGAGGAGATCTGCGAAGGTACAGCGAATGGATTGCTTGATCTAGGGTTGGTGACAGGTGAGATTAAACCTTCCCTGAGTGACCAATTGGAGCAAACGATCGTGGGTACCGATCGACTGCAAATTGTCGTCGGGCAATCTCATCCCTGGTACAAGCAGCCACCCATACCAGTTGCTGAGCTACTTCAGACCGATTGGGTAATGCGCGAATCCGGTTCTGGTGCTCAGCAGATGTTTGAGCGCTCTCTGCAAAGCTGGGGCATTGATCCCACCTCACTCAACGTCATTCTGGTGCTGAACAGTAGCGAGATGGTAAAGGCAGTCGTGGAAGGTGGTGTTGGTGCAGCCGCTTTGCCCGTTTCAATGGTGCGGCAGAACTTAGCACTGGCGACCCTCTATGCCATTCGCTTGCTGGCACCTCCTGCTCAACAGGGGCACACTGATATTGTGCAACCCATTCTTAAGCTTAAACATCGCCAACGCTATCAGTCCCGTTCCGTGCAGGCGTTTGAACAAATGCTGCTGGCTGAATCCGACTGTCAAGACTTAGGCTGAAGTTCACTCCTGTCATCGCCCGGAACAATTGTTCCATTAACTTCTCTACGGCTGTTTCGCTTGCACAAAGTCATCTAACTCCAGTTCCAATAATTGAGAGTGGCGATCGCCCACAATGAGCGGCAGTTTGCCATCCCAACGTTCAACAACTTGCTTGCGAATAAATTCAGGCGATAACGTTTCACGGATTAACCGCTGTGCTTCGGCCTCACCCCTCGCCAGATTTACTTTCACTTCTGCTTCGCGTTGTGCTTTCAACACCATGAAGCCCGCCCTTTTGGCCTCCTGCTCTGCCACTTGCTTGGCTTCCACCGCATCACTGAAGCGATCGGAAAAGTGGACGTGCACCAGCGAAAGATCATCCACAATAATGTGGTAATTAATCAACCGCGCTTTGAGTAAATCATCGACTGCTGCCTTGACTTCCCCGCGTCGAGTGATAATTTCCTCTGCTGTATAAAGTGCCATCACAGCTTTAAGCACCTCTTCCACGGCTGGATCAATAATGCGCTTGACGATTGCACTCTCATCCCCAATCTGCTGAAAGATTAGAGGGGCTTCCGCTGGTACGATGTGCCAATTCAGTGCTACATCCGTATAAACATCTTGCAAATCTTTGGACGACGCTTCCGCCGAAATTTCCTTATTTTGCACCCGCACGCTGAGCAGTTGCACCGTGTTGACGATTGGCACAATGAAATGTATGCCTTCATCCAATACATCGGGCTGCACGCGCCCGAACTGCATCAGAACACCACGTTGCCCCGCATTCACAATCACAAAAAAACTAGACAGTAACGCCAGTATTAACAGCACTAACAGCAGCCGAAACGCCACTAGCGCTTCTCGGTTGGCTCTCGGTTGGCTCTGGGCAGAATTTGCTACCTTGCTATCAATTTGAGTGGAAACGCCCATGGCCGCACTGAAGGATAAGGAGCAATATCATCAACGACTAACACCAATTTTGTAAGGCTTTATTCTTTCATGAGCTTCATATCCGGTTAAACGTTAATCTCCTAAAAGTCAGTCAAGAATTTGTAATTTAGGAATTATAGTTCATAATACCGATCGATATACGACTAATAACGCGATTTGCTTACTGTTGAGTCGGTTTCCACGGTTAGACCTTGAGGACGTCAAACGGAACAGACAATGGTTGGCTCAACCACGTGGTCGCTTGCTTGAATGTGATGATCTATATACGCACCTCGATCGTGCGCCACATCCTGCGAATCCATCGAGCAATCCAGGGTGGTTCGTTTCTGTAGGCTATTAAAGCCTCTATAACGCGTTCAAACTGCTGCGATGCAAAAGTATCAAGTCCAGTTTTCAGGGGCATAGAATTACTTCTCCTAAGCGATTAGTGACCAAGGTTGATCGAGGGTAACGCTCCGCAACCCAGGCTCGTCTCGTCTATTGAGGCATCCAACCAGCGAACTGTTTTTCCACTGCTTTCAAAGGAGCACTAAGCTCAGAAAAAATATGTTGAGAAACTGGATCGGGATAGACATCATCAATTCCGCTCTCAATCGCGTTTAAGACCACCTTGGCCACTTCAATTGGGGCAATCTTATCCATCGGAACGCTTTCAGCCATTGCTGTATCGACGGGACCAGGAAAGACGCCAATGACCTGCGTTCCCTGGGGTGCCAATTCAGCTCGGATACCCTGGGTTAGAGAATTGAGCGCCGCTTTAGAAGCACTGTAGGAACTAAATACAGGTGCATTTGCAACGGCGACAACCGACATCATGTTGACAATTGCCCCACCACCGTTTTTCTTCAAAATTGGAGCAAAAGCCCGGATCACAGAGAGAGTCCCGAAGTAATTGGTATTCATCTCCCATTGAGCAGTCTCCACACTGGTAGGAGTAAATAAACCGCCAGACCCTAAGACGCCAGCATTATTGATTAATACAGTGATATCCTGGGCAGTCTGCGCCGCAGCTGATACTTGCTCGGCACTGGTTACATCCAAAGCGATGGGCACAATCCGATCGGGGGCGATTGTCACAACATCATTGAGCGATTCAATCGATCGGGCAGCCGCATAGATGCGATGAGCACCCGCTTGTACTAGGGCTTCGACATAAGCTTTACCAATACCGCGATTGGCACCGGTCACAAAAACAATGGATCCTTGAACGTTCATCATCATCTCCTGGGTTCGTTAACTTGTTGAATAGAACTTGCTGGAAAAAGCCTCTTACCACTTGGTGGTGGACTGTTTTGTTCTCCACTGTCTCTATCTTGATTGATTTCAAAATATTTGAGAAGTCTAAAAAATAGAATATGATTCATTCTTATTTAGAATAAATAAATCATGGATCGTCTCGAATGCATTCAAAGTTTTGTACGAGTTGTCGAAACAGGAAGCTTTTCTGCCGTCGCTCGTGCACTCAACACAACTCAGCCCACCATTAGTAAGCAAATCGCCGCTCTAGAAGACTATTTGGATGTGCAACTGTTGACTCGCTCTACCCGTAAGCTCCAGTTGACGCAAGCGGGGGAACGTTTTTTTGAGCGTTGCCAGGTCGTCTTAGATGCCGCTGCCGAAGCTGAAGCCAGTGTTGGACAACGCCAAAACCCAAGTGGAACCTTACGAGTAAGCTGCCCTGTAGCTTTTGGGCAACTTCTGGTGATGCCTTATGTCAAGGCGTTTCTTGATCACTATCCAGATATCAAGCTAGATTTGACCTTCAGCGATCGCTTCATTGATCTAGTCGAAGATGGTACAGATCTTGCCTTGCGGATTGGACAGGTGAATGAGCCAACCCTCATTGCTCATCGCATTGGCGTGACCCGCCGAGTCACAGTCAGCTCAGCATCCTATTTCCGCGATACCTCTTCGGGAACCCTACGAGAACGCCCCGTTCCTCAAACGCCAGAAGACTTAGTGAACCACAACTGTATCGTCTATACTCGTCTGGCAACAGGCAATGAATGGCACTTTCAACATCCAACGGGTGGCATCATCCATGTGATTGTTAACGGTAATCTGCAACTCGATAACTCAACTGCAATTCGAGAAGCCGTTTTGGCAGGTTTGGGCATTGCTGTTTGCCCAGTTTGGCTATTTGGTGATCTGGTTCAATCTAACAGTCTCACCGTTATTCTCAAGGATTATCAACCCACACCGTTGCCAATTCATGCGGTCTATCGTCGTGGAAGATTTATTCCTGCAAAAGTACGTTGTTTTATTGAATATCTTGCAAATGAATTCACGCTCAACCCGTGGGTCTCAGACTATGGAGTTAAACAGTCAACTTAATCGTTTTTTAAGGGCGATCGTTACGGCGACTCTCAGGGTGATCAACTCGGTGAGGCTGGGTCGAGCTACGCTTGGAAAGTGTGATGGGATGAAGTTGCTAAGAGATGATTGTTAGTGCCACTCTACTTCTCCCTACAACCTGTATGAAGTGCCTATCGCCTCTTCTTTCGTGAGCTAGCGCTTGCGAGGATTGCCAATGGGTACGATAGCCCTAAAGAAAAGATGACTGTCAGGCGGAGCCGATCGCAATCAATTTTTCCTCAGTGTTGGGGGAAGAGGAGCAGCGCCCCACGTCCTATTCCCCTCAATCCTTCTAGATAAACACCCGATGTTGCAACGAGGGCATCTGACGACGCACCTGTTCTAGACGGGACGGTTCGATCGCCGCGATCGCGACACCCGGTTCATCCCCGGCATCAGCCAGCACAGTGCCCCAGGGATCAATGATCATGGCGTGTCCGTGAGTATGGCGCATGGCATAGTGCCGTCCCGTTTGAGCTGGAGCCAGGACGTAACAGGTATTTTCGATCGCCCGTGCCTGGAGCAAGACTTGCCAGTGATCTTTCCCGGTAAACGCCGTAAACGCGGCTGGTACAAACAGCACTTCTGCACCCATCTGCGCCAGATGACGATAGAGTTCTGGGAAGCGCACATCGTAACAGACCGATAACCCCAGATTGCCGAGTTCCTTAGACGGGTACACGGGGGGTAGACGCACACCCGCCAGGACGGTGCCCGATTCTTGATAGGTGTTGCCATCCGGCACATTCACGTCAAACAGATGCACTTTTTCGTACCGTGCCAGTTCGGTGCCGCTGGGGTCAACTAAAAGCGCCGTGTTGTACACCTTGCCATTGCCCACAGGCACCGGAAAGCCACCACCTAGCAGGGTTACCTGAAAGCGTTGCGCCATCGTTTTGAGGAACTTTTCGCTGGCAACTGCGATCGCGTCTGCCTGAGCCAGTTTTTCTTGCTCGTCACCTAAGAATGAGAAATTTTCGGGTAGGGCAACTAATTCAGCTCCTTGACGTACAGCCAGGTCAATTAATTCTTCTGCCTGGATTAAATTCTTTTCGAGATTGGGCAGGCTGGTCATTTGCACAGCAGCCGCCAGATAGGACTTCATAGGCTCAACTCAAATCGCAGCTATAAATCATCGACTTCAAGACTTATTGGAGTGTAACCGCGTTTGGCGTTGGGAACACTCCAATCCGCTTGAAACCCTACTTACTATTTAAAGCCAGGTTTGACCCGCTGTGGTTGAGAATGTTTGCCTGCACACATCTCTTTACGCAGCGGGGATCACGATCGCTCCGGAATTGCTCCCTCCTGTAATGAATCCGTGAAGATGACGCGTCTTTCTATCCTTGTATTACAGCCCTATGAGTCTCGATCGATTCTTATCGACTCACGCCCTGTCCACGCTCCTGCTTGCTCTTGCTAGCGCTGCTGTTTTTACGCCATTACTCGCAACTAGACCAGCCGCAGCGGCCCAACCAGTGGCGCAACAACCAAACTGCAACAACGCTCAAACGCAGACAGACATGAACATCTGCTCTGGCATGAGCTACGAAACGGCCGATCGTGCCCTTAATCGCACCTATCAAGCTCTACTCCCCAAGCTTTCTGCTAGCCGTCGTCAAAAGCTAGCGGATGCTCAACTCCAGTGGATTAAGTTTCGTGATACCGAATGTGACTTTTACGGCAGCGAAGCAGAAGGGGGCACCATGCAGCCCATGCTCGTCGCAGGCTGTAAGGATCAGATCACCCAGCAACGCACGGCTGATTTCACCGCCTACTCAGCCGGAAAAAGTCTCGCAGTTAGCAGCAATTACAAGACAGCCGATCAGCGGCTCAACCAGCGCTACCAGCAGCTTTTACAACGGCTTGAACCCAGCCGCAAACAGAAGCTAGAAACCGCTGAACTCGCCTGGATTGCCTTTCGCGATTCTGCCTGTAGCTTTGAAGCTAGCGGTGGCGGCAATGCAGCGCGTAATCAGTGCCTCACTCGCCTCACCGTACAGCGCAACCAGCAGTTGCAGGGGTATCTGGCGATCGATCGCTAAAAAATTCGCATCGCACTACAATGCTCCTATGTATGACGATACCTGCCGCTTCCTTGCCGAACACTTCTCGGCTGATTTCGCCAGTTGGCTGTTGGGTGAAGCCATTACACTGACGGAAATCAAACCCTCGGAACTCTCACTCGATCCGATTCGTGCTGATGCTCTGATTTTGCTGGAGTCCGATGAGTCAGTTTTGCACTTGGAATTTCAAACCCGTCCTGACCCAGAGATTCCATTTCGCATGTTTGACTACTGGGCACGCGTGTACAGCCGGTATCGTGACAAAACGATGCGACAAGTCGTAATTTACCTCAAGCAGACTGGATCGGCTTTAGTCCAGCAAACGAGCTTTAACCTGGAACGCACTCGTCATGACTTTGATGTGATTCGGTTATGGGAACAGCCTGACAGTCTTTTTCTGCAATATCCCGGACTGATTCCCTTTGCGGTTTTGGGTCAAACAGAAGATCCAGAGGCGACCCTGCGCCAAGCGGCTCAAGCGGTCAATCAAATTTCAAACCCAGCAACACAAGCCAATCTCACTGCTGCGGCAGCGATTCTCTCTGGGCTAAGATTAGAAAATGAAGTGATTTATCGTGTATTGCGGAGAGACATTATGCAAGAGTCTACGATTTATCGTTCGATCCAGGCAGAAGCAGAAGCAAGGGCAGAGTTGAGGAAGCAACGAGAAATTGCCCTCAACTTGTTACGCGATAACTTGTCAGTTGAAGTGGTTGCTCGTGGCACCGGGTTGTCGATCGAGGAAGTCAAGCAGCTCCAACAGCAAATAGACGCTTCTCTACAAAACTAAAGCTAATCCAACTTACAGGACGCTACGCGTGAAGAGGTTGCATAAAGCGTATGCACAATCGCTTGATAGGGTGGAAAGTGCTTGCTTAAGGTAAGCCACGTTAACAGAACTATTTGATTAGAAAATTGTGTATATGGTCTTTTGGCACAAGCCAAGAATAATACTGTGTCTTCCCAGAATTTGTTTCCTGTTAGCGCCTTTGTTTTTGGCGGCGTGTACCTCTTCATCGACACAACAAGCCGTGTCCGTTCAAGCCTCAGTTTCGCCATCACCCATTGCCAGCGTCGAAGCGAAATCACCTGAACCGTCTCCATCAATCGATCCTATTAGGTTTGGTGAGGTTGGTTTGGATGACATTGAGCCAAAGCTAATTGCAAAACAAGGCAAGCTCAACATTCAATTCAAAACTCAATCGAGTCAGAATTGCAGACTCACGATGCAATATCCCTATATCTCTGGGTTAGCTGATACTGTGCTGCAAGCTCAACTGAATGGCCGTCTCCGGCAAGAAATGATGCTGAATATGAGGGCACCGGAAGTCATGTTAGACGGCGATCGATGTCGAAATGTATCTCGAAAACCGGGTGAGACACACACGGAGACAGCACATTGTGAGGTGCATTTTGCAGAGGAAAGCCTGGTAAGCATCTCTTGCTTAAATTTTACATCGCCTGGAGCCTATCCTCAGCCTGACGTTAATTCAGTTACTTTTGATTTAGAAACAGGGAAGATCTACCAACTTGCCAATCTCTTCAGACCTGATTCTAAATACACGGTAAGGTTGGCAGTCGCAATGCGTGATGCCTGGTGGGAAACAGCAGCGGGAATTGTCGATTTCCCATTTGAAAGCCTTGAAAACCGATCGTCCTTTGATTTTTATTTTCAGGCAAGATGTGATGAGGCTCTCCCCTTTCATTGGGACAGAGATCGGTTAAAAAACGGTCCTCCTCCTAAAGTTTGTATGGTAATTCCTAATCTTGGGAGCGGTGCTTCTCGAAACTGGAGAATGGCTGTCCGATTGAGCGGTATCAAAGAGATACTTGATACCAGCGGTGCCTTGAAAGTTTTGGTAGACAAAATTGATTGATAGAGTCTGTAGTTGGTTAAGCGTTTGCGATCGCCCAACACAGTAAGAACCAGGAAACTTAGGGTAGAATCCGTGTCATTGTTTCCTCTTGCTGCCTTAAGTGCTTGTGAACGATCGTGCGCGTTGGCTTTTTCCTGTGTTGTCTCCGTTTTTGGCGATCGCGGCTGCCTTGCTGGTAGGTGCTGGGCTAATTGCGATCGCAGGGGTGAGTCCCCTCAAAGCGTACTCCGTACTGTTTACCGAATCTCTCGCCAACTACTATGGGTTTAGCAATACGCTGACCAAAACCGCTCCCCTGTTGCTGACCAGTCTGGGCATTCTGGTAGCCCTCAAAGCGGGACAATTCAACATTGGTGGCGAAGGGCAGATTTACATGGGTGGCCTGGGTAGCACGATCGTCGGGCTGTACCTGCATGGCTTACCCCTTGTGATTCATGTACCGCTAGCGTTGCTGGGCGGTTTTCTGTTGGGAGGGCTGTGGGGCTTCATCCCTGGCTATTTGAAAGCGATTCGGGGCGTCAATGAAGTCATTACGACCTTGTTGCTGAACTACATCGCTCAAAACCTGGTGAGCTATCTGGTGAGCAACCCCATGAAAGATCCCGATGCGCCAACCCCTTACAGCCCCTTGATTGATGCCTCTGCTCAACTGCCGATCATCCTGCCGCAAACCCAAACCCATGCGGGGATCTTGCTGGGCGTGCTGGCCACGATCGTCCTGTGGGTTATCTTTGCCCGATCGCCCCTCGGCTATCAGATTGAAACCGTGGGACAAAACCCGATCGCGGCTCGTTATGCGGGGATCTCTGTGGAGCGCACCATTATGCTGGTGATGGCATTGTCTGGCGGCTTGGCAGGTTTGGCAGGCTCCGGCGAAGTCATGGGTCTAAAGTATCGTCTGTTTGAGAACTTTTCGCCCGGTTATGGGTTTGATGCTATCGCGATCGCCTTTCTCAGTCGGGGCAATCTGGCAGGGGTGTTGCTCACCTCGCTGTTTTTTGGAGCCTTACGCGGTGGGGCTAACGTGATGCAACGAAGTGCTGGCGTACCCGTCACCGTTGTGTATGCGATTCAGGGGTTGACCGTTCTCTTCATTGCCATCAGCCTGGTGCTTGAGCGTAAAGTAACGGCTCGTCAGCCCCAGTCTGTGGCGCAATCGGCTTCACCTGTTAGCAATTAACCTGTCAGCAATGAAGACGGGTGCTAACGCATCGCTTCCAGATCACGCAGATGCAGATCAAGCGCGTCGATCGACACCTGAATTTCACGCACCGAAAGCGCCAGCGATCCCATCAGCAACACCAAGCTCAGCCCAAACAAAAGCCCTCCCAACCACATCTGACCCGTAAATAGCACAAACATGCAGACCACGCACAGCAGAAAGCTACTCACGCCAAGAAATTGCATATCGCGAACCAGTCTGACTCGATAGCGTAAACTGCGAATTTCGACCAACGTGCAGGGATCTGGTTCATCTTTGTAGTCTGCATGCAAGTTCCGAATCAGCGCTGCCAGCGTCAGAAACCGATTCGTGTAAGCCAGCAAAACTAGCGAAATAGCAGGAAAAAGCAAAGCTGGTGTTGTTAGCGTCAGTTCCATAGCGAACAGAATTGAATGCGATACAACCGTAACGTAATGCTGAAGGCAGAAGGTTGGGAGTGGGGAGTCGGGAGTGGGGAGTCGAAAGCGGCAATTAGGCCCTCCAACCAACTCAAAACCCTTCATTTCATCCCTCTCATTCCCTCTGCTTCTCTTGCACCCGCTCCCTCTGCCTCTCTTGCCTCCTCCGCTCCCCCATCTCCCTTCCCTTATGAATGATCTCGCCTTTCTCTCCGACTATCTTTCTGCCAGTTTACGCCTGTCAATGCCGCTAGCGTTTGCAGCGCTGGGTGGGCTATGGTCTGAGCGATCGGGCGTCCTTAACATTGGGCTAGAAGGTATGCTCCTGACGGGAGCGTTTGTGGGTGCGGCGGCAACGTTCTATAGCGATCAGAATGTGTGGTTTGGGATTCTGGCTGCCGTGATCAGTGGTGGGCTTGTGGGCTTGCTGCATGCTTACCTGTGCGTCACGCTCCACGTAAATCAGTTGGTATCGGGTTTAGCCATCAATCTTTCGGCAGCGGGGTTGACCGCCTTTATGTCTCGGATCGTCTTCAACAGCAGCACCACTCAAAAACTGCCGGGACTGCCTGCGATCGCCATTCCAGGGCTGAGCCAAATCCCGATTCTCGGTTCACTGCTCTTCAATCAAGATCCGCTCGTTTACTTCTTGCTGCTCCTGGTGCCGTTCAGTACCTACGTGCTGTTTCGTACCAGTTTGGGGCTGACCCTGCGAGCCGTTGGAGAATACCCCCGTGCGGCGGATACCGCAGGCATTCGGGTTGCGTTGGTACGCTACATCAGCGTGATTCTCAGTGGTTGTCTGGCGGCGTTGGGTGGAGCCTACCTGGTACTGGTGCACGTAAAGTTTTTTACAGAGGATATTAGCGCAGGAAAGGGGTTTATTGCGCTAGCAGCTCTGATTTTCGGGCGTTGGCATCCAGTCAGCACAGTGCTTGCCTGTTTATTGTTTGGGGCGACAGAGGCATTGCAACTCCGCATTCAGGCGTTTAACCTGAACATTCCTTATCAGTTTTTGGTAATGTTGCCGTATGCGATCGCCCTGCTGGCGATGGTTGGTTTGGCAGGCAAAGCAACGCCACCAGCAGCACTGGGCACACCTTACAGCCAGGAAAGCGTTGATGAATAAAGCATCATTGCTTTCAACTGATAAGCAAATGGTTAATATTTCTTAAAATAATCTAGACACAAAAAATTCCGTTTTGTCAAGATGAGATGAGAATTCAAGCTATTAGTGAATCGGCGGTTTTCGGGAACGTTTTTTTGCTTTTTGCCTTCACTCTTTAGGGTATTGATCCACGATTTGGGCCTGCATCTTTTCATTCACCTGCTACGTTAGACAGTCTTTTTTGTCAACCGTAGTCATCAAGGCCGAAACGAATTTGCTGACAGTTTGTCGTCTCTAATTGAGGCTAAACGCAGCCAAAGCTCTCTTGCATCGGTCAATCTCTGGCACTCTTTCAAGCCTGGATAGAGCGAGTATCTACGCTTTTGCTGCTAGTTCAGCCGCTCTCAGAAAGGACTGCATTCGCTCAATGTAGGGAAAATGGTATCCACCCACGTGGTTACATTATGAGAGCCGTTTTAAGGGTGTGTGGCTTAAAGTTCTGAAACCTCAGGTCTTCCGCAGTGTCCTTCTTAGTAAAAATTAAGTTTTTTGCTATATATTTAGAGCGAACTTGGTGTGGTGGTTAGAGGAGTAAAGGAATGGAATTACGTAAGACTGCTCTAGAGGTTTTGGCAGAAACAAGCCGAACCTTTTATATCCCCATTAGTCGGTTACCTTCGGGGTTACAAGAGGCGGTTGCTTCGGCCTATCTCTGCATGCGGGCGATCGACGAAATTGAAGATCACCCTGACCTGGATAATCCGCTTAAGGCAACGCTTCTACAGGCCATTAGCCTCTCTTTTCAAGCGGCTGATGGGGCGATCGATGAAGGTAGCCTTGAGGCGCTTCTCTTGAATCACACAACGCTGTTGCCAGAAGTGACGACACGCATTGGTGAATGGGCGGCCTTTGCACCGTCGACGATCGCGCCGCGCATATGGGATGCGACCGCTGCAATGGCCGATCGAATGGCCTATTGGGCAGAACACAATTGGACCATCAAGACCCAGGCTGATCTCGATCGCTACACGTTTTGTGCCGCAGGTGCAGTAGGGTTGCTGCTCTCTGACCTATGGGGATGGTATGACGGGACGCAAACCGATCGCGCTCATGCGGTTGGCTTTGGTCGAGGGCTACAGGCTGTGAATATTTTGCGCAATCAATCGGATGATCTGGTGCGTGGGGTTGGCTTCTTCCCCGAAGGCTGGCACCAGGACGATATGTATGCTTATGCACGGCGCAACCTTGCTCTCGCAGATGCTTATACGGCTGCATTGCCTCCTGGGCCAGCACTGGACTTCTGCCGTCTTCCTTTGGGCTTTGCTCATGCCACACTGGATGCTCTGGCGCAAGGTGAAGCAAAATTGAGCCGCACTAAAGTACTCGCATTGGTAGAGCAGCTAACCAGTAGCAGTAAGTAAATCAACGGGTCGTGCTAGAAAGGGCAGGCTGATGAGAGGGTGAGAGGGCGTGAAGTACTCCTGATCCCATCATCCCTTGATTCTGTTTCATCCTTTCCTAAATAGGACTACCAATAAACGATCGCGAACTTGAGCGCGATCACTTTCTGAATTGAAACCTTTTACTCTCAAAGTAAAGCAGTTCCTTCATCGTGAGGAACGGCTCTCTTAATCCTATTGGGTAATATCTTGACCTCATTGGGCAATAGGGGATGTGTAAACATCCTTACAGTGGTTGCTGACTTTCTGTTTAAGCGATCGGCCATGATAGCAATAAGCGTTGGATACCTATAAGCGCTGTCAATTGTGTAAGTAGCTCACGATACAGAACTTACCTCAGCGGAATTGATGGAATGAACATCTCATTAGTTTTTGGCAACGTTGCTGTTGAAATCTCCAGGGTTCGGTTGTGGGCTCAGTGCTTTTGGTCTTAAATCACCGGATGATTTCTGTAGTGTTTTAACAGCAGGGCGTTGCTGACATTTAAGTTGAGCGGTCTTTTCTGAATTTCAGGAGAGATCACAGCCTGTTCATTCACCAGGAATCTTTTAAGCATGTCTAAACTACTGAAAAGACGGTCACACCGCAAAGGGAGACGTGTGTCTCTCAATTTACGTCAGCTTAAATTAGACCACCGCTGGCTCTCGGCTGAATGGTATACGCGACGGCTAGCACCAAGCTGGCAAGCCTGTATTCCCTTAGCAATTTTGATTTTGATGGGCTGGAGTGTTGCGGCTGTTGCCCAAGCTCCTCCCAAGCTAGAAGATGTCGCTAAGGCCACGACTGATCTTAAAGTTGGGCTTGACACTGTCTGGGTGATGGTGACAGCCATGCTGGTCTTTTTTATGAATGCTGGTTTTTGTATGTTAGAAACCGGATTCTGCCGACAGAAAAATGCGGTCAACGTGCTGGCAAAAAACCTCATTGTGTTTGCCTTTTCTACGATCGCCTTCTGGGTGCTGGGCTGGGGTCTCATGTTTGGTAATGGCAATCCGTTCTTTGGCACGGAAGGGCTTTTCTTCTTGTCTGGTGCCGATAACAGCCCGCTGACGGGTGATGCATATCAGGGCGCCTACAAAGCGATTGGCTGGGCAGGTGTGCCGTTGCTAGCGAAGTTTTTCTTCCAGCTTGTGTTTGCGGGAACGGCTGCAACCATCGTCTCTGGTGCCGTAGCAGAGCGAATCAAGTTTATCGACTTTGTGCTTTTTAGCCTACTGCTGGTTGGAGTTGCGTATCCCATTACAGGTCACCTCATTTGGGGTGGCGGTGCGCTTGCAACGTTTGGTTTCTGGGATTTTGCAGGCTCTACAGTTGTACATGCTGTTGGTGGTTGGGCCGCTTTGATGGGTGCGGCGTTTTTGGGCCCACGGATCGGCAAGTACAACAGCGATGGCACGGTAAATGCTTTGCCGGGTCACAATATGTCGATCGCAACGCTGGGCTGTTTGATCCTATGGCTCGGCTGGTTTGGATTTAACCCTGGCTCCACTATGGGCGTGAGTTCACTGATTGCCCATATCGCCATGACCACCAACATTGCAGCCGCAGTCGGTGGCGTAGCGGCAACAATCACGGCCTGGCTGGTCTTAGGGAAGCCCGATCTCTCGATGGTCATTAACGGGATTCTCGCTGGCTTAGTAGCGATTACCGCTCCTTGTGCCTTTGTCCCCGTTTGGGCAGCAGCAATCATCGGAGCAGTTGGTGGCGTGTTAGTGGTTTACGCCGTGCTGTTCTTTGACAAAATCAAGCTTGATGATCCGGTCGGTGCCGTTTCTGTCCATCTAGTCAATGGCGTCTGGGGCACCTTAGCTGTCGGTCTGTTTGCAACCGGTCCTGGGATCACTAAGTTTGGTACAGAGCTTTACGCCGAAGGGCTTGGACCCAAAGCGGGTTTGTTTCTAGGCGGTGGCATCGAGCAGCTTTGGATTCAGTTCGTGGGGGTTGCCTTGGTAGGCCTGATCACAGTTGTCTTATCCACAATCTTCTGGTTGGCCTTGAAGGCGACTCTGGGTATTCGAGTTTCTAACGAGGAAGAACTGCAGGGTCTGGATATCGGTGAACATGGCATGGAAGCCTACGCTGGCTTTAGTAAAGAGGCAGATGGATCACAGGTGGAGGCAAAGGTTGGTGTTGCCAGCGGTAGCGTGGCTGGGAGTTCTTACTAACACGATGAGGTAGCAGAGATTTGCTAGGGACATGGCATGCCATGTCCCTTTAGGAAACATTTTGCCCTAGTAAATTTGTGAGTCTAGGAATCACTGCCCAAACCTGATAGCAGTTCGTAGAGAGTTGCCAGCGCCGAATTATCCAACTCCCCTTTATCCTGAGCCAGCAAGGCATCCATCATGTTAGTGACTTGAGCAGAACCAAACAGTGGCACGCCCATCTCTCGCCCTGTTTGCAACACAATATTCATATCTTTGCGGTGGAGATTAAGCTTGAAGCCCGGTTGGAAGTTTCCTTCCAGAATCCGTTTGCCGTGAACGTCTAGAACACGGCTTTGGGCGAAGCCACCCATCAACGCTTCACGGACTTTAGCAACATCTACGCCTGCTTTTTTTGCTAGCGTGAGCGCTTCGGCAACAGCCTGTACTGTCAGCGCAACAACAATTTGATTGCACGCTTTTGTGACTTGTCCGGCTCCCGCTTCGCCGATGTAAACAATGTTTTTGCCCATTGCCTGCAAGATAGGCAGCGATCGCTGAAACACCCCTTCATCGCCACCTACCATAATCGACAAGGTGCCCTGCTGTGCCCCAATATCGCCACCAGAAACCGGAGCATCCAGAGCATCAATCCCCTTCTCTTTCAAGGCAGTGTAGACCTTACGGGCTGTAGCAGGCGCGATCGTGGACATATCAATATACGTCAGCCCCTGTTTTGTACCTTCGACCACACCATTGCTGCCCAGTGCAACGGCCTCTACATCCGGCGAATCAGAGACGCAGCTAATCACCACATCGACCTGCTCAGCAACCGCTTTCGGCGAATCTGCTAAGACTGCACCATCAGCAGCTAATTCATCCATCGCGGGACGGCTACGGTTATAAACCACCAGGGAATAGCCAGCTTTGAGCAAATTCCGTGCCATCGGCTTGCCCATAATGCCGAGTCCAATAAAGCCGATGCGTTCCATAGAATTAGGGGGGTAGAGGGAGGGATGAAGGATGAGGGATGAAGGATGAAGGATGAGAGTTCTGCGTTCAATGGCTATCAGCAGTCAGCCTTCAGCTTGGGAGTTTTGAGTTGAACCTCTACGCCTCTGCGTCGCTGCGGTTTTCTGCCCTCTGCCTTCTGCCTTCTGCCTTCTGTCTCCATCCCCTAAATAAGTCTACAAGTCGTGTTTGCTTAACCGCTGATAAACCGTTGCCAGCGCATTTGCATCACCAACGTTGCCAGGAAAGAGAACGACGGGCAAATTTGGGAATTGCGGATGGTTGGAGGGCGTTCGGACCATTGAGACACCCGCTAAAACTTGGCCCAAGAGGCGAGCGGTTCTCAATGCTAAGCCGTTGCTGAGGGTGTCGTTGGAGGTGATGCCGCCTTTGCTGATGAGAAAGCCAATGTCGTCGGGTAAATGGCGAATGATATCCATGAGCAGGGCAGAGACGGCTTCACCAAAATCCAGACGGGTTTGTACATCGTCGAAGGTGAGTTCCTGGCGGCTGGTGTAGACGACGGGAGTTTTGCCTGCAGTATGGGCAGCGTTAACGGCTTGAACGGCTTCTGCCAGCAGACGCGATCGCCCATTCCCCTCTTTCTCCAGCAGGCGCGCCACCGCTAACTCAACGCCAATGATCCCCGGTTGTGCCAGCAGGTGTTCTAGCTGTTCGGTGGTCTTCTTCACGTGAGAGCCGACGATAATCGCACCGGGTTTGCCGTTACGAACGTATTGTGCCATCGCTTCAGGCGCGATCGGCTGGGGTGGTAAAGCTGCCAATGCTGTTAACAAACTTGCCGCACTGCGAAAGAGAAACCGTTTGCCCTGCGATGCGGCTGCCAGAACATCCACAGCAAAGCGATCGAGATCCGCCTGAGTCACGGCATCCACCACGCCGCACTGATTGTCGTGCAGTTGCAGCAGGCGATCGAGCACACCCGCTTGAATGTCTTTCAACAAAAATCGCTCGACTCGATCGGCAGGAATTTTACTGCCTGTTTTCTCTTCCACATAGTTAGGCAAATAGCTGTGATGATAGCCAAATACCGAATCACGCGCAAACTCGGTTTCGTGCACTGGCGTATCGACTCCATTGACCTTTAAGTAATGGATGCTATCTCGCGTTGTGCGTCCGCCTTCAAAAAAGGCAGGCGTGAGAAAATGGGCATCAAAGGGTCCCAGTTCGTCTGCAATCACATCGGTTTCGATCGGATAATGTCCGCGTAAGGTGGAATCCGATCGACTCACCACCAGAAAATCGTGAATCTGTTCAAGGGCGATCGCCTCTTTCAGGTTATGGCACACCTCCCGCGTAACGGCGGCAGCCTTTTCTGGGGTTAAGGCCCGCGTATTCGTCAGCACGAAAAAAATGGGCGCATCGTCTGCTAACCCAAGCCGCAGGGTTTCCACATCCCATTGCATCAATAACAGACAACTGTGAACCGTTTGTGATCCGGTTGGATCATCGTCCAGAACAATAACTTTGGGTTTGGTGGTCATGGGTAGCAGAGGTTGCGGTTAGTTCATTATCACGCGAGATGGGTGTAGGGGATAGGGGAGGGGATGTAGGGTGTAGGGGGAAAGGATGAGGGATGAAGGATGAGGGATGAGGGATGAGGGATGAGGGATGAGGGATGAGGGATGAGGGATGAGGGATGAGGGATGAGGGATGAGGGCTAAAGGATGAAAGATGAAAGATGAAAGATGAAGCTTTGAGTTCTCGCTGACTACTGACTGCTGACTCCTAACCGCTACCTCCTAACCGCTAAAAACAAAGGATAAAAGATGAGTGAAACGATCGGCGTTTGGATTCTAGGGGATCAACTCTGGGCGGGGCAGGCCGCATTGCAAAGCTGTGTGGAGCGGCGATCGCGCACGCCTGTACTTTTCATTGAGTCACTCAACCATGTGCAGGAACGTCCCTATCATCTGCAAAAGCTGGTGCTCGTGTGGTCGGCTATGCGGCACTTCGCGGCAGAGCTCAGACAGGCGGGCTGGTTAGTCACCTACGAACAAGCAGAGGATTTCCTCACACCGTTAAAGGACTGGATCAAGACGCATCACATTACCGAATTGCGGATCATGGTGCCAAACGATCGCCCGTTTGCTCGCCTCATCAACAGCCTCCAACTTCCCTGCATTCTGACGCTCGTACCCAACAATCACTTCATTTGGAACGAAACCGACTTTCGGGAATGGGCGGATAAACGTAAGCGATTGGTCATGGAGGACTTCTATCGTGAAGGCCGTCGCCGCTGCAATATTCTCATGGCAGGCGAACAGCCCGTGGGTGGTCGCTGGAACTTTGACCAGGACAACCGCAAACCGCCTAAAGGCAAACTAACGCTACCCGAAGCCCTCTGGTTTGAACCCGATGCCATTACGCAGGAGGTGATTGCGTGGGTGAAGCAGAGCGATTGCTTTAAAGCCAGTCAGCAATACTGGCAAATTGAACCGTTTCAGTGGGCAGTCACCCGTGAACAGGCGCTACAAGTGCTGCACTTTTTTATCACCATGCGTCTGTCTGACTTTGGCCCCTACCAGGATGCAATGATAACGGGCGAAGTGACCATGTGGCACGCCATGCTGTCGCCCTACCTCAACCTTGGTCTGCTCCAGCCGATAGAAGTGATCGAAGCCGCTGAGCAAGCGTATCTTGACCATCCGGACTGGAGCCTCAGCAGCGTCGAGGGCTTTATTCGACAAGTGTTGGGTTGGCGAGAGTACATGCACGGCATCTACAGCATCATGAGTGACGACTACCCCGAACGCAACTGGTTCAACCACACCCAACCGCTACCCGACTTCTACTGGACAGGCGACACGTCGATGAATTGCCTGCATCAGATTCTCAAACAGATCAAGGAGACTGGCTACGCGCACCACATCCAACGATTGATGGTGCTAAACAACTTCGCGTTAATTGCAGGGATTTCACCCCAGGCGATCGAAGACTGGTTCCACGCCGCGTTTGTTGATGCCTACGATTGGGTGATGGAAACCAACGTCATTGGCATGGGGCAGTTTGCGGATGGTGGCGTGCTGGCATCCAAACCCTACGCCGCCTCTGCCAATTACATCAATAAAATGAGCGATTATTGCAGTCAGTGTGTTTACAACCCCAAAGCACGCACTGGCGAAAAGGCATGCCCCTTCAATTTCTTTTATTGGGATTTCCTCGATCGTCATCGCACTAAACTCGCCTCTCAAGGGCGTATGAGCTTTATCCTGAAAAACCTTGACAAAATGGCACCAGAAGAGCTGGAAAGTATTCGACAGGAAGCGATCGTGTGGCACAAACAAGAACAGAACCGCGAAAGCAAGCGGAACCCGTAGGAGCGTGCCTCAAGCACCGCAAGAATGCCCAAAGATACGTTGCCTCGTTAAAGCGAACTGCATCGTTAAAGAAAGCTGGTATAACGTGCTTCTATCAGTAGTTTGAAATTCAGTAGTTTGAAACTTGGTTTTAAGAGAATGATGAATGCCTAAAAGCTTTTCTGTGCAATCATCTGCTCTCATTTCCTCTTAAGAAGCGGACACACGAAACGATCGCCCTGTTCAGGGCGTTGCCGAAGCTAACCTGCCTCTACAAACCACTAGCTCATCTGGGTCATATTGCCCCAGGCAGGAGCGGGAGGTGTAATTTGTGTGGGCGGCATGGGTGCGCGTTGTGGGGTTGGCTGTACTGCCGTTGGGTAGCTGCTAATCTGCACAAAGCTAGGCGTAAACAGGAAGATGTGTTCCCCAATGCGCTCTTGATGGCCATCGATGGCAAAGGCTGCACCTGCCACAAAATCAACGCAACGTTGCGCGGCATCAGCATCCATCAAGCTCAGGTTGAGAATAATCGATCGCCGTTCTCGCAAAGCCGTCACAGCTTGAGGCATTTCTTCAAACGATCGAGGCTCCATCAAATACATTTCGGTATGAGCCATCTTCCGATTTGGCATGCCGACAACGTTATTGGTTGTAGGCATTGGTGGCTGAGTGCCATCAAACGCCTCTGAGGTATAGTAGGCAGGCTCGCCCTCTTCCTCATATTCATACTCATACTCATTTTCGTCGTAACGGTCTTCAAACCCAAATGAGTCCCATACGCGCCGAAAAATATTCATGGCGACCAACCTTCAGATTAGTTCATGCGTTCCATCTTAGCTGAGGAATGTCTTCGTTGCCAGAGTCTTTTTTTGATTCATTTCCTGCGCTTCGACGTGAGCGCTCAGCCAAACGGGTATAGTGAATGCAACTAAAAACGTCTGTAGCTGATCAAACAGTCATCTGTGCCTGTAAAAGAATTTATTGACTGGTCTAATTGCTCAACCAGAGCTTTAGAATCACTATGTTGAGGGAGAGATAGTCAATGAAGCGGAGGATCTCACCCATCAAGAAGCCTGGATGGACATGCTTTTCCTCATTACCCAAAAAAATTTCCAGCTACGAGACGATCGCTATCAATACGATCGTCCCATAGCTGGAATGGTGTCTAAAGGCCAAAAAGACCCAGCACTATAACAAACTAGTTACGGGAAAAGCTGTTGTTGCGACGACCACCACCAAACGAAGAACCTCTGTCTTCGCGAGGCTTGGCTTTATTCACTTTCAGATCGCGCCCCATCCACTCAGCACCGTCAAGTGCCTCGATAGCAGCGGTTTCTTCAGCATCATTGCTCATTTCAACAAACCCAAATCCGCGAGGACGGCCAGTCTCACGATCGGTGGGAAGCTGAACTCGTTTTACTGAACCATATTCTGAAAAAACAGAACTTAGGTCAGCTTCTACAACATCATAAGAGAGGTTGCCTACATAAATCGACATAGATTGTCTCCAAAATCAAAAGGTCGTAGAGAGTGAGATTTCGGAGAGAAGCCTGCCAATACAAAACGTGAAAAACTCGTCAAGACTAGAAACAAATTCTGCAACCGATTACTTATTCTCACCCGCCATCATAACACTTGTTTAAGTGTTTGCCGCCCTTCCAAGTCATCACGCTGTAATAATACGTAACAAAATGAATATGTTTAGAGCATTCTCATTCACTCCTCACTTTTAACTAACCCAAAACGCTCGAAGGGATAAAAGCGAAACCAGGCATGACCGATGATGTTCTGCAGTGGTAGAAAGCCCCAAACGTGAGAGTCGTTGCTGTTGTTGCGGTTGTCGCCCATCACAAACACTGCGCCTTCTGGCACCTGGACGGGATCTAGCGTGTAGTTAGGGGGAGCGGCAATATAAGGTTCCTCAAGCGGTTTTTGATCGACAAAGACAGTGCCATTGCGAACTTGAACTGTTTGACCCGGTTTGCCGATGACCCGTTTGATAAAAGCTTGATCCTTCGAGTAGCCTTGAATTTGAAGCTGCATCGGCGGATCGAACACGACGATGTCACCAAATTCAGGTGGATGGAAGCGGTACGAAAGCTTTTCGACAACGAGACGATCGCCAACTTGCAAGGTTGGCAGCATCGAATCAGATGGAATGTAGCGGGGCTCTGCCACAAACACTCGAATCAATAGTGCCAGAATCAGCGCAATGATCAGGATTTGAATGTTTTCCCACCAGATTCGCCAACGCGGCGGAGTGGCTGGGGCGACAGCAAGTATTGGTGATTCGGCAGACGTTTCAGATGTCGAGGTTTTTTCAGAAGTCATAGAGAGGCAACTTAGACAGCAACCATCCAGCATAAGCGACCCGGCGGCAACCCTACCTTATGAGAAGCGCTTGCGTTAAGCCACGTATGCCTGGAATCTTTAGTCTAATGTCTTGCTGCCCCTCATGCTCGTAAGGATAGCTGTTAGAACGCAATAAATTTTTCCGATCGCACGTGATCAGGTTTGGCTCCCAACGCCAACGCTATTTCTTGAAGCTGATCGGAGCGATCGCCCACAGCACAAATCACAACATCAACGTCTGACAGTTTGACGGGTAGGCTTGCCAGTGCAGCTTCTGGAGATTGGTTGATTGCCTCATAGTAATGAAAGGCAGACCAATCGTTTTGCAACTCTTGCCAGTAGCGCTGATAGGGCAACTGATCAAGAGTTTCTGGGTTTGCTTGTATTAGCCAGACGGGTTGCGTGTAGCCGCATTCATGTAACCAGTCAATTTGGCTCTTTAAGGGCGCAATGCCCGATCCTTCGGCAATGTAAAGGCGAGGCCGCTGTGGTAACTCGCTTAAGGTCATCAGTCCGTAAGGACCTCTTAAGGGCAAAGATTGTCCAATTTCTAAGTCTTGAACAACGGCAGAGCTCCAACCAACGCGCGAGACACAGAGTTCAATTTCTGGGCAAGTGGAGGGTGAAGACGCGATCGAGTAGATTTTGCTAAATTTGCGGCCATCCCGTTCAAACTTGGGCCAAACAGATTGCCCAGGCAAAAAGCGAAATTCGTCTCGATCAAGCCGTAACCGAATTGCTTTGATGGTGGGTGTTAGCGAAACTGAATCGATCACCGTGGCGATATAGTCCGCCGTTGGCGATCGGCGTAAAACCTCTAAACTTTGCATAGTATAAGCCTCGCCTGTGTGTCGCAGGCACGATGGGTTCTTTCCTTCAGGCGGGCATTCTGACTTGGAATGGGGGGCAGGATGCAGAGAAAACGTTTAACGCTCTCTAATGTTGTTGCTTTGTCCCCGATTCTTCACAGCTGCGGCACAGTGCCGGATTCTTTTGTACGAGACAACATCACCGGACTTTCCCCAGGTCAAACGAGTGACCCTATCTGGACTGGTTCCCCAGATAACCTGAATGGCTTCGGTATTGTAGCCTATGCTGCAACGCCTAAGCATCGCTTTTGGATGCAACTTGTGGCTAGCGCTTTAGGATTTTGTAGTACTGAGCGATCGTGCGTTTTCAGATATGCTGTGTGGTAATTGTAACCATGCATACATGCTAGGGCGCGTCATCAATTAAGTCTCGAAACCTTTGTTATCAGCAGTTTCGCGCCCGTTCCAACACATGAAGCTAGGGGCTGAAACCCTTGCTAGAAGCAAGGCGTAGTCGTAATTGATGACAGCCCCTAGTCTGCCGGGGCGTTAGGTCTCAGGATGTACCTACTTGCCCCACACTCGTTGATTTGCCGCAAAAAGCACAAGACACTGAGCCTCTCAGCATTTTCGCTGGCGACTGTTCTGTCCAACAACAAAAAGCAGATGCATACCTTCTGTGTTGTCGGTTGGCAGCAGTGCTTTATGAAAAAGTGATCATTCTGTCAACAACCGAGCATATCAAACAAGGGTTGAAGTGGAGCTGACGGGAGTCGAACCCGTGTCCGCCCTGGGTATTGGTACACCGCTCATTCACAGGCTTAGCTTCTCTTATCCTCGAAGCGGGAACCGTCCCTTATCCCGGACGGTGGGATTCTCTGATAAAGTCTTAGCCAAAAAGCCTACCAGAGAAAGCTTTTTGGAGCATCCGTTGGGGGTTGTCTATCATCCTTAACGGAGTCGCATGACAGACGCTCGAACCGGTTAGAGGTTGTTAGGCAGCAACAAGTGCTTGCTTACGAGCAAAGGGTACAATGTTGTTCGCATGTACGTTGTTTGAGCCATTGATTTATGAGAGTTAGCTCGCTCTCAGCCTGAATCACACTGTAGTGTTCGCCAAAACGTCGAAACCGTTACAGCCCCATGTTTTTCTATTATACCTGTTCCTAACCAATGTTGGCTGTATAACAGTTTGTCTCGTTGTCTGCAGCGGGTGGAGTCGCACTATATGTGCCATGTGAACAAAAACCTGTCGTTGAAGCACCTGCTGTAACAAGGTTATGTCGCTTGAAGCAGCTATTGTCGTTCAAGCCACCTGGGTCAGCGTTAACAACTTAAACTCGTCAAGACGAAATTTGTATAAAAGGCCCATGTAATCGTCGTGAATAGTGATGAAAAGCTGTAACTCAAAAGCAGTAAACTTTGCAGACGGCTGAGTGCATTGTCCTCGGTGCTGATCTCGCAAGGCGTCAAGTACGGACGTAATCACGATGGTTAAACTCGATGAGCTAGCAGCAAGCGGTGTCGTTCGTACAGAAAAGGTATGCCCTTGCTTCTGCCCGTTACGACTCGTCAAGACGATCGTTCTAAGAGGGTGTTTTGCCGCGAGTGAGTGAATTGAGAAACTTAGAATAATCTTGATGCAGATCGAAGGCGTGCAGTCCGAAATGGCTCGACATTTCTTCGCACACTTTGACACCTCGAATACTGTTGCCACGGGCATCCAGGCGAGGAGAGAAAACGCCAATGCCCAATAATTTTGGCACGACAGCCACAATACCGCCCCCCACTCCACTTTTGGCGGGGACACCAACCCGATAAGCCCATTCTCCTGAATAGTCGTACATGCCACAGGTATACATGACACTCAGCACATCTTTGATGTATTCAGAATCTAACGCTTGTACACCAATGATCGGGTTCACGCCATTGTTTGCCAGGGTTGCACCCATAATGGCCAGATCTCGGCAATTAACCATGACAGAACATTGCTTGAAATAGAGATCCAGCATGTCATCCAGGTTTTCGTTGACCATGCCAAAGTTGAGCATCAGGTGGGCGATCGCTCGGTTGCGGTGCCCCGTTGTGCGCTCAGATGTATAGACCGACATATCGACATGCACATCGCGTCCAATATAGCGATGAAACATATCCAACACGCGATTGAGTTTATCGGTTGGATTCTCGCCTTTTACCAGTCCTGCCGTTGCGATCGCCCCCGCATTGACCATGGGGTTATAGGGTCGACCCGATTGCTCATCAAGGATAATCGCGTTAAATGAGTCTCCAGTTGGCTCAACGCCCACTCGACTTAAGACAAACTCCCGACCACAATCTTCTAGCGTCAGACCATGCACAAACGGTTTTGAGGCTGATTGAATTGTGAATAACTTATGGGTATCACCAACCTCAAAAACTTGACCATCGACCGTCACAACACAAATGCCAAACGACTCTGGGTCGACCTTAGCAAGCTCTGGAATATAGTTCGCAACAGCGCCATCTTGAATGGGCTTATACTTCGCGTGGAGTTCATTTAAGAATCCTTGCAATGGCGAAGCAACTGATTTGAATGGTTGAATGAGTGAATCCAGCTCGTCCAGGAAATTCTGCTTATCGCTACTTTCAGTCACCGTTAACCCACCTTTCTCATGAGATGTAACTTTTTACCAGAAGCTAATGATGAGAATTCGCCATCAGAAGATGTCCAGCGTCAGTCAAAAATAAAGAGCTAAAGTATGCTGCTTTTGAGTGAGCGTCACTCCTGTTGGCGTGACCCATGAATTTATCAATACATGATCAGAATAAGAGAGCGTATCAAGAAGTAAATTGAACGGTCAGGCAATCACCTGTGCTGCAACATTTTTGAGTTGTTCTGTGTAAGGATGATTGGGATACTCCAGGCTGAAAATCCCCCCGCTTGCCAGTTGAATCATCTCTTCACAAACCGGAAAGACCCCTGCCACGGGCACCTGAAACTTGTTTGATATCTGCTCCTTCACATCCTGAGGATTATAAGAAGGAAGAACTTTATTCACGACAAGCAGGGTTCTGGGGGTGTCTAATTTGCGAGCAACTTGAAGTGTCACAGCCGTACCCTGAAAGTCCTGGCGATCGGGGCGTAGAATAATCACCAGTGAGTCGGAAATGGCCACAGAAAGCAAGGTTTCTTTATTTAAACCAGGGTGAGTATCAATAAAGAGATAATTTAACTGAAGTTCTTTACAGAGATTGCGTAAGCCATCGTTCAGCAGGGTGACGCTGTAGCCCTCATTTAAGATGCGGGCAATTTCACCCGCCTTGATGCTCGATGGAATTAAATAGACCACACCATTGGTTTTAGCGAGCGCCGGGGGTGTCACGTCATACGCCGCTTCGGCAATGGTGCAGCGTTCCCAAAGATAATCATTGAGCGATCGCTGCATGCCCTGCTCATCCATACCAAACAGAACGTGGATGCCAGGCGATTGAATATCTGTATCAACAATGGCGACTCGGTTTCCCTGCGAAGCAGTAATCACTGCGAGATTAGCTGTGAAATTTGATTTTCCGGTGCCTCCCCGAAATGAATGGACAGAGATAACCTTCACCATACAATCCTTCCTTAAACCTGATTCATCCCTGTGTTTTTGGCCTGCGACCCAATTCGCGTGAGCAACCATCTTAAGATGACTGCTGAGAACTGGAGATCCTTGAAATCTATTGGTTTCAAGGAACGAGATTCTGTAGTCCTTTATACTTTCATCTACATTGTGGCTGGAGTTGCCGCTATAGAACCGTTGGCACTGCAACTAAGCAAACCTACCCTGCCCTAAACTTTTTCATCTTCTGCTAGATGGGTCTTCAACTGTTGACTTTCCTGCTGCAACGCCTTGAAATAATCAAGCTCTTCAGCCGTTTCATCAATCGCATCAAACGCCCCCCCTAGCGTAAACGTCTGGTATGGTAACCGATCGGGCTCCCTATCGGCTGGCGTCGATGGGGCTGTCTCCGCTTTTGCCGCATGGCTTTCCTGACCAAGTTGAGGGACAACAGGCAACGCTTCTGTCTTTTGGTCTGCATCCGGTAACGCTGTACGCGCCTCTGGGCGTTGGCTTCCTTCCTGTAGCGCCTGGATCGAGTTCAACTCGACGTTGGTGGCATCGAGTGCGGCTGAACTTTCCTTTAAAGATTTACTTTCCTGCTTTAATGCTTGCACGAAGTCAAACTCGTAGTCCTCAGCCTCTTGCGCATTGGTAAAGGTTGAATGCTTGGCATTAAAAAAATCTACCGGAGTCGTGTTTTCTGACGTTGAGGTAGCCTCACTGCCCCTGGTGTTGATTGGTTTTTTGACACCAGATAAGGAACTAGAATCAGCGCTGGGCGTTTGCCGCTGCTCTCTGAGGCTTTTCACGGTGTCTTTCAAATCTTGAAAGTAGTCTGATTCTGTAATTTCAGCGACTTGCTTTTCTAGTTTCTCCTCATCAATATCCACTTCCAATTTCAGGAACGTTTTGACTGTCTTATAAACGGTTTGACCATAGGTGCTGTTATTGAAGCGATCGAGTAAGACAGCGCCAACAGCCGTGCTGATAAAAGCTGCAATCGCTGGCACAACTGGAATCCAGCCGCCCTGAAAGAAGATCAGCAGCGAGATGCAATAGATTGCTCCACTGGTAATCGCAACCACCACACTAAAGCCGAACGGGTGGCGCAAGTACCATGCCAGGATGCCACCGAGCAAAGACCAGCCAAAAATCCAAAGCACTTCGGTAGGAAGTGACCAGACCCAAATCAAGGGTTGCCGATCGAGCACCGCTCCCAAAATTTGGCTAATGGATTGAGCGTGAACAATCACTCCCGGCATTTTTTGAAGATCACGCTTACTCGCACTGTACGGGGTGTAGAAATCATCCTTTGCTAGCGGGGTCGTGTAACCAACCAGCACAATGCGATCGCGAATTAGATCAGGAGAGACTTTCCCATTCAGAACATCCGTTAATCTCACTTGAGCCGCAGGCGTATCGTGAGCACGATAGCGCAGCATCAGCTGATAGCCGCCAGCATCGGCCTTCCGATAGCCACCCATGTCTGCTTGAAACTGAGGCAAAATGGTTGATCCTAGTTTTAGCTCTCCCGTGGGTGTCACTTCAGGTTCAATCTTCAGCTTTTGCAAATACATCTGCACCAGGTTAAAGCTGAAGGAAAACAGCGTATTCTCTGGGTCATTACAAAGGTGCTTTTTGATTACAAGACCGGAATGAGCCGGAGGGTTTAGCCATAGCAGAGACCGCCGCAAAATACCGCCTGGGTCAATGACCAGATCGGCTGTGCCCACTTGCTCCAAGGGAACGCCAGGGGGAGGAGCAGCCCCAAATTCCCGCTCTGAATTTGCTTTACAGACAATGACAACCTGCTTGTTTTGGCGCAGTTGCTTCAGGAGTTCTGCCCGTCCCGGCTCTGTTGGAATATCGCGAAACACGTCGATGCCGATAGCTCTTGGCTGAGCGGCTTCTAGCTTTTTAATGACATTTGCCAGGGTACGATCGCTAACGGGCCACTCTTGCAGCGTTTGCAGATCGATTTCGTCAATGCCAACGACCAGCAGCCGATCGTCTTTTCCCTGATCGGGCTGGGATTGCGTGAAGCGATCATAGGCTGCCAGCTCAGCCCCTTGCAGAAACCCTAAATGACGAATGCCGAGCAGCAAGCCAGTGAGCGCTAGACTCGTACCGAGAACAGGCACGCCCACCTTTGCGATTGATGCTTTAACAGAGTCAAACCATGAAAAGCGCGTGGGGATTTTTTCAAGCAGGGGGAGTGGCATGGGGAACACTAGTTCAAAACGAACGGCATTGACTCAGACGTCACCCTAAAGCTCCTGAAGAATTTGCAGTCTGGAATTGTAACATTTTTCTAGGTAGTTCTTGACAACGGTGTCTCCAGGATTTTGATGCATACAACTGAAGAATAGCTCTGTCGCATCTCTAAATTTGCGCGCCTCATAAAGAGCAAGCGCTGTTGTCAGCATCTCTGCGGTTGCAAGTTTACCATTACGAAGCTCCGGAGGATCCGCATCAAAGACTTCGTAAACAGTGACTAATTCTGATTTGCCTTTCACTTTTACCCGATCGATCTTGCGAATGCAGTATTGGGAAGGGTCTTGTAATTGTGAAAAGGTGTAGTCGCTGATTAACAGCATAATGCCATATTCTCGAGTTAGTTTTTCTAAGCGAGCGGCAAGATTAACTGCATCACTAATAACGGTACCATCCATACGATGTTCGCCCCCGATCGTGCCTAACATTAAAACGCCCGTGTTAATGCCAATGCCGATATTAATTGGAGGATTAATCGTTTGATTAAATTCATTCAGGGTCTTTAGCATCGCAATGCCTGCCTTGACCGCATCATCAGCATTACCGCTAAACAATGCCATTACTGCATCACCAATATATTTATCAATAAAGCCTTGATTGGTTCGAATACAGGGTTCCATATAGCTGAGAAAGGCATTAATAAAGCGAAAGTTTTCTGCTGGTGTAAGCTTTTCTGAGATCGTTGTGAAATTGATAATGTCAGCAAACAAAATCGTCATCTCTTTTTGCACCTGGTCTCCCAAAGAAACATCCGCAATATTTTCCTTTCCAAGGAATTGTAAAAACTCACGGGGTACAAACCGTTCATACGCAGCGGTCAACTGAAACAAATCTTCAACATGTCCAGCTGCTCTCTCATCGGAATGGTCAATCACGATGGATAGCAACATACTGATATCCGCTCGTTCTCGCTTTAAATGCTTCACTTCCTGTCGAAGCTGTTCAAGCTCTGAGAGAAGGTCTTCCCTGGGTGGTTCTTCCTGCATCATGGTTAGTCGTTAAGGTCAGTACTTGGATGAGTGACTCTCTCTCTACATACATTCAGCAGCCTCCCAATCCGTTTAAATTGGCCGTACTTTCCTAACGTGGAAGCGACTTTACGCGAAAGAGTAATGACAGCGCTGGTGGGGTAAGATAGAGTTTTCGATGATCAGGGAATAAGATCTTGAATTTTTACTTTGTCAGCACGGCGATTCACTAAATAGCCGTTATTCTAGAGCACGTGGTCGTATAAACAAGCGTATCTTTTTATACTTTTATCCAAGACTTTAACCTAACATTGTGATTCTAAAGTCTTCTGGAAAGACGCTTCTAGTGGTGTATCCTTCCCTGCGATCCTAAAATAGGACTAGTGTTAAAGCAAACCGATCGCATTCAGTAATACTAGTCGTTTCCCTTAGAATGTCTACCTGACGCTTACTGGAGATCCGGAATGAACAAGCACCCTCGCGCCCTTCTTGGGTTTTCACTCGCTACCCTGCTTCTTGGTACCTCAGTGCTAGTTGCAACCGATGCCGCTGTTGCAGGGGCTAAGTTTACTCCACCGCGCTCAGGCGCACCCGGCAATCGAGAAGCTGGCGCTGCTCGTAGCGACACCTGTGCCTCCACCACTAACAACAATGGTCTGACCGCTCTGTTGCCCTCAAGCAATCTAGGCCTGACAACCAAAGCGTTTCCGACGTTCTTTGCCTACATTCCTCCCAACAATGCGCAGAGAGCTGAATTTCGGTTGATTGAAGAGGATAGCAGTAAAGAGGTGTTTACAGGCCAGGTGCCGATGCCGAAAGCGGATGCTCCCGATGCTGCATATAAATATAAAGCCTCCGTGGTCAGCATGTCACTGCCTCGGCAGGGTTTGGGAGAAGGTCTCAAGGCTGGTAAGAACTACTTATGGGCGCTGATGGTGGTTTGTAATGCCCAGAATCGAGCTGAAGACATCGTTGTGACCGGAGTGGTGCAACGGGTTGATGAGAATTTTGTGAAGAGTTTAGATCCAGCCACGAAACAAAAGCTGAACCACGTCAACACAGTTTCGGTGCAGGAAAAACTATCGATCTACGGTTCAGCCGGCATCTGGCAAGACATGCTGGCCGATACGGCTGCTTTAGTGCAGAAGAATCCAGCGAGCTATAGCAAAGAATGGAAGGACTTGCTCAATGAACAGGGGCTGGGTGCGATCGCCAATGCTCCAACCGTTGAGATTAAGCTTGAGCCAGCTCAGCCATAACAGAGTTGATTGGGAGTCTTGTTTTAATACTGACAAGATTCGATATAGGATTTATTCGCTGTCGGCTGGTCAGCAAAGCCATACGTGGTTGAATTGGTAGCTAGCCACCCGCTTTTCTTGGCTGATGGCTAATCGCGATCGAGGCAAGGCATTGTGGCTTGACATCCCCTATCTGTGTCAAGCAAGTCTTTCTACGCATCCCGTTCTCAATTAATCTGAAAGGGATTTGTCGCTGACTTACGACATGCCCGCTTTCTCGACTTCAAATTGGTCACACCGTTATGCTGGTCTTCTACCGAATCTGTTTGCTGGCTTAACGGCAGGACTGGTAACGCTCGTTTACAGCATCTCGTTTGCTGCCCTCATCTTTTCTGGAAACCTGGCTCCTTTTTTTCCGCAGGGGCTCGGCATTGCTTTAATAGGGGCAACGGTTGCCGCTATCCTCGTTGCTTCGCGTAGCGCCTTTCCGTTTGCCTTAGCGGGACCAGAGTCGAATTCAGTCATTCTGCTCGCCTTGATGGCGAGCGCGATCGGCTCTTCTCTTCAGTTTCCAAGGGCTGCAGAGCATCTCTACCCCACCGTGTGGCTGACGATTGCGCTCAGCACTATGCTGACGGGCGTATTCCTGTTTGTGCTGGGCTGGTTCCGGTTGGGGCAATGGGCAAGATTCATTCCCTATCCTGTCATTGGCGGCTTCTTGGCGGGTACGGGCTGGCTCATTGTGCGCAGTTCATTCAAGGTCATGATTGGGGTTCCCCTTGATTTTGCAGAGTTGCCCCTACTGATGCAGTCGTCGCTGTTGCCTCACTGGGCGATCGGGCTGCTGTTTGCGTTGGTGCTCTGCTTTGCCCTGAGTCGCTATAAACACTTTTTTGTCTTGCCGGGTCTGTTGATTGGAGGAATGATCGGCTTTGATGGGGTGTGGTGGCTCAGCGATCGCTTTCTAGCCAAGCTTGATCCAAGTGGATGGTTTTTTGAGCCGTTTTCAGCTCAAGCACTCTGGTCCTTTTGGCGGTTCTCGACCTTCGCTCAAGTGGATTGGCTCGTCGTCCTTCACGAAAGCGGCACCATGATCACCATGATGCTTATTGTTGTGATCTCCATTCTGCTGAACGCCACTGGCTTGGAGTTAGCGACGTCTCAAACTGTGGATCTAAACCGGGAGTTACGGGCAAATGGCATTGCTAATCTGGTCGCAGGGCTGTGTGGCGGGATGGTGGGCTACCTTTCCATCAACCGGAGCCTACTAAATCATCGAGCCGGGGGCGATCGTCGTTTTTCCGGGATGATTTCTGGGGGCATGTGTGCCGGGGTGCTCCTGTTTGGCTCCTCATTTCTGGCATTCCTGCCAAAACCGATTCTGGGAGGAGTGCTGCTTTACATTGGTTTGGGGCTGATGTTTCGTTGGGGCTATCAAGCCTGGTTTCAATTTCCCCCTGTAGACTATGCCTTGATTCTGCTCATTCTCGTCATCATCGCCACTGGGGGCTTTTTACCAGGAGTAGGGGCCGGGATTCTGATTGCCTGTTTTTTGTTCATTTTCAATTATGGGCGTACGCCTGTTATTAAATACACGCTCTCTGGCGCTACCTATCGCAGCAATGTTCGGCGATCGTTTCCCCAACAAAAGCTCCTGCAGCAGAAGGGAGACTGCATTTATGTCCTGGTGCTTCAGGGGTTTATCTTTTTTGGCACTGCTCATGCGCTGTTAGATGACGTCCGCCACCGCTTAGAAAAGCCTGAACTGTCAGATCTAAAGTTCGTTATTTTTGATTTTCGGCTGGTCACTGGACTGGACTCATCGGTCATGCTCAGCTTCATTAAGATGAAGCAACTAGCTCTGAAAGCCCATGTAATGCTGGTTTTTACCGAACTGCAAGCCAGTATGCAACACCAGTTACAGCTGGGTAGGTTGATTGAACCTGATGATCATGTTTGTTGCTTGTTTGACGATTTGGATCAGGGGCTTGAGTGGTGTGAAAATCAGCTTTTGGAAACGAGTAAACTGCGCCGTTCTCGTTTTGTGCCTCTGGCGCTACTGCTGAAAACGGCTTTCCCAAACGCTGATCTGGTTTCTCAACTCATGAGCTATCTGAAGCCAATTAAATTAGAGGCTGGTAGCTATCTTTTTCGGCAAGGCGACCCGTTTGATGGTCTGTACTTTCTGGAGTTTGGACGTTTGAGTGTGATGTTGGAGCCTTCAAACGGTAAAAGCCGACGCATTTGTTCGTATCTTGGCGTGAATACGATCGGGGAAATGGGTCTATACCAACAGGCTCCTCGTACCGCATCGGTCATTGCCGATCAACCCAGTTCTCTTTACTTTCTCTCAACAGAGGCGTTTGCTTTAATTGAAACCCAGGAGCCGCTACTAGCTGCGAGTTTTCACAAGTTCATTGTCATGTTGCTGGCGGCACGACTGGTCGATCGAGAACAAGAACTGACGAGCCTGCTGCAATGAAAGCGTTGATTTTGATGGATTGAAGGTAAGCATTGGGCAGATAGGCAGCGGAATTCAGGAGCCAGGCTTCCCAGAGCGTCAGCCGACGGGAGGCAGGAATGAGAAAGGCTCTCAGTCTAAAAATACACTGATTCTTCACGCCTCACAGCCAATTTCCAATCAATACATAGGGTGACCAGAAGTAAGGATGTTGCCGGAAGCGCGGTTCTCGCAAAACAGCGAGTTGGGCCTGACGTAGAGCGTCTGCTTTAGTGGTTTTACCTTTGGCCAGTTCCTCATAAAAACGGTTCATGAGAATGGCCGTGGCTTCGTCATTAATTTGCCAGAGAGACGCGATCGTGCTGCGTGCCCCTGCCCGAACGGCCATGCCTGCCATACCCAAAGCGGCTTGTTTATCACCCGTTGCGGTTTCACAGGCACTTAAGACCAGCAGTTCAATTGGGCCGGCTTGATTTAACTCGGATATTTGCAGTAAATCATTTAAAGTTGTGATGCCTAACCGTTGATCCCAGGTTAAGACGTAGGTTTCGTCCTTCTTAGAACTGAATTTGCCATGAGTGGCGAGATGGACGATCGGCGCAGTTTGGTTGCTGAGCGCTTGCTTAAAGGCAGCTTCTGTAAAGTCTTTGTTCAACAGCACGGTGCCAGGAGCCGTCGATTGAATTTCATTCACTTCAGACAACACATTGGGAAGGGCAGAAAATCCCTGGCGGGATTCGCTCAGTCCAGCGGTAAGGACGTTCAGGCCGCGTTCTTGCAGAGGGCGAGGATTGAGAAGCTGCAAGCCGGGAGTGAGTGCGACGCTGTATTGTTCAATCAAGAATTGCTTGCCATCGTGGAGCGCTGCCATCGGCAAGTTGCGTAGAGGACCATCCAGAACAAAGACGATCGTTTTAGCTTGGCTCGTGGCCAGATCGGCTGCTACAGGGCCAAGAATCCAGTCATAAAGCTGCTGCATGTCTGCTAGATAGCCGTTGCCAACCCGTAGTACGAGCAATTGGCGAAGCCGACTGACTAACGCTTCAAGTGCCGCTCGGTTGACTGGACTTGAGTAGTGGCGTAATGGCTGTTGCGGCAGGCTGACAATGACTTCTAAGCGATCGCCCAAAATAATGGGATAAATCACCGCTGCCTTCTGATCTACCTGATCCACCGCTGTTGGAATGGCTCGTAAGCAGGCTTCCCGAAAGAAGTTATCCAGTTCGGCAAGTTGAAGTGACTCAATCACATTCCGCGCATCTTCCAAGTCTTTCGATTTCACTTCACCGCGTTTGGGATCGAGCAGCAGACCCACAAATTCGCGATGGATGGGCTCCACACTTTCCTGAAACGAGACCTGGGCTTGCGCATTCACGGCTACCAAATCGGCGCGGAGGGTTTGCAGGGTTTTGATGGCTTCCGCGTAGGCGGCGATCGCTTTATTGTAGTAATCCGAATTGGGATCGGCATCGCCTCGCGCTTTGTAGAGCCGTCCTAGCTGCCAGTGCCAGCGATAGGTAATGTCATTGGCATTATTCGTTTGAGCCAGCAACAATGCCTGCTGACTCAGTTTTTGTGCATCGCTTAATTGCCCAGTGCGTTCGTACAAGGTACCCAGGGTGCCGATCGCGTAGGCTTCTGCACGTTGATCCTGCAAGCTGCGCGCTTGTTGAATGGCAACTGACAGAATTTGGGCGATGTCTTGCGGAGTGGGATTTTGTTGCCCTTTGAGTTGAATCTGCCCATTGAGTTGAATCAATGTCTGTGCCAGATTGATGCGGGCAAAGACCGTTTGATGATTCAGTGGCAAGGCATCGAGTGTCGTTTTGATGGGTTGCCAGAGCGATCGTGCGGCTTGCGTTTGCTGGGTTGCAACGAACAAACTGAGTTGGTTAAGCTGAGCCTGAACCGTTGTCGTTGAAGCTGGTAATGCCGTTTCTACCTGTTTGTAAGCATCCAGCGCGGCGTCGGTGTTTCCCTGAGCCCGTAAGGTGTTTCCCAGGCTCAGTTCAGCATTGTTGATAGCATCCGTTGCTTGCAAGCGTTTGGCAATGTCTAGACTGACTTCTAAACTTTTACGGGCTTGATCCAGATCGCCCACAAACTGTTGAGCATCGCCCAGGCTGCGCAAACTGACCGCTTTTGTGAGTGAATCGGGTTGTTTTTCGAGCGTTTGCACAATGGGTGCCAGGATGTCGATCGAGCGTCGGTAAAAGCCCAACCGCTGAAGTGCCTGAGCCTGGTTAATTTGATTACGGATGGCTTTCTCGTTGTCACCCAATTGTTGGTAAAGTTTGCCTGCCTTTTCCCAGGTGGCGATCGCGTCTCTGGCTTGTCCCTGCTCTAGCTGCAAGCGGCCCTGCACATCCAGCACGGATGCCTGCATTGCCAAGCGTTCTTTCTGAGCCAACCGATCAATGAGATTGAAGCTGGTGGCGATCGCCTGCGTTGCCTGTTTCCATTGTCCCAACTGTTGATAAACAAGCGCCAGGTTCCGCAGTGCAACGACCTCGATCGACACCGTTCCTTCTGACTGCGCTTTTTTAACCACCTGCTCTAAGACGGTTGCCGCTGCTGCATACTGTCCGGCTTCGTACAGGCGTTGCCCCTGCTCAATGGAGTTGTCTGCCAGTTGGGGAGCCGTTTCAGAAGAGGGTTGTGTGGCGACGCTGACCTTCGGTATCAGTACGTTTGCCAGCAGGCAGACGCTAAAGCCCAGAACTACCAGGATCAGGGATCGGCTCCATCGTTGAAAGATGGCTGAAAACCGAATGAAAACCGTCAGTTTACGCATGATCGCTCATCACCTACAGGAGTGGCTTAAAAAGCAGTGTACCGGATGGAAAAGTAAAGCCCGTGTTCTTGCAACGTCTTCTTTTCAAACTGTGCATCGATCAAGGGAATGCCCCAGTCGAGACGAGCGGTGAAGCGATCGCCCATTTGCCAGAGCAGACCAATGCCAATGCCTGCTAAGACATTTGAATCAGGATCGGGGAGTTGAGTGTTCCAGCCCGTGCCCACATCGAAAAAGGCAAGCCCCTGTAATAATCCATTCAAGTTACGGTTGCGGTAGAGTGGCAATCGCACTTCTGCACTGGCTTGAAAGCCATTATCGGTAAACAACTGATCTTGACGATAGCCCCGCACGGTTTGCCAACCGCCCAAACTGGACTGCTCCAACGAGGTCAGAGTATTTCCCGTAAATTGGGCCTGGGAGCGAAACAGAAACAACGTATCTGGTGCTAACAAACGCACCCACTGAAATTGTCCCTGCCATGAAAAAAAGGTGTCATCCGGTGCATTATTAGCCAGAGGCAACGCATCCGATGCCAGGAAGCCAACATTGAACAGCGATCGCAACGAAAAGACCTCTTGTTTGCCCCGCTTCGTCCACTCTTGCCCAAAGCGTACCGCTGCTACCCGAATACGCCCATTCTCATCGGCACCAAAGGAGGGAAATGGAATGGCTTCTCCCAACAGATCTTTCAAAAACTCAGTGCGGCTTTGCTGATAGGAACCCGTCAGGCTGAGCGCCAGTTCCTCTGTGGGGGTTTTGATGATAGGTTGCCGATAAGACAAGTCGTAATACTGACTGTTGGAGTGAATGTCCAACACCTCAAACGGATCTTCAACAACGCGGCTGGTGACAAACTGATAGTTGAAGTTGAGCGTGCCATCACGCGGATTGAGCGGCAGGGAGTAACTGGCATCGACTTCATTGCTCCCGCTGGTGTTGATATAGCCGATCGTCAATCCATCGCCTAACCCCAGCAAGTTGGCTTCTCTAAGGGTGACCAGGCGTTGCCAGGAGCCAACCGTTGGCGTGCGATTGTTGTCCGTTGCCAGGTCAACGCTGAAGGTATTGGCTTCGGCGATCGTCACGTTCAAAATGCTGGTGCCTGGCTGCACACCTGCCGATAATTCCGCTGAAACATTTTTGATCAAGGGATTGAGCTGCAACAAGCGCAACTTGTCAACCAGTTGATTGATGTTTAGGGGTGGCTTGGTTGCCAGTTCTAACCGACTTTGAACATAACGAGAACGGAGGCGATGGTTTCCTTTAACATTGATGGTTTCCACTCGACCTTCAATCACCTGAATGGTGATGGTGTCATTTTGAGGGTCTTGCGGTGGAATGTAGGCTCCAGACGTGACATAACCCGCATCGTGGTAGAGCTTGGTGACGGCAGAACGCACCTGAAGGAGTTCGGTCAGGGTCAGCGGTCGGTTTGTAAATGGTTCGAGAACTGTTGCCAGTTGCTTTTCACTAAAGACGGTATTGCCCACCACCTTAAATTGCTTGACGACGATCGTCACAGAATCATCCCCCGGTGCAATCTCTGACGGCGTTTGGGGGGTTGAGGGTTTCAATAAATCATCGGCTGGGGGCAGTTGCGGCTGCGGTTTCAGTTCCGGTAACGGTTTTGGTGCAGGACGTTGAAACGCCTGCGCAATTTTCACCCCACGGTCAGACGGCCGATCGCCTTGAGGCTGTAGTGGAGCCGAATCACTAAGTACGCTAGCCTGCACTGGCTTACAGAACGACGATTGGATGATCCAAAAGGGCCCGCAAAGACTTAGTAGACAGAAGAGACTTGTCTTGTGAAACGTCCATTGCTTTAGCGTCCAACAGCGCTTTTGACTATCAGGCATTCATCTCACAGGTATAAAAGAATCAACTTAAAGCCAACTCAGAGGCTTTTGTTGAATTAACAAAAAGATATAGATAAAGGGCACGAAGGCAACGAATTTAGCTCTTTAGCTTTGTGAAGAAGTCAAGGATCTCGATTAGTCATGATCGCTTAAACCAGCAACACCCATGTGTATACGATTATCAGTAAAAGTGGAGAAGGGACGTCAAATTGTTATTCTAGATACTAATTAGTCTGTTTTCCTCTTTTGCGTTTTTATTTAACGATTAGCCGGTAAGGTGGGGCAGGTCGCAGGGCGGTTCCAAAACTCTTGATTCGATGCCGCTGGGGTGTGAGCAACCAGAACAACTCGTCCATCAGGACGTTTTTCAAGGGTTTGCACTTCCATAAGCTGCACGGGCGATCGAGACTGCTGCGCCTCGACAGACGATTGAGCTTGGCTGGCTGGTTTCCCTGGCGTTTCCCACCCAATCAACAGGGAATCACCTCGCAGTTGATCCGTTGGGCTGGGCGGTAAGCCTCCTTGACCAGTCACGGTGAGACTACCCAAAGTACGGGCGATCGCCCCTCCTACCGAACAATCCTGGGCAATTAGGCGCGTGGGATCGACGATCTCACTTGGTAGGGCAATAGTTCCTCGACTAGGATCGACATCCGGCGCTTGAATTGTCACCACTCCATTTAAGTTCGGGTTGACCTGGGAAATGGCCGTAATATCGCTAGTTGGGAGTAAAGCTGGATTCAATTGATTAGGATCGCTCGTCCCTAAAGCTGATTCCAGAGCAGCGCGGCTTAGGACGCGAAAGCCAAAGATGGCATTTGCCATAATGTTGATGCTACCTCCCTGTCCGGTAAAGGCATTCGCAGTGATATCACTATTTTCAGTGGGTGAGGCAATCAGAAAGCGAGTGCTAATCGTGATGTTGCCGCCATCTGCCCCCACTCCAACCGTTCCAGCACTGGTTGAGATGCGACTGTTGCGTTGCAGCAGTAATAAGTCTTGCGGATTGAGGGTAATGTTGCCGCCCCGTGTACTGACGGTCTCAGCAGTAATTGAACCCCGATCGCGCAACTCCAATCTACCTGCTTGAAAAAAAATATTGCCCCCTGCACCACTGCCCTGGCTGTTAACCGAGATTGATGCCCCGTCTTGAATCAATACCCGCGACGGATCAATCTGGATACTGCCACCATTACCCGTTGAGCCAGGCGCAGTGTTGGCAAAAATACCTGTGCTTTGACCAGAGAGGGTTATGCTATCAAGTGCATTAATCACAATATTGCCCGCTTTGCCAGCAGCAAATGTTTCCGTTAACACCCGACCACCAGCGGACGCTTTGAAGGAGTTGGCTTTGACTACAACACTTCCTGCATCTCCCAGTCCTAAAGTACTGGCACTTAATTGTGCACGATCGGTCAGAGTCAGTACACTTGCAGTAACTTCAACATTGCCGCCATTCCCCTGGGCACCTTCTTGAACCGTACTAAAAGCTCCACTGGGAAACTGACCATCTGGAGAGATGCCATCAAACCTAGCGGCACCGCTTACCGTCAACTTTACACTTCCTGCATTCCCAATTCCAGCAGCAGCGTCACTTGATGACTTACCATTGGTCAACGTAAGTGAGCCATTACTAGCGGCACTTAATTCCGCACCATTGGTGACGGTAAGCGAGCCTGCTGTTAGTTCGATGCTGCCGCCATCTCCCTTAGCACCTGGGTAAACCACGCTGAATACTCCAGTAGACCCCTGACCATCTGGAGGGGTGCCATCAAAGCTGGCGGCACCGTTCACGGTCAACTTCACATTTCCTGCATTTCCCGTTCCAAAAGTACCGGCAGTTAATGTTGCACCACGGGTAAGTGTCAGTGAGCCTGCAGTGATTTCAATGTTGCCGCCATTACCCGTTGCGCTTGGAGCGACCACAGAGGATACACCACTGAGAAGCTGACTAATACCAAACTCGGTGGGGTCAGTGATGCCGAGCACAGAGGCAAGTCCATTAGGAATCTGACCTGCACCGTCAAAGTTGATGGCATCGCTCACTATCAACTTTACACTCCCTGCATTTCCCGAGCCAAAGGTGTTGGCACCAAATTCCGCTCCATTGATCTCTGTCAGAGAACCAGTTGTAACCTGAACACTCCCTGACTGGGGAACCGTGCCCACAATAACCGTACCAATGTAGCTATCGTTCGCAAAAACTGCGGTACCTTGAGTTGTTTGTGCTGGGGTGCCTCGGTTCTGGGTTGTATCCAGGATGATATTACCCGCACCTAATTGTGCCAAGGTTACATCTGTAAAGTTAATAGTACGAGCATGTAGCGTTAACGCATTGTTGCTGCTAAAAATCACATCGGCGTTTGGTGTGAAATCGATTGTGTCTGTCGCTTCTAGGGTCAACGCATTGGTTTGAAGTAGCGTTGCGATCGCATTAGCTCCAATGGTCTGATTACCAGAGTCTTCGGCTGCAGCCCACAGCCCATCTGCTGCATTCGGTGGATTTGGGACGTTGCCTGTCACGACTGTAATGTTAGTAGGGTCAAGCAACAAAGTGCCCGTACTGCCGGTCAGTGCAGTTGTATCTACGACCCCATTGAGGGTGAGACTGTTCGCGCTACTGACTTCGACAGCGCCACCATTCCCTGACAGAGCACCCCCACGAGCACTAATGGTGCCATAGAAGCGTGTGGAGCCATTAGCCCAGACAACCACGTGACCGCCATTACCATTGCTTGTGGCATCGGCATGAATTGTAGCTGTGGGGGCAACATACGTTTGCAGAGCATTGGGCAAAGTTCCCTGCCCTTTATAGTTGCCACCGAAGAAAACATTGCCTCCTCCTGTTGGGCTAGAAACATCTACACGGGCATAGTCAAGGAGGGCAACGCGGTTTCCTAACACTTGCACTGTTCCACCGGGAACCGCCAGCGTGCCCGTGATAGTCACCTTATTGCCCAATAAAGTAAGGCTTTGTCCAGTGGAAAGGTTGCCCGAACTCGTAATCGTGCCAACCGCAGGCAACCAAGTGGTTAAACCCAGTGGTGCATTCACCGTCAGTAGGGGCGGTGAGTCGGGATTAGTGGCATCAAAGGCATAGCCATTGGGAAAACGAATCTGGTTAGTGGTAGTCGCAACAAAAGAGCCGCGAATATCCAATTGGGCATTCGGACCAAAGATAATGCCATTCGGATTAATCAGATATAAGTTAGCCCCACCCAGGACACCCAAGGTGCCATCAATATTGGAAAGATTTCTGCCTGTGATGCGGCTAATGATGTTGCTAATGTTAGTAGGATTCGCAAAGTAAACCCGTTGCCCTGGATAGACATTAAAGTCAGAAAAACTATGGAATAGGTTGCTGCCACGTAGTGCGCCCGCATCAATGCGATCGATCAGACCGCGATCGCTAGTGACATTTGGTTGCACGAGCGATCGCTCCTTCCCCAACGATGAGTCGGGTACGATCTGAGCCGCTGCCGGTAAGGAAAAGCCCCTTGAATGATTGAATGCGCTACCTGCGACTAAGGCACTCAGAAGGAAATACCGTATAGTCTTTTGGGGCATTGTTTAATCTTTGATTCCACGTAGGTTAACAATCAGCTATCAATTTGAAGTGTCAAAAGAAACGGCTCACCAGAGCACTAGAGCTGAATTAAAACCCATGATTCTGACAACTCACTGGTCGGTTCCAAAACTCCTGATTCGATGCTGCTGGGGCGTGGGCGACCAGAACAACTCGTCCATCAGGACGTTTCTCAAGGGTTTGCACTTCCACAAGCTGCACGGGCGATCGTGCCTGCTGCACCTCGACAGGCGCTTGAGCCTTACTGGCTGGTTTTCCTGGCGTGTCCCATCCAATTAACAGGGAATCACCTCGCAGTTGATCGGTTGGACTAGGCGGTAAGCCTCCTTGCCCAGTCACAGTGAGGCTACCCAGGGTACGGGCGATCGTGCTTCCGGCTGAACAATCCTGGGCGATCAGCCGTGAGGCATCTACAACGTCCGGTGGCAGAGGCAACGCACCCCGACTGGGGTCAGGGTCGGGCGATTGAATGATGACTTCTCCATTCAGGTTAGGGTTGACTTGAGAAATGGCTGTAATATCGCTGGTGGGTAAGAAGGCTGGATTGAGCAAGCTCGGATCACTGGTGCCTAAAGCAGCTTCCAACTCAGAGCGGCTGAGCACGAGAAAGCCAAAAATTCCTTTGGCGGTGATATCGACCCTGCCACCTCTACCTGTAAAGGCATTGGCGGTGATATCGCTATTTTCGGTGGGCGATGCGACCAGAAATTGGGTATTGATGGTGATATTCCCGCCATCGCCTCCGGCTCCAGCCGTGCCAGCACTGGTTGAAATCCGGCTGTTGCGCCGCATGGCGATGACATCTCGCACCTGCAATGTAATGTTTCCCCCTGTATTGCTAACCGTTTCGGCTGAAATTAACCCTCTGTTGTCCAGCACTAACGATCCAGCTTGCAGGAAGATATTTCCGGCAGTCCCAGTACCTTGACTGTCGACAGCTATCCGAGCGCCATTGCGAATTTTCACGAGCTCTGGATCAACAAAAATGCTGCCACCATTTCCCGTTGAGCCAGCAGCCGTGCTTGCAATTACTCCTGTGTCGGAACCATCTATCAATAGGGTGTTCTGAACGTTTAACCGGATGTTTCCAGCCGCTCCAGTACCGTCCGTTTCAGCAGTCAGCTGCGCTCCCTTCTTTAAGGTCAAAGAAGGTGTTGTGATGGTTAAGGCACCGCCATTTCCCGTTGCATTTTCTGCTGTCAGGACGGCTGCTCGGCTAATGCGATCGTTCTGCCCTGGAAACACAGCGACTCCATCAAACACTGCCGCTTTCGTTGCGGTGATATTGATTGAGCCTGCGTCTCCCTGCCCAAAGGTGCTGGCAGTGAGTGTGCCACCATTGGTGACGTTAAGTATTGGCGTGTTGATGGTAATATTGCCACCGTTGCCAATTGCCCCTGTATAGAGTTCACTTTGAATGGCACTTGGCTGCACGGGCAGCAGTGGAGGGACAGCAAAATCGACCAACGCAGCTCCATCAACGCGAATTGAATCAGTGGCATTTACCGTAATATTGCCAGCATTCCCAGTGCCATAAGAACTGGTAAAAACAGCCGCTGCACCTGTTAAAACCAATTTGCTGGTTGTAATCGTGATGGTGCCGCCATTGCCTTCAGCGCCTTGCTGTGTCGTAGTTGCAATTCCTGAAGGGTTAAACGTATTACCTGCTAACTCCCCTGGTGCAAACCCAGACAAGGAAATTTCTTGAGCCGTTATGGTGATATTGCCCCCATTGCCAACGCCAAAAGTCGATGCACTCACTTGGGATCCATCGGTTGACGAGAGCGTCCCAGTTCGGATCGTCACATTCCCCCCGCTGCCACCCGAAGAGCTAAAGTTACCGCTGCCTAATGTAGAAAAGGTGCCGAGGGCGATCGCACGAGCATCCACCGTAATATCGCCAGAGCTACCAGAACCGAAGGTGAATGTGCCAATAGAGGACTGATTGGCAACTAATGATTGGGCGTTCAGAGCCAACGCTCCACCCTTTCCATCCCCATAAGTTGTAGTAATCACATTACCGCCAATGGATAGGGATGGAGCCTCTAACCTTACAATGCCTCCCTGGCCTGGACCGAGTGTTGAGCTATCAATCCAACTCAGTTCAAACGCACTTGTACCAAAGGGGGCATTTGCTTGGACAATCGCGGTGGCGCTATTTAAAGTGATGTTTCCACCAACGGCTCCCGCAGAAGCAAGAAAGGATGGAAACGGTAGAGAAAGATCACCTTTAGCCAGGAGGGTAATGTCTCCTCCATTGCTATTGGGATCTGCGGTGGAAACATCGAAGAAGGATGTGTAACTGCCGCTAGAGGCATCAATGGAGTTTAGGGATAGCTTTCCACGCGAGTCGATAGTCACTGAACCACCGTTGATGCCCAAAGCCCCAGAGGCTGTGCTAATGGGTCCTACCGATATATCACCCGATAAGGCAGCGTTTGGTTGATACTGGTTCGTTAGCAAGACCAAACCGCCAGGATTAACAATACTGCCGATTGTGATATTGGCGCTGGTTGGGGTTCCCGCTGGCGGCGCGCCAAAAAACTGGGTTGTTCCTGCCCGGATATCAACCGTTGGTTGGTTGGTTCCTACGATCGTCTGAATCGTACCATTTGAAAGCGCAATGGTACTGTCATTAAACGGTCCGCCCGCTCCTGTAATCGTAATTGCACCAGGGATAGAGACACTACCACCCGCCAGAATTTGCAGCGAAGCACCCGTATAATCAGCAATGGCAAAATCACCACCCGTTTCAAACACAGGGTCTTGAATGCTGATCACACTGCCCAGACTGCCATCAAGCCGTTCCGCTCGAAAGTTACCGCCTGCGGTAAAACGGGCGTCTCCCACAATAGAGCCGTTCGATCGCAGCACCATATCTCCGCCAGAGAACAGCCCACTCTCTGCACGATTCAAAGCGGAAAGATCAATGGATTGGTTCCCCTGCACCAACAGTTGCTTGGCGGCTGAAGCGATAAAGGGCGCGGTAGCACTGTCCCGTGCCGTCAAAGTATTGGTGGCAATTAGATTAACATTTTGTCCCCCATGCAACTGACCTTGCAGGTTTAGAGTCCTTCCAGCCAGTGTCAAATCTTGCCCGGTTGAAAGATTACCTGCACTTGTAACCGTGCCGGAAGTGGGCAACCAACTGGCTAAACCCAGCGGCGCATTCATTGTCAATAGTGGTGGTGCATCAGGATTGGTAGCGTCAAAGGCATACCCATTGGGAAAAAGAACCTGATTGGCCGTACTAGCCACAAAGGAGCCTTTGATGTCCAGTTGGGCATTGGGTCCAAACACAATGCCATTGGGATTAATCAGAAACAGGTTTGCTCCACCTAAAACCCCTAACGTGCCATCAATATTGGAAAGATTTCTACCCATAATGCGGCTAATGATATTGCTAATACTGGCAGGGTTCGCAAAATAGACCCGCTGCCCCGTACTGACGTTGAAATCAGAGAAGCTATGGAACAGATTGCCGCCTCGAAGTGCGCCTCCGTCAATACGATCGATCAGCCCCCGATCGCTCGGAATATTCGATCGCAAGATCGATCGCTCACGCCCCAACGTTGTATCGGGCACGATCTGAGCCAGCACCGACGAAGGGGTGCCGACCAAACTGCCGTATGTGCTAACTGCTACCAGAGCACTGAGAAGGAAACAACGGGCAGTCTGATTGGGCATTGCTTGACTCCGAAGCCATCACACGTTGGTGATGGCTATTGTAATTAAATTTATTGGCAAGAGTGTATTACAGCCAGTGCGTGAAATCAATCATTTGTTACTAATGGAGTCATTGAATCGGCGGATCTTGCCAACCCAACCAGAAAGGGAGATGCCAGTAGGGTTCTCCCTCAACGCTTGATATCATTTTTAGAAGCCAAGCGAATCGACAACGACCTAGACAAAGAAGGAGGACGTCAGCGAAGATACGCCTTTTAGAATAATCGTCGTGTTGGTGTTAAGCGATCCGTTAAGGCTCGGATTTAGACCGGCTTTCAGGTCGGAGAAATAGGAGAGGTCAAGTTTCAAACTACTGGTTGAACCACTACTCACCAGCGTTACGCCCCGATCGCCAGCGTTAATAATACCGTTACCATTGCCGCCATTGCTTGTTGAATCTAATAAGTTCAGAACATTATTTTGATTGATTCCTAGCTCTGTTAGATCAAGCAAATCTAATTGAGCACTGCCTCCTGACGTTTTAAAGTCAGTAATCGTATCCGTGCCGGAGTTAACACCAAAAACAAAGGTATCCTTAGCATTACCGCCTGTCAGCGTGTCATCACTACTTGTGCCTCTCATCCTATCCTGACCGTTTCCTCCGCTGAGATTCACCCCGATCGGTGTCCCATTCGAGAGGAAGAAGCCTGTCTTACTAAGGTCAACGTTGCCACCGCCATTACCCATCGAAACGTAAACGAGAGAAGACGAAAACTCTGGCGGCATTTGAACAACTGCGACATCAGGGTTTAATGCCCAACTGTAATTAGACAGAATGAGGGGATTAGAAGCGGTGCCACTGATGTTTGTCGTGTCTGTAATTTTGATCTTCCATGTTTTACTAGAATCTAATTGGTTAATAAATTGATTAAATGTACCAGTAAAGCCGTTTCGGAATAACGCCTCATTGAGGGAGGATGGTCCAATACTGCCGGACACGGCTGTTTGAGTAATGCTCTGGTTACCTCTAGTTCCCTGGTAAGAACCAGTTAGCGTCTGACCGTTCTTTTGTATAGTCGTGTCTGCATAAGCCTGACTAAAGTAACCATTGCTAAATAGCTCAATGACGCTACTGTTTGGAATTCCATCATTGTTGGTAGTGCCAGGGCTAGTGTTAAAGCCATTACTAGAGTTAGTATTTGCAAACGCTGTGTAGTCCAGGCCCGGAGGAACGTTCCAGACCAGTAGAAAATTTGTCAGCGTTATCGGGTCACTGTTAGTACCACCCTTAGAGCTTAAGAGGGTGTTATCCGCGTCGGCTTTGAAATCATCTAACCAAAAAAAGTGCTGTAGCCCCTGTGTTTGGCCGCCCGACCCCTCGATTAAGGTGCCAGCATCCCTGGGCAGTGTGGCAGATTGAGAGTAAACCCTATCATCATTAGGATCATTTGGATTATTAAGAGGATTTACCGCAATACCACTATTGCCCGTAACGGTTAGGGTACTTGGGGCAAAGGCAGCAAAGGAAAATTCCGTTGAGCCTGATTGCTTACTAAAACCATCTTGAGTCAAATATAGAGTTGTATTGGCAGTCGCATTCCCCAAATCATTTGGATCATTGGGATTATCCTGAAGTTGGAAGGAAAGATTCTGCTTGGTCAGGCTATTGTCTTGATTGACGATCGTCGATCTTGCTTTCAAAAGAAAAGACTCACCTGGGTTAAGACTTGGGTTAAGACCATAGCTGCTCCGATATAAACCCAGTGCTTGACCAGTATACGCAACCTCATTACCGTCTAAAACGTTATTGTTATTGGCGTCATACCAAAGATAGTTAAATTGAACAAATGGACTGTTTGTGGTCGTATATGTAAATGCAGCGTTAGGGTCTGAAGCTGTGTTGTTTGTGGTGTCATTTGTCAGTGTAATCGTCTGAATAAATGATTTTCCTTCCTCTAGCAAGACAAAAGCCTGATCTACCCCGTTGTTAGCTGCTATATTTTCGATCGGCTGAATCACAATGGAATTGGGATCACCCTGCTGAGTTCCAGGGCGGTAGCTCACATACCCTAACGTCGAGGTCAATGGGCTATAGGCGAGGGTATTAACGGTATAGTTAGGAGAAGTTCCTGCTGTCCCAGGATTTCCGGCTGCATCGGTATAACCTGTGCCAACCCTAATAACATTAGTGGTGTCATTGACATTAACTGTTGGATTAAAGGTGGCAGTATAGCTTTTGGGGTCTGATAAGGATTGGTTGAGAGCCGTAATTGTTCCGTTTTCAGCGCTGATATCGGTAATATCAAAGCCAGTAGGTATTTCACTAAAGGTAAAATTAACCGTTGCAGTTTCGCCGGAAGTTAAGGCACTGTCTGTCAAGGTAATTACGACAGTCGGCGCAACGGTGTCAATGGCTTGAGCATTGCTTGTAACCGTAACATTAGGGTTTCCTGCGGCATCAATAACGGCTGCATTTGCCAACACTAAGCTAATATTGCCGCTGGCAACATTAGCGGTAGGTATGACATTAACTGTCCAGGTTGTACCTGAACCAGTTATGGTGCCGACTGTACCGTTAGTAACTGCGAAGTCATTAGCGGCAAGACCGGTCACGGATTCGTTGAAGGTATAGGTGTAGTCGATGCTGCTGGTGGTAAGATTTGCGGTCCCCGGTACGTTGTCTGTGACGGTAACGGTCGGTGCAACAGTGTCAATAGACACAGCACGAGTGGCAGGAGCGCTGGTATTGCCTCCGGCATCGGTCGCGGTCACTCTAATCGTAGTGCTGCCATCCCCTGGAATCTGAGCACTAGTGAAGTTACGGCTCCAAGTGCCACTGGCAGTGGTGGTGGTGGTAAGAGTGATGCTCCCCCAGGTGATGTTGATAGTGCTGTTTGCTTCTGCAGTACCGGAAACCGTGACTCCAGCGGTCTTTTCGATGCTATTGACAATGTTATCGCCTGCAACTAAGCCGATCGTCGGTGCATTCGGAGCAATGGTATCACCGATGTTTCCTATGATCTTACTTCCACTTTGAGTGCCACTCAGGCGTACTCCAAACCGTTGGTTATTGAAGTCTTCCAGGTTAAGCCCTGTGCCTAAGACCACAAACGATGTCGCGCCAATGAAACCTGAACCCGTATCCGCGATCGCAACTCCCACATCAAAATTGCCTGCAGGATTGAGGTTAACGCCCCCGATCGAGCTAACGCCATCTTTCAAGAATTGAGAGGCAGTGACTTCAGAAGGAGGAGGAGGAGTCGCAGGGGTGAGCGGAAGAACAGCGGGAGCAATGATATAGCTACTGAGGTTGCTGTCGTCAGCAAGATCAAAGAACACAGCCGTAATATCTTTACCAGCACTGGAGGAGACGGTGGCTATATCAATCTGAACTCCTCCCACCACATCAGTTAGAGTGATGACAATACCGGAGCCGATGCTGAAAGTTCTGGATGCCATTGATGATTTTCCTACAACGTTTTCTCAGGAGTAAGCAGCAAAAATATACCCTGGGTTCAAAACCCTACAAGGATGGTGAAGCAACCCTATTTCTGAACATTTGATTGGATGTTGCTCACTACAAGCTTAGGAGTTCGCCTCCCCTCCAAAAACTTTGTGAATTACAAAGTCGGAAGCGTCCGTGAGCACTAGATCTATCTTCTTTATATTTTTATCTTTAAGGGATTTGCTTAAATGGTCAGACATTACTCCGATGAAATGCATCCTGTAAAGTGAGAAAGGCACCCTGTAAAAATTGAGTCAACCAGTCTGAATGATCGAACATCTTCCAGATGTCTTAATTTTCTTTAGACGGTCTAATTTAAAAAATTGGCATACTAGCTGACGGTAGAAACCCCATGCGCCAATGAACCTTGGCGGCAATGGTAATCCACTTGATTCCCTCTCCGCAGAGAAGCAGTGGTCTCAAAGAGCCTCTAATGCCTGAATAAAAGCTTTCTACCCTCAAAAGGCTTTATTCAAACCTTCCACATTAAACATCACCAGTATATCTACGTAAATCACTGATTAGTGTGAATTTACTATAAAGATGAATTACGGAGGCACAGAGCGAACAACTCCGAAAGCTTGGGTAGGGTATGTAAAGCCGTTCTGGCATAGCAAAGAAGCACAATGCAGCGCATCGTTTTCCGAAGCTGATGCGTTATGGCTACTGCCTAGCACATCCTACAGAATGCGGTTTTATTGAATTCTCGTTCTAAGTTTTATCGTTTGGCTGTGTTGCTCAAACTACCTGCATAGAGTTCTATTGGGCTCTATGCCCACTTAAAAGCCTTTGATTGCGTCCGACTCCGTTGGGTAAAGATTCAACAGGCTGTTGAAGCCAGACGTTTCTAGCACCTGCTTAACAGGACCATTGGCATTGCAGAGCCGAAGTTGTCCACCCGCCGTCTGAAGCAACTTGGCAGCGACGAGCAACGATCGCAACCCTGCGCTGGTAATAAACGCTAGCTTTTCCAGGTTGATCAGCACGTGCTTCTGCTCACCCTTGGTGATGCGCACCAGTTCGTCGTAGGTGTAACCTGACGTGGTTGAATCCAATCGGCCTTCCATATCAACCACCAGCACATCGTAAGCCGTGCGAGTGCTAATCTGCATTGCGCTCTCCTTCTTCCCCTGAGCAAAAAGCTGTCCGTTCTATGGAAGCCTTATAAAGCCCCTGCATGATAACCCCTGGATAGAAGAGGCGCTGAAAACTTCATATTTTTTCTATGAAAGAAACTGTTTTTGGTCTATTGCCACTGCTTTCGTAAGGACGATAAGGCTTCGTTATTGATGGAGAGAGACAGTGATTCGTTTTGGGCGGCGGGCTGTCCCAAAAATTGAAGGGCCAACATGGTCAGGTCATCGGCCTGTTCTGCCTCTCCTTGAAACACACTGACGGCTTCGGTTGTGAGATTAATCACTTCTTTCGCAGACGTATAGTCACCAGTCTTGAGCAGATCTAAAAAACGTTCATCCGAAAAAAGATTCTGCTCAGCATCCATTGCTTCTGTGACACCATCTGTGTAGGTGATTAAGATATCGCCTGTTTTTAGAGTTGTCTTGTTTTCTTTGTAAACCAGACCTTCTATGACTCCTAAAGCCGCTCCATGTCGCTGATTCAGTTGTTCCACCGAACCATCCCGCCGTCGGATGTAGGGAGGATTATGCCCAGCATTGGTGTAAACGAGTTCGCCATCTGTCAGGTTGAGTACACCAAAGAAAAGCGTGACAAACATGCAAGAAGGATTATCGGCACTGGTAACTTCATTCACATGGGTCAAGATATTGGCTGGAGACAGATCAATGTACGCTTGAGACTTAATCAGCGTTTTAATCACGGCCATAAAGAGTGCGGCAGGAACCCCTTTCCCCGATGCATCGCCAACACAAAAACAAAAGCGGTTTTCTTCAAATAAATAAGAGAGATTCTCACGCCTGAAGTAGAAGTCGTAGAAATCGCCCCCTACTTCGCGGGCAGGCTGTAAGGCTGCATATATTTCCAGGTCTTTATGCTTGGGAAACGCTGAAGAACCCAGCATCAACATATTCATCTGAATCTCGCGACCAATCTGCAACTCGCTTTCCAGCCGTTCCTTCGTCGCCGTCGTTTGTTTGAAATGGCTGATCGAGCGTTCTAGATCGACTTCCATCCGTTGAAAGGCACGGGCAAGTTCACCGATTTCGTCCTGTCGTTGCTGCGCGATCGTGGCAAGTCCCTGAGAAGGTGTCCATTGAGATACAGCCAAATCCTGATTCTGAGAAAGCAACTTTGCCCGTGCCGTCAATGCTTGTAAGGGTTTTGTGATGATGCGTGAGAAGAGGTGAGCCACACTAACCGTCAGGATGACCAGACCGACGATATCCCCCAGGGTTGTAAACGGATTGTATTTGCCAACGACAAATGACATCAACGCAACGACTGAGAGCAAACCGACGATCTTGGCCTCAATTTTCATGACAATAATCTGACAAGAACTGTAAAAAAACTTAATTGTTCAGATGATCAGCCTTTGACAGTGTATTCTCTGAGCAAAAGATGATCGATACCAGACCACTGAAGCAGATTAAACCATTCGTATTCATTCAGCGTACGGATGGGAATCAGTGGTGAGAGTTATAAGATTTTACAGCTTGTGATTCTGAATCTGTGACAAATCGAATTTCGATCATTTCACGTTGAATCAGAGTCATTTAAGGTCGTGGGCAGTCAGTGCTGATTGCCGCTCATTTTAGGCATCGCTTGTAATCTTTACAACATGCTTAAGAGGCAGTGTTCAGTGTAAACTTACTGATAAAGTTTTGGGCAGTATTCCGAATTAGCCTTAATTTGCAATTTCTTCACTAACAGCCTCACTTTATTCAGGAGAGACACGATGCAATTTGAAATTAGTGACTTAGAGGGTGGCATTAAACAGGTGAAGCTGGTTGGACGATTGGATTTAACAGGAACGAATGAAATCGACAATCAATTTACGTTTGCTATTAGCAGCGGCAAAACGCCTGTGCTGGTAGATATGACTGATGTGGAGTTTCTCGCTTCCATCGGGATGCGGTTGCTGCTATCCAACGCCAGAGCCTTGACCAGACGAGGCAGTAAGCTGGTTTTGTTTAATCCTACGCCTTTGGTGCGGGAGACTTTGACTACCGCAGGCTTTGAGCAACTGATTCCAATGTACGATGATTTTAATGAAGCTTGTGAAGCACTCAAAGCTGTAGTTGCCGAGTAGTTTGGAGCCTGTTGATGGATTCATCCACTGCGATCGCTCAGAATCTTGAGCCTGAATGCCATACGCTGACACTGAAGAACAGGCTTGACGAATTGGAAACACTGAGCGATTGGATCAGCAGGCTTTCCAGCCGCTTTCAGTTGTCTTCAAGAGGGGCTTTTCGGCTGGAAATTACGTTAATCGAAGCCGTAACCAACATCATTAACTATGCGTATGAGGACGTGGCTGAACACGAGATTACGATAGTGCTCCGATACTTGGGAAATACTGCCAGTATTGAAATGAAGGATGATGGCAAGCCTTTCAATCCACTGGAATATCCTGCGGTGGTTTTGCCCAGCAGTTTAGAAGAAGCTCAAGAAGGTGGGTTAGGGATTCATTTGATTCGGAGCTATGTTGATGAATGTAGCTATCAAAGAGATGGCAACCAGAATGTCTTTACAGTCATAATCCGCGATTCAGACTAATGCAAGAAGTAGCAGGCTCAACATCTCGATCGACCGTTAGCGATCGGGTTGCAGCGTTACCAACCCATGAACAGATGGAAGTGGTTACACTCGTTGTCTCACTGTTTGGTTGTTTCACTGGTTGAGCGAGATTCAATCTGATTGGCAATGTGCTGAAACTCCTGTGAAGCAGGGTGATCGGGGTACTGTAAGCAGAAAATTCCCTGACTTCCCAGACGCATCATTTCAGTAGCCAAAGGAATTAGCCCTGCAACCGATCGCTGGTAAGCATCCTCCGCTTTCTTTTTCAACAGATCGGGCTCAAACTCAGGCAGAATTTTGTTGATGACGAGCAGCGTATGCGGCACATCGAGATTGTCGGCAATTTCTAAGACGACAGCCGTGCCCAGATAGTCCTGTTGATCGGGACGCAGAATGAGTACCAGGATGTTTGAGATGCCAACGGACAGGAGGGTTTCTTCGTTGATGCCGGGATGGGTATCGACAAAGAGATAGTCCAACTCTAATTGTTCGGCAATATCATAAAAACCCGTTTGCAATAGCTCGACATCGTAGCCTTCACTCAGCACCCTCGCGATCGCGTCACTCTTCATGCTGGAGGGTAGCAAGTAGATGCTACCAGCACCCGTTTTACCGTCAAAAATGTGGCTGACATCGTACGCGGCCTCTTTGATTGCACAGTTGCCCCAAAGATAGTCATTTAACGTGTGCTTGATTGCCGTTTCTCCTAACCCAAAGAGAATATTGATACCAGGAGATTGAATATCTGTATCGACAATGCCGACCCGTTTCCCCTGGAGTGCCATGCTGGTGGCTAAGTTTGCTGTGATATTGGACTTGCCAGTACCGCCACGATACGAGTGAACGGATACGATTTTGGTCATGGTCACTGTCCTCGGTTTAATGATCAATGAAACGTAAGCGAAGGTCTTGTGCAGAGCTTAAGCTGAATAACGATCGCCCAAGCAGGCGTTATGGCATCACCTTGTCTATGGCATCACGTTGCCTATTGTTAAAGGCGGCTAAGCGGTTAGCAATGCGAGTGAGCACCATTTCGTTAAAGGCGATCGCCACTTGAGGATAGTCCTGCTGCATTTGTTGGAGCGCTGTGCGAGTCAGCCGATAAACTTGACTATTTTGAGTCGCAACAGCCGTTGTTGGATAAACCGTTTGCGTGTAAAAATCAACGTCTCCTAATAATTCGCCTGCTCCACACGTTTGAATGGCTTTCACCTGTCCCCCATACTGTTCAACCAGCAGATTAATCTGTCCCATTTCAACAAAATAAAACGCATCGACTGACTCCCCTTGTTGAAATAAACAATGCCCTTTGGGTAGGTCAAGTTTTTCCAGGAAGATCGCAAAAAGTTTTACCTGTTCTGGCTTTTGAAACAGGGTACTCAGTTGCAAGCTCAGTGGCACATAGCGTGGTCGACGATGTTTGTTCATTTGCTTCTTCTGAACTGCGATCGGCATCAAGCGATAGCGGCGCTGTAGCGTCGAGCCATCCCCCTTGTCAAACAGGCGTACAAACTCGTTAAGTGTGTATGGGTTGTACCAATATTGCAAATAGACCTGCTTCGGTATCATCAATAAGTCGGCCGTAGCCTCTGCAATGACGCGGGCATTGCGTACCGATCCCTTAATCGCAGCAGTATCGCCAATGGGCATCCATGGCGGGGCAGGTGCAATCGCATAGCCGCCCTCTGGAAAGATTTTCAAGCCTTGGGTCATGGGAATGTAGATGAAACTGGCAGCAGAACCGTTTTCAATCAGAACGTCCCCTGCTTTGATCGTGATGACTTTAACCTCTTGAAAGGCAAGAGCCCGATCTAAGTGATCGACCTTCTGCCCTGATTTGGCAATTTCAGCCAGGATCTGAGTCTGATCATCCGCGCTCCAGAGGGGTTCGATGCCGTTGAGATAGCGTTCTACTTCAGTGACATGTGCCCGCTGTAGAGAGGCGACAGGACGACAACGGTGGGCGATCGCAGGATTCAGTTGTCCTAATGCCTGACACACGGCATGGGCAAAATCTGGGTTATCATCCACACCCTCAACCAGAATTTGCATCGCTTCTGCCTGTTTTTGGGTGGAGAAAGGGTGCTCAGTATCATCGGGGCGGGTAAAACTGCCAATTACATCGGCCTGAATATCATTAATCACCAGAGCCGCACAATAAACGGCCCACTGAACCGCTTCTGGGGTGGAAAAGGAGCCACGATCGAAGGACACACGCAAATGACGATCGTGATCGAGTTCACAACCTGTCATGTTGGCTTCTCCACTGCTAATGGCATCTTTCCCTTCGAGTAAAAAGAGTTTAGACGTGTCAGAGGTTCGCAGGGCATAAACCGCGTTTGCCGTATGCTGATTCACCAGGACTTCGTAACCAGCCGACGTTCTAAAGGTATGTCCTCGCTGGCGCAGGGCATCGGCGCATCGAAGTGCCCGTACTGTATCGATGACATCCAGCACCAATTGATTGAGTTCAGGCAAGGGGCTGACTAACCATTGAAACGATTCCTGAGCAAAATCTTGGTAATAACGCTGAAGATCCGGATTTACGGCCTGCTTGTCGTCCTTTTCAATCAACTGCGAGAGTTCTTTGTTTGCCTGCTCCAGATGTTGAGTCAGGCTTTCTAAACTATCTGCATCAAGCTTTTGAGCAATGGCGTGGGCAAGTTTCTGTTCGGCTTTGGTACGCTGCTGCTGGTGATGCAAATAATGCAAGTCTGTGGTGAGGCAGGTTTGCATCGTAGCTTTAAGCAACTGAGGGTTGTTTAAAGTGGCAATCGGCATTTTGCTTTTGCTGTGACCGATCGACAAGGCCAGCATCTCTCGGAAGACGAGTTGGGGGGCTTGTTGCAACATGCCAGAGGCGGCTAGATTCATCAAGCGCCAGGCAACGTTGCCAGAATTTTCTTGCCAGAGCAGATCGATCAGCGGATCAAATTCGCTGGTATAGACGAGTTGAGCGGCAAACTCCGGATGCATGGCTCTGCCAAACGCGGAAAAATCACGCATACCAATGTCATGCAGATAGGCAAGCATCACACCATACCCCAGCATGAAATCTAGCGGTACTCCCGTGCGCTCTGGAATCAGAACCCCGTTGATATGATGCAATACCTGCTTGATTTTGTGGGCAATATCCCGTCCATGCACAATGCCGTGGTCTGAAAAGAGGGCAACATGCTTGAATGGATCATCCAGAAACCTGTCATCGTTGACGATCGCTTCTAGGGTAGACTGCTCTGTCACTTTGCCATAAAAGTGTTCTTCAATATAGGACGTAAAGGCTTCTGGCAAATCAACCATAGGGGAAAGGAATACACCTTTTTCTAAATATTTTTCTAAGTCATTGTTGGCTGAACCAAACGAGCATCAATGAGCCGTGAGCTTTGTAATTTCTTTTTGGACAGAGGCTAAACGATTTGCCAGTAAGCGAGTCATAAACTCACCAAAAATAGTGGCAATTTGAGGATGCTCCTTTTGCATCGCTTGCAAAGATTGTAAATCAAGGTAGTAAAGCTTTGAGGATTGTTCAGCGATCGCTGACAGCGCGTAGGGAGTCTGAGTATAAAACTCTACCTCTCCGATCGTGGTACCTGCGCCCAAGGTTTGTATCCGTTGTGTTTTCCCGCCCATCAACACCATTATCGTGCTCATTTCTCCCGACTCGATAAAGTAGAGTCGATCCGGTGCATCCCCTGAGTTGAACAAACACTGCTTTGCCTCTAGGGGGAACGCTTTCAGATACGTCATTAAGATCGCGATCTGGTCATTGTCGGCGGTGAGGATGGTTTTCAACAGGAGGGAGAAGGGTAAAGAGCGTGTTCGGCGGTACTTGCTGGCCCCCAAAACCTGGTTTTCGCACCATTCCAGGCTGCGATCGAGGTCAGGAAATTGATGACAAATGGGATCATCGGGAGCCAAAACACGGCTTTGCCGGAGCAGTTTCTCTAAAGCGGGTGCTAGATCAGCCAGTAAAATCTGAAATTGATGCTTGTCAGCCAACTGCTTGAGCTTGACAAAACTGACGACTGCGGAAGAGTCCAGCCCGGTGACCCACCGAAAATCTAAAATGACAAAACGTAAAGTTGCCAAATCTGGTGCAGACAGACGTTGACGAATTTGCTTTACCAGCCGATTAGCAGTCCCAAAAAAGATAAAGCCTTGCAGCGTCATGACGTACGTTTGCTCACCCTGCTCCTGCAACAGACGTTCTTGATTCAGGGGACGCTTGCGGTGACTCCCAAAACTAGCGCCTGAAAAGACATAGCGAGCTACATTAATCTGGCTGTAGTTGAAAACGAACAAAATGATCATCACGACCAATCCCACAGCCACACCCATCAAAAAGCCGCCAAGGACGACGATCGCGGTAATGCCTAAAACAATGGCATAGTCCAATTTCGGTAGCCGAAACCAGCCATCGTAAAGCTGAAGCGCGAGTAGATCTAGCCCCGTAAACAGCAACACCCCACCCAAAACGGGTCGAGGAAAGAACGTTAACAGTGACACGCCCACTAGCAGAAACACACCATACACCAGTGCCGAAATCACGCCAGCGAGGCGACTTCTCACCCCCATCTTCTCAGATAACATGATGACAGCATGGCTTGCGACAACACCGCCAAAGAGACCAGACAAAAAGCAACCGATGCCGGTTAGTCTCAACTCTCGATTAAGGTCAATGTCTTGCTGGGTGATGATCTCCAGCGCGCTAGAAACGACTAAAAGCGACAGCGCCGTAATCAAAATGAGCGCCGCGATCTCGCCAAGTTGGCTAAACACGATCGACCAGTTGGCACGCGGTAAGGAAGAGAGATTAGACAGATTCCACTCGCTGCCTTCTGGAAAGGGACCCAACAACCAACCACCTTGAAACGCTTGCGAAAGCGACGTTTGAGTCAGGAACAGCATGAGATAGAACAGCCCGATCGCGCCGACCACCGTACCCGGCAAGGCAAGGTAATGGGCGGGACGGCGACCAATCACCAGCAACAGCACGGCAAGCACCAGTGCCGGAAACCACCGGAGCAGCATCTCTCCTTGAAAAAGCGTTGGTAGATTGATCAGGCTAGCTTTGCCGTTGGTCAGCACCAGAAAGGAAGCATCGGTGATCAGATAGCCCAAGCCTGCCAAAAAGCCACCCACGACCGGGTAGGGCAGAAACCGAATTAACTCCCCCAACTGAAACTGCCCCAGGAGGAACATGAAGATACCCGTCAACAGGGAGGAAAGCCCAATGGCTGCCACAATCGTGATCAGAATGTCGCTATCTGTTGCATCAGCAGGCATTGTTTGAGCGATCGCGGTGCCCATCGCTCCCAGGATTGTGGCTTCTTCCGCCAGCACAAAAGCGACGACCCCCACGAGCGAGCTACGAAGCGCCAGAACCATGCTAATAATGACTGAACTAATGAGCGTAAGGGTAATGCCAGTGCTCAGAAACCGTTCGAGCTTTCCCGGAAAGACCAGCGCCGCCATTGGAATAATCCCCATGAGGGTGACGGAAATACCAACGACCAGCCCAGCCGTCACAATAGGAAATAACCCCTGTGTCTTCAATTCCTGCTTGAATTCCTGCTTTAAAGAAGAAAGCATCGCGTTACCTCCTCAGGCTGAGCCCTTCAGTACCGTCACCTGGTGTTGTTCTGAAAATTTGTCTCATTCGTTAAAAATCATTGCATTAAGGATGAGCGTTCCAACATAAAGGCTGGGAGGTCGTTAGAAATGTTAAAAAAGTAACCTGTTTTCTCAATGCCAACACGTAATCAGCTATACAGATTTCAGGTCAGCTTTTTGAAACTGGCGAAAATGGTTTGCCTGAATCAGCAACTTCAATGACAACGGATCATCTCGCCTTACTCACCCACTCAATCCAGGCCGCAACGTCACCTTTGCGAAATTACCTGGTTGATTTACATCAGCAGTACAAACCCTTAAAGGACGGTGAGCCAGTCAGTTCGTTGGGGGCTGCTCTAACGAAACCGGACGGCTTTGGGATTTGCGCGGTAACGGTGGATGGTCAGGTGCTTGAAGTTGGGGATGCATCGCATCTGTTCCCCATTCGATCGCTTTCCAGAGCCTTGATTTACGGTTTGGCGCTGGAAGATTGGGGACGAGCACACGTGACGCAACGGGTGGGTGTAAAGCCTGTTGGTGAAGCGTTAAACACGGTTGGGCTGGATGAAGTCGATCGGTGCTCCCATAACCCCTTGATTACAACGGGCGCGATCGTAACTACCAGCTTGATTCAGGGACGTAGTTTTAGTGAACGGCTGGGACGTATCCTCCGTATGTTTCGGCGCTACACCGGACGGGAGCTACAAGGGGATGCGCTTACGTTCTCGACGGTGAAACATCAAGGGCATCGGGAGCAGGCGATCGCGCATTTTTTGCTTGACGTTGGTTTGGTTGAAGGTAGCGTCGAAGACATTATTAATCTCTACTTTCAACACAGCACCTTGCTAGTCAATAGCTGCGATCTGGCCATGATTGGAGCCACACTGGCCAATGGCGGTATCAACCCTGTCACGAACGAACAAGCGATCGCCGCAGAGTATGTACAAGATGTCACCAGCGTGATCATGACCTGTGGTATGTATGAGCGATCGGGCGAATGGACTCGTCGAGTGGGAATGCCAGCCCAAACCTCCGTTAGCGGTGCCTTGATGGCCGTGGTGCCGCAAAAATTAGGCTTGGGTATCTTCTCTCCTTACCTGGATCACGCGGGAAACTCTGTACGCGGTATCCGGGTCTGTGAAGCGATTTCAAACGACCATCACTTGCATTTATTTGATATTTACGAACGAAATCAGCAAATGCTGCAATATATCCAGCAGGTCAATAAGGTTACCGCCGCCGCAGCCGCCTTAGAAAACAATACGTATGATGATGCGACCAATTTAGATGAAATCGCTCAGAGATCGGATGAGTTGGGTCAACTAGCGCGCATGTTTCAACGCATGGCCACTCAGGTAAAGGCACGCGAGCAACAGCTTAAACAACAAATTCAACTGCTTCAAATTGAAATCGACAAAACTGAAAAAGACGAGAAGGTGGCTGAAATTGTTCAGTCTGAATCCTTCCAAAACCTGAAACAGAAGCTAGAACGAATGAAAAAACGCCGAGATCAGCGCCATTCCTCGACGTAAGATTCCTTTGGTTTTAACAGGTCATATACCGAAACTAGGCGGCTCAAAGTTAACAGATTGAACGTTTTTGCCCTCGTTCCCTGGTCAACGGCTTAGTCAAGCTGGTCTATAGGTATTTCATTGCTCAACTGAAAAGTTAGCGAAATCGATCGTGACCTCTTTGGGTGTCGCCCAGGATGGATCGTTGCCACCAAAAAAGGTAGAGAAGAAAATACCTTCAATTTTGAGGGCTTCAGTCGTCCGAAATTGAAGGCTATTTTGATCTAAAACTTTTTTGCCATCGAGCCAAACTTGAACCCGTCCGTTGTTCTTTTGGGGTTGGTTCAGGTCAACCTGTTGTTCTAAATGATGCCAGTTACCTGGTGTAAACGTCCATTGACCACGACCGATCGACGTTCCATACTTGGAGCTTGTTGGTAAGTAGGCATAGACCTCACCTTGGCCCTCTCGCCGCCACATAAAGCGGGTAGAAAAGCCATTGGTGCCGTCGGGTGTGTGCCCACCACTGGTTTCAGTACCACCAAAGAAGCCAGGTAATTTTCCACCTTTTACAAAGTTGAAATCTTTAGAGAAGCGGACGTAATAACTCAGCCGTAACGAATCTTGGGGTGCGAACGGCAGGTTTGCATAAAACTGCACGCCACCGAGAGGCGCACCTGTTTTACGGTTAACCGTTGGGCTAGCAGATCCGTCTGGATAGCGAACTCTTAAGACGTGTGAGAATTGAGGATCTGCAACAGTGGTCGTATTTTGCCATCCCCAGTCTCCTTGTTTGCGAATGTGCCATTGCGATCGCCAATGAGCGCTCGAAAAGTCGCCTGCCCAGAGGCGTTTTGTAGTCCCTGAGCGATCGCTTGCCCTAGCCAATGCATTGGGCTCCGATCGCGGTGAAGGATTCACATTTTCAATGGCTGCACTTGAATTGAGTTGGCTACAACCACTCGTGATGTAAGCCGCACCAAGCAACGCAAAAAGCCATAGACACGCCTGCACAATGCTAAACTTCATGGCTTAGGCAAGAAAAAAGTTGCTAAAGGGTTTGCACTTGAATGCTGGTTCCTCTCCAGGTTGAGGGAGTAGTTTGCGATCGCAGAACTGGAAGCGGATTCATGCTTGGATTCATTCATCACAATGCTGTCGCGATCAACGCCACCTTCTGCCGTTACATATTGAGTCGTCACATCACGCGATCGCTTCAGGACAAACGGATAGCGAATGCCTTGCTCTAAGTGGAGGCTGCTGACAGTAGCTTGAGCGACGTTATCCAAAACCAACCCATTAATTCCCTGCTTGGCGATGGTTGAATTGGATGAGCCATACCGGAGGGTAAACCCACTAATTTGCACGTCTGACACTGGCTTTTGGGCCTCTTCTGTTGCCGACTGGGTAGCCGCCAATGTTGCTTTTTGCCCTGCCGAAACCATCAGTACAGCGCTGTCATCGCTGGGATTAAATTGAGCTTGCAGGATGGTGCGATCGACTCCCTGCCCCATCAAACGAAGATGGCTGCGATCGATGCTAATGGGTTGAAATAAATCAAGTTCACCAATGGGGAGATTAATTTGAACCGTTTTATTGATGGGCTGTCGGTCAATTAATGTTTGCAGTGCCGCTGAATCATCTTTGCCATCACTCGGCATAATGCCATAGTCAATAGCTTCAACCTCTTGCACAAGGGGTTGTTGCGTTGCGGCATATTTTAGGTGTAAGCCTTCAAGATCCCACAGCGGACTGATAATGCCATTGAGCCACAAAAGAAAGATGGCAAAACTAAACACCTGGCTCACCAGCAAGAAGCGAGAAATACCGAGTTTCGCAAGGCGTTTCTTCCCGGTTCCTTCTCCAGAAAGACTTTGATTTTCCCGATTTGCCCATCGTTGTTTCGTCAGGTTCATCTGCGTCCAAATTTTGACCAACGATGAACTCCATTGCGTCACCAGCAAGATGGGTAAATGAATGGGTTTTGGGTCAGCAGCCCTACCTTGAAAGATGAAAAGCAGCATCAAAGAGCGGCTAAAGAGAATCCATGATGCAATAATGCCAGCCGCAATAAAATGACCTTGAATGAGGGATAGAAGTAAGCAGCTTGGGCTAATCAGTGATGTCCAAATACTAATGCGCTGATCCAGTAAACCATACCAGAGGTAATAACCCGTCACGTTGGGGCCAAGGGCAATGGCTCGACTGTTATTGCGAAGCATATTGCCATACCAACGCCGCATATTATCGTAGGCGCGATCGACCACTGAGCCAGAGAGCGTCTCGATGGAATAAACCAGCGCATCGGGAACGTAGATCATATCGTAGCCACGACGCAGCAACCAGAACCAGGTGCTTTTATCATCACCGGAAAGAAACTTAAAGCGTCCCCACAGCCAGTCATCCAGGCTATCGTTCTCTAGCTGCTCTGCAAAGGAAGGCTGTAGCGCGGCCTCTGAGCGAAAGAGTGAAAAGCGCCCGGTTAAGCACATTACTCTACTGGACAGAGAATCGGCACACATTTGCAGGTGCCGCTGGGCAAACCGCATCTGAAACCATTCAAGAAAGACATAAGACTCTGGCACAATGGGTAATTCATCGGTTGTCAATGCCCCTAAACGGGGGAACAGCCGAAAAAACGGCAGGCATCGACGCAAGACGCCAGGACCTAATTCTGAATCACCATCCATTAAGGCAATGATGGTATCCGCAGGAAGATGATGGTGTGCTAAGGCACGAAGCCCATCAGCCATCGCTTTGCGCTTGCCATCAGATTGCACCATCTGAATGAGTTGGATGGATTGCCACTCTGGATCTTCAGAGGCCAACACCTGACGGATTGCTGCGTTTTCTTCATCACTACTGCTGCTTGTTAACAGAATGAGCGGTTGAGCCAGCGTTTTGGCTTCACGAGCGATCGCCCGAAAAACGCGTTCTGTAATCCACGGCTTCTCTTTATAGGTTGGCACCAGTAAACAAACGGGAGGAAGCTGTTCCACAGCCACAGCCTTAGCGCGGCGACGCCAGCGTGGAAAGAGCCACTTTAAATAAATGCGCGATCGAATACTTCTAATTACAAAAAGACTCCAACGCCAGGCACCGACAACACCCAGGCTAATGAGTGCAAAAACGTCCCAAACAACGATGTGCTTTGAACTGTGAGAGAGATACAACAAGGCAAAGCCAATCACCGTCATGGTCAAACAGGCGAACCAATTTAACTGGGACTTTAGCGTGCTTTGAGAGGAGGTGCTGGCAGTGAACATAGGTAGAAGGTTTCCCTTGCAATGAAAAAGACAACACTAAGCGCTCAAACGTGCGGCGATCGTCGGATCGGCACGATGAAGCGATGCACCCGTTAAACTCGATTGATCCTCGCTTTAAGCAACACCCGCTTTAATGGGTGCCAAAGGTGAGGGTTGCAGACTGACCAACGCCACAAAAACGATGCGCTTGCGCTTGCTGGGGGGACGGTGGAATTTTCACGGTGACCCGTACAAGCGGTTGATCGATCAGGTTGGAAGGAGTTGCTGGCGTAATGGCCTGGGTCTGCTGTTTGATGGTTTCAATATTGCTAACAGATTCAATCAGATCCACGTCTCCCGTTAAGGTTTTGGGATCGCCTAGCAATTGAACTCGCACAGGTTGCTGGCGATCGATCCGGTTGGCCTGATCAACACCTACCAGTGTTTCAACCCATAGATCATTGCAATCCAGCATGGTTAACAAATTACTGGGGCGATTCACTTGTTCGCCTTGCTCTTGCTCCGTGCGATAAATGACTCCACTAAAGGGAGCCGCAACAGCAAGATCTTTTCGAGCCGTGTAAGTCGCTTGAGCCTGGGCAAGAAGGCTTTTTTTGGTCGCCAGTTGAGCGTTTAATGTTTTGATCAACGTCAGTTGAGCCTGGATGGCCTGTGCGAGGTTGACCCGCTGGCTCAATAAGCTATCAGACGTTTTGAGTGCAGTGCCATTTTGCAAAACGGTATGAGCGGTTTGAGCAGAGTCCAAATCAGCCTGTGCTTGTTTAATATCCGCCTCACTTGATTGCCAGACCGCCTTTAATTGGTCAACTTTTTGTTGAGCAACGACACCTTCATTCAACAGTTGACGGTTGCGCTGGTAATCCAGACGGGCCGAGCGAGCTTTGGCTTTGGCTCCATCAACGGCTGCCTGATAGCGGCGAATATCATTACCGGCTAGCGTCGTATTAGCCCCCTGGATTGATTGATCCTGCGATTCGATGCGGCTTAATTGCTGTTGCAGTAGAGTTAAGGTTTGCTGACTCGCGGCCAACTGGGCAGCAGTCGAATTTTGCTCACCTTGAAGCTGTAAAACGTGCTGATCTTCTTGCAGCGTTGGAGCAATGCGAACCAGTACCTGACCTTGCTTAACCGTTACGCCTGGCTGCGCGTAGAACTCTTTAATGGTGCCGTCGATCGGCGCTCGTAGCCGTACTGTTCGACCGTTGATCAAGCCGTTATTGATGGTTAAATGCGTCAAACGGTACGCAATTGAAGATAACCCAATCGTGGTAGCGATGGCACCGAGAGAAACCAACGCGATCGTCAGGAAAAGTCTCCGTCGTTGAGACGGTTTTGGATAAGCATCAAGAGGCAACCCGATCGTTGCATCCGTAGGCGATCGCTTGGCGGGAATTTCTAGCATTCACTACGTTCTCCAGGTGAGAAGTATACAGAAGTACAGATTTGCAAAGGGCGTTAATGCTGAAACAATCTGCGTAAAACTGCTGTTGAATGACTCCTAGCAGCTAAGCTTAAGGGCACACAGGACACAATACATAAAATTTGGATAAACTTTTCATAAAGCAAAATTAAAGACTCAGTAAAATAATTTAACCAGATCTTAATTGTTATGGAGCAAAAGCATGAAATAAATGCTTCTGTACTCTGTAGTCAGGCTCCAGCATCTAAGGGGCGATCGCATTCTAATCATTATGCTGATTCAACACCTCGAAGGGTGTGGGTCATGGGGTGTAGGGTGTGGGGTGTAGGGTATAGCTATAGCAATCGGCAAGCACTCGAAGGTACTCGCTCAACACCTGCTTATAGTGAACTTTGAGAGGATGTCCGAAAAGGAATCGTTGATAGCACTCACCCGCCGTGCACTGAAGTGCGGGCTGATTGCAGAAAGTCCGTTGAAACGGACTCAAGCCATGGCAGGGGTACCGAGTTCACTACCCTTCGGGAAGGCAAAACCTACAGTAGCTTTGCCTTTGTTAGCCCGCGCTTGAGTTCAGGGCGGCATGACAACACCGCGAAGGAGCTTTCACCGTCTCAAACATCCTCTAAGTAGGCTGTTTCAATATTGAACGTTGAAATTGCAATCAGGTCATATCCTGGGTACGTTATTGACGCTGACCAATAACTTGCAAGCGGAGTTGATCGGATGGTGCTACGGTTAAGCCGCGACGGATGGGGCGAACAGGCTTGGTATTGACTAACCTCAACTCCAGCTTGGACAACAGCTCAAATAAAACCAGCTTCATCTCAAACAGAGCAAAGGCAGAACCAATACAGCGTCGATCGCCACCGCCAAAGGGCAAATATTCATACGGTGCAAACTGACGCTCTAAAAAGCGTTCTGGTCGAAATTGGTGCGGTTCTGGATAAACGGCAGCGCGACGGTGAGCCAGGTAAATCGAGGGCATGATCACGGTGCCTGCTTCCAGTTTGTAGCCCGCCAGATTGACGGGTTGCTTGACCACACGGGGAAAGGCATTAATGGCGATCGGGTAAAGTCGCAGAGTTTCCTGGCAAACAGCGCTGAGGTAAGGCAACCGAGCGATCGCCATTGGATCAAGATTGGCTGTTGCGCGCAGTTCGTCTATTTCCTTCAACAGTTGAGTGCGAACGTTGGGTAAAAGCGCAACCCAGTAAAGCGCCCAGGCTAACGCAGAGGCAGTGGTTTCATGACCTGCAAACAGGAGCGTGATCAGTTCATCGCGTAACTCAATATCACTCAGCGGTTGTCCTTCTGCGTCACGGGCTCCCATCAGGAGAGCGAGAATGTCTGTGCGAGTGGCATCGGGGGCACGACGGCGATCGGCAATTTCGGCATAGAGTAGGGCATCCACTTGCTGCCGCAGACGCAAGAAACGGCCCCAGGGGCTCCAGGCTCCCCAGTCCTTTTGCAGGAAGGAATAAAACAACAGCATGGAACCGATCGGTGAGCCAAACCCATCTAACATACGACTCAATGCCTGCTGTAATTCTTCGTAGCGTGAACCTGCATTGAGCCCAAAGACGGCTTTAAGAATCACCTGCAAGGAGATGGATTGCATGACGGGTCGTACGGCAAAGCGTGTACCAACCCGCCACTGACTCATGGTTTGGGTGGTAATGTCCTGTATGACCTGGGCATAGGAGCGCATGCGATCGCCGTGAAACGGTGGCATTAGAAGCTGCCGTTGCCGCTGATGGGCAGCACCTTCAAGCAGGACAAGACTGTGTGCACCAACCAGCACTTGCAGAATTTGATTTGCCCCGCCAGCGCCAAGTTGTTCTGGTTTCGCGGTGAAAAGGGCTTCCAGAGCTTCTGGACTGCTGAAGTAAATGAAGGCTGATTTGGCGTCGGGCTGGGAGAGTCGGTAATCATCGCCAAAGGTTTGAGCGCGAGCTTCTAAGGTTTCTAGAGGGCGGAAGATAAACCGCAAAGCCCAGAGGCGACGTTGCCATAAGGGCGTTTTGGGGGGACCGTTCAGCGATCGAATGGGAAGGTTGACCATGATTCGGTTGCGCGTAGCGGGCAGTCGTAGGCAAATTGCTTCTTCATGGTAGCGGTGATGAAGGGATGTTACCCAATGCCGAATGCAAATGCTTCCTGGCTGTTTGGCAAACGGCTTGAGGCTGAGCGATCGCCCAGTTTATTCACTGAATCAGATCTGGAGGCTAAAGCTCCTGCTCGGCTGGTGCAACTCCTAACGGCTCACAAGTTCCCTACGCTTGCTGCGTCGCGCTGATAGTTCCTTCATAAATTGGGCAACCTTTAGATTAGGTGCGATTACGTACCTCTATGTTCAAACTTTCATCTTTAAACCCTGATGCTCACGCAATATCACTAAAAGACCTGTCCTGCCTGCGTGGGATTAGCTAAGTACCGTTCTTTTTTTAAAGCGTAGAGATAGCCCCTCAACCGCTGTAACTATCTGGACTCTCCACACGTTGGTTTGCCCTACTGACGTGGACGATCGCAGTCCCTCATTCTGTCGTGCCAACCCATCGAGCTTTTGTATGAATTTTGTGAAATCAGCCGTGTTGAGTGATGCTCTGAAAACTGCACCGATCAGTGGGTCGTCACTCCCATCGGCGTTGGAGACCTCTACTACCTCTGCGCTGACACCTGTAAATAGCTGGAGTGGGGCAAGTGGGGCAAGCGCGATCGCCTTTATTGATGGCAGCGTTGCCGATTACCAAACGCTCGTTGCAGGCATCGCACCCGGCACCGAAGTCCACATTTTGAACTCTAGCCAAGATGCCGTCACCCAGATTACCAACACGCTACTGGGACGGCACAACATCAGCAGCGTGCACATTGTTTCCCACGGAGAAGCGGGCGGACTAGACTTTGGCACTGGCAGACTAAACCTGAGCGATCTGCCAGAGTATGCGGCGCAGTTGCAGAGTTGGAGTAACGCGCTGACTGATAATGCGGATATTTTGCTCTACGGTTGCGATGTGGCGCAGGGCGAATTGGGTAAGACATTTACCAAAATTTTTAGCCAGTTGACTGGAGCTGATGTCGCGGCATCCGATAACCTAACGGGCAGCAGCACTCTGCATGGCGACTGGACGTTGGAGTATCAGACCGGGAAGATCGAAGCCTCTACAATAGCTAGTCCCTATATACAGGCAATCTATAATCATGTTCTGTCGGTTTCCCTGCCAGGGTATACAGAATCAGTTTACGTCAGTGCTTTAGGTACAACTGGCAGTGCCTTAACAATTGACACCAGCACGGGAACTCTTTACTTTGCTGACAGAGGCGATTCGCTCTATAAAGTAGCACCCAATAAGACCGTTTCAATAGTCAACCCCAGTTTTACTGGTGGGTTCTTTCCTTATGTTGCAACTGACATTCAGTATGGTACGGGATATGTTTATTCTTCTGTGGGTGGAAATCTGTACCAGGTCAATACCGCTACGGGTGCTTCTACATCAATCGCTAACCTATCTGGACTTAGCGGCAATGAAGACGGAATAGCTGTCAATGGCAATACGGTGTATATCACTTCTGGCAATGGAGGCACTACTCCAGGTCAGGTTGTGCAATACAGTCTAACAACGAACACAACTTCGACCGCTATTACTGGGACACCAGCTAGCCCCACTAATATTAAGTACGACGCAGTAGCGAACAAATTTTACTTCGCGGCTTCTCCTTCAGGGTTGGGCAGTGGTGTCAGCTTTTATCAGGCTAATCCAACTGCTGGAACCTTCAGCGCGCTGAGTGGTTCAACATCGGGTGGGTACGGTCGTTTTGCGATCGATCCCTCTGGTCAGTTTCTTTACAGCAGAGATCTGAGTGGTAATGTTAACCGCATTTCGACTGTGGATGGCGCGGTAACTACGTTTGAGACTGGACTTTCGACTACAGGTTTCAACGGTCTTGCCTTTGGCTCGTCTTCATCAGGGAATGGTTTCAGCTTATATGTGATGGATGATGCTAGGATTCTTGAGGTTTCTGGGTTTGCAGGTTCTAACGCTGCTCCCACTATCTCTTTCTCCGGTACTTCCCTCAGTTATATCGAAAATGCTCCCGCTACCCTGATCGACAGCACTGCCACCGTCGCCGATTCTGATTCTGCCAATTTTGATACTGGAACGTTAACCGCTAATTTCAGCGCCAATGGCACAGTGGACGATCGCCTCGCTATCAACAACCAGGGCACTGGCGCGGGACAGATTGGTGTCTCTGGCAGTAATGTGACTTATGAAGGCAACACCATTGGCACCTTTACGGGTGGGGTAGGTACAACACCACTCATTGTCACCTTTAACAGCAATTCTAGCCCTGCTGCTGCCGAAGCACTCCTTCGCAACCTAACCTACAGCAACGTTTCGGATGCACCTTCAACAAGCGATCGGACATTAAGTGTAGTGCTGACGGATGGAGACGGGGGCACCAGCACAACAGCTAACAAAACCATTAGTGTTACGGCTGTTAACGATGCACCCTCGTTTACCAAAGGCACGGACCAGATCAGTACAGCGGGTGCCGGAGCGCAAACTATCACCAATTGGGCGACAGGGTTTAACCCGGGTCCTGACGAAACCAGTCAGACGGTGCAGGCGTATATCGTCACTGTGGACACCAATCCAGGTATCTTTGCGGTTGCTCCTGCGATCGACGCCTTCGGCAACCTCACCTATACACCTGCGATCAACGTCGCCACCCCGACCACTGCCACCATCAGCGTGAAAGTGCAAGACAACGGTGGTACTGCTAACGGCGGCATTGATACCTCCGCAGTGCAAACCTTTACGATTACCGTCAAGCCCCAACCAACGATCAGCATCACGCCCGTCAGCCAGAACGAAGGCAATAGCGGCACGACGATCTATACCTTTACTGCCAGCTTGAGTGACACCAGTACACAGACTGTGAGCGTTAACTATGCGACGGCTGATAGTACGGCGACGGTTGCTGATGGTGATTATTCGGCGGCTTCCGGTACGCTTACCTTTGCGCCTGGTGACACCAGCAAGACCTTTACGGTCAATGTCAGTGGAGACAACAAGTACGAGAACACGGAAGCCTTTTTGGTGAATCTGTCCAATGCGGTGAATGGGGCGATCGCCAACGGGAGCACCAGCGTTGACGGCACGATCACCAACGATGACACCGTTCCTTTAGCGACCATCACGCCCACCGTTACCCAATCAGAAGGAAACAGCGGCACGACGCCCTATACGTTCACAGTCACGTTGTCAAATCCTAGCTTCGAGGCGATCGGCATCAACTACAGTACGAGTGATGGCAGTGCCACAGTTGCCGATGGTGACTATACCGCTGCGACGGGCACCGTTAACTTCGCATCTGGTGAGACCAGCAAAACCATCACCGTCAATGCGAATGGCGACACTAAATTTGAGTCCGATGAATCCTTCCAGTTGGCGCTGACAGGTCCTGCAAATGGTTCTGGTAGCGTGTCTCCTGGTAATACGATCACAGGCACTGGTACGATCACCAACGATGACGCACAGCCGACTATTGGCATTAGCAGCGTGGCTCAAAACGAAGGCAACAGTGGCACAACGGCTTACACCTTTACGGTGAGTCTGTCTAATGCCAGTGCCCAAACTGTTTCGGTCAACTATGCCACTGCCGATGGGACTGCAACCGTTACCGATAGTGACTATGTTGCTGCAAGCGGAACCCTTAGTTTTGCCCCTGGGCAGACCAGCAAAAGCATTACCGTGCTGGTCAACGGTGATACTAAGTTTGAAGCAGACCAAACGTTTAGCGTGGGTTTGAGCAATGCCAGCAACGGTAAACTTGGCACCAGCACCGGGACGGGTACGATAACCAACGACGATAGCCGTCCCACAATCAGTATCAACAACGTGAGTCACATCGAGGGACTTGCGGGTACGACCGCCTATACGTTTGCTGTCAACCTTTCGAATACCAGTGACGAGGTCGTTACGGTCAACTACGCCACGGCCGATGGGACTGCTACCGTTGTAAATAATGACTACACGGCAACGTCTGGTATTCTCACGTTCAACCCGACCGAAACCAGCAAAACGCTCACTGTTAATGCAAACGGGGACGCCCGTAAAGAGGCAGATGAAACGTTTCAGGTGAATTTGGCTACGCCGACCAATGGGACGATCGCCACGGGTACAGGCACAGGCACGATCGTCAATGACGATAACACGAACCTCGTGTGGCGCAGTGGCACAACGGGTACATCCCCGACGGGCACAGGTGAAGTTGCCATCTGGCAGCTTAACGGGTTTGCCTACCAGAGTGGTTACTATCTTCCCACCCTTGCTGATCTCAACTGGCAAATTGTCAGTAGGGCCGATTTCAATGGCGATGGCAATACGGATCTGCTTTGGCGCAATCGGACAACGGGGCTCAATGCGATTTGGGAAATTAACAATTCTACCGCTCAAAGTACTTACTACATTCCCTCTGTGAGCGACTTGAACTGGCAAATTATCAACACTGGCGACTTCAATGGCGATGGCAAACCAGACATCTTGTGGCGCAACCGCACGACTGGGGAAAATGCCATCTGGCGACTGAATGGCTCGACGTTGCAGAGTGGTTACTACCTCTCTTCGCTGGCTGATCCGAATTGGCAGATTGCGGATACGGCCGACTTTAATAACGATGGCACGACTGATATCTTGTGGCGTAACCGTGTCACGGGCGAAAATGCCGTCTGGCAGGTGAGCAACTTTAGTCGTCAAAGCGCTTACTACATCCCTGGCCTGAAAGACCAAAACTGGCAGATTGCGGGTGCGGGTGACTTCAATCAAGATGGCATTGCTGACATCGTTTGGCGGAATAAAGAAACTGGCTCCAACGCGATCTGGCAAATGAATAGCACTGGCTTCCAAAGCGGCTATTACCTCTCTGCGGCGACTACCGCGTGGCAGATCGCTGGAATTAGTGATTTTAACGGTGATGGCACAGCCGATATCCTTTGGCGCAATCAACAGTCTGGCAAAGAGGAAATTTGGCAGATGAATGGGTTTAGTTACTCACAGACCTATCAACTACCTGATGTGTCGCGTGATTGGATTGTTAAAACGCTACCACTGCCCTAATGTTTGCGAGCTCCAGGTTTCACTAGCGCGCGCTATAAGGGTGTAAAGCTAACTGCTCAACACGTTTATCGAAATGGCGCTTTTCGTGAGAGTACAAGAGGGTGGGGTGTTTAGCCATTGGTCAGTAAACGTTTACTCTGGCTGATGGCTAGGGATTTACACAGATCTACAAGCGAGTGTCTCGGTTCGATCCCCTTCAATTCCCTTTTAAAAAGGGGACTTTGAATGCTTTTAGTTCGTTTCTCTCCTTTTTTCTAGCGGTGGCGCGTTCGCGAAGCGTTTCCGTTTGGAAACAGCGCGAGGGTTAGGGAGGATCGGTTCGACTTGTGTGTACACCGTAGGGCGAATGGCAAAGCTGGTCTTGGGGATGCGAGCCGGGTAATGTGGTGGGTTTGGCGCATGGGTTTCGGCGTAATGCCGGATTGACCTGCAATAATGGTAGCCATTGTCCGCTAACTGTTTTACGCAATGCATCGTCTTGCTACTTTGCCAGGAGGCTGGAACCCGTCTGCGGATGGGGTGATTTTTGTAGAACAACAGCCTGCTCCGATCGTGGTGATTACAGCTGCCGATACGGATATTCAAACGCTGGCGGCGGCAGCGGCGCAGTTACCAACTGATTTTCCGCCGTTGCGAGTGGTGAATTTGCTCCAGCTTCAGCAACAGTTGACGATCGACACCTATGCAGAAGATGTGTTGTCTGCTGCAAGGGTGATGATTGTACGGTTGATTGGTGGGCAGGCTTACTGGAGTTATGGGTTAGACGTTGTTGAGCAAACGGCGAAGCAGACGGGTGCGGCGTTGATTTTCATTCCGGGGGATGAGCGGCCTGATCCGACGTTGACGAGCCATTCGACGGTGCCGTTGGCGATCGTCAATCGGGTGTGGCAGTACTTTATTGAGGCGGGGAGTGAAAATTATCAGAATTTGCTGAAGTTTGTGGCGGCGGAGTTTTTGCAGCAGGCGATCGACTACAAACCACCGCAAGCGGTGCCTCGTGTGGGGGTTTATCAACCTCGCTCTGGCGTGTCTTTACAGAAGGATTGTGGCATTAATCAAACCCCTCTCCGGGGGACTTTCCCCCGGTCCCCCGCTGTTTGGGGGACTAACTCCCCCAAGCCCCCCGAACAAGAGTCTTATAACAAGCAGCAAACATTGATTGAGGGAAATCTTGTAGGCGCTGAAGTTTCTGGGGAGAAGACGTTAGAAAAGTTTGTTGATGTGTTGGGGCATGCAAAAAATGGAAAAGCGCGGGGGGTAGCGATCGTTTTCTATCGGGCGCATTATTTGGCGGGAAATACGGCGGCGATCGATGCGCTGTGTGCGGCGTTGGAGGAGCGAAATTTAACACCTTTACCGATCTTTATTTCATCGCTAAAAGAGCCGGATGTACAGACAGAACTCATTCGTTTGTGTCGCACGAAGGTTGCTGTTTTACTCAATACCACGAGTTTTTCGCTGGCAAGCTTAGATACGGACACGCCAAAAGTTGACTTGTGGCAGGCGCTAAATGTACCTGTGTTTCAAGTCATTTTCAGTGGTGGAACCCAAGAAAGTTGGGAAGCAAGTACACAGGGTTTGATGCCACGTGACATGGCGATGAATGTTGCGTTGCCAGAAGTAGACGGCAGAATTATTACGCGTGCGGTTTCGTTCAAGGCAGTGCAGACTCAGAATTCACTGCTACAAACCGATGTGGTGGTGTATGAACCGGAGCAGTCGCGCGTTGAGTTTGTTGCAGAATTGGCAGCTAAATGGATTGCATTACGCCATACGCCGATCGCCGATCGCAAAATTGCACTGCTTTTGGCAAACTACCCTAACCGTGATGGCCGCTTAGCGAATGGGGTTGGGTTAGATACCCCTGCAAGCTGCCTAGAAATACTTAAAACATTGAAACAAGCAGGCTATGCCGTTGCAGACATTCCTGAAACGAGTGATGCTTTGATGCGACTGCTGACGACTGGTATTACCAATGACCCAGAAAGTGTTAACTTGCGATCAGTCTATCAATCCTTATCTTTAGAAGATTATCAAACCCATTTCCAAACATTGCCGTTGCCCGTTCAAACTGGTATTCAAACACGCTGGGGAACACCTCAAGTCAGCGATGCGTTTCCCATTGCAGGCAGACAATTTGGCAATGTTTTTGTTGGCATTCAACCAGCGCGTGGCTACGATCGTGATCCAACTTTGAATTATCACGCGCCTGATTTAGAACCAACGCACGAGTATGTCGCTTTTTATCACTGGGTCAGAGCGCAATTTGGTGCTCACGCAGTTGTACACGTAGGCAAACACGGCAATTTGGAATGGCTCCCCGGCAAAAGTGTGGCGCTATCAGAACGTTGCTATCCCGAAGCCGTCTTTGGTCCAATGCCTCATCTTTATCCCTTCATTGTGAACGATCCGGGCGAAGGGTCTCAGGCAAAACGACGATCGCAAGCCGTCATTCTCGATCACCTCACGCCACCCATGACTCGTGCTGAGTTGTACGGTAGCTTGCATCAATTAGAAGGCTTAATTGACGAATACTACGAAGCCCAAACCCTCGACCCATCACGAGTTAGCCTCATTCTCGATCGCCTGCTTGAACTCATCCATCAAGAAAACCTCCATCAAGATTTAGGCATCGAAACAGACCTCTCCGAGGACGCGATAGCGGTCCTGCTAACCAGCACAGACGGCTACCTCTGCGAACTCAAAGAAGCCCAAATTCGGGATGGGTTACACATTTTTGGACAGTGCCCCACCGGTGTCCAACTCCGCGATCTAGCCATCGCGATCGCCCGCAACCCCAACGCCAAGCGCATGGGTTTAACCCGCGCGATCGCCCAAGATTGGCACCTCGACTTCGATCCCCTCATTGCCAATCTAGGCGACCCTCTAGAACTCACACCCCATCCCGCCCTCCAAACCTGCCGCACGATCGGCGATGCCGTCGAAGTCATCGAAACCCACGCCGCTTCTCTAGTTGACGCACTCCTTACCCCGCCAACAGACTTAGCCACGAACGTCAAAGCCCCCTCGACCGCTCCTTGTTCTCCACCCAAAACCTCTTATTCGGGGGGCGTGGGGGAGTTAGGACCCCACATCGCGGGGGACCGGGGGGAAGGCCCCCGGAGAGAGTTTTCAACCGAGGCAACCGTATCTGCACACGATCACTGGTCGCAAGACACGATCGGACCACAAACACAGCAAGAATTGCATTGGATCCGCGATCGCCTCCTCCCCGCCCTTCACCAAACCGATCAAGAACTCATCAACCTCCTTCGCGGCCTAGACGGCCATTACATCCCCAGTGGCGCATCCGGAGCCCCCACCCGTGGACGACCCGAAGTCCTCCCCACCGGGCGCAACTTCTACGCCGTAGACATACGCGCCATCCCCACCGAAACCGCCTGGAACATCGGACGCAACGCCGCCGAAACCCTCATCGAACGCTATACACAAGAACACGGCGAATATCCCAAAACCCTCGGCCTCTCCATCTGGGGCACATCCACCATGCGCACCGGCGGTGATGACCTAGCCGAAGCCCTCGCCTTACTCGGCGTACAGCCCGTCTGGGATGGCGTCTCTCGACGAGTGATAGACTTTGAAATCTTACCCCTCTCCTTCCTGGGTCGTCCTCGTGTCGATGTCACCCTGCGCATCTCCGGCTTCTTCCGCGATGCCTTCCCCAACTTAATTGATTTATTTGACAGTGCCGTTAATGCCGTCGCCAATCTCAACGAACCCGCCGACCAAAACCCCCTCGCCGTCCAAGTAAAACAAGAAGCCTCCCATTGGCAATCTGAGGGACTAACAGCAGAACAGGCCACTGCCCGATCGCGCTACCGCATCTTTGGCTCCAAACCCAGCGCCTACGGAGCCGGATTGCAAGGCTTAATCGAAGCCCAAAACTGGGAAAGCGATGCCGATCTCGCCCGTGCCTACATCAACTGGAGCGCCTACGCTTACACCCGCAACGCCGAAGGTAAATCAGCCCCCGAAGCCTTTACCCAACGGCTTGGCACGATGCAAATTGTGCTGCAAAACCAGGATAATCGCGAACACGACCTGCTCGATTCCGATGACTATTACCAATTTCAAGGCGGTTTAACCGCTGCTGTCCGCACCGTTGCCCAAACCGCTCCAGAAATTTATTTTGGCGACAATTCCTGCACCGCACAGCCCAAAGTCCGCAAACTGAGCGAAGAAATTGCCCGCGTCTATCGTTCTCGCGTCGTTAACCCCAAATGGATTGCTGGAGCCATGCGGCATGGCTACAAAGGAGCCTTTGAAATGGCCGCTACAGTGGATTATTTGTTCGCCTACGATGCCACCACACATTGCGTCGAAGACTTTATGTATGACGGCGTTGCCAATGCCTATGTTTTCGATCCAACCGTGCAAGACTTTATCCAAAAAAGTAACCCCTGGGCATTGCGTGATATAGCAGAACGTTTGCTGGAAGCCAATCAGCGCGGTTTATGGCAGCAAGTAGCACCCGATATACTGGAACAATTGAAAGCGATCGCCAACGAAGCTGAAGGCATTATTGAAACTCAACACCCTGGAGTCAACCACACATGAGATGATGCAAAAGGTTATGGGTCAATGGTTTCATGCAGCACCCTTTGACGGCATTCCGGTGGTGTGGTCTGCTAGTCGCGTTTGCTTGCTTGATCAGCAAGCCTGCAATCGCCAAGGGTCTAACCCTTTCAGCATCAGCCACAAAACAGCAAGAGCTACTCCCCCTGGCGCAGCAGACAGACGCGATCGCTCCCAAAATGGCTCCAGTGATCGCACAATTGGTGCTGCCACAAAGCAAACCACCACAGAACGGCTTACCCTCCGTACCCCAACCACCCAGAGAACCCATACCACCCTCCGCTCAGCCGCCGACCGTATCCCCACCCGAACCGTTGCCATCCCCGGAGCCGTTGTTGCCTCCCCCTCCAGCTTCGGCACCATCCGAGCCTCCCGCTAAAACACCCGAAACAATTACCATTGATCGCGTTGACATCATTGGCAGTACGGTCTTCAGCGCTGCAGAGTTTGCCAAAATCACCGAGCCATTTACCAAGCGTCCACTCTCGATCGCCGACTTGTTTCAGCTTCGGTCTGCTATTGCTCAGCTTTATCTCGACAATGGCTACATCACTTCTGGCGCTTTCATTCCACCCCAGATACTTCAGCGTGGAGTCGTGACTATTCAAGTGGTCGAAGGCAAGCTAGAAGCCATTACGGTGACAGGCACGCGCCGATTGAGGCCCAACTATGTGCGATCGCGGTTAGCCCTCGCAACAGCCCAACCTCTAAACCGCAATCGTCTGCTGGAAGCCTTACAGTTGCTGCAGCTTGACCCCCTCATTCAGTCTCTTTCTGCCGAACTGTCCGCCGGGTCACGCCCTGGAGAAAGCGTGCTTTCAGTACGTGTCATTGAAGCACCCCTGCTCAACGCACAGCTTTTGTTGGACAACGGACGCGCACCCAGTGTCGGCACCGATCGTCGGCAACTGCAAGCCAGCCTTGGCAATGTCACAGGTTTCGGCGATCATACAGCGTGTTGCATAACTAATTGGTACAGTAACAGCAGTGAGCAAAGTAGTTTCGCAAGTCCCTACTCGAACAGAGGCTAACGCCCAGTTGTAATAGCTTTGTAATGGTTTCTACACTCTTCGGTACAAACCGCCGGATAAACGACTTCAACTGCCACCACAGGTGTTCAATCGGGTTGAACTCAGGTGAGTACGGCGATAAGTAAACAACCCTGGCTCCGACCGCTTCGATCATCTGCTCTATCCCTTCAACTTTATGGGCTTTGAGGTTATCCATCACCACCACTGCCCCCGGCCACAACTTCGGGACGAGACGTGCGGACACAAACTGTTTGAAGTCTTCTCCTGTCATCGATTTGCCCAACGTTTGCATCGCCAGGATGGCGGTTTGACTAATCGCCCCAACGACGGTGATCCGGCGACCGCGGTAGAAGGGTTTGAGGTCATACACTCGTTGTCCCTTACAACTTCTTCCCCTGGGTCTGCTTAACCCTTGCAGCACTCCCATCTCGTCCAGGAAGACTAAATTTTCTGGCAGAACCGTACTGATCGTCCGCCAGTAGGCAACTCGTTGTGCTTGCTTATCCGCTGCTGCGGCTTGAGCACTGCGACAGGTTTTTTTTAACCGTTAACTGCTGTTTTTGCAAGAATCGGCACATCGTACTTTCACTCACACTCACCCCGGTTTTGTCTTGCCAATACTCGCAATACTCTGCCAATGTATAGTCCTGGTGTGTCTCAACCATCTCTGCGATGTTCTGTTCATAGCCTGCCAGTTGGCTTGCCTTACCGCCTGTTGCTGGAGCAGGCTTCAGTGTTCCTGTGGCTTGCTTGCGCTTGAGCAACGACTGAACCGTATTTTTGCTGACCTGAAATCTCTCTGCTACCTTCCGAATCGAAGTATTGCCTGTCTCATAGGTACTGATAATTTTTTCGCGTAGGTCGAGGGAGTAGGGCTTCATAGCTATCCAAGTGGAAGACTCTCTCTATTGTGCCAAACCGTCGTGCAAAACGCTGTATTAACGCGGTTTATACCAATACCGACGGTAGTAATGCAGTTGATTTGAGTTATGTTTTCCCACTCAATTCGCGCAATGGCACATTGAGTTTTAACTATGGCAGTGCCTCTAGCCATGTGATTGAGGCACCTTTTGATCGATTAAGAATCGCGTCTCAATCACGCTATTACGAACTCACGCTTCGTCAGCCAATCATCCAATCTCCCACCCAAGAATTAGCACTTGGCGTCACCGCGACCCGACGCGAAAGCGAAGCCACCCTGGCAGATGGGCTCCTTCCCTTTCCAGCTTTGGGAGCCGATCGCAATGGCAAAACTCGTCTCACAGCCCTCCGATTCTTTCAAGAAATAACCTGGCGCAGCAGTAGCGAAGTAATTGCCTTACGCTCTCAATTTACAGTTGGCTTGAATGCCCTCAACGCAACACGCAATGCCGAACCACCCGATAGCCGCTTTTTTGCCTGGCGAGGGCAGGCACAGTGGGTCCGCTTGCTCGCCGCCGACACCTTGCTGTTACTGCGCGGCGATCTACAACTGGCAGACCGTCCCCTGCTGCCGCTCGAACAGTTTGGTTTAGGAGGGCTAGACAGTGTGCGCGGTTACCGTCAGGATGCACTCCTCACCGATAGCGGACTCTTTGCTTCAGCCGAAGTCCGTCTACCAATTTTGCGCTTACCGAAACTCAAAAGCTTGCTACAACTGATCCCCTTCATCGACCTGGGTACTGCCTGGAATCAGGGGAATTTCCTCGATCCCGATCCCAGAACACTTCTTGCCGTTGGATTGGGCTTGCGGCTACAAGTTAACGATCGCGTCACGGCCCGCTTAGACTGGGGCATTCCGCTTATCTCCGTTAGTAGTCCTAAAAACACATGGCAAGAAAATGGGGTTTACTTTTCAATTGTTGTCAATCCATTTTGATGAAAAAACGTCAGGAGGCAGAAGAAGAGTTAGTTAAAGGCAGAGGACGGAAGGCTGGCTCCTGCTAAAGGATTGACTCCTGCCTCCTGACTCCTCACCCCAAATTTTCCTCTCATTCCTCACAACAGGCTTTGGTAAGGGTAAGATGGCTAGCTATGAAGATTCTTTTGACCCCTCCTGGCGCGCTGATCACGATCGCTCACGTGAGCGTAATCGCACTGGCTGGTTGCAGCACATCTCGTCCTTCGGCAACCTCAGCCCCACCGGAACTCATCATTACCAGTCCAGTGGCTAGCAGCCCCACCCCTACCCCCACTGTAACGGGTGATCCGTTTGCTAAAGGTGTCGATAAGGCAGCTAGTGCGACCAGTCTGGCACAGTCGGCTCAAACGCCAGAGGATTGGAATCTGGTGCTGACGCAGTGGCAACGCGCGATCGCGTTTATGAAAGCAGTGCCCCCTTCTAGCCCCAATCACTCAGCAGCACAAAAGTTACTGCCAAGCTACCAACAAAGCCTGACCCGCGCCCAGCAGCAAGCAAAACGAGGTGGAGCCAGTATAAGCCCAATCGCCGCTAAAGGTGGTACTGACGACAACGGTATTCCCATCATCTCCGGTGATCAACCCTCGGCCAGCGCTGATGCGAAGGACACCGCAACAACTGCTGCTGCTACCGTAACGGCTTTACTACAGCAGCAAACAGAGTTTTTTGCAAAGCAGAAACGCTATGCTGCCACACTTGCAGAATTGGGCGGCAACATTCCTGCTGATACACCAACTTATGCCTATAGCACCAGCGTTTTGCAATCAAAACAAGTCGTTGCAACGGCAACAGCCAAGCAAGACGGTTTGCCCAGCTACACAGGTGCGTTGTTTACAGTTAAGGACGACAAGGGCACTGAAACTACTACCACCACTGTTTGCCTGACGAGCAAACCGTCTAAAATACCGCCTGCTACCCCCCAATTAGTTGGTAAGGACGCTCAATGTCCGTCGGGTGCGTCTAAGGTGTAAGCGCCGTTAGCTGACTGTAAATCCTACCGTCTTCTGCCAAAACTACTTGATCGCCCACCACTACCAAACCCTCTACTAGGGCTACGATAGCTGCCGCTAGAACGGTTCGATCGCCGTAGCGTACTGTTGCCGTAGCCGGAACCTGTCGAACGATCGTACTGCCCGGTACTTCTGGTTCTAGACGCAGTAGAGAAGGGCGATCGTAGCTGTCCTGTCGTCCGCAATTGACGATTTCGCACCTCAGCCGGAGGCGCTTGATAACGAGACTGGTAGCTATTTACAGCTTGGCTGTAAGAGGTGCCATACCCGCCATAGCCAGCCAGCGGTACTCCAGGTTGATAGATCGGCGGCACATAATATTGCGGTCTGAACAACAGACTACCGATTGCTTGCCCTGCCAGGGCACCCGCGAACGGTGTCCAGAAATTAGATTCTTGACGCACCACCACTGTTTCTTGGCGACCTGTCTCCGGATTCGTCTGTTCTTGCGTCACGTTGTGAACGTATTCAATCTTGAAGTCTTCTGTGAGATAGAGAGACGGCTGACCGTTTTCCACTTTGAGGTAGCTCTTTTTGCCAGCCGAGACTTGTTCGTTCGTGAGACGCGCCATCGGCAGATTCGTTGCCCGAAAGACAGACGACTCGCCAGGTTTTGTATTCAGCAGAACGACATCATACTCGCCACCTTCGTCGTTATAGGTGGCCTGCTGAACAGGGTATTCTCCGTCTGAAAGACGCGTTTGGGCAACCGTGCGAGTTTGTTGGGTTCGCGACTGACTCTCAGCATTCGACTGGTCAGCCAGCGGGTTGCCACAGCCAACAGAAGTCCAAATCAGCGTCAACACCATTGAGTAAAGCAAAAATTTACGTAGCATAGGTCGGTGAATGGTTTTGATTCGGTGAAAGAACGTTGTGGTAAGCAGATTAGAGCGGAATCAATTCTGGGAAGTTAGCGATTACCTGGTCATCAGTCAACTCATCACCCAACTGTGCCGGCGAAAAATGCACCTGAACCGCCCGTAGCTTTCCCTGGTAGTGCAGATTGATCATGGCCTTTAGCCCTGCTTTCAAGGCACTCATGCTAGCGAGATCCGTTTCCAATTCAGGGACTTCTCCTTCGTAGGCGATCGTCAGCATCACCACTAAATGTCGCGTCGCAGGTAAGGTTAGAGGCTCATCGTGACCAACCGCTTCTACAGGCGCACTCATATAGCGCTGAGCCGAATCCGTAAAGAGCTCCGTTACAAAGTCGCCTGCATCCCCTTCCTCCCAAAAAACATCGCCTTCATTCGCTGCCGCTTGCCAGTAAGTGTCGTATTGCAGCAGGCTTTGGCAAATTTCTACCAAGCCTTCTCCCAGGACGTTCATATCACCCTCACTGTCCATTGCGTCACGGCCACTAGCATTGAGTACACCCAGCAGTGCTGCAACCTCCTCCCCAGCGAGATGTACAAAGAGACGACAGACGACAAACCGGGTTTTGCCGCTAAATTGATTCAGGCGATCGCGCCATGCATTCATAGCTCATGTCCTATCAAGTGATCATTGCCCCCGCGAACACAGATCCCTTTGGTCTACGCTTACGGTAAGCCTTTGTTTGCACAAGATTATCTACCTCTGGTCTAGCGTACGTTTCGACTTGCCCAGGGTTCGGATTCCTGCCCATCGAGTTACGGTCGAGGAAGCAGTAGGAGCGGCAGGGGAAGCGAGGGAAGCAGAAGAAACGGTTTGGGTGCATTCCTAAGTCGGTCTTAAGGCGGAGTTACGTCGCTTTCCAACCCTCACCATTCAACCTTTGAACTCGGAATTCTGACCTTCGGAATTCTGACCTTTAAACCCAAAGCGGCTCCTTTCCTATGGCACGCTTCGAGCATGGAGAAGCAAACTACACCTTCCAAACACGGAACGCCGACCTCAACGCTCGAAGTTTCGGCTTCCGGACACGAAGCTTTGCCTTCTGAACACGGCACTCTGACCTCAACGCTCAAAACGCCGAGATCAGAACACGAAACGTCGAGCTTGGGACACGGAACGCCGATCTCTCAGCTTGAAACGCCACGGCTTTTAGACAGCAGTCGGGTTTCTTCAAGAAACTTTTCCCAAAACCCGACTGCTTGTGAGGGCAATTTACGCCGCTGCAGTTACAGGCACGATGTCCTGACAATAAGCTTCGTAAACCCCATCCAAAAATTGCCAGAGCGCATCAGCGGCTTTTTCAGCCACCGCTAGCACTTCAGCTTGTTTCTCAGGCGTATCGGCATACTGCTCAATGAGCTTCTGCGAGGTTGCCGTGTGCCACACATCTGCCTGTTGATGCACCGTAAAGAACCGATAGTCTTCGGGATTGGTCATGCCGTAGAACTGCTTCAGTCCATCCACTTTCACCGCTGCGATGTCGGGAATCTGCGATTCGTAGGCATACAGCGCAGCTAACCCAGCGTAGAAGGGCGAGGTCAGGCAAAGCTGGCGGAAGGTATCGACAAGATTAGTCGTGGTTGCCAGTGCTGTGGGTTCGGCTAATTCAGCTTCAGTTGCACCCAGTGCTTCGGCAAAGCGCTTCCACAGGGCAGGGTGGTTGGTTTCGCCACGTTCTTCTTCGATCAGGTTTTCGAGAATTTCCTGACGCACGCCGATCGCATTCTCCACATGCAGCGTGTTGAAATGTACCGCGCTCAGGTAGGTGGGAAACGCCAGCACATTCTGAAAATACTGGATGGCGTAGTGTTTCAGATGGGTGCGGGTCAGCTTGCCTTCTGTCCAGGCAATGTAGAAGGGATGGGTTAAGAGATGCTTGCGATCGACGATCGCCTTCAGGTCTTCGTGCAGTGCCATATATCTGTCACCAGATGAAACTTTATGACAGGAGTTTACCTTACTCAACCGCCATTTTGAGCCAACCAAACACCTGATTTGCCGTTAGCTCCAAGGCAATCCATGATGGAACAGGTAGGCGATCGCTTCTTTGCAAAAGTGCAATCGTCTACTTCGTAGGTTGGGTTAAGCCTCGCATAACCCAACATCCACAAGTATTAAAATGAGCAGAGATTGCATCAACAAGCGAAATCGTACAGTATGATCGCGATCGTTTGCGGGGGAGTGCTGTTGGGTTTCCTCGCGTCAACCTAACCTATGGCGAGGGGCAATCTTATTCTTACAAGATACCTTAGAGAATAATCCGTGAAAAACTATTCCAATATACAACTTCTACTATCTTCTATTGGCAGAAACTTGAAGGGGGTTTTAACTCTTGATATGCTTTTCAACGATGAATTAAGCTCTTCATCTACTCAGGAGATTTGTTTTGAATTTGAAGGAGAACTGACACTGAGATTGTTCTGTAGTGCTGACGGCTCATCAATTTGTTGGGATAGTAATAGCCTACAACAGATTGATATGGATGAATACGGCAAGTTTGCAATACATGATGCAAATGAAAACAATCTGTGGAGAAATTTAATTGACGTAGACCTTGAGAAAATTTACTTAATCGAATCAAATTTAGAACACTCTGTTTTTGCAGTTAAGTTTTACTTTGGAAATGATTTTGAGTTCGTAATAGCCAATATTGGTGATGATTTAGTATTTCAGAATCAACTATCCTCAAACGTTTTAGATGAAGAGAAAGCCACATTTTTGGATATAGCTACAATCTCAATGTGACTGTCCGTCTTTTAACCTCGTAGGTTGGGTTGAGCCTCGCGCAACCCAACATCCACAGGTATTAAACTGAGCAGAGATTGCATCAACAAGCGCGAAATTTGCGGTGGGAGCGCGATTGTTTGCCGGGGAGTGCTGTTGGGTTTCCTAGCATCAACCCAACCTATAGACTATCGGTGGTCGTACTGCTGAATATGTTGGCGCGATCGCGATTCAACTCAAGTAGCCACGATCGCCACTGCCGATCGCAGCTTTTCAATCCATTCATTCAGACCATCGGCATTCAGGCGGTAGCTGAGCGGGTGAGCAATCAGGCGGGCGGTGCTTTCAAAGAGGATGTCGGTTTCAATTAAGCCATTTTCGCGGAGAGTGGTGCCTGTGGCGACGAGATCGACGATCGCTTCTGACATGCCTGTAATCGGCCCCAATTCCACCGAACCGTAGAGCGGCACAATCTCTACAGGCAGATCCAGGCTATCGAAATATTCACGGGCGCAGTGGACAAACTTGGAGGCAACGCGTCCGTAGAGCGGAAGTTCCAGCGCCGATCGATAGGGACTGGACTGCTTTACAGCGACCGACATGCGGCATTTGCCAAAGCCTAAATCCGCGAGGTGCGCTACGGGTGGCGTTTTTTCGCGCAGCACATCGTAACCAATAATGCCCAGTTGCGCCTGCCCATATTCCACATAGACGGGCACATCGTAATTCCGCACCAGCAGCGCTTTCGCCGTCCCGGTTGGGTCAGTAATTTGTAGCAAGCGGTTGGATGGATCGAGAAAGGCACTAAAGTCCAACCCAACAGACTTTAACAGTCGGATACTGTCGGAGAGCAGCGCGCCTTTAGGCAGTGCAACGGTAATCATAGGAGAGTTTTGAGTTTTGAGTTTTGAGTTTCGAGTTTTGTGCCGACTAGAGAGTTTTGAGGTTCAGTGAATCAGCCGCAACGTGATTCAAGGATTGGGTTTGACGAAGCCCTCATCGAAAGAGGTTTGAATTACCAGTTGCAAAACGTCTATGTAGGAGATGTTTTGAGCTTTGATAGAGAAGAAGGTAACTCATCACTCATCACTCTTAACATTCGACATGCGGATTCTTTTAGTCGATGACGAAGTGGAAATGGCCGATCCATTGAGCCTGATTTTAACCCGCGAAGGCTACACAGTTGACGTAGCCTATGATGGCGATCGCGGGAATCAGTTGGCGCAGCAGGAACACTACGATCTGTTGATTCTCGATTGGATGATGCCTCGCTATTCTGGCTTGGAGATCTGTCAGCAACTGCGATCGCGCGGTGATACAACGCCTGTGCTGTTTCTCACGGCGAAAGATACGGTGGACGATCGGGTGCAGGGGCTCGATGCTGGCGCGGATGATTACATTATCAAACCGTTTGAACTGCGGGAACTGCTGGCGAGAGTGCGGGCGTTGCTGCGTCGTCCCACAACCCTGGAGCCTGCTACAGCCACAGCCCAACGTCTACGGGTGGATGATCTGGAACTTGATCTCAACAATCAGCTTGCCTATCGACAGGGACGGGCGATCGAGCTTTCTGAAAAAGAAACGCAACTGCTGGAATATCTGATGCGCCATCCGAACCAGATTCTGACCCATGAACAAATTCACCACTATCTCTGGGGAGACAGCACCGAAAAACCAACCAGCAATGCTCTGGCGGCGCAAGTCCGACTCCTGCGGCGTAAGATCGAAACCAATGGAGAACCGCCCTTAATCAACACCGTCTACGGCAGAGGCTACCGTTTTGGGATGCCAACAGAGTCACTTTAATGTCTCAAGCATGTCTCAAGCATGTCTCAAGTAAACCTGACGCTTTCCGTCCTACAAGAGTTGTTTGCGGTTTGTCGCTTTGAACCACAGTCATCTATCCCTGTTTGGAGTCTGCAAGGCTTCTTTTCCATCACGCGCACTGCGGATGAACTGTCGATCGTCTGTCCGCAGTCGTCTGTGCCTTTAGACGCTCGTATGAATAGATTTGAGGGCGATTGGCGCTGCTTGAAAGTTGAAGGACCACTGGATTTTGCACTGACGGGTATTTTAGTCGCGATCGCAGCCCCTTTAGCGATCGCGGACATCAGCATCTTTGCCATCTCGACCTACGAGACTGACTACGTGTTGGTGAAGCAGGGCGACCTGGACGAGACGATCCGGGTTCTGTCGCAGGCGGGGCATCAGGTGGTTAACGCGGCTGATCAAACGGCAGGTCAGACCGCTTCTTGATTGAGTTGCTCAACCCGTTTGAGTAAGTTATCGCGATTTTTGCGCGCGTCAGCGTTGTTGGGATTGATTTTGAGCGCCGTGTTGAAAGACGCGATCGCCTCTTGGTAGCGCTTCAAGTTAGCTAAGGCCACCCCACGATTAAACCAGGCATCTTCATTATTGGAGTCCAGCTTGATGGCGCGATCGTAGGACTTCACGGCTTCTGGGTAGCGCTTCAAGTCAAACAACACATTGCCATGATTAATCCAGGCATTGACTCGACTGGGTTCCAGCTTGATAGCCTGCTCATAGGATGCCAACGCCTCACTGGAACGCTCTAGCTTACTCAAGGCAATGCCCCGGTTGTACCAGGCACTACTGTAATTGGGTCGCAAGCGCACCGCCTTGTCGTAAGCTGCCACTTCTTCTTGATAGCGCTGTAGCCGACCCAGCGTTACTCCCCGGTTGTACCAGATATTGGCATCGTTGGTGTTGATGGTCAGCGCTTTATCGTACGCTTTCAGCGCGGCTTCGGGCTGTTTCGCGTCATCCAGGGCGTTACCTAACCCAACCCACGCAGCGACCGATCGCGGCTCTAGGGTCGTAGCTCGCTTATAGGACGCGATCGCCGCTTCATACTGCTCGAGATAGTAAAACGCCGTCCCCTGACCAATGGTTGCTTCAGCATTATTGGCATCAAGATTCAACACTTGCTTGAAGACATCGAGCGCTTGTTCCGGCTTATTATTATCCAGCAAGGCATTGCCCTGTTTCAGCAAAGCCTCCACGGTGCCTGTTTGTGCCTGCGTTGAGGGTCGTGCTGCCAACAGACGACTTGACGCGGCCGGTTGCACACCCAACGCTTGCGCCGCAGGCATACAAACGGGGATTGCAACACTAACCAAAAGCGCAATCAGGGCAGATCGGTTGGTTGGCTGGAGTGGCATAGAGGGTTTCCTCAACAAGTGCATTGGGTGAACGATGGGTTGTGGTTTGAACTGACGACGGAGAACTGTTACAAGCTGGCGGCAACAGGCTTCTGCAAGCACCCCAAAACGGCGTGATAGCAAGCGGATGCTCTAGTGAGTGATGGGATTGCGTCCACGGTTTATACTTCCCATTTTGTCTAGTTGCTAAAGCATATTGAGCGGATCAACATCAATTGTTAGGCTGACGCTGCTGGCACACAGCGATCGCAGCGTGGTGAGGTCTGGTAATTGCACCGGAACAGACAACGGCAACTTGAGTAGAATCTGCCAGTGGTAACGCCGCGCCACGCGCAAAATGGTTGCCGGAGCGGGGCCTAAGCGTTCAACGCCCTGCGCCTCTAGGTCTGCCAGCGCTAGAGCAACCCGTTCAGCCGCTTGTTGAACGGCGATCGGGCTGGTGCTGCCAAACCGGAGTAACACCAGACGACCGTAGGGAGGATAGCGAAGCTGCGATCGATGCTGTAGCTCTTCCTCAACAAAGCGCTCATAGGCGTGTTGCTGCACCGCCTGGATCACGGGATGTTCCGGTGAATAGGTTTGCAAAATTACCTGTCCTAGCTCATTCCCCCGACCGCAGCGACCCGCCACTTGAGTCAGGGTTTGAAACGCTCGCTCGCTGGCGCGATAGTCTGACATGTGCAACAGCCCATCTGCGGAAACAATGCCCACCAACGTCACCTGGGGAAGATCGATGCCTTTTGCCAGCATTTGAGTCCCCACTAGCAGATCTGCCTCGCCGTCCGCAAACTGGGTCAGCAGTGCCCGGTGGGAGCCTTTGGTGCGGGTTGTATCACTGTCAAACCGGATCAGGCGCATGTCTGGGAACTCCTGCTCGATCGCCTGCGCCAGCCGCTGGGTGCCACTGCCAAAGTGCTTGAAGTACGTAGAACGGCAGGCGGGGCAGTCCTTTGGTAAAAGCTGCGTATGGTTGCAGTAGTGGCAACGCAACAGAGGAGTCGCCTCACTGTGGATGTGGTGATAGGCCAGCGACACATCGCAGTTGGGACAAATGACCACATAGCCACAGCTTCGACACGAAACAAAGGTACTGTGGCCCCGTCGATGGATAAACAAGATGCCCTGCTGCTGGCGTTCTTTTAATTGCAGCAACGCCGATCGCAGCGATCGACTGAACATGGAATGATTCCCCTGGTGCAACTCCTGTCGCATATCAACCACACTGACTGGGGGAAGGGGGCGATCGTGAACGCGCGTGGGTAGGGAGAGGAAGAGGGTTGGGGGTTGGGGGTTGGGGGTTGGGGGTTGGGAGTTGGGAGTTGGGGGTTGGGGATTGGGGTTTAGAGTTTGAGCATTTGCCTTCTGCCCTCTGCCTTCTGCCTTCTGCCCTCTGCCTTCTGCCCTCTGCCCTCTGCCCTCTGCCTTCTGCCTTCTGCCTTCTGCCTCCATTCCGATCGCCACCCAGCTTTCCAACGAAGGGGTTGCCGACCCTAGCAGCAACGGGCAGTTCTCCAACTCAGCACGCCAGGTTGCTACTGTACGGGCGTGATAACAGGGAGCAGGCTGGTCTTGTTTGAAGCTAGAGTCATGTTCTTCGTCGAGCACAATGAGTCCAAGCTGGGGCAGTGGCGCAAAGACGGCAGAGCGGGTGCCAATGACAATCTGCGCTTCACCGTTGAGCATGTGCCGCCAGGTATCATACCGTTCGCCATCTGATAGGGCGCTGTGATAAACGCAGACGCGACTACCAAAGCGGGCACGGAAGCGATCGGTCAACTGGGGTGTCAGCCCAATTTCGGGCACCAGTACCAGGGCTGAACGTCCTTGCTGCAGCACAGGCGCGATCGCCTGGAGATACACTTCGGTTTTGCCTGAGCCCGTTACCCCATGCAGCAGAACGGTTGCAAAACCAGGCAGGGCTCGAATTTGCTCTAAAGCGGTTGTCTGGTCAGGCGTTAAGGGCTTTTCCAGATCGGCTGTCATTGTGGCTCCGTTCTCGCGCCGGAGGACTTCACGCGACTGAATCACCACCTGCCCTTTCTGCGCCAGTCCTTTGATGGTTGCCGAACTGGTCTGACATAGCTGGAGCAACTCAGCCAACCACAGCTCTCCCCCTTGTCGGCGCAACACGGTTAAGATCTCCTGCTGCCTGGAAGTCAGGTCAGCCGATGCTGAGGCTGCAACGAGTGTGACTGCCAGCTTTTGCTTGGGACGAATCGGGTCGGGTGGCGCTAGATACTGTTCAACCAATCCATCATGAATCAGTTCTTGCAAGCCTCGACGCGCTCCTTGAACGTGTCGCTGTAAATACTGCCAGCTATAGTCACCCGTTTTGCTGGTATGAAGGAGCGTGAACAGGTGCTGTGCGCTAGGGGAAAGTGCTTCCCGATCGGGAGGAAGCCCAGAAACAACAGATGCGCTCGCACCCAACGCATCCACAACTTTGCTAACCTTTACCAGTCGAACGCGCCGCTGCGATCGGGCCAGCAATCCTGGGGGCAATGCAACCCGTACCACCTGCATCAAAGACGTGCAGTAATAGTCAGCGACACGATTCAACCAGTGCCAGTAAGTTGCCGAGAAGAAGCCCGGCTGTACCACGTCGTCTACATCTCTAATCTGCGCTGGTTCCAGCCCTGGGGGTAGCTGCTCCAGGCAGCGAATGGCGATCGCCCCTACCTGCTGGGCACCAAACGGCACGCTTAAGATGTCTCCAGGCTGAACGGTCAGCGTCGGGGGTAAGCGATAAGTGAAAATTCCTTGCGCCCCTGGACAATCGACGAACACTTCGACCCAAGTGGCTGATGCGTTTGCGGGGTAATGGGTTCCAGGCTCAGCCAAAACAGACATGCAGGAGATAATACGTCCGGTGGATATCGTCAGCGTTACAGAGTTCTAAACTGTGGCAGATAACCTGAAATGCCTCCAAAAGCAAACCATGATGACGTTTACTCTCAGTCAGCTTACGTTTGTACTCTTAACACTGTATTCTCCACACTCTAGCTTGTGATAGAGGGATTTTCACCCTACCGATAGAGAGGAGAACCTTAGAGTCTGTGGGACTCTTTGAAAGAGTAGCCGTCATTATCTGCATGCAGCAAGACAACAAAAGCGAGGAGTCAGCAGTTCGACATGAAGAGTCAGGCGGAACTAACATGTTCCATCCTGGCTTCTGACTCTACATGTTCTTTCGACATCAGCAGGTGTTGAACCTACTTCCGACATCAACATAGGCAGCAACAGAAGAGCGGCTAATCTTTTTAAAAACCTTATTGCCAACCGCTGTTTGCAACCTTAAATTGACAAGCTTGTAAGTAGTGAATGGATCTAAGTGGTAAAGCCGATCGAAAAGCTTGTTTGGAGGCGACTATGGCCATCGTACAGACTCCTTTCAGCAAGGGAAACCAGGCTGTTTCAGGTCACTCGATCGTCAGAGTTGCAGAGACAATTCTTTACGAATCGTTGTTACAATGCAGAGTTTTGTAGTTGAACGAACAACCTGAAAATTTGCTTCAAGTAGCTTAACAGAATGTGATTTGCTTACAGCATCACAAGATTCATGGCTTTCTTCGTTGAGGGTGTCAAGTACCCTCCCCGATTTAATCGTTGAACCGTTAAGATCAGCAAATAAAAGATGACTAAAATGAGCAAATTTACTTAGCTTAAACTCAACTTAGCTCAAGCTCATTGTTCCCAATCGATCTGCTTTTAGAAAACCCCGCGTTTAAACAATCCTACTTTTAGACAATGGTTAGATTTTAGACAACGGTTAGACAACTGCCTATAACAGTTCTCGTACAAAGGCAATACATCTTACACCCGGCACCCGCGCACCTGCACTTGATTAGGGTAGGCTACTTACCGATCACGTTTGAGCTTCTAGCCCCTTCACACTCAAATGATTCATATGTCTCAAAAGTTGACACCAACCCAACCGATAGAAGCGTTTCAGCCTGAAGAAATATCGACTGCTTCAACCGATCTTGATTCGCTGGAATCACTGCAACTATTAGCAGATGGCGATTTACCAGCCAGATTGGTGGATGAAGACTTAGCAGAGCCAGATCTTGCTGATATTGATGCCGTCGAAGCCGAATTCGACCCCAGTGAGACCGTCGTTGATGGCGTCTTGAGCGAAGCGGATGTACTGAGCGCTGACGATGAAGCACTCAGTGTCGATGAAGACATAGACCAGATCGCCAGCGCCCGTCCGTCTGGATATAGTAAGACCAGCACCGATGATGCGGTGGGAGCCTTCTTTAAGGAAATGGCACGTTATCCACTCCTGAAGCCAAACGAAGAAGTTGAATTGGCACGACGCATTCGCTACCTGGTGGATATTGATGCCGTACAAACACGGCTGATCGAAGAGCTTGGACGGGTGCCCAGTCGGGAAGAGCTGGCAACGGCTGTAGGGTTGACCGAGCGGCAGCTAGAGCATCGCCTCTATCGCAGTCGTGTGGCTAAACGCAAAATGATCCGATCGAACCTGCGGCTTGTCGTGTCGATCGCAAAACGATACTTAAATCGAGGCGTTCCCTTTTTAGACCTGATTCAGGAAGGGGCTTTGGGTCTAAATCGTGCGACTGAGAAGTTTGACCCCGATAAAGGGTACAAGTTTTCGACCTATGCTTACTGGTGGATTCGGCAGGGGATTACCCGCACGATCGCGAACGATGCCCGCACCATCCGCTTGCCGATCCACATCGTCGAGAAGCTGAACAAGCTAAAGAAAGCTCACCGTGACTTGCGCAAAGAACTCCACCGTAATCCCACAGAAGCTGAGCTAGCGCTCGCGTTAGAGGTCACGCCAGAGCAACTGCGCAATCTGCAACAGGTACGCCGGAAGTCGCTGTCGCTCAACCATCGCGTGGGCAAAGGTGAAGACACCGAACTGATGGATCTGCTGGAAGATGGCGATACTCAATCGCCCGAAGCCCAGATGAGTGAAACCATGCTGCGGCAAGAAATTTGGGATGTGTTGGGGGATGTGTTGACGCAGCGCGAGAAAGACATTATTTCCTTGCGCTACGGGTTAACGTCCAGCAAGCCCTGCACCTTAGAAGAAGTGGGTGGCTTGTTTAATCTTTCGCGGGAACGAGTGCGCCAAATCCAGAGTAAAGCCATGCGAAAACTGCGCCGTCCTCAAATTGCCGAGCGGCTCAAAAGCTGGTTGGGTTGATGGTTGGTTCGTTTCATGTAAGTTCGGTAAAAAGACGCTTCAAAGTGGGCATCCTGCATTAGTCTTGTAGGGCAGATTATTCCCAAATCTATCTGTCCAAAGGTTAAGTGTGATATGCGGCTTGTGCAGCTCTTGATTTCGCGCGATCGTTCCTCCTCTGATAGTTTCTCTGATTGGTCTACCCGCTTGCAGACCAGGGTTCATCATTCAGGCCGTCGAGCCATCATCACGCTGATGGTTGGGGTGATAGGAGCGTCACTAGCGCCACGTTCCCTGCACGCGCAAACAGCCCCCTATTGCCAGCAATCGCAGGCAGCGATCGACCAAAAAGAAATGCTGCGGCAGGTTTCTGCGAAAGGGAACCAGGACGCGCAAAAGCGTTATGCCGCCCTTATTAAGCAGCATGCAGCGGCCTTGCGTACCTGCCGTCGCCAAGCCTGGGCTCAGAATGAAGCCATTTGGATACGGCTCTACCCCTGTGACATTAAATCAGGTGCGCTGGAAGCCGTGCTCGATCGCATTGTCGATCGAGGCTACAACCAGGTCAATGTCGAAGCGTTCTACAACAGTAAAGTGCTGTTGCCAGCAAATGACAACCCTACTCCGTGGACGTCAGTACTGGCAGGTACCCGCGCTGAAAATACTGATTTGCTGGCAGACATCATTCGCAAAGGGCATTATCGCGGCTTAAAAGTGTACGCGTGGCTCTTTGGCCTTAACTTTGGTGCCAGTTATGTACGTCGTGCAGACAAGCAGCAAACGATCGCCCGTAACGGATTAGGCCAAACGAGCTTGACGGCAAACACCATCCCCGGATTGAGCGTTGAGCTAGGGATTGGCAACCCGGACGAAGCTTTTATCGATCCCTATAGCCTTCAAGCACGGCAAGACTACCTGCAGATGGTGCAGGCGATCGTGAAACGGCAGCCAGACGGTGTGCTGTTCGATTATGTTCGCTACCCGCGCGGCTATGGAGCAGCCTCGGTTGCGAGTAAAGTTCAGGATCTTTGGATATATGGCGAAGCGTCGCAGCAAACCTTGATGCAACGAGCCTTAAATTACCGAGGCATGGAATTGATCCGTCGGTTTTTAGGGCAGGGTTTTATCTCTGGCAATGACCTGACAGATCTTAATTCGCTTTACCCCAATGAGCGAGAGCCCCTCTGGCAAGGGCTAAACCCATCGCGTACCACCGCTTCACTCCCCCTGGCGCGTCGAGTTTCCCTCTTACAATCTGATCTCTGGCAGTTGTCTGTTGCGCACGCGACTCAAGGCGTACTGGATTTCGTCAACGCCGCTGTCGCACCCGTTCAACGATCGGGCATTCCAGCGGGAGTGGTGTTTTTCTCCGATGGCAACTTGAGCGTTGGACGTAATGGTTTTGACTCTCGCCTCCAGCCCTGGGATCGCTTTCCCGGTTCCTTAGAGTGGCACCCGATGGCCTACGCTACCTGCGGTAAGGCAAGCTGCATCATGGCGCAAATTCAGCGGGTGCTACAGGCGGCTCCTCGCGGTACACATGTTAAACCTGTGCTGGCTGGCATCTGGCAGCAGTCGGTGAGTAACCGTCCACCGTTAGAAGTGCAGATGCAAGCGCTCCAACAAATGGCACCCCAAGTCCGATCAATCAGTCACTTTGCCTATTCCTGGCAAGAACCAGGGTCAGACCGCGATCGTAAGTACTGCCAACCGTAATCAACGTTTGTTTATTAAGTGGTTGTAAAGCCCCCTTTCTGGGGCGCAATCGGGTTAGCACTCGCTATACGTCCGTATCTAGGAAGCTTTTCTAAGCTCTAGATCTCCGTTTGAACAAGCTATTGTCATCACTGAATGCCATGTAATGACAATCTAAATTGACATACGTAATGGATCAAATATAGTAGCTAATTAAACTTGCTTAAAGCTAGGTTTCATGGCCTAAAAGCTCGTTACTTAGTTCAATAGGCTACCAGTTTTCAATCGGAGCACGTATGTTAATTTGACTTGGCATTACATTATCACGGAGTGCCAACGTAGCGATGTCGGTTGCCAGTCTTTAAGCCTGGGAACTTTGTGAATTGTAGGAAACCTGGAATTAACCCTCACCATAGCAATATAAACTTTCAGCAAACCTTCTGTAAAAACACTCTCTTAACGGTAGTGGGCAAGCAGAATAGGTGCAACGTACTTAGGGCGTGTCTCTGATGTTCAAGTTAGCTGTGAAATAATGCTTTGGATATGAGGTGGCGCTTGTATGGTTACTGCTGGAAACTATTCACTTCTTCCCGTTCCAACTAATTCCCTTCAAATCTCTAAATCTCCTTTAAGCACTCAAGATAGAAATCACTGTAACAACCCTGATTTCTTTAGGGCACTTATCCACTTTTCGTTAGTGGTGCCTACTTATAACGAGAATGGAAACATTGAAAAGATTGTTCGGATTCTTTCAAACCTTTTGGATCAGGCGCTACCTGATCAATATGAGCTGATTGTTGTTGATGACGATAGTCCTGATCGAACCTGGGAAATCGCGCAAGGTCTCATGCCAGGCTATCCCCATCTGCGCGTTATGCGTCGTCAAGCAGAACGGGGGCTTTCAACCGCCGTTATCAGGGGTTGGCAGGCTGCTAGAGGCGAGTTTTTGGGAGTCATTGATGGCGATTTACAACATCCTCCGGACGTGTTGTTAAAATTGCTGGCAGAGCTTGACCAGGGAGCAGATTTAGCGGTTGCTAGTCGCCATGTTGAAGAAGGTGGAGTCAGTGACTGGAGCATCATCCGACGCATTCTCTCACGGGGGGCTCAAATCCTGGGCTTAGTCATTTTACCAAGAGCGATCGGCCGCGTTTCGGATCCAATGAGCGGGTACTTTATGGTGCGACGGCGTGCGATCGCTGAGCAACGCCTGAACCCTCTGGGTTACAAGATCCTGATTGAGGTCCTTGGCCGTGGCAATATTGAACGGATTGCCGAAGTCGGGTACGTTTTTCAGGAACGTGAAGAGGGCGAAAGCAAAGTTACCTGGAAGCAGTACAAAGAATATATTCACCATTTGTTGCGGCTGCGCTTTTCAACTGGCCGACTGGGCCGAGTGAGGCAAAAGATTGGTTTTCCCATCGGTCGCTTTATCCGCTTTGCCCTCGTCGGACTGGGTGGACTCATGGTTGACATGGGTTGTTTATACTTGCTGTACGACATCCTGGGTTTAGGACTCACTCGTAGTGCCATCCTGGCGGCAGAGCTTGCCATTCTTAACAACTTTTTCTGGAACGATCGTTGGACCTTTGGAGATGTCTCTAAGCAGCAGCAGCAACGACGTCGAGTGCTGAAGCGCTTAGCGAAATTCAATATCATCTGTTTGATGGGATTGATTCTCAAGATTCTACTGCTAAATGCACTCTTTAACGGGCTGCATTTAAATGTCTACATAGCCAATTTTCTTGCTATCGCTGCCGTTACAGTCTGGAACTTCTGGATTAATTTGAAACTGAGCTGGAGAGTAACTCAGGCAAAGTGAGACTAGAGAGTGGTACGACCATCAATGTGGTGCTATACATACTCTTCGATTACCTGAGTATAGATCTAATTTCAAATCAATCCGTCTAAAAAAACAGTTCGCCCAAAGCAAGATGTTCAATAAATTAGGCAAAACACAATATTTGTTTCTTCTATTACTAACGCTAGCAGTTGTTATACGGATTTGGGCTAGCTTAGCAATATTGGAACTCAGGGCAAACCCAAGCCTGCTTGACATGGATGAACAAGAATACTATCAATTAGCAGGCAATCTGCTTAATGGTAATTATGAGTTCAATTCACGACGAACTCTCGGTCATGTGCTCGTTTTGGCAGCATACCGCTTTATCACCTTTGATAACTTTTTTGCGACCCAACTGCTTCCTATCATTGTGTTTAGCTTGAGTGCACCGCTTATGTATCTTCTGGTGCGGCGCTTGATAGGAAACAATCTAATAGCAGCGATCGTTGGGTTTCTTGTTATCTTCTGGCCCCCTTATATCTATTATGGCAACTCACTTTACAGCGAAACGACTGCATTACCTATTTTTCTGGGACTGCTTATCTTGTTGCCTCGCGGCTCTCTTTTGACGCCTAAAGCAGATGGTAATTTTTTCCGCTGGATACTTTGTGGGGCTTTGTTGGGGCTTTGCATATTGATTCGTCCCATGTATCTCTTGTTCCCCCCATTTGCTGCACTGATTATTTTCTTGGAGGAGAATCGTTGGCGAAAGGCTCTAAGCCATATTGCACTCTTTACTGCTGGTTGTTGCCTCATTGTGTTGCCTTGGTCAATCTACATGACTACCAATGCAGGCATACCTATACTAGTCAGTGCTAATGGAGGGGAAACGATCGCGGGTGGGCTTAATCCCACGCTGATCAAAGAAGGATTTCAAGTCGCCACTGCACCAGATGGTCGGCAGACATGGACAGGACCAGGAAAATGGCTCAATATTGCTGATACTAGCTATCTCAATAAAGTAGAACTCAACTTACCGTACGCTCAGCAAGACGCTTTACTGAAAAAACGTACTTTTAATTGGATTTTTCAAAACCCGGGCGCGGCACTCTATTTAGAGGCTGCCAAAATACTCTATATGTGGGGGGGCTATCCTTTAAAGCTTGACAAGCAAACATGGTTGGGGAACATTCCAACCATGATTTCTCTGGCTCTGAGCGTTGCGGCTATAATTCGTTTTCGGCACAATTTCAGGCAACTCTCTCGCTTTTGGGTTCTGCCTATTTTTGTTTCAGGCGTGGCATTAATTAGTTGGGGCAGTTGGCGCTTTCGGCAACCAGGAGATTTAGGCATTCTACTCCTTAGCACTCTATTTCTTGCATCCCTGCTCATCAAACCTTCAAAGGTTCTGCAACAACTTGACAAAAGCAGTTGAGATAGTGCCCTGCAAGAAAGGGTGGCTGAAATTCGCTTTAAGAGCACTACCCATTCCTCATCCTTGAGATCTCTCCCTTCAAACTACTCGCTGCTGCTAAATGCACTCTGCTTAATAGTGAAAGCTGGTTTACTGACTCTCAAATATTGAGCAGTAAATTTAATTTTTGTTTAGACTAATGCCACAGCTAGATCTTTTTTGCAGGAAACTTTGCAATTCCGGCGCTACTGATAGTGCTTTTTGACAATTAGTTTAAACTCCAGTTAATTGCACTCAACTACTTATCGTTAATTGCTGCAATCTGATTGCATGTACTCAAGTATTGCCCCGCTAACGGCGCTGGTAATCCATCAATGCTCACGCTGTTTTTTTGCTGTTGATAATCGTGCAAGCCTTCTTCACCTTTCTTCTCGGCCCACTTCAGTAATGAGTCTCGCTGGCCGATCGCTTCATACAGCGGTACGCCCATGCCACAGGAGGTTTGTACGCGATCGATCGTGGCCACAATAATTTGTCGAGTACCTGCAAGGCGCGAAAACCGAGAAGAGAGTTCCTTCCATTCCGGGGCCTCTGGCAGAATCGTTTGCCCTTTGCCATAAAGGCGCAGGATCAGGGGCGGCTCTCGAAAAGCGCAGAACATGAACGTGATACGCCCATTTTCCTGTAAATGAGCGGATGTTTCATTCCCACTGCCCGTGACATCCAGGTAGGCAACCTGATTTGGGGAAAGAATCCGAAAGCTGTCTAACCCCTTTGGAGATAGGTTAACGTGCCCATCGGCTGCAAGAGGTGCAGTGGCAACGAAAAAGAGCTGTTGCGCCGCAATAAAGCGCTGAAGATCATCAGTGATGGAATCAAAGACTTTAGCCATAGGTCAACCAAATGAAAACGTTAACGTATCCATCTCAACTAGAGCATTGTTAACCAGCTTAAGGTATGGGGATCAACGGCTTCACCTCAGTTTCACCTTAGAAACATCCCTACTCCCATAGCCTAGCTCCTCTCTTGCAGGCACACTTGTTTGGCCTTTTCTCTGGCGATTCTCTAGTGCGCTACCGGTGCCCTTGCGCCCGCTCCGCCCCTGCCCAGAAACATGAGTAACGGCAGCGAGCACAAAAAGACAACCCCCACAAAGCGGAAGCAATCTGCATACGATAATATGGCTGCTTGCGTGTTCACCAATTGCTCCAGGGATGAGAGGGCTTGCTGCTGTGCGGTCGCGGGATCAGAGCCACCATTTTGAAAGGCTCCTGCCAGCGCATTTAAACGCTCGCTGGTGGTCGCATCGTAAGGGGTTATTTTCGTCAGCAGATTGGCTTTGTGGAACGCTTCCCGTTGTGTCAGTAGTGTGGTCAAAATGGCGATGCCAATGCTTCCCCCCAGTTGCCTGGTCAAGTTGTAGAAGCCCGAACCAGCGGAAATATCTTGCTTGGGAAGTGAACCCAGGGTGGCTAAGCTCAGCGGCAGGAACATCAGCACGGTTGTCGCACCCCGCCAAATCAGCGGCAAGAAGAGATCACTCGTGCCTGTTTGCGGTGTAATTTGCGCCAGTTGGAACATAACCAGGCTTGTGCCGATCGCACCCATCCCAATGAGAATACGGGCATCCACTTTGGTGGAGAGCTTGCCGAGTAGAACCATCACGATCGCCGATGCCAGTGCCCCCGGAGCCAGCAACCAGCCCGTCTGAGTCGCTGTAAACCGCAAAACCCCTTGAGCAAACAGCGGCACTGCAAATAGCGCTCCGTATAGCCCCATCCCTAGAATGCCAGAGTAAATACTTCCCGCTGCTAGCGAACGGTGACGCAGCACCCGCAAATCGACGGCAGGCGATCGAGTACTAAGTTCCCGCCAGATAAAGAGGAGGAGACCGATCGTTCCTGCGATCGCCAGCATCGTAATCAATTTAGAGTTGAACCAGTCATCCTGCTCTCCTTCTTCAAGGAAAGCCTGCAAGCTACCTACAGCAACAACCAGTAGCCCAATGCCGAGCCAATCCACTGCTTGTTTCTGCTGATTGTGGTGTTCCGCATCCTTTGGTAGAAAAATCAGTGCCATTGCCACAGCGAGAATGCCAATGGGCAAGTTAATGAAGAAAATCCAACGCCAGCCCAGGGTATCGGTCAAGTAGCCTCCTAGCGTTGGGCCGATCGCAGGGCCAGCAATCACCCCAACGCCAAAGACCGCCTGCGCTAAGCCCTGTTCAGCCGGTGGAAAGGTTTCAAACAAAATCGCCTGCGCTTTTGCCAGCAGCCCACCCCCAAAAAGCCCCTGGAGAATCCGAGCGATGACCAGCATCGGCAAGTTAACGGCAAACCCGCAGAGTACCGAAGCCAGCGTAAACCCTGCCATTGAGAAGACAAAGTATGTTTTTTTGCCGAACACATCTCCTAGCCAGGCCGAGAGCGGGATCAGCACTACGTTTGCGATCGCATACCCGGTGACGACCCAGCCCACTTCACTCACCGTTGCGCCCAGAGTTGCTTGAATGTCGGTCAGTGCCACATTCACAATGCTGGTGTCAATCACTTCAAGAATGGCACCCAGTGAAGCTGTGAGGGCGATCGCCCATTTGAGTGGCCCCTGGACATAGCCGGATTGTGTTTCTCCAGAGGGTGATGACTCTGCGCGTAGCCGACCCGAACCGGATGGCCCTGAGCGCTGTGAGCGGTTCGATCGTCGATGAGTGGTAGCCATAATCAATCAATAAAGACAAAGCAATACAACGTGTCATTCTCAAAATGCCCCTGATCGCTGCGCATAAGCCCCTTCTGCTGCCAGGAGCAACCGTTTTACTTAGGCGTCAACAGGCAAACCGGAGAGTGTTGCAATGGGTGTACCAATGCCGCGCACAAACGTTTCAACACACCCCGCCACGTAGCGATCGCGGCTGTAGCCTCGTGATGTGAGGGCGACATGGCGGCGCAACATCCCAGCCAGAAGCATGCCCGTAAATTGATCAACGACCAGAGGCAGATCAACGTCTGGGCGGACGATGCCCCGTTCGATGCCGCCACGCAAGTAAGCCATCAGCTTCTCCCGCAGCGGTAAAAACGCTTCCTGAAAAACTTGCAGCGCTTCTGCTGGATGGCGCTGGGCTTCGCCAATAAACATCCGAATCAGCGCTTCGTTTTCTTCCAGCATCTGGTCATGCAGTTGGGCGTAGTGCAGGAGATCGATCGACAAGTCTTGCGTCCACTCGTCTTGATGCGAAAGGGCTTCCAGCTTCAACGCCGTGATGTGCTGGGCAACCGCGCCAAGAAGTTGCTCTTTATTCTGAAAATGACGAAAGAGCGTCACTTCGTTCACGTCTGCAGCACGGGCAATCTCACGCGTACTGGCACCCATAAACCCTTTGGCAGAAAACACCTCAATCGCCGCATTGATTAAGCGTTCCCTGGTTTTCGCTGGACTCCGATTCAAAGCAACCCCTTCTTTAATGTAAGTGCTTACTTGCATTCTAGAATAGTTTAACGCGCGATCGCAAGGATCTGTCTCTGGGACGAATCCCCAGGACGAATTAGATCGATCGCTTACGAATGATGGCGATTCTCAGTTGAGTAAACCAGTTTTATCAAAACGGGTGTAGGGTGTGGGGTGTAGTGAATGCAAATTTTGCCTTCTGCCCTCTGCCTTCTGCCCTGCAAATCAAATCACGTTCTGCAAAACCTGTCGTGTGCTGCGCCATGCCCAAAAGCCCACCAGGGTAATGATTGCGCCCATGCTCAGCAGAACGATCGGAAGCCCAACGGCATCTGTGAGGGGGCCTGCGATCGCCAATGGTACGCTTAACGCGATATTCACCACATTATTTTGAAACCCAAAGACTTTGCCGCGCATTGATTCTGGCGTTTGGCGCTGAATGAGCGTTTGCATGGGCACACCCACCATCGAAGCGCCTACGCCCAACATGGCACTCAGGCTCAAGCCAAGCCATAAATGGCTGGTAAAGGTAAAGGCCGTCAATCCGGCTGCCATGATGAGAAAACCAATCAGGGGCAACGGTTTGTGGTGCAGGCGATCGCCCCAGTGACCCAAAATTGCCGCTCCAAACACCATGCCAATGCCTGCAGCAGCGAGCAAAAAACCGAACTGAGTTGGAGCTAACCCAACTTTTTTCACCAAACTGACAGCCAGGACGGTGAGCGCTGCAAACACGGAATACAAGATGGTTAACTGCACCATCGCGCTACTGACCAGTCGATCGTGCCGTAAATATGCCAGCCCTGCTTTAAAGTCGTGCCAGGGGTGCGCCTGCACAATTTTGGGGTCAGCGCCACTTTTGTGAATGGGCAAACAGCATAAAATCACCGCTCCCAGAATGTATAAGCCACCCAGCAGCAACTCTTGCCCAAACCGTCCGCCTGTTTTTGCCAGGGTTAGCAACGGTTCACCGATCGCAAACCCCACAATCAGCGAACCCAGCAGCGTCGTTGTAAACAGAGCATTTGCGCTCATCAAGCCCTGATGGGGCACCAAAAGGGGAATCGCAGCCTGTTCTGCGGGCGCAAAGAACTGAGTCAGCAGCGATGCTAAAAAGCTAATCACCAAAAGCACCACAAAGGCTTTGGGCAACAGCGGCATGGCCAAAATCAACACCCCTCGCAGTAGGTTACAGCCGACTAGAATTTGCCGTTTATCGAAGCGATCGACAAAAATGCCTGCCGCCGAGCCAAATAGAATGGCTGGCAACGTGTAAGCAAACATGAGGGCTGAGCGAGCAGAGTTTTCCAGCCCAGGCGGTGGCTGATAGTTAACCAGCAGCGCAATGAGAAACACAAAAAAGATTTTATCGGCGACCTGCGACAAAATCTGCGCTGCCCAGAGCGCCAGAAAGGAACGGTTCTTGAGCAGCGTACCAAATCCACCATCAGAAGGATTGGTTGGAAGCATAGTGTTTCGTCTGGAAAAGCGTTTGGGAACCAGTTGAATGTCCTCCCCGAAGATGCGCTGATTTGTCAGGGCGCGGTTGATTGCGATCGCTGCCAATTTCAGAGCAGTAAGCTGAGCCATTTTAGTGTTCCCGCATGAAAGCAGACCACAAAATAACCAAGCTTATTTTCTTTCTTTAGATTGACGCCTCACAGTTCACCGTAATGACGCAACAGGGCAGTTAGAAAATTGGCCGCTGACACAGCCTTGGGTGGGTTGGCGGCGTTGGGGATCAGCCACCAGCCATGAGCTGTTTGGGGCGATCGCCACAGTTCAAGATGGGCAACACCAGGGTCAGCGTAGAAACTGTCCTCTCCTGCGCCCAATAACGCCGAACTCCAGTGGGTAAAGGAATCGTGGCTGAGACGATGTACAGGAAAACCGCCGACCAGGGGCACTCCCCACCCGTCGATCGCCAGCACAGCGTTGACCGTTCCCCCTAAGCGCTGCCAGGCAAAAGCCGCACCCATCGCACCCACCACCCCAGCACTGAAGCCTATCAATACAATCGGCGGACTTGTCCTCAGATCCGGATGATACCGACTGCTTTGCTCATGGAGAAACCGTAGAATGTGCCATCCCGAATAGGCGGGATAACGTTCCGCAGGAAACACCCACCATGAGTCTGAAGCGATCGGCTGTCCATCAGACTCCCAGACACCCTGAACAAACTCCTGCGTCAAATGCCGATCGTGAACTCCAGGACAAATCACAACACCCATTCCCCATTCCCCATTCCCCATTCCCCATTCCCGACTCCCCACTCCCCATTCCCCAGTATCTTAAGCATTTTCAAACACATTTCCGTCCCATCCCCCCGGATAGGATGTTACTGTAGACGCTAGTGGGTAACGCTTCTAAGGTGTATTCTTTTGTCTAGAAGGCAAACAGGATCGCATCTTCAGACGATTGTCCTTACGCTTAGTCCATTCATTTTGAGGCAGTATCAGTGGTCGCTACTCCTGAAAAACTCCACCCCTTAGTCAACGAGTCCAACGCCCAGGATCGGGTTGCCGTTCTCTTAATGGGTTATGGCGAAGTCGAAAGCTATGAAGACTTTGCCAACTACAACGAGCAAGCGCTGAACCTGCTGACTGCAAAGTTTGCTCCAGTGCCGACGTGGATTTATCCACCGCTGGCGAAACTCTTAGCTGCCTTTGATTTGCATGAGTGGAGCCATCAACACGATCATTTCATTTCGCCCCACAACGCCATTTTTGAGCGCCAGCGTGTAGGTGTTGAACAGTATTTGCAAGAGCGCTGGGGCGATCGAATCAAGGTCTTCAAAGCCTTTAACTTCTGCGCTCCCTTCCTTCCAGAACAGGTGCTGGCAGAAGTCAAAGCGGAAGGCTTTGATAAGCTCCTCATCTATCCGCTGCTGGTCGTTGATTCTATCTTTACCAGCGGCATTGCCGTTGAGCAGGTCAATAAAGCACTGGCAATGCTTGCCGATGGCACCGAGCATTGGGTCAAAGGTACGCGCTACATCCCATCGTTTTACAACGAGCCTGAGTATATCGATCTGCTCGCCAGCATGGTGGAAGACAAGATCAAAACCGATCTGGCTGTCGCACACCTTCCCTCGCAAACGGGCATTGTGCTGATGAATCACGGTTGCCCTCACAAAGCGAAAGGCTTTACGTCTGGGATTGATGAAAGTCAGGCGTTGTACGATCGTGTGCGCGAAAAGTTGATCTACCGCTATCCCCTGACCTCTGTGGGCTGGTTGAATCATCAGACTCCGCTCATTGAGTGGACGCAACCCAATGCTGAGTTGGCCGCTAAGAATCTCATCGACCTGGGTGCAACAGCCCTCGTCTTCATGCCGATCGGGTTTGCCACCGAGAACCACGAAACCCTGCTGGATGTAGACCACATCATTCACACGTTGCGTCGCAAGCATCCCGAAGTGACCTACGTGCAGATGGAGTGTGTCAATGATCGTCCTGACTTCCTCAAGATGGTTGCTGAGTGGGCGCATCCACAAATTGAGGCGCTACTGACAGAGCAAGCGCTGACCGTAAATCCAAGCCTTGCCCACAGCCACGAGCATCATGATCACGGGCATGGGCACTCCCATGAGCATGGACACTCTCACGGGCACGGGCACCATCATCATTAGAGTAAGTCCGCAAAAACGGTTCTTAAGTTAAGCACATCGTTGTGTTTCAGTGTGCGATTTCGATCGTGCGCAGTAACATAACGATGTTTTTTAGTGCGGTCGCGATGAAATCAAGTTTGATCACGATGAAACTAAGCGCATTGTGGGAACTCTCAATGTGTGGCCCTGTCAGACGTAACCCTCGAAAACTAAGAAAAGCCGCAACCGCAGGTGTCGTCACCAGCCAAACGAGGCGATCGGCTTTTAAGGTACGCTGAACACCCCATTGCTCCCAGGTGTCAGGCTGATTCAACTCGTCTGCATCTGACTTAAAATTGGCCTCTTCATGCCGAGCCACTGCATCAAAAAGCTTTTTGTCTGCATCGGTCAGTTGACCAAAGGTTTGTCTCGCCAGGTTAAGCAGGTCGTTGGTTAAGTCAGCCATAGGGGAGTTGAGGCCATAGACGTAACACCAAGCAACTTCACGTGTTCATCTCCTTATTCCGGAGAATGTAGAATAATAGCCTGATTCTTGTTAGCTTCGATGTTGGCGAATCCATACCCTCAACTCTCGCTTTGCCTGCGTTTCTCCTTTTTGGGCGCAATGATTCAAAAACTCATACAGTCGCTCTTTTGGAACGCCAGGAAACGTCGGACTCATCTGTACTTCCTGATAGCGTGCGCTTTGGAGTGCATAAATCGTCAAACTTCTGCCGTTGTAGCGCCAGAACTCAGGGATGCCTAACGCTGCATAAAGGGCATTTTTATCAATATCGGTGTGCGTGATGTCTACTTCCACAACCAAATCCGGTGGTGGATCAACGCTGAGGTCAACCGTTTTACCACGTACCACAGGTTCATTGGCAATGTAATATCCCTGATCGGGTTCTGCCCCTGCTCTCAACCCCGGTCGATCGAGGGGTGTTGACTCCATTGATTTAATGTTGAGATTCAATTCTTCCGTCAAAATTTCAATAAATTGTCCAATCAACCCGCTCGAATTTTCGTGTTCTTCTAACGGCGTCATAATCTCCAAGATGCCGTTGTGGTAAGTCAAATGGGCAGCCCGCTTTTCACTCAGTGTCGCGCGGATCGTTTGGTAACCGTCCCAATCGACCTGAAGGGACACACGCTTTTCAGGAAGCGATCGCGGTAATTGGGCTGTATCGGTTGGGGAGGCGTGAACCATAGAGTTCAAAGGCTACACATTGCTTTAATCATACTGATTCGTTAATTCCCTCGTCGTCGCAGCAGCCATTTTTTGCCTTCGATCGCCCAGAAGACCAGCGTACTGATCCCTAAGCAAAAGCCCAGTTCCGAGAGGGATAAGGCACTGGTTTGAAAGAGTGTTTGGCAGAGGGGCACATAGAGAATCACCAGGTGAAATCCCAATGTAATGACGATCGCGGCCAGCAATGGTTTGTTAGACAACACGCCAATTTGAAACAGTGAGCGGCGCTCAGAACGAACCGCCAGTGCGATTACCGTTTCCGAAAAGGTAAGGATCGTGAAAAGCATGGTTTGCCAATGGGTGGCAGGATTCACACGCCAGTAAGCATACCCGGTGCCCAGGCTCATTAACCCCGTCAGTAAGCCAATCCACACGATATCCCAACCCATGCCGCGACTAAAAATCTGCTCATTGGGATCATGCGGTGGGCGCTGCATCGTGTCTGGCTCGGCAGGTTCTACACTCAGCGCCAGGGCAGGCAAGCCATCGGACATCAAATTGATCCACAGAATTTGGATGGGTAAGAGCGGTAACGGCATGCCCAGCACCGGAGCTAGAAACATCACCCAAATCTCACCGGAGTTGCCGCTCAGCAAGTATTTGATCGCTTTACGGATATTGTCATAAATCACGCGCCCTTCCTGGACAGAGGCGACGATCGTGGCAAAGTTGTCATCTAGCAGCACCATATCGGCGGCTTCTTTCGCCACATCAGTGCCCATTAGGCCCATCGCCACGCCAATGTCCGCTTTTCGCAGGGCCGGAGCATCATTAATGCCATCACCCGTCATTGCCACAATATGGTTGCGCATCTGGAATGCTTGTACGATGTCTAGCTTTTGGGCGGGTGACACTCGCGCATAGACGGCGATCGTGTCCACCTTCTTTGCTAATTCCGCCAGCGTGAGTTGATTAAGGTCATGCCCAGTAAGGACGCGATCGTTGGTTGTAATGCCCACTGTTTGTGCAAGATGCAGGGCTGTCAGAGGATGATCACCCGTAATCATCACAGGCCGAATGCCTGCGGTCTGGCAGTGCTGCACGGCCTGTTTGACCTCCGGTCGCGCTGGGTCACTCATGCCGACCCAACCCAACAAGACCAGGTTTTGCTCTAGCGTGGCCTGATTCATCCCAACGGGCAGGACGGGGAGCAAGCGAAACGCCACTCCTAGCACTCGTGTTCCTTGCTGGGCAAGGTGTTGGCTTGCTGTAAGCAGGCGATCGCGCCACTCATCATTTAGCGGTTGTATCGCTTCGTTTACCCAGAGATGGCTGGCAACATCCAGCAAGCTGGCAACGGCTCCTTTCGTGAAAACTATATAAGGTGATAGCAGGCCAGAAGGCAGATGGAATCCCTGGGGCAACGCTAATCCATCCGCTTTCCACTGATGCACGGTGGTCATCCGTTTGCGATGGGAATCAAACGGAATTTCGGCGATGCGTGGATAGTGCTGGTCTAACGTCGCTTTAGCCAGACCGAACCGGGCAGCCGCGATCGCCAGGGCAATTTCTGTTGGATCCCCCAGGACTGAATCCATCGGTGGAGTCGTCGAGTCCTTCTCATGAGCGGGCAAAACGGCATCATTGCAGAGCGCACCCCCTATTAAGAGCAGGTTGAGTGCAGGCGTGAGTAGCGCTGGCTGCGGGTCACTTAACTCCAGGCGTTGGTCTGCACTTTCTAGCACCGTCACTGTCATGCGGTTCTCGGTCAGCGTGCCTGTTTTGTCAGAGCAGATCACCGTGACAGAGCCCAGCGTTTCTACAGCAGGAAGTTGACGGATGAGCGCCTTTTGTCGCAGCATTCGCTGGGAGCCGAGGGCTAAGGAAATCGTGACGATCGCCGGTAAGCCTTCAGGGATCAGACCCACCGCCACGCTGACCGCCGTTAAAAACATCAACTGTAACGGTTCGCCCCGCCACACGCCGAGAGCAAAAATCACGGCCACCAGAACCAAAATTGCCAGGACTAATTTTTGGCTCAGTTGATCGAGACGCTGTTGCAACGGGGTTGCTTCTCGCCCAACGGCATGCATCAGGCGAGCCACAGTCCCAAGTTCGGTGTGCATACCCGTTTCAGTGATCATGGCCTGCCCTCTGCCTGCGGTCACAGTGGTTCCCATGTAAACCATGTTGGGATGGAACGAGGACTGTTCACGGGAGGGTTCAGCCATCAGAAGCTGGTGACATTTTTCAACCGGGACGGCTTCTCCGGTTAAGGCCGCTTCCTGCACTTGCAGATTCACGCTTTCCAGCAAGCGACCATCGGCAGGTACCCGGTTCCCAGCGTCTAAGCGCACAATGTCCCCTGGCACCAACTCATCGGCAGAAATTTCTTCCCATTGCCCTTCGCGCCGAACCCTGACTCTGGGAACGGCCAGTTGTTTGAGGGCGACCAATGCTTTTTCGGCACGATATTCCTGGCTCCAGCCCAGCAGAACCGTCAGCAGGACGATCGCAAGAATGGCGATCGCATCTTTGTAATCCTTGAGCCAGGCCGAAGCAAAGGCAGCCAGCAGCAATACCAGAATGGTGGAAGCCGTTAACTGCTCCCACAAAATCAGCCATGGACGTTTGGTGGTGTGGTCAGCAAGTTCGTTCTTGCCATATTTTGCTTGACGCTGAATGGCCGCTTCACGGCTCAATCCACTGGCAGCATCGGTGCCCAGTTGTTGCAAAACGGTTGCGGCTTCTAGCTGATACCAGTGGCTCAAGATGGCGATCCTTTCGCGGCTTAACCGCTGCACCAGGTTTGATACATCGTAGCGTCCTGCACATCTGGGTACTCTTCACAGAAGGCTTCAAAAGCCGTTTTCTCCAGGCTCTTTGACTGTTGGAATGCGATTTCAATCTGGATTGCATCCACGACCTTCCAGGCGTCCAAACAGGCTGGCGACATCATTCCTTCCTCAATGCAGAGGGCGCGGGCGCGCGCGATCGCATTGTCTAAATCATCTTGCAAAGAGGCAGCCTGTGAGTCTTCTAGAAAATCGCTGTTGTGCAGGATGTCGCTTTCTGAAATGATGCCCAACAATGTGTTTTGAATGACTGGGGCAATGCGAAGTCGGTTGGCGGCAAATAAACGTGCCACATACTCAACCCCCAAATCAGGGTTAATGGCAATGCAGGGCTTGGTCATGACCTGATACACTCGCATCGTCTTAGGGTTTTTCCCCAGAGCCGCAACTTTAGACACAATATCGGTTTCTGTGATGATGCCATAAGCGTCTTGCTCATGGCGTCGATCGACCATTAGCGCTCGCCAACCCCGTTCTTGCATGAGGTTCATCGCGTCTGCTATGGTTGCTGACCCGCGAATCGTCGCTACGTCTTTAGTCATGATATCGGCTGCTTTTAACATGCTAGTCTCCTGTGCGATCGCTGATCGGGATGAGATTGTATTTTCGTCAGCTCGGTCATGCGGTGAAGGTAATTCGATGATCAATACTGATTCGATAGTCCATACAGGGTGGAACGATAAAGCAGGTAGGGTGTGAGTGCTGTCAATGCAGGACAACTAGCAGCACCCTTAACGCCGTATCTTCACTTTAGAGAAAGATTTTGAGGGACTTGTGAGGCTGAAGCAAAATGCAACTCAATTGATCGATCGTTTCCACTCCATGCAGGGACAGTCCAGCATCCTGCATCCAGCCGTTCTCCATAGCATGACCCATCCCCCATCCCCCATCCCCCATCCCCCTCTTCAAAAATCTGTGGCTAACCCAACCAACTACCGCTACAAGTCTTAACCTGGGCTTTACCGGGAGGCAGGGAAGGGAATGGTAGGCTGCGGTACAAGTCAATGCGTGAACCTAACGTCGGCCCAGCAATGAGTGAACTATTTGTAGTCGGATTTGACGGTAAATTTAAAGCAGAAGAGGCTCTTCTAGCGCTATTAAAGCTTGAGCAAGATCACCTGATGGCGTTGGATGATGCTGTGGTGGTCGTAAAGAATGCGGTGGGAAGGCTGAAGGTCAAGGCGTACCATGATTTGACGGAACCCGTACCTGAACTGGGGAATGAACTCTGGGGCGGTATTATCAGTGCTGTTGTGTTTCATCGCAAGCTTGCAATTGCGCAGGGCTTGTTTGATCCACAATTCTTGCTTCAGGTTGAAGACTCGCTGAAGCCTGATTCTTCGGCGCTGTTTGTCTTAGTGCGATCGGGCGATCCAACCGCCATCTTAACTGCACTATCCAGCACTGGAGGCAGTCTACTTCGTACAACGCTTCCAGAGGCCGTACAACTGAAGCTGCGGGATGCAGTTAGCGCTGTTGTCTAGGCTCTAGCAATTTTTGGGTGTCACTACTCGTCCCTGATGGGAATCAGCGTCGTGCGCACGGGGTAACCGTCCGGGCACCAGTTAGAAATGGCTTAATCTGCTGTGTTCGTGATCTTTATGCTTAGAGGCAATTGCACCGTAAACGTTGTCCACTGCTGATCACTGGTGACGGCAATTGTGCCCTGGAGACGGTCTACAAGCTTCTTGACGAGTGCTAGCCCCAGTCCTGTGCCGCCATGTTTCCAGGGATCACTGTTGGGAATCCGGTAGAACGGTTCAAAGATTCGTGCTTGCTGGTCTGGCTTAATTTCAGTCCCTGCATTGCGAATGATGATTTGGATGGAGGGCGTAACAGCATCGGACAGTGCCTCTACGATTACCTCAATGGCATACCCCTTCGGTGTGTATTTGCAGGCGTTATTGAGTAGCTCAGACACAATCCGGGTAAGGAGGTTGCGATCAGATGAGAAAGGGGAGAGCTCTGGGGGCACACTGACGTGTAGCGTTTGCTGATGGACGTTGGCCCGGTCTTGAAAGCCCTCGGCAAGATGCGGTAAAAACGTTTGCAGTTGAATAGGTGCCGACTCCACAGGATAGGTGTTCGCTTCCAGCGATCGCAGATCCAGTAAGTCATTAATCAGACGTAACTCTTGATTGCACTGGTCTTGCAGAACGGAGAGATAGCGGTTGACCGAGTGCGACTGAGCCTCTGTGGCAGCAGTTAAAGCGCCCTGCTGACTCAAAACCGTTTCTAATAAACAAATCGCTAGCTTAATGTTGGAGAGAGGCGTTCGCAGTTCATGGGATGTGGTTGCTAGAAAATCATCCTTTAACTGGCTGAGCCGCTGTTGTTCTTGCAGTTGTACTTCTGCCAGGAGTGCGCGTGAGTTGGCAAGATCGCGTTCTTCAACCACCCGCCGCTGAGTGTCATCCTGAAAGACCAGCACTGCTCCTGTCACTTCGCCCTCGTTATTCCGCAACAGAGCAGCACTGTCTGATACTGGCAGCGTTGTACCATCATGACGCCGTAAGAGCGTTTTACTACCCAAATAGAAGGTTGTTCCTTCCCGTAAGGCTGCCACGATGGGATGTTCAATTGGTTGCTGATTGCGTTCATCCAGAAACGGCATGATTTCAGTCACAGAGCGCTCTTTAGAATCATCCAGAGTCCAACCTGTGAGAGCCTGCGCTGCTATGTTGAGATATTTGATCTGTAATTGAACATCTGTGACAATGACTCCATCCCCCATCGCTTGCAAAATCGTCGCAAAAAATTGCTCGTGCTCATAACGACTGAGTGCCGTTTGGATCGCCACATACAGTTCTTTTTCGCGAATGGGCTTGAGAATATAGCCAAATGGAAGGGTCAAGGTCGCTCGTTCAACCGTTGTTTGATCCGAGTGTCCAGTGACATAGATAACGGGAATTTGTAAGCGCTGCCAGATTTGCTCCGCTGCCTGGATGCCATCAATGTCACCCCGGATGCGAATATCCATCAACACGATGGTAGGGCGCAGTGCGATCGCGTGGTCGACCGCATCTTCACCAGAGTCTACAATCCGGACAACCTCATAGTCAAAAGACTCTAAGCCTTCTTTAAGATTGCTTGCCAGGATGTACTCATCTTCAACAATTAACACGCTCACCCTTTGGGGCGTCATTAGTTTAGGCGAAAGGCTTAGCGCTCTCATAAGTTCATGATGTAAATGTCACTTTAAAATCAGTGCCGTGCGTGCGGTCAATCTCTATTGTTCCTCGAATTTGTGAGACTAAACCACGAACAAGCGAAAGACCTAGCGTTGTAGCCTGTGCCAAAGCAGAGTCATTCGGTAAACCGACACCATTATCGCAAACGCTTAACGTCAGGAGTGCGTGGCGTTCATCTTCCAGCTTAGAGGAAACGGCTCGTTTCAACATCACTCTAACAATGCCCACCCGCTCTTCGGGAAACGCGTGTTTTAAGGCGTTGGATACCAACTCATTGACAATTAAACCGCAGGGGATGGCTGTTTCAATCTCTAAGCTAGCCTGCTCAACTTCAATCTTCAGCGCAATTTGCTTTGAACTGACGTTGTAGGAATCGAACAGGTGCACGGTGAGATCACGAAGGTATTGCGCAAAGTCAACATTGGCAAGGTCTTCTGAACGGTAAAGCTTTTCATGTACCAGAGCAATTGAGGCAATCCGGTTTTGGCTGTCCCGCAAAATCGCGTTTGCTTGTGGATCCTGGGTGCGGCGAGCCTGCATCTGGAGTAACCCACTGACGATACCAAGATTGTTCTTAACGCGATGGTGGATTTCTTTCAGCAAGACCTCTTTTTCTTTGAGGGAAGCAGCTATACTCTTTTCAGCCTGTTTGTGATCGGTAATATCCTGCTGGACGGCAACCAGCACATTGCCATAAGCAGGATGCTGAAAAACGCTGGTAGTCGCGCTACACCAGAAGGGCGTGCCGTCTTTCTTGACGTTGTGAACTTCATACGTGGCTTCTCCTTTTTGAAGCACCGCCGACCGAATCGACTGATTGACCGCCTCTGCCTCGTTTTCATCGGTGGCATAGTTGACGATCGAAACATGGCACCCATTCAGTTCTTCGGAGTCGTAACCAAACATCTGCTCAAATTTAGGATTGGCGTAGACAATGATCCCGTTATTCTCCTGGACGAGGCAAATGCCTTCTGCCATATTGCGGGTAATGACCGCTTGCAGTTCGAGCAACTGTTCTGCTTGCTTACGATCACTAATATCCAAAATGACTCCCAGCATACGGATGGGAGTCCTCGTGTGATCGTCGTACACGCCACGTCCTCTGCCCACTAGCCAATGTATACTCCCATCTGGGTAGATGATGCGGTACTCCGATTCATAATCGGTATGGTCAGCTAACGCCTTTAACAGTGCTTGTTGAACCCGTTCGACATCGTCTGGATGAATTGCATTACGCCAGAGTTGGTAAAGCGCGGTTGTGGTTTCTGGTTCTAACCCCAGCAGGCGAAAATGATTGTCATTCCAAACCACCTCGTCGGTTTGTACATTCCAATCCCAGGTGCCAATATGGGTAAACTCTAAAGTCAGTCTCAATTGCTCTTCACGCACTGCCAGGATGTCTTCAGCCTGTTTACGATCGGTAATATCTTTCGCAATGCAAGAAAATCTGGGATAGCCACTGGCACTGACCACGATCGGGCAAAGGCTAACGGATAGCCAGCCTGGTCTACCTGCCTTGATATAGTGAGACTCAAACCGGATTGGAGCCTGAAGTTCCTGCGCTTTGCGGTAATAATCAAGCCATTGGGGCATCGGTTCCTGGGTGCTTTTTAAAGCGCTGGCAAACTGATTTTGCAACGCTTCTGGTGTGGTGCCCAAAAACTCAGCGATCGCATGGTTTGCCGAAATGTAGCGGATATCCTGATCGTGCAATTCAACGATTGCCATCATGATGCCTCCACTGTTGAAGAAACTGCGGAGGTTGGATTCACTCTGTTGTAACTCCACATTCATGTGCTGCAATGCCGCCGTTCGTTCAACAACTCGGTTTTCTAGCTCTTCTTTGGCCTGTCTGAGTTCTGTTTCGATTCTGTGGCGCTCGGCTTCCAGGCGTTTGCGTTCGGTAATTTCTTCGCACACGGTACTGATGCCAATCACGCGATCGCCACTTTTCAAGGGTAAGAAGTGTTCTAACCACGTACGTTGCACCCCTGGTTGGGCAGGTGTCTCGCCAGTGATTTCTACATTTAACAGCGGTTCTCCCGTTTCCAGGATGGGCAGCAGCAGTTGTTCGGCAGCATCCGCCAACCCAGGAACCACTTCGCGTACCGTGCGCCCCAGATGAGCCTTAACGGATAGCCCGTTCATATCTGCCAAACGTTGGTTAATGCGAACAAACCGAAGCTCGGCATCTAGCACGTTAAGCCCAATGGGAGCAGATTGATAAATGGTTTCAATTTCTGCCAGTTGTTGTTGAAGCTGGTTTTGACTATCCTTCAGCGCCGTTTCGGTTTGCTTTAGAGTCGTGATATCAACCAGAACGCCAACATACCCAGCGGTTTTGCCCTCGGCATCGGTTTCGGCGAGTGCCTGAATGAAATACCAGACTACCCGACCATCAGGACGCAGGCATCGCCCTTCATTCTGGTAAAGCGGTTGGCGTTGGGTATCCTGGCTCCAATGCAGCCATTCTCTAGCAAGGCGATCGCGGTCATCTGGATGCAAGGCAGCTACCCATCCCATGCCCATTGATTCTGCCACAGGTCTACCCGTTAGTTCAGACCAGCGATCGTTCACATAAATGCAGTTATGAGACGTATCAAACCGAAAAATTGCGACTGGCGACGCTTCTGCCAGCGTTGAGAACAGGCGCTCTCGCTGTTGTAGCTCGACCTCGACCCGCCTACGTTCAGCTAATTCACGCTGTGCCTGCTGGTAAAGCTCTGCCTGTTGCAATGCGATGCCCACCTGTGTTGCCAGTTCTGCCAGCAGGTCAACTTCCAACGGTTGCCATTGGCGGGGGGCTGCACAATGATGAGCAATTAATAAGCCCCACAAATGGTCATGTTGCAGGATGGGCACGACGAGATTTGCCCGTACCTGCAACTTGGCTAAGAGTTCAACATGGCAGGGATTAACAGTGCCGTCGTAGATATCTGGCTTCATCGTGGCCAAACCGTAACGAAACGGCTCAATGTAAGCTTCCTCTAAACAAGGGTCATGGTAGGAAGTGGATAGAAGAGCAGTCCATTCAGCCTTTACGGATTCGTTTGTGACGGTACCCCAGCCATCAGGCTGTAAGCGAAAAATCAGAACGCGATCGGTTTGAAGAAACTGGCGTACCTCTGTAACCGTCGTTTGTAAAATTTCATTCAGATCCAGCGTTTGATGGATTTTGCACGTGATTTGGGACACCAGGCGTTCACGTTCAAGGCGCTGGTGCAGTTGGTTACGAAGCTGTACGGTTGAGATGGCTCCACTAATTGCCAATTGCAACTCTGCTGGTGCAATTTGCCCCTTCGTTAAATAATCCTGTGCTCCGGCTTTCATTGCCTGAACAGCGATCGTTTCATTCCCCTGCCCTGTGACAACCACCACGGGCAAATCAGCCTGTTGCATCAAAGCTTGCAACTGAGCCAAAAACTCTAGCCCACTCAGATCGGGTAATTGGTAATCGAGTAGCACGGCATCTGGCTGGTGCTGTTGCCACAACTCAAGCCCTTGTCGCCCAGAGGATGCTTCCAGAATTGTGTAAGAGCACTTGCGATCGCTGAGCAAATAGCGTCGGTAAAGTTCTCTATCTTCTGGGGAATCCTCCACAACGAGAAGTGTGCGTGAAACCTGAACCATGAATAGTCCTCTAGGCAATCGAACAATACTGTCACTTGGATCTTAAAAAGGCTATGACCAATCCGTTAGTCATAGCCTAAAGTATCCCTTAAAGTTCATCCCCTTAAAGGGTGCCAGTGATGTTGTGATGAATTCTAACCGCATATTCGCCGTCAACTCTACCATGAGAACATTGAAACAGTGTGTTCGCGGTAGAGACCGATCGACATTCATGGCGGCTGTTGGGATTCAGACACAGTCTTGTTCATTATTCCCCGAATACAAAGTGCCTTATTGCTTCAGTCATAAAGATCTGTTGCAGGTAATGGCTTACTCAGGTCTTTATGTACTTACCTCACTAAGACTTGCCCCTACTGACGCGATCGCCGGTTGAGTCAATAGAGCGGCTTCTGCCATTAAGAGCAGCAAGGCCAACAAAAACCACAACAGAACCCATAAATAGGCTTCAGGTAGATGATGATGTCGCCGTAACATAAGAATCCCTCCTTGAGAATTATCATGGTTACGTCTGATGCGTTGTTTACCATACATTTCGGGGCGATCGTCAACTGGACGCGTCTAGCCGTTGGGGGAGCCTCTTACCGTCCAGCTAGTCACCCAGACTCATCTGACCGCGATAGCCCGTTACAATACGCCCTCCATCTTTGAGAATATGAATTTCCATTTGATCGCTAGCCCACGTAATGCGATCTTTAAAGACAGGGTTCAAGCAATGTACTCGTTGGTTGCGGGAAGAGATGGGTGAATCGGGTGAATGAATGGCTAATGACTCAATATAAGGACCATCAATCAGAATATCGAGTTGTTCCAATAGCTCCTGCGCGCCAGCAGGAGCATACTCTGCCTGCAACTGTTCTAAGGTAAACCCCGTGAAGGACATGACATTCAACCCTGCCGCTTTGACTTTACGCGCCAAGCTTGCCAACGCGGGTGCTTGCCAGAAGGGTTCACCGCCAGAAAACGTCACGCCTTCATTCTCAGAATGGTCAAGAATTTTTTGTACCAGGGCATCGATCGACACCAATTGGTTCATCTCAAACGACCAGGAGTCTGGATTGAAGCACCCTGGACACTCCCTTAAACAACCCTGTACCCAAAGCACAGCGCGACAACCAGGACCATTCACCTCTGATCCATCCACATACCCCATGATATTGAGATATCCAGGTGGAATTTCCAGAAGCGACAGGTAAGGGTTGGTAGTCGGGTGATTCATGTTTAATCTCCTACACAGTGTGGCAATTACAGTGTGGCGAGGGGAAGGCTATGGCTCTAACGCTCATTCATCAGCCTCAAATCTTCTGAAATGGGCGAGATTCATCAGCATTTGAGCCTGGGTGGAGCATTGGGGCTGGGTGGGGCTGGGACAGATCTAAGGAAGCAAAGGCGGGGAAAATAGGAAGCAGTTTGAGTCGGTACGAAACGTCCTTGGTGCTTCTATGTGGCTGATGAACCGCCATGAAAAATGACATGGCTAAGATGCTGTTGCCATGTGTTTTTCTGAGGGGGCGTCGGTGTCACCATTCGTGTTTCCTTGAACCGTCAACACAGAGCAAGGAGCGTTATGCAGCACGTAATTACTCACGCTACCCAGAATAAGCTCGTTCAAACCAGAATGCCCTCGCCGCCCAAGAATGATGAGATCTGCATCCCAGGTAGCAGCGAGTTCGCAAATGGCTCGACCAGGTGTGCCAGCGCTTTGCGTAAATTCAGCGGTTACACCCATTGCCATCGCTTTCTCCACGCACGAACGCAACAGTTCCAGACCCAGTTTTTCGTAGGACTGCCAGCGCTCTTGGTAGTCCTCAAAATACTTGCCATCCATGGGATAGTATTCCAGGGTTGTCAGTGTTGGCAGTCTTGGAGCCGTCGATTCTTCTGCTGAAAGGACGTGCAAAAGCATCAGCTTTGCCCCTGTCGCTTGCGCTAGATCAACGGCATGTTTAAAGACTTTCTGATGCGTTTTTGATTGGTCGATCGCGACCAGTATTTTGTTAAACATAACAACTCCTTAAACAGTTGCAACGTGTTTAGCTTCTTTGGCTTCAGTGCTACCGCTTTGTTTTTGATGGTGCCGCTGAATCGTGAGTACAGAGCAAGGCGCGTGGTGCAGCACATAATTACTGACGCTGCCCAAAATCAACTCACTCAAGCCCGATCGACCACGGCGACCCAAAATAATTAAGTCCACCTCCTGTTCACGGGCAAGGTCACAGATGATCAGACCAGGATTTCCAAGAGCTTGATGGAAGGTAGTTTCAATACCAGCGGCAGTGGCTTTGTCGGCGAGCGATCGCAGCAGTTCTAACCGTTTTGCGGCATAGTTTTGCCAAAGCTCCTGGTAGATTTCGATCAAATTTGTACTAAGCCCACCAGGATAAAATTCAAAACCGCTGAGTATAGGAGTGCTAGGGCTTTCTTCGTCGTCTGGAGATAGAACGTTTAGCAAGATCAAACTTGCCCCTGTGGTTTTAACAAGCGCCAGTATTTCATCAAACTTGCCTTGAATAAGCTCAGAGCGATCAATGGCAACGAGTATTTTATGAAACATACTTCCCTCCCTGTACCGATATCGGGCAGTTGATACCTGAATCGCTTCAGTAAGCCAGACACCTTCATTTCAAAGGTAGGGAAAAAAGATGAGGAACTTGTGAGGGACAGATTCATCGAAGAAATGTTGCAACTTGTTTCCAATTGAAGCAGCCTCACAAGTTCCTCATTTTCTTCTCGTACTTTTAAGGCCGAGCGATCGTCTAATATCCATGCCTGTAAGTGAGGAAATGCGTCATGCTGCAACATGTTCAGTATTCTTTAGAAGTCATTCGAGAAGAGGCACGTAGACTTGTCTGCAAGGGCGCACTTGAGCGAATGCAGCCTATTTATGCGCTTTGTCAATTCTTTCCAATGCGGGAATGGGAGTATGTCGAACGTGAACTTGAGCGCAATGATTTTTTACTAGGCGATCCCATTGTCGATTTGCTTGGTCGTGAAGACTGGTGCGAAGACTAGGGGCTGTCATCTGCTCCCCCTGCTTCCCCTTGCTCCCTCTGCGTCCCCTGCTCCTTCTGCGTCCCCTGCTCCCCCTGCTTCCCCTGCTCCCTCTGCCTGCATCAATTTTTTTTCGCCTTGATGAATCCAGTCATGCTGTTTAAGCGTATATCTCCTAGTGCCAAGTGAAAACAACGCACTAGACTAAGCCTCACCGGGCGGACTTAGGCAACAGGCAAAGACTCAAGAGCCTGCTGTCAGGCCGCCCGTCTCTGTTTGATCCGTTAATAATTATTCACGTGGATTCAGGCATGCGATGCTTCATGTCTCTTAGGCAAAAACGAGCAAGAATCCTCTTTTAGGAAGGTTTCAACCCTGCACTGGGATGTCTATACTCCCGATGGACGTTGGAGTATAGGGACGTTATTCTATGGATGTTGGTGCGTTTTATCTGGGCGACGATCGCTGCCGCTTTACCGTATGGGCACCCCTGCATCAACAGGTTGCGGTAAGTACTATTACTCCCAACCGTCGAGTGCTGCCAATGCAGTCAGTCGGTTCTGGTTATTGGCAGGCGATCGCTGAGGATATTGCACCCGGTACGCAGTATTTTTACCAACTGGATGAAGACCTTGAGCGTCCTGATCCGGCCTCCCAGTTTCAACCTGATGGTGTGCATGGGCCGTCCCAGGTGGTGGATCACACTACCTTTCACTGGAGTGATCAGCATTGGTCAAGTATCCCTCTAGAAGACTTCATTCTTTATGAATTGCACACCGGAACCTTTACGCCCGAAGGAACCTTTGAAGCGATCATTCCGCGGCTTCCTGAGCTAAAAGAACTGGGGATCAACGCGATCGAACTCATGCCGATCGCGCAATTTCCGGGCAATCGCAATTGGGGCTATGACGGCACTTACCCTTTTGCCGTACAAAACTCCTATGGCGGACCGGATGGGTTGAAGCGCCTGGTCGATGCGTGCCATCAACAGGGAATGGCGATCGTCTTGGATGTGATTTATAACCACTTTGGGCCAGAAGGCAGCTACTTCAGCGATTACGGACCCTACTTCACCGAAAAATATAACGGCATTTGGGGCAGCGCGCTTAACTTTGATGGTGCGCAAAGCTACCCAGTGCGTCAATACTTTATTCAAAATGCTCGGTATTGGTTTGAGACCTATCACATTGATATGCTGCGGCTGGATGCGACCGATCACATCATTGATTTAACCGCCAAGCACTTTCTACAGGAGTTGACCGAACACATTGCGCAACTTTCTGACAAAGGACGAAAATTTTATCTGGTCGCTGAAAACGATGTAAATGATGTGCGGCTGCTTCGTACGCTGGAACAAGGTGGTTACGGGTTGGATGCCCAATGGAATGACGGCTTCCATCACTGTGTTCATACCTTATTGACGGGCGAGCAGATTGGTTATTACCAGGATTACGGCACCTGCGGCCAATTGGCAAAAGCCATGAAGCATGGGTTTGTTTTCTCGTGGGAATATTCGCCGTTCCGCGATCGCTGGCATGGCAGTGATTCGAGCGCGATACCCGGACATCAGTTTGTGGTGTGCATCCAAAACCATGACCAGGTTGGGAACCGTATGTTGGGCGATCGGCTCACCCATCTCGTATCGTTTGATGCACTGAAGCTTGGTGCCGCTACCCTATTCTTATCGCCCAATATCCCGCTTCTGTTTATGGGCGAGGAGTATGGTGAAGACGCACCCTTCCTCTATTTTGTGAGTCATACCGATCCAAATTTGGTTGAAGCCGTGAGAGCCGGTAGAAAACGGGAGTTTTCGCACTTCCATTTAGAAGGAGAATACATTGATCCTCAAAGCGAAGAAACCTTTCAGCGATCGCAACTTCAGTGGGAGCATCGTCACGAAGGCAAGCATAGAGTTCTACGAGAGTTTTATCAACGCTTGATTCAGCTTCGCCGCTCCATTCCCGCACTGAAAAAACTGGATAAGCATAACTTAGAAGCCGTTGCGCTAGAGGAAGAAAAGGTGATTTTGTTACATCGCTGGACTGCCGATAGCCAAATCTTCTGCCTCATGAACTTTAGTCAAAATGCTGTCAGTTTTACACCCAAAATTCCTGATGGAAACTGGCAAAAGAAGCTTGATTCTGCTGACAAAGCATGCCTTGGTTCAGGCGCTAGTTTGCCGGATGAATTGGTGTTTGGTCAATCAATTACCATCCCAGGCATTAGCTTTGCGCTTTACCAGGCTTGATGAAGCAAGCAAAGACTGTATCGTTAGATGAATCAATTAATCAGTTACAGCTATGAGAATTCCTCTTTCTACGTATCGCATTCAGTTTCGCAAAGAGTACGATTTTGCTGCTGCAAAGGCGATCGTGCCCTACCTTGCTTCGTTGGGTGTTTCGGATCTTTATGCCTCACCTATCTTTAAAGCAAGAGCGGGTAGCAGTCATGGCTACGATGTCGTCGATCCGACTCAATTGAATCCAGAGTTGGGAAGCCAGGAGGATTTTGAGGCACTAGCGATCGCCATTCAGCAAGAGCAAATGGGTTGGCTACAAGATATTGTGCCGAACCATATGGCCTACGACAGCCAAAACTCATGGCTAATGGATGTACTGGAAAATGGGCCTGATTCTGATAGTTTTGATTACTTTGACATTGACTGGAATCACCTTTATGAAGACATTCGAGAGCGAGTTTTAGCGCCTCTTTTAGGTGATTTTTATGGCAATTGCTTAGAGCGGGGTGAGATTCAACTTGCCTACGATGAATCTGGTTTAACCGTCAACTATTTTAGTCTGCGCCTACCTGTGCGCATTGAGTCTTACGTACGGTTTATTACCCATAATTTAGGACATTTAGCAAAATCACTTGGTCGACGACATCCCGATTTTGTCAAGCTATTGGGTATCTTGTATCTCATTAAAAACATCCCTGCTGAAGCAAAGGGGCGAGAGCGCTATGATCAAATTTCCTTTGTGAAGGGACTCCTGTGGGAGTTGTATGAGCAGAATGATGACGTTAAAGAATTCTTCTCTGCAAACGTACAGTCGTTCAATGGCGAACCAGGGAAGCCAGAGAGCTTTAATCTTCTGGACAATCTGCTGGGCGAGCAGTTTTATCGTCTTTCGTTCTGGAAAGTTGGTGCAGAAGAAATTAACTATCGTCGCTTCTTTACCGTGAATGAATTGATTTCGGTCAAAGTTGAAGAAATCAAGGTGTTTCACAAAACCCACTCGTTGATTGCTCAACTGGTTGAAGATAAGAAATTTACAGGGTTAAGAATTGATCACATTGATGGACTTTATCACCCAGTCGAATACTTAAACCGACTACGCGAAAAGGTGGGTGATGTTTATATCACCGTTGAAAAGATCTTAGAGTCGTCAGAAGCTTTGCCTGATGATTGGCAAGTGGAAGGAACCAGTGGCTATGAGTCGCTTGACTATATCAATGGTCTTTTTTGCGATACGTCTAATGAAGGGGCCTTTGATCAGTTTTATACGACATTTACAGGCGTAACGGCTACGTACGATCGCCTAGCAGCCGAGAAAAAAGGACTCATTATTGAGAAGAATCTGGCTGGTGATGTAGAAAATCTTGTCCAACGGTTGAAGCGAATTGCCGGACAAACGCGGTATGGAGGAGACTTTACTGCCTACGGTTTAAAGCGGGCCTTAAGCGAAATTTTGGCGCTCTTTCCGGTCTATCGCACTTACATTGCCTCTGATAGCGTGAGTGAAACCGATCGACACGTGATTCAAGAAGCGATTGCCGCCGCTAAGCCTCAACTCCCCCTGCTTCTTAGAGAGCTTGAATACATTGAATCGATTTTACTTCGAGAAGATGAAGACTACTTAAGCGATGAGCAAAAAGCAGAGCGCTTACACTTTGTCATGCGCATGCAGCAGTTGACAGGACCGCTGATGGCTAAGGGGATTGAAGATACCCTGCTTTACGTCTACAACCGTTTGCTGTCGCTGAATGAAGTGGGTGGCAACCCCAGTCAATTTGGTCTTAGTCCCACTCAATTCCATCAGTTTAATCAACATAAAGTAGCCTACTGGCTGCATTCAATGAACACCACTTCCACTCACGATACAAAGCGGGGTGAAGACGTCAGAGCACGGTTAAATGTGCTCTCAGAAATGCCAGATGAATGGGCAACTCAAGTTAAAGGTTGGGCAGAGCTAAACTTTGGTAAAAAGGTGCGGTTAGGTGGCAGAACGATTCCCGATCGCAACGATGAGTACTTTCTCTATCAAACCTTAGTCGGCTCGTTCCCGTTTGATGAAGCGGAGTTTCCTGAATTTGTCGATCGCACCAAAGACTACGTTATCAAAGCCGTGCGCGAGGCCAAAGTGCATACCGCCTGGTTACGTCCCGATAGTGATTACGAGAATGGTTTTAGCGCTTTTGTAGAAGCGTTACTGACGCCTGCTGAAAACGATGGCTTTATCAGTCAATTCAAGCTGTTTCAGCAAGAGATTGCAGAGTATGGCATGCTCAATTCGTTGTCTCAAGTTTTGATCAAATACGCGATTCCTGGGGTGCCGGATTTATATCAAGGCGATGAGTTCTGGAACTTGAGTTTTGTCGATCCAGATAATCGTCGTCCTGTAGACTACGAGCAACGAATGAAAGCGCTGGATCAGATCAAAGATCGGCTCACTGGCGATTTGTCGGCGTTGATCGATGATCTTTTCACAACAAGAGTGAATGGCAACATTAAACTCTTTTTAACCTATCAGTTGCTGCAAGCGAGAAAAACCTTTGCAACGCTCTTCCAAAATGGAGACTATCAGCCGTTGAATGTCACTGGCGTATTGAAAGACCACATTATTGCGTTTGCCAGAGCGGTTGACGGGCAGTATGCGATCGCGATCGCGCCTCGTTTTTTCACCCGTCTGGTGCAACCCGGTGAGCGTCCCACGGCTCAAACCTGGCAAGACACACAGATTGAGTTACCTTCAGGTTTTCCTACCACCTGGACAAATGTGATCACCACTCAGGCGGTGCAGGCTCAAGGCGCGATCGCGCTCAGCGACGTACTGCAATCGTTTCCTGTTGCATTGCTCGTCAGTCGCTAGAGGCTTATGTGTTCAAAGGATAGTTGTGCGAGTATTGTGCAGCCCGATTTAGGAAAGGATGAAAAATAATAAGGGATGATGAGATGACGGGATGATGGGAACGTTGCTTCCTCCTAATCTCTCGACATCCTGCCCTTTCTAGCACGACTTAAATTTGAACCGATGACTCAGTACATGCTTGCCTTTGACCAAGGAACAACGAGCTCACGTGCCATTATTTTTGACCGCCAGGGCAACATCCTTTCCCAGGCTCAGAAAGAATTTCAGCAAATTTTTCCCAAGTCTGGTTGGGTAGAGCATGATGCTGATGAAATCTGGTCATCCCAAATTGGCGTCGCGAATGAAGCCCTTGCCCGTATTAGCCTTAAAGCTAGCGATATTGCGGCCATTGGCCTTACCAATCAACGCGAAACCACGATCGTGTGGGATAGAACCACGGGTCGTCCCATTTACAATGCGATCGTTTGGCAAGATCGTCGTACCGCAGATTTTGCCGAGGCCTTGAAAGCCGCAGGACACGAACACCTGGTGCAACAGAAGACAGGGCTTGTAATCGATGCCTACTTTAGCGGTACAAAGCTCAAGTGGCTGCTGGATCACGTGCCGGGTGCAAGAGAGAAAGCCGATCGCGGTGAATTAGCCTTTGGCACAGTTGATAGCTGGCTGATCTGGCGACTGACCTATGGTGCCTTACACATCACCGATGTCACCAATGCCTGCCGCACCATGCTGTTTAATCTTCATACAGGCGATTGGGATGATGCGCTTTTGGCACTGCTGGATATTCCCCGCAGCCTTCTGCCCGACGTTCGCAGTTCTTCTGAAGTGTATGGACATACCGCAGAAGGCTTACTGGGTGCACAAATTCCGATCGCGGGCATTGCAGGAGACCAGCAAGCTGCAACTTTTGGGCAAGCGGCACTGCAACGGGGAATGGTCAAGAATACCTATGGCACGGGCTGCTTTATGCTGCTCAATACGGGCCAAACCCTGATCGCATCAGACCACAAGCTGCTGACCACGATCGCCTGGAAGTTGGCAGGCCGAACAGACTACGCGTTAGAAGGCAGCGTCTTTGTCGCGGGAGCGGTCGTGCAATGGCTCCGCGATGGCCTGGGAATCATCAAAAGCAGTGACGAGGTTGAACCGCTTGCATGCAGCGTTCTAGACAACGGTGGCGTGTATTTTGTGCCTGCGTTTGTTGGGCTTGGTGCGCCTTACTGGGATAGCTACGCGCGTGGCACGATCGTGGGACTCTCTCGTGGTTCAACAAAGGGCCATATTGCTCGTGCAGCCCTCGAAAGCATTGCGTACCAGACAGCGGATGTTCTTGATGCAATGCGGCAAGATTCAAACCTTGCCCTCTCTGAACTACGGGTGGATGGCGGTGCCTCGCGAAATGATCTGCTGATGCAATTTCAGGCAGATGTTTTGGGTGTCCCCGTTGTACGACCCAAAGTGACCGAAACCACAGCCCTTGGCGCAGCCTATCTGGCGGGACTGGCGGTCGGTTATTGGCAAAGCGAACACGAAATTGTGCAACTGTGGCAAGTGGACAAACGCTTTGAGCCAACCCTGAGTGTGGAGCATCGGCAAGCGCTACGGGAAGGCTGGCAACAAGCCGTTTCGCAGACTCGACATCGATAAAGCATGATTAATGCGATCGCCGCGATTCCCATTTCTAACGTTAGGAGTTACGTATGTCACTGCCACTCATTCTGCAACCCGGTGAGGGACGATTGGTACAAATTGGCACCAGTACTTGTACCTTTAAAGCAACGGGTCAAGAAACTTACGGGCATTTTGGACTGTTTGAATTTGTGATGGAAGCAGGAGCCAACGGCGCTAACCTCCACATCTACAAAGAACTGACTGAGATGTTTTATGTCGTGGAAGGTGAGGTTGAACTCATCGTGGGTGAACGTCATATCGTTGCTGAACCAAAAGCATTCGTCCTCGTCCCAGAAAACACACCTCACGGGTTCTCTAACGTTGGGCAGACTCCAGCCACATTGCTGGTGCTGTTCTGTCCGGCTGATTCGCGTGAGGAGTATTTTGAGGGCTTAGCAGCATTGACAAAAGACGGACGACAGCCAACTCAGGCAGAACGACTCAACTTAATACAGCAGTTTGACCAATACCCGGTTCCCAAGGCAGACGCTTAAAGGGCAGGTTGATCAGGTATGGCTTTGTCGGTGATAGGCATCGTCGATGCCTGAAGCTCAATCGATCTCTGCTTTTTGCTGGTGTGATGGCTTGACTTACTAGCACCTTTATGGAGCTTCCCTAGACACCCTGAGCCGACAAAGCCCAACTGAATTAATCATCGTTTATGGTTCAAATGTACTAAAAGCTGATATATTGATGGCTGTTGATTGCAGTATGGGCGAACAACCCGTATGATTTGCCTACACTGCCTACACGTCTGAGGGAGAACCCCATGAGCGTTGAGCAAACAACCCAGTTGATCCAGCTAATCTTAAACTCGGTGTTAATGACGTTCGCCTGCACGTTGTTGCTAAACCGTATCAGCTTGCGTCAGACAGCCCTTGAGGAGCGATTACAAGCGGCGAATCGGCAATGTGTTGATTTGCTGGGAGCCAGCGCCGAGGGGCGGAGTGACCTGCCAAGAAGCGATCGCTCTACCAATCGTCTGCTGCAAGCAAAAAAGCATCTGCGCCAGATTCAGTATCGCTATAAGGTCGTTCGGTATGGTGTGCTGGCAAATGCGTATGCGTTACTATGCGCCATCACCAGTACGTTGGCGCTTTCTCTAAGAGCGTTGGTCAACCTGGAATGGTTGGTGCCTGTTTCGCTGGGTTTATTTGTGCTAGGAGTCACGCTGCTCTTGCTGGGAGTGGGACTGATGCTGCTTGACCTCCATACCGCCGATCGATCGCTCTGGGAAGAAATGACCCATCTGCTCAACCCAGGTAGATTGGACGATTCCCTGAAGACAGACTGGCAACAACGGTCTAAAGTTGCCGATCGCTTTTTGCGCGAGCAAGCTTCAAGGATGAAGCCCTCTTCTAAGGCAAGAGTTTCGTAAGGTTTGTTTTAGCTTCAGTCATTCAGCCAAGCCAATGTGGAACGATTAGCCAAACCAGTGTGACGCAGCTAGATTACCATCATCCTCTTCAGGTACCTGGTGATCGATGAGCGCTGGGTGTTGTTGCAAGATAACTTGAATGCCCTGGCGAATAAAGTCTTCTAACTGCGCCTGAGTTTCGGATGAGGCTATGAGCGTTTCCCGATCGCCCGCGATCGGTTCGTCATCATTAACGGCAGCATAAACGCTGTGAACATGCGTCAAAACATAAGCAATCAGTTCTTGCCGAGCGTCAGGATTAGCGAACGCTTGCTGGTAAGGATGATGAGGATGCATTTCTAAAACCCGCTCAATCTCCGCCACAATGAGTGGAAGCGTCAGATTTGTGATTGCTTTTGACATGGCTACCCCCTGCCTGACCTTTTACGTAGAATCTATTACTCAGCAAGCCTAAGTTGGCTACCTTTTGAAAGGCATCTTCAGCCTTTATGCCCTGTTCCATTGATAGTTGCATCAGAACAACGATTGACGAACGAATGCCACTGTCACAATGCATCAGCATTGGTTTTGGTAGGGTCGTGAGTTGCTGAATGACTTGCAGGACGTTGTCCAGATTCAAAGTGTCTAATTGAATGGGAACGTTGGCATAGTGCAAGCCCAGATATTCTGCCTTCTGCCGCTCATCATCAAGGAAGCCATTTTCATGGGGCGATCGCAGGTTCACAACTGAACGATAGCCTTCTTCAGCAAGATGTTGTAGAACATCGGGTGTGGGTTGCCCTGCGATCGCCAACTCATTTGTGATTTTCCTAACCTTCTTCATCAAGATAACTCCTGAGCCTGAGTGGTGGATCACAGTAACGGCTAATCTTGCCGTACAGAATACTCAGCGTAATTTCTTATCGGCAGGTTCACCCTCAAACGGCTGGGCTCCGGTTGCGGGATAGTCATCATCTGTGGGACCAAAAATTCTGGTCACTGCGCCTGAAATGAAACGTATAACTTGTTGAGGAATGATTTCGAGCGTATGAACCATTTCCTGTAACTTTCTTGAGAGAGACATATCGGTTCTCCTTGCTTGAAAACGGTAGCTTGGCTTAGCTATGGCCATAAAAAAGAGCGATTAGGTAAAGTTGCTAAGGGTCTTTCTCAACCAGCTAGCTTGTTTAATTACATCCAAAAGTACTGATTGGAGAAGTTTCCTATTTCTACCTTTTTCATCCAACAACGGTTCAGCAGTTGAACGAAATCACGCTCCCAGCAGCGCTCTAAAAGTTGAACGGAATCACGCTTCCAGCAGCGTTCCAGATGTTGTACTCGGTAGTGATGCCAGAATTGAATTGGATTTAAGACTACTTGCTTCGGACTAAACAACGGCTGCGTTAAAAACTGCCACAGCATCGATGAATGGTGAGACGGAGGATCGACGAATTGCATCGGACAAAGACTCCAAGAAAGGGAACAACGAATTTAGGCGTAAAAAGAACTAGAAAATTTTCCAGGCAGGGAAATTGAGCAAACTCGTGATGGCTTTACGTTCGCTTATCAAAGAAATGATTGCTTTAGTTATGCAGAATCTTCAATGCTTTAAGCGACTGCCAACGGATGAGTAATCTATTGTTTCCTCCCTTAAAGCTGAGTAAAAGGGAGAGCTTATAAGGCCGACTAACTGTCTGCACTTTTAGGTTAGGAGAACAATTTGAGGAAGTTGTGAGGAAGAGGAACCAGCGACCATGAGGCTAACCCGCTTAGGTGCGTAGATTAAATGCCTGTACTGTCATGTCTGGGCGGACATGGCATTGCCAGGTTCCAACGAAAAGGATTGCACCTTCATCAATCTGCAATTCTTAGGGAGCGTCATCAATTCAGTTTGAAATTGATGACAGCCCCTAGCCTCATGGTTGTCATCCATAGAGAGGGAACCAGTAAGGTTCGCTCATTTGCTGACTGGTTCTAGCCAACCGGTTTAGATGATGGGCTAAATGATCGCCACTTAAGGGCGTAATCAAATAATCTTCAAGACTTAAGATCCCATCCATCCAGATCTGCCCACAGCCCGCCTGAGCGCTCAACGCAATGATAGGGGCATGACAAAGCTGAGCATAGCAACGTAGCGTCTGCACCCAAGTTTTGGCTTGTGCTTCTGATAGCTCTTCAACCAGCAGGATTAACTCTACGGTTTCCGGCAAGGTATCGAATGTGATTTCCTCAGGATGGGCTATAAACGAGACTTCAAAGCGGTTGACTTGAAACCATTGCTGAAGCTCTTCAGCCGCAGATGGTAAGCGACCGATCGCCATGACGTGTGTCGTTGTTGCCTGAACACTAGCGTTGGATGCATCCGCCGATGCGATCGCTTTACAAAGTAACTGATCATCACAAAGGGCGCAACTGGGTGTGGTATAGGCTTTCCCAGTTGGACTGGGGATTGGCAAACGGCAGCGCGCACACTGGCTAACCGTATACTCGCCGCAGAGAAACTGGCTGAAGGCAAACGTATCTTTTTCAAGATACAGACTCCCAAAATCTTTGCGTTGCTGGAGTTGTTGCCAGAAGGTTAAAAAGTCTTGATGGTAGCCCCAGTAGTCGTACACAACGCCAGCAAAGGCAAGCGCTCCCTGGGTTGGGCTCATGATAGTCTTGCCGCGACTGAGATAGTAAGCGACGTAGCTCATCAAGCGATCGCGCTCCGTACTGTCAATCTCTGGTTGCACCGTGGGTAGCTCCACCGCGAAACAAACGTGATTATTTGTACTAGCGACTTGAATGGAGCCGCCTAAATGGGTCACTAACCCTTTGATAAGAGCTAACCCTAACCCAACCCCACTGTGCCGCCAGGGATCATTCGTAGGCATCCGGTAAAACTTATCAAACACTCGCTCAAGCTCAGTTTCAGGCAGTTCAACACCTGAGTTTGTCACGCTAATGCGGATAGCGCCCTGGATAGCCTGAGCCGTTACGACAATTTCACCACCTGCTGGCGTAAATTTACACGCATTCGTCAATAACTCTCGCATTACCCGATCAAGCAGTACCAGATCACACACGAGTCGGGGCAAGTCATCAAAAAGCGTGAGTCGTAGACGCTGATTCTGCGCTAGTGCCTTTAGTTCAAAAACCTGAATGATTTCACTTAGCCAACCTTGCAAAGCAATGGCATTCAGCAAGATGGGATAGTTACCAGCTTCAAGCTGTTGTAGTACAAGGAGATCATTGATGAGCTGAATTTCCTGCTCACAGGCATCCTGCACAAGTTTGAGATAACAAGAAGCTTTTACGGGTCGCTGCTTTGCCTGATCCTCATCATTGAGTACAAGCTCCAGCATTTTTAGCCCTAATTTCATGTTGGCTAACGGTGTTCGTAATTCGTGCGTGGTGGTATTAAGAAAGTCCTCTTTAAGCTGGTTCAGCTTTTCAACCTGATCAAGTTGGCTTTGGATGGCCTGGCTCAAATGGCACTTTTGCAGAGCGATCGCGCACTGCGTCGTCGCTTGCTCCACTAATTGAATTTCGGTTTCATGAAAAGATGACTCATGGCTCGTTACTTTGGCTAACCAAAAAATGCCCGCGATCGTCTGCCCAGTGGTTTGTAGAGAGGCATCCGCAACGATCGGTGAAATCAGGATTTCCAGCGGTTGCGTGGGTAGATGTGTTTCCCGATCAAGGTGACACAACAGGAAGGGACGCTGTACAGACATCCAGTTCTTCGTCTCTAGAAGCAGATGAATGGATTGAACAAGGTGATGTTCTGAAGCTTCTGGTGCAGCGTCGTTATAGCGAGTGATCCACTTTTCTTGGTGACCATCAAACAAGATGGCAGCACAATGGATGATGGTTGGCATCATGCCCAATTCTTTGACCACCACTTGTAACGCCGCAGCCTCATTGCGTGTAGCTTGCAACTGGTCGGTAATATCCGCTAGGCGTCGCCAATGCGTCTTTTCTGTTTGCGGTGCGTGCGCTTGACTGGTATCGATAGCTTGATCAATCCCATAGGGGAAAACTTGACGACAGTGCATACAAAACCACTCCAGGATTCCTGCACGTACCTGACAGAGTAGTGGGTAGGTGCAACAGGGACAGACAAATTTTGCTTGCATTGGCTTGTGTCCTAAAACAATCCCAACCACTCGGCTGTTAGGTTCTAAAGTGAACGTGGCTTGCAAATAGAGTTCACAAGAAAAGGGAATTTTTAACCGAATCACATAAAAGTAAGCATTGGCTTAATACAACTTCAAAGCAGGTTCCATGACGCGTTGGTTCACGCTCGGTTCGTTCCGGCGCTTTCGCTGCATCTACAAAACGTATCAAATATTCACCCAACCACAGCAGGCAGGGGCAGAGTAGGGTTCTAAGATTCCAATGTCCACCCCAACGCAGCCGCCACTTGCCCAGCAAGTTCAAGAGGATTGAAGGGTTTGGCGATCGCGGAAACGGTGCCCATTTGGGCATAGCGGCGGCGATCGGACGATTGAATTTTTGCGGTGAGCAGAATAACAGGAATGGCGTGTGTGGCGGGATTTTCTTGCAGTTTTTGAAACGTCGTAAGGCCATCCATATCAGGCATCATGACATCCAGTAAAATGGCGTCGGGTTGTTCCATCTCTGCAAGGCTCAAACACTCTTTGCCAGAGCTAGCGAGCAGCACATTCCATCCAGCGACGGTCTCCAGGCAGACTTTTGCCACCTCCTGAATGTATTGCTCGTTATCAACAACCAAAATTTTTTTGGGGGTCATACCAACATCAACTCTCTGTTTGATCTGAATCCAATGGATCCGAATCCATTTGGTCTGAATCCATTGGATATGGATTGCTTTGGCTGCTGTCTTCCGAGCGGCGGCGTACTTGGGTGACCTGTTGTAAAAGCCCCATAACTCGTTGTTCAAATTCTTGAATGGTGACGCGCCCTTTCTTGAGAAATTCAGTTTGACCGAGTTGGAGTCGATCGCGTTCTGAAGCATCCAAATCTTTACCAGAGTATATAACCACGGGTGTTTCTCGCAGTCGCTGATGCTGTTGTAAGCATTCCACCACTGCAAAGCCATCACCTTCGGGCAAAACCAGATCAAGCACCAGCAAATCGGGATTGATCTGCTGACTCAGGCGGATGGCCTCGCGGGCAGTAGTGGCATGAAAGGCTGTCACTCCGTGTTGTGCAAACAGCATGACCAAGACTCTGGCTAACGCCACATCATCTTCCACAATCAAGACTCGAAGTGCCCCAAACGGCTTTGCCAATGCTTGCGTGAGCGATTGTAGCAACACTGATTCATCCAGTGGCTTGTTGACCCAATCCACATAACCCGTTGCTTGAGACGGTGGGTTGGTGGGAGTAGAGATGCTGCAAATAATGATGGGAATCGTTTGGGTTTCGGCATGTTGTTTCAGTTGGGATAGGGTTTCCCAACCATCCAGCTTCGTTAAGACGAGATCAAGCAGAATGACATGGGGGCGATGCGCGATCGCCTGTGCGATCGCCGCTTCACCGAATGGTGTAGTAATCACCCGGTAAGGCTGCCGCTCTAACATGGTTTGCAACAGAGCGAGAAGCGTTGGATCGTCATCACAGACCATGACCAGGGGGGCAGTGGGAGTCTCATCAGGTCGCTCAATTGGCTCTAAGGGCTGAGTTTCTACAACGGGTATTGTGAAGGAAAACGTGCTGCCTTGACCCAACACACTGCTCACCCAAATATGACCGTTATGCTGCTGTACAATGCTCCGGCAAATGGCCAAACCCAGCCCGGTTCCTTCATGATTACGGGAATCGGAAGAATCCACTTGTTGAAACCGTTCAAAGATACTGTCAAGCTTATCGGCTGGAATGCCACGACCCTGATCTTTGACGGTGAAAAGGATGTAAGGAGTAGGGAATAGGGGGTGGGGGATAGGGTCAGAGTTTTGAGTTTTGAGTAGCGCTTTGCGCCGTGTTGCTAGAGAGTTTTGAGTTTCTTCCCCTGCTTCCCCTGCTTCCCCTGCTTCCCCTGCTTCCCCTGCCTCCTGCCGTCTGCCGTCTGCCTCCTGCCTTTCTGCTGTGAGCCAAACGGTGTTTCCATGCGGAGAAAACTTGATGGCGTTGCTCAGCAGGTTGGTCAGAGTTTGTACAATGCGATCGGGATCGGCCCAGATCTGAGCGCATAGCCCGGTAACGGCCAGCGTTACACCTGCTTTATCCGCTAAGGGTTGAACGACATTGATGGCTTCAGTGAGCAACGCCTCTACCTGGCAATACTCTTTTTCCATCTCGACTCTGCCAGATTCAATGCGCTCAATGTCAAGGATGTCGTTGATCAAGCGCACGAGACGATCGGTACTCTCTACCGCAATTTGAAGCATTCGTTTGCCCTGGTCAGAATTGGGCTTGAGTAACCCGCTTGCCAGCATCCCCAGCGAGCCGTGAATGGACGTTAGAGGAGTGCGCAGTTCGTGGCTGACGACAGAGACAAATTCATCTTTCATGCGATCGATTTGTTTGCGCTCTGTAATGTCTTGCAGAAAGACCGTAAAAACAGTGCCCTTCCCAGAATTGAATTTAGAAATGGAAGCCTCGGCTGGAAATTCGGCACCATACTTCCGCCGACCATAGATCTCGCGTCGTTCTCCCATTCGTCTTGCCTGAACCGGCGACTCTTTAAATTCTGCAATGTGCTGACGGTGTGCTTGAATTGCCTGAAGCGGCAGTAATAAGTCCAGTGGTTGCCCAAGCACCTCAGCCGCAGCATACCCAAAAATGCGCTCGGCTCCCTGATTGAATAAGGTGATTTTCTGCTGGGAGTCGATCGAAATAATAGCGTCTTCGGCAATGTCGAGAATACCAGCAAACTGCGCTTGAGACATCTGGAGGTCAGCTTGGGTTTGGAGGCGCTCATCCAGTTCATGCTGCAGGCGTTGATTGACCTGGAGTAATTCGGCAGTTCGTTCCGCCACTCTCAGTTCTAAATGCTTGCGCTCCCTTTGCACCGCCTCTTCAATGTTCTTTCGGGCGCTAATGTCTTTAACGGTGCCCAGGAGGCGTATAGCCTCTCCACACTCGTTGTAATAAAGTTTGCCCCTACCTTCGATCCAATGAATGCTGCCATCAGCCCAGACAACGCGATACTCATGCCCATACTCTGTTTGCGTATCACGGGCCTGCTGTACCGCTTGCTGTAAGGTGACGCGATCGTCGGGGTGAATGCAGGCTTCAAAGGCAGCATAGGTGCCATCAAAGGTACCAGGAGTAAGCCCAAACAGCCGTTCGTGCTCTTCCGACCAGATGATACGGTTTGTGGTCATGTCCCAATCCCAGATACCCATCCGGGCCGCATCGAGGGCTAGACGCAAGCGTGCTTCACTCTCCTGAAGTGCCATTTCAATTTGATGGCGATCGCGCCGATCACGCCAGGTAAGCGCACAAAGGAACACTAGCAGCCCGACGCTGAGCAAGGTTAAGAGAAGGTAAGAGGAAAGACTGGCATTATGGTACGAGAGCCAAACATTTATAAGGAGGGTCACAATCGCGATCCCAAAGCCAAAGGTGAGTTGCGTGGACATCAATCCGTTCCTAGTCAGGTGAGTGGCGCTTCTGAGGCCACAGGGATGCTCAAAGACGTTTGAGCCGTTTTGATGAGCTGACGAACCAACCGACTTCGTTCCAGGCGGTTGATAATGCGCGTTACCAATTCTGGGCCCACAATGGGCTTGCTAACAAAATCATCCGCGCCGACAGAGTAGACCTGATTGACCGTCTCAGCATCGGTATGCGCCGTGAGAAACAGAATCGGCACATTGCCCCACTGCGCATCGTTGCGAACCACTTGACAGAGTTCAATGCCGCTTACCTGGGGCATTTCAACATCTAAAATCAGCAGATCTGGCACAGTCGTTTCCAGCACATCCCAAAACTGAACGGGATTGGCCAGGGTGGTTACCTTAAGTCCCCAGGGTTCCAGGAGTGAACGCACGATCGCCAACAGTGCCGGATCATCATCCACAACCAAGACACTGGCTTTCGCCCGGTCTGCTTGCTGCAACACATGCTTTACAGTCGCCAGCACCTGAGCAGGCGGAGTTGCTTTGGGCAAGAAGGTGCCTCCACCTAAACGGGCGACTTCCAACCGTTCCTCTAAATCAGGGTGCTCCGTTAAAATCACCGTTGGAATGGGAGGCACATGTTTACTCAGTTCCACTAAAAGTGCCAGGTTTTCGGCGGCAACAGGCGCAACAGCAGGGTCTAAAAGCACGATCGCGGGCGTTTCTAAAAGCAGCTTATCTCTGGCTCGTGTCAGATTTGATGCCACGTCTGCTCGCAAGCCGTAAGTTTTGGCTTCTAGGGTCAGTTGGTTGGTTAAGGTGCGATCGGACTCAACAATCAACAGCAAGGGATACGCCTCTTCAGTAGATGAGGAGAGATCCCCAGACGAAACACCAGGCGATGCCTCACCCAAATCACCAGGCGATTGTTCCACTGCCTGACGCAAGGCTGTGACCCAGTTGCGCAGATCGACGGTATCGGTCTGGCTTAAAGGCTGCTCCGATTGAAACGTCCGTTCAATCTGTCGCGCTAGTTTTGATCCCTCCGGCACCCCAAAAGTGCTCAACGATCCGGCTAGTGTATGGGCCTCTTGCCGTGCCTGCTGCCGTAAATCCTGATCCAATTCCTGTTGCCACAAGGCAATCACTGCCTGCTCCAGTACGCCGACCTGTTCACTCACACGCCCCTTAAAGCGATGCCAAATCTGATGGATACTGGCTAGCGTTTGTTGTTGTGTGGGTGTGGCGGGGCTAGAGATGAGTGGTGAAGGTGCTGCATCTGTTTTTGTTTTAAGCTGTGATGCTGCCAGTTCAGCATCCTTTCTCGGCTTCAGTCGGTACCCAATGCCATAGACGGTTTCCACCACATCACTGGGTAGTCCTGCGGCCTTGAGCTTTTGCCGTAACCCTTTAATGTGGGTCCTAACGGCATCTTCGCCAGGTGTTTCTTCATAGGACCACAGGTGTTCCAGGATCATGCCGCAACTAAACACACGGCGACCGTTGCGCAAGAAGAGTTCGAGCAGGGCATATTCTTTGGGGGTCAGCAGCAGTGGCTTCGTGCCGTAGGTGACTTCACAACTGCTGGGGTCAAGGCGCAACTCACCCCATTCCAGCACGGGTTGAGCGATCGCCCCTCCTCGCCGCAGCAGTGCCCGCACCCGCGCCACTAATTCTTCGGCTTCAAACGGTTTCACCACATAATCGTCGGCACCCGCATCGAGACCGATCGCCTTGTCGTGACTACTGTCGCGCCCGGTCACCAGCAGAATTGGCATCGGCAAGCCTTTGGCTCGGATCTTGCGACAAAGGCTGATACCGTCCAGCTTGGGGAGCATGACATCCATCAAGACGAGATCGTAATCAAAGGCTTCGATAAAGCTCCAACCGACTTGCCCATCGGACGCAACTTCAACCGCATAATTTTGGCTAGTAAGGATAGTTGTAAGGGTGTGAGCGATGAACTCATCATCCTCGATTACAAGTATTTTCATTGAAAACTTTCATTGGAGACGCTGGTTCAATGGAGTCACGACTAACAATAACTGATTGGAAACGCTTAAGCAGCAAAGCTAAACCTCTCTACCCAAAGCTAGACTGGCCAAGGTCAGAGGGTGTGAAAAGATGTGTTGCATGATGTGTTGTTTTGGCAACGTTTGATTTATAACCTCTAACGCTAAATGCAAGCCTAATTTTAATGAAAAGCCTTCCAGGGAATAGCTGGCTGAAGCTAGCAGAGACGTGTGGACGGCAACTTCTGTGAAGGTGCAACCGAATCTTTAGTTTTTTGTAGTTTTTCCTGGGCTTACTGCTATTTCGGTTAAATATAGTGAAGTGAGGCGAGCGACGCTGTTCCCCTCACCACACTAACTTGAATGAGCTAATGTTTGATTTCAGCAATCTCCTTGATTTCTCCCATAACCACTGTGTGGCTATCTGTGCCGCTTTAGTGCCTGCTAACGTGTTGACGACCTTTTGCGCGATCGTGCTCGTAGGGTTAAAGCGTCCTGTGCATCAGGTGTGGCGAGTTTCAGGGTTAGGCAGCATTTTTGCCCTTTTAATGATGCTCCATGTGTTGACGTGGTTTATCATCGGCGTTGTCATGCTACCGACGTTTATCTTGCTGGCTTTGGGAGGGGTTTGTCTGAGCATTGATCTGTGGACGGTGCTGCATCCTCAAAGCATGAGACGACTATTGGCCAATCTCAATCGTCGTATGCAGGTTCTCAGAGCCAGTACCGCATCGCTTTCGTAGTCAGCTTCAAGGTGCGAATAGCTCGGTCGTGATGCGCATCTCCACAAACGCTCGTAAGATGGATCTGTTGGGCGAAGGGAGAAAGGTCTATGAGTTTTCACAAGATTGTGGTTGCCCTTGATGAGTCAACCTTGAGCAAGGCTGTGTTTGCTCAAGCTGTGGCTTTAGCCCAAACGACTCACGCGAGTCTATTGCTGTTTAGCGGTGTGAGTGATGCGTCGCTCGTGCAGCCACCAAGCCTTCCCGCAGAGGTGGGTTTATTCCCGCCCGATATGATGAGTACTTATGCAGCCCAACCGCCGAGCCTTGAGGCACATAAAGAAGCTGTCAGGGCTGTGCTTCAGCAATATAGTGAAGCCGCTCAACAGGCAGGCTTGACAGCCGATACCACCCTCGAAGTTGGCGATATTGAATTGTTGTTGTGTGCAACTGCCAAAGAGTGGGAAGCCGATTTAATTGTGGTTGGGCGACGAGGACGGAAGGGGCTATCGGAGGCTTTGTTGGGTAGCATTAGCAATTACGCGGTACACCATGCCCACTGCTCGGTTCTGGTGGTTCAGGGTGACCCAGAGGTGTGAAGCTAGGGCTGGAAGATGGCTTGTGCCCTGTTTCGTAGAGGGGTAGTAGTCTCTCTGCCTTTCCCTTTAAAATCTACGGGTTGTTGGGCGATCGCGGCTTTTGTCCTCAATATAAAAGCACGCGCTATAAAAGCTCTCTATTCTCTCCAAAATTCCCTTTTATTCTTATCCTTTAAGGCTGCATGACTGATTCTTCTGACGTAAATCCATCTGAATCCAGGCCGTCGAACCGTGCTGGTAGTGATTCTGAGCCAGCCAGCAGGGAAAAGGATGTTGCTTCAGAAGAGGCTTCCTGGCGTGAAGCGGAAGCAGCCCTGGATCTTGGGCAACAGACCTGGGACGATCGCGACCCTTTACCGGATAACCGCTTCGATCAACCTCGCCCTAACGTATCCAGAATGGTTGATCCAGCGCTGCCTTTAATGATGGTGGAGACAGCCTTCCTGGCCAGTGCTGCCAGTCTTGTCTTTTTAGTGAATTATTACTTTCCGATCGGGCCTTTGCTCCGACTCTTTTTCTCTATCCCGATCGCGCTGACTTATTTACGTTGGGGCAGTCGAGCCGCCTGGATGGGGGCATTAGTGTCTGGCTTGCTGCTGAGTGTGCTGATGGGTCCCGCACGCAGCATCCTCTTTGTGATGCCTTATGGGTTAATGGGTGTGCTGTTTGGTGTGCTTTGGCGTCGTGGAGCGTCGTGGGGCATCGCCATTGCCATTGGCAGTATTTTGGGGTCGCTTGGCTTTTTCTTTCGCATCTGGCTCGTTTCACTCTTGCTGGGCGACGATCTGTGGCTGTATGCTACCACCCAGACGACCGATTTGTTGGAGTGGGTGTTTATCAAGCTCGGTTTCCTGTTTCAGCCCGGTTTGGAGCTCGTGCAAGCGGTCATCATTGGCATGATCATTGTGAACAACATTGTGTATGTATTTGTCGTTCACCTGGTTGCATGGCTGCTGCTCGATCGCCTGGGCAATCCCATTCCCAGACCACCGAAGTGGGTACAGGTGTTGATGGATTATGAATAGGCAGGCATGGCGAGCAGGTGTAAGGACGAGGGATGCGGCATGGGGGACGAGGGTCTACTTACCGTGGTAAACCAAGCTGTAGAAGCCGTGTTGCCTTCCGCGCCATCGCCGTTGAACCGAGTCTATACCCAATTAGAACGGGGAGCCCACTGGCTACACCAGCATCGTGGACAGCGGCCACATTTTGCGTGTGTGTTGGGGTTTACCGAAACAGGCTTAATACCAGGCATTTCAGCAGCAGGCGCAACACCCAGCGATCGCCAGTACACGGCGATCGCTGATGCAGAGTTTTTGTCCAACGGTCCTTGCGCTAACCCTGCCTACCCCTTGCCTCCCTTAACGGTTGGTGCGTCACCCGCCCTCATTTCACGGGCGATCGTGGCAGGTCAGCAAATTCCGGTCACTCTGTTTGACGCTGGTTTGCCTGTACCCCCAACCGTACCCGCAATCAACTTGGGGGGAACTCCAGCCAAGTGCCTAAGTTCAGGGCAGGCGATGGCTTTGCCTACAGTCGAATATTTGCTGAAACAGGGCTTACAGTGGGGCACAACTCTCGGATCAACAACAGATCTTTTAATTCTGGGGGAATGTGTAGTAGGAGGTACCACAACTGCTCTTGCCGTTTTAACCGGATTAGGGTTTGCCGCAGCGGGTAAGGTAAACAGCAGCCATGCCGCCTGTAACCATCACCAAAAATGGACGCTGGTAGAAAAAGGCTTACAGCGATCGAGGCTTTGGGCCACCCGTGATCGATCGTTGCAGACGGTTCCGCAAGCCCACGTCCCACCCCTCGATGTCTCACCCCTCGAATGCTCACCTCTCGAACTGGTTGCTGCGGTGGGTGATCCCATGCAGGTAGTGGTTGCAGGCATGGCGATCGCGGCTAGCCGAAGCTGTGGCGTTTTACTGGCGGGTGGAACGCAGATGCTGGCCGTCTATGCGCTACTGAGGGCGATCGCGCAAGCGTATAACCTGGCATGGCACCCGGATCAAATTGTGGTGGGTACAACTCGCTGGGTGGCGGAGGACAAAACCGGAGATACGGTTGGCTTAGCAAACTTGGTGGAGGATGTACCACTCATTGCCACTCAGCTTAGCTTTGCGAAATCACGCTACCCACAGTTACGGGCCTATGAGCAAGGTTTTGTCAAAGAAGGTGTTGGTGCGGGTGGCTGCGCGATCGCGGCTCATCTCTATCAGAATTGGAGCCAAACAATGCTGCTGGAGGCGATCGACACTCTGGCAGAGCGCCAGCAACAGATCAGCGAATCAGCCTCCCCCGGCCATAACTAGCTATGGATTGACTAGCTATGGATGCGTCTAGAGAGCAACTGCTCTTCAAGTGCAGCAATGCGGTTATAGGCAGCCGTTAGCTGCGCCGTCAAGCGTTGCACTTGTACTTCAGGCGCAAGCTGCTTTTCACCACTATGAGAGGCTGAATCCACCCCCGTATGATCCGCTAAAACATCTTTGTGCTCCATGCTGACATCAAGCCCAGCATAAGCCTGGTAGGAGCGGTAGCTGTTGGTTGGTTCGCTGTCGGAGCGCTGCAGTTGGTCTGCCCCGAACTTGCACTCAGTTGCCACATCCGACAATTGACTGCTGAGTTGCTCAATAAGTTGATACAACGCATCAACCTTGGAACTCATAACATTAATCTGCTGTTGCAGGGTATCCATTCAGTGCCCCAATATGACCTAATACTCTACACGCCATTCTAGAGAGGTAATTCCCGAAAGCGGAGTTACTCCTGAATCATTTAAGCTTTGAGTTTAACAATTAAATTGTAGAATTAAACAAGATTAATGGTCGTCAAACAAACTAAAAATAGGTTCTGGCAAAAGACTTAAGAACGTAAACCCTATTGGTTTAGACGCTTTCGTTAAAGAAATGACCAGTAATAGCAAATGGCCTCAAAACAATTCGAGATACAAATCAATTAGCGTTCCAAGTACTGTGTGGGTACGGAGTAAAGCGTTTACTTGCAACTTCTTTTTTGCTCGGTTGCTCATGGGGGCTTGCTATCGTTGGTATAGTACGCCAATTGGCTGAGAGTTTGATGGTAATTCCCCCCTACACTCAGCCGCCCGTTTTACTCAAAAAGCGTTTAAAGAAAGCGTTCATTCAGTTAGGTTTTCCACAAAATAATGCTAACCATTCAGGACTTTTTCAGCACTTGTACAGGGCAATGGACGACTGAAAGAACCTACCATTCGACTCTTCGCAGCGAAGTTGAACGGTCTTTTACGGAGTTTCGTGTTGATCCCCTGCTTTTACCCGAAAAGGAAGCCGTTCTTTCGTCACAACCCACTGCTACCCGCCAAGCATTGTCGCTTAATGCAGCAACGCTCGCAGATGATATGGTAAATTGCCCTGGTTTTGCAATCGCCTTCGATACACGTTCTGAAACTGGTGAACAGGTTTCGATGCGTTTGAAAGCGCTCTTTGTCCCCGATCGCTACCTTAAGTCCACCCAGACCATTGAACTGCCATCCCCTCCCTTGGCAGCGCAAGTGTCTGCTGACCCAATGGGAGAAATCATTCAGGGCTTTTATCTGCGTGATGAGGGGTATTCTGAAGCAGGCTCGGTCGTCGGTCGGTTTACCTATCAACCGAGTCGCCAAACGTTGGAGATGACAACCTATTATCGACGGTCAGTTGCAGTTGATCAGATGCGGTTGGTTTCGCCTGATCTCCGCCTACGAACGATCGTGACCTATCAACGTCCCGAAGGCAACGGACCGCCCACCGTTATTGACCTCGTTGGGTTTGGGGTTGAGCGCAAGCAGCTAGCATAACATCATGAATCGTCCCCATTTTCCTATACCCTATTCCACCTCGCTTGAGGCCCATGAGCGGCTACACCACACCCCTTACCCGTGCAGTCGTCGTTCCTTTCTGACGGGTGCGATCGGGATGGCACTCGGCCAACTATTGGTAGGGTGTTCTGGGCAAACGGCCCAAACGCTGAACTTGCATGTGCTTAATGGGTCGATTCCACCTCAAGTTTGGGGAGCATTCCGCAAGCATTTGCAGCGATCGTCCCGTTCCGGATCGCTGAGCTTAGAGATTGAACCGCAGTTGCAACCGCTGTTTGAATTGCTGCAACTGTGGAAGCGTAAGGGCAACGCGTCGGCGTCGGCGTCGGGTTGGCTGGGTGCCATTCCCTTTCTGGGTAAGCGCTTCCAGTTGAATGTGGCTGACCTGGTTACGCTGGGCGATTACTGGCTGGACAAAGCCATTCAACAGAACCTGATTCATCCCATGAATCCAAAGCAACTGGCTGGCTGGGATCAATTACCGTCCGTATGGAAAACGTTGGTGACGAGGAGTGATGGGGCATCGCAGACGTCTCAGGTCTGGGGAGCGCCCTACCGTTGGGGTAGCACGGTGATTGCTTACCGCCAGGACATTTTTCACGAAAAAGGTTTACAACCGCCAACAGACTGGGCTGATTTGTGGCGATCGGATCTGCGAGGACGCATCTCTCTACTCGATCAGCCGCGTGAAGTCATCGGCCTAACCCTCAAGAAACTGGGAAGATCCTACAACACCGCCAATCCAGAGACGATTCCTGAGCTAAAACCCGAACTCACTGCACTGAATCGGCAAGTTAAGTTATATAGTTCCACAGCGTACTTACAGCCGCTACTACTGGGCGATACCTGGGTTGCGGTGGGGTGGTCAACGGACGTTTTACCGACGATGCAACGCAGCCCAACGATCGCTGCCATTGTACCGAAAGCTGGCACTGCTTTATGGGCTGACCTGTGGGTGCGTCCAGCCGTAGCAAGTGCAGAATTATCCACTCTGGTCGCCGAGTGGATCAGCTTTTGCTGGCAGCCTGAGATTGCAAGTCAGCTTTCCTTACTCAGCCGTGCCACCTCTCCAGCCGTTCTGGAAAGGCCATCGACTGACCTGCCTCCAGCACTGCGTCAAAACACAATTCTGCTGCCAGATGCCGCCATTCGGGAAAAAAGTGAATTCCTGAAGCCGCTCGATCGCGCTAGCGTTGATCAGTACCAAGCGCTTTGGCAGCACCTCCGCCAGGTAGTAACTGGTTAGAGCCACCCCTCAGACCCGCTTTGCCTGAAGAGTCGAGCAGAATATTACACGAAATAGAGTCTCCTGGTTGAGACGATAACGAACTAGGTGGCTGCCCGTATAGCGGTACCGTTCCGTTTGTGCGCGTAGCCAACTGAGTCCGTTGAAGGGCATCAATATTAACAGCGCTAAAGTTGCAAGTAGAAGCACCAAGCAGCGTTGCCTGCCCGTCAAAGACCCGCACATTATAGCCAAAGTCTCGCCCTGCTTCCCCAAAGGCATGGATGAAGGCATAGCGATCGAGATAGTCTAGCAAGCTCCAAGACTGGCGATTGACCACCAAATCGACTCGCCCAGGCCGATTTCCACTGTTTGGATACGCCAGCCAATTGTCCAACAGGTTGCCGCCATAGGTCTCTTCATTGGCGATCTGTTCTTGCAGCCACCAAAGGCTTGGAATGCTTAACTTGGTTGGAGAAATACGGGTTGCCGTCACCACATAAGCAGGCGCATTTCCAGGTTGAAGCGCCTTGATGTCTAAGGGCTCTGAGTCTGGCATGAGACTCGCTTTAGACATGGGTGCTGCTTGAGTTGGCTCTGCTGCAACAGCCGCAAAGCCGATGACTAATACTTCCAGGCTCAGTACGAAAGCCAAACCTGCAACCGCGATCGATCGCCCCTTACAGGTAATACCGACTGTCTTGCCATTCATTGCGTTGCGCTGCTGCATTGCCTCGTTTACGCCAGGTCACTTCTCCACGGGCGGTGCGGATGAGAGCATTCTCCACCGCTTCAACCAGATTACGCCAGGAAAGCTCATCGCGCCCTAACAATTCCTTCAACTCGTTAAGCACAAGCTGCGACTCTTGCTCTGCACCAATTTTTAACGGAACAACAGCTCGCAGTGGATCGCGCTGCACGGCCGCGATCGCCTGACGGACGGCTGCGACGATCTGATTGTTAAGTTCCCGCCGCGCCCTTGCGCCCTGCTGCTCCCACCCTTTTTCGCTGGTGGCGTAGAGTGCTGGTAGGCGATTCAAGGCATAAGCGATCACTTCCGCTTTGTTAACGTAGCGGCTCACCTTAGCAGGCAACTTTTGAAACTGCGCCTCGACTTCTTCAACAACGAGTGACTCCATCACGTTGCGATAGGTCTGAGCCGGATTATGCTGCGTAGTACTCATGACAATTTTCAGGGAAGAAAGGGCTGAGCTGGATCGAAAGAAAGCACCCAACAGGCTTTTGATGATTTATCTTCAGCGGTTTTGAAGCGGCGTGTCGATCAAAATCAGTATAAGCACTCAGTATAACCTAGTCGCTATAGAACCGTGGCTGGAACGAGCTATGAGTTCCTTCGCGCTTGAAAAACCCGCTAAAGACAAGGTAGTGACCTGAAGGAACGGATGGTGAGAGCCCAGAAGCATACTAAAGACCACGCTCTCATCCTTACTTTTTTGATCGCCACCCTCTTCTCAACAGAACTACCTCACACAAGTTTAATTTGCCTGCACAAAGAATAGCATTCCTAAGCGCTAATGCCCAATGAGTTCAGCAAAAGTACGATTGTAAAGATGTCGCTGATCGCTATTAAGGGAACAATAGACAAAACGCCAGGAGTCAGTCTTTTTGAACCTGGCCTTTTTTGAACCTGGCCTTTCAAGGGTGAGCCGTTCTCTAACCAACCAATCAGAGAGGTGCCCTTTCACGTTGAGATTCGAAGCAGGTATGTCAAGCTGTTGTTTTGACGATCGCCTTGTAGGAGCGACGCAAAACGGCACGCAGATACTTTCGTTGATCCAACGCATGCAACAGGACAAACGCCAAAAAAGTATAACTTAGCCAGAAGTGGGCACTGCGACCAAGCTCTGCCAGCCCCTTATCAGCCCCAATGAGAGGTGGTAGCACAATATTGGTGCCAAGAATGACGACATCTTTGGCATTAGCATTGGAGAACAGATAGCCGCTCAACGGCACTAGCAGCATGAACGTATAAAGGGCGGCATGAAGGGCTACCATGCGCCACCAATGCGGTGTGGTTTTTGGCAAGCGGCGGCGATACTTGTGCAGCACAACGCCCAGGAGTACCGAGATTCTGGCTAACAGCAAACTCATGACGAAAACACCTAACGTTTTATGAAAGGTGTAGAGTGAACCGCGGTAAGAAACTTCTCTGGGCAAGTCCGCCATATACATGCCGCCTGCAAACAGAATGAGATAAAACGCCGCCATGAGCCAGTGCAAAAACCATAGGCGTTGAGCCGCAGACTTATGACGCTTAGGCGTGGCTGATTTGTTGGGTTGAACAATCGTCACCAGGCAGACCTCTTAAGATTTACAACGATTAGGACGTACAACGATTAGACGAGAGGACGTGCGTTTGGGTTCGCTGAAATTGGCTCGATGGAACCGCTGATGCAGGAGGCAATGGTGATACCCGTTTCAAAAAGTGGGCGTACAGCCGTACGCCCCTACGAGGATTTTTAAACCGAATTTAGAGAATGGGTATTACCCCTGCATCAGAGCGGGTGAAGCAGGACAGTAGACGCTTTATGCCATCTAATTCATGCAGAACGACGAGGCAAACCGGTCATTCGCTCAAGAGTTCGCTTCAGTTGGAAATTCCCCCGGTCTAACCGATACGGTGAGGATCTGCCCGCCGCGATCGACCTGAATGGGCAAACTGGTGCCAATTTTGCTGCCCTCAATGACTTGCTGGACATCATCGGCAGTTTTGACAGATTGTCCATTGACAGCCTGAATGACATCTCCTGCTTTGAGTCCGGCACTGGCAGCAGGCGAACGCTGCGCAATGCCTACAACCACCACACCCTGATCCGCTTTGACCATTCCCTTTAACTCAGCGTCCTGGTTTAGGGCTTCTTTGGTGGCCTCTGTAAGGTTGGTCATTTGAACGCCAATGTAGGGATGTTCAACTTTTCCACTGGCAATCAATTGGTTGGCAACTCGCTGCGCCTGATTGATCGGAATCGCAAAACCGAGCCCTTGAGCACCCCCAATAATGGCTGTGTTCATTCCAATGACTTGCCCCTGTTGATTTAGCAAGGGGCCACCAGAATTACCGGGATTGATGGCGGCGTCTGTTTGGATGAAACTGACGCGCTTATCTGGTGCACCGATCGTGCCACTAGACCGTCCCGTACCGCTGATAATGCCAGCCGTCACCGTGTTATCCAGACCAAGCGGATTGCCGATCGCGATCGCCCATTCTCCTGGTTTGATTTGGTCAGAGTTGCCGATCGGTGCAGTGGGCAGATTGGTTGCTTGAATTTTTACCACCGCGACATCCGTCAGCTCATCTTTGCCAAGCACCTTTCCTGTAAGTTCACGCCCATCTTTGAGGGTGACGGTAACGCTACTAGCACCATCAACCACATGAGCATTGGTCAGCACCAACCCATCAGCTTTGATGATGAAACCGGAGCCAGTACCCCGCACCATACGACCGTTAGTCTGACGCGATCGTCCTACAGTTCGAGATGAATCGATCCGCACGACCGCAGCGCCCGTTTTATCTGCCACTGCTGAAATAAAGTTTTCGTCAGAACCTGTCATCGGGGTCGATGGCACCTGTGCGATCGGTTGCTGTGTTGTGACAGCGTTGGTGGGTGCAAATTGTGTGCCGACCAACAAGCCGCCAAGAGCCCCCATCGATAGCAACGACAGAGACTTAAGCGATAGTTTGTGCAAAAGAGGTTGAGACATTGTCCGTTTTTTTGAGTGAGAGTGTTTTTTTAGTGAAGAAATAATGCGTTCGGGCTTCCAGTCACCCAGCTCGAAGTCGTAGGAGACGATTCACATACCGGGCTTGAGTTCCTGAAAGAGTTTGGGGCGTAACTTCAGGTTGAGATCAGGTAGAAGGGACAGCGTGACGGTTGATGCTTGCCTTAGATCGGTCTGAAACAGATCTTGCTGACAAAGCTACACGCGATCGCTTGCACAACCAACGGCATTACAACACCGTGATTTTGCAGGCGGCGTGATCGATACTTGATATGCAACAGTGCGGCATTCACAAATCAGTCACTGCTTGCAAGAGCCTCAACGTAGGTCAATGAGGCGATTGCCCACAATCATTTGCTCTGCTCGCATTTCATTCTCCTCACTGCGATGCGGATAGCCTACCAGTTTGACCGTCTGCCCTACTTTAAGTGCCCCTTGAGGCAGGCCTCGTCGCTCCATACGGGCTGACGGTGCCAGAACAGCCGTCCAAACTTTACTGCCGGACTTCAACTGAATCGTTGTATGAGGATTGCCACGGTTGACCTGTTGAATTTCGCCTGTCAAACGCAGCGGTTGCTGATGGTTATACTCACTCCACCCCTGATAAGCACTGGCTTCAATGGTATCAACGGTCAGAAAGGTGGCGATCGAGGCTGCCACCCTTGCTGCGTGCATCAGTCCCTGTTTGGACATCGCTCAATCGCTCCTATTGCTGTATTAGTCCTCATGCTCCAATAGAGAAAGCGTTAGCTGCTAGTGATTGGCCAACAGCTAACGACTGATCGCTTCAGTTGTGTAACCGTCTCGCAAATCTGAGTCTGGTGGTTAAAGTTAGTGATCAACTTTCCAGGCTCATGCTCTTAGTGTGACGAGTGAATATGACACAAACATGTCAGCCTCGATCAACGGCAACGAGTGTGGGTATATAGCAAAAGGCAGAAGGCAGAGGGCAGAGGGCAGAAGGTAAAACCTCGCCTATCAAGGCTTTGTCCGCAGCAGTTTGTTTTAACTAACTTGCGCACTGCCATAGATCATTGGGTTTGTGCATGTAAGTGAAAATGGCTATAAGCGGACATGCAGTGAGAAAGTCATTGACCTGATCGCAAAGCATTCAACGGTTCAGATCAGTGCTGGTTGCCAGAGATGCCAGTGTAGCAGAGCGTTCGCCGGCCATGAGTAACCCAATCGTTTCCACCGTTGCCGCGTCTGCTGGCAGCACCGTCAGAAATTGCCCTTCGTAGATCACGGCAATGCGATCGCTCATCGCCATGACTTCTTCTAATTCCGTTGAAATGTAGAGGACAGCAGCCCCGCGCGCTCGTTCAGCTAATAGGGCTTTTTGCACATATTCCGTTGCGCCGACGTCTAAACCGCGAGTAGGCTGCATTGCAATGATTAAGGCTGGTTCACCCGCCAGTTCGCGTGCCAGCACGACCTTTTGCTGATTGCCGCCCGACAACTGATTGACCCGCAGGTCGCTGCTAGTGGCACGAATGTCAAACGCTTGAATGGCTTCTTTGGCGTTGGTTGCGATCGCCGATCGCTGTAATAACCAGTGGCGACAAAACGGTAGGTGCTGAAAGGCTTTGAGAATAAGGTTGCGGGCAATACTAAAGCGCATGACCAAGCCCATTTTCTGGCGGTCTTCAGGGATGTAGCCGAGTTTAAGCTGCTTGACTCGCTGTTGGGGTGTCCAGTGGGTAATATCGATTCCGTTTAAGGTTATGGTGCCTTGTGTAACGGGACGTAAGCCAGCGATCGTGTCAGCTAGCTCTCGTTGCCCATTCCCATCGACGCCAGCAACACCTAAAATTTCTCCGGCTCGTAGCTGCAAAGAAATGCCCTTCAACGCCGCTAGATTGCGCTCGTCGTTCACATGCAGATCTTGAAGCTCTAACACCACGCGATTTGCCTCGCCTTGCGGCTGAGCTGCACCATCCGTACTTTTGTCTAACTGAAACAAAACCTCTCGACCGACCATCAACCGCGCTAGTTCCTGCCGAGTCGAGCCCTTTGTGGTGGTTGTCCCTACAACTTGCCCACGTCGCAGTACCGTAACGGCATCACACAGGCTCAGCACTTCTTCTAATTTATGGCTGATAAAAATAATCGTGTGATTCTTCGCAGCTAGTTGGCGCAACACCGCAAAAAATGTGTGCACCTCTGGTGGCGTTAACACCGCAGTTGGTTCATCGAGAATGAGCAGTTTTGCCTGACGGTACAGTGCTTTCAAGATTTCGACCCGCTGTTGCGCTCCAACGGGTAGGTCACCCACTCTGGCAAACGGGTCGATCGTCAGTCCGTATGCTTCTGACATGGCAGCAATGTCCTGAGCTTTTTGGTGCAAGTTCAGGCGGAGTGCTGTACTGGTACCCAAAATAATGTTTTCCACAACGGACAGTTGTGGCACCAGCATAAAGTGCTGATGGATCATGCCAATTCCATGCTGAATCGCTGCATTCGGCGACGTGATCTCTACAGGCTGCCCGTTCAGATAAATCTGTCCCCCATCGGGACGATACAGCCCACTGAGAATATTCATCAGAGTGGTTTTGCCGGCACCATTTTCACCCAGCAACGCATGAATGCTACCCGTTTGGATCTCTAAGCTGATTTGATCATTCGCCGTAAAGTTGCCAAAGCGTTTGGTGATGCCTTCCAACCGGAGGTAAGGCGTTGGGGGAAGGGGGTGGGGTGTCGGGTGTCGGGTGTGAGTGCATGGAAAGCAGTGGCGGCGAAGGGTGAAGACGTTTTTAGCGTTTAGTTGCTTAAGTGAGCAATGAGTCGGCGATCGGGTACAGCCATCAGCTTATATCTTTTGCCCTTTGCCCTTCCCTGTGCCTCCTTACGCCCCTTTCACACAGCGGGTTTCCTTGCCCCCTTCAGAGCAACTTTCAAACGTGATTTTTTTAGCTAAAATCGCATCTTCGGTTGTTTTCACTTTATCTTGAAGGGCTTTCGGCACGGCACTGCCATATTTGCCCAGATACAAAATTTCAGGTTCTTCTAACCCCAAGGAATAGAGTTGCCCTTTAAGTTCGTTTTTGGATGACAATGCAGCGAGTTTGCCGATCGCCAGATCGATTCGCTTCACAGCGCTGGTAAGAATCGACTTTGGCGTGACGTCGTACTGATCAACGGTATTGCCGATCGTGTAAGCGCCCTTTTCTTCAGCGGTTTTTAGTGCCGTGGGTGCCGCATTATCAAGCCAAGGATAAACGACATCAGCACCTGCTGAAACGAGCGCATCCACTGCTTCCTTCGCCTTTGCTGCATCATTCCAGTCGCCAGTAAAGGTCGAGCTAATCTTAATATCTGGCTTGACGGATTTTGCCCCCAGGGTATAGCCGCGCAGTTCTTCCTGGGTTGCCAGAAACTCTTGCCCCGCAATATATGCAAGCTTGCCTGACTTGCTCATGGTGGCAGCAATAATGCCACAGAGGTAGCTGACCTGTAGATTATCAAGCCGCAATGAGGCAACATTTGGCCCAGTGGCAGCTCCATTCACAACGACAAAAAAAGTTTTAGGAAACTGAGCAGCCACTTGCTTTGCAGCGGCATCAAACTGTCCACCGTGGGCATAAACCAGATTAAACCCGCGACGTGCAAAGTCTGACAGGGCTTCTGCCTGATCCGCCTGTCCCACTTTCTCAACGTACGCCGTCTCAGCGCCAAGCTTTGACTTAATTTCTTCTAACCCGGTATAGCCCGCCTGATTCCAGGCTTTGTCCGTGATAATCCCTGGAAGTACCATGGCTGCCTTGAAACCAGACGCACTGGAGGAAGCCGAAGGCGAAGCCCCAGACGACGCAGGACTGCTGCTCGTTGTCGGATTGTTGGCGCAGGCATTAAACAAGAGGCTACTGCCCAATGCGGCTGAACCATAGACAAGAAACTGACGACGATTGTATCCGGTCATGCTTTCTCTATTCCTTGTAAGCGGGCGTTGGATGATGTGGTTAAAAAGGGCGTTGAAGCAGTACAACTTAACAGCGGCCATCGAAAACGATTGTGCAGGATCATGGGTTCACAATCAATGCTTTACGATCGCACTCTAAGCAGTCATTAAACGGCTTTTGTACCAGCAAACTGTATCCCTCCATACAATATTCATTTTGTATGAGAAAAGCGTTCCGCAATCACACTGGCTTTGCCTTACCGCTGCACCAGAGAGGCCCAGCAAAAAGGGGGTTGGCAATGCCAACCCCCAAACTTAAAGTTCTATGGTTTTAAGCGATAAAACTCATCCGGTTACGCATCTGAGCGACCTTTCTGCATTGCCTTTTGAACCATGGCATCGCTGACGTTACCAGCGCCCGCTGAATCTGGAGTAACATCTTCTGCCATTTGCTTGTAGTCGTCAGGGTTTCCCGTCGATTCGGTAACAAGCGTTGCATCATCTGGTTCGGGCATCGCAAATTGATGCGATGTTGCCTCGTCGGCAGCCGCCTTACCTGCTTCGGTGCGATCAATTTCACTGGTGCTGAATTGTTTTGATGCTTCGTAATCGGCTTCTACATTAGCGGTAGGAGCATTGCGATCGCCTGCTTCAATCTCTTCAACCGTTTGTTCTGCATCGTAGTTGTCAGACGTATCGATATTATTAGCAATTTCAGACATAAAGACTCCTGTTAGAACGCTTTGACTAATACGGATACCCTAACAAAGCGTTTTCCATTCCCTGATGACCTTTGGGCAGATTCTCTTGCGTCTGCCAGGATGAACTTTAGTTAGAGAAATTAGTCGCAGCACTTCACCCTTTGGAAAGGGGATAGAAACGGTAAAACTCGTTACACCTTATAAGTGGTGTCCTCATTTCGCAGTCTTGTAAGGAGTATTGTTATGTCTCAATCGGCTAGTCAAAATGTGCCCTCAACTGAGTATTTACCCGAAAAGACTCAAACAGTGCTAAATGCATTCAATAAATTAGATACTGACGCTAAGCTGGCTTTGCTATACCTTATATACAAAAAGATGGGAAGCTCGATTACGCCTGCAGCACCAGCTGCAACCGATCCCGAGCTAGCGCCTCTCTTGATGGATAACTTCTATACGCTGTCGCATGACACCCAACTTGATGTCATGCGAGACATTGTGAATGGGGTTGATAGTGAATATGGGCATGCCTATGGAGCCCTGAAAGAAAACAACCAGCTTATGGTCTGGTATGCCTGGGCACAGGCTATGGGGCAAAGCGTTGTTGGGATGCCAGCTAACTATCAAGCCGCACAGCCCGTCACCGACGCACTGGGACACATTGAAGGTCTGGAATTTGAGGAGCAAATCTCACTGCTGCGTGAAATTGTCAGCGGTATGGGCTATAGCAATGTTCAACCGATTCCATCACAAGCAGAAACCGGCAAAACGGCAAGTCTCTAAACGCTGCCCCTGCGCTAAACCGCTGTTTGTATGACAAAAAAGTGGGACGTTCCATGGAACGTCCCTTCAAAAAGAATTGCACCGGATGAGATCCGCGTTCCTAAGTTGTTTTTGCTCCCTTCACACACCAGCTGGCTTTGCCACCGATGCTGCAATCTTCAAAGGCGATTTTCTGTGTGGCAAGGGCATCTTTTGCCTGTAGTGCTTTTTTCTGAGTGGCTTCAGGCACCGCAGCACTGAATGCGCCTAAACGTAGAATGTCGGGTTTATCCAGCCCCAGCTTGTAAATTTGTCCTTTCATTTCTCCGTTTTTGGCAATTTCGGTAACCGTTTCGATCGCCAGCCCATAATTCTGCACCGCACTTGTCAGAACCGTTTTGGGGTCACGGCTGAGTTGGTCTTCAAAGTAACCAATTGCGTAGGCTTTTTTGTCAGCCAGCGTTTCAATCACACCTTCAGCGGCTGCATCCAGCATGTTGTAGACCACATCGACCCCACTTGCCAAAAGTGCCTGAGTGGCTTCCTTTGCTTTGCCAACATCGTTCCAGTCGTTTGTATAGCTGGCTTTGACTTCGATCGCTGGCTTCACCGACTTTGCACCGAGCTCAAACCCCCGACGTTCCTGATCCGTGGTTGTAAATGATTGAGCGGTGAGGAATGCAATTTTGTTCGTCTTGCTCATCTCCGCCGCGACAACCCCACAGACATAGGCAATTTGCAGGTGATTGACCTGCACCGAGGCAATGTTGCTGCCAGTTGCAACACCATCTGAAATGACAAAAAAGGTCTTTGGGAACTGGGCTGCTACTTGCTTAACGGCCGCTTCAAATTGTCCACCATGCGCAATGACCAGGTTAAACCCACGACGCGCAAAGTCTGACAAGACTTCAGCTTGATCCGCCTGGGGCACCTTTTCAACGTAGGCGGTTTCAGATCCTAGCTTGGATTTGATGATTCCCATTGACTCGTAACCCGCCTGATTCCACCCCTTATCCGTAATGGGACCTGGCAGAGCGATCGCCACTTTAAAGCTGGCTGCTGCGGGTGAAGTACTCGCAGCACTACTAGCCGAAGGGCTTGCAGTTGGCGTTGGGCTAGCACACGCTTTCAGAAAAAGACTGCTTCCTAACGCAGTCGAAGCATACATCAGCAACTGACGACGACGGTAGCGTTTAACCATAGCGTAGACTCCTTGATCAATCATTCACAAGAATATGCTAGGTTGCCCTTTCCCTTTGTGCTTATTTATGCCTCTATGGCAGGTTTGTAGCAAAGACCATCGGCTTGCCTGTGTCTACCCTGGTCGATCGCTGTTTTTACTTCTTGTCCTTGCTTCCTCCCGTCGCTCAAAGCACGTGAAACTCTTTTAGTGCAGGCAGAAAATTGGCGTTTTCATGGTTAGAGCGGCTGAGCTTGATGAGTGCAAAACGCTCGGCGACAAGCAGTTGATCCCATTGGTCAAGCGTGATTGTGGCACCAACCTCCTGAGCTTTTGCTTGCACGCTGGCTGGAATCGTGGTGGTATCTAGCCAGGGCGGTGTTGGGTCGATCGCTAACGTGGATGCCGCTGTACCCGTCCGCTCCTGCACAAGTTGGGTCAAAACGTTGCGGTAGGTATGCACTTCGGTTAACGTTTCGCAAGGCAACTCAAGGAGCGTCTGGCGATCGTCCTGGGTAAACTGATGCCACTGCGGCAGCTTCAACTTAATGCCACAGGTATCGAGCTTGAGCCGTACCTGCATCGGAATGCAGCGAAGCGATTCAACAAAATCGGCCTCAAATTGAAAGAACTGAGTCATACATTCGCTTCAATAGCTCTACATCCTACACCCTACACCCCAACCACAATCTCCACGTCCAGCTCAAGTCTCATCTGAATCATGCGGTTTGGCATGACGGTTCACATGCCGCACCAGCCAATAGCTAACAGAAAGAGACAAAATTGCAGCAGCCAGTGCAATCAGATCCAGCCCAGCCGTTTTTTGCAAGTCTAGAATAATGATCTTTCGCGAGACGGCAACCAGCGATGTCACGATCACCAGTTCCACCTGAATCACATGGTTCTTCAGATAGGCCGTGATGTTCTCCAGAATCTCTAGCGCAATGAGAACGTTTAGAAAGAGCCCAAAGATGGTAAACAGCGTTGTACCAAAGCGACCATAGGGCTGGGTAAAAATATCTGATACCAGAAATGTAACTAAGTCATAAACGGCTAGCAAGATCACAAAGACCATTGCGATCGACAGTAGCTTGGAGATTAACCCCTCAAACCCCCGTAAGGCCGTCAAAAAGCTGGCATCGCTGAAGGCTTGTTGCCATAAACGTATCAGTCGCCGTCCAGATCGCATACTTAGCCAAACTTATGTCAATGGTGAGAAAATACTCGATGCCATGATACGACACAAACCTTAAGGAGCGTGGCTTAAATAAAACCGCATATTTCCAACTGTAGAAGCGAAGCATTCGGTAGCTGACCCTGATAGTATTGCAGAGCTTTTGCCCGCATGCTTCACCCCTCCCAAAGCTCGAACTCATTTAATTTCCATTTTTAAGGCACTGATTTGGTCAAGAAAAACAAAGGACACCAGGCAAAACGGGGTACTTGCTAGAATCAAGACCAAGCAGGCGCGATCGTTCATACTAAAGCGAGAACGTCACATCGAACGTTATTTTTGAAGGATTAAGGGAATGGCTGTGCCGACGATTAAAGAACTAGCGACCCAAGCTAAAGAAGCCGCCGATCGCCTGGGAATCCATAAATTTGACATTTACGGCTCAACGGTGGATGAAAGTAGCGCCAAAGTGGATCAGGGCAAACCCGATCAGGTAAAAGCGTCAAACCGTTCTAGCGTCACTGTGCGTGTCTGGAACGACGACCAGACGATGGGCATTACCTCCACGACGGATGTTGATCCCAATGGTTTGGCACTTGCCTTGAAGACTGCTTACGAAGCAAGTTTTTTTGGCGTAAAGGAAAACGTTCCAGACTTTAGTCCCGAAGCAACCGCTCCGCTTGCACAGGAATTTGCGGAAAAAGCGCCCCAGGCTCCCATTTCAGTTCTGGTAGAAAAGTTGATTGCAGCCGAGAAGGACGTAACAGGGGCTCATCCTGCGATCGCCTCTGTTCCGTACAACGGACTGGCCCAACGCGATGTCGATCACTTCTACCTCAATAGCGATGGTGCCCTACGAACAGAAGCCTACTCTACAACCTCACTCTATCTCTATACCAAAACAGAAGAAGACGGCAAAAAGCCCCGTAGTGCAGGCGCGTTCCGCATCAGTCGTGGGTTAGATTCGCTGGATGTGGATGGCTGTCTGAAAGAAACCGTCGAAAAAACCATCAGTCACCTCGATTATCAGAAAATTCCCACTGGCAAGTATCGGGTTGTGTTTTCACCCGAAGCCTTTCTCAGCCTATTGGGTGCCTTCTCCAACCTGTTTAATGCTCAAAGCATTCTCGATAACCAGAGCCTTTCAAAGCCAGAATCATTAGGAACTCAAGTCGCATCACCCTTACTCTCGGTGGCAGATGATGCCTTGCATCCCGACAATATTGCAATTACCACCTTTGATGGCGAAGGTACCCCAACCCGACGCATTCCGCTCATCACTGATGGCGTACTGGTTAACTTCCTCCATAGTGCGGGCACGGCCAAGCGGTTTAACACACAGCCCACCGGGCATGCCAACATGGGTGCCAAAGTCACCGTGAGCCATCACTTCTACCATGTCTTTACCAACAAGCCAGCCGAGCAAACCTACAGCCTGGATACTGCCGAGAACGTAGTGCTGATCGATGACCTTCATGCACTCCACGCAGGCGTTAAGGCTCTGCAAGGTTCCTTCTCGCTACCCTTTGATGGTTGGTTGGTTAACCAGGGGCAACGTACGAGCATCGAATCCGCAACCGTCGCAGGTGATTTTCTGGAGTTGCTCAAAACGATCGTTTACATTGAGCCAGAAGCACATCTTACACCCGGCGGTGTCTGCCCGTACGTCTGGGTAGAAGAACTGTCGATTACGGGAGAGTAATACCAATCGTCCATACTGATGTTTCAGCACCCTAAAGGATGAAAAGGGTCTAGGGGGCGGGGTGTAGGGTTATGAGTCATCACATTTTCAGAGCAATTCCACAAGATTGCACAACAGATGACTGTCTGTAGATACTGTGCAAAGTTGCAGGTGTCAAGTCGATGCGCTTGGGAAGCAGATTTGGGCGTCAAAAGGTTTATTGGCGTGCAGGACACCGTAAACCCAGCGAATCAACTTATGCATGACTGCGCCGACGACTTGACGCTTCGTCTTGTGCTGCTGGAGGAGTTGTGCGCGCCAGGTTTGCATCGGTTTGCTCCAGCGCAATAGGCACAGAGCTGGGAGCAAGAGGGCTTTACGTAACCGAGCATTACCGAGTTTGCACAGCCTGGGCTTACCATGAATGGAGGTGCCTGAAGTTTTCTCTTGTGGGGTCAGACCAGCGTAAGCCGCCAATGGTCGAGCCGAGCCAAAGGTTTGCCAACTGCCGATTTCGGACAAAATCAGGGTGGCAGTGTGGGGACCGAGGCCCGGAATCGAATCAAGCAATGCCTGTTGGTGTTTCAGGTTGGGGCATTGGTCCATGTGGGTTTGCATCTTGTCTCGTAAGGCTTGGAGCTGGTGCGCCATAAACTGGATGTGCGCCTTAATCGCATCCACCAGGTCAGGGGGAGCCGTTTCGAGGCGATTGGTTTCCTGCCCAATCATCTGTTCGAGGGCTTGCACGCGTCGCATCAGGTTTTGCAGCACTTCTACTGCGGGGGCAGGCGGTTGCCATAACCCAGGCTTGAGGTCGCGACAAGACTCGGCAATCAACCGTGCATCGGCCGCATCGGTCTTGGTGCGACTCAACCGACTTTGGGCATACGCATGGACGGCTTGGGGATTGGCAATGGTCACGCCGTACCCTGCTTGGTGCAGTTGTTTGGCGTTCTCATGACCATAGGTGCTGGTCGCTTCTAAACAGGCATGCCACTGGGTAAAGCGTGCATGACTTAACCAAGCCAGCAGTTCTTGATGCCCATTGGGGGTGTTCGCAACAGCTTTGCGCCGAGGGGCTTGGGTGTCGTAGAGCAACACCACATGAATCCGGGTTTTGCCAATGTCTAAACCCAAAACAGCATCAGTGACTGGGGCTGACGATGACATAAAAGGTCCTCCAAAGCATCAACGGTCTCCAGCCTCAATGCCCACTCTCCTTGTCAGTCCAGGGTCATGTCCACGGGGGAGCAGCCCTATGATACTGTTCAGTGTGTCGCTTGGCTGGAAGAGGGTGTAGGGTCAGAAAAAGTGTCTAATCTACGTCCAGGCTTGGTTCGCCTCAGGGGCGTACCAGGGTACACTCGGTCTGACCCAGCTTTCATTACTGTTGCTGAAAGCTGCCCTTACACACAAGGGGCGTAGCATGCGGCGCAGGGCGTGTTGCCCCAACCGAGAATCATGGCCCGAACGCTTCGCCCCTACAACCATGCGGCACAACTCCAAGATCAGTTGGAGCGATGATTCAAAATTTCAAATCTATCTCAGCCCAGCGAATCACCGCCGCCAACCAAACACCATCAAAATCTGGCAGCGCAATGATTATGAACATATTTTCGTAACGAGCAATCGCTACGACGCTTGCGGCAATACATTCAGAACAATCCTTTGTCGTGGCAGGAAGACCAGTTGCATCCGGATGTGCCATCAAAATGGTAGGACGATCGCATCCAACAGATAGGCGACTCCTTTCCTTAAGATCAAAGCCTTTCACGACCATCGCCCCTTGCGCGATCGAGCATTGCGCTTTGATGTCTTGCCCACTCCCAATTCCCAACTCCCAACTCCCAACTCCCAACTCCCAACTCCCGCTTTCCCTTCCACTCCCCCACGAGTGCTACCGTAGAACCGTGCCTTATTTCAAACGCCAAACGTAACCGATGAGTATTTTTACGCTGCGATCGCTCCATAAAGACTTTGGCATCAAAGAGATCCTGCGCGATGCCAGTTTCAGCCTGGATGACGGCGACAAGGTTGGGCTGATTGGCACCAATGGCTCAGGCAAATCAACCTTGTTGAAAATGATTGCCGGGCAGGAGCCGATCGACAGTGGCGAAATGCTGGTCAACCCCAGCGTGCGAATTGTGTACCTGCCGCAGCAGCCAGAACTGGATGACGATCGCACCGTGCTAGAGCAAGTATTTGCCGACAGTGGCGATCAAATGGCGTTGGTACGGGAGTTTGAGGAGATTTCTGACAAACTGGCGCATGGGCATGGTGACCAGGATCAACTGATGGCAAAGCTTTCCAGCCTGACGCACAAACTCGATGCGGCTGGAGCCTGGGATCTGGAAACGAATGCCAAAATTATTTTGACAAAGTTAGGTGTCGAAGATTTTGACGCGAAGATCGGCGACCTATCGGGTGGCTATCGCAAGCGTATCGCTCTGGCAACCGCGCTTTTGTCCGAACCCGACGTGCTGCTGATGGATGAGCCAACCAACCATCTGGATGCCCTGTCGGTGGAATGGTTGCAAAGTTATCTCAACCGTTTTCGGGGCGCACTGCTGCTGATTACCCACGATCGCTACTTTCTCGATCGCGTCACCAATCGCATTTTGGAAATTGATCGGGGCGACCTCTACACCTACAGCGGCAACTATTCCTATTATTTAGAAAAGAAAGCCCTCGCCGAAGAATCCGCTGCCAGCACCGAGCGCAAACATCAGGGTGTGCTGCGCCGCGAACTGGAATGGCTCAAGCGTGGCCCCAAAGCCCGAAGCACCAAGCAAAAAGCCCGCATCGATCGCATCCGTGCTATGCAGGCAACCGAATTCAAGCAAGGTCACGGCAAAGTAGATATTGCCACCGCCGGACGACGCATTGGCAAGAAAGTCATTGAACTGGTCAACATCTCAAAAGGTTACGGCGATCGCACCCTCATCAACGGCTTCACCTACGAATTTAGCCCTGAAGACCGCGTTGGCATCATTGGCGGCAATGGGGTCGGCAAATCGACTCTCATGGACATCATCACAGGACGACTAAAACCCGACTCTGGCACCGTTGAAATCGGCACTACCATCCACATCGGCTACTTCGATCAGCACTCCGACGACCTTACCTTGAATCCTGACCAGCGCGTCATTGACTACCTTAAAGATGTCGCCGAATTGGTCAAAATCGCTGATGGCACAGTCATTACCGCCTCCCAAATGCTGGAGCGCTTCTTGTTTCCCGGTAACCAGCAGTATGCACCCATCAGCAAACTCTCTGGTGGCGAAAAGCGCCGTCTCTTCCTGCTGCGTGTCCTCATGAGCGCTCCCAACGTCCTCATTCTGGACGAACCCACGAACGATCTCGACGTGCAAACCCTCGCCGTTCTGGAAGATTACCTGGAAGACTTCAACGGCTGCGTCATTGTTGTCTCCCACGATCGCTACTTCCTCGATCGCGTCGTCGAGACGATCTTCGCCTTCGAACCCAACGGCACTTTGCGTCAATATCCAGGCAACTATTCGGTGTACTTGGATTACAAGCAAGCAGAGGAAGAGTCAGCAGTCAACGGTCAGCGGACTCCTTCGGAGAAGCAAGCTACAGCAATCAGCGACAGAAATCAAAAGTCAGAACCCACTCAAAACGCTTCTTCATCCCCCGCTCCCCACTCCCCATTCCCCACTCCCCAACCTAAAACTCAAAACTCCCGAAAGCTCTCTTACAAGGAAAAGCGCGAATTCGAGCAGCTTGAAACTCAAATCCCTGCAATGGAAGCCGAGAAAGAGCAGATCGAGAAAACCCTGTACCAGAATCCACCATCGGGCTTTACTGAAGTGCAAAAGCTTTCGGCACGACTGGCTGAGCTCAATGAGGCGATCGACACCGCCACCGATCGCTGGCTAGAATTATCTGAAATGGAATCCTAATCCTTCACTGGCTAAATCAAAGGGGATTATTAGGGTTCGTGCTAGAGGATGTTTGAAAAGTTTTGAGGGTCAAATTTTATGCCAGTCGCCTTACCATAATGCGGATCACCTGACAAACATCCATCACCCATATCAGAAAGGGGTGCCATCGAATCCTCCGTCTACCCAGATGGTGGTTAAGCGTGAAACCTTTTTCTCTATGCGTTTGACTCGTTTAAGGACACGTTTACCCTCTTCACGCTTTCCTAGATTGGCAGCACTCACAAACATCCACAAAACCAGACCCAACGTATCTACTGTTAAAAAGCGGTTGCGTCCTGTGATGAGTTTGCCCCATCAAAGCCGACTTGTTGCTGGACGCCTGCGGCACTCTTGACGCTCTGGCTATCGATGACTGCTTCCAATGGACTTAGATGCCGTTCCGCTTCCATGCGAACCCACTGATGCAACTGACGATTGGATGGCAATCCAGGTTCCATCCAATCGTCAGTTACGGAAGTACGTGTACACCGTCTGCCAGGCTGGAAAATCACCCGGTAAAGCACGCCAACGACAGCCTTCCACCAAAATATAGAGAATGGCTTCAGGATGCTCCCACAACTCAACGCTACGAGGACGACCACCGGACTTGGCTGCCGGAATTAATTCACTCAAAACCTTGTATTGGGCGCGGGTGGGGTTACTGGGATATGCTTTACGCATCTGACTCAGTCAGGGCTGTAGATTTTTGCTATTCGCAGCCTACACTGAGTGAGCTTTTTAACACCCTTCCTGACTTCTCAAGCACCCTTTAAAATTGTGATCCAGATACTCGTTTTCATCTTCTAGCAGCGTATTTCAAAGAACAAGTAAAGATTTCCTTGCAGAAGCTGCTGTATTTGACTTTGTTGGATACCTTCTGATAGGAAGGCTTGTTTTGCACAATTCATTAAAGTCAGGTTGCTTTGAAAATTGCTTACTTAATCAATCAGTACCCTAAGGTCAGTCATAGCTTCATTCGACGTGAAATTTTTGGTCTTGAGTCTTCTGGGCTAGAGATTGTTCGCTTTTCGATTCGATCTTGTGGCGCTGAGCTAGTCGATAAAGCAGACAAAATGGAACTAGAGAAGACCAGGGTTCTCCTAGCCGAAGGGGCAAGAGGGTTACTCTCAGGTTTGCTTTACGCGCTCTTAACAAACTTGGCTCAGCTCTTGGATGCATTGTACTTAACGATCAAGCTAGGTTATCGTTCAGAGCGTGGACTCCTAAGGCATTTTGTCTATCTACTTGAGGCATGCTTACTTCTAAAATGGGTTCAGGAAGCAGGGGTACAGCATATTCATTCGCACTTTGGCACCAATTCAACAACTGTAGCCATGCTTTGTCATGAACTTGGGGGTCCTCCCTATAGTTTTACGGTTCACGGCCCAGAAGAGTTTGATAAGGTAGCGGCAATCTCTTTGCCACAGAAAGTGGAGCGGTCTACTTTCGTTATTGCGGTCAGTAGCTTTGGCGAAAGCCAGCTTTACCGTTGGTGCCCACTAAGAGACTGGTCAAAAATTCATGTTGTTCACTGCGCTGTAGATACAGACTTTTTAGACTCTGCCTTAATTCCGATTCCATCAGAGCCAAATCTGGTCTGTGTGGGCCGTCTATGTGCAGAAAAGGGGCAACTGCTACTGCTTAAAGCAGCAAGTCAGCTCAAGGAGCAAGGAATTTCTTTCAAGATAACGCTCGTGGGAGATGGGCCTCTGCGAGAGGAGTTAGAGTTGCTAATCGATAGTTTAAAGTTACATAATTATGTAGAAATTACAGGCTGGGCCGATAGTGCTCAGGTACGCCAAAAGATCTTAGATGCACGCGCACTGGTATTACCAAGCTTTGCTGAAGGCCTACCAGTTGTTATTATGGAGGCACTGGCTCTAGGTCGTCCTGTCATCAGCACATATGTAGCAGGGATACCTGAACTTGTGGAGACAGGCACCTGTGGTTGGCTAGTTCCCCCTGGTTCGGTTGAATCACTCACTGCAGCTATGCAATCTGCTCTGAAGCTCTCACCAGCGACTCTAGAAGTGATGGGCGCTAACGGTGCGCAACGAGTTGCTCAGCAGCACAATGCAGCGATCGAAGCCGAAAAGCTTAAGGCCTTATTTGATACTGTGCTGCAAGCTACTCCATACGCTGCTACAAGAACGCAGAAGGATTGTAATGTAGTTACCAGCAAGGCTTAGACCAAATCAAGAGTTTGTAACAAGTGTTCACAGAAGCCTCTTTATGCAGTTACCTGCTGTGTATTCTTTTCGAGAGGGTACCAAGTTAACTTTATCGGGTATCCCTAACTTTATAGGTTATCTCATCGGTCTATGTGCACTCCTTAAAAGCTATTGTTTGGGGGCCTCTGTAGGCAGCTAAGCGCTAAACGGCTAGCATTTCTATCTGTTCGCCTCTAATTCTATCTGTTCATCCCTAAATAGTTGTAGAACCAAAAACTGTGCATGAAAATTACTTTTGTTATGGCTAGTGGGTTTAGTCTTTCAGGTGGCGATCGAGTCGTTGCTACATATGCCCAACGCCTCCAACACCGAGGTCATGACGTGTTAGTCATTTCGCCGCGGCGGGGGAATCCTAGTTTACAGAGCCAGATTCAATCACTCTTGCAAGGCAAAGGCTGGATAACTAATTCTCTGCAACAAGGAAGCCCTAGCTTAAAGAGCTTGCTTCGATCGCTTTTGAGAGCAGACTTCTGGATTTCCCCGCAACGGCGAGAGCCATCACACTTTGATAACCTAGATGCTACCTGTCGCTTGTTAGACCATTTTCGACCCGTTACTGATGCAGATGTGCCTGACGCAGATGTTGTGATTGCAACTTGGTGGGAAACAGCAGAGTGGGTGGCTAAACTATCCCCAAGTAAAGGTGCAAAGGTCTATTTCATTCAGCATTACGAAGCTTTTGATTACCTACCCAAAGAGCGGGTTGAGGCGACTTGGAAGTTGCCATTCCATAAGATTGTGATTTCCAAATGGTTACTAGAGTTGGCTCAGAAGCGCTTTGGTGACGACCGGGTTTCTCATGTGCCGAATAGCGTTGATACAGATTTATTTCAGGCTCGCCCCAGGAACAAACAGCCTGTACCAACTGTCGGAATGCTTTACTCAAATGCTTATTGGAAGGGTTGTGATATTAGTCTTAAAGCCTTTGCATTAGCAGCCAAGCAGCTACCCAATCTGCAGTTGGTCAGCTTTGGTGAGGTTTCTTCTGACAATGCAAACTTTCCGGAAAATACCCTGTATTTTCAACACCCAGAACAAGACAAGATTAGAGAGATATATGCGAGTTGTGATGTCTGGCTTTGTGGCAGTCGGAGTGAAGGGTTTCACTTGCCTCCCTTAGAAGCAATGGCCTGTCGATGTCCTGTTGTCTCTACCGAAGTTGGTGGACCACTCGATATTGTTAAGAATGGCAGCAACGGTTATTTGGCTCCAATCGAAGATTATGTTGCTCTAGCTGAAAAACTGATTCAAGTTCTAACCCTACCTGAAGAAAAGTGGAAAGAGATGTCTGATGCCGCTTACACTACTGCTGTTCAATATAGTTGGGATGACGCTACTGACGCCTTTGAAGCTGCACTAAAATTGGCATGTGAGGATTCTCAGCGAGATAATGTTGCTAAGCAAGTAGACATTAGTGCTTCTCCGTTATGACATAAATGCTTACTAGTTTTTCGCCGTATAGATTTATAAACTGACCTCATGACACTAAACTAATGGTACAAATTGTCGGCTTTTCCAGGATTCAGTTCTCTTGCTTTTAATACGCTTGCATACCAGCGTATGAGTGGAGTACTAAAATTGAGCCAATTAACAGATTTCTCTAGGAATGTTATGAATTCAACTCTCTCTCTGTTCAGCCTTGATGTGAATTATCTAAATGCTTTGGCAATGAAGCATCGTGAAGCTTATGCAACAGCTAAGCCCTTTCCTCACATTGTGATCGATAACTTTCTACCTGAGGCCCTTTTAGAGGAAGTTCTAAAAGAATTTCCCAAACCCACTCAGATTGACTGGCAAACATTTCAGAATCCGACTGAGAAGAAGCTTGCTTCAAAGAATGAACAACAGATGGGTGATGCTACTCGCTTTTTACTCTACAATCTCAACTCCTCAACATTTATTACCTTCTTGGAAACGTTAACGGGAATTGATGGGCTTTTGCCCGATCCTCATTTCGAGGGGGGAGGACTTCACCAGATTGAGCGGGGTGGTTTTTTGAAAATGCATGTAGACTTCAATCAGCATAAAAAGTTACGGCTCGATCGTCGTCTAAATTTCCTGCTGTATCTTAATAAAGACTGGAAGGAAGAGTACGGAGGACATCTTGAACTATGGGATCAAACCATGACTCAATGTGAAAAGAAAATTCTTCCAATTTTCAATCGCTGCGTTGTATTCAGCACAACTGATTTTTCTTACCACGGTCATCCCGAGCCGCTCACATGTCCTGAGAATAGAACAAGAAAGTCCCTAGCACTCTACTACTACAGCAATGGTCGCCCCGCTGAGGAGACGTTGGGGACGCCTCATACCACTATCTTTCAGCGTCGCCCGCAGGACAGTTTTCAAGCGTCAGCACCTTCGGACTTAACAGCCAAAACTATTTTGAAGCAGTTGCTCCCTCCCATCTTAGTTAATACTTATAACGCCTTGAGGAGCAGATGAATTTTAGTAGAGTCCCAATAATGTGCTAGTTAGGTAAGAAGCGAGGAGGTATCGCTGACTTTAGAGTGCCAGATCGCTTTGGATCTGCTTCGGTGTATTGGCTTGATAAAGGAGAGCTATGAATACCCTTGTACTGTACACTTGGTTCCCAGTCGTTATTTATCTATTCATACGCTTTCCGCCACAACGAGCAGTGGTTATCAGCTTCGTCACAGCTTGGCTCTTCTTGCCCTTAGCAGGGTTTAAGCTGCCTAGCATTCCAATTGACTACACTAAAACATCGGCAACATGTTTAGCTATTCTGCTCGCAACCTGCCTATACAACGTTGAACGATTCAAAGTGTATCGTTTCAGTTGGTTTGATATTCCTATTATTGTCTGGTGTCTCTGCCCGTTTGTTACATCAATGACAAATGGCCTTGGAGCCTATGATGGAGTTTCAAGTGCGATTAGCCAGACTATGGGCTGGGGCGTTCCTTATTTCATAGGTCGAATCTATTTGAATAGCTTTTCCGCCCTGCGTCAATTAGCAGTTGCAATTTTTTGGGGCGGCTTAGTTTATATTCCACTTTGCCTATTTGAGGTTGCAACTCATGTTAACTTACATGGGCTTATCTACCGCTTTACAAGAAGCGGCGCAGAACTGCGCTACGGAGGCTACCGTCCATCAGTTTTCTTGCAGACTGGATTGGAACTTGGTACTTGGATGATGTTTGCTGCCTTAATGGCTGTTGTACTTTGGAGAACCAAAACGATCAGGCAAATTCGAGGCATTCCAATGGGTTGGATCGTTGGTATTCTTCTCGTAACCTTTATTTTAGTTAAGGCAACTGGCGCTTATTGCTTATTAATTGCAGCGCTGATCATTGTAATTACGGCACAATTGTACGGTACGGGTTTGCTCCTTTGGCTTATCATGGGGGGCATGTTTATTTACCTTTATTTAGGTGTGGTCGGCGATTTCCCTGGTCAGGAAATTATCGATTTTCTGTCAAATTATTTTGATCCAGATCGGCTTCAGTCGCTAGGTTTCCGATTCATGAATGAGGAATTGCTATCGGCTAAAGCACGCCAACAAATCTTATTTGGGTGGGGAGGATATGGCAGAAATAATCTCTTTAAGGAGGGAGGCTATATTATCACCGTAACTGACAGTCTATGGATTATTGCCTTTGGTATCAATGGCTTGGTCGGATTGATTAGTGTTTTTACAACGATACTTCTACCTGTTTTAGGTTTTTGGTTTTTCTATCCACCTGCTTCTTGGTCACATCCTAATATTGTGATTGCAGCAGCAATTGCAGTCGGCTTAGCAATGTATGCATTAGATTGCATTTTAAATGCTTTTCCTAATCCAGTTTTTACGCTTGCTGGTGGTGGTCTTACTGGAGTCATTCTCAATCGACAGCTACAAGGCTTTCCAGCTAGGCGAACAGTTGTCAGGCAAGCAAGGTGATATGGGTACAGGTATCCAACTATAATAGTGTGCCTATATTGTCTGGTTCCGTTTACGGCTGAACTAATTGATTGCATTGCATTACTAAAAGCCTTTATAGCCAGAATGGGTGGTCTGCATGAGCGCTTACAGTGTCTATTGAAGCTAGGGTTGTTCTAATGTCGAATACGGTTAAGCTCGATCAAGCAACAACACTACTTGTGGTTATCCTTAACTATAGGACTGCTGCTTTGACCATTGATTGCTTAGGCTCTCTAGTCGATGAGATAAAGGCAATTCCCGGTAGCTATGTTGTGGTAACTGATAATGCTTCGGGTGATGGTTCAGTTGAGAAAATTGCCTCGGCGATCGACATTAATCAGTGGCATGGCTGGGTTGAGTTGATGCCTCTAGAACGCAATGGTGGTTTTGCATTTGGCAATAATGCAGCGGTTCGTCCACTTTTAGAGTCAACTCATTCCTGCCCTTATGTACTGCTATTAAATCCAGACACAGTCATTCGTCCAGGGGCTATCAAAGCTCTCTTGGCCTTTATGGAGGAGCGTCCAGATGTCGGTATTGCAGGCAGTCGCTTAGAGGATTTAGATGAAACACCTCAGCAATCAGCGTTTCGGTTTCCAAATGTTGTTGGTGAATTAGATTTTGGCTTGCGCTTAGGTATTGCGTCTAAATTACTTTCACGGTGGGTGATCGTGCCTGAGATTGTTGATCACCCTCAACAGACGGATTGGGTTGCTGGAGCAAGCATGATCATTCGTCGTGAGGTGTTTGAGTCAATTGGCTTACTCGATGAAAGCTACTTCATGTATTTCGAGGAAGTTGATTTCTGCTTGAGAGCCCAGCGCGCAGGTTGGTCTTGCTGGTATGTGCCACAGAGCCATGTTGTCCATTTTGTCGGTCAAAGCTCTGGTGTGACTGACTCGAAACGTCCGCTGAAGCGCTTACCAACCTATTGGTTTGACTCTCGACGCAGGTACTTCCTTAAAAATCATGGCTGGCTTTATGCAGCATTAGCGGATGCTGCATGGCTGACGGGTTTTACGCTGTGGCGATGGCGACGGGTGATTCAACGTAAGCCTGATACCGATCCTCCTAAGATTTGGAGTGATTTTCTGATGAACAGTGTGTTTTTCAGAGGAGGTCAGATTTGAGCGAGAGTGAAACCAAGCCACTAGGGCTATGGCAACAAATCAAAGAAGATTGGGAGGCTCATGGGCGGGATTGGACAAAACCGGGTTTTCGTGCCGTAGCGGTGCATCGCTTCGGGGTGTGGCGTATGACGCTTGAGCCAAAATTGCTAAGAGCGCCGTTTAGCATGCTATATAGAGCTCTGTATCGTAAGGTTCGGAATAGTTATGGTATCGAGTTACCCTATACCGTTGTGCTAGGGCGTCGAGTAATCATTGAGCATCAAGGGGCGATCGTCATTCATGGGTACTGTCATATTGGTGATGACAGTATTATTCGTCAAGGGGTGACACTAGGGCTACGCCACCTTGATCGCTTGTTTGATGCCCCTAAGTTGGGCAAACGAGTCAACGTTGGGGCGGGTGCAGTCATCCTCGGTAATGTCACAATTGGCGATGATGCAAACATTGGAGCAAATGCGGTCGTGCTAGCGGATGTTCCGCCCGGTGCAACCGCTGTTGGTATTCCTGCTAAACTCATCAGTGAACGGAAGAACACAGGTGTTGATGAGAAGAAAATTGAATGACATTCTCTTCCAGTTTATTCAAGTTGTGACATTTAGCAGATCAGCTATCAAAACCTTGAAGTCGTTGACTTAAGCCGGAAGAGCTTTTTTAGTCACTGCATTCAGAAAGCTTGGAATATTTGAGACTTCCAGATTCAATGGGCCGTAATCTTAATCTAGTTAGCGATCGTCACGTCTTTGAAGGCTTGCGTTTTGGGGATCAAGATATCGATTGCGGTTGTGGATTCAGGAATTTGCATCCATACGTAAGCATCAGCGGCTGCATTTTGATTCAGGTCGCTCACAGAAATATTGCTGGTTGCGCGATTGATACGATCTACTGCTTGATACGTTTCACCTGTAGTAGGATTGCGCGCTGTTGTACTGCCAGGATAAATAACGCCTTGCTCATAGCTAATCGTCTCAGTCTTTGGTGCAACCCGACGTACCCGAAACTGAATGTTAACGAAGTCCCGTAGCTTTGTGTTTGGATTTTGGATGCGATTAACCGCAATGATTTCGACTTGAGCTTTATTGTCGATTGCAGGTTGAGCAAGCTGTCCTGCTTGATTCAATGATGTTGAGGATTGAGGAACCGGTTGAGACGGGTCTATTGCTTGATTAGAAGGTGAATTCGGGACTGATGGGTTATTTGGAGAGGATCTAAGGGCTGGAGTGCGATTGATAGCACCATTCACCACAGAAAATGCTTGCTGCAAGTCGAGAAAGCGATAGGCTAAGAAGCCACTGATGCCTAGACTCAGCAGTGAGAGGAGGAATGCCAGAGTAGCTAAAAAAGAAAGACCGCCATGACCGTGTGATCGCCTAGCGTAGGCAACGGGTTCCTTATCCAGTGTTTTAGGATCTCCTGTTCTCATGGGCAAAGGCTATAGCTATATGCTACAGAACTAGCTGACTTCCATAGCGTTTCATGTCTTTTAGTAAATGGCGTCTACCGTGAGAGATAAAGACCATGGCCAATCTTTTAGGCTAATCCTGGAACTTTAGAATTGCCTAGGTGCTCAAAGGAATAGCTATAGCGTACAGGCTACATCCTTGATTCTTCGTGTTACTACTTACGTTATTTGTTTTTCATCCTAACGAGTGTTGATCACATGCAGTCCGAATATTCTGTTAGCTGGTTCAAGGCTGTGATAGCCATTGCGCCTCTTGTCGGAACACTTTTAACGAGTCAACAGATCAGTATTGCGCAAGTTCTAGTTCCTGCAACTCGTTCAGATGTATCTGTGCTCGCTCAAGTAGGCCCTCTCACGCAAGCAACAACAAATGCTATTTGTCCTGCACAGTTAGGTAATGCTATTGATCGCATCACCGGACGTGCTTCTTTAAGGGGTGTCCGTTGGGGCATCTTAGTACAAACGTTGGATGCTCCTGCCAACCGTAAAACTTTGGTAGCTCGTAATGCCACCATGCTCTTTGCACCAGCTTCCAATAACAAGCTACTCACTACGGCTGCAGCACTGAGGGCATTGGGTGCACAATATCGTTTTCGGACTGTAGTTTATGGCGATCGCCCTTCTCCTAACCTGACCTCACTCCGTATCGTTGGGAAGGGTGATCCAAGCCTGACCACTGCACAACTCACACTTCTAGCGCAGCAGTTGCGCCAGAAAGAAGTGCAGCAGGTGGAGCAATTAATTGGTGACGACACTTATTTTCACGGCGCGGCGATTAATTCTAACTGGGATGCAGAAGATACGCTTCAAGGATACGGTGCACCCGTCAATAGTCTCATGTTGAATCAGAATGGCATTGGACTCACGCTCATTCCGCAACAAGTGGGGCAACCGTTGCGAGTGCAGTGGGATGACCCCACCGATGCTAGTAGTTGGCGCATCAGCAATCAATCGGTGACGGTTTCTGCTGGTGGTAGCGAGTATGTGGATGCTGTGCGTGTAGCAAACCAACGGCTTATCCAAGTGAGTGGACAACTACGGGTTGGTTCAGATGCAGAACCGATCGCTGTGTCTATTCCCAATCCTGGTAACTATTTAATCGATAAATTCCGTGCTGTGCTTATAGCTGCCAACATCGCCATTCAGCGTGCTACCGTTGTTAAAACTACCCCTGCCCCTCCTAGCCTGGTTGAACTTGCTGCTGTTGAATCGGCTCCTCTAGCGCAATTGCTAATTGAAACGAATCGCGAAAGCAACAATACTTATGCAGAGGCGCTCCTCAAAACGTTGGGGGCAACACGATTAATCAGTAGCCAGGACACTACGAACAGCGGTATTGCAGCGGTCAAAGCGACGCTTTCCCCACTGGGCATTAATGCCGTCGGTTACAGTATGGTCGACGGTTCAGGGTTGGCTAGCCGCGATCGCGCTACGCCCGAAGCGCTAGTGCAAACCCTGCAAGCAATGGCACAATCACCAGATGCGCAGGTATTTCGTGGCTCATTGGCAGTTGCAGGCGTCAATGGAACGCTCAAAAACCGCTTTCGTAACACAGTCGCACAAGGCAAGTTGCAAGGCAAAACGGGTACCATTTCGGGTGTCGTTGCCCTATCTGGTTATCTGACGCCACCCAATTATCCTGATGTCGCACTGAGTATTCTCACAAATTATTCAGGCACATCAACAACGACGGTTAGAGGAGCGGTTGATGAAATTGTACTGGTGCTAACGCGACTGCGATCGTGTTGAGACTTGAGCGCAGTCTTTCTGGGCGAAGGAACGGCAGAAGCCATCACTGATAAGTATGTGTCGTTAGCTCGTGAAGCAATCCGTCGGACTAACCCGGCACCGTTAGCGGTTGACCATTATTTTCTGGTGTTAAGCTCAGCAAGAATGGAATGGCGTGAACCCCCCAATCTTTGAGAGGTGTATAATTTGCAGCGTCATCGCCGTAACAAACTTCTAGCATTTCGGTATGAATGATGCCAGGGCTGAGCGGAATTGCTGCCATACCGGGAGGCAATTCTTGGGCAAGCGATCGAGTTAAACCCTCGATCGCCCATTTAGAGGCACAGTACGATGCAACGTTAGGTGAGGTTGAACGACCCCACCCAGAGCTAAGATTCACAATAATGCCATGCTGTTGTGCGATCATGGCTGGCACAAAATGACGAATCACGTTTACAACGCCTTTGATATTAATGTCTATCAGCGCTGAGAAGTCTTTGGAAGGAACCTGCCACAGGGGCGCGAGCGTGTTGATAATCGCTGCATTGTTGATCAGCAGATCGGGTGGGCGATGATTCGCTAACACGCGTTTTGCCCAGGCTTCCACCTGCGCTTCCTGGGCGACATCAACAGTCTCAAAAGCATGGGGCGAGCCGAACTGCTGACGTACTTGGGCGATCGCATCGCTTGAGCGGGCACACCCCAATACAGTATGTCCGCTTTGAGCAAACCCTTCTGTCATTGCTAATCCTAGCCCGCGACTGACACCCGTGATGACGATCAGCTTTGACATGCATGCTCCAGCCGTTTGTTAGCGATAGTTGTTGGTTGTTAGATGATACGACGGCTTTTGACGAACAACCAGCTAGCAACGACGAAAAGCTATTTTAGTCACCTCCAACGCTGATGCCGCTCCCCTGCACCAGAGCACCCGTCACATCAATGCCATTCATTTGAGCACCCACAGTTTCGGCATTGCTCACGTTGGCATTTTTAAGGTTGGCGTTTTTGAGGTTCGCCAGGTTTAAGGTTGCATTGCTAGCAAAGACCCCGGTCAAATTTGCTTCTTGCAGGTTTGCACCACTAAGGTCCGCTCCTTCAAGATTCGCATTGGACAGATTTGCACCCTGAAGGTTTGCGTTTCGTAAATCAGCGCCGACTAAATACGCCGCTGGCAAATTTGCACGGGACAGATCACAGCCAGCGCACGATCGCGTCTCAAGCAATTGTTTTACATGGTTGGGATTCTCGGCGCGTGCGGGTATGGCGATCGCAACAGAAACCACTAGAAATAGAGTAGAAAAAAGTTTTTGCATGGATTTTGCCTCCTGGAGTGTCCATTGTGTGCGCCTTAAAAGGAAGCGTCAGTTGGCTACTACATGAGCGATCGAATCGAAATCGGAACAAAGCGAGCCTTTTGCCAAGATTGATGAATGCGCTTACGATACAAGCTCACAATTGGTAACTTGCGGTTGGAACGCTACGCCGCGGGCTAATAGCATAATCTCTTGCCGATCGCTACACCTGGTTCTTTAGATTATTTGTAAGTAAGGCTTGGGCAAATGAAGTCAACAGGGGAATACCAACAAGGGAACACACAACTACCGAGCAGTAACACTTTCAATGGGGCATGGTTAGTAGAGTCATCGTATAGTACCGAATTGGCGCTGAAGATGCGTGGTGCTATGTATTACATCAACAGCATGCCACGCTGCCTAGTCACTGCCCTCTTACCAGAGAGTGAACTGGTCGCTAGATGATCAAGTATCCCTGACAATCCGTTAACAGAAGGCTTCTTGACCAGGCTCGCTGCTTCTAATTTTGGGCTTAAAAGCGATCGCGATCGTGCGGTTCGTCAAAGTTAATGATGGGACCTTTGGGGACGATACGAGTTGGGTTGACCTGCGTTTGGCTCATGTAGTAATGGCGCTTGATGTGATCCAGATTGCACGTCTCTTTGATGGCTGGAGACTGATAAAGATCCTTCAAATAGTTCCACAGGTTGGGGTAATCAACGATGCGCTTCAGGTTGCATTTGAAGTGTCCGTAATAGACCACATCAAACCGCAGCAGCGTGGTGAACATGCAGACATCGGCTTCGGTGAGTTGGTTGCCGCAAAGGTATCGCTGTTGCCCCAAAACAGTTTCCCATCGATCGAGGTGTTGAAAGAGTTCCGTGACGGACTCTTCGTAGGCGACCTGAGTGGTGGCAAACCCAGCCCGATACACGCCGTTGTTGATTGGCATATAAATGGAATCAATTGTTTGATCGATAGTTTCTCGTAGTGGTGATGGGTAAAAATCTACGGTTTGCTTTGCGATCGCGGCAAATTCGGTATCAAGCATGCGAATGATTTCGCGCGATTCGTTGTTGACGATCGTCTCGGTTTGTTTGTCCCACAGGACGGGCACTGTGATTCGTCCGGTGTAGTGACCGTCGGCTTTGAGGTAGATTTCCTGTAAGTACTGAGCCTGGTTTACCGTGTCAGGAATCGTCCCTGCCGCGTCAGAAAAGCCCCACCCTTTCTCCGTAAGAATGGGATCGACGATCGATAGTCCGATCGCATCCCCCAGCCCTTTGAGTTGACGCATGATCAGGGTGCGGTGTGCCCACGGACACGCCAACGAAATATAGAGGTGATAGCGCCCCGCTTCTGCCTTGAAACCACTCGAACCATCTGCTGTAATCCAGTTGCGGAACTTTGTTGGCATCCGATTAAATTTGCCCGTTTTATCGCGTTCCGTCCATTCCGTTGTCCATTTGCCGTCTACCATCATACCCAGCGCCATAAAAAGCCTCCATAAGATAGAATGAGCCTTAAAGAAGAAAGGAGTGAGAAGCCTTACCCTGGCGCTACAAGAGCAAGCCAAAAGCGTTTAGCCTCTCACTCCTTGGCCTGTGTTAAGCCAGATCAAACAGTAGGATTTCAGCATCGGTGCTGGCTTCAAGCACTAACTCAGTTTCTTGGCTAATAGCAGCAGCATCGCCCTTATCGAGGGTTGTCCCGTTCAGCGTGACTTCACCCCGAATAACCTGTACCCAAGCATGACGATCGGCGTTTAGCGAATAGGTCAAGCGCTCACCGGGTTCAAGGATGGTGGCGTACAGGGCAGCATCTTGGTGTAGCTTAACGGCTCCATCGCTTGCGTCACGATTGGCGAGAGTGCACCATTGACCACGTTTTATTTCAGCGGGAAACTCTTTCTGTTCGTAGCTAGGTGTGATGCCTTGCTGTTCTGGCAGAATCCAAATTTGCAGTAAATGGAGCGGCTGCGTGTTGGAGGGGTTGAATTCGCTATGAGTAATGCCTGTACCAGCCGAAAAGCGCTGAATCCCACCCGCGCCAACGGTTTCAGTGTTACCAATACTGTCCTTGTGGGCAACCGCTCCAGAGACGACGTAGGTAATAATTTCCATATCCCGGTGCGGATGCGTAGGAAAACCAGCACTAGCGGCGATCGTATCTTCGTTAATCACCCGCAGGCTACGAAAACCCATGTGCTGCGGATCGTAATAATTGGCAAACGAAAACGAATGAAAGGAGTTCAGCCAACCGTGATGAGCATGGCCCCGGTCTTCAGACTTACGAATTGTCAGCATTTGCTTCGTCTCCTGTTGAAACATACTAGGTTATACATTTCGCATATAAATAAAGTAACACGATGATTGTTTGAATGCAAACTGTACGTATAGATCACTCTTTGGATCTTCTTATCTTTGCATTCGCCATACCCACACCCCCCACCCTCATACCCTTACTCACAGCGTGTTGCTTACCCCATCAATCGCCTCACAAACCGCCACATCCACAGTTCACCTAATTTTGCTATCCCTCAATCTCGTGATGTTTTAGGTTTTTGCAAAAAATGTGAGAAGTTTCTGGCGTTTTACGCTAGTTTTAGGAAAGACTAGTAAGATTTACGGATCACCAAAAATGTGGGGTCTCCGTCAAATCTGTTTAACGGGCTTTCTTGATGATCGGAGTGGCGTTCGGCTCCCTGTTTGGATGGGTGGGTACTGGATTTCAGGAAATTGAGCCATGCTTGATACAGGTCAACTCCAACTCAGCGGCGATGCTCTTGTATGGTTTCGACAGGGGTTAGCTGCGGCTGCGGCTGAAACATACGAGCGAGCTGTAGCGTACTACGATCGAGTCATTGAGGTAAGGCCGGATTTTTATGAAGCCTGGTATGAGCGTGGTTTAGCCCTTGAGAAACGAGGCTTTTACAGAGAGGCGATCGCAAGCTACGATCGTGCCCTGAGTCTCCGACCAAAAGGGGATGCCTCAGTGCAAATTTGGCACGATCGCGGGAATGCGTTGCAATACGGACTCGGTAGTTACGCAGAAGCGATTGATAGTTACGATCGCGTGCTGGAAATCAATGCGATTCATGAAGCAACCTGGCAAGATCGCGGGAATGCTTTGCTGTATGGCTTGAGTCTGCCTATCGACGCGATCGGGAGTTACGATCGCGTGCTGCATATTAACCCCGAAAACTACCTAGCATGGCGTAATCGGGGCAACGCTTTAGTCGAGTTGCATCGCTACACGGAAGCGATTGCAAGCTACGATCGCGCCTTAGCAATCAAGCCAGACGACGAACTTTCCTGGCAGGCTCGTAATCTAGCTTCCGAACGCTCAGGGCTAAACTATCGTCCGCCGACAACCAATCCTGCCTGGTATGGTGCTGGTTTTAATGATCCACCGACCTTTGTGGAAGGTGACCTTGACAATCAAGCGATGTTTGCATCAGAGCTTGATGTGGATGAGGACAGCTTTGCTCGCTCTCAAGGCAGACCGTTCCTGGTCATTGAGGATGATCAGGGCAAGCGAGACATTATTTTAGAGCGTGACCAGTATCGCCTGGGTCGAGATCCGAAAAGCGATATTTGTCTGCATTCTCAATTCGCGTCTCGTCAGCATGCGGTTATTACCAGAATTTCGAGAGGCGATGGCAGTTATGGTTATCAGATTACCGATGGCGACTTGGATGGAAAAGCCAGCACCAATGGGTTACTAATCAACGGTCAAAAGTACCGCACATGGGAATTAAGACCAGAAGATATTATTGTCTTTGGTCCCAAAGTTCGGGCAACCTATCGTCTTTCAGCCTCTAAGGCCATTGGCATCAACTGAGCGAATCTGTTCACTGAGGGCGCGTCATAAATTCAGCTCAAAAACCTTTTGTATCAGCAGTGTCGCGCCCGTCCCAACACACCAGGCTAGGGGCTGGAACCCCTGCTGAAAGCAATGTGTAGCCGTAATTGATGACAACCCCTAGTCCTTTGCATTCTCAACCTACGCCACTTCAAGCTAGAAGCTTTCCTTCAGGAAAGCTTCTAGCTTAGGCTTCTAGCTTGACTGTACCCACTACAGCTTCGTGCCACACTCTGGGCAGAAGTTGTTGTTGGTAATGTTCTTGGCACCACAGCCGCTACAGTAAATGAGTTCGGCTGCTGTGTCTAACGTTTTGCGTTCTGGCAACCCAACCATCTGTGCATTGCTCTTACCCGGTGGGATCATCGGATAGCAGTTCTCATCTCGACGAACGCGCACATCGAGCAGGACTGGGCCATTGTGAGTGAGCATTTGAGCGATCGTGCTCTTTAGTTCATCTCTCGTGCTGACAATCATGCCTTTGATGCCAAACGCTTCTGCCAGCTTCACAAAATCTGGCATACCCACTTCCATATTGGAGTTGGAGTAGCGCTCATCGTAGAATGCCTGCTGCCACTGACGGACCATCCCTTGCCAGCCATTATTGATAATGACCGTCTTCACATTGATGCCGTACTGCGCCAACGTCCCCAACTCTTGAATATTCATCTGAATGCTGGCATCGCCGCTGATGCAGATGACGTCATCATCCGGCAGGGCTACCTTCGCACCCATGGCCGCAGGCATTCCAAAGCCCATTGTGCCAAGCCCAGCACTTGAAATCCAGCGACGTGGACCGTTTTTAAGAAACTGCGCTGCCCACATTTGGTGCTGTCCTACATCGGTTGTGTAGTAAGCGTTGGGAGCCTGGATACTCAACTCAACAATCACTTCCTGTGGAGAAAGACTGTCAGCATAACGGGGGACTTCCAGAGGATAATCTTCTTGCCATCGGGCGATTCGGTTCAGCCAGGCTCGATTGCGTTGGGGATCGCGTGCATCGCCATCATCGTCACTACGGCGCAACAACTCGATCAACACATGACGGACGTCACCGACGATCGGCACTTCAGGGGCACGATTTTTGCCTACTTCTGCGGGGTCAATATCGATATGGATAACTTTGGCATGGGAGGCAAATTCATCCAGCTTCCCGGCAACGCGATCGTCAAACCGTGCGCCTAGCGCAATTAACAGATCGCATTCAGTGACAGCAAAATTGGCATAAGCTGTGCCGTGCATCCCCAACATACCCACCGACAGAGTGTGGTGCTCATCAAAGGCACCAATACCCATCAGTGTTGTGGTTACGGGGATGTTGAAGCGCTCGGCTAACGTCTTGATTTCAGCGTGGGCATTAGACGCAATCGCCCCGCCTCCCACGTAGAGCAATGGCTGTTTTGCTTGCCGAATGAGCTTCAGTGCGTGGGCAATCTGACGTGGATTCCCCTTGACTGTAGGACGATACCCTGGAAGCTTGACATCCTCTATCGTCACTGGCGAGTAGTCAAACTCCTGTTGTGCAATGTCTTTAGGAACATCAACCAGCACTGGACCAGGACGACCCGTTGTAGCGATGTAAAACGCTTCGGCAACAATCCGGGCCATGTCTCTCGGATCACGCACGACATAGGAGTGCTTGACGATCGGCAACGTAATGCCGAAAATATCGGTTTCTTGAAATGCATCACTCCCGATCGCGTAGCTAGGAACCTGCCCTGTAATGACCACAAGCGGGATGGAATCCATATGAGCGGTAGCGATGCCAGTCACCAGATTGGTTGCACCTGGCCCAGACGTCGCAAAGCAAACGCCAACCTGCCCTGTCGCACGGGCATAACCATCAGCAGCGTGGGCTGCGCCTTGTTCATGCCGCACCAAAATATGCTGAAAGCCCCCTTCAGCCTGCGCTCGGTAAACCTCATCGTAAATTGGCAGAATTGCACCGCCAGGATAGCCAAAAATATGCTTGACTCCATGGCGCTTCAAGCTGTCAATCAATGCGAATGCGCCAGTTACCCGCTTTACAGCCACACGTTGCAGTTGCACTAGAAGACCTCACCGACCCGTTGATGAATTTGTATCAGATGATGCATTAGAAGCTAAAACATAAGTCTAGTGCGGATTGTGATCCCTGTCGAGCGATTTCGTCTTCTAATGCAAATCTCCATAACACCGATTCTAGCTGAGGATCAAGTGTGTTGACGGACGTATATACGTTAGCGTCTCCTGACATTCACAGTGATTACAATAAAACTTAAAGACGGTATTGAGCTAACTGCAATAGCAGCCGTGTCAAGGCCTTCGGATCAAGGGCTTTGGGGGGTGATCGGAAGAGCCTGACCGATTGGTTTTGGGTCTTTTATCGAAGAGAGGGGTTGTTAAGCATGTCTGGAGCGTGGATGGAATCACCTGTAAATCTAGTTTCTGTAGAGACATGGCATTACCATCTCCCTGCGAAAATCAGTGCGCCTTAACCAATCTACAATCCTTAAGAATTACTCAAGCTTGCTTCAAGAAGTACCTGCCGTTGTTCAGTGCATTCGGTCGCTTTTGCGTAGTCGCCGAGTGCATAATAGGCTACCCGAAGGCTGCCCAACACCTGTTCGGCGATACGATAATCCTTCATTTTGCGGGCAATCGCTAATCGTTGTTCGTAATAGTCGATCGCTCTAGCGTAGTTGCCAAGGGCATCATAGCCAACACCAACGCTGCCAAGCGCCTGCTCTTCTCCACGACGATCATTCGTTTCTCTGGTAACGCTTAACCATTGCTTACTGTATTCAATGGCGCGATCGTAGTCGCCGAGGGCATAGCACGCGTTCCCTAGATTGCGTAGAATTTGTCCTTCAACCCGACGATCGTTGAATTCCCGTGCGAGGACTAAACGCTGCTGATAATAATCAATCGCGCGAGTGTAGTTGCCCAAAGCATAGCAGGCATTCCCTAGATTTTTAAGAATCTGCTCCTCAATCTGGTCGTCCTGCAATTCACGTGCAATTACCAGGCTTTGTTCTTCAAAGCCGATCGCGGTGTCATAATTGCCTAACGCTTTGTGGGCTAAGCCAAGATTGTTCAATGCGGCCATCTCACCCCGACGATCGCCAATTTCTTGAGCAATTGTCAAGCTTTGCTGCTGACAGTTGATTGCCTCTGCATATTCTTTGAGATGACGATAGGCATTGCCGAGGTTGCTGAGAATTTTAACAAGACTCCGACGGTCCTGTAGCGTTTGCGCAATGTCTAAGCTTTGCTTGGAGTACTTGATGGCTCTGGCGTAGTCTCTCAAGCTGTAGTGAGTCAAGCCTAACCCACTCAGTGCTTTTCCTTGCCCCTGGATATCTTCGCGATCGCGGAACAGTAAAAAAGCTTGCTGAAAGGACTTTAGCGCTGCTTCAAATTGCCCTGTATGGTAATGCTCACAGCTCTCGTGGAGTAGCCGCTCAGCCATTGCCTCTGCTGCATCGGCTACAAGCGTAACACCGCTATTCGAGACTAAATCAGATTCAACTGTCAGTGGTTTATGCTCAGACGGGATCACCGTTTCACGAGAGGGTATTGGTACTACCTCTGTCGCTGCAAGATCGCTATTCATAATTTCGTTTTTTAAGTGTGATCAGCTTGTCAGTTCAGGCATTTAACGGCTCAGGAATACTCAAACCGTAAGCATGCTCTCTCAAACGTACTGTGGCTGCTAACAATGATTCCGGTTAAAGCGCCGTAGTGCATTCTTCGGGGGCGATCGCCTCTTATCCGGTCTGATTTGTTTAGCTTAAAGTCAAGCTCATTTGTCCCTTGACTGAGATGCACCCTCGCATTCAATGGGATCACACCCTTCTCAACCACAGAGTACCGCGTTCATGCGACGGCGTATTCCGTAGATTCTCTAGCCTTCTTAAGGGCTTTGGCGTAATGCTCTCCGTAGAAATATGGAGAGATGATTTATTCCTTAACAACAGCAGCAGGACCGACTAAAGAAATGTAGGGGTCAACGAGATAGCGCTCTGCGGCTGCTTGGATCGCCTCAAGCGTGACTGCACTGACCTGCTCCTGAAATTGAGCATCAAAACCAATGCCTAACCCTAACGTCTCATACCAACCAAAGGTTTGAGCAATTTGAGCATTCGTTTGCTTCCCAAGGGCATGCTGCCCCAAGATTTTGTCTTTTGCAGCTTGTAAGGTTTCACCATCAAAGGGGTGCGTCCTTAACCGATCAACCTCTGCCTTCAGACCATCAAGAGCGATCGTGGTATTTTCGGGCGCTGTCCCCATGTACACCACAAACTGAGCTGGATGGAGTCGAGTTGGATAAAAGGCAGAAACGTCGTAAGCTAAACCGCGTTTTTCGCGTAATTCGACAAAGAGGCGGCTAGACAAACCGTTGCCCAAATAGCTATTAAGCAGCTTGAGCGCGGTGTAATCCTCAATTGTGGCAGTAAGCAACGCCGAGGCATGACAGGATGCAGAGAGCTGATCCAGTGGTTGTAAAGCGGCTGGGGGATGTTCACGGATAGCAGCGGGTGCTAAATAGCCCAACATCACGATTGACTGCTGGGTTTCCTGAGCAATGGCGGCTTTTACAGGCTGTGAGGTGATAGCGGATAGCTTGAGTACTGGCAGTGGTGTGGACGGTGCTTGCCAATCACCAAACACCTTCTCTATAAGGGCGATCGCGGTCTCTGGCTGAATGCGGCCAGAGAGGCTGATGACGATATTGTCTGGACGAAAGTGGGATTGGTGATAACGCTGAAGGTCAGCCCTTTCAAGCTGTGCCACACTTGCTTCGGTGCCCAAGCCTGAAAGCGCATAGGGATGCTCCCCATACATGATTCGCCTCAGTTGATCGTAAGCAATTGAGAACGGCTGTTCTTGCTGCGAGCGGATTGCTTGAATGGTTTGACGGCGTTCCAGTTCGATTTCATGCTGTGGAAAACTGGGCGAGCGGAGCAATTCTCCAGCGAGCTGCAACAGTTCAGCAAAATCCGCAGAAACTGTTTTGAGGCTTAGAAGAAAGTAATCTGTCGCTGAGTCTGTACCGAGGCTTGCACCAACTGACTCCACCTGTTCTGCAATCTGGAGGGACGATCGCTGCTCAGTTCCTTTTGTCAGAACAGCAGCCATCAAGTGCGATACCCCTGCGTCTTCAGCAGTCTCCCACTGGCTACCCGCTCGAATGAAGATACGCGCTGCAATGATGTCAGCGGATGGGTTTTCCCACACCAGAACCGTCATACCGTTAGAAAGCACAATATGGGTTTGGGGTGATTGTTTGGTACCTAAATTCACGAAATTATCCTTGGTGCAAAGAGCGATCACCTAGCTGCTAGACCAGTGGTCTGACAACGGTAGCGGCATAGTGATAGGGGGACAAATAGCGACTGGCAAGGCGTTGCAAGTCATTCGCCTGAATTGCTTGAAGGCGCTGTGGATAGGTGGTAGCAACTTTAGGCTCGGCAAGAATGCTGTAGTAACCGTAGAGTCCTGCCAGTTGACCAGGCGTTTCAGTCGAAAAGGCGTAATCATTGCACAGCAACCGCTTACAGCGGGCAAGTTCTGCTTCAGAAATGGGAACAGCCGCTAGTTGGGAAAGTCGATCGCAAATAATGGCCTCTACCCGCTCCAGGTTCTCTGGATGAAGCCATGCACTGATTGTGAACAAGCCTGACTCCCGCTGAAGCGAGAAGCTGCTCCCAATCGCCTGCACCAGATGACGTTCTTCGCGAAGTTCTCGCACCAGGCGCGATGTCCGCCCTTCGGCAAGCAAGACCGAAAGAATGTCCAGACCATAGGCAGCCTCTAGCTGCTCATCAATGTTTTGCGATTGAGAATCAACCCCAGGACCAATCCATGCCATCAGCAACCGGGCTTGTTCTAACCGAGGCAAATGAAGCTCTTGGCGGCGGATATCTGTAATGGGTGGTTCCGCTTCTCCGATCGCCTGTGGGCACTCCAACGGAGTCGCGAAAGACTGAAAAGTTTGCCCGACCAGATCAACGGCTTCCTGTTGAGGAATATCTCCCACTACCACTACTGCCATATTGCCTGGCTGATAGTGGGCACGGTGAAACTGACGCATTTCGACTGGCGATCGTGCCAGCAGCGTTTCCTCAGAGCCTAAGATGGAGCGCCCGTAGGGATGGCGCTGGTATACCATCTCGTTGAGTGCCTGAAAACCAAGCCAATCGGGATTATCGTAAGACTGATGAATTTCCTCCAGCACCACCTGGCGCTCTCGCTCAAATTCACTGTCTGGAATCGTTGCATGCAGGAGCAGTTCTGCAAGGTAGGGCAGCGTCTCTTCGAGATGCTGTGCAGCTGTATTGATGAAGTAGTGAGCGTAGTCGTAGCTTGTGGCGGCGTTCGTAATGCCACCCCGACGCTCGATCGCTAAATCAAAGGAACCTGGAGCAAGCTGCTCTGTACCTTTAAAGATCATATGTTCCAAAAAGTGCGCCATGCCAGCCCATTCGTCGGGTTCAACGATCGCACCTGCTCTGACCCAAACATCAACAGCGGCAACAGGCGTACCTGGCGTGCATTGGTGAATAAGCGTTAAACCGTTAGACAGCTTCACCACGTGAGCTGGAAACGTCGATTGACTGATAACCGGAGGCAAATCAAGTAGACTCAATAGTGTCAGTTCAGGACGGAATGTCTCTGCCTTTACCAAAATTATAGAGAACCTTGTCCCGACCGAGACGGGTTTTATAATCGCTTCGCCAGTACTAATTGGCTGTGATCCTTATAAATTGGGGTCATCAGTTCATGACATCACTTTTGAAAAGTGCCAAAAGTTATCTTTTCATCACATTTTCAGTGATCACCCCACAAATGAGGCGATGAAACTCTCTCTACAGAAGGAGTAACAGAGACTGATGTAACCTGTGCTTATGCGATAGAATTTACTCGTTAAGTTCTGTTTCTATATATCTCTCAGACTTTTGCAGTCTATAGAGGTGGAGCGATCGTTCCTGTCCAACTAACGGCTGTAGACCCAAGTGGATGGATTTTAGACTTTAAACGCACATTAAGCAGAGAGAAGAACACATGGCATTTGAGCAGTCCCCCCTTCCCTACGACTTCAACGCCCTAGAGTCGCATGGGATGAAAGGCGAAACCTTTGAATACCACTACGGTAAGCACCACAAGGCATACGTTGACAACCTCAATAAGTTGGTTGCAGATACCGAACTGGCGGATAAACCACTGGAGGAAGTCATCAAGATTTCGTTCAAGGATCCGTCTAAGGCAGGCATCTTTAACAACGCCGCTCAAGTCTGGAACCACACCTTCTTCTGGAATAGCCTGTCTCCCAATGGCGGCGGTTCACCCAGTGGTACACTCGCCAAGCAAATTGATGCATCGTTTGGCAGCTTCGATAAGTTCAAAGAAGAATTCTCTAATGCGGCTGCAACCCAGTTTGGTAGCGGCTGGGCATGGCTCATCGACGACAATGGCACGCTGAAAGTGACGAAAACACCCAATGCTGAAAACCCATTGGCGCATGGTCAAAAAGCATTGCTGACTCTAGATGTTTGGGAACACGCTTACTACATTGACTTCCGTAATGCTCGCCCTGCGTTTATCAAGAACTTCCTTGATAATCTTGTGAATTGGGAATTTGCAGAGCAGAATTTGGCTGCTTACTAATTCGATTCGTTCTTAGAGTTTTGAAAACAGCCATGCAGTCTGCGTGGCTGTTTTTTATTGGGCGATCGCCATCAGCGCTACTGTTCAGCTGATGCCGTAAAGTAGGACTATCTTGGCAGCAGTCTAGTGGGTAGTTCCATTTAGGAAAGGATAGAGATTACGAGTGGGATGCTGAGAAGGCGGAAGTGTGAACCTTGCGCACTCTCTCAGTATTCTTCTTTAGTGCAGCACGATTGCTAAACTAAACTGCATAAGCTCTATCTTCTTCGTAGACAGCCTTGCGTGCGAACTAGTTTCCATCGAGTCAAAGCGGCTTTTTTGACCCTTCCCCGTGCTGGTGATTGGCTACAAGCTGTTGGCTTACTGCTTACCTTTACACTGGTTTACTTGCCGATCGGCTTTACATTGGGCTTTCTCAAAATAGATGCACGATTGTCTTGGCCAACCATACTGAGTGTAATGGCAGGGGCGTTCATCATGCCCTCTGTGCCTGAAGAATTAGGCTTTCGAGTATTGTTAATTCCTCATCCAACAGAATTAATTTCACCTGCAACGCGGTGGTTTTTGAGCGGCCTCAGCTTGCTTTTATTTGTGGCTTACCACATCCATCCATTCGTACCTTCTTTTTTTAGACGCCTGCCTTTTTGCTAGGAGCAGGCATGCTCGGTATCATCTGTACCCTCTCTTATCTAAAAAGCGGTTCTCTTTGGATGCCCGTTGTTATGCACTGGGTGATCGTTGTTTCTTGGCTCTTGATCTTTGGTGGCTTAGAGAAATTTCAAGGTTAGGCCAGCGACATTTGGGTGGACGAGTTCTGCTTGACCATTCTGCGGAGATGCCAAATCTTTGGTCACACCAGGATCTAACAGGATCTAAACAGAAAAGCGGATAACCCTCGAGTTACCCGCTTTTTCTTAAGTATTTCCCATTTTGTTGGGCTATTTGTTTGGTGAGAGCGTCCGTCGCTTGGTAATCATGCGGTACGCCTCAATGATGTCGCCTTCCTTCCAGGTGCTAAAGTTATCAATCCCGATACCGCACTCGTAGCCAGCATTGACTTCACGGGCATCTTCCTTCATCCGCTTCAGCGAATCCAGGTTGCTTTCGTGAACAACTTCACTGCCGCGACGAATCCTCACCTTACAGTTACGAACAAGCTTGCCGGATTGAACATAGCAGCCTGCGACAGCCCCACGACCAACCGGGAAGACCGCACGCACTTCGGCCTGTCCGAGCGATTCTTCAATCAGCTCCGGTTCGAGCAACCCTTCCATGGCGGCCTGAATATCATCCAACAGCGCGTAGATGATGTTGTACTCACGGACATCCACCCCAGCACGATCGGCGGCCTGACGTGCGCCTGTTGCCAACGTGGTGTTGAAGCCAATCATAACGGCATCGCTGGCGGCAGCCAGGTCAACGTCCGTTTCACTGATTTCACCTGGAGCTGCATAGAGTACCCGCACCTGCACTTCGTTCTGAGGTAACTGCTTGAGGGCACCCAGGAGCGCTTCCACAGACCCCTGAACATCGGCCTTGAGGACAAGATTCAGTTCCTTGAGCTCGCCTTCTTGGGCACGTGCTGATAGGGTGTTCAAACTGACACGTCGTGAAGACATGGCCTGTAAGAGGCGAGACTGACGCTGTTCGTCCGTTTTATCGGATGCGACCGAGCGGGCTTCCTTCTCATCCTCAAAGACCTGGAAGTCGTCACCCGCGGCGGGTACATCACCCAAACCGAGAACTTCAACGGCAAAGGATGGGTCTGCTTGCTTCACGCGCTGACCACGATCGTCCACCATTGCCCGCACCTTACCCAACGCAGAACCAGCCACGATGGTATCGCCAACGCGCAACGTTCCGTTTTGAATCAGTAGAGTCGCAACAGGACCTTTCGCTTTGTCGAGGTGTGCTTCAATTACCGTTCCTCTCGCAGAGCGATCGGGGTTGGCGTAGAGGTCTTCCACTTCCGCAACTAGTAGAATCATCTCCAGCAAGGTGTCCAGGTTCTCACCTGAAATAGCGCTAACCGCAACCATGACCGTATCGCCGCCCCACTCTTCAGGCACCAATCCATATTCGGTTAGCTCTTGCTTCACGCGATCGGGCTGGGCCTCTTCTTTATCAACTTTGTTGATCGCAACCACAATGGGCACCTCTGCCGCTTTAGCGTGGCTGATCGCCTCGATGGTTTGTGGTCGTACCCCGTCATCGGCAGCAACGACAAGCACAGCAATATCGGTGACGCGTGCGCCCCGTGCCCGCATTGCCGTAAACGCTTCGTGCCCAGGGGTGTCCAGGAAGACAACCTGCTGCATCTTGCCATCATGCTCGACATCAACGTGATAGGCACCAATATGCTGGGTAATACCACCCGCTTCGCCCTGCGCCACCTTCGTTTTACGAATGGAGTCAAGGAGGGTCGTTTTACCGTGGTCTACGTGACCCATGATGGTAACAACAGGCGGACGGCGCTGTAGTTTCTCCAGGTCACCCGCATCGAGCATTTCGGTGATTTTTTTCGCCTCAGCTTCGCGTTGCCCGGTTTCTACTTCAACACCCAGCTCCTGCGCCACCATGGTGGCTGTTGCAACGTCAAGCGTCTGGGTAACGGTTGCCGCAATCCCCTTCATAAACAGGGTGCGGATGATGTCTGTATCAGGGATCGCCATGATGGAAGACAGCTCTTGAACCGTCAAGCCACCGTGAAGCGTAATCTTTTCTGGCTTGTCAACCTTGACCTCTTGTTCCCGTCGATCGCGCCGATCACGAGGACTGGACGTTTTCTTCGCTCTAGGAGCAGCGGCGGGTGCTTTCACCTGGGCTACACGGGCTGATTTTGGCTTTGCTGGACGCACAAGTGAGAGGCTGATCGGTGTCGCAGTCTCACCCTCTTTATCCAGAAGATTGTCAATATCGTCTTCGTCTTCATCTACCGCTACCTGACTGCGGCGCTTCGTTTTTCCAGCAACCTTTGCGGCTTTCTCAGCTTCACGTCCTTCCTCTTCTTCCTCCTGCCAACTCTTTGCTTTTTTCGCACGAGGGAGGGTTGGCCGTGTTTGTAGTTGGACATCTGGAGCAGCAACGCCACCAGGTGCAGCCGTCGCATCAGCTGAAGGCGCACTCGGACGATTAGCGCGCAAAACAACACCCTCGGTCGGTCGTTGGCCTTCTACAGGTGCGCCTTCGCCAGGACGAACCGGGCGGGGCGGACGACGGAGCTCAACGATCGTTTGGGGCCGTGGTGCTGGACGGGCATCAGTGGGTCTAACCGGAGCCGGAGCACGGTTGGCTGGAGTCGGCTTTGACGGGGCTTTGAACGATGCATCGCGCTCAGCAGTATTGCTTTCGCTACTAACAACGGTGGGAACAGCCCCTGCCGATCCGGGCGCTTGCTCTGATCGTGCTCGTTTTAAGAGCGGTCGATTGGCTAAATTCACCCTGGGTGTATTAGCGGAGGTGCTGGGTCGAGCGGGTGGCCCCGATAACTCAGGCTGATTCAACTCGGTTTTTTCTCTGAACTCTGCTCTTTCTCTAGACTCAGCTTTTTCTCTAGCGGGTGGGCGATCGCCCACTGGAGCAACGGCTGCTGGGGGCTCAGGCTGGGTAAGCTGCGGTTCGTCTACAGCAGCTACGCGAGGCTCAGGCTGTGGTTCCGGTAATGGCGTCGTCTCTTCAGGACTAGTAGCTGGCGCAGCCTGTGCACTTGCCGCCGTGGGATGGGCAGGACGACTGGGAGCCGAAGGCTTGGCTGGCGCCGGCTGCGTTAGAGCGGTAGGTTGCTCACTAGCCGTCGGCTGAGGCGCATTGGCTGGAGGATAGTTCGGCGGCTCTGGGCTCTGCGCTTGACGAATAATGGGCTTGCGAATTTCAAGAATTTGCTGCTTCTTCTGCACGGGGGCAGCTGTTTTTGGTTTCGCCTCTGCCGCTTGATGAGCGTTAGCCCCATTGCGGGATGGGGCAGACTTAGCAGGCGAGGGGTGATTGGCAGTATACTTCTCGGCAGCCGTACGAATCATCTCAGCTTCAGTATCAGTAATGGTGCTGCTATGGCTCTTTACTGAAATATTTAACTGTTCGCAGACGGCTAATAAATCCTTATTGTCCAAATTCAATTCCCTTGATAACTCGTAAATTCTGACTTTGCCGTTATTCATCCACTCTGCCCTCGCTACCTATCCTGTTTTCACATAATTGCCTGCTGCTTTGACTAAAACGACATTGGATTCAAATTGAACTTATTTCCACGCTTGGAACTAAAGACTTACTGATTCCGGTCGGGGGTGACGCTAGCTTTTCATTACAACAGTCCCAAACATTTCGATGAGCAATGCTCACGTTCTGCACAGAGATCCTTCTTCTAATTTTGCACAAATATGACGACACTGGCTTGGTTTCGGTGTTAGGTTTCATTCACCGCCTCTAGCGAGTGCGTCTGCTATTCTCACCCTAACTCACCTTGGTCAAAACCGCCTTAAGGCATATTGAGGTCGAGCACGCTAGAAAGTACACGGCTTTGTTTGCTGGGAGGGGTTTAGTCAACTAGCGCTTTGCTCCCTCCACCACCAGAAGCAAGCCAGCGGTCACGGCATCGAACACTCCGATCAAGGTCTTCTGCTGCTGAACAATTCGACGCAGATGCGCTAAATCAACTAGTACAAGAGCATTTTGCTTGATCAATGCGTTTTGCTCGTCCGATGTCGATAACCTCGATGGGTAGATTCTCGTTGGGTTGCAACAAATCAAACAGTCGTCCTCTATAGTGTCTGACATCGCAGCTATCAGTTTAGCCAATTCATGCCCTTTTGAACGCAGTCATTGCGCAAAGTTTTCTTTTACCTGTAAAGCACCTATCCTACACTGCTTCGGACTCGAAGGCTTAACCATCTAATTTTAAGGCTGCCTTACTGGATCGTACTCCTTGAATTGCCTTGTGTGCTAGCGTCTTGGGACTGCACTATCTGCCCGCTTTTTAACCGCTGCCAGAGGATTTGGTAAAGTTGCTCTGTAACGGGTGCTTTGAGCGCACGTGCCAAGCGATCTTTTTTTTGAGCCAATTGAAGGCAATTTACTTGGGGGCACAGGTAGACTGATCGCCCCATGCCCTCATCGAGCTGTACGGTGAAAGTAGACTGTATCGAAGCCTTATGCAACCGCACAACTCGCCAAAACTCTTGCTTTGGAGCAACCTTACGGCAACTCACACAGCGCCGATAATTGGGTGGCATGGCAATCGTTAAGGACGTTTGAGGGCATCGCCTGACTCGACGCCTGATCCGTCTGCGCTGGCACCTGCAGCAGGCTCGTCTTCCGGAAGGTCGTCGATCGCAATTTCAGGCGCGACATAAGTGTTGTTGCCAGATTCTGGCTCATCGTCTTCGTACTCATCGTCGTCGTATTCGTCAAGATCTGGCTGCGAGCGGCGACGCGCGTCCATTGCTGCTGCAATCTTCTGGTTTTCTGCCTCGTAGTCATACTTTGCAGAATCTTTGATGTCAATTTTCCAGCCTGTGAGACGGGCTGCTAGCCGCACATTTTGGCCTTCTTTCCCGATCGCTAGGCTCAGTTGGTCCTCAGGCACCAGCACATGCGTTTGCCGTCCTTCAGGGTCAACCAAACGCACCTCATCAATCCGCGCCGGACTCAAGGCATTCGCAATATAGGTTGCCGGATCGGGCGACCACCGGATGACATCAATCTTTTCACCCCGTAACTCGTTCACCACGACTTGAATACGTGAGCCCCGCGCGCCGATGCAGGCTCCAACGGGATCAACATCGCGCTCAAGGGTATCCACCGCAATCTTCGTCCGAGGACCCACAAAGCGAGAGGGTGGGTTTGCTTCGCGAGCGACCGCCACAATGCGAACAATCTCATCCTCAATTTCGGGCACTTCGTTTGCAAACAGGTAGACAACGAGTCCGGCATCAGCTCTTGAAACCAGGAGTTGTGGTCCTCGATGGGCACCTTCAGAAACCTTTTTCAGGAAGACCTTGAACGTTGCGTTGGCGCGGTAGTTGTCATTAGGAAGCTGATCCCGCTTTAGAAGTTCAGCTTCAACTTCCGGCTGCCCAAAGCCACTGTTCACAGCCATGATGACAGACTGGCGCTCAAAGCGTAGCACCCGCGCTTGCAGTACCGTACCTTCCAGATCCTGAAATTCTTCCTGCACGAGTTTGCGCTGCTGGTCGCGTAGCTTCTGAGCAAGGACTTGTTTGGTCTGAATGGCTGCCATTCGCCCAAAATCACTCTGATCAGGGGTGACGTCCAGTACAACGGTGTCGCCAGGTTGGGCCTCTGCTGCCACTTCCTGTACTTCTTCAAGCGCAATTTGATGATCGGGATTTTCAACATCTTCGACGATCGTCTTCGCCGCCAGAACGCGAAATCCTTCTTCTTCGACATCAAGCTCAACCTCAAAATTGGCGAAGTACTCTTCGTCAAAGTTGGGATTGTCCATGCGTTGGGTGCGACGATAGCGTTCGTACCCTTTCAGCAAGGCTTCTCGCAGCGCTGCCTGTACTGCTAGCTTGGGTAAATTTCGCTCCCGGCTGATGCTATCGATCATGTCTCTGAGTCCGGGTAGAGTGACCATTGACATTGGAAAGTCTCCGTAAGTGTGAGGGAAAAAGTAGGGGAATGAAGGGAGGGGTAGGAAAGCTTTAGGTTTCGAGTTGTAAATTTTGAGTTTTGAGTTTTGAGTTCTGAGTTGCAGGTTTTGAATTTGGAGTCAGCTTTTTAGCCTTTAGCCTTTAGCCTTTAGCTTTCTAACTCCTGACCCCTGACTCCTAACGCCTGACTCTACCGCCGTTCATCAAGCTGAACTTTGGTGACAAGCTCACGGGGGATCGCAATGGCCCGTCCTTTTTGGTTGATGAAAACGCTGTTCTCATCCCGTCGAATTAGCTTTCCAGCCCATTCATGCTGCCCGGCGTAAGGCTCAGTCGTTTTCACGATAATGGCAAACCCTTTAAAGGAAATAAATTCGCGATCGGTCGTCAACAAGCGAGAAATGCCAGGGCTAGAAACTTCTAAGACATAGGTGTCAGGAATTATATCCGTAGCGTCAAGCGTTGACTCTAACACTCGGCTCATCTGTTCGCAGTCTTCTAGGCCAATATCGCGCTCAGGATGACAAATATCGACTCGCAACACAGGTGGTTGTTGATTTGTATGAAAAACAGCCCCAACAACCTGTAAACCGAGCGATTCGGCCAGTGGCTGCGCCAGATCAATCACTTGCGGAATGAGCGGATGAACCATGAGTACCCATAAAAAAAGTGGGCGTAACCCACTTCCCACGAAGTTAAAACTTCACGAAGCCAGGAGCATCCGCAAGAAGTTCTTGCAGTGCTCTCGCCTAGTTTAGCTCATGAATCTTACAGTCGGCGCAGAATTATTACAAAGGATTCCTGAGGCTGCTACTCTTAGTCGTTTTCAGGTTGTTCCTGGTCTTATCACCAATCGCCTGACTGGTAGATTCCAACGGCCGCAGGAGGGAGCAACAGGGTTTAAACCCCGTCTCGTTACAGCAGTTTTCCTTTGCGCCCCATACCCTACACCCTACACCCGTATTCCAACGGCAGCGGCTGATCCAATCAGTAGTTGCTATACATCCCGATCGGTCAAGGCCTCAATCAGTTAATTCTAAAGTTGAAAGGTAGACGAACGTAGACTCCTTGCGGATCGTTCATGGCACTGAGGGCGCTAAGATCTGACTGAATTTTTGCAATTTGTGTAGCCAACGGGTCGCGAGGGGCAGCGCTCTGAGCAAACTGAGCGGCAGCATCATTTCCCAACTGCTCAAAGAACCGTTCTGGAAAACTTCGGGTTTTGGGATATTCCTCTACCTGCCAGTTGGTGCCCAGGTTGGCTCGTTTAGCCGCATCTTGTATCGCTGCTTCGATGCCGCCTAACTCATCAACCAGACCAATTTGCTTGGCCTTAATGCCTGACCAGACCCGACCCTGCGCGATTTCGGCGACTCTGGTTTTCGTGAGTTTACGCGAATCGGCAACTTTTGTAAGGAATTGATCGTAAATTTGATCAACTGATTTTTGCAGGATAGCTAGCTCTTGAGGGTTTTTGGGTCGAGTGGTGGTTTGGCTATCGGCATAGCGTCCGGTTTTGACGACATCCCAGGTGATGCCGTTGGCATTGGCGATCGCTTGAAAGTTTGGCTGGATGCCAAAGACGCCAATGGACCCTGTAATGGTGTTGGGTTCAGCAAAAATGCGATCGCTATAGGTAGAAATCCAGTAGCCACCCGACGCCGCAACAGAACCCATTGAGACGACCAATGGCTTTGCCTTGCGAGTCAGGACAACTTCGCGCTGAATCACTTCTGAAGCAGTAACACTACCACCAGGGCTGTTAACCCGCAATACGACCGCTTTGACGTCATTATCCTGACGAATTTGGCGGAGTTGTTTGGCAAGACGATCGCCGCCAACAGAGCCTGCGCTACCTTGACCTGTGACAATGTCGCCTTCAGCGTATACGACGGCAATTTGATTTTTTGCCTCTTGCTCTAGCTTATCTTCAGCAACTTTTGCATAAGCTTTCAGGCCAATTTGCCGAAAGGATTTGGTCTTACTGTCACTGCCAGCCAGTTGCTTCCAGTCGGCAACGACTTCGTCAAGATAGGCTAGCTTATCGACCAAACGGCTTTTAAGGGCATCTGTTGCCATCAACATTCCTTGCTGGTCTGCAATCGTTTGCAGTTGCTGTGCGGTCAGCTTGCGGTCTTGGCTGGTTGCGGTTAAAAATTCAGACCACAAGTCGTTCAACAGTTGCTGCGTTTGCTCACGGCTTTCGGGGCTACGCTTCGTCAGCAAAAAGGGTTCTACAGCCGACTTATATTTGCCAACCCGTGTAACCTGGACGCCAATGCCAAATTTTTTCAGCGCGCCCGCATAAAACATCGTCTCTGAGCTTAAACCATTCAGATCCATTGAGCCGATAGGATTCAGGACGATCGTGTTCGCCACCGATCCCAGATAGTACTCTCGTTCTCGCCAGGAAACGTCATAGGCAATAATTTTTTTGCCAGAGTCTCGAAAGCGTTGTAGGGCTTCGCGCACTTCTTTGAGCGTGGCAAACCCGGTACCACCGGCACTTTCTTCGTCTCCATACAGATAAATGCCCACAATCTTAGGATCGCGGGTGGCTTCATGAATGGCATCCAGCACGCTACGAAGGCTGATGGTGTCGCTGGTTTCGTTCCCTGACAACGCGTTACTCAGCGTTTGGCTGGCGCTGGAGGTGCGTTTGGCATCCGTAATGGTTGTGCCGAGATCAAACACCAGGACGGATTTATCTTTCACCTGTGGCCCTGTATCGCGAGCGGCGATCGCGATGACGAGCGCTAACAGCCCACCGACGCTTAAACCCAGAAAAATCAATAAACCCAGCACTGTGGCAAGGGTATTTTTAAGAAAGTCGCGCATTCATGCTTCCAGGGTGCAGTTGCCAATCTTATCTTACCCAGCTTCATCCGATTCGCCCTTATCCTACCTAACGGGTTTGGAGTTTGGCATCCAGGGTTTTTGCAATGCGATCGCGCGTTTCCTCCAGATGTGCTCTTGTTTCGGTATCTGCCGCTTTGCTCTGGTGCTTCAAGACGCGATCAAGTGCGGAAGCAAGTTGCTTCAGTTCATACCAGGCCAGAGTGCGCGCATCGTCTGGGGCATCGGTCATGCGTAACACCATCGCGGTCATCGCTTTAAGATACTCACGCTGGAGCCCCCGGCGCAGGCTAGAAAGCTCTAGCTTCCCTTCTGGTTGCAGCACTTCGCGCCAAATGGCGATTTGCAGTGTATCAAACAGCTCTGGCAGGGTAAACGCCTGTCCCGGTTGGGCTTTGAACGTGGCATCGCGAAGACGCGACAGGCGATCGGGATCTAGCAGGTTATGGAGTACGATCGCCTGCAGGAACAGGATGCGATCGTGAATTGGATAATCGAGCGAGAAGGTTTGGGCTTCTTCCCCCCAATGCTCCCAGCGTGAAGGCGCGAGCTTGTTTAAAAACGCAGGAGAAAACTGAAATTTACTGGCATCAAAAACGTGGGTTTGTAGCAGTGCCAGTGCCTGCCGCTGTTGTTCCGCAGGAACGGGCTCAAACGGTAGTCGCCCGGTTGCATCGCCTCTTTTAAACCGATTAAAAGATTGTCCCCCCACGTAGGTTGTTAAGAAACTGGCGTTGCGCAGGTAGTACAAGAAGATGTCATCAAACTTCGTGCGTACATCGCTGAAGCTTTCACCCTTATTAGGAGCGCTTTGATCAAGCTTCTGCCAAAGTTTTTGGGCATTCTCCATTTGCCAGGGCGCGTAGGTCAACAAGTCACCACTGATGTCAAAGCGGTTTGCCAATGGATCGAGTTCGGCATCAGCATCTTCATCGGTGGCATAAGCCAGGGCTGGTTCAGGAGCCCGACCAGCAATCTTTTCAAGGAGATTGGTTTCAGCTTGTGGAACGAGAGCATCGGTAGGCGTATACCCGTAAGCGATCGCCCATTCGTCATAAGGTCCAATTTTCGAGGTAAAGTAATCGCCCTGGGGAGTGCCCTGAGGAGCCAGATTGACCGCCGTGTAATCCATCACAGATGCCACTAACCCTCGCTGGTGGGTGACAGCGGTGTTGTTTAGTTCAGCGGGTGAGAGCATTGTGCTACCCCGGAAGTTGTGGCGCAGTCCCAACGTATGACCCACTTCATGAGCCACGAGTTCTCGCAGATACGCTTTCACAAATTGCTTCATCGCTTCGCTGCCAGGAGCAGCATCGTGCAGCATGGAAAGAGACATGGCTCCGAGCGCGAGTTGTCTGGATGCTTCTAGCCCGTAGCACAGGTCATAGTGCCCCAAGGATTGCAACATGCGGTGAGGCTTGGGTTCCGGTTTTGCAGGACTGGTCTGCTGCAAGGCTGTCTGCTGCAAAAAAGAGGACGCCAAACCATCACCACAAAGGCTGGCATTGTCTGTCAGTTGCAAGTTTCCTGAGGGTGATGGCATCTGCTGCGATCGTGATAGCGTTCGGTACGAGCGCTTAAGATACCGGGCAAAGCTGCTATCAATTAAAATATCGGCGTCTAGAATCTCGCCTGTGAGCGGATTAACGCGCGAGGGACCGATACCCAGGAAGCCTGCATCGAACGTGGTCAACCAGCGAATCGTGTTGTAGCGAACATCTGCTGGATCCCACTTGGCATCGTCCGGCATCTGACGCACCTCGATCGCATCCTTAAAGCCCGCCTGCTCAAACGCCTGGTTCCACATCAGTGCGCCATCTCGCACAGCATCCCGGTATTCCAGGGGGACCGTGTTTTCGATCCAGAAGACGATCGGGTTTACCGGGGGAGAGAGTGGCTGCTTGGGATCTTTCTTTTGTAGATGCCAGCGTCGGATATAGCGCACAAAGGGATCATTCGGCGAATCGTCCGAAAAGTCTTGATAGGCCGTAATGAAGTAACCGACCCGATCGTCCGCTAGGCGAGGACGGTAGCGATGGTTCGTGGGCAGTCGCGACAAACTGTAGCGTACCCGCAAGTTAAACGTTTTATTATCTGGCAGCACCGAAAGAAAGGGTGGGGGCGTACTTTCGGTGCCACCCGAAAACCCATAGTTTGACTCCAATTCCACATTAAGCGGAAAGGCTTGCGCTGGACCAAAGGACGACTTGCCTGTGTCCAGATTGTAAGTAGAGCCAAGCTCCTCTGATAAAAACTGGCTGAGCCCTGGTAAATCACTCAGAAACAGAGGACTGAGATCGATCAAAAAGCTTTTGCGCTTAGGATGCACGCTACGAATGGTCAGTGCTTGCAGCACTGAGTCGCTAAACGATCGCTTGACCGATCGCGCCAGTGGATCACCTGGGCGCGTCCGAAAAAACACATTGGGCACTACAAACTGAAGCTTATTACCCACGCGACGAAACGTGAATAGAAAATCTTTGAGAGGTAATCCACTATAGATGCCACCTTGTCCAATTCCCGACTCCATCGTGATGGTACACAGGTAGTTGACGTTCAGTTGGTCGGGCTGTACCTCTGCATAAAGTTTGCCAGCCGCTTCATCTCGATAGAGCGTAAAAAGCCCATTGAGCTTCTCAGTTCCTTTCACAACTTGCTCAAAGGATTTGGCTGATTCTTGCTCCGTTTCCTCAGCGATTAAAGCGCCTTTCTCCACAGAAGGCACGGCTTCAAAACGGTTCCCTTCTGTAGTGCCTGGGTCAGTTGGATTTGCGCCTGTTGCTTTTAAAGATGTGGCGAGCAAGGGGATAGGCGATCGCAGCTCACTCCGCACAGAGGCTGGCATCAGCACCAGAAACAAACCGAGCATAAACGCAGCGATCAGCGAGATTCGTTTCATTCTTTAGCAGCGTGTGAGGTTAGAGAATATATGCACAAAACGTCGATTTATGCTACTCCCTGACGGAGTGGTTTTGAAGTTTACATGTTCTGAGGATCTTATCTCAAGACAATGAAAAGCTTGTGTATCTTGATAAAAAAGGAGACATTTGCTTCTGTCCTGCACGATGACTCTGTGCCGCCCTTTACTGAAATCCATTCCAAAGCATTCCCCTATCAATGAAGAAGTGAACGCTGTAGAAGATAAAACGTTAGTAGCTAGCTTTGCGTATGGCTGCTTTGCCAAAACACCTGCTTAAACCGTTGATCGCCCACAAGAACGCTAGTCTTCTCTAAGCATGGGTTCATATGTCAAGGGATTCAGTGACTTGAACCTTAGCCAGAGCGAACGTGTGAACTTGCGATCACCAAGCAACGTTGTTGGCAACTGAAATGCCGTATCTTTAGTGCCGCAGCGTGGTAAGTTCATTAACTGATCAGCGCTAAGCTAATCGAGTATAGAGATAGGAACCGTCAAATAGGAACCGTCGTGGCACAGGTTGTTCTTGAAAACATCTACAAAAGTTTTTCCGGTCGTAAGGGTGATCCGGTCGTAACTGCTGGCGCAGAGCCGTTGCTGACACCTTTGGGTCAAGGCAGTGCCGTCGGAACGAAGGAGAAAGCAACGCGTCCCCATGCCACTAGCGTTCTCCGTGCCATTAACCTCACCATTAGAGACGGCGAATTTATGGTGCTGGTGGGGCCATCTGGCTGCGGTAAAAGTACACTGCTGCGGCTCATTGCCGGGTTGGAAGAGTTAACCGGGGGCAATATTTATGTGGGCGATCGCCTCGTCAACAACCTGCCACCTAAAGAGCGCGACATTGCGATGGTGTTTCAGAACTATGCGCTGTATCCGCACATGACGGTGTATGAGAATTTAGCGTTTGGGTTGCGGCGGACGACGTTGGGGAGTCGGGAGCTAGAAGGCAGGAGGCAGGAGGCAGAAGGCAGAAGGCAGGGAGCAGGGGAGGCAGGGGAAGCAAGGGAGGCAGGAGAAGGCAAATCTAAGACTCTCGCCCATACCCCACACCCCACACCCCATCCCCCATCCTCCTCTCTCCCCATCTGGGCAGAAAATTTGTTGATTGAAACGACGCGTAAGCTGCCGAAGGGGCTACGGTTTCGCTCGGCGCGGGAACGATCGATCGACCAGCAGGTGCGAGCTGTCGCACAGATTTTGCAAATTGAGCCGTTATTACATCGACTACCCAAACAACTGTCGGGTGGGCAAAAGCAACGGGTGGCGCTGGGACGAGCGATGGCCCGCAATCCACAGGTCTTTTTGATGGATGAGCCGCTGTCAAATCTGGATGCCAAGCTGAGGGCTGAAACCCGATCGCAAATCGTCAAGCTTCAGCGACAGTTGGGTACAACGACGATTTATGTGACCCATGACCAGACCGAAGCCATGACAATGGGCGATCGTATTGCCGTCATGAATGCTGGGCAGATTCAGCAGATCGCCTCGCCGCTGGAGCTTTATAACCATCCTGCCAATCGCTTTGTGGCCGAGTTTATCGGTTCGCCACCAATGAACTTTCTGCCGGTGCAGTTCAAAGCGCCTCTGCTGCTGACCCATCCTCAATTTCGCCTGACGTTACCTGAGGTGTGGGCAACGGCGCTTAAGCCTTATGATGGTCAGACCTTGACCCTTGGCATTCGCCCAGAGCATTTGAATGTTAGTGCGGCTGCACCCAAAAATTTGCCCGTTCAGGTGGAGCTAGTGGAAGCCCTGGGTAGTGAAACCTATCTTGCAGTAAGGCTTGTGGATGCAAGCCCTGACGCTCCCATGCTGCAAGCACGCATTGAACCCGATCGTCCGGTAAGTCTTGGTGAACAACTCTGGCTCTCGATGTCTCCTGACAAAATCCATCTCTTTGATCAGGATGGACAGGCGATCGTTACCTAAACTAACGCAACGACCATCCCTACACTGCTGGCAGATCGCCAAAGTGCTGACGATACCGTTCTAATTGCTCTTCGGGGGTGAGATAGCGGTTGCCTTGCTGGTCAAACCAGTACAGCGCTTCCACTGTTTTGCTACCGTCCTGATAGGGTGATCGACCAATGCCTAAACCCACTTCCGGCATCCAGAATGGTTCACCGATTTGTTGCTGATAGCGGCCATTCTCTAAGCGGTACAGTTCAAAGGGTTGACGACAATCACGCTGCCAATACTGTGGATTGTAGACCAGGTAATACAGTACCCCCAGCTTCGCATAGAGCGCGGCTTTGGTGTCATACTCGCCCCCGTAAGTCAGCGAAACAATTTCTAAAACAAAGATGGGGACAGTGTCATTTTCTTCCCATAGAACATAGCTTTTGCGCGAATCACCATCTTTGTGACGCTCCACACCCAGGCTCAAAAAACCATCCGGTACAACGGGCACCAACGGACTAATCCCTGTCGTGTGGTACACGCCCATATCGACTCCAAAGAACCAATCATTGCGCTTTGCCCAGATAAATTTGAGTAGAAACAACAAAATGTTGGGCAGTAGGTTCTGGTTTTCGTTATCCACAGGTGTATCGTCTGAACAGGGAAGTTCAGCGCTGGTAGGCAGCTTTAACTTAGGGTCAAATTGCACCATTGGGCGTGACTCCCCTCATGGAATAATCGCTTCTTCCAGTTTATATGTCTGAAGATTTAAGGCTAGGCGTCGATCGTCATAAAGCCGAATATTCAAATTAGTTCCTGTTACTGAACAATCAGCGGCAATTTCCGGTAATGATTCGATGTGACCAAGCGAACAATCAGCGTTGTTAAAGAGCAAAACCTCAAGTTCGTTCAAAATGATCGTGCGATCGCTCAACGGCACAATTTGGAACAGATAGCTGTAAAGCGCTAAAGAAAGGCAGATGTGCCCATCCCTTAAATCGATCGCGGCAAGACGTTGATCAACACCAACCCAAAGTGTCTGGCGATCACGAGCATACGCAATCACTGGTTGAATGACTGGAAGATCGCTACGCCAGCTAAGTCCATAGCAACCCAACGGTTCGCCCAAATCTAACCGCGCAAACTGCCGGGGATGATCATGGACAATGATTCGTCTCACACCATCTATCGCTTGAAAATCTTCCAGGCTAATGCTTTGAAGGTGTACCATTCCCCTTTATTTTGTTCTTGATTGCATCACAAATTTGCTTGTGATAAAGCTCTACAAACGTCTATTCAGCAATGAAAATGCTTTTCCATTCGCTGTAGTGGTCGAGAACCGCTAAGCCTAACTCACGTCCTAAACCGCTGCGTTTGACGCCACCAAAGGGAGCTTCGAGGTGGACGCTGTGACCTGTGTTGATGGAGAGTACGCCTGTTTCGATCGCCCGTGCCACGCGTAGGGCTCGACTTACATCGCGCGTCCAGATCGAGCCAGAGAGTCCGTAAAGACTGTCGTTGGCGATCGTCACGGCTTCCTCTTCGGTGTCAAACGGCAGCACGCAGACAACGGGGCCAAAAATTTCTTCCTGCACAATTTGCATCTCTGGGGTGGCATCGGCAAAGATCGTGGGCTGCAGATAAGCGCCTTGAGCCAGTGATCCCGAAGGAATTTCCCCACCACATAGGAGTTTCGCTCCTTCGGCTTTGCCAATCTCGACGTAGCGATGTACTCGATCGCGATGACTTGTTGAAATTAGGCAACTGATTTCAGTTTGCTCGTCTAGAGGATGTCCCAGTTTGAGCGCCTGAAACTGTTCTGTAAGTTGGCTCAAAAACGTGTCGTAAATGGGACGTTCAACGAGAATCCGCGATCGGGCGCAACAGTCCTGCCCTGCATTACCAAGCACACTCCACAGCGATTTCACCACCGCGTTGTCCAGATCCGCATCGGCAAAGATAAGGTTGGCAGACTTGCCGCCCAACTCAAGCGTCACATTTTTGATGTCGTCGGCTGCCAGTTTCATCACCTGGGTGCCGATTTCGGTTGATCCGGTAAAGGAAACTTTGCGCACAAGGGGGTGGCGCACCAGCGCATCGCCAGCCGTACTGCCCGCTCCCGGTACGACGTTAAAGACACCAGCGGGAACCCCAGCTTCAAGTGCCAGTTCGCCTAGGCGTAAGGCTGTAAGCGGCGTTTGGGAGGCGGGTTTGAGGACGATCGTGTTGCCCATTGCCAGGGCAGGCGCGACTTTCCAAGAGGTGATGGCGATCGGGAAATTCCAGGGAGCGATCATGCCGCACACCCCGATCGGTTCACGAAAGGTTAAGTGCGTGCCTGCCGCAGCGACCGGGATCGTTTGCCCACCCACTTTGTTGATCGCGCCAGCATAATACTCAAAGCAATCGGCCGCCAGGTTCACTTCATCGCGGGCATCACGAATGGGTTTGCCTGCATTGCGGCTTTCTAATTGCGCGAGCGATTCCAGATTCGTGCGAATCAGACTGGCAAGCGTGAACAAAATACGGGCGCGATCGCGGGAATTCACCTTTCGCCATTCTGCTCGTGCTTTTTCTGCCGCTTGTACAGCCCGATCAATATCTTCGACTCCACCCGCAGCAATCGTTGCCCAGGTTTCGCCAGTAGCCGGATCAATCAAGTAAGACTGCTGACCAGAGGTTGCGGGAACGCGATCGCCCCCAATCAGCAGCAATTCTGTTAACAACGAACCCATACGTTAGTTTGCCGTCTTTGAGTGGTCAATTTCTTTCAATGCTTTTGCCAGCAAAGCATTTTCCTCTTCCGGTGCGCGTGCTATCAACTTCTTGCGAGAGTAAAGCAAAAAGTAAGCAACCATTACTGCTAAGAAGATTACCACCCAAACGACTGCCGGTTGATAGGCGGGATCAGCAAAGCAAGCAAAGAGCGCCACGATCGCCAACGCTGCCTCGATCGCAGCGCCCAAAACACTTCATGGCCGTTGATAGAGCCGACGCGAGTCAATCCATGAGAAGTCCTCTTGAATTTTCGTTTTCAGGCATAAGCAAAGCTGCACTCGTTATATGCAAGCGAGACTGAATCTAAATATCATGAGGTATCTGTTACAACGTTACAAGCTTAATCACTCTTAAGAGATATGAAAGATGCACGTGCCAGACCCCTTTGAGAACCAGGACATCAAGCGTCTTCAGCTATTCATCTATTTGATTCCCGTCGTTGGTTTTTTCCCAGCGCTGTGGACGCTATATCGAGGGCAGGGATCACGGCAAGAGAAAAATCTTAGCCGCCTGGTCGTGACACTGGCAATGGGTTGGCTTCTGGGCTATCTCTTGCTGGGAGCAGGCGCAAATGCTTCGGAGTCCCTTTCGCTTTCGCTGCTGATTACCAGCAGTCTCTTCACTTCGGGCTATTTCTTGGTGAATCTCTGGCTAATGGTGCAGCTATGGCGACGTAAACCCTTGCGATTGCCGATCGTCAGTAAGTTGGGCGATCGCTTGCCCTAACAGAAATGAGGTATTGGTTGTTCGTTTTTAGTTGTTGGTCAAGAAAGGCTAACTGCTGATGCCTTAATGCTCTTCTGCCTCGCGCTTCCTGCTTCGGCTCATCATCCCGTTTCCCTTTTTGCACGCTTGAAGCAAATGCTGCATCGTCACCCTGGTTTCTGCGGTAGCGGCAGCATAAAACGCAGCGTCACGGGCGATCGCGCTAATTTCGCCCCCACTTACGCCAACGTGTTGCGCTAACCATTGCCAATCAATGTCCTGATCCAAGGAGACTTGCGCTGGGAAAGCCTGCTGCCAGAGCTTTAGGCGGGCCGCATGATCTGGTAACGGAAAGTCCAGTAAGGCTATCATCTGTCGTCGCCATGGTGCGGCAACGCTCTGTTTGTAATGCGTGCTTAGAAGGGTAATGCTGTTGTGCTGTTGTCGTAGGGCAAGAAATTGATGCACGACAGTAGAGTTGAGCAACGCTGTACGGCTGAGCCAGATATGAGCCGCTTTGAGTAGCAAAACGGTTGGGGCTTGAACCGCAAGGGTTTGGAGTAACTGCGGCACCTCGTTCAGCGGCACCTGGGTGAGATCAACACAGATCAGCGAGCTTTGTAGCGTTTGGGCGATCGCCCTGGCTGCCAGCGTTTTGCCTGTTCCTGATGGGCCAGCAAACAGCGCGATCGTGCTTGTATACGAGGGTGACCCGGCGGCAAAGCCCCAGTGATCATTGACCTGTTCAGCAAACTGCACCCGATGACAGAGATGATGCAAGTCTGCCAGCAAGGTCGGCGGAAGAATGAGTTGCGACCAGAGGTTTTGCGGAGGGGGAGGGAGAGAGGTAGGGTGCGGGGTTTAGGGGGTAGGGGGCAGGGTGCAGTAAGGTTTTTAAGGCATCACTGGTGGGTTGCTCGGCGAGAAGGTAATTGACCAGTGGGTCGGAGAGTTTGATGAAATGCGCTAAGAGCGGGGCTGTTTGAGGCGATCGTAATGCCAGCAAATGCTGCTTGAGCAGAGCAGAATCGGTGGTGAGGGACGATCGCAGCGATCGCCACTCGGCATCCGTTCGGCACAGCAACCGCAGGATTAAATCAACAGTCGGTAGACCTGTGGCACCGGGCTGCTCGGTTTCTTGCAGGTAATTGTAGAGGCGGGCATACCGACGGCTAATTTCAGGCGCAAGTGCCATCAAGACCAACTGCTTCTCCGGTAAGCTCAACTGCAGGTGTTGGCATAGCAATGGCAACCCTAATGGAATGCCACGCTGGTGCGTTGCCTGAATTTTTGCTTCTAATTGCTGTTGGTAGCTGGCTTTCGCCAGGGTCGAACGGCGACGTGGATTGTCTGCGGGGGAGTCATAGGCTGTCTCTCCCTCTAAAGTGACCAACCCCTTCCACCAATGGCTTGTGACCCGATCGCCCCGTGAGCGTGCAGCACGGTCAATCACCTTTGTTTCTTGTCGTTGCCGTGCGATCGCCAAACTCAAGACCCGGTCAAGCCAGTTTAGCTCTGCTCTTAAGTACGCCCAATTATCAGCAAATGGTTCAATGGAATCGCTTGGCATATCAAAAAGGAAACGGTACATTCGGTGGCACTGATGTCACTAAGCTCATGTTGCACCGTTTTTCTATCGTAATCTCCTAGAGCGCGTGATCAGTTCAGTTCGAAAGCTGTTGTATCAGCATTGTCGCGCCCGTCCCATCAACCAAGCCAGGGGCTAGAACCCTGGCTGCAGGTAGTGTGTATTATTAATTGATGACAGCCCCTAGTGTTCTGTCAAGAATTTTTTGATGGGTTGAAAACTCTCAAAACACACTGTACAAACGTCCCAGCTTTGGTTTACCTGTCAACCTTTGGTTAACAGACTACCATGCCAGCAGAATATGCAATCGAGCCTCGTGTCTTTCTTCTGCCCCTCGCCAAACCTTCGCTCGATCGCGTTCCCAACAACAGCCGCAGAAGGCACAGCAAGGGAGAACCTGGCTTAGCACTGTTGAAAACGCTGGCGGATGATCTCAGTGAAAGCATTCCTGTTACTGCTCGTCACAATCAAACCACTTCGATCTGGAGCGCGTTGGGTTTGCCTGAGACAGTTTTTGTGGGGACGTTCCATGAAACGTCTCTCTATAGAAGGGAACTGTTTTAGATACGATCCTGAGGATTGCAGATTAAATCAAGGTCAACAAATGGCATTTATATGCCTGAAACACCAAACGACCGACCCTCATCCCCTAACCCCTTTTCCTTTGGGAGAAGGAGAACAAATCAAAGTCCCTCTTTCGCTCTGCGAAAGGGATTTAGGGTGAGGGCAAGTCCTGGTGAGTTAAATATATGAATATCCAAAAAGTTGTTCACATAGGGGGGCAGCTGTACGCCCCTATGTGAAATATCAATGTTGTTAAATTTTTGATTCCTTAGTTATTCCTGTGGAACATTCCTGTGGAACGTATCAGCGTCAGCGCTTTTCACCATCGTAGCTATAGCCTTGATGGTCGACACCGTGCTTGAGCCATTTTTATAATGTCCAGTGTTTTACAGCAGAATAACCGGATTTTGTAAATTGATGTTGAACTAATACACAGAGGCGTAAGGCTAGCAGCGATTGATTATGATTCTTTCTGCCATTTAGTCATGACGGCAGAATCTAGTTAAAGCGGCGTCAAGTCAGTACGCTTACACTTAATTCTCTTCTTACCTTTTGTCGTTAAACAGGGCTTACGCCTTTGCCCCAAACTCCCTTGCTTCTATAGCCCAATAGGACTAGATTCTGAAGGCTTTAACAGGCTCTGTTCCACCTCTCTTGAATACCTGAGAGGACTGTAGTTCAGGGACTTTAGGGTGAAATTCGACAGCTTTTGCGTAAGTCCTATAAGACAGATTTCGCCCTTGCTCTCTTGATGGTCAGCTAAGGGTTCGGCTCCGATAGTTTCACGAATATCATTCATTTACCAGTTATGGCTACTACGTCTGTCCAAAACTCTGCGCCATCGTTTAACCCCAGGCCCCTGTGCCGAATTGTGGGCATTGCTTGTCTTGCTGGTTTTGTGGTGGATTTATTGATTTTGGTCTTGCCACCCGCTCTGGGAAGCCCTGAATGGCGAGTTGGCTTCCTACAGCAGATGAGCGATCGCAGCATCATTCTTCTGTTTGGCACCGCGCTAACGCTCTATGGCAACCTGGAAAGCCGTTCCTGGCGGAAGCAGTTGGGGATGGCAAGCCTGGTGCTGGGTGTCGTCTTTTTGCTGTCTTGTGTGTTAACAATCGCCGACAGCTTGACCCTCAACGGTATGGCAGAGAAAAACATTGCGACCCAGGCCGCACAGGTACAAACGCAAATTCAAAATGCGAAGGATAACCCCACAGCAGCCCCAAACATCACACCAGAGCAATTGCAGCAAGCCGCCCAAACAGTGAATACAAGGGCAACATCGCTGAAGCAAACTGCAAAGACTGGCATTCTGAAAACGGCGATCGCGGTGGTAGGTAACTTAATCGTGATTGGGTTTGCCTTGATTAGCCTGGGTCGTTATAGCATGCGTCCCCGTAAAGCTTGAACAGTCGCCTACAGATAAACAATGCTTGAGTCAAGACTGAGGGTGCTAGGGGCTGTCATCAATTACGACTACGCCTTACTTCTAGCAAGGGTTTCAGCCCCTAGCCTCAGGTGTTAGAACGGGCGCGAAACTGCTGATACCAAAGGTTTCGGGGCTTAATTGATGACGCGCCCTAGCCGTGTCGCAGTATTCTACTCTCAGTCACTTGGCATCCAGGGTTAAATTGGCATCACGTGGAAATTAGCATAGAGTAGAGCTGCAACTACCTGTACGTCTCTAAGCTCATGCTGTCGTTCGTCTCACTGTATACGTGGGGGCAAGTTAAGTTTGCACTGCAAGACTGGTTTGCAACGCCCGATCGTGTACTGCTTCCGTTGGCGGCTATGTTTATAGCCGTACTATTAAGCCGTGCTAAACGGTGGAAAGTCTTCCTGCTTAGAGCGATCGCGGGTCTAGCCGTTACTTATCTCTTTATCATTTCTCCCCCTGGAGCCGCCCTGGCCGTAGAAGGGCTCAACCGTTTTTTACCGATTGATCAAGGACAAGCCGCTGATGCCATTGTGGTGCTGGGGCGTGGTCCGCTTTTGAATGATGAGCGCAGCCAAAAAGCCGCTCAGTTTTGGCGAGAACAACGAGCGCCGATCATTTTAGCAACAGGCCATAACGAGGCTCATCACCTCCTAACGCTTATTAAGGCTCAAGGTATTCCGGAGCGTGCGTTGTTGGAAGAGCCCTATGCGCGGACAACTGAAGAGAATGCGGTATTGTCGGCTCAATTGCTGCTGCAACGGCAGGCAAAGCGGCTGATTTTGATCACGGATAGCCCACACATGCTGCGATCGCTGTTAACCTTTCGCAGCCTGGGGTTTGAGGTGATTCCTGAACCCATTCCGTTGCCTTCCGATCTTTCCTCCATTACGGTCAGTATTACGGCACTGCGAGAGTATGTCGGCTTGGTGAGTTATGCGTCCGTAGGACGCTTTCGCTCTCGGATTGAAACCAGCTACCTTCAACACCTTAAGAGACATACGCCTTCATTCGAGGTAAGTGAATTAGCTGCAAGACATGGTCAATCTGTTGATTTGTAGCCCGGAGGTTGAAGCGATCACGGGCAACTTGCTGGGCATGATGGGCGATTGCTTTCATGTGGTCTTGATTCTGGTAACAGTAACGGATCCTGTCTGCCAGTTTGTCGGCGTCACTGGGAGGAGTGAGCCAACCCGTTTTACAATGTTCAATGAGTTCTGTGGCACCACCCGCCCCTGCAGCAATTATGGGTGTACCGCATAGCATCGCTTCGACAATCACCCGTCCAAAGGGTTCGGGGGCAGTAGAGGTATGGGCAATCAGGTCGCAAGCGGCCATGATGTGGGGCACATCGGAACGAAAGCCAAGGAATTTTACCCGATGCTGAAGCTGAAGCTGGTTAACTAACTGATGTAGTTGTTGTACATAGTCATCTTCTCCAAACAGCGCGTCACCAACAAAGACTGCTGTAATGTTTTCTGGGCATTGAGCAAGGGCGTGCAGTAAAAGATGCTGACCTTTCCAGGGAGAGAGACGGCTAAAATGCCCAATCACAAAGTCGTTATCTCGTGCAAGTACCTGTCTTAGCTGCGATCGCTCTGTTGCATTCGGCTGATACTGTTCTAAGGGGAAGCCGTTATAGATAACTGTTGTGATGTCTTGCTGCCCCCCTGCGGCAACAAAGGCCGCTTGAGTAGCCTGGGAGTTGGCAATGACGGCGGAAGCAAAGCGATTTGCCAGAGTGATGATAATTTGACGATTCACACCGCTAAAATGGTCTGCTGAAACAATGTCGTGCAGATGGTAAACCAGTGGACGTTGACTGAAAATGCTGGCCACCGCAGCAACAACCATCGCTTTTTGCGTATTGGCATAAATCACATCAAATTCATCAGCAAGGGTCACAACAGACTGCACGAGTGGCAGCAATTGCCCCATACTTTTCAACCCTTGCCAGAGTCCACTTGCTTTTTGTACCTGAATAGACTGTTGCGTGAGAATCTTCACTGAGATGTGCTGCTGCTCTAATAGTTCTCTAAAGGAGCCATCAGCTAGAAGTCCTACCAGGCAGTGATCGCGGTAGTGTTTTGCAATATCCAGTAAGCAAAGCTCGGCACCCCCTGGCTTGCCACTTTGGTCAAGAAAAAGAATTTTCATACTGCTTTCGTAGAGATATCCACCAGGCGATCAAGAACCGTTGAGACTGCTATGACAAAAACCGTGCAAACCTGAAGATGCTAGCTGGAGAGTGATAGTTAGACGGCAATAGAAGGGGAAAGCGGCATTAGCAACACGTCCCGGATTTTGGGTGCTAAAAGTTGCCAATCATAATTTTGCACAGCGTACTCACGGCACTGTTGACGTTCAGGCAAGGATAGTTCTCCAGTGAGAAATGCAACTAACCGAGCGGCGATCGCAATGGCCTCCGGAGTTTCAGTAACCAAGGTGGGTTGCAGTGGAGCCAGCACTTCTGGCATACCACCTACAGGAGTGGACATCACAGGCGTACCACAAGCAAGTGATTCTAAAAGAATGAGACCGAAGCCCTCTAGATATTGACTTGGAACAACCGTTAGATCAGCCGCTTGATAGGCAATGGGAAGCTGCTCATCGGGAACGTAGCCTAAAAAGCGGACGTGATCCTGTAGTCCGAGTGCGTTTGCCTGTTGCTCTAAGGCCTTACGTAAAACACCTTTACCAGCGATCGCGAGCCATACATCGGGCACATAGTTTTTAACTTCGGCCAGGGCTTGCAGGAGTTTATCAATGCCCATGCGTTGGACTAATCGACGTGGCGTAAACAAAATGGGTCGATCAATCGGAAAGCCCAACTGCTCGCGTGCTTGCTGCCGCGTTAAGTTGGCTTGAAACCGTTCAATATCCACACCACCGGGAATGATGTGAATTTTGTTCCAGGGCACTCTGTAGCGCTCGTGTAGAATCAGGCCAAACGCTTTGCTCAACACAATGAAGCGATCGCAACGCCGAAAGACCTGTTGTTCTAGCCAGTATTTCATTTTCACCGCCAATCTGGATTCCCCTTCTTGCTGGCTCTCAAGTGCCCAGGGGCCATGAAAGGTGAAGGTGACTGGAATGTTAGCTGGCAGGTGTTGCAACAGTGGGTAACTGTAAAGCGCGAACTGAAGATTGATGGCGTCAGGTGTGAGCAGGTGTCTCTGTTGGAACCGAGAACGGCAGGCTCGCAGCCGTTGTGGCAATGATTGTGAACCTGCTGCCAGATTGGTCAAAAAAAGTGAGGTTTGACTGTCTGAGGAGCATGTATGAGATGAAAGTGAGTCGGCTGATGGTAAATCAGTGGCGCACAACTCGACTCGATCGCCCTTTGCCGCCAGACTATGAATCAGTTCATACATGTAGCGTTCGGCTCCACCAGGGGCTGTAGGAAACCATTGATTGCCAACACAGAGTAGGGAAGTGGTCTTGACAGCCGTTTTAATCATGGGGGCAGTTACAACTACTACTGCCAACTCTTTCCATCTAAAGCAGGCGAAACAGGAGACTTGATGAAAACTTGATATGTAAGAGGCAGAGGGAGCAAGGGAAGCAGGGGAGGTAAAGGGAGCAGGGGAAGCAGAGGGAGTAGGGGAAGTAGAGAGAGAAGTATTGAGTGTTGAATGTTGAGTTTTAAGTGAATTCCGCTTTTATCCTTTAGCCTTCATCCTTTAGCCTTCATCCTTTAGCCTTCATCCCTTATCCCTTCACCCGTTCTCCTTCGGCGTTTTCCGATTGATAATTCCCATTGCCGCGTAGTAGTAAACCGTTAGAAGAATGGTGGAAAAAATTTGACCACCGATCGGGCCGTGCCAGAACGCAAAGGAATCTTTGCCCCAATAGACGACTGCGAAGGCCAGCAGCATAATGCGGGGCACATTGAAGATTAAAGCCAGGGCAACGCCAGCGATCGTTAACGCGATCGTTTTGTTTCGGGAGCAGTGGAAGAACAAGCCCATGATGACACCAACGCCTGCGAGGACAAGCGCCATATCAAAGCCACTACAGCCAGAAGCCACTTCAACCGCTTTGTTTGCCTCGATCTTGGTAGACAGCGACAGTAACGCACCATCAACCGTCACGGGTTGCCCGATAACGCGCAGTGCTAACCCGCCTAACCAGGCCATCAAGGCTTCAAGCTGGTTGCCAGTCAGGGTCTTTCTCAACGTGTTGGTTAAAAAAACTAAATCTGGATAGATGCCAATGAGCAACAGCATGATTGAACGTGCATTTTGCTGCAGGCTGTCCAGGCCCCAACAGCACAACCCTATTCCGGTCAAAATCACCATGCACAGCAGTGCTTGCAGGGAAACGGAGGTGAGACAGAAGGGAAAGAGGGCGGCACAGCCCAGAATTAAGAGATAGCCCAGAATTCGATCGGCATCATTGTCTGCGATGACTGTTAAGTGACGGCGTTTCCGCCACAGCGCATCAAGGCCCAGATAGATAAAGCCAAGGTTCAACAGAGGGGTCGATCCGCCATGAGCAAACTCGCCGCCGATGAAAACACACCAGGTTGGTAGATAAACCAGCAGCACCAGGCAGCCACAGGTCAAAATGCGATTGTGGTTGGTTTGAAGACTCTGTTGAAATAACCGCAGCGATCGCTGTTTTACCCATTGCCACTTACGGCCAAGGGATTTTGAGCTGCTTTGTGCCACTAGGCCTCTCCTCTACTATCTATCCATCCATCGGTCAGAGTGCTTGGCAAATAAAGCCTGTAGCACTCATGAATGTGAGCCCCTCTACTCTTTCTACGTACAATTATCAACGCCGTTATCCGTAGAATACGGTTCTAACTTTATTGCTCCTTCATGCGTGTGCGAACCACTAAAGCGACGAACCGGGTGGTGTTACTGGATCATTCAACCTGCCTTGTAGATTCCATTGATGGTATCGAATAGCGGCTAAACCAAGTGCAAGGAAAGTCCACAACAGCAGTCCACTGGCCCCAGTATTAGAACCATTCAACGGCATACGAATGACGACAGTGATGACGATCGCACGAGCAACACCCACAAAGGGATCGCGAGTACCCGGAGAATTTTGGAAGAGTTTCCAAATCAAAATGAGGATGCTACCCATGTAAGGCAAGGTGCCTAGCCAACCCAGGTTAAACAAGGTGGCAAAGATTGCACTATCAATGCTGCCGCCACCGAGCCCATCACCAATAACACTGGTCATAGCTCTGGCAGCGAAGGCAGCATTAGACGCTTGCCGCGATTGAGCACTAGCATCATCCTCCACATTAGAAAAGCTGTTCAAACGCTCATTAATACTGGTGGCAAAAGGTTCCATATTTGCTAAGGGCACTAGACACAACCCCAGCGCTAGCATTAGTAACACCAATCGGACCTGGAATTTCGGTCTTAGTGAAGACACAAGCGTCAGTGCTCCCGCAGCCCAACCGAGCCAACCAGACCGCACCATTGCCAGTAAGAAAGAGAGATAGCCAACGATGGAAGCAGGCAGAGGCAGTGGACCTTTGCTAATTAAGAGCAGTAATAAGCCTCCTGCCATAAAGGCTGAAAAGGGTTCGCCAGATTGCATCGTTGCCCAGACCCGCACGGTTTTTTGGGTGCTATCATTCTGACTTTCAACAATCGCGCTCTCAAGTTGGGAGTTTGTGAGCCATTGATCATCCCATGCAGGCAGTGAAATAAACTGAAAAATGCCATAAATTCCCATGCCTAAAATCGCCCACGTAAACACCCGCTCCATTGTTTTCCGATGAGCAGGGTATTGCTGCCAGTGAGTGAATAAATGAAACCCAAAAAAGACAGGCGTTGTCCAGTCTAAAAAATCTTTGGCTGCCGCAAAGGGTGATTTATTAATCAAACCGATTAAAACCCCATAGATCAGGCCAACGATCGCCAGGAGAAACGGCGTCCCTCCGCCACGATGAGCCTTGGGAAAGTATTTCCAGAGTGTGATGACGCTGACTGACGTCATTAAAAATGGAGCCAGCAAAATAGGACTGGGATCGGTAAAGCTACTGCGGTAGTCTGATATGCGTCGGACAAACGGTGCGAGGAACCACAACCACCAGGTACAGGCAATATAGAGAGACGGCGCACGGTAGTAAAGCAAAACTCCCAGGAGCAAACTGGCGAGCGGGAAAAGAATATTTAAGAACTTACCCGCTCCTGCCAGGATCAGCAGGGTGGTAATGACAATCAGCCCCAGAATGCCAGCCCAGGCTACTGCTGGCTTAAAGAAGAGCTGAGCGGCAGTGGTCGAACCCTGAATCGGAAGCACTTTAGTCAAGAGTCTTACTCCAACTACTGATTTCTAATTGGGAAAGAAACATCACGCACCTCTGCCACCAGCAACAACGCTATAAAAGGAAGACACTCTTGTTTTGAGCAGCAATGCCGCAGTACACGTTACTACTAATGTGGTAGGAATTGTCAAAAGAAACTGTAGTGCTTCTCTGGCTCCTAAGAGGTAGAACACTTTGCCGATGTACCAGCAAAGCGGCGTGTGAAAAAGATAAATAAAGAATGAAAAGGCGGATAGCTTTAAAGTGGTTTGATGTTTGACTTTAGAACTTATAAAGATGAGCGCACCAATGCCAGCCACAATACTGAGCTGATGTAAGGCTAGTCCTACAGGCGTGAATTGAAATTTGGTGTCAAGATCGAGATCAGGATTCAGCCATAGTCTGGCGAGATTTAGCAAGAGCCAAATGCTGACCAGTAGATAGCCAAAACGATCGACTGGTTTGTAAATCGTCGCTTCCAGTTCAATTTTTTTGGAGCTCAGATAGGCTCCGATTGAGAAGAAGAAAAGCGAATCAATGCGAATAATCCTCCAGTTACCCAGGTATGGGAAAACATTAATTTGAACGAACCACAGACCAAACAAAAGAAAGATGAAAGGCACCCCCAGTCGGCGAACCAGCCAAAGCACGATCGGCGCAAGCAACGCCATGACCATGAGGTCTCGCAAAAACCAAAGGTGGGCGGTCAGGGGCGTAACGAGCCAAATATACAGCAAGTCGATCGCCTGTTTGTCTAGCAAATTGTTGGTAGAACCATTGATGATTCTTCCCAGTGCCGGTATAGAGTGGACGCACATTTGGATGCCAAGATTGAGCACCAGAACGAATAGCGAGCAAACTAAATAGGGAATGACTAGTGAGCGGATGCGGGCATGGATCTTCTTGGGATAGTGCTTAATGACATGGGTAGCATCCTTGAAGAAGAGGATACCGGAGATTAAAAAAAATGTCGGCACAGCAACTCTGGAGATGCCATTGCTTAAACATTCTTGGAACAGATAAAACGGGCTGTAAAGGGGCAATTCAATATTCAGTCGGCAATGAATGGTCACAACCATGACTGTACAAATCACGCTTAAAACCTTAATGCGTTCACTAGTTTCCTGCGAGATCGTAATCATGATGAAATCTATACCCAGGCATGCATGAATGGGGGCTTTTAGTGAACTGTTAGCTGTTTACGATCGCTCCTTAAAGCACCCGAACCCAGTGGACTTGAAGAAAGCTGGTTCCTCCAGGTTAGGGGTTGAGGAGCTTAACTGTGAGGGATGAGCGTTTGAACAACAAAGCGATTCAAAAAGATCTACATATTGTGAGGCCATCTTCGACCAACTATGGCGTTCCGCAACTGTCCGTGCTGCGCGCCCCATCTGTTGGCGTAAGGTGACATCACTTGTCAGCAACTCCATTGCCTGAGCCAGAGCCGCGACATCATTCAGGTCAGGGATGACAATGCCGCTGTCTGCATCAACCAAATCGGCAGCTCCAACATTGGCGGAGGTGATCACAGGTAATCCGGTTGCCATTGCCTCACTGATCACCATGCCAAAGGGTTCATAGCGTGATGGTAAGACAAAGAAATCAGACGCCTGCATGATTGCTGGAACATCGCGTCGGTACCCTAGAACGTGAACTCGCTGGCTGATCTGAAGTTGCTCAATTAGCGGAAGATATGGACTTCGTTGTGGATCGCCAACAACTGCAAGATGGAGTTGGGGTATCTGAACCATCGATCGCAGAACAGTATCGAGATTCTTGCGTGTGGTTTGCAGGTCACCCACAAACAGCGCAAGTGGGACACCTTCCGGTAAGTTGAGCGATGTCCGATCGACCACGCCAGGTACAAATTCTTGGGCATCGACCCCGTTGGCAATCACTCGAATGGCATCAACGGGTACACCAAGCGCAATCAACTCCTGCTTCACGGTCTCCGAAACGGCAATCATGACCTTGGAGCAACGAAACGACTGCTGTTCCCAAAACGAATTCAGCTTGGAATACGCCCATTGATAAAGACCGTAAGCATCTCGTCGCGTTCGAAAGACATGTCCTGGCGACTGCAACCAGGCGCTGTGGACAAAGTGAACCGCGTTGACATCAGCAGGGTGAGTCGTGGTCGCGCCATTGACCTGAATCAGATCAACGGTTTGACGGTGTTGAGCCAGCCACTGTGCACTGCGATGGGCAAAGACGCGATCGCGCAGGAGCTGAGTGGGGTAACGCTGCACGGGAATATTGACCCACTGCACCTGAGGATGATGTTCTAGCGCTGGTGCTACCTGGCTGGCAACTAGCGTGACCGTATGGCCACGCCGTAGGGCTTCGACAACGACTTCATAGTTGACGCGTCCTTGTCCATCACCCTGGTTGACCTGGCGCGTGAGAATACAGAGTTTCATAAATCAGAGGATGCAAAGAATGCCGGATTCGGGGTTGCAAGAGCCATACCGCTATTGCAGTCTTCTAAGCAGAACTAGCTCACCCGGATAAATGAAGCCTTGATGAAGTCAGCAAACATGGTTGCTTGCATGGCACGGTTGTGGGTCTGATACCAGTTCCAGGCGTGCTCGGCGATCGGTTGAAAGGGGGCGATCGGCATCGCTCTAGAATGTGAATCTAAAGACTGTGAATCTAAAGTGGGGGGTTCTAAAGCCGGACTCCAGTAGTGCAGTCCAGGAATGAGGCCGTTTTGAGGCTGACGGGAAATTTGAGTATTGATGGGTAAAAGGCCGTGCGCACAATAGGCTGCAAAAATGCCGGATTTGGCAAGACGATATGGGTCATAATCAACCAGCCCAGCTACAGAGTTAAGTAAGAGATTGCTGGCACTGGTACTGGACTGAAACCCTAGTTCAACGATCGGTACATGGACTAATTGATCAAGCGTGAGTCCTGTGGGTGGACCAATGTCCAAAATTTCCTGAATGCCTAAGGTATGGCAAATTTGGCTGAGCTGTTTGACCTTTTTGTAAACTCTGGCTCTGGCTCCGGTTTGTCCAAACACAACTAATTTGGGTTGACGTTGGGTAAGGGGAGGTACGTCGATCGGCTCGCCTAAATTGGAGGGCACAGAGAGGAGTGGAATCTGCCCATGCTTGCCCTGACCAAACTGATGCAGCAAGGTGGCATAGCTTTCACAGCTGGTTAAACAGCGATCAGTGAGTTGAGCCAGCTGAATGGCAAGTTTTTTTTGGACGGGCGATAGCCAAAAGTCGCTGCTCCAAGGGACTCCAAGAGCATATAACTCGTGAAACATGGTAACTAACGATGCGTTTGGCTTTTGCTGTTTCCAGATCTGCAAGCCACGGATGAGCCAGAAAGGGCAGGCTTTTTTGGCGTAGCCGTGGGGGACGTAATGAAGCAGAATAGTGGACGGTGCCGAATCTGCTTGCAGGAGGGCCAACAAAGCTTCCATCGATCGTGCCTCTACTGGGCTTACTGGAAACCCATTGAGAGAGGATTCGCCATGCCAATCAGGATCACCCACAATAAAGTGAGTTTTAATGGCAAATGCTTGCTGGAGTTGTTCGGCTAAGTTCAAGGCATAGTCGCCAACGCCATCAATGGCGGGCGCAAGTCGAGGAACGATCGAAAAAATTTGCATAGTTACTATAGAAATGACTTTCTCTAAATCCATCTCTGAATTAGGGTTTACCGGGAAAAGGAAGTGATAGCAGTAGACTCTAATCAAGTAGATATTCTGCAATTAAAATCTTTCAAGTATTTCGGCAACTTGCGTGTCGCCAAGCAGGCTTTAAAGTACTCAGCTATACGAATAATGTTATCGGTATATTTAACAACTTAATTATCACGATCGCAATTTATGTATCGTGTTACTATTTCCAAATTTCAGCTTAAGCTTCAAGTCTATGAACATTCATTGAAGCTCTCTGTGCTGGCAGTTATGGGATAGCGTTTCCTAATTCTTGCCGGGTTGCCTGCAATTAGTAACCGAGAGTTTTCTTTTGGAAAATCTTTGGTAACGACACTACCCGCCCCAATAACTGATCTATCAGGAATGCTGCAGCTTACGAGAGTTGATCTAGCACCAATATAGACATCTTCACCCACAGACAATTCTAAGTAACTCAACTTAGGTTCTACTGTTTCATACGTTAAACTATGACTCCAAAACTGAGTGTTTCTTCCTCCAACTACCGTGTTGCGCCCAATATTTATCATTCCAGCAGTGTCAATAAAATGATGGCTCATAAATTTAACATTTTCACCAATTACCAGCTTTCCAAAAGAATCTGCATTGGTAGAATTATTGCGCCATCCTAAAAATTGGTTGAAGTTTGCAATGAATGAACCTTTCCCAATCTGCAAAGATCTCAATGGTCCAATAATATTAAAATGACCAATTACTGTATCTTCACCAATATCAATGCAGTTGGCACAAATATAGCTAAATCCAATCCTAACATTTTTGCCAATAGTCCAGCCCATAATGTACCTGTAAACAAGTAACTTTATTGGCAGAGGTAAAATGACTGAGATCAAAAGTAGCGCATGGTACATTTGAATGTTGAAGCTCGGCGAACAACTAATTATGCGTCAAAAAATTTATACTATTTGTTCTTCACTAATTAACCTTTTCATTCATTTCAATAGGTTTCAAACCATCAGCCTCATTTTTTGTGAGTGTGGGTGATTGGGAACGATGCAAGCTTTCAAAAAACTTCTGAGCGAGAACGCTCGTAGTTGGTCGAATTTAACTATTGCAGAGAGTCTCAAGAAATCGCTGTGCGATCGCCGTAGGGTTGTAATATTCAAGTGCCCACTGCCTTCCTGCGACAGAAATCTTCTCTAAAATTTCGGGTTCCTGAGCAATGCGATCGATCGACTCTTGCAACTGATCCAGGTCGATGCCAATATAATGCTTCCAGTTCTCAGGCATGACAGGCAAACAAAACCCGTACTTGTTGAAATCAACATGGAAGGTAACACAACCAGCAGCAAGCGATTCCCAAAACCGCCAGCTATCCCATTGCAAGATGCGATTGGTTTTCAAGTTCAGCTTTGTAACCACCCTTCTTAAATTTTGGCTGATTGGGGAGGATTGGTTTCTAGGGAGCGGAGATGTAAAAAAGCCCCCAAAACAAGCGCAAGCGGCTGTGTATTGCAACCGTTTGTAGTAAGTGGGGAAATGCCGTCCACTTGTATGAGCACATTGCATCAATTCATACGGACTCATTGCCTGAATGCGCTCATCCATCGGGTTATTGAGCGGATCAATGGGTTTGTCGATCGCACTATCAACCGAAAGCACTGTTTGAAGCTTGGGAATATAATGCTTCCGAACGAATTTTCTAACGGTGTGAGGATGGCGACTATCTCGGAAATTAACCAGTACCTTTTGATTCCGGCTATGAAAGTCAGGAACCTGCTGTGTTTCAGCGAGAATTCGCTCTGACAAACCAAAGAGCCAGGGATAGACATTAGACGGATACCACGATTTGTGGCTGTAGTGAGCCTTGAAGATGAAGTCAAATTGTCTAAAGTCATTATGAAAGATATCTTTGCGAGGATCTTCGTCAGAAATATCCAGGTACACCGTTTTATAATTTCGCTTGGGATGAAAGAGTCCCTGTGGAAAAGCCATCTGTGAGCAGAGGAAATCAATATCATTGACGATCACGACTGAACAATCATCCGGGGTGATGTCTGGGTTGTGTTGAAAAAGATAATCGTCTGTATCTGGTGCCAGTCGCCAGTAATTGGTATTGGCATAGAACTCAACGCCTAGCGCTCTTAGTCCTTCTGCCAGCACAACGGGTGAATGTTGGTAGTAATGGTAAGCAGTGTTATAGCTGTGATCTCCACGCAGTTGAGGTGGATAACAATAGAAATAAATTTTGCCGTTAAAAGGTGTTTTCATTGTTGATTCGCTAAGGCTCATTTTGAAGAAACCAAATAGATATACATAACTTCGGAAAGCTGTTCCGGTATCCTAGAAAACGAACGGCAACACATATTGTTCAAGCGTTTGAGCGAAAATACGCCTTAAGTTGTATTTAAAGATGATTTTAATTTAAGCTTCCTTTTGTAGAAATTTTAAGTTTTTCCTGTTTAAAAATGGGTATTCCACAAAGCGGTAAGTTAACCCACATAGAAAGATTAAAGTAAGTCCACATAGTGCCACTAATATCCAATAATAAATAGGATTTATTTTCTCAATTGGATAAACGAAATCTACGGCTTTAAGAAAAGAAAACAGTGCTATTCCATGCAAAAGATAAACACTATAGCTAATAATACCTAAATATCTAGAAGCGTTTAGGGTAAGTAGACCAAAAAAAGAGTTTCCATAAGTTGCAATTATAAATACAGCGAAAATTACTACGTAAAAAGCTAATTTATTCGCAACTAGAAATGAAGCTAGAAAAAGCAAAAACACTATCAGAACAGAGAATAGCCAATGGGATAATATTCTTTCTAGTCTATATCTCCTAAAAATATAGGCTGCTACCATTCCAAACAAAAAGTTAACCATTACCGTGACAGATTGAATGGCAAGCAACTGATTTAGAATCAGGAAAAATGCGAAAAGAAGAAGAAATCGCGACAGTTTAGAAAATATTGCCAGCAAAGGCAAAACCAGATAAAATTGAATCTCATAAATAAGCGTCCATTGTATACCGGCATTAATTGGAATTGTATTAATAGTATTAATTGGAGGAGAAGCTACAATTCCTGTAATGAAAGGAAAATTAAATAAGCCGCATGTTGACCATCTAAGTACTTCGTATAGAAATCTTGATAGGCCAATTTTTAGTGAAAAATTAGATAGTGCTAGAGCAATAAAAATTATGCAGACTAGAGAAAATAAATAGAGTGGATAAACTCTTAATACTCTACGAGTGTAAAAGCTTTTAATTTTTACTTTTTCTGAAATCGCTTTTGACCAAAACAGGAAGCCTGTGATCATAAAAAAGCAAGTGACAGCTGCACTGCCAAGAAATCCATTGTAGGCGGAGTAAGGAACTTTCCATTCGCCTGTATTAAAGTAAAAATAGTACATTAATGCATGTGCGAAAAAGACTGAGAGTGCTGCAAATCCTCTAAGACCATCAAACGTTGTGTATTTTGATGCCACAGAGCTTTCAGCGGCTTCCCTAAAAAACTTTACCCTTGTTACGACTAAATGTGCAGTTGTAAGCTGTAGACTGCAAATTACAAAAAGCGGGACGAGGCTAGTAATTTCCATGAGCAACCTTGTAGATAAGCTTAATGAAATAAGCGAGCATAATTGAGTCGGTATTTTTGTACGCCCTTACGTTCACGAATGAAACGGGCAGGGTTGCCGCCGACGATCGCACCGGGCGGTACATCTTTAGTCACTACTGAGCCAGCGGCTACAATCGCGCCGCGTCCAATTTTGACGCCTGGCAACACTAACGAACGGGTTGCAAGCCACGCATAGTCTTCAATTACAACAGGCTTTTCAACACCTGCGAAGTCTTCATCATCGGGATCATGGTATGCCGTCAGAATCATGACTTCAGGTGAAATATTGACATTATTGCCAATGACAATCGAGCCCCGGCTGTCTAAAACACAGTTGCGATCGATTACACAGGTATTGCCAATCGACAGATGACCATAGGTATAGAGTTTCAACCCCATGTGAGTGGAGCTACCCTCGCCAATCTGAACATTCATAAACAGTCGCAGAACAAATCGCCGCAGCGTGTGGCTGGGGAAATAGGTTATTAAACTGTTATGGAGAAAGAGCAAAAGATTGAGTAAAAATGCTTTCATTACCCACTCCTCAGGATGAATATTCCAGCAGATTGACTAGCCGCGGCTCCATTGCTTGTTGATAAAGCTGCATCAACTGGTTGAAATGATTTTGCAACGTAAATTGTTCAGTTGCCATCTTGCGACCCATGACCCCTAGCTGTGTTGCCAACGACCAATCGGTCGCAAGACGCTCAATGCTAGCAGCCAACTCATTAACGTTGTTAGGTTCAACTAGTAGACCATTCAAACCATCCATTACGACCTCTGGCATACCACCTACCTGGCTCATGATGACTGCCCTAGAATTAGCCATTGACTCAAAGGCAACTGTCCCACCTGGTTCATGCCAAATAGAAGGAAAGATCAAAGCCCTGGCTGAACGGATTAAGTGGCTGACTTGATCAGGACTAACCCAACCATGAAATGTAACGCGATCGCTCAGGCCAAGCTGTTGAGTTAATTGACGCATCTCAACTTCTTGATCCCCTTCTCCTGCAACATCAAGCTGGATGGGGACTGATACTTGTTGTAATGCGTGCAATAGCCACTCTAAGCCTTTTTGAGGACTGATGCGGCCCAAGAAGACAAACCGTGGCGTGCCTTCTTCGGGCGGAGAAACCTCGCACGATTGGTCGGGAGCAAATAAATGCAGCACATGGATAGAGCTGGCTGGGTAACCCGATCGCACCATGCAGTCTTTCAAAAAGTGGCTCACGGTGACGACTGGAATGTTGGGTAGCACCGATCGTTCTTGTTGAAACTCATGCCAGCTATCAAAGAGGTTTTGAGGACGCACACTGCCACACCGATCGACAAAATGCCCCCAAAGGCATCCATGCAGACTATAGGGACGATTGCAGGGTTGATTCCAGCGTCCTAAAAATTTACTGGCACTGGGGCAGTAGGGTGCGTGTCCATGCAGAGTGCGAATCGTGGGGATATGAGGGGGGGGAACTGTAGCGATCGCCCTATGCAGGTGCAGAATGTCTAATCCCAATTGCTCTGCTTGCTCAAATAGCTCGGCGTCAGTAGCAACGACGATCGGTTGTTCACGATCGCTATTGCCTGTACAAGGTTGCCTGGTGAAGTAGTAGACAGTATGCCCTGCTGCCTGTTGAGCGGCACTGATGCGGCGAATGTAGGTAGCAAGCCCACCCTTTGCCCAGATGTGGGAGTCGAAATGTCCAATAATCATCGGCTGCTCTGGGTAAAAGGGGACAATTTATACGTCTCTAGCTTCTCAAGCAAGGCCTCCCAATCGCCAGTGGGTATCACATAACCATTCACACCGGGTTGGATATACTCTTTCATGCCAGTATCTTCAGTGACGATTGCGGGAACACCACAGGCAAGCGCTTCCATCGGAGCATAAGCAAAGCCATCTTCATAGGTGGGATGGACATACACACTGGCACGCTGAAGATGGGGCAATGGATCGCCAGGTGCAATTTGAATGCGGGAATCACGAGCCAGCCAGGTTTGCAGGTAGCGGCGCATGCCACGAGTCGCCCACCCACCCACAAGGGTTAGTTGAACGTCAGTTCCGGGTAGGCGTGAAAAGGCTTCGAGCAAAATGGGAATACCTTTCATCACCGTCAAGCTACCCACATATACAATCCGTAACACCCCATCATCCGGACGTTTTACAGGTGGAATAAAACGAGGGTGAACCGTGAGTTCAAGCCGTTGCAGGTTCTCAGCCGGAAAACCTTCGGCTAAAAAGGTCTGTCGAGTATACTCCGATGCAACATGAATGATGTCTGCCAGTTGGTATTCACGGAGTGTCTTTTGGCATTGAGTCTGATTGAGCCAGGTGGATTCAATACCAAACCGCTGAAGGGCTTTGCTGTGCTGCCGCATGACGTGGTTAACGTGGCTATTGGCCGCTTGCAAGTGCAAAACCTCACAGCCCAGTTGTCGTGCACGTCGAAAGCAATGGAGTGATTGCCCACCAAACCCTTCAAAAGCCTCGGTGGAGGTGAGGTGAGCAGCAACCGCACGATCGAATAGTTCGCCTCCTAAATAATTGATCCAACCGGGGCTATAGCGTAAAGGAGTATAGGGAAGGCTATTGAGGATTGGTACTGTAATTAGCTGACCAGCCGGATCATTTGGCTGAATGCCAGAACTGTAGTAACGAACAAGCGTGTTTTGCTGACGAGCGGCTTCAATAATTTGGGTAAAGTGTTGACCCAAACCACCACTGCCATAGGAAGCGTTACACGCGATCGCTTTAGTTGCATTGGTAGTGGGTAAATTTGGCATTATCTCTTTAATCGTGATGTAAGGGTAATGTGCTAACTTGAGTCACCACCGCGATAAAGCACAGGGCAATCGAGTCCGTTGCTCCATTCTTCAGCCACTTCATACAGGTATCCGTAAGTCTTGGGACGATCGCGCATCAAAAACGCGTTGCTGCCCATCATTTCTGCCTTGTTTAGCCCTGGCACAACACTCAGCAAGAGCAGGGTAAGCACCCTACAACATTGATCAATCGGACTTACAGTCGTTCTCAAGCGAGTAAGCCAGAGCTCGATCAAGACGGGTGGAGAGTGTAGGGTAGCGGATGTGGTGAATGCAAATGAAACCGGCTGTACCGATAGGACTGACGCGAGATCAACTGAAACGTGCCCCAAATCCCAATCCTGCGAGTGCCAAAGTTTAAAGTCTCCCTGCTCGATCGGGCATACCCTGCGGGAAGCACACTACAAAATAGAGGGAGTCAGGGGCAAGTTTGAATGGGCAAGTTTGAATTAGCCACACCAGGAAGTGTGAACGTCTCGCTCACGCACGCGAGCAAGCTATCAGTACAAAGCACTTGCCCCAGGTTTCTGGTATGGCATAAGGCTTTACGCACGGTGGCTAACCCATGTGACAACTGCTATAAAACGATCCAAATTTTATAAACTATCGGTGAACCACTGTAAGAATGGGTGCCAGTTTGTGTAAACGTACTTAGAATCAATAGGTAATAAGTGGAGCTGCCAGTAGGAGCGTGCCTACAGCGCTCCACTTTGTTGTTCAAAGGGTGTTCAGTAGTCTGCCGATAGTGCACTGCCATGACCGCTGCCCTGGTTGTTCGGCAAGCAGCGGGTCTTTCAATGCTGTGTCTCACCACAGTCTAAACAGTCTATTCGCTAGGTACTCCTATGAACTTCACTTTTCAAAAAACCTGGGCTGCTGTTGCCGCAACGGTTGCTTTGTCAACCGGAATGCTGGCAGTGTCAGGCTCAGCTCAAGCCTTCTTAATTACCAGAACGACTGGAACCAGCCCGCTGCCCGGCATTAACGCGCCCTTGCCAGCGCCTACAGTCATTGATTTTGATGGGTTACAAGACGGTCCACCAGCTGGCCCAAACCCTGTTCCAACGGCTCCAACATCAATTGGACCGGGTGGTCCCAATGGTGGTGCCAAAATTCAAAACACTGATGGCGTCGCCACTTTTCAAGGAAATTTTCTCAGAATTGGTGACAACGGTCTCGGTGCTAGTAATAGAGGAACCGTCAGCTTTGTCTTTGGAGATCCACGCGGTATGGGCTATCTGGGGCTTAACTGGCAGAACCCAAGAGGCAACGAATCGATCTCGTTTTTCTCTGGAAATACGTTGATCCAGACCATCACTGGGGCAACTCTAGACGCTCTTTCTGGCGGAGGAAACTATTTCAACTTCTTTGTGACCAACAATAGTGAGATCTTCAATCGGATCGATCTGACTAGAACGCCTGCTTCCGGTAATGCGTTTCAGGTAGACAATCTTGCCTATCAAGCCATTCCAACTCCGGCGCTGTTGCCTGGGTTGCTTGCAATGGGCGTTGGTGTTTGGCGGAAGCGTAAAGCGGCAGCTGAGGCTAAGGTAGACGCATAGACGGAAACGGTTCGAGAATCAATATCGAACCGTTTCCTCTCTTGCCACTCTTACGCAGAAACACTCGGCTTAATCGCTTTTGCCTGGTGTTTCTGTGCACTTTAAATCGAAGCAGAGAGCAACAGCAACGCAGGCACGTGGACTAAAGATTAACCTGGCAATCAAAGATCTGACCTGAGTATAGGGTGGTGTATAGGCTTTGCCATTCAAGAAAAGCGGCAGCATAATGCACCGATCGCCCAGCAGAACGTGTTCTACGGCGTTGCCTAACTCACGCTACGCAATTTGATTGCACTGACAAAGCTGTATGAACAAAGGTTGTCGGGTTAAGAACCTGGATAGATTTGGTTGCAGCACGAAACCTAACACTCCCGCTGCTCTAAGTAGCAGTGTAAGCAAGAGCCAATTTTACTTCTACACCTCTTGAACGATCGGGTACAGGAACTCTGAGCTGTTGTATTATTCAAGCTTGTTGAGCAGACTCGCTCGAATCAAAAAAAGAGGCTCAATATTAAAAGGGTTTAAAGCAAAAGCAATCGCCCAGAGGCGTTGTGCCTTAAACCGATCATGTCGATGGAAATCAACTCCTGCCCAGAAGTAATAAGTTGCCCATGCTTCAATTCGCATTAAAAGACTTTCGCCCTTAAGAACTCGTTTCAGCATTAAACGATGCTCGTTTGTTACGGAAGCAGCATACTCAGGCGTGAAGTTATGGGTTTTGGATTCGGTATGTCTTCGGTATCGATAAACAACCGCATCAACCGCTTTGAATCGCCCTACTTTTGATAATCTGAAAATAAAATCAATATCTTCAGAAGCACTTTGCATTTCTGAATGAAATAAACCTGACTTTTCAATCGCTGCTTTACGAATTAAACAGGTCAGCAAGAAATTGGCTCTTGTGTTGAGTAACTTTCGTCGGCTCCTCGAAACGGCTTTATAGTCTGTTCGCTTCAAGATGGCACGAGTTTCACTGTCAAAATGCTCCATTTCACCATGTACAGCACAGTACTCATCTCCTACCATGCTTAACTCATTAGCCAAAGTGGAAACTGCGCCTTCTGGTAGCAAATCATCTGAGTCAACAAACATAATAGCTTCACCCGTCGCAGCCTTAATACCTGTGTTACGAGCAACGGGCAAGCCTCCATTTTCTTGATGCAAATAATGAACTCTCTCATCATTCAAATAACGGCTTGCAACAACTGCGGTTTCATCTTTAGAACCATCATCAACAATGATCACTTCTAAAGGCTGATAATTCTGGCTTAATACACTGTCTAAGGTTGCAGGTAAGAATTTTGCTGCATTGTAGGCAGGAATAATGACTGAAATCTTTGAAGGGCTTAATGTGTGATTCTTCATGGATTGTTACCAGCACTTAGGGCATTAAAGTTTGACTAGGGTTCGTCGCAAGCCTCATGCAGTTTTTTTGTGGTAGTAAGCATCCAATAGGCTTTCTGCTGCTGTCTTCACCTGCGAAGGATGATCGATCAGCTTACAAAAAGGAACTCGATACGTCCAAGTTTCGTAGAAGGACCTAATTTTATGGTAAGAGTTCGGAATAACTACATGAGGGATTCCCATCAATACACAAAGGATATGACCATGTAGGCGCGTTGTAATTACAAGACGATGTTTCCTGAATTGATAGACACCATGATGCATGTACCGCAGTGATTCCAAATGATTTTGAGAAAGCGGTAAAGTCTTAAAATTTGCAGCATAAGGATGGAAATACTTCCATATCCTTTGAGATGTCCATTGAATAGGAACTATTTCTCCCTGTTTCCAAGCGTCAGAAAAAATTCTGCTGACACCTGGAACTGATAAAGATGGCGGATAAGATTTCTCTTTGAAAGACGTCCAATCTTCAGAAACTAGATGAGGCAGAGAAATTGATGACGGAGTAAGGTCTTCGTTAAGTTCATGATCACCTCTACATTGATAAAGAATACTTTGGTTACTTTCAGGCGCTGCCTTGATGCCTGGCATCTCAGCTAATTGAAACGCCATATCGGGAGCCAATATGTTTTTACAGTTGTAAAAATTGTTTAATGCGAGATTGTAGCTGTATTGATCTCGCGTTATGACAGTGAGGTTGGGATGGGAATTAAAAGCTTTAGCGGCTGTCTCCAGATTGGCTTTGTCCTGAAAAAATATAGCTTGTGGAAATATTATAATTGGCTGCTTTGGATAGCGAACAATGATTTCTTCTCGGAACTTTTGGTATCTTGGCCATAAATCTCCTAAATTTCCACCACCGTGCAAAATTATTGGAGCATCACCAATTGCCTTTTCCATTTCCTCGGCCGAGAAATCAACTACTGACGACGAATATTTAATCTCCACCTTTAAGGTGTCTGTAAGATAGGATAATCCACCTAGCCAAATTAAGTGATCACCAACATTTTGATGATTTGGATAATCTAGAAAAGCACATGTTTGAAATGGTTCTAGAGGTGAAAGTGCTTTGTGTAGTTCTTGCTTCAAATTCATCGAATATTGCTTGCCTAAACCTGTCATATTCTGCTCCTAATCGTTCTTAGAAAGGGCGGTATTTTAGTCCAAACTTATACTTTTCAAGACTGATTGGCTGACAAAAAACATACAACTTTGATTCTTACTTGGATTGAGTTGACATCAGCATAACCCAACAAAATCAAGCCAGTGCTAGGTTCCCGTTGTTCAAGACAACCTATGAAAAAGATTTATCAGTCAACTAACTCGCCAATGTCATGCGATCAAATTCGTAGCATTCGCAAGGTTATAAAACCTTTTAATAAGCATCATTGTTTAACTGGATGATGCCTTCGCTAACAACAGAACATACATCTTGATTAATTCCAAAAATAATATCAAGCTCACGTTTTTACTCCGTTAAATGCTTTGCTGCTTCTTCCATCAGAAAAAAGATATCTGCTCGTGCGTCTATGAATTTGTCAGCATTGCGTCAAGGGCTGCTTCAAATTCCTGTAGGTTAACGTGAAAGTCAAACGGGCTAGGTCCAAAGCTTGAAGGCGATCGCTCTTCTAAGCTAGGGCAGATAAGGCAACCGTACTGAAGCTTGGCTGCTTCTGAAATAGAAAAGTAGTAAGTGAAAACATGATCTGAAGGAATAAGCTCAAGAACTTTTGTACCCGGTTGGCAGAACACAAGATCTGATAAGCCAGCACCATGCGCACCAACAATAACTGCTGCTTCAGCAAAGTTATTCTGAGAATCAGTTTGCTGGGAAGGATCATAAATCTCAAAACTGTACTTAGACAAAACGTCAATCAACTCATTTTCGTTAATTGGTTTTCGAGAACCTGTTCCCCTGGTGATGTATAACCTACGGTTTTGAGAAGGTAAGGGCTGGTTGACTAATGTACGGAGAAAATTTGCAACCCATTCAGGGTAGTTCCTCTTAAGCCCAGGAAAACTAGGGGCTATGAGCACATTGGCTTGAATGCCCTCATAGTTTGAAAAAGCGCTCAGAATACATTTCTCCACTGGAACTCCAAGCTTCTCAAGTAGTTTTCTTGACCCAGATGATTTGGGTAAAGGGCAGTATATTTTATCTACATCCTTAAGTGAAAACCCAGCTTCTTGAAATAGATGTAATCGAGGAAGCGCATCCAGCAAAAAATGGCCGTAATTGGTATGAGACCAAGTGCTTGCTAGAGATAAGTAGACTAAGTTTGAATGCTTGGTTTTAGCCCAATTTCGAGCGATCGTAATTTTATCGACGTCTAACCCATGCCATGAATGTTCAGGCAAGAGATAGCCTTCCTGGCTAATGATCCATCCATCTGAACCAACAAGGTGGCCCTGCTTGAGTTCAAGCACACCAAGTTCAGGATACGCCCTGCATAGCTGGGATTCAAAAGCGACCTGGTATTTTTGAGAGGGTGACCCATAATAAATCGGCGCTTTTTGATGGATGTCAGTACTCTTATAGACTTGGTGCCAGGTCGCGTTAAACTGCTCAGCATAGGTCTTTGAGGGCATCCACTTCTTAGGAGGCTCCAATGCTTGTGAGCCAAACAATCTGTTTTTTACTTTTCTAGCCAAGGAAACCATAGAGTTAACAGAGTATTTGGGTTCTAGTTTTCAGCAATGCCTATTCGAACACAAGCGTAGATTGAACAAACTGCAAAGCCCGTGAGCCGCAGCAGGCAATGTCAGCAGGCGTTGAGCTATTGCTTTTGTGAATGTTAAAAGCTACACTCGCCCGGAAATAATTTCAATTCCTTTCGACAATGTTTTCAAGCTTACTGCTCAGGAATAGCAATCCTGCTAAGGGCGTAATTCGAAGCCATCTTTCACTCCGTTACCGTCATGTTGCCAGAATCAGCCACTATCAAAAATGGGCGTGTAATGTTGCCCAGGTTGTAATCACGAACGTTTTCCAAGCGCTTCTAGCTCAACCAATCATTGCTCTACTCACTTAAATTTGCTTGATTACAGTGACAGAAAAGCAGGAGGCACATCCTTCTTTGTCATTTACTAGACGAGCTTGTCAAATCAGGATATTTTTAATCCTATTGCTATTCTTCTTCGGTTTCATCATTTCGATCATCAGCTTCAAATCCAGTGACAGCAGAGGTTATGCCGTCGGCCCTCTTAGATACCAGAGGCTATATTCTATAATCAAATGTTTAGCTCGACTCACCTTTAGCAGTATAAATTGGTAGTTTAAACTCCAATTTTTAAAATTTTCTCTGCTGGCTAAGCTAAAGTGGCAGTGCAGTTTTATTTCACTGTAGAAAGCAATTTTAACGTTTTCTGCTAGATGTTCTGTTTTCAATAGTTGCTTGAAAAACTAGCTCTCTGTAACTTTAAATACCAGAGCCACAGTGACACGATCGTGCAACGTCAGACATTTGAAGAAGTATACGTCTTGCCCTGAGCGAGGCTTAGCCAGGGGTGACTCTAATCTTTAGATAAATAATGTTCGGGTCAAGAGGCTGTTTGACGAGGCATAGCTTGTATTGTTAAACACTCAGCGTTCGCGCTACCCCGTCTTTACAGCAATGTTTGCTTGAATAAGCCACACCAACGTGAACAAGCTGTCAGTGCAAAGTACTTGCTCCGCGTTTTTTGACTGCTGCAGGGCTGCACCCATCCTATAATTTGTGCTCAATTCAGGTGAAAGCGGCTGTAACTCTACGAGAGGGTTACGCGAACAGCCGCCCGCATTAACGATTGGAATGATCAGCTATTCAGGATAAACAGGAACGTGCTGCAGGCTTCAACCTTTCCGAGCAAGGCTTCCCCGTTTCCAGTGGGGACTACACAACCGTTGACACCCGGCGGCTATACTCTTCCATGCCGCTATTCTCAGTGACGATCGCAGGAACGCCACAGGCAAGTGCTTTTACCGGAGCATAGGCAACCCCTCATCAGCGAGATGCCCATCACACTGGCACACTGAAGAGGGAGTAAGAGAACACCAGGTGCAATGTGAAGGCGCGAGTCCTAAGCTAGGGGCTGCCATCAATTACGACTACGCCTTGCTTCTAGCAAGGGTTTCAGCTCCTAGCCTCATGGGTTGGAACGGGCGCGAAACTGCTGATACCAAAGGTTTCGGGGTTTAATTGATGACGCGCCCTAGCCAAGCTTGCAGTTAACGACACCTACCACGAACTGCGGTTAGAATCGCGACTACAGGCAACAAAGGTTGCCGACACGGATGACTGAAGCGTAAGAGCGTTACAATTGGCCTCGGCAGGTTATTACGATTCATGCATAGCTGCTCTTTTGCTCGTGTAACCAGGCCTTCAGTCGCCAAAGTGATCCTCACCAAATTCAACTATGCTTGTCTGGCTATTTCTCTCAGAGCTAGTCGAATGCCTCTCTGAGCAGCATCATGGAACCGCCGAGTTCTAGCATCCATCAGGTATCGTTTGCAGAACAAAACGGCTTGTCTACTCCAGGAAACTGAGGGCACTTCCCCCCGCAGGTATCTTAAAACTATTCCTGAGTAGTTTAGACCTTCCTCTAAACGCAGTAGGTAATCTTCTTGTAAGCGTTGGGCTGGCATGATGTGATGTAATTTCAGTGCCGTAAATTGCCCCATGCCCAGACCCATATCGCAAGCTGTTAAAGCCATATCGGTATCGCCACCCGAGGTTAAAAGCTTCCCTTTTCGATCCATTCCTGCTCGCTTAGGGTCGTTTTTAACCATCTCGGCATATTTTAATGCTACAGCTCTACGCATACACAGCCCTGCGCCACAAGGTATGGCTTCTGCATGATTAGGAAGATTCGACCAACGGTCTTGGTCAAATTCCCTAATTGCCAAGTTAGTCCAATAAAGTTTTGTCCAGTCTGGTGGCTGTTGTTCAAAGACGGGTTTCACTTGACCACTCCAGGCACCAATCTTTGCCCAGTCTTTGCTGATGATGAGGGCTGCTTCTAAATAGTCAGGCTCTAAGATGTTGTCATCATCTACAAAGACTAAAGTATCGGCAGTAGATTCATGAATGCCTCGTAGCCGAGCTGGAGTGAGTCCAAGTTGGTCTTCACGGATATGTCGGGCATTTGGGTGCCAGGATAAATCAATTTCAGCGTTTAACGGCGTTTGGCTGGCATTGTCAATGAGCAGTAGTTCCCAGACATCATGGGATAAAGTCTGAAACTGAAGTGACTCTAATACTTTAGAGAGGTAATGACGCTTGGGATTATGAGTACAAATAATAACACTAAGTAAGAAACGCATATGTTTTCTGTTAATTTAAGGGTGATCTGAATCGGCTACAGTCAAGTGAAAGAACAAGTTTGAAATTTATTGACATGAACCATTGTTTGCTCATCAAGAAAGATTACTGACAAGCGTTACATTTAAACAAATCACGTACTCTACTCAAAGATGGATGCTGATATTTTAGTCTCCTAACATTAAGAAGCTACTGATTTTACCTTAACCATGTGTAAAACTTTAAGCAAGGTCTTATAAAATGAAGCGGGCAAAATACTTTTCGAGACGATAATGAGATTGGCATGAACGAAAGGCCAATAGAATAAAATTCCAGGACTGTTTCTAAAAGCTTTTTTTGAGAAAAAGAATGCCTCGCGGTAATGGCTTTCATCTAGCTTTTCCCAAGTTGCTTGAAGAGCAAAAGCACTATAAGCTTTGCGTAAAAGAGAATGTTGATAAAAAGGTATAAGGGAGCGCCCTTTTTCTACTATTCGCTCCACGTCAAACGCCATTTTTGTACAATCTCTAGACATGCTAGTTGAATGTCTTCGGTATTTTACAAGAGCTTCTGTAACAGCAGAAACCGAATAGCGAAGAGCAATTCTAATCCACATATCCCAGTCTGCAGCAGAACTTAAGCTAGGATCAAAAACTCCGACTTTATCAAAACATTCATGACGTACAAGTGGTGTGCTGCCACATAGTATAGGATTTGAAAGAAGCAAGTCTTCTAATGAAATTTTTTCCGTTTCTGGTACTTTTACTTCTGCGAGCACTTCCCCTTTTTCATCAATCTCTACAACTTTGGTGCTTACCATACCTACATCAGCATGACTATCAAGATATTGAACTTGCTTCTCTAACTTGGATGGCTCCCAAAGATCATCTGCATCTAGAAAGGCAATATACTCACCCTGTGCGTTAGTAATGCCTGTGTTTCTCGCCCTTGACAATCCTTGATTATGCTGGGATATGAGTTTTACCCGGTTATCTTTAATTTGGCTGAACCACTCTACAATATGATCCTTGCTTCCATCATTGATGATTAAAACTTCAAAATCAGTAAACGTTTGCTTCAAGACACTTTCTAGAGTTGCCTCAAGATACTGCATCGCATTATAAGCGGGAATAACGACAGATACTTTTGGCATAAAATGCGTTCCCCGTAAGGTTGACTACAAAAGGCAAATTATCTCTCAATCCAGACAAACTACCAGATCCAGGCTCTTTTTGCTGTTGGGTCTTGCTCTCGCCTTACCCAACTAATAAGTTATTGAGACCTTGTACAGCCATTCAAACGATTTAATTTACTACCCTTTTTACGGGCCATTTATTATCTGATCAGGAAAGAGTTAGAGCAATTACTTTTTCCTGATCACACCTTCACATTGCCAACGATTTGGGTTCATTTCATCGGCCCAGAGTACTGGCAAACTAGACTGGCCCACTTCATGATGCATCTGGTGATAGTTCTAGAACTTATCGTGCTGGGCTAACAGTTCTGGTAAGTGTTCTGTTCCACAATTTGTCCCTGCGCCATCACCACCTTAGTGGCCTTAGCAATAATTGAGAGACGATGGGCGATCGCAATCACCGTATGCCCCACCGTTGATTGTGGTCTTAATGTTCCTTCTGGGTTTGGTAAAATCATTGCTCTGTAAAGCTGTTTCTCATTCATTTAAGTTAAGTACTCGAAAATTTTTCTCAGTTAAACTCTTAAGGCAGACATTACGAAAATCCTTTGAACCAGTATTTATATCTTTGGTACTTTAAAGCTCTCTAGTGCAGATCCAATTGGCAGTCGAATTTTTATAAATCAAGTCTAAGAGCCTCAAACACATAATTTAGAGCTTTATCCAATCTTCAGGCAGTAAGTCTTTCGTATCAACAAATTCATCCTTATACCATGGTATTAAACCTTGAGGAAGTGTATACCTTGTACCTGTAGATTTATCTTTAAACCACTGCGCTGGTGCACAAACTATTTTTTCAGGGTGAGAATTAAGCCACGCCCCCCACCAGCTAAAACTACTATTAGCAATAATGTTATGCTTACACTCACTCATTAATCGTAAATCCTCATAGCTTCTCAAGCCATTATTGCTATCAACAATGGTCATTGGCAGATTTAAATTCAAATTTTCTTTGACCCAGTCAGGATCATCCGAGAAGATGAAAAAGTGAGGATCAACAATTTTTTCCTTTATATAATTGACGCAGCGTTTATAATAATCTAAACAGCAAATTCCGTGAAATTGATTGGCTGTTTTATTCTGAATATAATCGCCTCGCCTGATATGTAATGAAACGGAATCATGAAGCTTGATTTTCTCAGTCAGTGCTTTGTTCTGATTATTCTGAGGATATTTAATCGAAAATTCGTTTAGCAGGATGTCTCTAATTTTGTAAAAGTACTTTTCAGACTGCCAAAACCCGTGTAGATAGCTGTTGTTAGGCACCTCTAAAATGTATGGATCAAAATGAAAAAACTTCTCTTGAATAAGACTTTTACTTACTTGACTTTTACCTCCAATTTTCCTGTTAACCTTTTCAAGCAATCTCTCAGCTTTATTTCTTGGATGCTTTAGTAACGTATTAATCTCATCCTGTGTTGCCAAATTTTCTTGTATGTTAAAGCAATGTAAGCTATATTTACGCTGTTCGCTTGATTCAAAAGATGATAAATCTAGCTTGAGTATTGTTGAGTGTTTCTCAGCTAAATATCTTCCTGCTGCATATTGAAACATTTGATTGCCCAACCCTTCAAAAAGAGAAATAATAATCATTTCAAATATATTTTGAGAATCAATTTGTTTGGAGTAGCTTAGAAGATTAAAAATTAATTGTGTAGATTCTAATCTTGAAGAATCTTTTCCCAAAATATTTTTGAAGTATACTCAGGAGCGTGTTTTTCTCTAACCTTTTGAGCTCCTGAAGCTGCCATTTTTTCATAGAACGGCAAATCATTCAAAACTTTTATTAAGAGCGAAGAGACGTCTTCTGGATTATGATATTGGAGGCAATCTTTACCAGGAATAACACTAATATTTTCAAAAGCAATATCTGAGCCAATTGCCAAAAGCCCACTCGCAAAAGCCTGTAGTACCTTACCTTTTGTTCCAGATCCAACCGCAATTGGAAAGATTTGAATTAAGGCTTCTGATAAGGCTTTGGAGTAATCATCAACCCAGTTGATAAAGTCTACAGAGTAGCCCACGCTTAATAAGCTATCGACATATTGTTTGTAGTTAGAGCCAATAAATAGAAAATTAAAACGAGAGGATAAAATTTCAGCAGCATCTACTAATGAATTGATTACATGTTTAAGATGGTTTCCAACATAGACGTTGTCGCCGCCTCCTGAAAAAAGAACAGTAACTTTCTTTTCACTTCTAGTTAGAGTAGATTTAATTGATAAATAGTCATAATGTGGATGTGGTGAATAAAATGCTTGCTCCACTTGTCCAGATACAAAAGCATACTTTTTTACATCGTTAATTCCCACCATATGAACTTTTACGGGTTTCAATCCAAGCATTGCTTCAAGTTTTGTGTTTTCACGCAGTGCATGGACTGCCCAGGAAACTTCATCAGCCGTCTGCCATTTACCATATCTTATTAGACGTTCAGTATGTAAGACGCTTGAGTCCATACCTGAAACAACAATTTTATGAGAGTTTATATGGTCAATCCAATTAACAAGCCAGTGAGGGTATAGCCATACTAGCTCTGGTTTTGACAAATTAATCTTGTTGACAATTGTTTGGTTGACCGGGAACAAATTGAGCCCTCCCGGTAGCCCTTGCCTTCTATTACGCCAATTAACATAATTTTGAACAAAATGATTCGGGCGGGTTACCGTATAAATATTCTTGAGAGGTAGGCTGTGTAGATCTTCCATCAAAACGCTCTCAGGTGTTTCTACTTCATACCATAGAGGAAAATAGTATAAGTCAATTTCTACGTTATTTGGTGCATATTTCAAGAGCTGATAGGGAAGAGCAGTAGGACCTTTTAGGTTATGCTTAGAGGGTAAAAAGCCAGATACTACAGCAACTCTCATAGAATTCTTCCTTACTATTTTAGATGAAACCAAAAATGAATAATTGCACTCTGTCTAATGATTTATAACTGTATAATTGCTCTTTCCCTGCGGGTGCCTCAGCATATATTTCTTACTCAAGCTTTTAAGGTAAATGGCCGTATCACTCAAGCAGAAAGCCTCGTCAAGCTAACGTGTTAAGTACGATGTCCTGTGTCTTTTAGGTTGTACAAGCAGTTCGTCGCAGAATCAGGATGAATACCGATAAACCTGCATCCTTCTTCGTTGCTTTATATAGACATCGTCAACCGTAGTGTGGCAACGGCAAGCCAGAAAATCTACCCAGAATCACTTTTGCGACTCTCTGCGTAGGGACATGGCATTGCCGTGTCCCTACAAAATCTTAAATTTACAGGTTATTTAATTCACGATCCTAAGAATCGATCACGTCCTTACTTACCAACTGTTCCAAAAAGTTCGCAAGCCTAATCAGTTTTAAGACGGCTTTAACGACGCATTGCTTTGCATCTGGTGATAATTCCAAAGTTTGCCGCGCAGTGCCAGCAACTCCTGGTACGTGCCTTGCTCCACTACCTGGCCTCGTTCCATCACCACAACCTTATCGGCATTCGCGATCGTCGATAGCCGATGCGCGATCGCAATCACCGTACGACCAACCGCTAATTGTTCCAACGATGCCTGGATCAACCGTTCCGAAACCGAATCTAATGCACTCGTTGCCTCATCCAAAATCAAGATTTCGGGATTTCTGAGTAAAGCCCGCGCGATTGCAATCCGTTGTCGCTGTCCACCCGATAAGCGCACACCGCGATCGCCCAGTTGCGTATCCAAGCCTTCCAGCATTTCCTGAATAAAATCCAGCGCATTTGCCTGTCGCGCGGCCTCTAAAATTGCGCGATCGTCTGCATCTTCAGAGCCATAGGCAATGTTTTCGCGCACTGTTGCATTAAAGATAAACGTGTCCTGGCTGACGATCGCCATCCGTCGCCGTACCGACGTGATATCGTAGTCGCGCAAATCCTTACCATCAAACCGGATTATGCCCTGGACTGGGTCATAAAAACGCGGAATGAGATCTGCCAGCGTACTCTTGCCAGCTCCCGACGCGCCCACCAGTGCCACGGTTTGCCCTTTTGGAATCGTCAACGTAACATTCTGCAAAATCAGGTCAGTCGGCTCATAGCCAAAGTCCACCGACACAAACTCGATCGCCTGCTTCAGCCCCGTAAACACCGTAGACCCATTCGTTAAATACGGTTTATCATCCTGCCTGAGCAACGCCTCAACATTGGTAATCGATCCCTGTAGAGCCGTAATCGTTGCCATACAGCCATTGAGTTCTTGAATCGCAGGCACCAGGCGAAATAACACAAACAAAAACGTCAGCAGCGAGGCCACCTGTAGGGTGCCATTCGCCACAAATACCGTCATCCCCACAATAATCATCCCGATCAAAATGGTGGTTGCCAGTCCTTCTGCCAGCGGTCGAATCAGCGCCACTCTTATATTGGATCGATACGACATCTTCACAATTTCAGCGCTGGCCTGATAAAAGCGCCGCCGCTCAAAGTCGCGCGTAGCGTATGCCTGCACTGTGCGCATACTGTTGACCAGTTCCACCGCCCTGGACGTAAACTGACCATTGGCAACAGAGACAGGAAAGCTCGCTTCCCGCACCCGTCGATTGAAGCTAGATAACCCCACAATCATGAGGCTAAAGAGCAAGAATGATGCCAGGGTCAGTTGCCAGGAGATGCGCATCAATGCGCCCACATACACCAGCAGCACCAGTCCCTTGGAGATAAAAAAGCTGAACGTACCGATCGCAACCTGTAAATTACTAATCTCATTGGTAATCGTGTTTGTAATTTCACCCGCTTTCGATTGGCTAAAAAACTTTAACCCCATCCCCGTCAGCTGCTCAAAGATTTGCTGCCGTAGCCGATCGAGCAGCGATAGTTTGGTCAACTCTGTATAAATAGCCGACAGATAGTTAAACAGCGCGCGAATCCAGGTAGACAGCAAAATGAGCAGCGAGATGCGGCAAAGCTGGCTCAGGCTAGAGGTATTCACGCCTAAAACCCAGACATCAAACCAGCCAATCCCGGTGTGAAACACCTTCCCGTTGCCGCTCACCAACGTTTGCAAAAAGCCAAACAGAAAGCCAATGCCAAACCCTTCAAAAACGGCAGCCAGTAGCGGGAAGAGGCCTGCCAGCAACGCCAGATGCGGAAAATGTTGCAGCCCCTGAAGAATCAGCCGATTATCTTTCCAGAAACCAGTGGCTTTGATCAGGTTTTTGAGCAGAGTACGGACAAAGGGGGGGAGTTTCAGTCGCATAAAGCTTCTTGGCGTGAAGGACGAATTAAGACATTCGCTTGGTTAAACTTGACAATTAAACGTTGGTGTCAAAACAAATTAGAGTGCGATCGTTGCAAAGACCTGTAGCGGTAAGCATCCTCTTACGCTGTACAACGTTTCGTTAAAAGATCAGGAGAAACACCGAGCAAGGGTTGATTCTTTGTCTGCCACTTACAAACGACCCCCTTCTCTCGATTGCAACTGTTGCAGAAACCGTTCCACATCCTGTTCCAACAGCGGCAATACATCTCTTGCTCGGTTCAAATTGACAATGAGCTGGTCGTACTCAATCGGCACCCCATACGCATAGCGAAAGAAATGCCGAAAGCCTCGTAAAGCATTCAGCGCTTCAAAACTGCTCTGAGACAAAAAAGCTGGTCTTACCCCCGCGATCGCCTGAGTCATCCGCTGCAAAATCAGTTGGTGCCACCGAGAGGAATCCGTCACCTGATTTTCAAACTGAACCGCGATCGTCTTCAGCAAATCCTCAACGGCGTTATAAAAATTATCGCCATAGCACCCCTTAACAACTGGCTATCAGAGCCTCGATCATTCTCTTAGCAGACGCTGGACGCCATCATCGGGAAATCGCCCGTGAACTTAAGATCAGTCGTGACATGGCGCGGTTCTGGCGCAACCGCTGGTTGGCGTTGGCGGCAAAAGAGGTGGTGGTCGTGGCACGCTTGCAAGATGCCGCACGCACGGGTGCCCCTGCCACCTTTAGCCTGGAACAAGTGGTGCACTTATTTACGCTAGCTTGTGAGAACCCTTTCAATAGACTTATAAAGGAAAGGCGCTCACGGCCTAAAAAGAGTAGCCGAACTTACGCTCTAGACTACTAGCTGCTTGCCCTGTGAAGCGGAGCCTGAATCACTGAAACACTAACGCTAGATCAATTATTTCCGCCAACCACTATTGCTGCTTCTCCAACTGGCTAACATCAGAGATCGATCACGCTTCCCATCGTGACCTTCAAAGCAATCAACAGCAACGGGTATCAAAGGACGCTAACCTGTGCGTCCAAAGCGTTAACCATTGAGGCGATCGGGCTTCAAGCCTTGCACAAACAGCGTTCAGAATGCCTTTGAAACTGCTTTTGTTACCAATCAATCCCGCTTTCTCTTACCCATTGTTAGGTAGAACATACATGACGATCGCCCAATAAAGCAGTATGAACAGCGTATGCTTAAGCCATCACGATCGCTTTCTTTAATTAGCTTGTTTCCCTCTAAAGCTAGTAGCATCTGGGTGAAGAATATGTATCCCTCTCTGCTCAAGGCGTTGCTCAGGTGCTGACGCATTGTCGACGGAGCATAGCAAACTATCAGCAACGGGCAACGAGAAAGCATGGTTGCTATAACCTAACGACACCCACCCAAAGACTTCAAGCAATAGTTGGAAGTTCAAACTATAGGATGACGGTTAATAAGCGCAGCAATCCTCACGAAAATTGAACCATTACATCCACAAGTTTTCGCTAATACTTCCCTTTAGGGATTAATAAAGCTAAGATTTTGGTTAAGGTTAACGCTTAACCTCAAGTTTGTAGACTTGCTAACTAACCGCTGTGGGGAACCTATGGAAACTTTTGCCTATCTGCATACTGCTTGTGCCTACGAAGATCCCGAAGCGACTGAACTAACCTTGCCGTTGGATCAATTGAACGTAAAGCAGTTGTCCAGCCAGCTAAGTTTACTCATGCTGCAATTATTAGTCCCCGCAGCAATTCTAGCGATCGCCGGGCATGCTTCAGCACTGCAAGTGGGCGATCGTGGGCCATCGGTTACGACGCTTCAGGATCGGCTGCGAGCAGCAGGCTACTTCAACCGCAGTTCCACAGGGGTTTACAGCACCATCACCGAGAGCGCCGTCAGAAGTTTTCAGGCATCACGGGGCTTAACTGTCGATGGCATTGCCGGACCCGCTACCCAACGAGCACTTAGAGGCCAAGCTTATGCGGTTTCGGGCAGCACCTATCAATCCATTAGCTACAGTGGTGGTCTACGTCTTGGCAGCACAGGGCCTAGCGTCAGTGCACTCCAACAACGCCTCAGAAACTTAGGCTACGATGTCACGGTTGATGGCATTTTTGGACCAGCAACCGATCGCGCTGTCCGCAGCTTTCAAGCCTCTAACGGTCTTGTTGCTGATGGCATTGTTGGTTCTGCTACACGCAATACTCTTTATAACGGCACGAATGTAGGGTATGTTCCACCTGTTGATCCAGGCTACCCATCGTACGGCAACGGTGGCTACATTCCCCCCAGCAGCGATCGTCCAGTTTCGGGTGTGAATAATCGTTATGTCGTCGTCGTTCCAGCAAAAAGCGGGGCTACGTTATCGCAGGTTCGACAGATTGTACCGAATGCTGTGTACACCTCTTCTAACCTGGGTCGGTACGTTTGGGCAGGAGCATTTGCCGAAAAAGGGATTGCTGACGCCAGAGCAGCCTTGCTGCGAGCGAATAGATTAGACGCTCAGGTGCGCTATTTTTAGGCTCAATCAACCGTTAAATCTAGGATGGTGTTTCCACCTCCAACTTGCTTTGCCTACATGGGTAACAGAGATCGCTGGCACACAGGGCACACGGCATGGATCGTCAACTGGCAATCCAGCAAGTGATAGCCTTCTTTCTGTGCGGTTTTAACCCCCACTTTAAGGATGGAATCGCTCTTAAACTCGATCGTTTTGTTACAGCGAACGCAAATCAAATGGTGATGGTGATAGGAGGGCTGGTTGAGTTCATAGTGCTTGTGACCTTCAGCGAGCTCCAACTCTCGTAAAATACCCATGCGCGCCATCAACTTGAGCGTGCGGTAAATGGTAGAAAGGCTAATGGCCTCACCATCATCTTTCAGCAGGTTGTACAAATCTTCGGCGCTGAGGTGATTGCCCTTTGGCAAATTCTGAAAGACTTGCAAGATTGTCTCCCGCTGAGGAGTAAGCCGCCACCCCTTCTCATTCAATTCGGCTTTTAATGAAGTGACCGTGTAGGGGACTGCCATGAGTTCTTCTCAATAACTCTGTATTAATGAGAATGATACACAATAACCATTCTGGTTTCAAGTAGCATGCTTTGTTGAGAATGGATATGGCCGCAGTAACCGTGGACTCATCAGCAATTCAGGAGCAGGCAACGCGAGCAGATCAATGCAAAAACCTGGAAAACTTAACGCTTCGTAACACGTTCTAGCAATTGAACGGCAATGCGACAAGAGGCCATTCAAGCATAGAGAGCAATTCCCTCAAAAAGTAAACCCCAGCGCCTTATCGGCACCAGGGCTGAATACAAGGAGTTGAGGGAACGTTAGCTTAGAGACTCTAGATAGTCACGCACGCGGTTGCGGCGCTTTGGCTGCCTCAGCTTTTGTAGAGCTTTGGCTTCAATTTGTCGGACGCGTTCACGGGAAAGATCAAGGGCGCGGCCAATCTCAGCTAGAGAATAGGGATGCCCATCACCCAGGCCAAAGCGCATTTGAATCACGTCCCGTTCACGGGTCGTCAGGTCTGCTAAGAGTTGTTGCAGGTCACGCCGAAGTGCCTCGCGCATCAGAGTATCTTCGGGCGACACATCATCGGTTTCCAACAGATCACCGAGTTCAGTGTCTTTTTCTTTACCAACTTTGGTTTCCAAAGAAACAGAGCGTGGCACACGCAAAAGCACTTCTCGCACTTGAGGTGCTGTCATTTCCAGCTCTAACGCAATGTCTTCAATCGAAGCAGTACGGCCCTTTTCTTGAGAAATTTTGCGCTGAGCTTTCTTGATCTTGTTCAGCTTTTCGGTAATGTGAACCGGCAGGCGAATGGTGCGGCTCTGGGTTGCGATCGCGCGTGTAATACCCTGACGAATCCACCAGTAAGCATAGGTACTAAACCGGTAGCCTTTGGTTGGATCGAATTTCTCTACGGCACGCTCCAGTCCCAATGTGCCTTCTTGGATGAGGTCTAGTAGTTCCAGCCCGCGATTCTGATACTTTTTAGCAACGGAGACAACCAGGCGTAGGTTCGCCTTGATCATGTGCTCTTTTGCTCTGCTGCCTTCAGTTTGAATCTCATCCAACTCTTCAATGGTCAAGCCAGCCAGCTCAGCCCAGTGCCGCTTTCCCTCTGCCAGCGTGGGTTTCAGGTCAGCGACAGCAACGCCACCTTCCAAAGCCCATCGCTCTAATGAGGGACGATGACCTAGATGAGAGGCCAGGCGATCGTGCGCGTCAACAAGCTGAACATAGAGTTGAATTGGACCACCTGCGGTTTCAGCGGCTTCTGCTCGCATTTCGAGTAGTCGCATGTAGCGTTGGACTCGTTGAGCCTCTGATACTTCTTCATCACGACCGAGTAAACGAACGCGACCAATTTCCTGGAGGTATAAGCGCACGAGATCGGTTGTGCGACGACTAACACTACGCTGGAGGTTCGCTGCGTCAGCGTACTCCATCTCGATGCTTGCAAAGTCGTCCGTCATACGATCCCCATCGGGGTCGCCTGGTCGAAAGCCCTGGGCATGTAGCTGTTCGTCGTATTCTGCTTCAGCGTAAAAAGAAGATGCTGGCATAGTGCTCGTCTCAGTTGCTCCGGGTAAGAGTAGGCTTCGGTCAGCTGCTTGCTAATAGTGTTCCCGCCATTGAGGACTAAAGAACATCATGGAGAGTTCCGTTGTGTCCTCTTTTAGCCGCCGGTTTTGGCCGCCGGATTGTGCATTGCTTGATGACCGCTTTAGCGTGCGATCGTGATCAAACTTTAGTTAGCTTTGTAAAAAGGCCACAGGCTAACAGCAGAGGCATACGGTTTCTGCAGCTTGGCAGATTATAAGAACAAGATTGGGGTCAGATAGGTGACCTGAATCAGATGCTAGGTTAACCTACATCACTTGTAGGTTAATTTCCTGATGATTTTGATGTCTGTTGACGATCTTCATGAAGGCTTTGAATGATGCCTCCCTTCAATTACAGGTCTATGAAGCTACAACCCTGAACGATCGCTCTAAATTTACACCAACTTTATAAGCAAACGAGGTTAAGGCTACAGGCGCAAAAGTCTGTATGCAGTGTTTTTGCCACTGCACACCAGCATTTGGGGCTTCCTACGTAGGCCCTATGTGCAAAAGGGGATTGAATCTAGTGACTCAATCCCCCTGTTGGTTTATCACACGGTTAAGTTCTACGGAGCGGTAGAAAAGTTTACGATCCGCGCAAAACTATCTGGCTGCAAGCTTGCCCCACCGACAAGTGCCCCATCAATTTCGGGTTGTTGCAGAATTTCGTCGGCGTTGTCGGGTTTAACAGATCCACCGTACTGAATGGGGACATCAGGATTCGTAAGTTTCCCCCGAATTAAGCCAATCACGCGGTTTGCTTCTTCAGACGCACAGGTATCTCCGGTGCCGATCGCCCAGATTGGTTCGTAAGCGATCACCAGGTTGGTTTGATCAATTTCTTTCAGGCCATTTTCAAGCTGGCTGAAAATCACCGATTCGGTTTCACCAATATCCCGCTGCTGCTTTGTTTCACCCACGCACAAAATCGGGGTTAGCCCCGCCGCCTGGGCTGCTTTTAAGCGCATGTTGACGGTTTCATCGGTTTCACCAAAATATTGCCGCCGCTCACTGTGCCCAATGATGACGTAGCGCACTCCTATCTCGGTCAGCATGGGCGCTGCGACTTCTCCGGTATACGCGCCAGCCGTTTCCCAGTGAACATTTTGAGCACCAAGGCGAACTAAGCTGCCGTGCAAAAACTGAGACATTTTGACTAACGCTGTGTAGGGAACGCACAGCACGACTTCTCGATCGTCTGCAATGTCGTTGAGTTGAGGCATAAGCCCTTGCAGAAACTCCATTGCCTCTGCTTGGGTTTTATACATTTTCCAGTTGCCAGCAATAACAATTTTTCGCACGGGTCGCTCGGTTGGGGTTGAATGCACAATTTACTGCATCATCCAGTCTAAGGCTTCTGGTGACCAACCGATCCAGATTGCCCAAGAGTGTTTGCCCAAGAGTAGTGACAAGAACGAGCGGAGAGTATCCCACGCTAGCCGATGCAGAGCTTGCCAAAGCGCGATCGCGTTTCGTTTTAGTGTCGTTAAGTATCAAGGCGATCGCTGAGCGGGTTTTACCGTGCAACGGCATGAGGCGATTGATCGCGATGTGTAAGCTTACAAGATTAGATGTGATGGGCTAGAAACCGCTTAAGCGCAGGATAAAGCTGTCTGTTGCAAGCAGCATTCTACGGCAAGCTCTAAGTCTTCCAGAAGGTAAGGCTTGCTAATACAGTCACTACATCCCGCTTGCAACACCTTCTGGCGCTCCTCTGCCGTTGCCAGAGCCGTAACTGCAATCACGGGAATACCAACAGTGGCAGGATGATGCTTCAGGCGAGATAGGACATCAAACCCGCTAAGGTCGGGCAGCAAGATATCCAGCAAAATCAAATTTGGTTGCACGGCTTGAGCCAAGCGAAGTGCCGTTTGACCACTTTGAGCGGTTAACAAGGTGCGATCGTGACGAGCCAAAATTTGAGTCACAAGCAACAAATTGTCGTCGTTATCATCTACGGCAAGAATGCACTGTTTCATAAGTGTTGGCTCCGAGTTGAGGAGGCGAAAATCTATGCGTTCTAGCAAAGGAAGCCAAGTCAAACCAAGTTAAATAGAAACAGTTGCGAAATAGCATAGTCTGAGTTTCAAAAGAAACTACGTGTACTGAATAAATAGCTATAGATAGACGCTAATGCTCAATCTTCTCTCTTCAACTAATCCATTTTAGTCGTAAATCTTAATTTTAGTTTAATTTTTTAAGATCGCTTAACGGGGTCGCTTTTAAGCCAGCATGAGTGGATATGCTGGAAAAGAGCGGAGCGATTTTTTTGCGTAGAAGAATACAAAAATCTAATTTAGTGATTCTGCGATCGTTGTTTCATCTTCATCCACAATCGCAGCTAACAAACGTTTAATTTTATTGTTTCGCGGAAAATCGTCTAACGTTTTGCCTGGTAGAAGGGTTTTATTAACTGATAGAAGGTTTGTAACCGCGACCTTGTAGGTAGCCAGATGGATTGGAAACGATCGCGAGGCGAGATATCGCCAGCCGTCATCAGGAGCATGCTTAAAATGGAGGACAACGATGGGAATTGCCACAATTAATCCAGCCAGTGGAACGCTAGTCAAGTCGTTTGAGGCGCTGAATGATGCCGAAATTGAGCACAAGTTGGAACTAGCGCAACATGCCTTTGAGCAGTATCGCCACACACATTTTGAGGAACGCTCACGCTGGCTTACAGCAGCGGCGCAGATTTTAGAGGCCGAAAAAGAGGCGTTTGGCAAAACTATGACGCTAGAGATGGGTAAGCCACTCAAAGCAGCGATTTCAGAGGTCGAAAAATGTGCTCTGGTTTGCCGCTTTTATGCTGAGCATGCAGCGACGTTTCTTGCAGACGTGCCGATCAAAACAGATGCCAGTCAAAGCTTTGTCTGCTATCAACCGATCGGTCCTGTTTTAGCCGTCATGCCCTGGAACTTTCCATTCTGGCAAGTCTTTCGCTTTGCGGCTCCAGCCCTGATGGCAGGCAATGTGGGGCTGCTCAAACATGCGTCGAACGTGCCCCAATCGGCACTGGCGATCGAGGATATTCTACAGCGGGCAGGCTTTCCCGAAGGCGCGTTTCAGACCTTGCTCATTGGCGCAGACAAAGTAGCGGCAGTCGTGATGGACGATCGCGTGAAAGCGGCGACGCTGACAGGCAGCGAACCCGCAGGCGCAAGTTTGGCAGCGACCGCCGGAAAGCAGATCAAAAAAGTGGTGCTGGAGTTGGGGGGCAGTGATCCATTTATTGTGATGCCCAGCGCTGACCTGGATACCGCGATCGCGACAGCCGTAACTGCCCGCATGATTAATAACGGACAGTCGTGCATTGCTGCCAAGCGGTTTATTGTGGCAGACGCAATCTACGATGAATTTGAGACGCGTCTGGTTGACCAGTACAAGGCCCTTAAAGTCGGCGATCCGATGCTGCCTGATACCGATATTGGCCCCTTAGCGACCCCTGGCATTCTCAAAGACCTGGATCAGCAGGTACAAACAGCCATGCAGCAAGGAGCGCGAGTGCTCGTCGGTGGCAAACCTCTTGATGGGGATGGCAATTTTTATCCGCCCACAATTCTGACAGAGATTCCACTGGATAGCTCTACGGCGCAAGACGAACTGTTTGGTCCCGTGGCGATGCTGTTTCGGGTGAAAGATCTAGATGCAGCGATTCAACTGGCAAACAGCACGCCTTTTGGATTGGGAGCCAGCGCCTGGACGACCGATGAGGCAGAACAACACCGTTTGATGCGCGAAATTGAGGCTGGCTCAGTGTTTATCAATAGCATGGTGAAGTCTGACCCACGCCTCCCGTTTGGTGGCACGAAGCGATCGGGCTTTGGGCGGGAACTCAGCAGTCAGGGCATCCACGAGTTTGTGAATATTAAAACAGTGTGGGTGAACTAGCTAGAAGGCAGAGGGCAGAAGGGCAAGGGTTGAGAGCAGGAGCTACGGAAACTGGCTTCTCAATTTGCTGTGCTTTGGAGCAGAATATCGTGCTTTGAGGCGGGGAGATGTCAGCGTTGCACAACATTTTCCCTTTATTGACTGTGTTCTTTGTAACAAAATGGAAGAGGCAACCATCTGGATCGTGCTAAGAAAGGGAGGGGGTTCGTTCTACAAAGCAAGATTGGGAATGGCCTTGATTTTGCGATCGCGGGAAGCCACATGATGACGTGATGAAGGGAATACTTAGTTTTTGTGAAGGGGGTAATGGGCATGGGCGACATGAATACGGCTGAATTGCTAGTGCGCTGTTTGGAAAATGAAGGCGTACGCTACATTTTTGGATTGCCAGGTGAGGAGAATCTGCACGTCCTGGAGGCGCTAAAGCACTCGTCGATTCAATTTATTACCACCCGTCATGAGCAGGGAGCCGCTTTCATGGCAGATGTGTATGGACGGCTCACGGGCAAGCCTGGGGTCTGTCTTTCAACCCTGGGTCCCGGTGCTACAAACTTAATGACGGGCGTTGCCGATGCAAACCTCGATCGTGCGCCCTTGGTCGCCATTACGGGTCAGGTTGGCACCGATCGCATGCACATTGAATCCCATCAATACCTTGACCTGGTCGCGATGTTTGCCCCTGTTACCAAGTGGAATGCTCAGATCGTGCGTCCCAGTAACACCCCAGAAATTGTGCGAAAGGCGTTCAAAATTGCCCAGGCTGAGAAACCGGGTGCCGTACATATCGATTTGCCAGAAAATATTGCGGCGATGGCTGCCCCCGGAAAACCGCTTGTAAAGGACAACAGAGAAAAAACCTATGCATCATTTCATAGCATTGAAAAGGCCGCAGAATTTATTTCCCAGGCAGAAAATCCGCTGATTCTGGTGGGCAATGGGGCGATTCGGGCCAACGCAAGTGAGACGCTGACCGAATTTGCCACCCGACTCAATATTCCGGTTGCTAATAGCTTTATGGGCAAGGGGGTCATTCGCTATACGCATCCACTGGCGCTGTGGGCTGTGGGCTTACAGCAACGGGACTATATTAGCTGTGGCTTCGATCGCGCCGACCTCATCATTTGCGTGGGCTACGACCTGATTGAATATTCCCCGAAGAAATGGAATCCTGACGGGACGATTCCGATCATTCACGTTGGAGCCATGCCCGCTGAAGTGGATAGTAGCTATATTCCCGTCGCTGAGGTGGTTGGTGACATTTCAGATTCACTGCGAGAAATTTTGTATCGTGCCGATCGCTCGAACAAGCCAGATCCTTACGCGCTAGAGCTACGCACTGATATTCGGAATGATTACGTGCAGTATGCCAAAGATGATGGGTTTCCCATTAAGCCCCAAAAGGTGATCTACGATCTGCGGCAAGTGATGGCACCCGACGACATTGTGATTTCCGATGTGGGTGCTCACAAGATGTGGATGGCACGGCACTACCACTGCGAACAACCCAATACTTGCATCATTTCTAATGGCTTTGCCGCAATGGGCATTGCAATTCCTGGCGCGATCGCGGCAAAACTGGTGCATCCCGATCGACGGGTCGTTGCTGTGACAGGCGATGGTGGCTTCATGATGAACTGCCAGGAGCTAGAAACAGCGCTGCGGGTTGGCACGCCGTTCGTGACCCTGATCTTCAACGATGGCGGTTATGGCTTAATTGAATGGAAGCAGCAAAACCAGTTTGGCAGTTCTGCCTTCATCAAATTTGGCAACCCTGATTTTGTCAAATTCGCCGAAAGCATGGGCTTGAAGGGCTATCGCGTTGAATCGTGCCTGGATTTGATTCCCATCCTCAAAGACGCGTTGGAACAGGATGTGCCTACGGTGATTGATTGTCCGGTCGATTATCGCGAAAACCTTCGCTTTACCCAACGTGCGGGTGATTTAAGCTGCGCGATCTAGCGTTAGACGAGGCTGCTGGTTGACGGCTATCAGGCTGAAAATCAATTTGGCTTTTTGGGACTTGAAGAGTAGCATGGCATCTATGCATGTGGTTTGAGGAATCCATGCAGCACTGCTGCTTGTTTTGTGAGTATGACTAGAGATTCGAGCACACCAGACCGCCAACCATTAAAGCGATCGCCAAACACTAGGAGCGATGGGGCACTGCCTCAGCCAGCGTCTCGTCCTGCTCCAGCAACCTCAGTTCCTCAGCCTCGGATGGCGGCAAACGGCTCTGTCCTACCCCCTCGTCCTGTCCCGCCACCACCGCCCCGTCCTTCACAGCAGCCAAAACCTCGGAACCCTAATCAAACTGGTGCTGATCAGTCGGCACCGATTTCTTCCTCTGCTCCTGTTAAAGTGCCACGCCGATGGCTGCGCTGGCTTTATAGCTGGAAGTTCTGGCTCCTGGCAACGGGGGTAGGTTGTGTCGGTACTGGAGCTTTAGCCCTAGCGCTATTGCTCCAATTGCCAGGATTACCCAATTGTCCGGCTATTTTTTGGCCTTTGGCTTCAGCCTCGTTACGCTTTGAGTGTGCGCGACTGGCCGCTAGTAAGCAAACGTCTAATGATTTGCTGGAGGCGATCGCGCTGGTTGATTCCCTCCCCAAAGACCATCCGCTGCGAGATGAAGCCGATCGACTGGTAGAACTCTGGTCGCTGGAAGTCTTGAAGCTTGCCGAAGCCGATTTTAATGCTGGAAAACTGAATGAAGCGATCGCCGCCGCACGACGAATTTCACCGAAAGTATCTGCCTATAAGCTGGTTGAAGAGCGGGTGCAACGCTGGCAGGCAATCTGGTCAAAAGCAGAAACCCTCTACCGCAAAGCTGAAGCAGCACTGCGTAACCTCGACTGGCGGCAGGCGTTTTCCTATGCTGTGCGCTTGCTAGACGTAGACAACACCTTTTGGCAAACAACCAAGTACAACGAGTTAACGAATAAGATTACGGCTTCGCGAGAGGATGGCAACACGCTTGGCAAGGCTCAGCGACTGGCAGATGACGGTGGACTGAACAATCTCCTGGAGGCCATCAAGCTCGCTCAGTCCATTAAGCCAGAGAGCTACGTGCATGAAGCAGCACAGAAGGCGATCGGAGAGTTTGGGCAGAAAATGGTGGATCTCGCACAAGCGATGCTCGATCGACGGGATTTGCAAGGAGCCTTGAATGTACTGAGCAAAATTCCCGATGTCGCCAATCTTAATGAGCAAGTAAAAGACCTAACCGTGCTGGCAAACGCCCAATCTCAGGTTTGGCTAAATACAGTGCCAGATATCGAGGAAGCCATTTCTCAAGCACAGCGTATTCAGCCCAATCGCCCGCTCTACCGCAAAGCTCAGCAACTCATTGTTCGCTGGCAGCTTGAGATTGAAGCGATCGCTCAACTTGAAAAAGCGCGGATTCTTTCGCAACCGGGCACGATTAATGATCTGCAAGCCGCGATCGCAGAAGCGTCTACCATTTCTCGCTCTAATCCCCGTTGGGGCGAAGTACAGAAGCAAGTTGAAACCTGGACAGCACAGATTCAAACGATTGAAGACCGTCCAATTTTAGATCAAGCAGAGCAAATTGCATCACAGGGCGATATCACATCTCTGCAAGCTGCCGCCGCACAAGCCAACCAAATTGCTCCCGGACGAGCCTTGTATAAAGAAGCTCAGGGTAAAGCCCGTACCTGGACGGGGCAAGTCCAGCAGATTCAAGACCAGCCTTTCCTCGATCGGGCGAGAGAGTTTGCCAATGCGGGCGATCTGTCTTCTGCAATTAGAACAGCAGAGCAGATTGGATCAGGCCGATCGCTTTACGCCGATGCACAAGTTGATATCAAACAGTGGCGCAGTCAGCTCCGTAATCAGGAGCTTCAGGCACAGGCAGAACAAAACCTGCAAACGGCTCGTCAGCTAGCAAACTCAGGGTCGCCAGATGGGTTGGTAAACGCTATTCGGACGGCGGATCAGGTGCCTGCTGGCAGTGCGCTGCGATCAGATGCTGACAACGCGATTAATGAATGGAGTAACCAGCTTTTACAGGTCGCTAAGAGCCAGTCGGTTTACGATGTGCCCGGTGCGATCGCCGTTGCCCAAAAAATCCCCTCTCGCTCTAGCGTTTATGCGGAGGCACAGCAAGAAATTCAGGCATGGAAGAAGGCGATCGGGCAGTAGCAACCGCAGAGGCGCGGAGTTTTTGGATGACGGTGGCGAGAATGTTCAGTCCGATGGCGCTGTTTCTCAAACTGTAACGATTCAGGGTTTTCATTTTAGCGAGGTCATAATAGCAGCCATCTAATGTTCTTCACTGAGGGCTGCCGATGCTGTTCTGGCATGACGATCGTTTATGGAAGGATGCCCGCACGTACCAAATTCTCTTCCTGGGGCTCTTTCTGGTTGTGGGATTGGGCACGCGCGATTGGTCGCTGAAACCCGGCATGATTGCAGTGGCGATCGCAACGTGTGTGACAACGCAGTGGGTGATGGAAGCGGTAGTCGCAAGGCAGAAGGCAGGAGGCAGAGGGCAGGAGGCAGAAGGCAGAGGAGAGCAGGGGAAGCAGAAGCGTAGGGAATGGGGAGTGGGGAGTGGGGAGTGGGTAAGATTCAAAGCTTTTAGCCTTCATCCTTCATCCCACCGCAAAGCGGAAGCAAGCTACATCCTTCATCCTTCATCCCTCATCCCTCCCTCTTTCCTCTCCTCTCTCCCCAGTGCGCTTGTCACGTCGCTAGGACTGAGCATTCTCATCCGCGCCGATCATTACAGCACGATGGTTTTGGCGTGTGTCATGGCGATCGCCAGCAAGTTTCTCATTCGAGTGAAAGGAAAACATGTCTTTAATCCCGGCAATTTTGGCATTGTGGCAGCCCTCATACTCACACCAGATGCCTGGGTGTCGCCGGGTCAGTGGGGTGAAGAAGGATGGTATGCGTTGATGTTCTTAAGCTGCGGTGGCTTAGTGGTGGGGAGAGTCGGACGGTGGGACACAACCGTAGCGTTCCTGGGTAGCTACGCCGTGCTGGAGGCTATTCGTAACGTCTTACTGGGCTGGACGTGGGATGTCTGGGCGCATCGCTTGATGAGTGGTTCCCTGCTGATGTTCTCTCTATTTATGATTACCGACCCACGTACGATTCCTAATGCCCGCATTGGACGGGTACTCTGGGCGATGGCGATCGCACTACTTACCTTCTTCCTGCGCAACTACCTCTTTCTTTCAACGGCTGTCATCTGGGCACTCTTCGCGCTGGCACCATTGAGCATTTTGATTGATGCACTTTTTCCCGCCGATCGCTTTGTTTGGCGCAGTGTGGCAGAGGAAGCAGGGGAAGCAGGGAAAGCAGAGGAGCAAGCATTAACAGCACTTGTTACTTAAAGCTCGTGAACTTAGGCAGCTATCGGCCAGTGCTTAAAGCCCAGAATCTATAATCCAATACTCAAAACTCTCCTGAATTCTGACTTCTGACTTCTCTCCCAGACACTCAAAACTCCTAACTCAAAACTCAAAACTATGATCACGAAACCCCTACGTATTTTTATTACTTTACTTTTCACCTGCCTGGTTTGTCTGTTGGTTGCTCCCAGTGCATGGGCGTTTTGCGGCTTTTATGTAGCGAAGGCTGATGCCAAACTTTACAACCAGGCGTCTCAGGTGGCGATCGCACACTCAGGCAATCGCACGGTGTTAACGATGGCAAATGACTTTCAGGGAGAAGTGAAGGATTTTGCGATCGTGGTTCCCGTCCCTGTGGTGCTCCGCAAGGATCAGATTAAAGTGGCTGAGCCAAAAATTATCGAGCGATTGGATGCCTTCAGTGCACCGCGTTTGGTGGAGTATTTTGACGAAGATCCCTGTGACCAGCGGATGTACGAGCGGCCATTCCCAGCGGCTCCTTCTGCAGCAGGTGCAACGAGAGCCGAGAACAGAGTCCGCAAAGATTCGCTGGGTGTGACGGTTGAAGCGCGTTATACCGTAGGCGAGTACGACATTCTGCTGTTGAGTGCGAAGGAATCGGATGGGCTGCAAACCTGGCTCACCCAAAACGGCTACAAAATTCCTAGAGGCGCAAACCAACTGCTAAAGCCTTACATTCGACAAAAGCTGAAGTTTTTTGTAGCGAAGGTCAATCTGGATGAGTACGACAAAGCGGGCTACCAGTCCCTCCGTCCACTCCAAATTGCCTATGAGTCGCCGCGCTTCATGCTGCCCATTCGCTTAGGGATGATCAACGCGAAAGCAGCGCAAGATTTGCTGATCTACGTCCTTTCACCACAAGGACAAACGGAAGTTACAAACTATCGCACGGTGAAAGTACCGTCGGATGCGGAAATTCCGGTGTTTGTGAAAGATGAGTTTAGCGATTTTTACAAGTCTATGTTTCAGACGGCCTACGATCGCGAAGATCGCAAAGTTGCCTTTATGGAATACGCCTGGGATATGGCAAACTGCGACCCTTGTTCCGCTGAGCCCTTGTCACAAGCTGAACTGAAGCAAGCGGGTGTCTTCTGGCTCGACAATCCAGAGAGCGAGTCAATCCCTATGCCGTCTGGTGGCTTCCGTCGTCTGTTTCCCTCTTCCAGTGTTTTTATCACCCGCTTGCACGTTCGCTATACTCGCGACAAATTCCCCGAAGACTTAGTGTTTCAGGAAACGGGTAACCGTGATACTTTCCAGGGTCGCTATGTGTTGCGTCATGAGTTTACAGGTAAACCAACCTGTCGAGAGGCGTATCAGTATCGTCGATCGCTCCCCCGTCGGTTTGAACAGCAAGCCCAAAATCTGGCACGCCTCACCGGATGGAATATTCAAGACATTCGTAAAAAGTTGCCGCAAATCGAAGGCGATGCGCGTCCTTTCTGGCAACGGATTCTGGCTAGTTTAATGGGTCAATAGTCCCGATCGTTTCGTTTAACCTGTCGGGAGGCGAGGAATTGTCTCTCGACAGGGGATGACGCGGCTACCAGGTCGAGGCCAGAATAGGGAGGTTGCAACTCAGCGAACTGAACCGTTATGGATAGCTTGAACGATCTGTTTCAGAAAACCCTCTATTTTGGAGCAGGGTTAGCGTCATATACGATCGAGAAAATCGAGCATCTGGATGAAAGTATCGCCGCGCTACAGGTCGAGGTACAGCAATCGGTGGATGAGCTGATTACGCGAGGCGAACAGGTCATGGCACAAGGCCAGCCATCGGACTCTGCAACGACTGCCTGGCAGGTAGCCCCGCTCCATCGCCGCTTAGTGATGTTGCTCAATGGCAACGAAACGTTAGCCAAACATCTGGTAGAGCAGGCGCAAGAACAGCATCCTGATCGCTCGCCAGTCTGGGTTTACGAGAAAGTGATTCATGACCTGGAGCGCGATCGGGGCTTATAGTCTTCGTCTTTGCGACGCGATCGAGAGGTTACAATTTTCCCCAGGCGGTTTGCATCAGCTGATAGCCCACTGGGTCATAGGTCTTTAGTTCGGCACGCGTAAACGGATAAAAGTCGTTCTTGCCGAAATAGGCTTCTGAAAGTTCAGCAAAATATTCCGTCTCGTTTGTGAGCGCGTAGGCCTTCTTTTTGCCTCCTTTAACATAAGCAACCGACTGATACAAACCCTGCTGCACGGCGTGTTGATACGCCCTCTGGATACCTCCATACGTATCACCTAAAACACGAAAATGGTAGGCGTGAGCCAGTTCGTGTAACAGCATCCAGGGTTGGTCTGTATGCGACCACTGGACAAAGTTACGCGTGTTCGACACCTCAACGCCGCCTGCTTTATCAGGGTTATAGCCATGCTGACTGAGCCATACAGCCGACGGATGAAACTCAGCCGCACCCTCTCTGTTTGCCCACTCAACCCAAAGTCGCACCTTTCGCAAAGCAGCCAGTGGTTTGGCAGGCATCACACGAACGATCGCGTTCAACTGTAAATTCAACTCTTGCCACATTGCCTTCGCCTGCGGTGGGTGCTTCAGCACGGATGGGTTGATTAAGACCGTGAATCCATTGACCGATGCTTGTTGATATACAGACGTGGGTTCAAAGGCTGCGGCTAGTGCATTCGTCCGATCGATGATGGTTCTTGAGGGTGATTGCACAGCACGATCGAAACCGTCAGGAATCAGACCTTGAGGACGTTCTGACGCGTGATTCGCAATTGGCAAAAGTAAAACCCCAAGGACTGTGCCGCAGACAGCCGATCGTACGCAGTATCGTTTCATAGCAAGGAAGCTTGAGCGCTGAACATTTTGCCAGCACAGCCTAACAACTCGCTACGGCGACTCCAGCCAGATAGAATCATCTCGATGGATCGTGCCGCCTTGTAAGACAGAGGCACGGATACCAGCAATGACGTTGTTATGCTTTGCGGCTGTGCGTAGAATGCCCAAATCATTGGGCAAACCCGCTTGTGCCAGTGTAGTGACGACACAACGAGGGCAGGCAGTATCGATACTGAGGCGGACGTCGTTGCCGATCGCCAGCACACTCCCCACCCAAGCATCCTCCACAAACGCGGCTTCATCCGTAACAGGCTTGATCAACAGATTGGGGCGAAAGCGACGCAAATCGAATTGGCCTTCAGGATAGAGTGCCTGAAGCTTTGCCAGGGTGGCTGTCGTCATAGCGTGAATTGAACAAGAATCAAAAAATGTACCAGAAGGCAACACCAATTCCGTGATCGCCTCCTGATATGCAGTGCCTTCCACATTAGGCCAGTATTGATCCAGGCTTGCAGTTTGCGGTGCTGCGGTCAAGAGCTGCACATCCCGACCGAGCAAACCAGAGAGAATACTGCTGATGTCGATCGCCTCGCTCACCACCGACCCGCCATCCGGCAAGGAAACCCGTACTGAAGGAAGCGCGTCTCGTACAGGCGTTACCGTATAGGCCGCTTGAAAATCCAGCAGTTTGGCCCACTTTTTAGGGTTCTTAGCACTGGCAACTCTGCCGCTTTGCACATCTAGCAACGCATAGGCTCGATCGCCCAGCAACCCGCGCTCTGTAACTTCTGATGCCTCTATTTCTTCTCCCAGCATCGATTTCACTGGATAGCGCCAGAGCGTTTCAATTGAGCCGACGAGCGTTCGCGCCATACACCATACCTTGCCAACGACTGGCTCACGCTAGCAAGACTGGGGCGATCGATGCGTATCAGAACTTACAGGGCTGAACTTTTCTGGGTGGCGATAGCGATCAAAGATTTTCGCTATCAGAATAGACACAAATTGCATCCCGTACTAATACTCTTTCCGTACAAATGCTCTCTTTAAAGAGAAGACGCAGCGCCCCGAAACTGAGAAAGCCCACATTGCAAAGCCTTCAAAAGGATCTCATCGCTCTCCATCCTTTACCAAACTTAATGGGATACAACAACGCCGATCGCTCAGGCTCTCGCTTAGAACTGCTTTCAGAAATTCTCAGCAAAGAGCACCAAAAGATAAACAAGGAAAAGGTTTCAAGACTTTCTCCTGTTTATCACCCAGAAAATCACTACACAAAACCATCCAGTTTTCAAGACAAAATCTGCTGAAAAGAGCAGTGCAATATGGCCTAATCAAACACTCGTAAACCTATGAATATAGACGAATTCCAAATGTTGTGTTCGTTTTTGCCTTTATCAGAGTATTTTGTTATAGGATAATTATTAAGTTTGCGGCTTCAAGTAAATTCTGTTATGTACTGCGCTCTTCAGTATGGGTTGGCTTTAGGTTGACTTAACTTATACTGCGACCCTATTCCGTTATTAGTTAAGAGCCAGCGTAGCTCTACTTCCTGCATCTGCAAGTTTTGAAACTAGCGGTGTATGCAGAAATAATTTGTTGATCTCGCTCAGTCTTAGGCGATCACCATTGCTAAATCCAGTGGTGCCAAATTTACGTGCAAATTTAGGCAATAAACATCAATGAAAAATATTCTATTACTGCAAGCAATGGCACCTGGACTTGATCAAGCTGAACGGCAAGCTATTTGGAGTCACGTTGGGACATCGACAGCTTACTATAATCTCCATGTTCAGGATAATCCGATTAAATTAGAAGGCTTTACTCATGTAATTTTTGGGGGTAGTGAAGTCAACATCTCTGAGGGCGAACAACCCTGGTTTTCTGAGGCTCGACGGATAATTCTGGAATGCGATCGTCAAAATATTCCCTTCTTGGGCATTTGCTTTGGCATGCAGTTTTTGGCTTATACCTATGGAGCAAAAATAGTACGTCGATATGAGGAAACTGGTCCCGTTAAAATTGAGCTTAAGCTCCAACACTCTTTTTTTAGCTTTTTACCTAACCAAATTGAGGCGAATGCTGCTCATTTTGAATCTGTTACCAACTTGCCTGAACAGTTTCTAAATGTAGGCTACTCTCAAAATTGCCCGGTTCAAATTATTAGCCATCAAAGCAAGCCATTATTTGGGGTTCAGTTCCACCCAGAGCTTTGCCAAGAGTATATAAATGCTCTTCAAACAGCGACAAAAAATGGATATCCAGGGCTTTGTCAGGAGATTTCTGGTCCCGCCAGATCAATTATTTCAAAATTTTGCTGCATGTGACATGCAATGTCCTGGTAATTGGAATACAAGCGCACCACGCCATCTTCCTGCAAAATAACCGCCTTAATTTTCATACGGATTCGCACAACGCCTTACTGGAGATCTTGGCGTGTCATGCAAGGCCTCTCAAAACGGTAAGGCTACGAGCTTGACCTGACCAGACCCGCTAAAATGAGGTGAGATTCCCAAGCCGTAGAGCCTGTTATGACCGTGCGATCGTCCGTTGAGTTTTTGGATGCTTTTGATGTGGTGGTTGTGGGAGCCGGACACGCTGGCTGTGAGGCAGCCTTAGCAACTGCACGTCTGGGCTGTCGGACGCTCTTGCTAACCCTTACCTTGGACAAAATTGCGTGGCAACCGTGCAATCCCGCCGTGGGTGGGCCTGCGAAATCGCAACTGGTGCATGAAGTGGATGCCCTAGGTGGCGAGATTGGCAAAATGGCCGATCGCACGTATTTGCAAAAGCGTGTCCTCAACGCCTCCAGAGGGCCTGCTGTGTGGGCACTGCGGGCGCAGACCGACAAGCGCGAATATGCGACGGTCATGAAAACGATCGTCGAAAATCAGGTAAACCTGACCATCCGCGAAGGCATGGCGACGGATCTGGTTTTGGGCGAAAACAATGAAATTATTGGCGTACAAACCTACTTTGGTGTCGCGTTTCAGTGCAAAGCGGTCGTGTTAACCACAGGTACGTTTCTGGGTGGCAAAATCTGGGTGGGCAACAAATCAATGGCAGCCGGACGTGCGGGAGAATTTGCCGCCGTTGGCATGACCGAGACCTTAAATCGGTTGGGCTTTGAAACGGGACGCTTGAAAACGGGCACCCCTGCGCGGGTCGATCGTCGATCGGTCGATTTTACCAATTTGGAACCTCAACCCGGTGATGATGATGTGCGCTGGTTCAGCTTCGATCCAGACGCGTGGGTAGAACGGGAGCAAATGCCCTGTCACCTCACACGCACCACGGCTGAAACCCATCGCATCATTCGTGAAAACCTGCATCTATCACCTGTTTACGGTGGTTGGGTCGATGCAAAGGGGCCGCGCTACTGTCCCAGCATTGAAGACAAAATTGTGCGCTTTGCCGATAAGGAAAGCCATCAGATTTTCATTGAACCAGAAGGACGGGACACGCCAGAACTGTATATCCAGGGCTTTTCGACAGGATTGCCAGAGGCGTTGCAACTGCAAATGCTGCGATCGCTCCCTGGATTAGAACACTGTGCGATGCTGCGCCCCGCTTACGCCGTGGAATACGACTACCTTCCCGCGACCCAGTGCTATCCCACGCTCATGACCAAAAAGGTTGAAGGGCTGTTCTGTGCCGGACAAATCAACGGCACCACGGGTTACGAGGAAGCGGCAGCACAGGGCATTGTGGCAGGTATCAACGCTGCACGGCTGATTCACAACCAGGAAATGGTGATCTTCCCGCGTGAGCAAAGCTACATCGGCACCTTGATTGATGACCTTTGCACCAAAGATTTGCGGGAGCCATATCGCGTCCTGACGTCACGATCGGAATATCGTCTGCTGCTGCGATCGGACAATGCCGATCAGCGTCTCACTCCCTTAGGTCGAGAAATTGGGCTGATTGACGATCGTCGCTGGCAGTTATTTACACGCAAACAAGAACGGATTGCGGCTGAGAAAGAACGCCTGCACGAAACGCGTGTCAAAGAGCATGATGAGCTGGGTCAAAGAATTGCAGTACATACCCAACAAGCCATCAAAGGCTCGGTTACCCTGGCCGATTTACTACGCAAACCAGGGTTTCATTACGTCAATTTAGAACAGTTTGGATTAGGTAATCCAGACTGCGATCGCGCCGAAAAAGAAGGGGCTGAAATTGATATTAAATACGCGGGTTATATCCAGCGGCAACAGCATCAAATTGATGCGATCGTGCGACAAGAGCATCGCAAACTGCCACCCGATTTAGATTACAGTGCGATCGACACCCTCTCCAAAGAATCTCGTGAAAAGCTGGCGAAAGTGCAGCCATTAACGATTGGGCAAGCCGCCCGCATTGGAGGGGTCAATCCTGCTGATGTTAATGCTTTACTGGTCTATCTCGAAATTCAAGCCCGCCAACAAACGGAAGCCGGAGTTTTATGACTGCGTTCACTATCAACTTTGACGCGATCGTTCAGATTACCGACGAGCATTTTGAACAGCTTTGTCGAGCCAACCCCGATGTCAAATTTGAGCGCACCACAAAAGGAGAATTAGTGATTGTGGCACCAACAGGCGGCGAAACAGGCAGCTATAACTTTGAAATCGCTGTTGATTTTGGCATTTGGAATCGTCAGACAAAACTAGGAATCTGCTTCGATTCTTCAACCTGCTTCAAACTTCCGAATGAAGCTCTTCGCTCTCCTGATGTTGCCTGGATCAAAAAAGAGCGTTGGGACGCACTGACTTTAGAGCAAAAGCAAAAAATTCCACCGATCGTGCCAGATTTTGTGCTGGAACTGATGTCACCCAGTGATGATCTCAATGATGCGCAGGCAAAGATGCGGGAGTACATCGAAAACGGTGTACAGCTTGGGTGGCTGATCAATCGCAAAGCTCGTAGCGTTGAGATTTACCGTCCCAACCAACCAGTAGAGAGCCTGGACGCTCCAGCAATCCTGTCAGGCGAAAGCGTTTTACCTGGATTCATCCTTAACCTTCAATGGCTCTAGTACACATAGGCGTTGATCTGCCAACACTTTCACGGATGATGGGAAAGTGCGAGGTTGCGACTATGCTCTCCTCATTTCACGCTCTCACCTGTGTATTGGTTAATCATTGATATAACTCATGCCGCCATCGGCTAAGGACTTTCAACCAGCAACCGTGCCAGACTCGGCAGCGCTTCACCGTAGGTGGGATGAATATGCACAGACTGTTCCAGCAATTGCCAGGTGGCTCCGGCTTCCATCAAGGACAGAAAGACATGTACCAATTCAGCGGTTTCGTACCCAACGAGTGTGGCACCTAGAATTTTGTTGGTGTCCTGGTCGATCACCATGCGGTAAAAGCCGAAGTCATGCCCCCATTCGATCGCCCGCGCAATTTGGCTCATCGGTAAGGTGACGCTGCGGGCGTTGATGCCTTTTTTCTGAGCCTGCTCGATCGTCATACCCACACGACCCACTTGAGGCTCCGTGTAAACGGCATACCCCAGAACACGATCGTTCCGGTTGCGCTCTTCACCCTTGAGAATCGCCTTGAGACGACGGTAATCTTCCCACGACACATGGGTAAAAGCGGGCTGTTTCGCAGCATCCGCGATCGCATACACGCCAGAACAGGTGGTGTGAAATTGATCATCAATTTTGACAAAGCCTTTATCGTCTAACTCAATGCCGCTGGCAGCAACGTTCAATGCCTCCGTATTTGGCTTGCGTCCAATGACGACCAGCAAGGCATCGCCCTGAAGTTGTTCCCCGTTACTCAGAGCCAGCGTAAACGTGTCGTTTTCATATGTCACTTGCTCCACATTCACGCCAAAGTGGAGGTGAATGCCATCCTGCTTGAGCGCAGCAGCTAAAACATCGCTTACATCGGGTTCTTCCTGCCCCAGAACGCGATCGCCCCGCACAATCAGATGGGTTTCACTACCCAAGCGAGCCAACCCCTGCCCCAGTTCTAAGCCGATGTAACCAGCACCAAGTACCAGCAAGCGCGAAGGCAACGTTTTCTGATCAAAGAAATTCCGGTTTGTTAAGTAGGGCGTGCCTGCAAGACCGGGAACGTTGGGGATCAACGATGAAGTGCCTGTGTTGATGACCACGATCGGTGCCTGTACCGTCACATCCCCGCCTTTCACCGTGCGCTCACCCACAAACGAGGCTTCAGCACAAACGACCCTCACCCCTGCATCTTCTAATCGCTTGCGGGCACCCTGGTTAAAGCGATCGCGAATCCCGCGGACCCGCTCCATCACCGCTGGAAAATCAACGTCAACGTGGGTGTGAATCCCCAATTTTTTAGCTTGGCGCGCTCGTCCCGCCCCATGAGCCGCTGCTAAAAACGCTTTGGATGGAGTGCAGCCATAGTTGATGCAGCTACCGCCTACGGCATCGCGTTCAAACAAGACGACCTTACGCCCCTCTCTGGCGTAGTCAGCCGCTAGTGGAATGCCGCCCTGTCCGCTACCAATGACAATTAAATCTGCTGTTTCCATGCGGTATGGATCTCCCTGAGAAGTTTGCTTTATAGAACTGCTCTCTGAAAGTGTCGTGCTTAAAGGTAAGAACGTCTTGAAGTGAGGCTGAGTGGAGGCTTAATTTGTGAACCTGAAGCAGGTGCCTGTTAGAACGATCGCTCTGAAGGTATCACAAACCAGCAAGCGTGGTGCAATCCTAGCCATTTTTCTAGGGTCTCACTCCCCATTTCGTCGATGCGGTGGAACAGGCAACGCTTGCATCCTAAAGAAAGGCAGTTATAGCCATCTATCTAGTTGTTGGCTTTAGTGGTTAGAGCAAAAGGCAGGAGGCAGAGGGCAGAGGGCAGAAGGTAGAAGCTGACGTATCAATGCTTTGACCGTAAGGTGTGTCCTAACCAACTTGCCTATTGCTATGGCGCGAGCTTGACAAAACAAAGAAGGGCTGACGGCTAAATTTTATGGAGACACGAGATGAGCAATTCACCCCCCAATACGCGCACTGAGGAGAACCGTTCCTTAATTGCATTTTCGGATCAACTCGCGACGATCGTCGAACGAGCAGGCGCATCAGTGGTGGCGATCAACGGTCGAAGACGACGATCGGCGAGTGGCGTTTACTGGAAGCAAGGAATCATCGTGACGGCTGAACATGCCATCGGGCGCGATGACGAAATCACGGTGACGCTACCCGACGATCGCACCGTAACAACCACCTTAATTGGTCGCGATCCAGGCACAGACTTAGCCATTTTGCAGCTGAGTGAAGACGCGCATAGTACTGTATTACACGTTCCTGCGGTCAGTGATCCCACTGCGCTCAAAGTTGGGCATCTGGTGCTGGCGATCGCACGCGGCAGTGATAGCGGCGTTGGTGCCAGTTTTGGCGTGATTAGCGCGATCGGCGGCACGTGGCGTTCCTGGCATGGTGGGCGCATTGACCAGTTTATTCGTCCTTCTGTGATGCTCTATCCCGGTTTTTCGGGAAGTGCCCTGGTCGATACTCAGGGGCAAGTGGTGGGCATCAACACAGCGGGTCCACGTCATATGGCGCTTACTATTCCAGCTTCGACCGTGGACCGAGTGGTCGATCGGATCTTGCAAGGCGGCAGCGCTCAGCGTGGCTTTCTAGGGTTGGGGATGCAAGCTGTGGAGCTACCACACGCACTGCTCCAGCGACTACATCTGTCTAACCGCCAGGGAGTCATTGTCGTGAGCATCGAGCCTGATGGCCCTGCGGAACAGGCAGGCGTCTTGCTCGGTGATATTCTCATTGCCCTGGGTGGTTCACCGATCCGCGATATCGGCGATGTCCACAATTTGTTAGACCCAGAACAGGTTGGTCAACCACTGACGGCACAGATCATCCGGGGTGGCGCATTGATTGAAATCACGATTACGGTTGGCGAACGACCGCACCAAACGCGAGGGTAAGAGGATGTATACAGAAAATCGGTTCATCCAACCAGACATTACTTCGGCGATCGCGACTGTAGCCGAACGCCTCCGTCAGTCGACGGTGCAAGTTAGAACAGAGCGACAGGGAGCCGGGTCAGGCGTCATCTGGAACGCCGATGGCATTATTGTGACCAATGCCCATGTGGTGACAGGCAACAACGCCACAGTTGAACTGGCAGATGGGCAAGTGTTGGAGGCAGCAGTGACGGCACGCAATCGGCAGCGAGACTTGGTCGCGCTCAAGGTCGAAGCAACGGGGCTCATGGCAGGAACCATCGCCGATTCAACACAACTGCGAGTGGGCGAAATCGTCATGGCAATGGGCAATCCGTGGGGCGTGACTGGAGCACTGACCACAGGCATTATTCACAGCGTGAAGTCCCATTCCCCTAGCCACTGGATTCAAGCCGATATTCAGCTTGCACCGGGCAATTCGGGTGGCCCGTTGGCTAATGCACAGGGGCAAATTATTGGCATCAACACCATGATTGTGCACGGTCGGGGCTTTGCAGTACCCAGTCACGTGGTACAGCAGTTCCTGAGCCAGGACAGGGACGAGCCATTTTTAGGAATCACGGCTCAGCCTGTGGGTGTGCAAGTGGGGCGTCGGCTCGCGATTGGGCTGTTACTAACAGCGATCGAGCCTCAGAGTCCCGCAGACCATGCCGAATTACAGGTTGGTGATGTGCTGCTGGGTGTCCGTGGCAGCGTCTTCCAATCACCCAATGAACTCTTCCATCTGCTGGAAAATTCCAACGTGGGCGATGGGTTTCCGTTGGACGTCTTACGACAGAATCGGCGCTTTACTGTGGATGTGGTGCTATGCAGCAAGACCGCTCAACCGCAGGCAGCATGATCCGCGTTCTCGTCGCGGCTGGTTCGGTCGTGATGCAGGCTGGGCTAGAGGCGCTCCTTTCCTCCAGCCCAGAGATCGACATTGTCAGCAGTCCGACAGCGACAGAAACGCTGACTCAGCAAATCGCCCGATCGCAGCCCGATGTGGTGCTGTGGGAATGGAACGACACGGAGACAGACGATATCCCAGCCATCCTGATCACCGATCCGGTTGAAGGAAGCGACAAGGACGCCATGAGTGGAGGCAGCATGGAGAGCATCAGCCCTGCGATCGTCGTCGTGGTCGATGACTGGCAACCGCCCGCGATCGCCACCGTTCTTAATGCAGGAGTGCGAGGGATTCTACCCAGCGATGCGACAGCCACCGAAATTGTAGGCGCGATCGTCGCCGCCGCCAAAGGTTTGACGGTTATCCATCCCGACTTGCTTAGTCCCTTGCTTAGCAGTTTGCCTTCTAACACCCGTGTCATGCCCACAGAACCCGGCGAAGCGCTCACCAACCGCGAGGTAGAAGTGCTCACCATGCTGGCAGAAGGTCTGGGCAACAAAGCGATCGCCCGTCGCCTCAACCTTTCTGAACACACCGTCAAATTCCACATCGGCTCTATTTTCAGCAAGCTTCATGCCTCTAGCCGCACCGAAGCTGTGATTCTAGGTGCGCGGCAGGGACTCATTCTGTTGTAAAAGTCTTTGACTGTTTTAGAGCAGATGATGTCAAAGGAGGCGCGATCGCCTGGATTATGAGGTAGCTCATATTGCCCTGCCCCGCACTTTGGCAGAGTAAAGGTGTGAGCATTAAAGGGCAAAGCCATGACCCAAGCAACTATCAATTTTGAGACAGCCACTGGACATCAAGTGATGGCAGCGGCAGGGAAGAAAATCTTACATCCAGGTGATAAGGCTGCAACGGAACAATTATTTCAATGGGCCGAATTTAAGCCGGGAGAGACTGTTTTAGAACTGGCTGCTAGCTTTGGCTATAGCGCCATGGCACTGCAAAACGCTACGGAGTGCGAGTTGTGGGAGTGGAGAAAAATCCTGCAAGTGTTGCCCGTGCTCGTGCCAATATTCAAGCGGCTGGGCTGGAAGACCAAATCCAGGTGATTGAGGGTGATGTGTTTCATCTAGAGCAAATTCCGGGACAATTTGATTACGTGTTGGCAGAGGCAATTCTGACCATGCAATCATTACCTGCAAAAGCCAAAATTCTGCATGGAATTCATGATCGCCTTAAACCGGGTGGCAAGTTTCTCTCTCATGAACTGATGGCGAACGATCGGGAAGAGGACATTCACCGCGCCCTCGCCGCCGCACTGCGAGCCAATTCTACCCCGTTGTCTGCAACCAATTGGATTAACACATGCGAAGCGGCTGGATTGCAGGTTTTGCACCATCAAACAGGCGCAATGGGACTACTCAACCCAACTCGAATTATTCAGGATGAAGGATTTAGGGATGCAATTCAATTTTTCTGGAATGTGCTGACTCAAGTTAAGATTCGGAATCGATTAGTGGCCATTCGACGTGTCTTTAAGCAATATCGGCAGGAATTAGGCTACATCGCTTTGTGTGCAGAACGGAAATAAAGGGACAGCACGGTATTGCTACTCACGATTTACTGCCGGTTAATGCGGATGGTTTATCAGTCTATTTAGCGACGATCGTCTCCGGTTCAGCGACTCCGTAGGCGATCGCGTCTAACCCTGCCCAATCCATAATTGTGATTTTTCCACCTCGGCTGTAAGAAATCACAGCATGAAGTTGCTTAAACAAACGGACGCATTCTTCATAGGTAATGCCGATACTGCGAGCAATTTCATAATGGGAAAACTGGAGGTGGAGGCAGGCTCCCTGCTCGCTCATTTGATTAGGTTCACCCGCCGAGTATTGAATGAAGCGCGCTAAACGCACGATCGCCCGTTCTGACACCAAACCATGTACCATTTCATGCAACTGTTGAAGTCGCTGATTGAAAACCGCCATCATCTTCAGGGCAATTTCTGGGTTGACTTGAATCACGGCGAGCAAGGCATCGCGATCGACCATTAGCACTTGAGCGTCACTTTCAGCGATGACGGTAGCAGATGCAATGCCGTTGCCAAAGAGGGCAGAAGCCGCAAAGATATCTCCATTTGCCAGGGTACGAAGAATTGTCTCCTTGCCACTGGTGGCCGTTTTAGACACTCGTAATGAACCACAAATCAGCGCATACAGATGAGCAGTCAGACGATCACCTTCATGGGAAACAATTTCACCTGCTTGGTAAGTCCGAACCGTTGTGTGAGGCTGTAGGCTTGCGAGTTGCTCTGGCTGTAGTCGGGTAAAGACCGAGATTGATGCCAATTGCTCAACAAGAAGGGCGAACGATGGGACTCGAACCCACGAATGGAGGAATCACAATCCTCTGCCTTAACCACTTGGCTACGCTCGCCGCGCGTTATTCATTATAGCACTCGTAGGAAGAGGATGAATTGATTTTTTCAAAGACTTTGCAGGTGGCAAAGCTTAGCGTCACTCGTATACTTGGAGATGTCTATCTGACTATCTAGAGGTGTGAGTTTAAGCCGACGACTCTTGACTAGTAGCTATAGCGGTAGCTTTCAGGAGCGCGTTGATTCCAACCAAACTTAAGCTCAGCGGAGACTATTAACGTCTTTTGTCGGTCACTCTAGTCATCACAATGAGGCTGCAACGACCAACCATGGCAAACCATCTTAAGTCTGCAGAAACCACTGCAACCCAGAGCCGCAGCATGAAGACGCTCAAGATTGTTGCGATCGTGGGTAGTTGCGTCCTTGTAGCAATCGGCGGCTTATTGGCAGCCACCAACCCAGGACAAGATGCCTACGAAGACTTTGCGGCACAGGCTGCGACTACTTATCTCAAAGGAGAGGTGTGTGCTAAAGCGCCATCGGTCTTTGGCTTGCAAAAGCTATGCCAGTCAGAACTAGAGTCCAATCAGTCTAAAATTAAAAAAATTATTAGTGATGGTACAGAGCGCCAAAACCTTGTTGTTTTGAGTCTTTATACAACTGATTTGTCCATCAGCCCAGATCTGCCTTCTTACCATGTAGAAAGTGTTGGTGTATTAGGACAGTTTATTATCTATAAAACGCAAAAGCGTTAAGCTCGACTTTGTCCATCTTAAAAAGCTCCCATTCTCGGCGATGCCTAGATCACTTGGGATTACTAAATCATTTGGGATTAAAGGCTGCGCTCTCGTCGCCCGTAACTATGTGCCCGCAGTTAAGTGCCCCTGCTTAACCGTAAAAATTTGCGATGAGTATAGCCATTGAGCATCAAAAGACCCTAAATGCGTTGTTGTAATCAGCGTTTGATAGCGATCTTGAATAGTTTCTAGCAATTGATTTTGGCGGTTAAGGTCGAGTTCTGCCAGGACATCATCAAGCAAAAGGAGCGGTGGCTCACCAATCACTTCTTCAATCAGCTTGAGTTCAGCCAATTTGAGTGCCAGCACCAGCGTCCTTTGTTGCCCTTGAGAACCATATTGCCGTGCAGACGTTTGATTAATGGTGAATTCAACCTCATCACGGTGGGGGCCTACAAGGGTCGTACTTTGGTACTGTTCCGCGATCGCTCGCTCCTGAATTTTTGCCAAAAAGGCTTGCTGAATTAACGCTGGCTCATCTTGTTCCAGGGCAACATTAGGCGCATAGCTAATGTCCAACTCTTCTGTACTCCCGCTAATTTCCCGGTGCCAGCGTTGTGCTAAGGGAGCCAGTCGCTGCAAGACTCGCGCCCGCCGTCGAATGACCCGTGTTCCTGCCGCGGCAAGTTGAGCATCCCACAGGGCAAGTTCATCATGAAGGGATAGGGTGTCGGGTGTCGGGTATTGGGTGTTAGGTGCAATGTCAAGCTCAAGCTTTTGATCAAGAAGCTTCTCTGGTTCTTCTACCTCTTGCCTTCTGCCTTCTGCCTCCCGCCTTCTGCCTCCTGCCTCCTGATTTCTACCCCTCGCCTCCTGCCGACCCTTCAACAACGCATTTCGCTGCCGCAACACCTGGTTGTACTGCTGCAAAATATGGGCATAGACAGGCTCTAGCTGAATCAGCAGCGAATCGACCCAGCCGCGTCGTTGCTCAGGCCCACCCCGCACCAGATCGAGATCCAGGCTGGAGAATTGCACCATGTTGAGAATGCCTAGAAAGTCAAGCTGGCGGCGCACGGTTTCACCATTAATTGCCACCGTCCGACGACTGTTGAGACGCAGCGTAAAGGAGAGATCGATCGCACCACTATCTCGTTCAAGTTGTGACACAACCTGCGCGCTCGTTTTGCCCGTATAGATAAGGTCATGATCGCGAAAAGTGCGGTGCGATCGCAGCGTTGACAGTAACTCGACCGCCTCCAGAAGATTAGACTTCCCCTGAGCGTTGTTGCCCAACAAAATAGTTTTGGGCGCTTTAAACTCCACCGCCTGATCAAGATAATTGCGGAACTGGCGGAGGTGGAGCGTTTTGAGATACATGGTATCGAGTTGTGAGTTACGAATGTTGAGTTCTGAGTTAAGGGAAAAAGGCAAAACTCAAAACTCAAAACTCAAAACGTCTACTTCTTTGTCTTGGCATACCATCGATACACCAGCTTCTCTAACTCTACCCAGACAAACATGAGTGCACTTACGCCTAAACAAATACCAAGTTCAGTCGCATCCAGATAATGAGTGTTGAAGAAACTACGCATGAACGGAACATAAACCAATGCTAACTGTAGCAGCGATGTGAGGAACACAGCAGCTAAAAGAAAAGGATTGGTAAAGGGATTCAGTTCAACCGTCAACCGCGAATTCGAACGGATAGCCAGCGCATGGCCCATCTGAGCGATACAGAGCGTTGTAAAGACCATTGTTTTCCAGCGATCGCCATTGGGATCTTCGATCGTGGGGTGGGCATGGGTGTAGCCATAAGACCAGGACATCAGACCAATCGCCAAAATCGCCAGCACAATACCAATCCGGATCATGTAGGCACCCAAACCACGGGCAAAGATACTTTCGCCAGGATCATGGGGGGGGCGTTTCATCACATCGGGCTCTGCGGGTTCCACGGCCAACGCTAGAGCAGGTAATCCATCTGTCACCAGGTTCATCCATAGAATTTGAAGCGGTGATAGAGGCACACCGCCCAGGCCAATTAGCGGTGCAGCCCCGATGGTTAGCAATTCACCGATGTTGCTCCCCAAAATGTATTTGATAAAGCGACGGATGTTGGTGTAGACAACGCGGCCTTCCTCCGTTGCAGCGACGATCGTGGCAAAGTTATCATCCAGCAGCACCATATCGCTGGCATCTTTGCTCACATCTGTGCCTGTAATTCCCATCGCAATCCCAATATCGGCTTGCTTGAGGGCAGGCGCATCATTGACGCCATCCCCTGTCATGGCAACGATATGCCCCTTCTGCTGTAGCACCTGCACAATCCGTAGCTTGTGTTCAGGTGCCACTCGCGCATAAACGCTCACATCCTCTACCTGGTTTGCTAACTCTTCCAGGCTGAGTCGTTCCAGTTCTTGACCACTGAGGGCACGATCGCCCGGTTTTGCAATGCCCAAATCTTCGGCAACAGCCTGTGCCGTCAACTGATGATCGCCAGTAATCATAATGGGACGAATACCAGCCGATCGACAACGTGCCACAGCTTCACGAACTTCGGGTCGCGGTGCATCTAGCATGGCCACCAAACCGAGCCAAACCAGTTCGCGTTCTGTCGTTTCGTCAGAGCCTTCTTCAGGAATAGCGGTCAACGGCTTACAGGCAAAGCCCAGCACCCGCAAACCGCGTCCTGCCATTTGATTATTTTGCTCAAGAATTTGCTGACGGTGCGCATCGGTGATTGACTGTCCGCTATCACCGACCTGAATCTGCGTACAGCGCTCCAGAATCAGCTCTGGCGAACCTTTTGTAAACATCATGTGGTTTGAGACACCACTCGTCAGCGCTGGATCAGCATCCATAACCTGGGTAATCACGCTCATGCGTTTACGCTCTGAGGAGAACGGAAACTCAGCAACACGGGGCAATTTGCTTAGCCACTGGTCTTTCTCGAAGCCAGCTTTTGCCGACAGGGTAAGCAGCGCCCCTTCTGTCGGGTCACCGAGAATAATCCACTCGCCCTTATCTTGCTGCAAGACCGCGTCGTTACAGACCGTGCAAGCCGTCAAAAGATTTAGGAGTTCCGGTTGCTCTTGGGGATTGACCGGACCGTCTTTGGTTTGAGCCGCCACAGACGTAAACGTACCTGTGGGACTGTAGCCCTCCCCTGTAACCCGTAAGGAAGTGCTACAGGTGTGAAGTAACTGCACCACCATTTTGTTTTGCGTCAACGTACCCGTTTTATCGGAGCAAATGGTTGTCACAGAACCAAGCGTTTCGACGGCAGGTAGTTTGCGGATAAGCGCATTCCGTTTCACCATGCGTTGCGTTCCCAGAGCTAACGTAACGGTAATGACGGCGGGGAGGCCTTCGGGAACGATCGCTACGGCCATACTCAGTGAGACTTCTAGCAATTCCTTCCAGCTACCGACCCCCAGATGGATAATGCCACCGAGCACAACTAGCGCCACTAGCGCTAAAGCTCCCGCGACCAGCACTTTGCTGAGGAGCGCCATGCGCTTTTGCAACGGCGTCGCTTCAGTTTCAACCGATTGCAGTAAGGTCGCGATGCGACCCAACTCAGTCTTCATTCCAGTGCCGGTGACAACAACCGTTGCGCGTCCCTGAAGCACTTCTGTCCCCTGATAGACCAGATTGACTCGATCGCCTAGAGGCGTATCAGGTGGTAGTTCTGTCTCCACGCGCTTGTTAACGGCCTGCGCTTCACCCGTCAGCGCCGATTCTCGAATCTGGAGATTGGCAGCATCCAGTAAGCGACCATCGGCTGCGACCTGTACGCCTGCTTCCAGCAGCATGACATCACCAGGTACAAGGTCTTTCGAGTCGACTTCGATCGTCTTACCATCCCGAATGACTCGGACTCTGGAAGAAGCCAATTTCTTCAGCGCTGCCAAATCCTTTTCTGCTTTGCTTTCTTGGAAATAACCCAGCAGTCCGTTCAGGATGACGATCGCAAAGATGGCGATTGTATCCTTGAAGGGCACTTCGCCTGGATCGAGCTTGCCTGCCCGCCAATCAACGAAATCTAACGCACCAGAAATGAGTGCCACTGCAATGAGCAAGAGCAACATAATGTTGGTGAACTGGTCTAGCAGAATCTCCCAGGTACCACGCCCCCCGGTCTCTACCAACTCATTTGGGCCGAAACGCTCTAGTTGCTGAGCAACTTGCTGTGTCGTCAAGCCTGCCTGGCGATCGGTCTGAAGCTGCTCTAAGGTCTGATGCACACCCAATGTGTGCCAGATCGGCTCCGTATCAGGTGCAGACGAGTTTGCAATCATGGTGAATTCAGTGAGAAGAGTGGTCAAGAGTGCTATAACACCTATAGCACTTGATCATAGTGTCTAAAGTGAATTATTGGCACTATTAAATAGTGTAAACCAGGGTATCCCTGCTCAGTCCTTGCTAGCCGCATGCTAGTTTTTCTCTCCTGATGGTTGTGAATCCCTTTAGACCCCAGCAGCTAATTGGTAGACAGACAGCACTACAACAGGTCAGTCAGATCCTTACTGCTGATGGCGATCTTTTATTAGCTGGTGTTCCTGGTAGTGGTCGGCGCACCCTACTGCGTCATGCCGCTCGTGCTGTTGGGGTCAGGGTCATTGAAATTGACTGTTTGCGTGCTACCGACGGTAACCGCTTTCTCCAACTTCTGACAGAAGGGATTATTAACGCCTTTCACGCATCGGCTGAGTTAGCGCTTATTCAGCAATGGAGTCAGGAAAAGCCGATCATTCTAGAGATTCCGGCAAGTGGGCAAGCACGGCTTGTCTGGCACCCTACACCCAAAAATGAGTGGATCTTATTTCAGAGTTTGCTGGCGCTGCCGCAAGCAATGGCAGAGTGGCTTGATTGTCGGGTCGTGCTAGTTTTCCTAAACTTTGCCCACATTCGTTCCTGGGATCGTTCCGAAAAGTGGCAAAGCTACCTGCGGCAGGAGATCCAGCAACAAACCCAGGTAAGCTACGCCTTGATTGCAACGGTGGCAGAAAGTTGGGTTCAAGATAGCAACGTTCAAGTGATCGTGCTGGGCCCCCTTGAAGACGAAGAATTGCGCCCGTGGCTCGTTTCTACCCTGGCAGCAGAAGGGCTTCAATTTGAGCCGGAGAGTCAGGCATTGGATTTATTTCTGTCTTATGTCCAGGGTCATGTTGGCGATGCGATCGCCCTCGCGCGTCGGCTTTGGCTGGATCATCGAGCTTTCGAAGAGTTGAGATTAGCCGCCGATAGCCAACATTCTGAGCTTCCTTCCGCAAAACGTAAAGAGGCAGACCTCAAGCTGATTGGACAAACGCAACCACTCAAGGCTCACATGATCTACCCTCACCACGTCTATCGCAGTACGCTGGCACTGGTAGAGGATCTATCACTGACCTTCGAATCCCTACTCTTACTTCTGCCGCCCAGTCAGGTGCGGGTGCTTGAAAGTCTTGCCCTTGACCCAACAGACAGCCCTCACTCGCGAGATTACATTCAAAAGCATCAACTTTCTAGAGGGGGAGGACTTCAGGGAGCCTTAGCCAGTCTGGAACAGAAAGGTCTTGTATATGGACCAGACTACGGCTACCGGATCACCATGCCTCTATTCGCCTTTTGGTTGAAATACCATCTCGCTTAAAAGTGTGAACTGTAAACGTTTTGCACTCTCTTGCTTTTTCACGATTTGCTCCTTCAGCGAGTCCTACGAAAAATTACGGAGCTGAGATGTCAGAACGGGATGATCTCGATTGGCTCTTTTTCCGTATGACTCTCTTTAGAGTAAAAACCTGTTAGTCCCCTTTGAGTGGGACTCAGAGAATCTTACAAAACTCTTAAGCTTTAAAGCTCTTCAAGGAATATTTAACAACAACTTAAAAAAGCTGGGTGACATGGTGAGCTGTATGAAGGCTCCAACAAGTTGACGCCCCTCACGGTTGTCATCATCTTTCCCAGTGTTGTTTAGTCTACATATTCACACCTAATCACCCTTAAGGGGGACGCCTTATCCTACCAGTAGCAGTTGCAACTGCTTATCCGACAGACTGATCAGGGTTTTAGGGTTTAATTACCCAGAATTTAACCGTAACGCAAAGAAGTTGTCTTTCCAGAATAGGAATCATGTTGAATCTGAAGCCCTCCAGTGACTCTGATCGACGCACGCTTAACTTTCTAGAAAAAAATCCTGCGCTCTCTCAGTGCTTACTCGAAGATTGCGGTACTAACCTGAGTCAAGTCTCGACGATTATTGAACCTGTTTTAAGTGCTTCTAGCCGCTGTGAAATTAGCTCTTTTTACATTCAAGCGGTGACGACTGGACGCACTGCCTTTTTAACCACAAATTTACCGGACGATCGCGCTACCCACGTAACCTCGGTTGGCTCAAGCTGGCTGATTGGCCGTAGCAGCAATTGTGCAATTTCAATCAACAGCCTATCAATCTCCCGTTGTCATGCTGTGATTGGACATTGCCCAGACCGAGGCTTCTACATTATGGATGTGGGCAGCAGTAATGGAACCTTCGTCAACTGCCGACGCTTAGCGGCTCTAGAACAACGGATTCTGAACGACGGCGATTTGGTTGAGTTAAGCCATACCCGGTTTGAGTTTTTCATTTCCGGTCAAGTCAACTCGAGACCCGCACACCAGGATACTCAAGTCTAAGCGGGTGGTTGCAAAGGCATGAAGCCAAAGCGATGTTGCTCGATGACTCCACTCGTCCAACGCCGACATTAAGACAAAACGCCTAATACCAATCATCCGTGGTGATGTTTCAGCACCCCAAAGGATGACAAGGGAACAGGGTAAGGGGTGTAGGGTAGGAGCCACAACATTTTCAGAGCAATTCAAATTGAAAATGCCACACATCCTGTAGAAGCAAAGCATTGCCTTGCCCTTACCGAGCGATTGACGTGTAGCCGCCATGCTTAAAATCGGTATAAGTAGCGTCGCTCCAAACGTTATCTGACTTGAGAACCTGCCTGAATCGCAAAAAAGCTGAGGATCAGTTGATCCTCAGCTTTTCACTTTAAGACGGTACATTTTTGTGCCACTAGCTTGCACCAAGGAAGGAAATCGTTACTGTCTGACGCTAGTTGTCAGCCTTGCAACACTTCAGTGATACTTAGCCGATATAATTTGCTTCTGCTTCCAAAAGGCGAATGAGCGCTTCATCCCCTTTTGCTCTTGCAGCTTCTAAGCGCCGCTGCAAGTTTTTTTGCATGTTAGCGCGATGAATCTGGGAGGTTTGTGTCAAATTTCCCTGACGGTTTTTGTTCATGATTGACATTCTTTCGAATTTAGATGTGATAACCATTCAAGCTCTATGTTAACACCCTCCAGAATAAACGGTAGTTTATGATACGGAATTTAACGGGAGCGATCGCGCACCCATGAAAGCGGGAGGGTATCTCATCTCGATCGTGGTCATGAAGGGCGGCAGATCGTTTGACCATAAATCGTTTGACATGAAAAATTCGTAGCGATCCGGAAAAGCCTCTCCCTAATGCGAAATCGAACTAGTGATAGAGGTCGATTGGCGCTGATTGTTGCATCCTATAGGAAAGCTTGCGTTAGTCACGCTTGAGAAGGTGCATCGATCACGAAAGATTGAATGTAGTGTGTTCCATGCCATGACGGTAAACGCAGATGATACAGACTTCACTAGCTTTTCAAACCGATGTTTCGCCTGTAAAGACCGCTTCTCAACCAATTCATGTCTATATGGGCTGGCAGATCTTTTTAAGCCGAGTGTTTAGAGAACGAACGGATAAGGGAACGTGGTTGCACTGGTATCACCCAGCCGACAAAGATCGTAGCCGTGCTGTGCGCTATGGTTATTTTGTTGCACCTGAGCAACCGTTAGAAGAAGCCTTGCACGCCGTTTATCAATCGATTGAAGCGATCGTTGAACTGGAATCGATGGAGCAACATTGGTCGGCCCTGCCTATTAGTCACCAATCTGCACGCCGGTGAGAGCTGGCGTTGAAGCCTGTTATTGGCATGGCATGCAAATCTGATGCAAGCGATGAAGCAGCCTCGTACCCTGACTCTTTTAACCGATTTTGGTTTGAGCGATTGTTACGTTGGCGTGATGAAAGGCGTTATTGCTCAAGTCAATGCGTCGCTAAACGTTATTGACTTAACGCATCAAATTCCACCGCAGAATGTTGCCTTGGCGCGGTTTGCTTTGATGACAGCCTTTCCTTATTTTCCAGTTGGGACTGTGCATGTTGCGGTTGTTGACCCTGGCGTGGGAGGCACTCGACGAGCGATCGCTCTTGCCGTGGGTGAAGATGCGGCACAGCCCAGTGGATTTCTGGTGGGTCCCGACAATGGCCTGTTTAGTGGAGTGCTGGCAACCTATCCTGTGATTGCTGCCCTTGAGTTGACGAAGCCTCAGTACTGGCGATCGTCCACACCCAGCGCTACATTTCATGGTCGCGATATCTTTGCTCCGGTTGGCGCTCATCTGGCTAATGGAGTGCCAATTAACGAGGTCGGTCAGAGCATTGCACCCGAAACACTTATCAGCCTTGATGTGCCCCAGTGTTCGCTGGAAGAAGTGCGTGGGACGGCTCATCGTGGTTATAGAGTGACTGGGAATGTACAAGCGATCGACCACTTTGGCAACATCATCACCAACATTTCTGGAGCGCATGTGTTGGGTACACGTTGGTCGCTGACGGTCAATGGGGAAACTGTTCCAGGCAGTACAGCTTATAGCGATCGTCAATCTGGAGAATTACTGGCCCTTGTCGGTAGTCACGGCTGGGTAGAGATTGCCGTCAACGGTGGCAGTGCCCAAACCAGACTCAATATCGGCTGGGGAGACGCCGTTCGCATTGTGGTTGAAACGGTTGTTGCTCGCCTAGAGTAGCAGTCAGGAGTTCACGGTGTTAATGTGTCCTGATCAATGCGATCCTGATTCGTCGTAGACATTTTAAGCCGGCGGAGTTGCAATGCATATTGACGAGATTGTATCGCTATAAAAAGTTAATTTTGTTGTTTATCTTTAGGAGTTCCTTAAGCATACATTTAAGATTGAGTTAGATATTAGTTTCTAGCTCATGAATAGCTAGCCTAATTATGTCTAACATTAGGTTTAATCACTTCTTTAGAGTAGCAATTACCAGTTTGTTCATCTCTAATGGAATACCTCTGCTGTTAGCTTTTTCAGTTGCAAATTCAGTAGCGCTTCAATCACCAGCTCATGCATCTACAGTTCAAGATCATGGCAGCAATCTATTCCATAGGCAAAGCATCCAACTCGTACAAGCTAACAGTGCTCCAAATCCAGCGCTAATTAATGATAATGCTCTTTTAGAGGCAGCCTTGAAAGCATCTGCTGCAAACCTGGCAGAAGGTTATCAATTTGTGAAAGAGCTTCTTGATATGTTGCCTTCAGCAGATCATGGAGTGACGATTCAAACACCAGCTCAAACGATCGGCCCTGATAATGCTAAAGAGGCTAGGCTAGAACTGGAGAGGAGACTAGCTATCTACGCAACCGCCATCCGACAAAGAGGATATAAAGTAATTTTGGGAAAATACCGCACTGAAGCTACTCCCTCCTGTGAGAGGATTCAATCTGCATGGGCAGATGGTATACGCAAGAGCATTTTAAGCGACCTGAATATTACTCAAGATGGCTTCACAATTCAGTTAATTCACCAAGTTAAACACGAAGACAAATCATCTACCATCCACATACCTGGAACAATTGTTGAGTCTGTTTTCATCTTTAATGATCCAATGAATTCAGATTTTACCTTCGTGGGTGAAATGACTCCCGGAAAAATCATCGTTCGACCTGATGTAGAGAGAATTTTGGCTGCATGGCCTACAGGTTTCGGCTTTCAACCACCAAGTCGAGATGATCTTTCTAGCTGTACCGCCACTTTAACTCCCATTTAGAAAGTGTGTCATGGAGGAGCGATCATGACGGCCTTGGCTACGGGTGATCAGCAACGTCAGGCATGAGCGGGTATTGCCCCGCCGACCAGCTTTTCTATCGTGTTCCGACAAAAGCTTTCTCTGCTGGTCCGGTCATGTAAAGGTGGTTATCGGCTTCAGACCATTCAATTTGCAGCAACCCACCGGGCAGTTCAACCGTCGCTCGCCGATCACACTTGCCATTCAGCACACCAGCGACCAAGGAAGCACAGGCACCTGTGCCACAAGCCAGCGTGATCCCAGCGCCCCGTTCCCAAACTCGCATCTTGAGGTAGTCCGATCGCACCACCTGAATAAATTCAGTGTTGATCTTTTTGGGAAACACCGGATGACATTCAAACTGAGGGCCGATCGCTTCCAGTGCGATCGCGGCTACGTCTTCCACAAAGGTTACGCAGTGGGGGTTGCCCATATTGACACACGTCACCTGCCAGGTCTTTCCAGCCACATCAAGGGATTGATTGACGACTTTTTCGGTTGGGGCTGTCAGCGTTGTCGGAATTTCGGTTGCCAGCAAACGAGGTTCACCCATATCGACGGTGATCAGACCATTGGCTTCTAGCTTGGGGGTAATCAGTCCGCCTAAGGTGTGGATGGTGTAAGAGCGAGGCTCCGTAATGCCTTCTAGCTCGGCAATAAATTTGGCAAGACAGCGAATGCCGTTACCACACATTTCTGGCTCCGAGCCATCATTGTTAAAAATTCGCATCGTGTAATCGGTGCCATCTTGCCCAGGCAGCGCAAAGATAACGCCATCCGCGCCAATGCCGAAGTGGCGATCGCACCATTGAATCGCATCTTCTGGTGTCAGGCGTGGTTCTGCCGCGGCCCGATTATCGATCAGAATGAAATCATTCCCTAGACCGTGGTATTTCGCGAATTCGAGTGCCATAGATTCTCTTGATAGATGGTGTGAAAGGGACTGAGGTGAGGAATGATAGAGGGGGAAAGAAAATAATCAAGGGTAAAGGATTAAACCAAGCAGGAGCGATGAATCATGAGCCTTCTGATGCTTAGCGTTAACCTTTAGCCTCTAGCCTTAAAAAGGATGCAACTGATGGCAACAGAACTAGAAACTGGCTCACCCAGCGTACGTCAAATCCAGAACCTGATTCGGGAAACGACAGAAGTGGAGTTAAAGCTAGTAACAGGCGATCTTTTGGCTGGCAAAATTCGCTGGCAGGATAGTGATTGTCTGGCGTTGGTTGACCAATACGACCAAAACACGATCGTCTGGCGGCAAGCGATCGTGTATCTAAAGCCTAGGCTGTAATCACGACTCTAACCCCCACTGGTCAAACAAAAAAGCGTACTCAAAGGCCGTTTCTTTGAGGCTGTCATAGCGCCCTGAAGCACCACCGTGCCCGGCCCCCATGTTGGTTTTTAGCAGCAAGCGGTTGTTGTCTGTTTTGAGCGATCGTAGCTTTGCCGTCCATTTTGCGGGTTCCCAATAGGCTACCCGCGAATCGTTTAAGCCCGCTGTAATGAGCAGATTTGGGTACGCTTTTGCTTCAACGTTGTCGTAGGGAGAATACGACAACATGTAGTCATAGAACGTCTTGTCGTTTGGATCGCCCCACTCCTCACGCTCAATGACGGAAAGAGGCAGATGATCATCCAGAATGGTGGTCACCACATCGACAAAGGGAACGTGCGCCACCACAGTCTTACATAGATCAGGCCGCGCATTCATCACGGCTCCCATCAGCAGCCCGCCCGCACTGCCGCCCATGATGGCTAGATGGTCGGGCGCTGTCCAGCCCTGCGCCATCAAATGCTCCCCGCACGCAATAAAGTCGGTAAACGTGTTTTTCTTCTTAAGAAATTTGCCGTCTTCGTACCACTGACGACCCATTTCTGATCCCCCACGAATATGGGCGATCGCCACAACTACTCCCCGCTCTAGCAACGATAAACGTGTAGACGAAAAGGTTGCGGGATAGCTGAAGCCATAGGAGCCATAGCCCGTGAGCAGCAGGGGATTCTTACCATCTTTAGCAACCCCTTTCTTATAGACGATCGAGATGGGGACTTGAGTGCCATCCGTAGCCGTAGCCATTAAGCGCTCACTGGCATACTGGGTGCGATCGTACCCGCCCAACACGGGGGTTTCCTTCTTTAGCTCCCGGTCTTGCGTTTCCAGGTTGTAGTCAAAGACCGATCGAGGTGTTACCAGAGAACTGTAATGGAACCGTAGGGTATCCGTATCAAACTCTGGGTTGCTCCCCTCTTCTACGCTGTAGGTCGGGTCTGGGAACTGGATGTAGTGCTCCTCGCCACTGGTCAGTTTGCGAACCCGAATCGTTGGCAGCCCTGCCTCGCGTTCATAAATGACCAGATGTTTTGCAAAGGCACTCACCCCCTCCAGCAAGACGTCTGAACGATGGGGAATGACCAAACGCCAGTTCGCTTTTGCCGGAGCCGTTACGGGCGCTTGCATGAGCTTAAAATTAAGCGCTTCGTCATTCGTGACGATATAGAACGAATCGCTATGATGCTCAACCTGATACTCCACTCCGGGCGATCGCGGCTGAATCACCTGAAACTTTCCTTCTGGTTGATTGGCATCCAGATAGTGAATTTCGGACGTAATTTTGCTCTGAAGCTCCAGCAGAATGTAAGCATCGCTGCGAGTTTTACCTACGCCCAGATAGTAAAAATCATCCGGTTCATGATGGACCAGCTCATCATCGCTCACCGCACTGCCCAACTGATGCCGTAGCAGCTTGAAGGGGCGATTGGCCTCATCGACCAGGGTATAAAACACGGTCTGGTTATCGTTACCCCAAGCGAAGCCATAGCCCGTTTCAAGAATTTTCTCAGGGTAAAGCTGCCCTGTCGTCAGGTTCAGAAAAAGCAGGGTATAGCGCTCAGAACCCATTGTATCGACTGAGTACGCCAAGATCTGGTGATCCGGGCTAACTGCAAACACCCCCAAATCGAAGAAGTCATATCCTTCCGCTAAAGCATTTTGGTCAAGGAGAACCTCTTCTGAGGAGTCGAAACTATCCGCTTTGCGACAGTAGATAGGGTAAGCTTTGCCAGCCTCTGTCCGTGAATAGTAGTAGTAATTGCCTTTGCGATGGGGCACCGAGAGGTCCGTTTCTTGAATTCGGGCCAGCATCTCGTCATACAAAGCGGTTTGCAGCACTTCTGTATGGGCCATCATGGCTTCGGTATAGTCATTTTCTGCGTCCAGATAGGCGATCGTGCTGGGGTCGTCGCGATACCGCAGCCAAAAATAAGGATCAACCCGATCATCCCCATGCAGGGAAAGAATATGGGGTTGGCGATCGGCGATCGGAGGTGATGCAATTGGAGATACAGAGCGGGATTGGTCCATCGTTCGGTTAATTCGAGCTTAGTGGCGTGAGGCGTAACAGATAAAATCGAAGGGGCGCTGGTAACAGACCGCTTGTCTTGGCATACCAAATCGAACGCTATAAGTAAATCAAATAGTAATTTTTACTTATTAAGGGGCTTAAACTATGAGATCTTGATCAATGTGGCTCAAAAAGTATCTTAAGATTATCGTAAGAATTAAGCTGAACGATAAAAGCTGATTACCAATACCCAGGAGGACTGTCTATGGCGCTCGTACCACTGCGGCTGCTGCTCGACCATGCAGCAGAGAATGGCTACGGCATCCCTGCCTACAACGTGAATAACATGGAGCAGATTCGTGCAATCATGAATGCTGCTCACGAGACCGATAGCCCTGTAATTCTGCAAGCGTCCCGTGGTGCGCGCAACTACGCTGGCGAAAACTTCCTGCGTCATCTTATCCTGGCTGCGATCGAAACCTATCCTCATATTCCCATCGTGATGCACCAGGATCACGGTAACGCGCCATCAACCTGCTACTCTGCCATGAAAAACGGCTTCAGCAGCGTGATGATGGACGGTTCACTAGAGGCTGATGCGAAAACTCCTGCCAGCTTTGAGTATAACGTCAACACCACCCGCGAAGTGGTCAAGGTGGCCCATGCGATCGGCGTCAGCGTTGAAGGTGAATTGGGTTGCCTGGGTTCTCTAGAAACCGGCAAGGGCGAAGCAGAAGATGGTCATGGCTTTGAGGGTGCGCTCTCTCACGACCAACTGCTGACCGACCCCGATGAAGCGGTTGACTTCGTGGAGCAGACCCAGGTTGATGCTCTGGCAGTGGCGATCGGCACCAGCCACGGTGCTTATAAGTTCACCCGCAAACCCACGGGCGAAATTCTTGCGATTAGCCGCATCGAAGAAATTCACCGTCGCCTGCCCAATACCCATCTGGTGATGCATGGTTCTTCTTCGGTTCCCGAAGATTTGATTGCCATCATCAACCAATACGGTGGTGCCATTCCTGAAACCTACGGCGTGCCCGTTGAAGAAATTCAAAAGGGTATCAAGAGCGGTGTGCGTAAGGTCAACATTGACACCGACAACCGTCTGGCGATCACGGCTGCTGTCCGTGAGGCGTTGGCGAAAGATCCTAAGGAATTTGATCCCCGTCACTTCCTGAAGCCTTCGATCAAGTACATGCAAAAGGTTTGTGCCGATCGCTATCAGCAATTTGGCACCGCCGGACATGCTAGCAAGATCAAGCAAATTGGCTTGGATGAGTACGCTGCGAAGTACGCGAAAGGCGAACTGGCTGCTGTGACGAAAAAAGCAGTAGGCGTGTAATTACTTCGCCTTGGCGAGTTTGTTAATATGACCGGATAGCGTAACAGCTGTCCGGTTTTTTATTTGCATACGCTAGCTTGTTATTGCCAACAGACAAGAAATAAAGGTTCTGCTCACAAATTCTAGGAGCCCTGTCATGTCATTAGCTACAGATAGTAGTGAACCAAACGAAAAGCCAACAGAAAATGCTCCGGCGGTAGAAGTTGCTGATGAAAAATCTTTGCAAAAAAGTACATCACACTGGTCAAAACATTTTGTATTACCCAATTATCAGCCAACGCTATTGGGGCACATTGTCATTTCAACGAGTTTGATTCTAGGTATTTGTTTAAGCTATGCGCTGATGTTTTGGTTCGCAGGCACAAAGCAGAATGAGTGGCTGGCTGCAACCGCCGAACTTAAACCAGAAACGATTAACACCTCGATCGCCAACTTAGCCACCAAACCATCTGAAAAAGCAAGACTAATTGATCAATTTCAGCAGATTCAAGACCGAATTCAGAAACATGCGAGTGTAATGGGCTTTTTCTATAAGCAGTATTACATTTCACTTTCGATGATCTGTGGCGGTAGCGTTGTTGCTTCAATCTGCTTATTTTTCATTAGCAAAAATGGCTGGGATCGGGTTAACAACGCATTGATTAATATTTTCATTGTTTCATCCAGCACCGTCATTTTGTATGGAAATATTGCTCTTGTATTTAAGCAAGAAGAAAACATCAAAGATAATCAAACGCTTTACCTTAGCTACTTTGCCTTGAGGAATGAGATGTTGAGCTATTGGGCAACGCAACAAGATATTACAGGTCAATCAATCAAACCAGAAAAATTTATTCACTATATGGATAAGCGCTTGCAAGACCTGAGTCAAATTCATCTGGGCTTTGATGCTACGCGCATTACAAATTTGACTGAGCAGATGAGGCAACTTAACAGCAATAATCAGAAGCAAGCGCAACCTGAGTTACAGAAGTAATTTCAACTCTATATAAACTCGCAGACAAATGTATATTGGGTTGAGTCTAACGTAGCTTGCTTCCCGTAGGGTAACCCTAATAAAGTCAAGCATCTGTTGGGTTTCACGCTGTTCTACCCAACCTACAATCTACAATTCTGTGCGTCTTTGAAGAGGATTGGTATAGATTTCATTTACATAAAAATGATGCCTTATCCACTTGTTGATTCTCCAAAGCGAATTTAATTTGAGGAAAATATTTCATCAGGTATGAGACGCAAGAAACGGCAAAATTAGGTGTGCCAGTTCGGCAGCATATTTCTGCGGCAGCGCATGATCGGCATCAGGGATGATCGCCAGTTTGGCGTGAGGGATTTCGTTGGCGTAGGTTTCGGAATGCCAGAGGGGAATCGTTTCGTCACGATCGCCCGTCATCACCAGGGTTGGTACGTTCAAACGATGAATATCTTTTTCAACCGTGTCGATCGCATCTTCAGGGCGCAGGCGATCGAGCAAGAACGAGCAGGCCGCAGGTTGCGCCATTAACTCTTGCCGAAACCAGGCAATTTGATCGACAGCCGGACGTTGCCCTATCAGAGAGGCGATCGGTTTTGCGACGTTAAGCGCCCAATCCACCGCAGGCGTTCGCCACAGCAAGGGACGCAGGTGATCATAGCGTCCACAGAAACTATCATCCCGAATACCCGCAGGAGCCGCTAGCAGTAGACCCTTGACGGCGTCTGGATATGCCAGCGCGTAGGCTGCCCCTACCCAACCGCCAAACGAGTGCCCCAAAATATAGCAAGACTCAATCTTAAGCGCAGCCAGTACTTGATGCACAAACGCGACTTCTTGAGCAATGTCGTAACGGATCGGTGGCTTGGCAGAATCACCAAAGCCCAGTAAATCTAGGCCAAGGCAACGAACGTGCGGGGTTAGCCATCCCATCAAGGGTTTCCAGTTTGTGGCGTCGCCCAAAAAGCCGTGCAGCATCAGTAGTGGGGTTCCTGTCCCTTGCTCCAGATAGGCTGCTGTATGAGAAGGCTGACCGGGAACTGAATCCGATCGCAAGGTAAGAATTTGCTTTTCGCTTTGTGACGCGTGCATGAGAGATTGACCAACCCTATTGTCTGTACCATTGCACATTACTGAGCTAAACGGCTTGTGCCGCTGCCAGTTTAGTATGACAGTCTGCGCCCGATTGCACGGTTGCATGATTCGCACAACGTTTAAGCAACCCCCTGGACGGAACCTTAGTTGAGAATAGTCCCTAGCAAAAGGCTGACATCTAATACCAGGTTTAGCAAGCTAGTCACTGTCCAGCCTCAACAGCCTAACCTTAACCATGCAGAAGGGTTACAGCCAAAGCAGCTATGCAGCAACAGGCTTTCAATTGACTCCAGCGGCTTCAACAGCAAAAAGCCTTTGTCTTCTAGACAAGCCATCGCCCTGAGTTAGAGCAGTCGTTTGCGCTAGCAGGTACAGGCCCTTATTGAATATTAAAATCAAGAAGCTCTTGACAAGCGTACAACCCCAAACGTTAAATGGGTTGTTGCCAATAATTCCTATTTAGTAGCAAGTGCCTCGTCAGAAATACAGCGAGAACGGGTAGTTGAACCTCATTTCACTTGTCTTGCATCTCTGTAAAACGAAGCGCGGCCTTTACTGATTGGGCTTTCCGCTTATTGCACTCCTAAAGTGACTTGAACGGAAGCTTTCAGCATGCCAAAACGGCAAAGAGGAGCTTTCTAGGACGCTCTGATGTTCTAACGTGCAACGGAACCTGCATCCGAAGGGGGGTAGGGGGATAGCGAACCGACACTGTAGGCTTTAGTCTAACTCCGGGGACGCTCTCAATCACAAAGAGAATGATCATTGCTCTTAACTACAGCGATGACCTCATCATTTTGCTTGCCCGATCGGTGCTTGCGTTCATCCCCTCGCTTGCATTTGTTTGTGTATCTTTCAACTTTGTGTATCGCTCAAAACGTGTGAGGAATTTTATTCATGTTCAAGGGTCTTGTTCATTCCCTTCTGGTCAGCCCAATTCTCTTGGGTGCTACGGCGTTGGTCGCTTCTGCACAGACCGCTCAGCCGGATTTTAGGCCGTCATCAGCTGCTCAAACTGACACAAAGCAGACTGCGACGATCGCCAAGCCAGCGCCAGCAGCACCCTCAGTTGAAGGAATTAAGCCCGCCCCATTCACAGAGCCCGTCGCGTATCGTGAAGCCGAGGATGGGCTCGACCAGGTAACCTCTGTGTCTCAGTTAACGGATGTCAAGCCGACGGACTGGGCTTTTCAAGCACTGCAATCGCTGGTAGAGCGCTATGGCTGCATTGTTGGCTATCCCGATAAAACTTACCGGGGCAATCGGGCACTGACGCGCTATGAATTTGCGGCTGGCTTGAATGCCTGTATGGATCGCATTAATGAACTGATCGCAGCAGGTACGGCTGACCTAGTGAAAAAAGAAGACCTGGCCGTTTTGCAGAAACTGCAGGAGTCTTTCGCGGCGGAACTAGTCACTTTGCGCGGTCGCGTCGATGGCCTGGAAGCCCGCACCGCTACGTTAGAGAAACAACAGTTCTCCACCACCACAAAACTGAATGCTGAGGCTGTTTTTGCGATCGCAGGCGTTGCGGCTGGCAATACCGTCAACGGTAACGCAGTGCAGAAAAACACTGTTCTGGCCGATCGCATCCGGCTTAACTTCGACACCAGCTTTAATGGCGACGACTTGCTGCGTGTCCGCTTGCAAGCGTTCAATCTGAATCCCTTCTCATCTGATGCCACCTTTACACCCGAAGGGGATCTACGGTTAGCCGTGACGACTGGCGGTACCAACCGTGTCGAGATTGATGCCTTGTTGTACCAGTTCAAGCTGGGTGAAAAAACGTCCGTGGTGCTGGAAGCCAATGCAGGTGCGATCGATGACTTTACAGACACAATCAATCCCTTCTTAGACGGAGATGGTGGCAGTGGTGCACTGTCTCAATTTGGGACTCGTAATTCGATTTATTACTTGCTCAATGGTGCGGGTATTGGCATTAAGCACGAGTTTAGTGACAAGCTGGAACTGAGTTTGGGCTATTTGGCAAATGATGCAGCATCGCCCAATAGCGGTAGTGGTTTGTTTAACGGCCCCTTTGGTGCGATCGCCCAACTCACGTTTAAACCCTTTGAACCACTGGCGATCGGGCTGACCTATATCCACGCTTACAACAATGACTTTAGAGCCAACGGCAGTGGCGGCAGCAATAACGCTAATCTTGGCAATTTGGGTGAGGCGTTCAATAGTGATTCGTTCGGGTTAGAAGCTTCGTTTAAGCTCAGCCCCAAGATGGTGATTAATGGGTCTGTTGGGTATACCAATGCCAATGTGCTGAGCGGTACAAGGGGCAGCGTTGATATTTGGAATTGGGCGGTTGGTCTGGCGTTCCCGGATCTCTTTCGACGGGGAAATATTGCAGGCATTATTGTCGGTATGGAACCTAAAGTTACGAACGCCAGCCGTCGCCTGAACTTCTTAGAAGACCGGGATACGTCTCTGCACGTTGAGGGCTTTTACCAGTTCCAATTGACCGACAATATTGCAATTACCCCCGGCATTATTTGGCTCACCGCACCAGACCATAACAGCAATAATGACGATATTGTGATCGGCGTAATTCGCACCACGTTTGTCTTTTGAGGTAGGAGGTAGGAGGCAGAAGGGCAAGGGAAGCAGAGGAAGCAGGGGAAGCGGAGGGGGGAGTCAGCAGCCAGGAATGTTTGAGGCGTGAGAGCAGAGGGAATTGGGAACAGGCGAAAGCTGCAAAGGCTAATCCTTGACCGCTCAATCAACTCAAAACTCTCCACAGCGCTTCCCTATCCTCCCCTGCTTCTCCATCCTCCCCTGCTTCCTCTGCGCCCCCTGCTTGCGAACCTCTCAAGCAAGACCTTTGCCCCATCTTTCCAGAGTCGCTGTACTCTAGGGGAAGTTTGAAACAGTGCAAGCCGTAGCAAAGGAACCGCATGAGAGGAATAAGTCCGATCGTGGCATCAGAGCAACAGGCAACGCAGCAGGGTTCGACGCTACGACGCTTTTTGCAATACCTGCGCCCCTATCAAAAAGAATTGCCGATCGCGATCGCGCTGGTCACGATTGGAGCCATCACGCAGGTGATTGGCCCGTTCCTGCTGGGCTGGTCGATCGACCATTTGATTACAAAGGGTAATCTGTCTGGGCTGCTACTGCTGCTGGCCTTGTTGGGGTTGGTCTACCTCATCGGTGTTTGGGCGATTCGGGGGCAGATCCTACGAGTTGGTTTCATCATGCAGCGGCTCCTGGCAAACCTGCGGCAGGACATTTTTACCAAAATCCAAAGCTTACCGTTGGGCTTTTTCGATCGCAGCGAGGCCGGAGACCTAATGAGCCGCTTGCTGAACGATGTCAACACAGTTAACCAGGCGTTTGGGCAAACGATCGCGCAAATGTTGGGCAACACGTTCAGTCTGATTGGAATCGTCATTGCGATGCTGTCTATCAACCTACAGCTAGGCTTGCTGAGTAATCTGGTTGTACCGCTGATGATTTTTACGACCGGATTATTTGCCCGGTGGGCACGCGCTCGCTTTCGGGTAACTCGCCAGACGATCGGTGAGCTTTCTGCCAAGTTAGAAGAAGATATCGGCAGTGTGCGAGAGGCACAGGCATTCAACCGGGTGCAGATGAATATTCAGGAATTTGACTTGCTCAATGCTGCCAATCGGGATGCCAATGTGCAGGCAGTCGCGATTACGGCTGCTTTCTTGCCTTCGATCGATTTTCTCAACACGCTGGCAACGGCTGGCGTGCTTGCCTATGGTGGGTATCTTGCCGTTACAGGAGCGGCGACGATCGGCGTCGTGACAGCTTTTCTCCTCTACGTCCAGCAGTTTTTTCGCCCCATTCAGATCCTCAGCCAGTTCTACACGCAAGCGCAATCGGCCTTCGCGGGACTAGAGCGCATTTTCTCCTTGCTGGATGAGCCATCCTCGCTGAATGATGCGCCCGATGCCACCCAAATGCCTCCCATTCAGGGCGAAGTCACGTTTGAAAATGTTTCCTTCGGCTATACGCCTGCCAAACTCGTCTTAAATGGCGTCAATCTCACCGTGAATCCTGGTCAGATGATCGCGCTGGTCGGGCCTACGGGTGCGGGTAAAAGCACGTTTATCAATCTGCTCTTGCGCTTTTATGATGTTTCAGGCGGAGCCGTCAAAATCGATGGTATTGATATCCGTAGCGTGACGCAGGCCAGCTTGCGGCGTCAGATTGGCATTGTCCTGCAAGACAACATTCTCTTTAGCGGGACGGTGGCTGAAAATATTGCCTTTGGTAAACCCCATGCCACCCATGCCGAGATTGAAATGGCGGCTCAACTGGCAAATGTGCATGAATTTATCACATCCTTGCCCCAGGGCTATGCGACCCAACTAGGCGAACGGGGGGCACCGCTCAGTCAGGGACAGCGCCAACTGGTCAGCATTGCACGCGCGGTCTTGATTGATCCCCGGATTCTGATTTTGGATGAAGCAACTAGTAGCATTGATACGCGAACAGAAGCACTGGTGCAGGACGCGATCGCCCGATTATTAAAAGGTCGCACCAGTTTTGTGATTGCGCATCGACTCAGTACGGTAACGCAGGCAGATCAAGTGTTAGTCATCCAGCAAGGGCAGATTGTTGAGCGTGGCACCCATGCAGAGTTAGTCGCACAGCAAGGCGTTTATGCCAACCTATATGCACTCCAGCTTGGCACCGCTGGAACATAAAAGAAGCAGCCAATCCGTATGCAGTGGCAGTATTTATAAAAGCCGGCGTGTTATCGATTTTGCGCTGTTCGCTGGACTTGCTTCATCGTTTTCACAGAGTTGCCCGCTTCGACGCTAGATTTGGCTTCAGCGCTATGCTCCAGGTGCAGATAAGCTCGGATGCGAGTGAGTAGTTCATTGAAATCGATCGGTTTGCTAATGAAATCATTCGCTCCAAGTTCTAATCCCTGAAGGGCGCTTGTCTCATCGTGAGCCGTGATGAGTAAAATTGGCATTGCTGGTAAGCTCTCATCCTGCCGGATGCGCTGTGTCACCTCATAGCCAGTCATATCTGGCATCATGACATCGAGCAAAATCAGGTCGGGGGGTGAGGCTTTGATTTTGTTTAAAGCAATGCTTCCACTTGCTGCGACATCCACCGCAAACCCTTCCGCTTCTAAAATCGTTTGCAATAAAAACAGGTTGTCTGGGATGTCATCAACCGCAAGCACCCGGTATGCTTGCGATGACTTCTGTGTAGACATGGCGCAATACCCTAAAGCTTAAAGAATTTTTACTTATTCAATTAATATCTAACCTTTACCCTCGTCCACTGAGGTCTAGCCAGAGAGGTATTTCAACGTTTTAGCACCGCTTCTTCGCTTTTTCTTAATCTCTGTAAAGGCAAGAAATTGCTTATTAATCAGTTAACACTACTCACTGATCTGGCGATGTAGGCAAGCTCAAGCTAGCGGTCAGCGATCGGTCGCAAAATGCATCTGTAGGGCAATCCTGTAGGATTGGCAGAAAATCTGTGTCTACGATGGTTAGGGAGCAAGCGATCCCCAAAAGCAAGTGATCCCCAACGGCATTAAACAAGCGATCGCGCGACAAAGATGGCTCTAGCCTCCAATCAGCTTGCGCTTCACAACATGCCAATCATCAGTACAAGCGCTTGCCGTCAGTCCGCCAAGGCATGTAAAAGCCATACAGACCTTTAAACGTGGATACAGATCTCTAAACAAGCGTAATTGCAGTCACTTCCGGGGGGCAGAACAAACGACCGGGGAGGTATGTGCCCAGGCCACGATTGACATAAAGGCGATTGTTACCGACGGTGTGTAAACCCTGTGCCCATTCCCAGTGTTTGGAGACACGATCGCACTCTTTCATCCACGGAAAAAACCGTCTGGTACGCTTCGGTAACTTTCGGTAAGTCTTGGAAAGGAGATGCGAGGCGTTACCTACGCCTGGAACCACCACCTGCCCCCCATGTGTATGTCCAGAGAGCTGTAGATCAACGCGCCAGGGCTGTAGCCGCATTGCGGTATCAGGATTATGGGCGAGAACAAGGCGGGGAACGTTGGGTTCGATCGCATCCATAATAGGCAGCGGATTAAAGGATGCCGACCAAAAGTCAGCGAGCCCTACAAGTGCCAGTCCAGCACCCAAAGGATAAGCGGTCTCATTCCACAGCACCTGGATGCCAATGCTTGTAAGGGCTTTGGTGATTTCGGGGCGCGATCGTCGGTAACAGATGTCGTGATTGCCCAACACAGCATAAATGCCCGATCGACTTCGCAGGCCCTTGAGCCAGGGTATGAGGTTATAGATTGCAGCAGGATCAGTCGTCACAAAATCCCCTGTTAGCACCACCAGATCGGGTTCCAGGGCATTACTTGCCTCGATTGCTTCAGCCAGCATCCTTTCTGAAAGCCGAATGCCATCAAAATGAAAGTCAGACAATTGGGTGAGGGTGATGCCTTGAAGTGCTGGCGGTAAATTGGCGATGGAAAGCTGTAAGCGTTCTACGGTGAGCGACCCAGTCAGCAGTTTAAGCATAACGTTTGTTAAAAACACATTCATGAGTTGCACAAGCAGCCGGCAGAGCACTCAGAGCTGACTGCCGTTTGCGAAACAGCCACTTAATGCTGAACGGAACCATAGGGCATCTCCAGTAAGGCATCTCCAGCCTAACAGGTGTTTATCGAGACTTCGTCAAGAGTGTCTGGTTCGTGGTCTCCAGTCGGGTAACAGCCGTGAGTAGAAACAATTTTGTCTGTGGATAGCGCGGTGAGAGGGCGATCGGTGGGGGAACCGTTAGAGCCGTAGCCAGCGTTTCGGATACACTAGCGAGGTGCCAGGGCTGCGTTTGCCAGGTCTCTGGTTGAACAGCAGGTTGGCGACGCGGTCGTCGTTTCGGCTGAGTTTGTTCCGCAGTAGACATGACTAAAATGACCAGCAGGAACGAGAGGCGCAGCCCCAGGCTCAGGCGATCCTCTGAATCAGAGAGTATAAACCCATGGGTAGGCTGTTCGACCACCGGGGTCTCCGCTAACTGCCAGCTAGTTTTAGGCTGTACAAACTGTCGAAGCTCGGCTTGTTTGGTTTCGTCCAGGCTTAGATTATCTTTGGCAAACCTTAACTCTAGATTAAGTCGTATCGCTTTCTCCAGCAGGCGATGGATTAAGCAATCATGTACCCGCTGGCAGCATTCCTATCTGAGGGTTTGTCTGCACCAGTTGTTTTTGATTGAGCACGGCAATCACCTGAGTCTGATAATCAACAAACCCATAAGTAGGGAATGCATTCATCAACACTTGTGGTTGGGCAGTCTTGTTTCTAGCCAGCCACGCTTGCCGGTAATCTTGAAGACTCAGGTGGAGTACGGTAAAGCGTCTAGCCTTGTCTGTAGACATTTCAACGTTACTCATTCCTGAAATTTCTTCAGCCGCTTTTTGAGTTAGAGGGACTAAGGTAACAGCTTTGCCGGTAGGTGAGGGACGCGATCGATTGAGAAGGTCTTGAATACTTTGCGGTAAAACGCTTTGAGCATTCAAAGCTCCAGTGACTGCCTTCAGCGCATCTTTTTCACTCAACGCGGAAGTAGAACTGCCTGACCAGTCTTTTTGCGCTTGCTCGGGTACGGCAGTTTCAAGGGGTTGAGACTCTCGCGTAATCGGTTGAGCAGAGAAGGACGGTGGGGTGGTTTGAGCAGGCATTGGTGCAGGTGCCTGGAAAGGAGCAGAAGCACCAGAGGCTTGAGGAGCTAAGGTTTCTGGTTGAGAGATACCAGTCGCCTGAGAACCCGCGATCGACGGGTTGACTGCTGGTAAGGGTGTGCTAGACAACGGGGTACTAGACAAGGGCTGCGGGCTGGGCAACGGTTGTGGGGTAGGCTGCGAATTGGGCAATAGCTGTGGCTTTGCAGTCGGAGCCGTTTGAGAAGCGACTGCTGTGGGTTGCACCGTTGGCACAGGCTGTGTTTTGGAGACAGCGTTCATCCCACCTGCAACTTTGGGTACCGGCAGCAGACTAAAGCGCGGCGGTGGCAATGTGCTCACCCCCTTCGACGGCCCTGCAGTGAGGGGCGGTGCCGTCTCGCCCATTGGACTGCGTTGCTGTAGAGCCGCGCTTGCCATCAGTTTGGCGTTGGGTGTTTTGCTAACGTTAGGGTTAGATTGTGACCACAGCGGTTGATTCGCTTGAAGGGGTTGAACCTCTGTGCCAATGAGCTTTAGGCGTTGGGTTGAGGCCGTTGCCTTTGGTGAATTTTGTTGAACGTCTGGTGTTGGGACACTGGGCTTTGCTGCAACTTGAGGCTTATTCATGTCTGCAAGAGCAAGCCCGGAGAGCGCCGTTGCGGTTAAGACGCCAGCACCAACCAGGTAACGGTTGGGTAAGAATTTGGCAGCAGACTGGTGTACGGCAATCGTCTCACTATTGATTGTGGAATCGACTTCTTCAAAGTAGTAATGAAAGTACGTTAAAGGACCTTCTGTTCTCACTTCGTAGGGAACCTGATGGGTGTGGTCTAACGAGGCTGTAGGCTCTGTCATGTCGTCATCAACCTCCTTAGAATTACTAGGGTTTGTCTCTAATGGCTCAGCCATGCGTTTAGACTGCTTTTCCAACTCTAGAAATTTGGCCATGCAGTTCATACTCCTGAGATCTAGTCCGAATACATTAGGAATTGCAATGTGTTTCTTTTGTCACTTTGGGAACACCTTGTCTTTGACGTGTAAGGTGAATGCCAGTTCGTTTTTGCTCACATTACTGTTTAAAGCACTCTGCAACATAGCTTAACGAATTGGTTTGCTAGCCGTTCATTACATCAACCAGGGTTTTTTGAATCAACATAATGGGCCCAACCAAACGATGTAGATGTTTTGAGCTACTGTCTGAAGACTGGCGACACGATCGCATTGTCTTTCAGAAGAAGCCATCATACGATACAAAGTTCCTACCGATGCTTTGCCTGATCAACACCGAGTGGAACGGTGCTAACAGAAGGAGAGCGATGCGATGAGCGCGGTTGTATCGTACAGCGTGTGTTGCACATAACTAGAGCCTCTTTCCAGATCTTCTAAACGTCGAGCCAGTATCAGGATCTTTTGGCGCGTTAGTGACAGCAAAACATCCGTCCACCCCTTGGGAACGGATTAAAGAAATAGTGAGTCAGTACAGGCTATGGCAGCGCACTGCAAAAAAAGAATGGTGCGACAGCAGGCTGCATCATGCCAGTTGAGTAAAATCTCCTAGAAAAATAAATCTTGGGAATCTCTGAAATCGTCCTGAAAACAGGCAAGGCCTCCGTAGAAGGAACCATAGAGCAAACATAATTGTTGTCTTAAATTGTCTCTACGGTCTCGTTCGGCTAAGGACTCTCTTGCCCATTCGCTAAGAACCCTCTTGATTTACAAGAATTTTCCTGATTGCCCCCTGTCGTGTACGCAATTGCTATGGGCACCACAGCGGAAATACTTGGATGAAATATATCAGCTCAATCTTTCCATGGCAATCATCTGTAAAGATTACCCGTAATGACATTCATGACTCATTCTCTTGACTGGAAACGGCCAATCAATCTTGGTAAATGCTTGACGGTTGGGCTGCTACTTTGGGGCACCTTCACTGTTCCAGCGATCGCGGCTCAAGTCAGTCCTGCGCCTGCAAACCGTCAAGCTCCACCACAGGCAGCAGAGGGCGATGGTTATCTGTTGGGTGGTGGCGATCGTGTGAAACTTGACTTTTTCAATGTGCCTGAATTTAGTGGCGAATATCAGGTTTTACCCAATGGCACAATCAACCTGCCTCAAGTTGGTGCTGTGGTCGTGCAAGGCCGAAATTTGAAGCAGGCGTCTCAGCTTATTGGCAATCGCTACGCTGCAGTCTTGCAACGGCCTGTTGTTACTGTGAGCTTGCTGGCAGCACGCCCGATTAACGTTGCGATCGCTGGCGAAATTAATCGTCCTGGCTCTTACACCATTCCTGCTATAGCGCCAAATGACGGTAACACCCCAAATCTCACACGAATTATTCAGCTGGCTGAAGGAATCACACAGGCCGCCGACCTTCGTAAAGTGCAGGTCCGTCGGCTACGCACCTCCAATACTGGTGCACCCAATGCCAGTGAAACGCTGACTGTCGATCTCTGGCAGTTGTTGCAAACCGGTAATGTGCAGCAGGATCTGCAACTCCGGGATGGAGACAGCATTTTTATTCCTCCGACCAACACTGTTGATCTGCAAGAAGCCCGTCAACTTGCTGCTGCTAACTTTGCAGCCAAAAATACCCGCCCGTTGAAAGTATCGGTTGTCGGTGAGGTTGCTCGCCCTGGCCCTTACACACTGGTAGAAGGGTCTGTTGCTCCGCAGCAGCAAGGACAGACCAATCCAAACGGCCTTCAAGTGCCAAGCGTGACACGCGCCATTCAGATTGCGGGAGGCATTACGCAATCGGCGGATATTCGTAATGTGCAAATACGACGGTTGACCCGTTCTGGGCCTCCTCAAGCGATCAAACTGGACATCTGGAAGTTATTGACGGCTGGGGATGTTCTACAAGATTTACCACTGCAGGATGGCGATACGATCGAAATTCCTACGGCACCAGCTTTGAGCGATCGGGATGCAGGTGTACTTGCTGCCGCAAGTTTTTCGCCCGATAAGATTACGGTCAATATCGTGGGTGAAGTGGAGCGTCCAGGCGCTGTTTCTGTGCCACCCAATACGCCGTTGAACCAGGCCTTGTTGACGGCGGGCGGCTTTAATAAACGGGCTTCTAAACGGGCAGTTACGTTTATTCGGCTCAACCCTAATGGCTCGGTTTCTAAGCGTGATATCAATGTTGATTTAGCGCAGGGGTTGAATGAGCAAAACAATCCACCACTACGCAACAACGACACCATTGTGATCCGCAAGTCTGCGATCGCCGGTATTGGTGATGCGTTGGGCTTGGTGACCAGCCCACTCGGCGGCTTATTTGGCCTACTCAACATCTTTGGCTTTTAACGATGGCACGTGGCCGACCTTGACGGGGAAGGCCACAGGCAAGGAGATTTAAAGCCTGCGCTTTAAGCAGTTTACCGATAAAAGCGCATTTCAAAGTCCTTTTACTGGTGCGATCGATTTTACAGTTTCTGGCATTTTTTATGTGTTGAAGTACTTTCAAGCGCAATTTAACGACAAAGGTAGAAAATCGTGATAAACCGAACAGTTTCTAAGTGAAACTAAAAGCATTCTGTATGATTATGAAAGGGTCGCCTGCCAGCTCTAATTTGCTTTTTCTCTTGAGAATTGCAGATTTGTAGAATTCGAAGGAATAACTGATCTAGAAACGAATTCTTCTAGATCGTGTCAAACACTAATTTGAGCTGCTGGTTATTTAGTGATGAAAATTGCCCTCGTTCACGACTATTTGACCCAGAAAGGTGGTGCTGAACGCGTCTTTGAGTTACTGTGTAGACGCTTTCCGCAAGCAGATATTTTCACCTCTCTTTATGATCCCGATCGATCCATCGACTTGGGAAGCCGCCTCGTTCAAACGAGCTATCTACAGTCGATTCCAGGCGCAAGCAACTATTTCCGGCTGCTGGCTCCCTTTTACTACTCTGCCTTTCGTGCACTGAATCTGGAAGACTATGATCTGATTATTAGTAGCAGCACGAGCTTTGCTAAAGCGGTGCGAAAGCGACCAGATGCTACCCACATTTGCTTCTGTCACAATGTCACCCGGTTCTTGTGGGATACCAAGACCTATTTACGTGAGTATCGTACGTTTAGAAACTTCTACCCACTGATCGAGAAAGTCTTTCAAGTACTGCGCAAATTTGATCTGGAGTATGCTCAAGAGCCCGATCTTTATATTGCCAATTCTAGGATTGTGGCACAGCGAATTAAGACGATCTATAAGAAACGGGCGATCGTTATTAACTATCCTATTGACACAGGCAAATTCAGTTTTTCTAACCAGAAAGACGACTTTTACCTTGCATCTGCCCGCATGATCAGTTACAAGCGGCTTGACATTATTATTGAAGCCTTTAACTGGTTGGGTTTGAAGCTCTTCATTACAGGCGATGGCCCTGAACGCCAACGGTTAGAGCAACAGGCATTGCCAAACATCACTTTTTTGGGTCATGTGAGCGACGCAGAGCGCAAGACCTTACTGGCAAAAGCCCAATCGGTCATTGTGACTGCCCTGGAAGACTATGGACTGGTACCGATTGAAGCCAATGCCAGTGGAACGCCTGTGATTGCTTATGGAGCAGGTGGGGTGTTGGATACTCAGGTTCCCGGACAAACGGGAGTGTTATTCAAGCGGCAAACGCCAGAATCACTACAAAAAGCGCTGATTGAATCCCGAAACGTGTCATGGAATTACGAAGCAATTCGAGACCATGCGATCGATCATTTCTCAGAGACGGCCTTTTTCAACCAGGTTGATCAGGTGTTCGAACAGGTGTGCAAGTAATAGTTATTCTCATTGATTTGTTCTCATTGAAGGGGCTGGTAGGGTAGATGAACGTCACTCAAGTCAACATGAATGCAGCAGCAGAGGCAGATCCTGGCTACGGTCAAATGATTGCCGTACTCATCCGCCGTCGCTTCTGGATTGTAGGCTTTCTGGCAGGGTCCTTAGGCATTGCACTCGTGATGTCGCTGCGGCAGCATCCAACCTATCAAAGCTCCATGCAATTGCTGGTCGAGCCGAATTATCAGGGGAAAGGAAGCTCTGGCAACAGTACGGATCCCAATTTTACGGATTCCAACGTCACGATCGACAACGGCACGCAGATTGCCCTCATGCGGAGTTCCAGCCTGCTGAAAAAGGCAATGGTGCTTCTGCAGCCTGAGTTTCCAGAGTTTGATCCCAATAACCCTGCTAGTGTAAGTCGCTTCAGGGCAGCTCTTTCTGTGGCTGTTTTGGAAGGGGGAACTAGTAAGAAAGCCGTAGAAACCAAAATCTATACAGTGAGCTATATCGATCTAGATCCCGAAAAGACCCAGAAGATTTTGAAGGCAATGCAGAAGGTTTATCAGGAGTACAACCTGGAACAACAACGACTCCGGTTGGCAAAGGGGTTGACGTTTATTGATCAACAAATCCCTAAGGTCAAGGCAGAGATGGGACAGGCTGAGGCCGCCTTAGAACAGTTTCGCCGCCAGCAGGGCTTAATTGATCCAGAAGCCCAGGCAAAAGCTAAATTTGATGCGCTGGTGCGTGTTCAGCAGGAGCAGCAGACCACCCAGACGCAAATTCAGGAACTCAACAGCCGCTTTAACGGCTTGCAGCAGCAGATTGCTCTTTCGCCTCAACAGGCACTCGCAGCGTCTCGCTTGAGCCAGTCTCCTCGTTACCAGTCGTTGTTGGCTGAGATCCAGAAGACAGAGCTTGCTCTGGAGCAACAGCGCTTGCGCTTTAAGGATGGAACGCCCCAGGTGCAGCAACTCTCTGACCAGCGCCGCCGACAGCTCAATTTGTTACAGGTGGAAGTCTCTCGCATTCTAGGACCGGGTGTAGGGCAAGGTGTGTTGAACAATGGTCCGCTGCTGTCTCAAGGGCAATTGAGTACTTTAGATTTAGGGTTAGTCAGTCAGTTTGTTGATGCTCAGGTAAACCTTCGGGCTGCGGAGGCGCGGAACCTCAGTTTGAATAGTACCGAACAGCAACTGCGTGAAGAACTTAAGCGCTTCCCGCGTTTGCTGGCAGAGTTTGGGCGGCTGGAGCCTGAAGTCACCCAAAGTCGGGAGACACTCAAACAACTCCTGAAGACCCAGCAGGATCTGGGGCTAGAAATTGCGCGGGGCGGCTTTGACTGGCAGGTGGTGGAGGAACCTGAACTTGGAGCCAGTATGGGTTCTAGTCTCGCTAAAAATCTGCTGTTGGGTGCGGTCGTGGGATTGTTTCTGGGTGGAGTAGCCGCCTTTGCCAGAGAGGCCACAGACGATGCCGTGCATAGCTCGGATGACTTGCAGAAGCAGGTGCCTATCCCGTTGTTGGGGCTAATTCCCACCCTTGCGTTGGAGCCTGAAACGCTCCAACCCTTGCAGCATTTACCGTTTCATCACGCGCCTACGCTGGCTCCTACGATCACCCAGGTGATTCGCTGGCAACCCTTCCAGGAAGCACTTGATTTGTTATACCAAAACATTCAACTGCTGCATGGTGAGCAAGGTCTGCAATCACTGGTGATCACCTCGGCTCTGGCGGGTGAAGGAAAATCTACCCTCGCAGTGGGGCTAGCAATCAGTGCCGCTCGTTTACATCAGCGAGTGTTGCTGGTGGATGCGGACTTACGTCGTCCCAGCCTGCACAAGCTCCTGAATCTACCGAACGATCGCGGGTTGTCAACCCTGTTAGATAGCAAAGCACCGATTCCTGCCCGGATAGAAGACCATACCTCTGATTTGCGCAGCAATATTTCAGTGTTAACGGCTGGTCCTGCGCCCGCTGACCCAGCTAAACTGCTCAGTTCGCAGCGTCTGCGGGACGTCATTGCCACGTTTGAACGGTCTTACGATCTGGTTTTGGTCGATACTCCGCCAGTGCTGGGAATGGTAGATGCCATGCTAGCAGCGTCCCGTTGTCAGGGTGCGCTACTAGTAGGGCGCATCGACCGCGTCACGCGCACCGAGTTAACGCGAGCCGTGACGATGCTGAATAAATTGAATGTGATCGGGGTGGTTGCAAGTGGGGCAAGTGGCACGCTCCGCAGCAACAGGTACTACCACAGTAAACCGGAAGAAACAACGGATTAAATGAGAAGTCAGCGAGCGCATTCTCTATCGAGATGTTTCTCAGTAGAGCACTATTTTCGCAACGTCTCCGCAATCGTACCTGGTACAAAAATGATGACTGTACACTTCAACCCTTTAAGTTCCACAAGCCGACAATCGGCACAAAGCCAAAGCCGATTGCAGTATGCCCTGGCGTGGAAGCAACGCAAACTCGTTGTGCAATGTGTAAAGCAATCTGATGCAATACCACTACCGCCCTTGATCAATGTACCGCGCGTGGTGGCTTGTTTACAGCGATCGCCCGTTAAGCTAGTCAAACTTGATCCCGCGCTTGGCGAGGAGCAGTTGCACTTGTGGGCGAACGCCTGTCAGCAGGCACAGAAACCAGCCTTTCTTAGCCTGCCAGCAGTGCAAGCATCGCCCAAAAAGCATCAACCAGTGCGGTGGCGGCTCAAGCGGCTTTTTGACCAATGTATGGCCGCATTCTTACTCCTACTCCTGTCTCCCCTTTTGCTGCTCATAATGCTCCTGGTGTGGCGGTATATTCCAGGTTCCTTATTTGTGAAGGAATGGCGTATTGGTGAGCGAGGCAAACTCTTTCAAATGTTCCGCTTTCGGACGACGGTTGGGCATCCAGATAAGCTGTTGTATCAATGGCTATCCAGGCAGACAACCCACTCTTTTCATCTAAAAGCCAGTCAAGTTAATTTTCTGGGTCATTGTTTACAACGTTACAGTCTGGATGAATTGCCTCAGTTGCTGAATGTGCTACGGGGAGAAATGAGTTTGGTGGGGCTACGTCCTTTGCCATTTGATGAAGCGGTGCAAATACCACCAGAACTGCAGCAACGCTTAAATGCTTTGCCAGGTATGACGGGTATCTGGCAGATTGGCGGGCGACCAAAGCGTGTTGCCTTAAATGAGTTGGTCAGCGGAGCTGACCTAACGTATATGCAACGGGTATCGCTTCGGCAGGATTTGACCTTCCTGTTGCTTACCATCCCCAGGGTGCTTGCAGGAGCTACTGTCCATTAAGCTTTAACGTATGAACCCGGCAACCTTTGTTCATCCAAATTTGTCAGTGCAATCAAATTGCGTAGCGTGAGTTAGGCAATGCCGTAACGCACGTTCTAATAGGCTATTGGTGCGTTACGCTGCCGCTTTTCTTTGATGGCAAAGCCTGTACAGCACCCTACCCGCAGATCAGCTCTTTGATTGTCAAGTCAATCACTGTCTGGAAGCTTCCGATCAAACCAGCGAATCAGGTCAATTTAATGTCGCCTTTAATAAAGCCATTGTTGTCCTCTGGTCAGTAGGGAGACGTCATTCATTGGAAGAAGGGGACGTGGGGGCTTTGCCCCAGGCAGGCGGTTCCACCCCCGCCACGCCCAAAATTATTCTTAGTTTAATTGCACCTACTTGCTTATTTATCCTGATGTCATTCATGGTTAGAGAAGTGAGTAGCATGGAACCACAAAACGTTTGCAACCCCCCTGACCTTACACGGCGCTGCAATCGCCATCGCAAGCGCTCTAAACGACGGGCAATTTTTTGCCCACTTGATCAATCCCCAATGGATAGTGTCAGCCCAAAGTATCCTCTCTATGCCGACAAGTCCGAGCATTTGCAACAGCGAGGGCTCAGCCGCAAACGAACCTTAGGACTGATGGCCGCTCAAACGACGGTGCAGTTAGAGGGAGAATGGCTGGAAGCGTTTTGGTGTCCGCTGTGTCAGCAGCGCAACTGGTTTCACGTTCATCGCTTAAACCCATCGACTTATACCGTCGCACGCGCACCGGAAGCGCTTTGGCAACAGGTGAGTGGTGTCATCCAGCCGTACCGCAATCCGTCAGTTGGTGAGTTTACCAGCAGACAGGCGCGGATGATGGCCTTTAATGGGGTAAAAGATTTTCGAGGCATCCGTTAGCCATTTGATTTGGTCATGCTAAAGGGGGTGCGCAATGCCTTCCAGCCTTCAGGAGTGGGCTTTGAGGGTCTACAGGATCTCAGTCTCTCCACCGCGCGTTTCGGCTCATTGAGATGCCGGAACGTCGAAAGGCAGAGGTTTTGTTTCCAGTTAAACGGCTCAGTCGATCAGCCGTACTCGTTGTTCAGGTTCGTTTAAGCTGTTTCTGTTTTTGTGACAGCGTTTCTTCACATTGAGTATTCCTAAATGATGAATGCTGTTTCAAACGTCCTCCGTCGTGAATTCAATTCATGGCGGAGGACGTTGCTTTTACCGCTGTAAGTGTTGCTTTTATGGCTGTGAGTTTGCTGGTTTAACCAGTCGTTACGCTCACAGAAATGGTTTGTCTAAGGATTGAAATTTACATGTTGGGATTAAACGAAATGCAACTGCTCCTAAGTTCTATAACAACGTCTAAAAAAGCGATGTCCGCTCAATCGTCCAAAGCATTTAGCACACTGATACAAACGGTAAAACCGACTGTTTTTTGGGAGGTTGGCAAAGCGATCGGGGCTTATTCGTGGCTGGCGCTTGAGCATTCCAGAACGTGCAAGGCTATTTTGTTTGAAGCAGATCCAGAAAACTATGCTGCTCTTCTTAAGACGATCGACAGCAAGCAGTGGCATCGCGCGCATGCCCAAAACATTGTGGTTTCCCCGATTAGTGCTAAGGCGGGTGAAGGAGATGTCTGTGCTAAACCCGGTGCTGAAGTCGTGGGGACAGTGCCAGGAGGTGTTCCCTTTGAGCCCAAAAGCATTCCGTCGATGGCGATCAAGCGGGGTTTCTATGGCCTGGAACGAAATGCCATCGAAACGTTGACGCTGGATGAGTTATTGGCAAGCGGTTATGCATCACCCGATATCATCAAAATTGATACGACTGCTGCGGAACGACTGATCATCGAGGGTGCCAGAACGGTGCTTGAAACCTGCTCCCCAGTTTTGATTGTTAAAGCTGCCAGCCATGAGCTGATTTGTTATCTGACCAGCATGAGCTATCGATCGTTTGCCTTTGATCAAGACAATACGATCTTTATTTCTGTATATTTTTGAGTCATCTGTAGGGACGTACGGCCGTACGCCCCTACTCCTGCATTCTTCAACAACGGCCTGCATGTGAAAATATTGATTCAGCTCAACCCTCTAACCGTTGGGGTCTTGAGCTTATGGGCAATCAACTCTAACCCAGACATTGACAGATCAAGGCGCTCCCATCGCTCTGGATGGGTTTTCAGTTGACTAAAGGCTGCTTCGGTAAGTAATACTTCGCCACGTCGAGCGAGATCTTCGCCCAATTTACACGCCAAGTTCATCTCGCTGCCGTACAGGTCAGTTTCACCAACAAGCAGCGTTTTGCCATAGCCAATGCCGATGCCAGCATGAAGGTCTTGCTCGTCGGGTAGCCCAGTGTTGACTGCCGCAAAGCTTTTCAGGATATCAGTGGCGCTATCGATCGCCGCTTCAACACTGGGAAAAATCGCAAACAAATTGTCTGCTTCTTGCTTGACAACCCTCCCCTGATGAAGCTCTACCAACGGAGTAGCGATTGTAGCCATGCGATGCACCATCGCCAAAAAATGGATAATGCCGTAGCGAAGGGTTAGGCGTGAGAAGCCAGACATATCCAATACAAAAATGGCACAGTCTCGCTCAAAGCTGATACGGATCTGGGCATCAATTTCAGATGATCGCTCCGGGTATTCGTTACGTTCTTGCAATAGTTGGTTAAGCTCAGCGCGGGTATTTTTAGCGTCAAGCATAGAAAGGAAGGCTAGTAGAGTGAGTAATTAATTATGCAACATAATACTTGTCCAGTTTCTGGTCTGCATCTTGCCGCCTAAAGCTCGCTAGGATTTCCACAAAGACCTTTGCAAAATGTGTGTTGAGATCATCAACCACTAGATGCACCTTCTTGGCAGGCTGACCGTTTGCAGTGCCTGATGACAACGAGTCACTGCGGTGAGTAATGGCAAACTCCATTGGGAGTAACCCGTCGGTAGTTGACTACAGGCTCAAGTAACAAGCTCAGCTTCGGCTTTGTCATCATAATTGGCGGGGCGACCGGGTTGGGCTTGGTCATATAACGCCACTGCGAGTCCACCCTTGAGATACCGTTTGCGCGTGCGCCAAATCCGAGTGCGCTCCAGATTGAGTACCTCACTGATTTGCTCATCCAGCGCTCCTTGATCAAGCGCCAGAACTTGCTAGACTCCGGCTGAACTCAGGGTTTCCAGGTAGTCTCCTGCATCTTGAAGATGGATTTCGACCCGTTGCATACCCAAATTAATGTTGCATTATGTCTTGTCTAGTCTATGTAGAATGCCCAAGCGAAGTATAAAGGGGATTCCATTGGCAATAATGCTTAGCTAACCACCAATGCCCGATCGCCTTCTCGATTCGGACGCGCTGCCAGCCCAGCATAAGGTTCTGAGGCAAAGGGTTTATCTGGTTCGGTTAATAAGTGTCGATCGCAGGCATCATACAGTTCTGCTTCCGTCCGAGCATGACGCATCTCGCTTAAAAACGCGCCTGCGGCATCGACTCCCTGCCCAATGTAGTTGAGGTACATTTTCATGTGGTTTACCCGCGCACGTTCTGGTATCGCTGAGACATACATCGTGATTCGCAGGCGATCGATGTAGCCCCGCACGTCCGCTAGCGTGATGACCGAAACAGGCTGACCACTCAAATACTGGCGGGTTTGCTGAAAAATCCAGGGATTGCGGATCGCAGCGCGACCAATCATGACGCCAGCGGCTCCCGTTTGAGCAATAACTGTTCCCGCCGTCATGGCAGAGGTCACGTTGCCATTGGCCAACACCGGACACTGCACCCGTTGCACCGAATGGGCGATCAGGTCGTAATGCACAGCCCCGTGATACATCTCTCGCACCGTGCGTCCATGCAGGCTCAGCAAATCGATGTGGTGGTGGTTGATGAGGTCAAGGATGGGATCGAAGTTAACCGTATCGTCAAACCCAACCCGCATTTTCACCGTCAATCGCCCGTCCACCGCTTCTCTCAATGCACCCAGCATCGCATCAATCTTTTCGGGATCGCGTAGCAGTCCACCCCCCACATTTTTGCGGTAGATTCTGGGAGCAGGACAGCCCAGGTTCAGGTCAATACCCGCGATCGGATACTGGCTTAACTCCCGCGCAATGCGAATCAGGTCAGGAATACTCTCTCCAATCAACTGGGCAAACACAGGGCGATCAGTGGCGTTATCGGTAATCGATCGCAGGATGTGTTTATGCAAGCCCGAACTGGGATAAACGCGAAAATATTCCGTAAAGAAATAATCGGGACTGCCATAGTGAGCAATCACGCTCATGAAGCGGATATCAGTGACATCCTGCATCGGTGCAAGCGCCGTTAAGGCAAGCCCCGGAGACAGCGGCGGCGGCAGGTGAAGGGGTGAAGGCATAGGGACAGACATCGGCCTTACATAGGGGTGTGCAACGTTGCAACGCGTATCAGGCGGTAGACTCCAGCGTGGCTGATTTCCTGATACTGACTGGGCTGTAGGCCGGATTGCTGCAACGGTTTGGCTCCTGCAATGACAAGTGCGCCCGTACGATCGCTCGGCTGCGACTGAAGATAACGCGTCACTTTTGCAGGCTGATTGAGATAGGTCACGTGTTGACGGGTGTAAAACACCAGGCTCGGCTTTTTGAAGCCCAGCATGAGCACATCTTCCGTGGGCTGTTTGGTTTGCACCACGACCTCGGCCAGTTGCCGTAACGGGAGTTGCCGCTCCACATCCGCAATCAACACCATTGGGTGAATCACCAGAATGAGAAACGCCAGAAAGCCCAGCAGATTTGCCAACCACAGCCAGCGACTACGCCATAGCCATAGACCGATCGCCACGATCGTCGTGACACCCCACAGGACACCACCCACGATCGGCAGCTTTGCCTGCTGTATTTGTGCTCCCAGATTGGGCATCCACGGATCATTACCCAACCAGTGAGGGCAATAGACAATCGCTGCCGTTACTGCCATCAACAGAATGATATTGAAGCCTCCGCTCAGCAAGAACCCTGCCTGCTTACGAGTGTCCGGCTGGGCGATGTAGTGAGTCCACAATAGCGCCACCAGAATAGCCGCCGCAGGCATCAACGGTAGCGTATAGCTGAAATATTTGGTTGTGGCGATCGTAAAAAAGACCAGAATTACGACAAACCAGAACAGCGCAAACAAACCAAGCTGCTGAAACCGGGGTTGTGCCTGCCAGTAGCGACGATGCAGAGGCTTAATGTGAGCGATCGCCGCTGGCAAATAAGCTGACCACGGCAAAAAGCCCACCAGAATGACCGCGATATGGAAGTACCACGGGCCTGCATGATGATTCACCACCTGCGTGAACCGCTCAAAATTGTGATAGCCAAAGAACGAGTCGATAAACGCCTCACCATTGGCCAGCGTCACCAACACATACCACGGCAGCGCGATGACCAGCACCACCAGCCCACCCCGCAGCAACCGCATTTCTCGCAGAACAGCCTTAGCGTTGCCCACGTATAGCAAGAAGCAACCAATAATCAGCCCCGGTAGAACAACGCCGATCGGCCCCTTCGTCAGAACGGCCAGAGCCATCAGACCATAAAAGGCAAAGTACCAGCGCTTTTGACTGACCGGGCGATCGGGCTGAGCATAGCCCAGAAAAAATGCAAACAGCGTCCCACCCATACACGCCGTCAGCAGCATATCCGAATACCCCGTGCGCCCCCAAAAGAACGTATTGGGATTCAGCATGAGCATCGTTGCGCCAAGCCAGGCGGGGAGGGAGTGGGGAGTGGGGAGTGGGGAGTGGGAAGTGGGGTAAGTTGAAGCACTGAACTCAGGACGTTCTTGCTCTCCGCGTCTCTGCGTCTCTGCGGTTGCCCCCCCTGCTTCCTCTGCTTCCCCTGCTTGCCTTCTGCCTCCTGCCTCCTGCCTCCTGCCTTCCATCCCGTACCACTGAAGCGTATAGAAGCAAAAAAGAATGATCGCCAACGCCGCAAGCACCGAGGGCAGACGTGCTGCAAACTCATTGACGCCAAAGACTTGAAACGCCATCACCATCAGCCAGTAGATGAGGGGTGGCTTATCGAATCGGGGCTCCCCATCAAAAGCGGGAGTGACCCAATCGCCTGTCAGCCACATCTGCCGTGAGGCTTCAACAAACAGGGGTTCGGTTTCATCAATCAGCCCGATACTGCCAACGTGCCAGATGAGTGTAACCGCTGCGATCGCCAGTAGCCAGAGCCAGGGGAGTGCCTTGACCAACGCTGGGTGGCTTTTTCCATAATGCTGTAGCGGCTGCATGATCCGCGCAAATTTCACACTCATGCGTTTTTTCAGACCAACATCTCGCTTTCTTCAGATTTACTGTAGCGGGAAATGGGCACAGGTAAGTTTTCTCCCTACGGTGCTTTTTGGCGTGTCAGCAAAACCCAACCTTCAGTACTGCCCAGTGGTCGGGCAGCAGGCAAAGCAAGATTCGCCAGAGCCGCTTTTTCAACCAGGAGATACGGGTGAGGCTCTTGCTGCCAATAAGCTGTCAGTTCTGTACTGTCTGATGTTTGCCTGATGCGTCGATCGCTGTAAAAGTTGAGCGAGGGACGGCTATAGGGATAAAGCGTCCAGACGGTTGCATCCGGTGGAGTATGCTGCTGCACCAGAGCCGCAACGGGCTTAACAGGATAAGACTCATCCAGTTCCCAGATCCAGTAGGGGGATGCCACAAACAGCGCCAGCGACACGTACATCCCCCAGAGCAGTACCAGCAAAAACTGCGAGTCGCGTTGCCAAAGCAGCACGATCGCCACTGTAAGCGTCAGGGCAAGCGCAACGAGGATTAAGGGTAAGCCATTTTGAGGGTCAGGGCCAGCAGGGCTAAAGTAAAAACTGCCGATCCAGCCTGCGATCGCCACCAGACTCAACAGCCCAATCCAGGCCATCGGGTAACGTGGACGATCGACGTGACGCAGGCCAGCCAGGTCAGAAGGGTACCAAAGCTCAGCGAAATAAGCCCCCACAACTAGCGCCAGAGCAGGGTAGGCTGGCAACACATACCAGGGCAACTTCGTACTCATCAGCGAAATCACAACCAGGTAGCCGACTGCCCATACCAGAACTAACTTTGCCCAACTAAGAGTCCGGTTATCCCACGCTAGACGGAAGCCCTGGGGTAAAAATAGCAGCCAGGGGAGACTGTATTTCGCGATTTCGAGCAAGTAGTACCAGGGTGCGCCTCGATTGCCCTCCACAGGCACTACCACTCGATCGAGTGATTGACCCAGCACACTCGTATTCAAAAATTGTTGCCCGTAGTGCTGCCATTGCGCCCAATACCAGGCCAGAACTGGCGCATCGCCCAATAGTATCCCAAGCCAGATATAAGCAGAGGTGAGCAATCGAGGGGTATCCCAGGCAATAAACGCCATAGCGATCGCGCCCAGCAGCAACGCCACAATCCCTTTCGTCAGGCACAGTAGCCCAAATGCGATGCCCACACCCAGACCCCAACGCAAATCTCGCCGCGATCGCAGCAAGCAAAAAACCAGCAGCAGAAAAAAGCACAGCACTGCACCATCTAGCATTGCCAAACGTCCATGCCGCACTACAGGCAGCAGCGTCAGGTAAATCAGTGCCCCAAAGATAGCGGGTGTACGACGGGCAAAAAGTTCTCGCCCAGTGGCATAAAGCAACGGCACTGAGAAGGCTGTCAGCGTCGCGCCAGGCAACCGGGCCGTCCACTCGTTGACGCCTCCCAGACGAAACGCTAGCGCCATCAACCAGTGCATCAACGGTGGCTTGTTAAGGTACGGTTCACCCGCGATCGTGGGATGTAACCAGACGTTTGAACCGGGTGCCGCTCGCCAGATATCCCGTGCGACCTGGGCCACTGTCCCCTCATCCCAGTCTCGCAGCGGCAACGTACCCAAATCCAGGCCAAACAGCACCCCTGCTGCCAGCAAAAGCCCCAGTAACCAGAGGCGATCGACCCACACAGAAGCGAACTTCAAGTAACCGGAGTTGGGCCAGGGGAGCGACTTTCGGATCATTGGACGCGTGTAAGAGGTAAAGGCGGAAGGCAGAAGGCAGAAGGCAGAGGAAGAAGGCAGGAGCAGGGGAAGCGGGGGACGCAGAGGTTCTTTCCAAACTCAAAACTCAAAACTCAAAACTTCAACCCACAGTACAGCGGAAACAAACAATGGGCTTCACTCTTCTCCCCTCCCTCCGTTCCGCTCCTCACGATTCACTGGCACAAATTGCTCAAGCCACTTTGCCCCACTCAACGTTAGCAGTGTCAGCAATGTTCCAACCAGGCTCGTCTGCCATAAACCAACGCTGGCAATCAATCCCAACGCCGCTGTTACCCAGATAGCGGCAGCAGAGGTTAACCCTTTCACTTCTTGTTTCCCTGACTTTGCACGCGACTGGTGTACAATCTCACCTGCCCCTAAAAAGCCAACCCCTGTTGCGACACCTTGAATAGCCCGACTGACGGCATCGGGATGAGGTGTTCCGCCGATCGTAGTCATCACAACAAACAGCGCCGCTCCTAAGCTCACTAGCATATGCGTCCGCAATCCACCAGCTTTACCAGCCATCTGCCGATTCAAGCCGATCGCTCCGCCCGATAACGATGCCAGCAGCAATCGCCAGGTTAATCCCCACCAATCTCCCGCATCAACCGCAAGCGCTTCTACAGATATTGCCAACGAGCCACCCTCATGCAAAAAACTAGAAGACTCATTATACGGCGGGAGGGAAGTAAGGGGAGGAAGAGGGCGGAGAGCAGAGGAAGCAGAGGAGGCTAGGGGAAGCAGAGGAAGCAGGGGGGCTAGGGACGCAGAGGAGGCAGCGGAAGCAGAAGAGCATTTTAGCTTTCAGCTCAGTCGCTACCAACCGTCAGCTTTTTCTCTTTGCTTTCTGCCTTCTGCCTTCTGCCCTCTGCCTCCTGCCTTCTGCCCTCTGCCTCCTGCCCTCTGCCTTAATACCCGATCGGCAATGGTCGCGTCGTGGGATTAATCTCTGGCTGTGCAGGCGGAGAAGGAAGCGGCGTTTCTGGATCAGGCGTGGGTGTGCTATCAGCTTTAGCAGGAACGATCGGGGCTACGGTAGGCTGTGCCGCGCTGGAAGTTAGCGTCGGCTTAGGGTTAACCGCCTCTGGCTGCTGAACAGGCACTTTTGCAACGACTGGGATTGAGCGTACTTGTTTTTGACGCAGTGGTGCCTGATCCCTGGAATTGAGCGAGAGCTTGCCGCTACGTAGCGCGGCTTCGATCGTATCTAGGGCAATTGGCTTGCTAGAGTTACCGGGCAGATCAACAACAACGAGATATCCGGTGAAATTCTTGCCACCCACTGTTTCTAAAGCGTTGAGAATTTTGGGCATGTCTGCCTGCACAAGTTGCCCTTGCTCGTTGTAAAGTTCCAGTGCAGATAAACAGCCGATCGTCGGATTCCAGTTATAGGTGTCAGGGTTCTTGTCTTTGCCGCTGAAAAAGTCCGGTGACTCACCTGTACCGTGAATGCGGAAGAACGATCGTCCGGCTTTACCGGCCCAAAAGCTTTCTTGAATCGGCCAATGGTTACGCCAGGAAGGAGGTAGCATCCGCTTGTAGTCTTCCAAACTGCCTTTAAAGGGGCCTGGTTTTCCGGGTAGAAACTGTTTCGCACCTGATTCAAACGGAACAAAAAGGTTCACAAGCGCAAATTGACCATACGCCCTGAAAAATTCACTGTCAGGTTGAGGCACTTCGCCTTCGATGCGGAGAATGCCCTGAGGCGTTTCACCCCGGATGAAATTCCAGCTTAAGCTGTGGATTGATCGCAACAATAAGGGCACCGACCAAAGCTGCCCATCCTGCTCACGAACAAATTCACCCTTGCGATCTTTCAACACGGTTTGACACAGCACCGCACGATTTTGCTGACACAGGACGTACATCTGCACTTGATTAGGGGCGATCGTCCAGGTGAGCAAATCTTTTAAAGGCGGTAGCGGGCTGGGTGAAATCAACTCAGCCATTTCCCGCAGCGTGGTCTGCAAGGAAACGTTGGCTGACCAACGCGGAAACCGCGCCTTGACCCGTCCCACAAGGGGTTGAATCTGTTCTGGTAACAACCCACCTTTCGCCAATCCAGACAGCGCCATGGCTACCCATTCCGGATCAGGGCTGCGATCGATCGTTTGCCGAAACTGCTCACCGATACTGGCATAACGATTGGGATCACTTGCATACAGTTGTGTACCTACCCGTGCGGCTGCATCGATCGTGCGCTTCTGGGAGTCCGTCAAACCAGACGACGCGGTCATTGCTAATAGTTGCTCAATCGTACTGGCAACAAACGGCTCCTGGGGCTGCACAACAGCAGTTGTCCACAGTAAATTGCGCCAGTATTTCTCGTTTTGATTGGTAACAGGATAACGTTGGAGATCAAAATTTTCGGGAAGAATCTGACGTTCTTGTTCTTGTCTCTGCTGCGCTCTAAACGCAACGTTTGCTTGACTGATGCGATCACCGTCTGCCAGCACCCGGGGAACGTCCGCATTCGATCGCAGAGCCGGTTTGAGCATTAGTCCACCGCCTAAGAGCAACAGACCCGTGACTCCAACCGTGCCGTAGTGGCGGAGCGACTGACGATTAAATTGGAGGGAGAAGCGTTTCATCAGAGCCTACAAATATCAGAGGATACGAAGTGACGATGTCAAAAGAGTTCTCTATTTTTTAGCATTCCCCAGCCGTTTATCCGAGGATGTTCAAAATCTTAAAAAGTATGAAGGCAGAATATTGCTCACGCACCTGCACAGAAAAAAGATGGTACCTTTGGGAACTTTGGTGCTGCTTTGAAATTCTTCACAAATAGAGATGCCATGTTACCATCTGGATGGCTAACGTAGGCTCTTAGCATTCGTTGGTCAAATTCTCGGTGGTGGAGGAGATTAATAGAAATGCAAAATAGCATTTCGTCGGGTTTTGCAGGCGTACAGACCGCAAGCGCTCACCTTACGAGCGCTCAGTTACAGCGAAGTCACCCCGAACCAATTCGGGTAGGTGTGATTGGGGTTGGTAACATGGGTCAACATCATACTCGTGTTCTGAGTATGTTGAAAGACGTTGAGTTAGTCGGTGTGTCTGATGTCAATGTCGAACGCGGCATTGATACAGCGAGCAAGTATCGAGTTCGATTTTTTGAAGATTATCGCGATTTGTTGTTACATGTTGATGCCGTTTGTGTTGCTGTACCGACACGGCTGCATCACCAGGTTGGGATGACCTGCCTTCAAGCTGGCATTCATGTATTGATTGAGAAGCCGATCGCAGCCAGCATTGCCGAAGCCGAATCGCTGGTCAATGCAGCGGCAGCATCGCAATGCATTCTGCAAGTTGGGCACATCGAACGGTTCAACCCAGCGTTCCAAGAGCTGAATAAAATTCTGAAAGGTGAAGAATTGCTGGCCCTGGAAGCCCACCGGATGAGCCCCTATTCCGATCGGGCCAACGATGTCTCCGTCGTGCTGGATCTGATGATTCACGATATTGATCTGCTGCTGGAATTAGCGGCGTCACCCGTTGTGAAGCTCACCGCTAGCGGCAGCCGCGCGTCTGATTCGGGTTTCTTAGACTACGTCACCGCCACGCTAGGCTTTGCCAACGGCATTGTGGCAACGCTGACCTCTAGCAAAGTAACCCATCGCAAGATTCGGCGCATTGCCGCTCACTGCAAAAACTCACTGACTGAAGCCGACTTTCTCAACAATGAGATCCTGATTCATCGGCGTACCACCTCTAACTGCATGACGGATCACGGTCAGGTGCTCTATCGGCAGGATGGCTTGATCGAAAAAGTCTACACCAGCAACATTGAGCCACTCAACGCTGAGTTGGAGCATTTCGTGGGCTGTGTTCGGGGTGGCAATCAGCCGTCGGTTGGCGGCGAACAGGCACTCAAAGCACTGCGGCTCGCTAGCCTCATCGAACAGATGGCACTGGATGGGCAGGCATGGCAACAAAAGGATGAGCGCTTGAAGGAATACTCTCAGGCTGTTGCTGTTTAGACGCTACCAAACCTTTAGTGAATCGGTAGTTCTTCGTCTATCTCAGCGTTTCAGCTTAAAGCTTGAGTATTTTACCTGTTTCCAAAACTTAATTCTAGTTGTTAGGGTTCAATTAGCTGATTGAACCCTTTTTTAATTGTTTATAGGCATATCTTTTCTGCACGTCTTTTCCGCTAAGGCAACCAGTTCTCACATTGCTTCCGACATTTTTACATTTACCCGCCTTTGGCTTAATAGAAACAAGAAACAGCAGAAAAAGATTATTTCAAAAACTGCCAGCAAACGACTTCATGTAACTGATTTCAGGAATATCCCATTCACCAACCTCACAACTGCGTAAAAATAATCCATGAGTCAAACCAAATGAAGTGGCGACTGCGGCAAAAATCTCCTTGCTTTTTCTTAATCACGATGAGCCTTTCAGTTTTTTTGGCTGAAACCTTCATCATGTTGCTTTTTCTCGTTTTACCAAAACTTCCCGATTTAGTGGAAGTGGTGATGGATTCAACACTTTTGTCACTGTTCATTGCGCCAGCCTTGTATGGGCTTCTCTACCGTCCGTTAGTGCAAGAAATTGCGGAGCGATCGTGGATTGAACAAACTCTACGACAGTCGCAGTCCCATCTCAAGCAACAAACAGAGCAGTTAGAAGACTCACTCCAAAAGCTTCAGCAAACAGCACAATTGGTACAAACCGAAAAGATGTCTAGCCTGCGGCAACTCGTTGCAGGGATTGCTCACGAAATTAACAATCCGATCAACTTTATTCACGGCAATATTAAACATCTTGATAACTACGCACAAGTTCTCTTGGAGCTAGTTCAGCGCTACCAACACCAGTATCCCGAACCACCGCCTGAAATGGCCAGTTTCATGGCAGATCATGAGATTACCTATCTCACCGAAGACTTACCCAATGTGCTTGCTTCAATCCGAACTGGCACTGATCGTATTCGCCAGATGGTAGTGGCATTACGCAATTTTTCACGCCTGGATGAAGCGGCTGTTAAAGCTATTAATCTGCACGAAGGTATTGAGAGTACGCTCTTGTTGCTGCAACTACGGCTCAAAGCAAAACCTGACGTTCCCGCCATTCAGGTCATTAAAGATTATGGCGAGTTACCACTCGTAGAATGCTATGTCGGGCAGCTCAATCAGGTTTTTATCAATCTGCTGAACAATGCGATCGATGCCCTTGAGGAAGCGGCGAGCCATAAACGAGGAAACGATGCACTTCCGTTCACACCTACCATTCAGATTCGTACACGCCTGCTCCATTCAGGTTGGATACAGATCAGCATTCAAGACAACGGCTTAGGCGTTGGTGATGCCATAAAGTCGAAGATCTTTGATCCGCTGTTTACCACCAAACCTGTCGGTAAGGGAACTGGGCTGGGGCTCGCCATTTGTTATCAAATTGTGGCTGAAAATCACAAGGGTCGCTTAACGTGCATGTCTGCTGCGGGAGGCGGTGCAACGTTCATCATTGAGATTCCACGGCAGTTAAGCAGCCATCAAGAAGGGATGGATGCCTCTCAAGAACAGCGTCTGAAGAACGATCGGTTCGCTGGTTTGCAAAGATGCTGATGCTGACCCAGGATGGCAGTGAATCCTGGCTATTGCCTCCGAATGGGTAGCAACACTGTAAAGGTGGAACCTTCACCGGGTTTACTTTTAACGGAAATAGAACCTCCACAATGAAAAAGTAGCTGCTGGACGATGGTCAAGCCCAGCCCAGCCCCACTAGCATCTTCGGTTGAGGACTGCCGCACTCGATAGAAGCGGTCAAAAATTTTAGGCAGTTCGCCCGGTGCCATCCCAATGCCAGTATCGCGCACCTCCAAATTGACATAGCTTCCTTGCTGCTTGGCGCGTACCAAAACCTGTCCACCGCTAGGGGTAAACTTGATGCCGTTATGTAACAGATTAATGACAATTTGCTTCAGCCAGTTACCCATGCAGGCGATCGCGGGCAAATCATCCGGTGCCGTGTACACGAGTCGAACGCCCTTTTCTTCCGCAAGGGGTTGATAGGTGCTGACAACACCAGGTACGACATCGGCAACGCGAATAGATTGCAGCACGGTATGACTGACCGCCTGGTCAAGCTGCACCAAATCCAGCAGGCTTGTGATGAGTGAACTCTGGCGATCGCACTCCTTCGCAATGAGGTCCATATAGCGCTGACGCTGCGGTGGCTTCAGGTTGGGCGAATTCAGCAACGTGAGTGCTGTCTTAATGGTCGTCAAGGGGGTGCGCAATTCTTGGCCGACCGTATTGATAAAATCGGCCTTCGATTGCAAAGCTGTAGTCAATTCTTCTTTTTGAAGCTGGAGAATTTCTACCAGATCGGCTTGTCGTCGATAAATAGCATTGCGCTGCAGCATTTCTTCTTGCCGCTGGATCTGCTTTATAAAGAGCCGCCCCCAGGTTGCTGGATCGGGCAATGGATCAGACATTGTATTGATTAACGATTGCCATTGGACAACCGCATCCCGTAAACACATCGTCGATGATGCACTCGTGCTATCGGCGATACTCGTGCCATCAGCGATCGACGTTGGTATCGCGGCAGACCCTGATTGCCCTGTGATGGTCATTGCCTGCTCTAAACCGCTCAAAACACGTTGAATTAAGCTGCTTTCAAACGATGACAGAATCAGCAGATGCTGCCGCCGCTCTTGACCGTCATCGATCGCTCCCATGAGAGAAGCATCAATCAGTCCTACACTCGCTTCTGGCACAGAAGGTTCAGCGGCTTTTGCTAACTGTGCCGAACGGGGACGATGAGCCAGCACACAGCCCTGGAAGGGAGTAGTCCAAACGAGCAAAAAATACTCCCGCCGCAGGCAGCTTTCTGGAGCCAAAAAAATTTCTTGCCATGCTGTTGCTTCAGCGCTGTCCTCTGCTGGCGGCTCTGGTGCAGTCGGAGTCTCTCCAGTTGCTTTCGCACCATTGGAACCGGACTCATCAGCGCCTTCTTCGCGATAGTCTTTAAAGACATAAACGGCTTTTGAAAGGCTCTTCAAGGCGCAATAGCGTTCCAGCTCTGCTTGCCATACAGCACCTCTGGGTAATTTCGCCCACACGATCGCTGGCAATTCGCGTTCGACGAGTACATCAATCAAAGCGCTAAAAGACGATTTGAGCGTCGCTGGACTAATCTGAAGGATAGGGAGCGCTGGGTCAGTTTCGAGCGCTAGCTCATAGAGCGATGTATCTGCGGCAGGCGTTGAGGTCATGGGTGTAGGGCGAAACAATTGAGGACGGCATTGTCTCAATGTTGGTGCGTCTCAGTCTTTCGTGCGCCTGGTTGGCTAACAAAACGACTTGACGGCTAATGGGCAATCGACGCGGCCCCCTCGAAGCAATTCTATCAAGCCCACGGAAATGTGGCAGTGTTATCTTGAGCAGATAACTCACTTCGGATGGACACGTCCTTCGTTAGAGACATGCCTTCTTCATAGCTTTGACGGATCAATGTCATTTTCATCGTTTAGGTTCTTAGAGATTTAAGTTCTTAAAGATAATGTGTAGTCAGCTCTGGCGCGATCGTGCATGAGAGTCAAACAGTTTAAACCACTTTTAGGCTTGGGGGCAGCCGCCTGTTGCCTTCTAGCGTTTGGTGGTTTCTGGTATGTGTTTATTGATGGCACCCCTCAGCTTGATGGTCCTGACGCGACAGCAGCAGAGGAACCGACTAGCCTCAGCTATACGCTAGAGAGCTTTCATAGTCGGGCAATGGGAAGCATTCGCACTTATGGCGTAATTCTGCCACCTGGCTATGCACAACATCCTAATCAACGCTACCCAGTCATCTTTCTGCTGCACGGTGGGCATGGCAACGCAACCGATTGGTACAAGAAAGCAGCGGCGATACCAATCATTCAAGCTCTGTATGACCAGGATCGGCTGCCACCATCGCTGATCATTACACCCGATGGGAACGACGATCGCGGCTCCAGTGCGCTTTGGGACCCGCAGTATATTGATGGCAAACATGGGCGGGTATTGACCCTGATTGGCGATGAACTGGTCAACGAGGTGCGTCGCCGTTATCGAACGAAAGCGCAGCCGCAATACTGGGCGATCGGCGGGCTATCGTCTGGTGGTTGGGGCGCACTTAATATTGGGCTGCATTATCCTCAACATTTTTCTGTTCTCTTTAGCCATAGCGGGTATTTCACAGACAAAAGTGGGCCGTTTAACAGCCCTATGACGTATGTGGTCAGCATGAGCCTGATGGAACGCGATCGCCTGCACATCTATTTGGATGCTGGCAAGGGTGACAAGCGATTCTTAAACCAGTCGCGCCGCTTTCACACCCGCCTCGATCGCTTAGGCGTACCGAATGTTTTTCATGAGTTTCCCGGCGGGCATGGTATTTATGGAGCTAACGTCGGCTGGAATTACTGGCACCACCATCTGGCAGACTCATTAGCGTATGTGGGCGATCGCTTTAAGCAAGCCGACCAGATGCAGCAGGCATCGAAGTAGAGCGAAGTGAGGAGGCAGAAGTAAGGAGAGTTTAGAGTTTAGAGTTTTGAGTTTTGAGTTTTGAGTTTTGAGTTCAGCCTTTTAGCCTTCATCCTTCATCCCTCATCCTTCTGCCCTCTGCCTCCTGCCTTGCCTTCACTCCGCCCCCTCAATTGGTGCAAAGCCCTGACGTTGAATGTTCTCGGTCACGACCCGTGGTTCAAGAAATTGCAGCAGGTAATCAGGGCCACCCGCTTTGGAGCCGACGCCGGACAGTTTGAAGCCGCCAAAGGGTTGACGTGCGACGATCGCGCCCGTGATCCCTCGATTGATGTACAGATTACCCACTTCAAAATCGGCGCGCGCCTGCTCAATATGAGATGGGGTACGAGAGTAAAGTCCACCCGTGAGGGCATAGTGAGTGCCATTGGCAAGATCTAGCGCTTCGTCAAAGGTCTGGGCGCGCATGACCGCCAGAACAGGACCAAAAATTTCCTCACGTGCGATCGTCGCGGTGGGTGGCACATCCCGGAAAATGACTGGACCCACAAAGTAGCCACCTTCTGGTGCGGGCATTTCTAGCGCCACATCACACTCTTGCCGACCTTTCTCGATGTACTCCAGGATGCGATCGCGGGCAGCGGCATCAATCACCGGACCCACACGCGTGCTGGGGTGTTCTGCTTTGCCCAGATTGAGCGATCGAGTCGCTTCTACTAAACGCTGCAAGAACAGGTCGTAAATCGGCTCCAGCACAATCACCCGCGAGCAGGCAGAACATTTCTGACCGCTATACCCAAACGCAGACTGAACGACTCCCTGCACTGCCTGGTCCAGATCGGCACTTTCATCAACAATAATGGCGTTTTTGCCACCCATTTCGGCGACAACCCGCTTCAGGTGCTTTTGACCCGGCTGCAAAATAGCCGCATCGGCGTAAATCCGGCAACCCACTTCTTGCGATCCCGTAAACGTAATCATATTGGTGAGCGGATGCTTCACCAGATGCGCTCCCACCGTAGAGCCCTTACCAGGAACGTATTGGAACACGCCTTGAGGGATGCCTGCTTCTATCAGAATTTCGGTGAGCTTGGCGATGATGACGCTCGACGTTTCGGCAGGCTTTAGCAGCACGCAGTTACCCGCAACCAAAGCCGCAACCGTCATTCCAGTCGGAATTGCCAGCGGAAAATTCCAGGGCGAGATAACAACAACAGTTCCCAGTGGTTGATAGTGATAGCGATTCGTTTCACCCGGATAGTCATAGGCAACGCCTGCATTGAGCCGTTCCATTTCATCTGCGTAGTAGCGGCAGAAGTCGATCGCCTCCGACACTTCGCCATTCGCCTCATTCAATGGCTTACCCGTTTCAAAAACCATCCAGGCAGCGAGTTCATCCCGTCGCTGGGTCATCAAGTCCGCAGCGGTACGCAGAATGGTGGCACGTTCCGTTGGTGAAGTACGCTTCCATGCAGGAAAAGCAGCCTGAGCCGCTTCCATTGCCCGATCGGCTTGCTCCACGCTGATTAGCCCAACCTGCCCCACTATTTCGTTGAAGTTCGACGGGTTGAGAGAGTCAATATGAGTTTCCGTCGCAACGTACTCACCATCGATCAAAGGCTGATAGGTCTTACCAAGCCGTTGGCGTACCCATTGGATCGCTTGCAGGGCACGATCGCGCTGTTTGCTATCGGCATAATCGGCATCGGGAGCGTTGACGAAATGGGGTGTGGGGTGTGGGGTGTGGGGTGTGAGGTGTGGGTGAGAGTTATGAGTTATGAATTTTGAGTTTTGAATTGCTTCCCCTGCCTCCTCTGCTCCCTTTGCTCCCTCTGCTTCCTGCCCCACCGGAGCAGCCAGCAACTCTTCGATCGGCCGCTCTTCCAGGTTTTGGCGCAGGAAGGAACTGTTTGCCGTATTTTCTAGCAAACGGCGGATCAAGTAGGACATTCCCGGAATGAGTTCACCGTAGGGACAGTAGACGCGCACCCGGTAGCCTTTAGCGGCGATCGCGGCGGCCAGTTTATCTGCCATGCCGTAAAGTACCTGAAGCTCGAAGCGACGGGAGGGGATCTGGAGGGTGTCGGCGATCGCCATTGCATAGGCTTGAGAGCGAACGTTGTGGCTGCCGATCGCGGCGTAGAGATGCTCATGGTTCTCTAGCAGCAGGCGCGTCATCGTTTCAAAGTTGGCATCGGTTGAGGCTTTGTCATTGAAAACAGGCTGCTGCCAGTCTTTTTGCGCGGCTTTGATGGTTTCCTGATCCCAGTACGCACCTTTGACTAAACGCACTGTGAGCGGCGTACCACGCTGTTTTGCCCAGGCAATTAACTCGGTTAAGTCGCGTTCACTGTCGCGCAGGTAAGCCTGGAGCGTGACACCCACATCCGTACGAGTGCGAAACTCATCTTCGAGCAGCAGATCCTTCAAGATCGCCAGCGTCAGGTCTTTGTAGGCATATTGCTCCATGTCAAAGTGGACAGCAGCGCCCAGTTCTTTTGCGCGTCGCAGGAGCAGACGAATGGAATGGCTCACCCGCTCTCGGCTACCCTCTGCATCCAACGGATCAAACTGAGAATAAAAGGCCGTCAGCTTGACGGAAACCTGAGCTTTTGGGAGCGCTTCACCGTCTGCCTGATCAATCTGCGGCACCGTTGACCAATTTTTTGCGGCCTGGGTAAGTTGTGCCATCAGTTCCAAATAGCGATCGAAATAAGATTGCGCCTCTGCTTCCGTGATGACTGCTTCGCCCAGCAAATCTACCGTGAAGGTCATTTTGTCCTTACGCAACCGCTCGATCGTCTTCAGCACTTGCTGGATCGTTTCACCCGCAATGTATTTGTACGCCAGCGTTTCAACGGCTGTAGAAATGGTCGTCGCCGCCAGTTGTCCAGGTACAGAATCGGGGTTGGCAAAGTTGAGCATGCCCTTGAGCGCAGCAGGCAACTCGACCGTCTCATCACCGACGTATTCCTGAAGATGGCGGGCAATTTCGGCCTTGCTGCGGAGTGAGGGCAGACAGTCAATAAAGCGAAACAGTTGTACCCGCAAACCAGGGTTGTTCATCGTCCAGGCAAGCAGTTTGTCGTCCCAGCGCATCTGGTCGCGCATCTGGGCAAAAAAGGAGCGATTTTCGCGAGTAGCGCTGAGCAACTGGCGAGCGATCGCCTGCGTCTGAACTTCGTAGCGATCAGTAGAAACATGTGCAACCACAGCAGTTAGCTCCTTCGACAGTAAGTAATGAGTAAGGGGTCAGCCTTGAAGATTGGGCTGGAAAATTTGCTGAAAAATCTAGCTGGAAAATTTAGTCAAACGCCTTGCGATATGCAGCGTTTCAATCTACCGCAGGCTATCTCAAATGGTTGACTCAAAGCTTGACGGATCACACCTGATAGGCGACGGCTTTGAGAGGGTAGAATTGCGACTTTGCCTGAAGTAGACGGTATTGAGTTTGTCTTGAATTCACGTCTAAACAACAAGCCCCAAAGACCAAAATGATGCCTATTATCCACCCAGTGCGTACCTTCGTTCGCCTTTAATCACATCAAGCTTGGAAAGACTACGTACTTCTCGATCGTAGGCAAATTGTGCCATTGTAGCAACCGCCTGCCGTCGCAAGATCAATCTTCTTCTGAAAGAATGTTTGAAAAGATCATCCTTACCCTCATCCGCCAAACCTTTGCAGCAGTCGTTGCCAGTGCAGTGCAACAGACCCCAACCCCACCAAACTACTTATTTCTACCCCAAACTTAAACGATCAGCGTCAAGACCCTTGCGGGGGGCGTGGGGGAGTGAAGACCCCACACAGCGGGGGACCGGGGGGAAGTCCCCCGGACAACGTCTTTCGGGTTACGCCAGGATGGAGAATCATCCCCTCACCTGACTTTCCAGAACTTGCGCTTGCAACTGTTCTTGACTGTAAGCCGGTTCTCGACAGCTTAAACCCTGGCAAACTAGACCCACAACATCAGGTTCTTTTCTGAATTTGGTGATCTTACGGCAGGATCAAGGTGTACCTATTTCACGCTTAAGCAGTAGTGGATTTCCTGCACCATCTGTTGCCGAATCAGGCATTACTTCGACTCGAAAACTGGTCCTTCGCTACGAACGATAAACAACTAACTCTTACGGTTTCAAGCAGCCAATCTGCTGCCCACTGTCCGCTGTGCCAGTCAGCAACCCATCGCATTCACAGTCGCTATGAGCGAACCCTACAAGATCTGCCCTGTATCGATTACACCGTTACCCTGCGCCTGCAAGTGCGGAAGTTTTTCTGCCTCAAGGCTGGCTGCCAACGGCGCATCTTCACCGAGCGCTTACCCCAAGTCACCCTGCCGTGGGCAAGACGCACCTGCCGTTTGGCAGCCTGTTTGACCGCCATTGGACTCGCCTTAGGCGGCGCGGCCGGCACCCGCTTGAGCCGACGGTTGGGGCACAGGGTTAGCCTCAATCCGTTGTTGCAACTCGTGGCACGACAAACCTTACCCACAATGACGACCCCTAAAACTTTAGGCGTCGATGATTTCGCCTTTCGCAAGGGGCAACGCTACGGCACGATCCTGGTTGACCTCGATCAGCACCACCCGATCGCGTTGCTCAAAGATCGAGAAGCGAACACTTTAGCCGCCTGGCTCCAACAGCATCCTGGTGTGCAAGTGCTGTCGCGAGATCGCTCCAAGGCGTACAAGCAAGGCATGACGCAAGGCGCACCGGCAGCGATTCAGGTCGCTGACCGCTTCCATCTGCTGCAAAATCTGGCGGAAGTCCTAGAGCGTTTTCTAGCCACGCAAAGTGATGCGCTCAAAGTCGTAGACCTCGCTTATCATCGAGCCTTAGGCAAACCGCTGGTAGTTCCACCCAAACCGCCAACGGCGCAGCAACAACGAGCGCAGCAACGGCGGGCAAGACGATTGGCGAACTACGAGCAGGTGCACAAACTGCGCCAGCAGGGCTACCAGGTACTCGATATTGCACATCATTTAGGCATGGGTGAACGGACTGTTTTTACCTACTTGGCGGCTCCCAGTTTTCCCGAATGGCAGCCATCGCCACGGCGGCGTTCCCGTCCTAGCATCCTGACTCCCTACAAATCCTACTTATACGAGCAATGGCACACTGGGCAACGTCAGACGAAGCAATTGTTTGAGGACATTCAGCAGCAGGGCTATCAGGGGACCTATCAAACCGTTGCCAAATATACCCATCAACTGCGTCAAGCGCAACGGCAACAGTTAAGCACCTCAGAGGGGCGAGGACCAGCTCTTGCCGGCAGCGAAGCAAAGCAACCCCCTTTGAGTGCCCGTCGCGCTGCCTGGCTGGTACTCAAACCATCCCAGCAGCAAGCCATTGAGGATGAACCGTTGCTTATCGAGTTACAGCAGCATCCTGCGTTAGCAACAGCGATTACTCTCGCTCAGCAATTTGCGGCGTTGGTTCGACAACGGTCGCCCCAGCAGCTTGACCCCTGGCTGGAGCAAGCCAGTTGCAGCAAGATCAAACAGTTTCAAAACTTTGCCAAGAGTTTGCAGGAGGATTATGAGGCGGTCAAAGCAGGCGTGACGTTAGCAGTGAGCAATGGACAAGTGGAAGGGCAAATCAATCGGCTGAAGATGCTCAAGCGGCAAATGTACGGTCGGGCTGGTTTTGACCTTTTGCAAAAAAGGGTGCTTTTAGCCAGTTGAAACGGTTCCTGCCGAGCCAAATATCACTCCAAACCTTGATCACCAAATTCAGAAAAGAACCCAACATCAGCAGGTAAGTCCGTTTTGAGCTTGAGGACAGCCGTAGGCAGGTATTGCGTAGAGAGCGCCGTAAGCTGGTCTGGTGACGTGCGAATCAGGATGTGATTGTGGAACCAGTCGAGGGCTGCGAAAAGGCTGGGGCATGCCTGGGGCGATCGCACCATCACATCACTAAACGCCTGTAGCGTCTGCTCAGCTTTATCGAGGTAACTCAAGTCTTCTGTTAACAGTGACAGGCGAACAAGGTTGGCAGCCGCAATGCCATTGGCTGATGGTGTCGCATGGTCAATGTAGCTCCGCTCCCGTAAGAGCAAATCGTTACTGGCAGCTGTATTGTAGTAGCCACCCAATTCGATGCTCCAGAGGAACTCGTCAAACTCTGCCTGAACGGCAACGGCGCGATCGAGCCATAAGGAAGTGGGAGTCGGGAGTCGGGAGTCGGGAGTCGGGAGTGGATATTGAGGCGTTCCGTCTCCTAATCCCTGCATCCCAGCAGCAGCTTGATCCAGATCTAGCAGGGCTTTGATGAAGAGTGCGTAGTCTTCGGACTGAGCCAGGATGTCCGGTTTGCCGTCGTAATTCACGCGATGGAAGCGCCCATCAACCCACTGGTGCTGGAGGATGAAGTTTGCGGCACCAACGGCCAGCGAAAGGTAAGACGGTTGCTGAAAGACACTAGCGGCACGGGCAAGACCGGAGATCATCAGGCTATTCCACGCGACAATCATTTTGGTATCGGTGACAGGGGGAATGCGTCCTGCCCAACCCGTACTCTTGGCCTCTTCGCTATTGCGGGCAGGCGGAAATGTAGGCAATGCCTCCGCCGCAGCGCCGTAGCGGATGAGAAAGAGCTTACTGAGGGTATGTTCTAGCGAATCTGTAAGTTGACCAGGGCGATGCCGTTGCAAAACATTGATGCCCTCAAAATTACCGCCTTCTGTAACTGTGAATTGATCGGCTAGCTCCGCCCGTTCTGGTAGCGTCAGGAGTTCTGTTAATTGCTGATAGTCCCAGGCATAAAAAGCCCCTTCTTCCGGTTCGGCAGCGGTAGGGTTGGTAAAGCTGTCGGCATCCTGCGCTGCATAGAAATAGCCCTCAGGTGCAGTCATTTCGCGCTGAAGCCACTGGACGGTAAGCGCGATCGCCCGTTCAAAGGCGGGTTCTTCCACACCGGCCGCCCACAGATTTGCAAGATACTCAACGATTTGCCCATTGTCGTAAAGCATCTTCTCAAAGTGCGGCACTGTCCAGGTTGGGTCAACGGTATAGCGATGGAAGCCGCCGCCCACATGGTCAAAAATGCCACCCAGCGCCAGGGCCAAACCTCGCTGTTTGCTAAGCTCACTGGCATTCGTCAAGTTGGGAGCAAACCGTCGCGATCGCAGAGCTACCTCCGCATAGGGAATCATGGGAAAGCTGGGGCCAGGTGCTTTTGAGGCCAGCACGCCTAGATTAGCGTCTAACCCGGTTTGCAACACATCCGCACCGAGTGTCTCTACCGACTTTGACATTGCGGCACTTTGAAGGGCTGTTAAAACCTCGCCTTTAATGCCCTGTAGCTTCTCTTTCTGCGTGTCGTAATAGTGGTGGATGGACTGGAGTACCTGCAAAAAGCCTGGGCGATTGTAGCGGGGTTCAACAGGGAAATAGGTACCACCATAAAATGGCACCAGATCATCGGGAGACAAAAAGACGTTGAGAGGCCAACCACCCTGACCAATCATCAACTGCACTGCCTGCATGTAGATGCTGTCAAGGTCAGGACGCTCTTCGCGATCGACCTTAATCGGCAGAAAATACGCATTCATGTAGTCGGCGATCGCCCCATCAGAAAAGGCTTCTCCTTCCATGACGGTGCACCAGTGGCAGCTAGAGTAGCCAATGGAGAGAAAAATGGGTTTATCGTCGCGGCGAGCCGTTTCCAGCGCTTCGTCACACCAGTACCACCAGTAGATCGGATTTTCGGCGTGTTTGCGCAGGTAGAGGCTATTGGTTTGAGCAAGGCGGTTGGTCATGGGAAGACACGCAACAACAATTGGACGATCGCCCTTTAGTGTATCGATGTCCGCTCAAAAGCAACAGTGCCTGGTGTGTTATGACCTCATAGTACTGAAAACTCAGATTCTCCCGCCTTCGCTCTGCCCCAGACTGAAGCGGCTCTTAGTTCGAGCCTTTTAGAAGGGGGGTTGGGCGATCGTCTGCCATCTCCAACTGCTTCGGTTTCAGGTTGCTGAGTTGCACTTGCAGTTGAATTTGCTGTCGAATCTGGTCTTCTGGAATGCCAAGCCGTTGCGCCAGTTGAGCAGGCGTGAAGCTCAGATTGCCTAACTTGACTCGAAGATTGTCGTTCAACTGAGCTTGCCCGTTTTTCACCGTTGGCTTGCCCTCAACGCCGATGTAAAAGCTCTGGCGACCGAGTTCTGGGAAGGCTGTCACTAGTTTGGAAAAGAAGGCGCGCTCATCAGGGGGCAGTTGATCAGGCGAAACATCACTCAGGTTAATCACCGCTCCACTCTCAACCTTGCCATTCTGCATCGTGGTGTTGGCTCCCTTCACGGCTCCACCCAGCTTTTTGCTCTCAGCTTTGCGTGTCACCTCTTGCGTGAAAAGCTGCGTCAATTCATTTTGGCGTAGCTGCTGCTTAGTGGACGGTTTTTGAGCCGTTGGAAACGTGGATGCTGGCGCTTTAGCCGTTGACGACTGCGGTGCGGTTGGCTGATTGGACGATCGTGCCGTTGCCACAGGGCTATCTGAGCGAGGCTCTGCATCAGCCGTAGCGGTTGGCTCAGCCTGGTGGGGCTCAGTCAGTTCTGGTTGGCCGGCGGTGTACCAGGCAGGTAGTTGAGTTGCTTGTTGCCAGTAGTAGAACGCTGCGGCAGCCGTACCTGCCAACGCCAGAGAGACAGCAATAAGAAGTTGTTTCATGGTGAGAAGCTCCATCTACTCGCATGAGCTTCTTATGTTAACCGGAGTTCAACCAAGCTTAAATTTTGATAGACAGTCGAGTGACCGAACCCTTAGAGTCTCGATGCAAACCGCGGCTTGAGGTGTATAAGGCTACAGGTAACGGTTTCGGCAATCTGCCTGCAAACACCAGCAAGCTAGGGCTCGTCATCAATTAAGCCCCGAAACCTTTGGTATCAGCAGTTTCGCTCCCGTCCCAACACAGGAGGCTAGGGGCTGAAACCCTTGGTAGAAGTAAGGCGTAGTCGTAATTGATGACAGCCCCTAACACAGCCTCTTTATTTCGCCTGATATGATCGTCATTTTGGCAATCCTTTTTAATTGGATTTCATAGAATCATGACAATCGGCGATTATTTTTTGCAAAGATAAAACTTTTGCGGTACTGCAAAGACGATGAGCAGGATTTAGACAAGGCTCAATCATCATTCGCTTCACGTTTTTTCCGCCCAATACGATCGTCACTTTGGCAATCTCTATTTAATGTAGATTTCATAAAGTTCTCTTTCAGTTTCATCAAGATTTGATTAGGAAAAAAGTCGTACTGCAAAATAGGACATTTTTCCTACTTCTTAGCCAACTTTTAACCGGGAATTAGCGAATCCATTAACTTGAACCGTCTATCGTTCTACTGTGATTGGTCTGTAATCAAACCTTGAATTACGTACACTCACCAATCGTTCATTCACCTGCATCGACTTATCGTTTTCTGAAGCAATATAAGTCATCAGTCCAAGCAAATCATTGCTTCAGAAAATATTCCCCTTCAGACAGTAAAAGTTTTAAAGGCAAAGTTTGAAGCGCCTTTAGGCTTTGTCGGTGTTGGTTTTAAGTCGTTGATCTAAGCGCGCGTCCCTCTTCTGCTCCGCTTTCAATTTCTACTGACGACAGACAACATTCAATCTGCTACAGCCATCGGCTATAGCCTGGTTCATTTGTATAACTTTTCAGGGTTCGACACGCTTTGGGGTTACCCAGGTGCGAGCCACTGTTTCTGCTGACTATCTAGATTTTACTGACGTCTAGATTTTGCTGACTATCTACCTGCACTCCGCACACCACTCTTATGGCAACCGATTCCACACAGCTTCTAACTACGAGCCTCAACAATAATGCCCTCACAAATACTGAACTAACTACAACCCCTCGTAACGTTGTTATCTTCGTTGCTGATGGTTTGCGGTATGGCTCAGTGAATCCAATCGACGCGCCAACGCTGTACAGCATCCGGCAAGAAGGGGTGGACTTCAGTAACAGTCACGGGTTGTTCCCAACGTTTACGACACCAAATGCGTCGGCGATCGCGACGGGACATTACCTCGGCGACACTGGCGACTTCAGCAATACGATTTATGCTGGCTTTCCAGTACCCAATGCAGGCAGTAGCCCAACGCCATTCATCGAAAACGATCCGATTCTGGCAGACCTGAATGCTCAGTTCAAAGGCAGCTTTGATAGCAGCGACCCAGACACCTTCAGCTACTACAACTTCCTCAATGAAGAAACCCTGCTGCAAATTGCTCGTGGTGCTGGCTACAATACCGCAGCGGTCGGAAAACTGGGTCCTGTTCTAATTCAAGACGTAACGCAAGGGAATCGGGGTCCAGATGGCAAGGTGCCTGTTCCCAGTACCGTTGTGATTGATGACTCTACCTTCTCAGCGGCGGGCGTACCCGTTAGTGACACGATTTTAGCCGCGCTCAAAAATGCAGGGCTGCAAACAACCGCAGCGCTTTCCACCCTACGAGTCCAGCCCTCAGGCAACAACACAACGCCTGGAACCCTCTCTGCCAACGTAGCGCAGCAGCAGTACTTCGCCGATGCGGTGACGAAAGCGATTTTGCCGACCTTTAAGCAAGAGGGCGATCCGTTTGCGCTGGTCTACTGGTCACGCGACCCGGATGGCACCCAGCACAACAACGGTGATAGCCTTAACAGCCTAACGCCCGGTATCAATGGTCTTACCTCTCAAGCGGCGGTCAGAAATGCAGACAATAACCTGGCACAACTCATCCAGTCGCTGAAAGATCAAGGGCTGTATGACAACACGGATATCTTTATCACGGCTGACCATGGCTTCTCAACGATTAGTAAGTCCGTTGTGGATGCTCAAGGTACCAAGGTCAATGATTACGCGTCTCAATTCACCTACACGGGTGTGAACCCAGGCTTCCTGCCTGCTGGCTTTGTTTCCATCGACATTGCTCATGCACTGGGGTTATCGCTGTATGACCCAGATACTACGGTTAAGGATGCGGCTGGGAAGGCGATCGCCTACACCGCTGTGGATGCCACGAAAGGACAGCGTCCTGCAAATGGTAATGGCTTGATTGGTGCTAGCGGACAAATTTTGAGCACACCGGATGCCAAAGTTGTCGTTGCTGCGAATGGCGGTTCTGACTTAATCTATGTCCCCGATGGCGATGTGGAAACGGTTAAAAAGGTCGTGGCATTCCTTAGCCAGCAAAACTATACCAGCGGCTTGTTTGTCGATGATAAATTTGGTCCGATCGCAGGTACCTTACCGCTGAGTTGCATTAATCTGATTGGCTCATCCCAAACACCCACGCCATCGATCGTCCTCAACTTCAAGACCTTCTCCACCGATTTGAGCAACCCAGCACAATCGGAAGTCGAGATTGCGGATACGACGCTGCAACAGGGACAGGGGATGCACGGCACCTTTGGTCGCGGCGATACGTTTAACAATATGGCGGCGATCGGTCCTGACTTCAAGCGCGGTTACCAGGATCTGGCTCCCGTCAGTAATGCAGACGTTGCGGTAACGCTGCTCAACATTCTGGGTCTGCCTGTCTCACAAAACGGCAGCTTGCTGGGACGGGTGATCAACGAAGCGCTGGTCGGTGGCCCCGATACCGTTGATTCGACGGCAGGTGTGTTGAAGTCAGATGCTGCCAGCAACGGACAGAGTACCTACCTCAATTACCAGCAGGTCGGTGATACCAAGTACTTTGATACTGCCGGGTTTGCGGGTGGTACGGTTGGCTTGACGACAGACTTGGAAGATGGCGTGGGTGGTCGCAAGACCTTCAGCATTGCCAAGGGTGATACAGTTTCGATCACAAATTTTGGCGGGATTGGTACAGGCACCAACCCATCAAAGGAAACACTTAAGGACGTGGATACGCTCAAGTTTGAAGGGGCTGGCTTGACCGCTCAAAACCTGCTCTTGGCGCAACAGGGCAATGATCTGGTGCTTTCCTTTGAGGGTGACAGCACGACTCAGGTCACATTGAAGAACTTCAAGCTGGAAGATCTGGATAATCTCCGCAAAAAGACGGGCGCTAGCGTCAACCGTGGCAACATTCTCTTTGATGGTCAGACCAGGATTCAAGATAGCTTTGATGTTTTCAACGCAGATTCAACGCAGGACTCGATCTGGAATCCAAACTCGGTCACCTTCTTGAACAACCTGAACAATCGCGTTCAAGGCTTTGATGGCTCTGATGACGTTATCAACGGCGAAGGTGGCAATGACCTGCTGGAAGGCAAGAGCGGCAACGATACCTTACGTGGCGGACTTGGCAACGACATTCTCGTCGGTGGTTTGGGCAACGACACGCTCACAGGTGGCATCGGCAAAGATACGTTTGTGATTGGCGCGGGTGAAGGCACCGATACGATCACGGACTTCACACCCAAAGAGGGCGATCGCATTGGGCTAAAAGGCAGCCTGACCTTCGAGCAACTGACGATCGCGCAGGGCACGGGAGCCAATGCTAAAGACACCCTAGTTACAGTGACGCAGACGGGCGAGGTGCTGGCAATCCTCAAGAATGTCACTGCCAGCACGATCGACGACACCGCTTTTAATGTCGAAAGCGCCGACTATACACCCATTCCTCAAGGCGTGACCCAATTGGTTGCACGCGCGGTGTTACCTGCTGCCACGTTTGCCGCAGGTCCAACCTCTGGACAGTTCCTCACCCTCAACAATGACGGCACGATCGGCACTCTGAATGCCAATGGAGAAACGGTTCCCTTCCTGGCACCTAACGGCCAACCCGTACAGGGCTTCTCAGCCGTGCTTCCAGGCGCTAAGGCTGGCAATTACCTCGTCCTTGTCGATAACGGCTATGGCACCAAGGCAAATTCGCCCGATTCGTTGCTGCGGTTCTACAGCGTGGAAACCGACTTCGCGACGGGCAAGGTGTATCCTACAGACCTCCAAACAGGCGCACGGTTGGACAGCTTCACCGACAAAAGCTTCTTCCAGCTCAACGATAAAAACGGTGTACTGAAAGGCTTCCAGACGATCGTGGCGGATCTGGATACATACCCCGGCAGTGACAAAATCCAACCCGGTGGCATTCCTGTTGATCCATCCATCAAAGCGGGTCGCCTGCTGACGGGTGCTGATTTTGATCTGGAGTCCTTCCGTCGCGTGGCGGATGGCACCTATTGGTTTGGCGAAGAGTTTGGTCCCTTCCTGCTTCACGTAAGCGCGGATGGTACGTTGCTCGAAGCGCCGATCGCCACGCCCAACCTGCTCAACCTGGGCAGCAATCCACTCATCCAATCGGCAGACAACCCCGCATTTGCGAGTCTGACGGATGCTGACAAGTTGAAAGCTGCTAATCTGCCACGCTCGAAAGGGTTTGAGGGCATGGCGTTAAGCGCAGACGGCACCAAGCTCTATACGCTGCTGGAGGGACCTCCAACTGCTGACACCGAGCAGAATCGTCTGTTGATCTATGAGTTTGACCTCAAGACCGAGAAATACACGGGCAAGGTCTTCTCCTACAAGCTGAATGCACCGTTCCCCAACCGCGCGATCGGCGACATGACCGCCATCAACGGTCACGAGTTTCTGATCATCGAGCGTGATAATGGACAGGGCGATGCAAGCAATCCGACCTTCGCCAACCCCGCACGATCGAAGAAAATCTACAAGATCGATATCAATCAGGTGGGCAGCGATGGCTTCGTGCAAAAAGAGTTGGTCGCAGACTTGCTGAATGTGGCTGACCCTAATAATCTAGGCGGCAACGGCACGAAAAACGGTGTGTTCACCTTCCCGTTTGACACGATCGAGGACATTCTGCCGATCGACCCGCAAACCCTGCTGGTCATCAACGACAACAACTATCCGTTTAGCGCCAGCCGCACACCCGGCAAGGCAAACAGCGACGAATTCATCGAAATCAAGCTCAGCAAACCATTGGATCTGACGATTCAATAGCCGTTTCTGAGGGGTTTACACATTAAGAATGTAAAGGGCGTGGAGGTAAAAAACTCTGCGCCCTTCTTCATCAGCAACAAATTTTCTTTATTGCAGCTTTCTCGATCTGAGCTAAACCCAAACCTTAAAGGCTATGCATCTTCGTCGATCGAATGATCATCTGTTTCCATTGGTTTATTTGTGGAGTTATCGGCAGGGAGTGAATTGGAATACGTACCAGCGTCGGTGCTGCCAGTCAAAGGGCTCGTCTCTGCATGACCCAAATCGTCAGAAAGAACGGTACCAGAAGATGAATGCGTGATGCGTTTATGTAAATGCCCACCCCACTGATCCATGACATCCTCAATAAACACTCGACGAATCCAGATCTGTGCAACAACGGTGAGTGGCAAAGCCAGTGCCAGACCCAAAAAGCCGAAAATCGTTGCAAAAAAGACTTGAGCTAACAACGTTGCAGCAGGCAACAGCGAAACCTGCTGTGCCATCACGTAGGGAGTCAGTAGATTACTCTCAAACTGCTGAATCGCTACATACAGAACGAAGACAAGCACTGACTTCAGGGGCGAATCCAGTAGAGCAGTCGTCATGGGTAGGACGACACTTAAGGTTGGGCCAATGTTGGGAATGAAATTGAGCAGTCCCGCCAGAATGCCCTGTGCCAGTGCAGCTTTCACACCCAGCAACGCTAGTCCAACGCTGCTCAACACCGCCACAACGCTCATGCTAATCAAGGCACCGACAATCCAACGTCCTAGCGACGCTTCGCATTCACGGAGGATGTGATCGACCCGATAACGATAAAAGGCGGGAAACAAGCGGATGAATCCCCGACGGTACGCAAGCGGATTGATGAGCAGCATCAACCCTAGAACCAGCACGAGCAAAATGTTAACAACTACACCTAGCGAGCTGGAGAAAATCGCTAACGAGCCGCTGAGTAAGCGGTTAACGTAGGGTTGTACCTGCGCGCCCAGGCTATCAAGACTAGGCAAATAAGGAACGAGCGGTTGTGGGACGAAATGAATCAGGTTGCTTGTCCAATCGTTTAGCCGCTCAAACGACGCTGGCACCAGCACCACCAAATCTTGAAACTGCGCAGCAAAGGGCGGCACGATGAGCAAGAAAAACGCAATCAACGCAGCCAGAAAGCAAAGCACTGAAAGCAAGACAGCTCCCGATCGCTTCAGTCCTGCCGTCTGAAAGCGCTGAGCTAACAGATTCAAGCTATTCGCCAGTACGACGGCGGCAAAGACCAACAGCAACACCTGACGAATTTGCCAAAGAATGTATAAGGAAACGGCTAAAGCAAGAAAACCAATCCATTGACCCAAATTCACAGCAACTCCAGACAAGGTGAATGGCGAGAGAAAAGCAACAGTAGGCTGTAAAGCCAGAGATTAGATAGGCATCTGCTGTCGATAAGACCTTGTTTGAACAATGCAGCGTCCAAAACGCTTGCGGTAAATCGACTTACTGTTACAGGTCAGGGTTACAGGTCAGGTTTGCCCTTTGCGAATCGACTGAGTTCCTTGTTGGCGCTGCCCTTGTCGCCAACGCCAGACAAGTGCCACTGTCGCAATCGCAGCAGGCAGCCATACAGCTATCAACACGGTTGTCAGCGTAGGCGCAACCGGTAACATTGGTGCACCATATTTGATCGCGATCGACAGTGCGATGGAGAGTAAAAAAACCTTAAAAATTAACCCAACCATCTCACTTCGGTGCCTCTATCTAGAAGCCATTATGCCTGCAAGCCGAACTTTTTCGACAGAATGAAATCCCTTCTGTCGTTTACCGCCTCACGCTTCACCTTCACAAATGTGATGCCTGTGGCACCAGTACGGGAACCCTACCTTTGAGCATTGATCAGCTTTGCTTATCACCTTTGCTTGAACGGCTCTTGCCAACAAACCAGCGGTATTTCTCAGGAGTTTTCCATGCTAGAGATGTTACAAAATTTTCTCAACCCGCAAGGGTTTGTTGCGCATGGACATTGCTATCTTTGGCAACCGACGCTGGTCTGGTTACATGTCATTGCTGATAGTGCAATTGCGCTTGCCTACTTTTCGATTCCGCTCACGCTGGTTTACTTTGTCTCTCAGCGCAAAGATATTCCCTTCAATTGGGTTTTTTGGATGTTTGGTTCGTTCATCATTGCCTGCGGCATCGGGCACTTGATGGAAATTTGGACTCTCTGGCACCCCACATACTGGCTTGCTGGTACGCTCAAAGCCATGACAGCCTTCGTTTCTGTGCTTACGGCGGTAGAACTTATACCTTTGGTGCCTAAAGCACTAGCATTGCCTAGCCCAGCCCAACTGGCAGCGGCAAATCAGGAATTAGAAACGACGCTAACAAAGCTTAAACAAGCGCAGATCCAGCTAATTCAAACAGAAAAAATGTCTAGCCTGGGGCAGTTAGTGGCAGGTGTTGCTCACGAAATTAACAATCCAGTCAACTTTATCCACGGCAATCTGGCACACACAGCTGAGTACACTCACAGTTTGCTGCAGCTCTTGCACACCTATCAAGAGTCCTATCCTCAGCCCACAGCAACCGTACAAAAGGCGCTCGATGCAAGCGATTTGGAGTTTCTGAATGAGGATTTACCCAAAATGTTGTCATCCATGAAAGTCGGCACCGATCGCATTCGCCAGCTTGTGTTGTCACTCCGCACCTTTGCGCGGCTAGATGAAGCGCAAAAGAAGCCTGCTGACATTCATGAAGGCATTGACAGTACGTTGTTGATTTTGCAAAGCCATCTCAAGCCCAAACCCGATCGTCCTGGTATTCAGATTGTGAAAGCATACGGCGACTTTTCTCCTGTAGAGTGTCACGCGGGACAGCTCAATCAGGTCTTTATGAATTTGCTCAGCAACGCCATTGATGCGCTTGAAACCGAAACAAAGTTTTTGCATGCCAATAAGCCACCAGTTGTGCCAACGATTCGCATTCAAACAGTCTTATTGGGCACTGATTGGCTTCAAATCGAGATTACAGACAATGGTCCAGGAATCCCAGATGAGGTGAGGCAGAACATCTTTAATCCCTTTTTCACAACCAAAGCCGTGGGCAAAGGTACAGGGTTGGGGTTATCAATCAGCCATCAAATTGTGGTCGAAAAGCATGGCGGACAGCTAGACTGCTGTTCGATCGTAGGGCAGGGCACTACGTTCCGGATCACTCTTCCAATCCGACAACCAGAAAAAAGCTTTGCGCCATTAGCCGTTTTTGCCTAGAAAACAAACAAGTTGTGGTCGTTGCGTTGCAATATGTGTTATGTTTGACTGCGGTGTTTAAGTAAACATCCTTCAGCGGGTTGCTAGCTCAGCGGTAGAGCATTCGGCTTTTAACCGACTGGTCCCGGGTTCGAATCCCGGGCAACCCATTTTTAAGGCGATTGAGCCGATAAACAAGCAGAGCACTTTCAGACCGATCTGGAGTGTCTATTCTCGTAGAGAAAAACCCACCGCTGTTGACTCAAATTTAAAAGCAGGCGTTTACGAGCGAACAATCGACGTAAGCGCCTGCTTTTTGGGTTGTTGTGAGTCGTTTGTGCTGGGTATTACGATGACGCATCTGCGGCAAACGGTCTTTCTTGGTAGTGGCTATGCGTCTAATCTGCCGCTATACGCCTAATCTAGAGAGAGGGGATCGCGGTTCCCTTCACTAGCGGCTACAGCTACAGTCGTGAGTGGTAGCATCGATGTTGGTTCCTGTTCTGGCACAATCCATTGGCTTGCCTGACTAAGAGCATAGAAACCACCGCAAAGCAGCAGGCGATCACCTATCTGTAGATCGCTGTTGCCATCGGGAAAACGAATGAACTTTCCTTCTCGGCGAATGGCCTGGATGAGTACGCCAAACTGCCGTCGAATATGCAGTTCAGCAAGGGTTTTGCCAACAACCGGGCTCGTTTCAGGCACCAGCAACCACTGACACGACGCATTTTCTGTAGGAACAGCCGCTTCGCCTTTAGCGAGTTCGTCAAAAGCTGCCAATTCAGCTGCTTCGCCAACCACCAGTAGGCGATCGCCCACCTGTAACATAGTTTTTGCATCCGGGTAATCGATCTCTTCCCCATCCACTCGCTGAATGGCCATCAAGCTCACACCCGTCAGACGGCGCATATCCGTTTCTTCGACGGTCATACCGATGAGTGGCGAGACATCCGGCAAGGGATACCAGCGGTTGTTCATTTCCTGAGTGGCTTGCTTGAGTTCTCGTGACACCTGATAGGAGGGCTTTTCAGAGCGCAGTTCAAGGTAGTGAGAGTTGCGAATTTGCTGCACTTCACGCTGGATCACCGGCAGCGGTAACCCAATGCCTGTCAGTAAATGCGAGGATAGCTCCAGGCTAGCTTCAAACTCGGGCTGCACCACTTCTTTAGCACCTAGTTGGTACAGCAATTCGATGTCTTTGTCCTGATTTGCCCGGACAACGACATCCAAATCTGGTGCCAGTTCTAGCGATCGCTTGAGACAAAGCCGAGTACTCATGGGATCAGGGAGCGCGATCGCCATACCCTGTGCCGTTTGCACACCTGCTTTTTCCAGCACGTTCAGGCTCGCTGCATTGCCGTAAATGTAAGCAATCCCAGCTTCACGCACTTCCTGAATCCGGCTTTCGGATTGATCAATCACAATTACGGGATAGCTGTGTTCGCGCAAAAGCTGCACAATGTTGCGCCCCACCTGTCCATAGCCGCAAACCACTACATGATTTTGGGTCGGTAGTTCTTCAGCGACTTCGATCGCAACGTCTGTGCGCTCCAAATAGGCTCTCAGCCAGGGAAGCGATTCTGCCCACGTAAACAGTTGAGGGATCAGCCGGAGGACAAACGGCGTAAGTACCAGCGTTACAGCGGTTGTCCCCAGGATTAATAAATAGACACGACGCGAAACTAGGCCTAATTTCTGCCCCTCACTTGCCAGCACAAAGGAGAATTCTCCAATTTGTGCCAGGCCTAACCCCGTAATCAGGGCCGTTTTCAGTGGATAGCGGAAAAGCACCACCAGGGGAGTCACGATCAAAAACTTGCCCACAAACACCAGAGCAACCAGACCGAGAATCAGCTCCAGGTTGTTCCACAAAAAGAAGGGATCGATCAGCATGCCGATCGCGGCGAAAAAGAGGCACGCAAAGATATCGCGCAACGGCTCTACATAATTTAGGGTCTGGTCAGCGTACTCAACCTCCGAGATCATCAGTCCCGCAACGAATGCACCCATTTCGATAGACAGGCCCAAGTGCTCTGTGAGTAGCGCAATGCCTAAACAGATGGCGACCACGCCCAGCAAAAATAGTTCTCGGCTTTCCGTCCGTGCCAACAGGCGCAACAGCGGCGGGATGACCCAAATGCCTGCAATGACAGCGCCCAAGCCCAGTAACCCCGTTTGCAAAAGCGCCCAACCGATCGCCATACCCACTTCTTCAACGGGTTTATCGAGAGCAGGCAAGACTGCCAACATCACGCCTAGCGCCAGATCTTGCACCACAAGAATGCCCAACATCACCTGCCCATGCGGTGTTGCCGTTTCGTTGCGCTCCATCAGGCACTTCAGCACTACCGCTGTAGACGATAGCGAGAGAATCGCGCCTAAAAAGACGCCTTGAGCTGCGGATGTTACCCACCCCATGCCGATGGAAACCAGGGCTGTAATCGCGATCGTCAGCACGATCTGCAAACCACCGCCCCCAAGGCTAATGCCCTTGACTTTTTTTAACTCTGAAAAAGAAAATTCTACACCGAGTGCAAATAGTAGAAAGGCAACCCCAAACTGCGCCAGCGTTTCGACTTGAATCAGTTCTTTGATCAGCCCCAGACCGGCTGGGCCTACAATCATCCCTGCCAACAAATAGCCCAGCAAAATGGGTTGTCGCAGCACGGCCGCTAAAATGCCACCTGCCGCGGCGGCAGCCAGTACCGTGACCAAATCAACAATCAGTCTGAAATCTTCTTGCACTGCAACTTAAATGTTAAAAAACGTATCGATCGCTCTCATTTTAGAATACAAACTTTTGGGGGCAAGCGGGGAGCGTTTGAAGATTCATCAGTAACACACCTTGCTAACCGCTTATTCATCTTTGCCCGTTCCATGGCTCAATTCTGATACGAATGCAGCAGTTTTGCAGCAACTCTGCTGCAATATGATTCTCATTTTCATCCTGAATCTTGTCCGTTGCTATGGAAATAAGAGCCGAGGGGCGCTATTTTATAGTCCACGAACCCACATCAGACCCTAAAATGTAAGCCAGACAACAGTGTGCCCCCTGTCAGTGACGAACGAATGCCAATCATAAAATCCTTCTGGTTGATCGTGAAACCGCGCCACAAAACCGATACGCCCGCCCCTTTGGATCGCTTCAAAAGATTGTGGCAGGCCTTTAGCGTCAATGAGCGATTAGCCATCATCACCACATCGCTCGTGATCGGGGCAGCAGAAATCGCTGTGACAGCGCCTGTGATCGCTTTACAAATCCAGGTGACGCCAACCAACCCGCAACTGGGCGATACGTTGTCCGTCGTAATTACAGGTATCCCCAGCGAGACAGCGCCCGTTGTAACACTCGGTAACCGAACCTACACAACCTTTCTATCTGGCGATCGCTTTCGAGCCTTGCTGCCAACGACACCCCTCGATAAACCTGGCAAGTTGACGCTACAAGTGACGAGCAACAATGAAACCGATCGTTTCGTGCTGCAACTTAGAGGACGCAAATTTCCTACCCAATCGATTTGGCTGCCTCCCGGTAAAGATCAGGACTTGTCAGACTTTGAATTTAATCGGGTCGATGCGTTCAAAAAACTTGTGACGCCTCAAAAGTTCTGGAACGGCCCTTTCCTTAAACCAAATGGAGGGCCGATTACAACCATCTATGGAGTCCGTCGCTACTACAATGGCAAATTTGCCAATGACTACTACCATCGTGGCGTAGACTACGCTGGTGCCTATGGCTCTCCTGTCGTTGCGCCAGCCGCCGGACGCGTTTCACTGATTGGGCAGGAGGCGAAGGGCTTTGTGATTCACGGTAACTGTATTGGCATCGACCACGGGCAGGGAGTCGAAAGCATTTTTCTGCATTTAAGCCGGATTCTGGTGAAAGAAGGCGACATTGTAAAAGCAGGTCAGGTGATTGGCGCTGTAGGTGCAACAGGCGCTGCCACAGGGCCACACCTTCACTGGGGGTTGTATGTCAACGGCCAGTCGGTTGACCCATCACCCTGGCGCACGAAAGGATTTGAATAACTTTATGGTTGAAGGCTCGATTAAGTTGATACTGAACAGGCATTCTGGGGCAAGATTATTCAAGGCAATTCGTTATTTAAAGCAACTTGTCGTACAACGGCGCTGCGGAGTTTAGAACATTATGAGTATTGAAAAGATCGTGGAGCAGGCGCTACAAGATGGCTACTTGACTCCAGCGATGGAAGCAGAAGTTGGTCGAATTTGCGATACCGCTTCAGAATTATCGATCGAAGAGTACATGTCCCTCGATCGACTTATGGGAGCGCTCCTGACTGGAGAAGTGGTTGCCGTTCCTCGCAAACAGTTTATTAATGTCATGGAAGAACTGGTCTTAACCGAGGCCATTGCTCGCGTGGCTGAAATTGAAGCAACCAGCGATCGCACACTAGATCTGGGTGACATCGCGGCCTACGCGCTGAACCGTCTACCCCCCCTTTATGCCACGACAGAAGAGGGTGCAACCTACCAGCGTCAGCGCGCTAAAGAAGAGTTACAGGGGTTGATTGCCCAACAAGTCGGAGAAGCGATCGCGCGTAACCTCGATCGTCCAGAATTCTTCCCCGAACGGCAAGCGCTGGGTAAAAACTCCGGTGATGAAATCCTCACACAGGTTAGTGCCTTGCTTCAGGCTTATGCACCCAGCTTTGAACCACAGCCAGGTGTTGCGCCTTAGCCAACTCTCCACCCTTGTTAGGGCACAAACCCTAGTGGGTCACTTGGCATGAGCATTGCCATTGGCAAAGGCTGGTTGGCAGGGCAAAACCAACTGGGTAAAAGCCCCCGACCCTCCTAAGCGATGTTGCTGCTGTCGTAATCTGGCTCGTTGCCGTCGCTCTGCTCGCTTACCACCCCACTGAAACGGTGTAGGCTGTTGGTTCCAAACCTTGGCAACCGTTTCTAAGCGGTGGATAATTTGCTGCGGTGTTTCAGGGTTTTGCCCATCCAACGCTCGTCTGATGAGAATTCGCTGCATCGACTCTGCCATGTTCAGCCAACTGCCCGAAAGCGGAGTGTACAAAGGCAGAATGCCTTGCTCACACAGCCAAATCATGAGCTCAGGGGTTTGATGTCCAGCTAAGTTGTCCCACACCAACAGCATTCGTAAAGGTGGCAATTGGGAAGGCAAAGTGAACTTCACATTTAACCCTTCCCGCCAATCAAGCCACATTTGTTGTGTTAGTTCGGGTGATAACGATGACGATGCTGGCGGTAATGTCTTGACAATCTCACTCAGTTCTTGTTTGAGCCAAGTATGTAAGACGATATTGGTTGTGCTTTCAACCCCTTTGACACGCACTTGCCCATCTTGGGGATGAAACAATGTCATCAGCTTCGCAGTCCCATTGCGGATATACTCGTGCGGTTGTTTTTGCGGATGTTCTTGTTCCTGCCAACTGGAAGCAGCATAGGGCACTGTTTGAAACGGGCCTGCTTCATCCTGGCACCACACCGCAATGCCCATTTCCTCTGCCGTGCGATACGCTCGTTCAATTAAGTTTTTTTTACTTCTGCATCCGGGTCTACCACAGTCACCACTCCACTTTTGCGACGACGCAGGGCACTCCCTGTTTTGCACCAACTCCGACTATTCTGCCAACTGTAACCGGCCTCATGCAGCACTTGCCCAATCGTGTAGGTACTTACCGTTGCAAATTCATCGCCACCGTTTGCTCTCAATCGTCGTTGCAACGTTACCAATGACCACTGCGACACTCCGTCGATTTCTAGTTCGGGCTGTTGTTGAGCCACCGCTAAAACCTGCTGTCGTTGTTGGGCGCTGTATTGGACTTTCGCCCCACCTCCATGCTTTGGGGTTAATGCTGCTAATCCCTCTCGGTTGAACCGTTCGACTAATTGGGCAACCGCATCCCCAGAACGCCTCCCACAAGCTTGGGCAGCAGTGGTATAGCTCAGTCCTTGGGCAACCGCTAGCAGGGCTTTGGCACGAGCCACACGAGTGGCAGATTCACTCGTTGCACGACCGATGCGTTCTAATTCCTGCTGTTCTTCATCGGTGAGTGCACGCAACGGGTCTTTCTGTCGGCGAGTCATCGCACTCTAGCATCGGGGACTTCTCTATCTTGCCAGACTCAGCAAATAATGGCGATGCTCATGCCAAGTGACCCACTAGAGATTGAGCAAGCTTTAGGGCTTAGGTTTTCCAACTGATGAAGGCGTTAGCCGATCAATCATGTCAGGGGGAAACTTAAGTCATGGGAAAGCCTAGACGTTCTTTAATGGGGTGCTTTGCCAATCGTTCCATTCGTTGATTCATCTACCGATTGCCTCGGTCTACGGACGAACCTCTACAGGCGTTCCAAGCGAAACCTGCTCATAGAGCGCTATGACGTCTCGGTTTCGCATGCGAACACACCCATGAGAAACCGCCTGCCCAATCAAGTCTTCCTGGTTCGTACCGTGAAAACCGATGTGGGCGCGTCCTTCATACAAAAAGCCAATCCAACGCTTGCCCAGTGGGTTTTCAGGTCCTGCTGGGACAATTTCGCCTGTAATCGGGTGCTGCCATTTGGGATCACGCTGCATTTCTAGAACACGAAACGAACCACTGGGCGTTTCCCAACCCGCCTGCCCAATCGCAACAGGGTAATTAACAACCAATTTTTGGTCACGATAGACGTATAACTGGCGATCGCTTAAATCAAGCACAAGTTTTGCATCAGACTTTGCTACTGCTGATGTTGTAGCTCCGTTTGGCGTACTGGGGCGATGCGTCCGCGCGGCTTTGGCCTTTGCCGTTATTTGGTTTGTAAGACTTTGAGGATCCGTCGCCCAGGCTCGCCACTGAATGCCAACCAGCACCAGCGCTGCTCCTAGACAGAGAAACATCACACTACGAGAAAGGCGATCGTCTGGAACCGTTACCGTCATCGTCTATTACTCAGTGCCCTTTCTCTAATCTACTCTGAACAAGGCAAAGAAGCCCACCCCTTTAGAGAGTACCCTCAATGAAAAGACGCGGAGAGAAAGGGGAGAGTGCTGAAGGGCGCATCATCTCATCTTTACTCTCCACTCTTTCCAAACGAGCACCACTCTCTTTGCATGCTCAGAACCACGGCATAGCAAGAAACAGCAACGGTTCTCACTTCGTAGTTAAGCAGATTTTTGATTTTTCGAAGACTTGACGCGATCAAGCAAGAGCTGTGACACTTCCGTAGCAACCAGCGTTACCAGCACTGCATCGTCAATCTCCCCAATAAAGGGAATAAAATCTGGCAGCACGTCAAACGGGCTGAGGACATACACCAACGTGCCCGCAATAATCCACCAGCGATACTTAGGGTTGGCGATGAGTTGGCGATACCAGTTGTAGAGAGAGCGGAGAGGCAAAGACATGGGTTAATCCTCGCGATTACAGTTTTAATCATCGCAAGTTCAGCCTAGCTGTTGGTGGTTTTGCGTTGTGGATAACCGATGTGTTTTTGGGTGAGAAAGTACGACAAGAAGTTTTCCGTAATCACCAAACTGTCTTGCTTCTAAGCTTTCAGGTAGCTATCACCAAGCAGCAATCTACGAAGGTTGGCGGTCTACGCTTCACTAAGCAGCGACAGTGTGCATATCAAAAGTTTGTCCTAAATTTAAGCGCTTGTTAGAAGCAATTTAGTGCGGCTAAACGGACTCTAAAGCTTCAAGTTTTGTACGCAATTGTGCCAGTAAGCTGCCTTTTGCGAGGTTTGCTTGATCACCGTATCCGGAGCGGGATCAGCTAGCCAAAACGCTAAAGAGTAAAAGTCTACGATGGGTTCATTCTCCATTAACGTGTCAACCTCATCCCCAAGATCCATGTTTCGGGCACAGTAGCGTACGCGATAGGGTTCTTTCAAGAGCGGGATGTCGCAGACCTGCGTAGCAGTCCAATCGGTCAAACTTACCTTGCCTAAGCCAGGGGTAAAGGCAACTTCCACAATCTCTTCCCAACTGTCATCAAGAGGCGGTTGTACGCTCAGAACGTCAAGGGTAAAGCTAACACCACCCGTATGTAAGCCAGTGATAAGAAAAAGCACACCGGGTAGTGCCGCTCCGCACAGTCCATTGGTTTGCCCACAAAAGGCTTCTTCCAGATAAATGCAGTTGCTGTCTGAGGATTCAACGTAAGCCTGACCATAATGCACTGGCAAACGCCCATCAAAAATTCGTGCCATAAGCGTTTGTAAATCTGAAGGTTTACATGATTGTATTCAACGTCCTCATGATGCTCTGTAGAATCAAAACCTAAACCTTGTCAGGATCGATTCCGAGCGATCGCAGTCGTGCTACAAGATAATCCGGTTAACTGTCCTTCTTTGATTACCACTCTTCTGGAGCGAGCTTAAGGGATCATACTGTACCGTGCTAATTTCATCGGATTGTCCTGACTGTAGCTTAGTGGATGCCGAGATTCCAGCTTGAAAATGGGCAATTAGGAACGGATTTATAGTCTTGTCCGACTGGATACTTCTTGAATCACTTTCAAGAATTCGCGTAACGCAATGGATGAGTCATCTTGTCGCCACAAGGCAGAAATTTGCCTGGTCAACCTGGCATCTTGAATGGTTCGATAAACAACGCCCTGACGCTGAAGGTTTTGGACATTGCTGGGCAGAATTGCCAGACCCACTCCAGCGACTACCAGGCTGAGGATTGTTAACATCCAGGTTGCTTTTGCATTCTGAACAATGTTGGGCTGAAAGCCTGCTTGCTCACAACAATGAATAAACTCTTGATAGAAGGGAAAGGCATCAATCGATGGCAAAATCAACGCTTCCTTTGCTAAAGCGTTCAGTGGAATTTGTGCCTGATTCACCAGTGGATGCTTTTCTGGAAGTGCAACGACTAACGACTCATCTACAAGGGGTAAACTTGCTAAGTGAAGCGCTTGTGCAGAAAGATTGGAAAAGACTTCAAAGCCTATGCTTAGTTGGCCTTCGCGCAATTCCTGAAGCTGCTGATCGGCAGTAAGTTCATGCAATTCGATTTCTACTGCTGGAAAGCGATCGCAAAATGTGCGCAAAAGATCTGGCAGCATTGTATTAGCAATTGAGCTAGCAATGCCAATCGATAAGAAACCCAATTCACCACGGTTGGCTCGTTGGGCTTGGGTAATTGCCCGCTCAAGGCTTGTTAATGCCTGCCTTGTTTCGGCCTCAAAAACTTTCCCTGCCTCTGTCAGTTTTAGCGGTCGTCGTGAGCGATCGAACAGCTCTATTTTCAGCTTTTTTTCGAGCGATCGAATGCGCTGGCTTAGAGGAGGTTGTTCGATTTGGAGATAGTCTGCGGCTTTGCTGAAATTGTTATCGGCTTCGATAATGGCCAAAAAGTAACAGATTTGGCGAAGTTCAATACTGCTGAGATAAAGAAGATCCATCGCTGCACCACCTATCGCATCCAGAGATTTAGGCTTTTAGTGACTATGTTGATCGATTCTGCCCTAGCAGCATATCTCCGAAGATATATCATATTGCTTAAACAAGCATTGAAAATATAGCAGGCTGCTTTTATTGTCATGGACAACCACTCGTAGCAGGCAAGGCAGCATAACCATGAATACGGCAAGCAATCGCTGGCAATTTTGGATCGATCGCGGTGGCACCTTTACCGACATCGTTGCGCGAAGACCCGATGGTAGCCTGACTGTACACAAATTGCTGTCTGAAAATCCCTCACGCTACCGTGATGCTTCTATGCAGGGTATTCGAGACATTTTGGGACTCCCAGGCGATGCGCCATTGCCGACAGAACAGATTGCTGCCATCAAAATGGGTACGACTGTTGCGACCAATGCGCTGCTGGAGCGTAAGGGCGATCGCGTTGTTCTTGTGACCACTAAGGGGTTCCGTGATGCTTTGCGGATCGGCTACCAGAACCGTCCCAAGATTTTTGCGCGCCATATTGTTTTGCCTGAAATGCTGTACGAGCAGGTGATTGAAGTTGAAGAACGCATCAGCGCTCAGGGGGAGGAACTCATCCCAATCGTGGCCAGTGCGGAGGAACAGCTTGCGGCATCGTTACAAAACGCTTACGAAAGTGGCATTAGAGCCTGCGCGATCGTCTTTATGCATGGCTATCGCTATCCTGACCATGAACAAAAAGCAGCGGCGATCGCTCACAAAATTGGCTTCACTCAAATTTCCGTCTCTCATGTCGTCAGTCCTTTAATGAAGCTTATCAGTCGAGGCGATACGACGGTTGTGGATGCGTACTTGTCACCGATTTTGCGACGGTATGTGGATCAGGTGAGTGAGGAATTGGCAGGGGGAGTAGGGAAAGCGGGGGAAGCAGAGGAAGCAGGGGAGGCAAGGGAAGATGGGGAACCGCAGAGACGCGGAGACGCAGAGGGAGTAGAAAAGCTTGAAAATTCATCCCCCATCCCCCATCCCCCATCCCCCATCCCCTTCCCTTCCCCCCAACTCCTTTTTATGCAATCGAATGGAGGGTTAACGGATGCCCGATCATTTCAGGGCAAGGACAGCATCCTTTCGGGTCCTGCTGGCGGCATTGTGGGAGCGGTGCAGACGAGCAAACTGGCTGGGTTGGAGAAAATCATTAGTTTCGATATGGGTGGCACCTCTACGGATGTGGCGCACTACGCAGGTGAGTACGAGCGGGAATTTGAAACCGAAGTGGCTGGCGTGCGGCTGCGCGCACCGATGATGTCGATTCATACGGTGGCAGCGGGTGGTGGGTCGATTTTGCACTTTGATGGATCGCGCTATCGAGTAGGTCCAGATTCAGCGGGAGCCAATCCGGGGCCTGCCTCTTACCGTAATGGCGGTCCGCTGACGGTAACGGACTGCAATGTGATGTTAGGTAATTTGCAACCAGACTTCTTCCCTAAAGTGTTTGGGATGAAGGGCAATCTACCGCTGGATGCCGCGATCGTGCAGAAAAAGTTTAGTGATTTAGCTGCGAACATTCAGTCTGCAACAGGGGATGTGCGATCGCCGGAGCAAGTCGCTCAAGGCTTTCTAACGATTGCCGTGGAAAAAATGGCAAGCGCGATCAAAAAAATCTCTGTGCAACGGGGCTACGATGTCAGCGAATATACCCTCTGCTGCTTCGGTGGAGCTGGAGGACAACATGCCTGCGCGATCGCAGAAACGTTAGGTATGAAACAAGTTTTTCTGCATCCCTTTGCAGGAGTTCTATCGGCCTATGGCATGGGCTTGGCAGATATACGAGTCATACGTGAAAAAGCCGTTGAGGCAACGTTAAGCCACTCCTTGTTGCCAGAACTTGAACGCATGCACGCCGACTTATTAATCGATGCACAAGCAGAATTACGGCAACAAAATATTCCACAGGATCAAATACACGTCTTGCCCAAGGCTCACTTGCGCTATCAGGGGACAGACTCTGCTCTCATCGTGAGCTTTGGCACTTTAGAGGCAATGGTTTCAGCCTTTGAACAAGCCCACCGTCAGCGCTACGGTTTCATTGCTGAAAATAAGGCATTGGTAGTTGAAGCCGTTTCCGTTGAAGCGATCGGCACAACCAATACGATCGCAGAACCCATCATCACAGCCACTCGTACGACTTCTTTAGAGCCAATTAAAACTGTCCAGACTTACGTTGCTGATGACTGGCTGGCAACTCCCGTGTTTCAACGCGAACACCTGCTTCCGGGCGATCGTATTTCCGGTCCCGCACTCATCATCGAACCCACCGGCACCAACGTCATTGCACCCGGATGGCGGGCAGAGTTGACAGAGCGAGGGCATTTGATATTGAAGAAGGCAGGAGGCAGAAGGCAGGAGGTAGAAGCGGAGGAGCGAGGGAAGCGAGGGAGGCAGGGGGAGCAGAGGAAGCCGGAGAACTCAAAACTCAAAACTCAAAATTTCTCCTTCGGAGACGCTGCGCGAACAGAACTTAAAACTCCCCTTGCTTCCCTAGCCTCCCATGCTCCCTCTGCTTCCCCACACCCTACACCCCACTCCCCAGACCCAGTTCTGCTCGAAATCTTCAATCACCTCTTCATGGCGATCGCTGAGCAGATGGGTTTCACACTTCAAAACACCAGCTATTCCGTCAACATCAAAGAACGGCTGGACTTCTCTTGCGCTGTGTTTGACCAGCACGGACAGTTGGTTGCAAATGCGCCCCACATCCCAGTACATCTCGGCTCCATGAGCGAAAGCGTCCAGTCACTCATTACGACCTATGGCGACACGTTGAAGCCTGGTGATGTTTACGTGCTCAACAATCCCTACAACGGCGGGACGCATTTGCCAGATGTGACAGTGATTACGCCAGTGTTTGAAGAGAAAAAAGAGAAGGGAGGAGTCAGGAGTCAGGAGTCAGAATTAACTCAAAACTCTCTAGAAACGCGGCGCGTAAAGCTTCCGGCATACAAGAAACACGAAGTGGCTCCTTCGGATCTAGCGCTACTCAAAACTCAAAACTCAAAACTCTCTAGCGCAGCGGCACAACGTGCTACTCAAAACTCAAAACTCATTCCTCTCTTCTTCGTTGCCTCTCGCGGACATCACGCCGATATTGGTGGTATTACGCCAGGATCGATGCCGCCCAATAGTACGTCGATCGCCCAAGAAGGCATTCTCATCGACAATTTTCAACTGGTGGATCAGGGGCAGTTTCGTGAGCGGGAACTGCTTGAGTTATTGACGACAGGTGCTTATCCAGTGCGAAACCCGGCGCAGAATGTGGCGGATTTGCAGGCTCAAATTGCAGCGAATGAACGCGGGGTGCAGGAACTCCATAAGATGGTGCAGCATTATGGTTTGGAGACTGTGCAAGCCTATATGCGACATGTGCAGGACAATGCAGAAGAGTCCGTGCGTCGCGTGATTGATGTGTTAACGGATGGTCACTTCACCTATCCGATGGATGATGGGAGTCAAATTGCCGTTACGGTAACAATTGATCGCCCCACACGCAGCGCGACGATCGACTTCACAGGCACATCGCCTCAGCAACCAAACAACTTCAACGCGCCGGTAGCTGTGTGTAAAGCGGCTGTCCTTTATGTCTTTCGCAGTCTGGTCGATGACGATATTCCCCTTAATGCAGGCTGTCTTAAACCCCTGAACATCATCATTCCTGACGGTTGTATGCTCAATCCTCACTATCCAGCAGCCGTTGTGGCAGGCAATGTGGAAACGTCGCAGGTTGTTACCGATACACTGTATGGCGCATTGAGAGTAATGGCGGCATCGCAGGGAACGATGAACAATTTCACGTTTGGCAACGATCGCTACCAGTATTACGAAACGATTTGCGGTGGATCGGGTGCAGGGCCAACGTTTGACGGCACAGATGCGGTGCAGACCCACATGACCAACTCACGTCTGACCGATCCAGAAGTGTTGGAATGGCGCTTTCCGGTGTTGCTGGAAAACTTTGCGATCCGGTCTGGTAGCGGTGGAGAAGGGTTGCATCGAGGTGGAAATGGCGTCATCCGTCGTATCCGCTTTCGTGAACCGATGACTGCCGCAATCTTATCTGGCCATCGGTTGGTGCCCCCGTTCGGTTTAGAGGGCGGCGCGGCTGGAACAGTGGGGCGCAATTGGGTAGAACGAGCTGATGGCACGATCGAACCCCTAGCCAGTAAAGCCGAAGTCACGATGCAACCCGGTGATGTCTTCGTGATTGAAACCCCTGGTGGTGGTGGGTATGGCTTACAGGCTTAAGTGCTTAACCGCGAATCCGCTACAATTAAACCCATTGACCCGTTAGCGTAAGTCCCTGCGTCTGTCCAGACGGTATCGATTGTTAGGAGTACCCATGGTTGCACTCCAGTTAAAACAACTTAATGTTCCCTCTGGGCAACGCCTCGTTATCCGAGATGTTAACTGGCAGGAATTTGAAGCCATTTTGGAGGAGCTTGGCGATCGCCGTGCTTCACGTATAGCCTATTACAGAGGAACGTTGGAGATTAGAATGCCATCGCCGGAGCATGAAGTTGATAAGGAACTCCTCGGCGATATGGTGAAGCTTTTACTAGAAGAATTGGATATCAGTTGTGAGTGTTTCGGCTCCACAACATTCAAGAGTCAGGTGATGGAAAGTGGCATTGAACCAGATCAGTGTTTCTATATCAAAAACCATGACATCATGCGAGGGCGGCGACGAGTGGATTTAAGTATTGATCCACCGCCTGATTTAGCCATTGAAGTTGATGTCACGTCTAAAACTCAGCTTGATGCTTATGAGACCCTTGGCGTGGCTGAACTTTGGCGCTTTGAAAATGGTCGATTGCAGATAAGCATACTAGAAGCTGGGAAGTATCAACCATCCCAAATTAGCCCAACTTTTCCCACCCTTCCGATCGTGGAGTTGTATTCTGAGTGTGTAGAGCAAAGTCTTACCACTGGTCGTAGCCCAACCTTAAAGGCGCTGCGATCGCGGATTCGGCAATTGATGCAAAGCAGCTAATCAGCTGTGAGCGAGGGGAATACTAACGGCAGTCATCCACCCGCGCTCTGTCATGACATCTCTGCTGTATCCACTGCTGCTGGTCGTTCTCATCTACGTCTTTCCCTATTTCATTGCCTACTTGCGAACGCGGCAAATGACGTTTCCGTATGCCCGGTTTCAGCGTCAGCCGATCGACGCTGTGCCCGATCATCTCAAGGAAACCTTGCAGTCTGCGATCGTGGCGTTAGAAACACTGGGCTTTCAAGTTTGCGACTACTACCAGACTGAGCGCACCGAGGGAAATCCCATTTGGAATGTGTTGCTCCGCCAGGAAGCCTGCCAGACTTATGCAGGGGTTGAAGTGCGACAACCCTACGATGCAGCCAATCCGTTTATGGTTGGCTTTTCGACATTCTTTGCGGATGATACTCGATTGTCTACAAGCAACTCGAAGCTATATGGCATTTTCAGTAAAAATCCCAGAGATATTGTTCAGGCTCTAGAAACCGCTCCTTTGGAAGCGCTATGGCAGGCGCATAAGGACAAACTCGCTACCTTGAGCCAGACTAAATCACCCCTGAACTTACTGCCTGCTGCATTTGTTGAAACCTATGAACGATATGGCAGAGAGGATGTTGAGCGGTTAGTGAAGGCCGGAGAGGTATATCTGGTTGAGGCTGGCCGTGGCTACCGTCTCACAAACTGGGTAGCCTTGACTGCTGTGCTTAAAGTGACACGTGGACGGCGGAAACAGGCTGGTGGGAAGCAATCTGGGCAGCAAGCGATCGCTGGAACAACGCTAACAACCGATGCCGCGATCGCCCTTGATATAGCAGAATTTCATCGGTTACAGAAACAGCAAAAAGGATTATTCTCTCCTAAAGCAAAGGTCTGTCTCCTGGTGGGAAGCCTTGCCTTGTTTGCATTGAGCTACACGCAATTGTTTAACTGGGAAACGCTGCTCATCCTGCTTGGCGTGATTTTGTTCCACGAAGGGGGACATCTGGTTGCGATGAAGCTGTCAGGGTACCAGGATACAACTGTCTTTTTTGTGCCGTTCTTGGGCGCACTGGCCACCGCTCGCAACGACGATGCCACCCTGACGCAGAAATTTTGGGTATCGCTGGCAGGTCCACTACCGGGATTAGTGCTGGGCATTGGGTTGGCAATTTTGACCAGCGACGATCGAACTGCGATAGCCGCTACCAGTCTCTATCCAGCCTGGGTACACACCACCAGCATGATGCTGATTTTCTTGAATCTCTTTAACCTGCTGCCTGTTTATCCATTGGACGGTGGACAGATTGCAAACCTGCTGCTGTTTTCTCGTCATCCCTATCTAGCAGTGCTGTTTCAAAGTATTGGCGTGCTGCTGCTCATGCTGTTGGGGCTGGGGAAACCCACGTTCCTGGTCTTCGCGGGTGTGGTTGCGCTGACGATTCCCAACAGCTTTCGGGTTGCCAAGTTGCGAAAGAAACTGGCTTCTGTGCCCGTGGGCGATCGCGACCAGCTTCTCCACGCTATTTTTGCCCTGCTCCAGCAAAACGGCTTTGGTACGAAACCCTTTGCCCGTCGCTATGGTTTGGCTTTGAGCCTGATCGAAAGCCACCGCGAAACCAAAGCCAAACGGCGCACTAGAGTGGGATTGGCTGGTCTGTACCTGCTCACCTTGTTGGGCGGAATCATTGGCACACTGTATGCCCTCATTCCCAATTTCACGGTCCTGATAAGCATGGCTGGTCGCTATGTCCAAAATCCTGCACAGGCGCAGCAGCAGAAAGTAAAACAAGATCTTGAACGTGCCAATCAAGCGCTCAGTGTCAATCCAAATGATGTTGGTGCTTACCTCAAACGAGGAAAAGCACACTGGCGATTAGATGAGAAAACAGCAGCCATTCAAGATTACAACCAGGCCGTGCAGTTAAATCCCAAAAGTAGTCAGGCGCGTCTGGAACGTGCAGAATTCCGGTTTCAGCTTCCTGACATTCAAGGCGCGATCGCCGATTACACCGAAGTCCTGCGTCTTGATCCCCGCAATACCGAGGTCTATTTCAAACGGGCAAGTGCCTATATTGTCCTGCAAAACCAACAGAAAGCGCTTCAAGATTACGACCAAATTTTGCGTCTAGACCCGCAAAATACGCGGGCTTACCTCAGTCGCGACTACGCCCATCAAGCGGTGAAAAACTACAAAGGCGCGATCGCCGATTTTAACCAGGTTTTGCGGTTAGATTCTCGTAATTTATCAGCCTCTTTTGCGCGAGCAGATGCGCTTTACGAGTTGAAAGATTACAAGCGCGCGATCGCCGATGCTAATCAGATCATTCAACAAGATCCCAACCTATCAGAGGCTTACGAACTGCGAAGCAAAATTCGGCTGAGAATGGGCGATTCGCAAGGGGCGATCGCCGATCAGCAAAAAGCGAAGGCGATCGAAGACTCACAACCAGATTAAACCGGGTTCCATCTGAAATGGTTCGGTGTTTCGGTGTAGAACTGTTGTGTCAGCCACTTGTGTCCATCACAGTAATAGCGAACATCATGCTGAAATCATCTGTGCGCGTCCTCTTCTGCGTTGCGCTGCTTTTGTTGGCGCTATGGATACCCCGAACGTTAGCAGTGGAAACACCGCCTGCGATCGAACCCTTTCTGATCGCAGGCAAGTTTGCTGAAGGTGAAGCGGCAATGTCAGCACGCTTGAAGGAGAAGCCAGAGGACGATCAGGCGCGCCTCAGTTTAGGTATCACACAGTTAATGAGCGGTGTAGAACGGTTGACGCAATCGCTCTATCGCTATGGGTTACGCCATAATTCGCTGACGAATGTTCTGCCGTTCTTACGCCTGCCGATACCAGAAAATCCCAATCCCCAGGTGATTCGGTATGAGGACACGCGCCAAATCCTCCAAACTTTTTTGAATGATCTGGCAACCGTTCGTACCACTCTGGCACCAATCAAAGATCCTCAAATCAAGCTACCACTGAGACTTGGGCTCATCCGGCTCGACTTGAATGGCAATGGCAAGCTTGAACCAACAGAATCGCTATGGCGTATTTTTGCCGCAATCAATCGGCTGGGCGTTACGGAACAACAGGCGAAAGGCTTCACGATCGCCTTTGATGCGGGTGATGCTGTCTGGCTTCAGGGTTACACCAATCTGCTAGGGGCGATCGGCGAATTTGCGCTGGCGCATGATGGACAGGAATTTTTCAATGCGCTAGCTCACGTTATCTTTGCCAAGCCGGAGACACCGTACAAATTTCTAGTTGATGGTCGTCCGAAGCCAAGTCAATTTAGCTTTGGCGGTATCGAGGTGGTGGATATGATCGCGTTTGTCCATCTACTGCACTTTCCGATCGCTGAACCGGCGCGTATGGCAACTGCTTTGCAGTATTTGCAGACTACCACAACGCTCAGTCGCCAATCGTGGAAACTCATTGAAGCCGAGTCCGACAACGATCGCGAATGGCTCCCCAATCCTAAACAAAGGGGCGTAATTCCGAATGTGCGAGTCACCCAGGCCATGATTAATAGCTGGTTGTCGTTTTTAGATGAAGCCGATGGGTTGCTGAATGGCAAGACACTTATACCGTTCTGGCGATCGCGCGAAATCAGAGGCGTGAATCTCCGCAAAGCCTTTTTAGAGCCAAGCACAATGGATGTCGTGCTATGGCTACAGGGAACAGCGGCAGCACCGTATTTAGAGGTGGGTAAAATGACCGATCGAGACGTTTGGACACAGCTTGTGCAGGTCTTTCGCGGTCAATTCTTTGGTTTCGCAGCCTGGTTCAATTAATTCAATTAAGGTGATTTCCGCAAGAAGGTACCGCCTGATAGGGGCAGGTTTTGCTAACGTCTTTGCGTCTAGCCTATTGCTTTGATGTCAAGCCTGCCCCTACGAACGCTTTTACAATGTTGCTTGAAGCTGATCCAGCAATCCTTCCACGTACTTCAGCGCTGCATGAATGGTGGCAGGATTTTCTAAATCGACATCCACATACTTCCGCAAAGCCTCTACCTGATCCATGCTGCCGCCTGCTGCTAGCAGTTCCATATAGCCAGGGATGAAGTCTTTGCCTACTTGCAGATATTTTTGATAGCAGGCAAGACTGACAATGTTGGAAGCGGTGTATTGGTAACAGTAGAACGGCTTGAAGTAAATGTGCCCAATCCGCGCCCAGTCGTACTGGTGTTCGGGCAACACTTCCACCGCATCGCCGCAGAGTTCCTGGTAGAGCGATCGCCATTGCTCATTCACAAAAGTTTGATCGAAGCTGCCTTGTTTAGCGCGATCGTGCACTGCTAACTCCAACCGACTGATCGTACTTTGACGGAACAGTAGATTCAACTGGTCTTCCAACTGACGTGTAATCAAAGATTTCTTGAGCACAGGATTGTCGGCAGCTTGCTTAAGCAAATAATCCAGCAGCAACAGTTCGTTAAAGGTGGACGCGATTTCGGCTAACACCATTGGTGGATTGCTATTGAAATAGGATTGGCGATCGTCAATCCAGGCAAAGTGCAACCCGTGACCCATCTCATGCGCCAGGGTGAACAGCGAGTTGTAATCATCCGTATACGACAGTAGCAGGTAGCTGTGCTTGCCGTGGCTATACCAGCAGAAGGCGCCACCCCGCTTACCGGGACGCACTTTGGCATCCACCCAGTTCTTGAGGAAAAACTCTTCGGCGCGGCGGGCATAGTTCGTGTCAAATTGCTCCAGAGCCGTTAGCAACGTTTCTACGCCTGCTTTGTAGGGCAACGGTTCCACCGCCTCGCTGCCCCACGGGGCATACACATCGCAAGTGCGGATTTTTTGCCCTAACGCCTGGCCTTTCAGCGTGTAATAGCGCTGCCACAGGTCAAAGCGATCGCGCGTGCCATCCATAATGGCGCGAAATACAGGTTCCGATACTTCATCCGCAAGTAACTGCTTGTGCAGCGTTGAAGTGTAGCCACGCATCTGGTTTTCCAGCTTGTGGTCTTGCGCCACCGTACTGAGAATGTAGCCGTACAGCGAATTGTGCTGGTGCATCACCTTGCGCACAGAGGCATAGGCGTTGTAGCGCACGTCGCGATCGGGGTGGAAGAGTAACGCACTCAGTTCGGCATCGGTGCTGGCGCTTTTACCATCGGGTGTCGTGACGGATTCGTATTCTTGCTCGCCCAGATGCACTGATCGCAGTTGAATAAACGCCTGCCGTCCGGTGAGACTATCCTGATTCCGCGTCTGCTCTACTTCTTCGGAAAGTGTGTATGGACGAAACTTTGCAATGTTGTAGAAATAGTGGCGATAGGGTTGCAGAACCGGTGCCGCTTCGAGGGTTGCAAAGGTTGCATCATCTAGCTTTTTCAGTTCCAAATCAAAAAACAGAAGCTGGTTCTCAATCCCTGTAATGGCTTCCATCACCTTGTCTTGCATCTGCTTGGCCTCAGCATTGCGCGTGTCTGCCGAGAAAACCAATGCAGGAAAAGCGTAGAGGTAGCCCGATTTTTGCGCGATCGCCTCCAGTTCTTGCAGGCATGCTGCGATCGCGTCTGGCTGCAATTCACTCACCTTGCTCCGATAAGACTGCCGAAAGGCTGCTGCCTGCGCTTCCAGATCTGCCAAATCTTGCATCAAACGCGGATCATCAAAGCCTTGATACAGGTCTGAAAGGTTCCATTCTTGGGGGCTGTCCAGTTGGGCAGGGGTGACATTAGAAGCGGCTTGCACCAAGGTAAAACTCCTTTCGTTCAATGATGGGGCAATGTCAGGGCGATCGCAGCAATCCAAGTACGTTTGAATCCCTGCTTTCTCAATCTTAGACAAACTTCAACAAAGCAAGCAGTTTGGCAAAGCGCTGATAAATGTTTGCTTGATGCCGCTCAATTTCCGCATTCAGCCATGTGACGCTTGAAATTGTTAAAAGAACGCGCCAGCTGGGAACACTTCAGCTTGAGCGAAAATTTCCTGCTGCCAGCAAATTAAAGCGAAAACAGCTTCAACCCTCGCACTAACGATCCGTCGAGCGTCGCCACCGTTCCTGCTGTAAAAGTTTTCTTCACCGACCTATCGACTCTAGGACAGAGACATTATGGGAGCCTTGATTTTTCTCGTTGTACTGATACTGGTTGTTGGTTTCATCTTTATGGATGGCTACAACGGTCTTGTGACGCTTCGCAACCGTTACAAAAACGCTTATAGCCAGATCGACGTTCAGTTGCAGCGACGCTATGATTTGATTCCAAATTTAGTGGAAACGGCAAAAGGCTACATGAAGCACGAGCGGGAAACGCTTGAAGCCGTGATTGCTGCCCGCAATGCCGCGCTATCCGCCAACAGTCGCGCTGCCAGAAATCCCGGTGACCCAAGCGCAATGCAACAGCTAGGCGATGCCGAAGGTGCTCTCACGGGCGCATTAGGACGGCTAATGGTGGTGTCAGAAGCCTATCCTGACTTGAAAGCAGACCAGACGATGACCCGCGTGATGGAAGAACTCTCCTCCACAGAAAATAAGGTCGCCTTTGCCCGTCAAGCTTTTAACGATGCCGTGACGCTTTACAACACGAAGCGCGAAGTCTTCCCCAGCAACCTGGTAGCAGGCGGCTTTAACTTTGCGGCAGCAGAACTACTCGAAGAAGCCGCTCCAGAAGTCAAAGCAGCACCGCGTATTTCGTTTAGTTAGATCAGAATTTAGAAGTCAGAAGTCAGAAGCCAGGAGTCAGAAGCCAGGAGTCGGTGGAACGCTGACGGCTGATGGCTCTAAACACTATCAAACCATTCACCTTTGAGGGATCAGGTTCTACCTAACAGCATCCTTCTGATGGAGCGTCATGAATTTTTTCGAGCATCAAGATCGGGCACGGAACAATACACGAAAGCTAATCTTGCTTTTCGGGCTGTCGTTGCTGTTTATTACGGTCACGGTTTATTTGGCGGCAGTGATCACGCTGTCGAGTTCGTTTAAGGGAAAAACGCGATCGTCGCGCTATCAAGCAACTAACTGTCCTCAAGTGACACGCGCATACCCCCTTGAGATTGACGACGCAACCACAAACTTGCCGCCGTGTATGCCGGTTACCAGGAAGGCAACCTTTAGCTGGTGGAATCCGCCGCTGTTTTTCACGATCGGCACTGGCACAGTTGTGCTTGTGGGTTTGGGGAGCCTCTACAAAATCCAGACCTTAAAAGCGGGTGGTAGCGTCATCGCTCAGGAGATGGGCGGACGGCTGCTGCTGGCAGAAATGGCGCACTCAGAAGAACGGCAGCTCTTGAATGTGGTTGAAGAAATGGCGATCGCGGCGGGTATCTCGGTGCCTGCCGTATATGTGATGGATGGAGAGCAGGGCATCAATGCGTTTGCGGCTGGCTTCACACCAAATGATGCCGTTATCGGCGTGACGCGTGGTGCCTTAGAGCAACTTTCCCGCGATGAATTACAAGGCGTGATTGGGCATGAATTTAGCCATATCTTGAATGGCGACATGCGGCTCAACATCCGGCTCATCGGTGTGCTGCATGGGCTGCTACTGATTTACATCATAGGACGCATTGTTATTGATTGGCGATCGCGCGATGAAAAAGGCAATGGCATGCTGGCGTTTGGCATTGCGCTCATGGTAGTTGGTAGCCTGGGACTACTCTGCGGTCGGCTGATTAAAAGCGCCATTTCCCGTCAGCGTGAATTTCTAGCGGATGCTTCGGCAGTGCAATTTACGCGCAACCCAGCAGGGATTGCTGGAGCATTGGATAAAATTGCTCAACATCATTACAGTTCACTCGTTCGCACGCCAGCAGCCGAAAGTAACAGTCACATGTTCTTTGGCAGCGCCTTACGCTTCGGCTTTTTTGAAGATCTGTTTGCCACCCATCCACCGTTGGCACAGCGCATTCGTCGCCTGGACGCCTCAAAACAACAGTATGCAGGACAAACACCCAGGTTTGCATCCAGTCATTTAGAAGGGCAAGAATCGCTGACGATGGGCTTTTCGAGTAGTGGACCAGCCGCCCACACACCTCATATCCAGGCGAATCCGGCTCAGGTTGTATCTCAGGTTGGTACGGTGACACCTGAACACTATGCCTATGCAAAAGCCCTATTGGGACAACTCCCCGAATCGCTTCATTCTGGTATTCGAGAGCCCCAGGGCGCGATCGCGATCGTCTACGGACTGCTGCTCGACACCCAGAATTCTCAGGTACGAACCAAGCAACTAGAGTGGCTCAAGCAAGTTGAACCCGCCGATGTGATTGAAAAAACTCTGGCGTTAAGCGCTGATATCGATGCACTCGATCCACGATCGCGGCTGCCCTTAGTGGATCTCACCGTCCCAATTCTGCGTCAGCGCGATACCGATCAACATCAGCGGCTCTTTAAGTGCATTCAGGGCTTAGCCAATGCCGATGGACGCTGGTCATTGTCAGAGTTTGTGCTGTATGCCGTGCTGCGTCATCGCCTACAGCCAACCAATGCGAAAAGCGCTCAAGCAGCCGAATTCACTACAATTGGGCAAATCTGGTCAGACTGTTTGCTGCTGTTGTCCAGTTTGGCGCAAGTGGGACAAACGGGTGCCGATGCCATCACCTATGCCTTTCGTTCTGGCGTGTACCGCTTGCCGGGAGCAGGACAGGAAACGGTTCCTGAAGTGCCACCAGCCACAAATATGAAAACGCTGAAGCAAAGCCTCGATCGCTTGAACCTGGCAACCCCCAAGCTTAAACAAGCGATTGTGGATGCTTGCGCTCATACCGTGTTGCTGGATAACAAGGTGACGGTGCAAGAAGCGGAATTGCTACGGGCGATCGTCATTCTGCTCGACTGCCCCATGCCACCGTTCTTAAACACGGGCAGCAAAATGCTTGCCAAAGGGCTGTAGTGGAAACGGCTACTTCAACGCTCCGATCAACCCTTGATAGAGTCCTGCAAAGCGGTTGTTGTCAACCGTGGCATGATTCCAGGTGGCAGACACACAGTAGCGTTTGCCATTTTTGGCTTCTAGCCAGGTCGTCATGTTAATTACGCCGGGTTCTGAGCCGCCCTTAAAGGCAACGCGCTGCCAGTCCTCTGCACTGGCGACACCCGGATTAATTGTCATGAGTGGCAAATCTTGTACCTGAGCGATCAAGCTACACAATTCACGGACGGAGAAAAACCACTCAACATCCAGTGCTGGTGGGCTAGACTCAAACTCATTGATGGTCGGCAGTGGCAGCTTCGCCAGTTCAGGCAGGAGCGACCGCCGTTGGCCGCTATCCCCAGAGCGATACCGCTGAAGCCATTTGCTGTTTTTGGCGCTTTTGAGAATGAAGGCTTCGCGGGTGGTCAAAAAGGGACGGTTGCGCGGCGCGATCGCTTCAATTGGCTCCCGTCCGACCAAATGAATCAAGCGATCGGTGGCCGTGTTATCGCTGATGGAAATCATGAGACTCGCCAGAGATTCGACTGTTAGCGGAGTACCATCCGGCCAACCTTGCAAAATGCCTGAGGGCAGACTTTTGCGCTCTGATTCTAAGGTCACAATGTCGCGCCAGGAGCGTTGCCCTGCCTCAATCTGCGATCGCAATGCCTTGAGGACTGCCAGCTTAAACGTAGACCCCACTGCCAGCGGTCGATCGACGTTGAGTGCAACCTGTTCTGATTGACCGTCTATCACCAACAGGCTCACATCGCCCGGAAGCGCCTTAAAGGCATTCACCGCGTCGGTCAGGCTGCGGAACCCCGATTGAAACAGCAGTCCCCGGATTTGACCCGTCGCATTCAAAACAATTTTGGTGGGAACCGTGCCCCGTTCAAATACGACCACGTAGGACTGCCCCTGCGATCGCACGCTGCGATACGCGCCTAACTCTCCTTTCAGACTGGCCACAATGCTCTGAACCTGGGTCAGGGGCACCTGCGCTAGAAAACTAGAATCGAACCAATCTGGCTGGATCGATGTGGTGGTGAACAAGCGTTCGATCGCCGCTTGCGGAGTAATTACGGACATAGGTGTTTTTGCCTGCGCGAGGACAACAGGTGCGGTGCGTGCTGGCGCAGGAAGCAGAATGTTCAGCACTAAGATGAGTCCCAGACTGGTCGCGATCGCTGATAATCGTTTTGTTAGAGGCATTGGCAAGCAAAGAAAGCATTGTGAGCGATCGTACATCCAAGGGCGATCCCTGGTTGCTGGCGCTTGCCGTCGAGAGCGCAGGTGGCAATCATCTTGCTGGATGCTTTTGCTATTGGAATACTTGGCGCTGGGCTTCTAACAAGGTTTGAATGCCCGTTTCGGCCACATCTAGAATGCGGTTGAGCTGGGCACGACTAAAGCTGCCACTTTCAGCCGTGCCTTGAATTTCAATCAACTCTAGCCTTTCGTTCATCACCACATTGCAGTCCAATTCCGCGGCGACATCTTCCGGGTAATTGAGATCGAGCAAGGGTTGATCATCGATCAAGCCAACGGAGACAGCGGCCACTTCGTGAATAATGGGCGATCGCTCCAGTTCTCCCTTTGCTACCAGCTGATTCAGGGCATCCTTCAACGCCACGAAACCGCCTGTGATCGATGTCGTGCGTGTACCCGCATCCGCTTGCAGCACATCCGCATCGATCGTAATTGTGCGTTCGCCCAGAGCAGTCATATCGAGGGTCGATCGTAAACTACGCCCAATCAACCGTTGAATTTCCTGAGTCCGACCAGACAGTTTCATCAGTTCGCGTTCTTGCCGCTCTGGTGTGGCTCCTGGCAACATCCGATATTCTGCCGTCAGCCAGCCCTGACCCTTCCCTTCCAAAAAACGCGGTACTTTCGGCTGGATGGACACAGTACAAAGCACCTGCGTATCGCCACATTTTGCCAGCACTGAAGCTGCGGCAAAACGCGTAAAATTGCGTTCAAAACTCACGGGACGTAGTTGATCCGGTTTCCGACCATCGGGACGCTGCCAAGCCATGCTAATTGCCTCGAATGTGATTGCCCAAACTCCCTGACTCAGGATACAGGAGTTCGGGGGAGAGGGGGGTAGGGTTTGGGGCATAGGCTTTGGAGCCAGAATGACTCGTTTCTCTGGCAGCAATTCACTGCAGTGCCCATCCCACGCTTCATCAAGCAAAGTTTGTCACAATAGAAAGCGACATCACCATTCATTCATTCATGACCGTCTCTTCATCGCTTCCGCCTAGAAACGCCGCCACGACGAACCAAGTCTGGATGTGGCAGGGTTTTCCCATTACATACCAGACGCAAGGCACTCAGGGGCCAGCCGTTGTACTGGTGCATGGGTTTGGGGCTTCGTTGGGGCACTGGCGTAAAAATATCCCCACCCTGGCAGAAACCTGTCGTGTGTATGCGATCGACCTTATTGGCTTTGGCGGTTCCGCAAAACCGACTCCTGGTGTATTGAAACCGGGAGAACAGGTTGAATACACGTTTGAAACCTGGGGACAGCAGATTGCCGACTTTTGCAAAGAAGTGGTTGGTGAGCCTGCGTTTTTGGTCGGGAATTCTGTGGGCTGTATTGCCGTCATGCAGGCAGTGGTGGATCATCCAGAGATTGGGCGATCGGTTGCCTTGTTGAATTGTTCACTGCGCTTGTTGCACGATCGTCGCCGCGCGACACAGCCCTGGTTTAAGCGTGTTGGTGCTCCAATTCTCCAGCGCATCCTCAAAAATGAGTGGATTGGCAAAACGTTTTTTAACCAGCTAGCGAAGCCTAAAACGGTGCGAAAAATTCTGCTGAAAGCCTATCGCAACGCTGACGCGGTAACGGATGAATTAGTCGATTTACTGATGGCTCCTGCCAGCGATGTGGGCGCTGCTGCCGTCTTTATTGCCTTTACAGGCTACTCTCAGGGGCCATTACCGGAAGATTTACTGGAGAAACTACCCTGTTCGGCGATCATTCTTTGGGGTGATGCCGATCCGTGGGAGCCGATCGCGCTTGGCAAAGCGTTTGCTGACTACCCGCAGGTGCAGCAATTTATCCCACTTGCAGGGGTTGGTCATTGCCCTCAAGATGAAGCGCCAGAACGCGTGAATCCAATCTTGCAGGACTGGATTGCTGCACAGTCACACGTGGCCTGAGTGAACAATCGCAGGCTTTATGCCTCACGACAACCGATCTCTGACGGCGCAACAAAAGACAACAGGCGCTTGTCTGTAGTACGCGCATGGTTTGAAAGTACGCGCATGGTTCGAAGCAAAGTCAAGCAAATTGTATGGCTGAGCACCATAAAACGCACATATTTTTTAGAAGAAATTTAATGCGGAATTCGTCGGGAATGGTGTGTTTCCAATAGTGTAGGCAATTTGCGGTTAGCGATCGCCAACTGCAACGCTGTCTCAGTCATTGATCTTTAGGGTGTAGAGGGAACCACGTGTGGCAACACAGACTGGTTCGACTCACGGCTGGCTACATTTTCGGGAGTTGTCTACATAACGCCTCCGACTCCCCGTTCACTGCATCACGGTTACAACACACTCGAAGAGGCTTCTACCCATGTTGATCATGCCGATCGCCGTTTTTTCTGCCCTGTTGCTACTCTTGTTTGCCGAACTGAAGCCTAAACCACCCAAACCGCCTGAAAAGGAACTGGGCGACGCAATCGCAAAATACCTTTCTACTGGCGTAAAAGTTCGGATTGAACCAGACAAAAAGTAAGCCTGCTCACAGCAAAGTAAGCCTGCTCACAGCAATGTCAGTGTTTAGTAACTGGTTGACTGGCACCTCTTTTGCCCCGTGCTGCCCCTGGGAGGTCTGTCAGTCAATCAGCTTTGGTCAACCAGATCGTCTACTTCTGAAGCACCTTCAACGATTGGTAACGTCGTTTTTTGCCTTTAGCTCCTTCCATACACGATCCCACAGGCAAAGTTGTAGCTGACCAGGTAGATTACAGCTGCTGGTCTAGGACGCACGTTGCAAGCTGGCAAATACTTGCAGCTTATTGAGTTCGCGAAGCAGGCGCTGTGCCTGATGTTTGTGGAGGAAGATCGGCACGACGCTGGGTAATTGATTCATTAACGATCGCGCCGTACTGATGCTACAGCCAGAAATACGAGCGATCGCTCCCGCCCCTTCAAACACTGCTTCTTCAGAGAGCGCTTTTTCGATCTGCACCTGCCAGCGTGGGGCTTTGCTGTTTCCTCGCTCTACGCGCTGTAGTCCTGACAGGCTTGCCAGCACCACCAGGCGATCGCCTACCTGTAGCCGAATATCATCAGACGGCATGAGGCGGGCAGGCTCACCCGTACTTTTCTGATGCAAAATTGGCACAACGCCGTAACCATAGGCAATATCAGCTAATAAACGTCCGTTGAGCGTGTCGGTTGCCTCAATCTTATATTCGGTAACAAGGGTAGTCCGCTCGTTGAGGCGAAAGAGGTTGAGAATATTTTCACCAAAGGCCGCCCCTGCAAATGCTGCCGCAGAAAGGGCATAAGCGCCCAAAATTCTGGCAGTAGGCAGGAGCCGTGCTACATTTTCCGCAAAGGCTGGGTCAAAAACACGTACAACCAAGTTACAACCTGGGTTAGCCGTCTGAGCCATCAGCGCAATTTCCAGGTTTGTGACTTCGTCATCGGTCACGATAATGACGCTTTTAGCAGTTGGTAGGTTGGCTCTTACGAGCGTGTCGTGGATATTGCCTGTCACCAGAGGGATTGTTGGCAGCACACTGGGATCAAGGGCAGTCGCGTGAATACCAACTAGAGGCTGCTGCAATTCTTGCAAAAGCGTTGCCACTCGTTGTCCCACTCGCCCCAGACCCACCAAAATAATGTGGTCGGCTTTCGGGACAGGTGGGCGGCGTTTTAAGAACTGAAAGCGTGCTGCCAGCACTCGTTCCGTCAGCGTTGCATAGAGAATCCCAATAAAGAGCGTTCCGGCAATAGTCATCCCAACACTGAAAAGATGCAACCACCAGGGGATGGGAAAAGGCACTTTTAACTGCCCAAACAGATTGTCAAAACCACCAATCACCAGCACTAATGAGACATTGAGCGCATCTTGCAGGGTCAGGTCGCGGTATTGCAGCCTGTACAGGATGGCACCGCTGATAAAAAGGGTAACCATCACAACACTAGACAGCAACGCAACTCGTTGAGTTTGAGTGGTTTCGCGCCAAAATTGGTGCAATTGTTGGCGGAACGTTTGCCAGATTACCTCAGGCTGAATATCCTGCCAGAAAACGCCTCGTTGACTGGCAGGTCTGGGTGCGTTGACGATCGTTTCAGTTGCCTCGATATAGGTGATCGTGTCTCCCGCTTGCACTCTCGTATCAGGATCCCATTGATAGAAGGATGTGGCCGGTGGAATGACAGTCGCTCTGAAATGTCGCAAGATCCGACGATTATGCGTATTCAGTTCATACAGCAAGCGACGATCGCACCAACGGTGGGTGGCCTGAATGCGCGTGGTAGAGATTCGCAGTCGCTGATTCTCCAGGCTAAATAACCCCTGCGTTTCACTATCCAAAGCAGCGAGCGCAAAACTGGGTGCAGGAAGCTGCGTAGCTTCAAATGCCACAAAATTTCCCAACTGTTGACCTAGAAGATCATTCAAGTTCTCTTGTGCAGAACGCACGACTAGGCGAATGTGGGGATTGAGCGATCGCGCTGCAAAGGCTGCTGCAATATTAACCCGCTCATCGCTGGTGACCAGCAAAATTGCCCGACACTGACGAATGCCTGCCTGCTCCAAAAGCGCTGGCTGACGGCAATCACCAATCAACAGACGATCAACTAAATCGGGCAATTCTGATAGTTCCCAAATCGGCGCTTGAGACGCTTCGATCGCATTGACCGTAACCTCAAACTCCTTCAGCACTGAGACGCAGTACTGCCCTAAGCTACCCAGCCCACAGACTAAAAATGAATCTGCCTTACTCGTCGCATTCTCTCCCATGCCACTTCAGACTAGCAACGCACACCAAGGCTAAAACAATTGGCGTATTGTTCCATACCTTAGCACTGTCGTAGCACAGTTCAAGCCTAATGTAATGAACTCAAAATCAGCAGTCTAAAACGTTCGCACCATTGAGATACGGCAAAGTCACTTTCAAAGTTGATTGAGCTGCGTAGAAGGTGTAGCACTTCAAACCAACACAGCAAAAAAGGGAGGCGAATATCCATCCGTCTCCCCGCAGATATGCTCTACACCTTTTCAACGTACTCTTTATGATCAAAAGTACGCCTCCCCCAGAACGTTACTCCTGCGGGTGAGGCTAACGGTTGAAAAAATTAACCCGAGCGGTGGAATGCAGAGAGGTTGCTGATGGACAGGCTGAATTTGACTCAAGCGGATAGTGCATTGCAAGCTGCATATAACCCCGTTACCTATGCTGATGTGGAAGCCGCTGCCAGTCGCCTTAATGGGCAAGCGCATCGAACTCCAGTGATGACTTCCACCATGATCGATCATCAAACCGGGAGCCAGGTCTTTTTCAAGTGCGAGAACTTTCAGCGTATGGGTGCTTTTAAGTTTCGGGGTGCCTATAACGCAATGGTGCAGTTGACCGAAGAGCAGCGTCGGCGGGGAGTGCTGGCGTTTTCATCCGGAAATCATGCTCAGGCGATCGCCCTGTCGGGTCAATTGCTTAATATACCAGCGACGATCGTCATGCCAGAGGATGCACCCGCTGTCAAACTGGCTGCCACTCGCGGTTATGGTGCCGAAGTCATCACGTACAATCGACTCACCGACTCGCGGGAAGCACTGGCGCAGTCACTAGCCGACGATCGCGGACTCACACTCATTCCACCTTTCGATCATCCCCACGTGATTGCGGGACAGGGCACTGCGGCGAAAGAATTGATCGAAGAGGTGGGAACACTGGATCTCCTCTTAGTCTGCTGTGGTGGCGGTGGGTTGCTATCGGGTTGCGCGATCGCCGCCCATGCCCTGTCGCCGTCCTGCCGGGTGATTGGCGTGGAGCCGAAGCGTGCGGATGATGCCACGCGATCGTTCTATGCCAAAACGCTGCAAACAGTCGAGAACTCAGATACGATCGCCGATGGTGCGCGCACTGCATCCCTTGGGTCACTCACCTTTCCGCTCATCCTGCACTACGTCCACGATATGGTGACGGTTTCCGAAGCTGCCATCCTTCGCGCCATGTTTTTCCTGTGGGAGCGCATGAAACTGGTCGTTGAACCCACCGGAGCGTTAGCCACGGCTGCGTTGCTAGAAGGCATCGTTCACGAACCGGGTGCCCGGATTGGAGTCATCATCAGCGGTGGTAATGTAGATCTCAAGCAAGCTGGGAAACTGTTTGCCAAGGTCACAAAAACACCCAAACCCCAGCCGCGCGTTCCCTGGGCGCAAGAACTAAGTTAGGAGCAACAAGCCTGGTTGATTGCCAAAGCTTGTGTTGGCTGGGGTGGGGCGATTGGGAGACCCAACACAAGCGCTTCCTAAAGTTGGAACATGGATTGTTGCTTGGAGATAACACCCCAAATTCCCGGTCTTAAACTGTAAGTTTCCTATTTAATTCCATCAGAAAAGGGCTTATCCCGCAGCTATGCATGGATACATGGTTAGAAGTCTAAGTGGAAGGTGGTGAGTCAACGAGAAGTCGTCTGTAAGGTTCGATCGCCCATCCCTATCCTTTCTGATCGCGCCAAACTCCAGGCGGTATCCCTACATGTCGCTTAAAAGCACGATTAAAAGCGGCTTCTGACTCGTAACCAACTTGAATGGCAATTTTGGCAATGCTATCGTCGGTATCCTGCAACTGACGAGATGCCAGTTGGAGTCGCCAATACGTCAAATACTTCATGGGAGACTGCCCGACCAATTGAGTGAAACGATTAGCCAGGGCTGAGCGCGACATCCCGGTTTGTGTCGCCAACTCTGAAACAGTCCAAAGATGCGCAGGGTCAGCATGAATCAACTCCAATGCTTGACGAACAATGGGATCTTTCAATGCCGCTAGCCAACCCACCTCGTGAACGGGCAAATTCTGCATATAGTTCCGCAGAATCTCAATGAACATTAGCTCGACAAGGCGGGTTAACGAACACATACTGCCCGATCGAAAGCGCTCTGTTTCTTGGATGATGTAGCGGACACCTGTTTCTAATAGCGGCGCTGTAGGCTCTGCAAACGTTTGCACATGAATCAGCTTGGGTAAGGTTTTGAGGAAGGGATGCATGAGCATTGCTTCACATTGCAAAAAACCGCAGACCAATTTACTCACTTCACCCCCACCGCCGTACTTCATCTGCAGGGGTTCAGTCCAAGGCAGCTTAGGCACTAAGCGACTGATCAGCACGGCTTCCTGATCCAAGCTATCGCCCAGAATGTGAGCATCGCCATGAGGAAAAATAATAATGTCGCCCTGGGACAGTAACATTCGAGTGCCATCGCTCGCTTGAATCCAACAGCTTCCTTTAGCCATGATGTGGAATGGAAGAAGGCGTTTCGTAGGAGCCTGTAGTGCATCGGCGAAATCGTCGTGGGGTAGGGATTGAATTGCCCAGGGTGCAGAAAGTTCGGGGCGGAAAGAGATTGCCCCTGAAAAACGAATGATGCTAAGGATATCAGAGAGAATATCCCTGGGTAGAGGGCGGACGTCTGATCGATGCTCTGGAGTTTCGGTCAAAAATTGCAGCGTTTGAGTCATTGTCCCTCCAGAGTGAATCATTCAGGATAGAGCTATAGAAATTGGCGTGTAGATAACTACTGTAGAAGTGTCTAAATTCCTGACTTCACAGTAGAGCAAACTTAAGTCTTTGCCTATTTTGTAACCTTTCTTGCTCAAGTTAAGGAGGCTTTAGCATGGCTGTACAAACTTTCTCTTCCCCTCAAAAAGATAGGATTGCGCGACTTGCAGCGTTTCTTTATGGCTTGGTCTGCTATGCAATCTTCTTCGTGACGTTTCTTTATGCCTGTGGCTTTGTAGGAAATTTTGTCGTTCCCCGTTCGATCGACGCTGCACCCACCATGTCCTGGGGTAAGGCTTTGCTCATTGATGCTACTTTGCTGGGGATCTTTGGTATTCAACACAGCGTCATGGCTCGTCAGGGCTTCAAGACCTGGTGGACTCAGTTTGTACCAAAGCCTATTGAACGGAGCACGTATGTGCTGTTTTCTAGCCTCTGCTTGATTGCTCTCTTTTATTTTTGGCAACCAATCGGTGGCACCATCTGGAATGTTACAAACCCCACAGGAATCGCTATTCTCTATGCCTTGTTTGCCTTTGGCTGGTTATTGGTGCTGGTGTCAACATTCCTGATTAACCATTTTGATCTGTTTGGTTTACGCCAGGTTTGGCTTTATCTACAGGGCAAAGAATATACCCAACTTAAGTTTGCGACACCGGGTCCCTATCAACATGTGCGTCATCCCCTCTATGTGGGTTGGCTGTTTGCCTTCTGGTCAACGCCAACGATGACAGTAACTCACCTGGTATTTTCCGTGATTACAACCGCGTATATTCTGGTTGCCATTCAGTTTGAAGAACGCGATCTAGTCGATATACATGGCGAGACATATGTTGATTATCGTCGCCAAGTGCCGATGCTAGTTCCCTTTACTCATCGCCGTCAGCGTGAACAATAAGCATATCTGGTGTGAACCAATTAGGCTGAACAAACAGTCAGGTTCGCACCCTTGATCGAGAACCATAATCTTCAAGAGGTTTGTGATGAATAGTGACAATATCTATAACGGACGTTGTTTTTGTGGCGCAGTCCAGTTTACGGTCAGCGGTGAGCCAGTTGCCATGGGCTACTGCCACTGTGAGTCTTGTCGCCGCTGGTCAGCAGGACCCGTTAACGCCTTCACGTTGTGGCAACCAGAGGCAGTTCAGGTGACGCAGGGGGCTGATAATATTGGCACTTACAGCAAGACCCCAAACAGCGATCGCAAATGGTGTAAAACCTGTGGCGGGCACATCTTCACTGAACATCCAGGAATGGGACTAACTGACGTGTACGCAGCAGTGATGTCGGACTTCTCGTACCAGCCTGGTGTGCATGTAAACTATCAAGAAACCGTGCTTCCGATCAAAGATGGTTTGCCGAAGCTTAAAGACTTGCCTGAGGAAATGGGAGGGTCGGGCGTCAGCATCATGGAAGAACCTGGCGTCGCCTTGAAGCTGTAATTTCCATCCTTTTCCCAGCCTCCAGGCTGCGAATGTTTGAAGGCTTCTGTCTTCTCTGCTTCAGCAGGTAAAGGGAGTCAGTTGCAACCAGATTAATGAGATTGAGATGATTGAGGATTGTCTGGTGACGATCGAGGTCTGAAGTTGCGTAAGGTGATTGGTAGGACGTGGTCTGACAACTCATTGGAGCGAACGAGAGATTTTGGTAGTGATGCAACGGCAATCTGCCACCGTTTATCTCCGTCGTTAGCTGGTTATAAAATCAGATGAGGGGGCGATCGCGGCGGCTAACACGGCGTGGTAGCGAAGAGTCAAAGGCTACTGGCGTAGAGTTCCAAGTTGCCTGCCGTCGCTACACTTCACCGTTAGCTCTCTTATTCTAGGTTGATTATTTGGCAAAAAGCTTGGTCATTGGCTTAACACCGTGGTTGGTGTCACTGGCTCCATTCAGATATTCATTAATGCCAAACGCGTCTTCGGTGGTTCGCAGCAGGGAGTAGTGGTTGTAGGGAGTGCTATCTGTGACGCCGCGCGGGCCGTGATTGGTGATGACGATCGTCGCGATGTGTCCACCGCCAAAATTAGCCGCGCTCTTCGGGTCAAACCCACAGCAGCCCTGCGTTCCTTGCTTATCCTCTGGATTGTTATCTTCATCCCAGGTGATGATGATGGCATTGTTACCGGGTTCAGCCCACAGCTTAGAGTGGGTAATTTGATTCACCGTTTCACCAATGAAGGAGTCACCCGTGTGGATGAGTTGCTGTAACCCACTGCATTCTGCTAAACCGTGCATTTCATGGCACTGGTTGAAAATGATATGGCTGTAGTTGGGCACTTTCCCACTGTCTAGATCCGCCGTAAGCTGCTTGATATCCACGATTTTGCTGGCAATCGCGGGGTCATCCTGCACCGTTTTGAAGCTCATAAAGCCATTGTGCTTCACGGCATAGAGGGCACGCGGAACGCTTGGAGCCACCACAACTTTAGATCCAGGGGCAGGTAGATCCTCAAAGTAGCCTTTCCAGGTGAGTCCCTTTTGCTCTAGCTGGTTGACCAGGCTTTTGGACGCGATCGTGTGGTTTGCGTAGCCAGGAGTTTTGGCATGGCTACAAAAGCGATCGGGGCTTCCTGCCTGACAGTAGAACGCATCATCATCATGAATGCCAAAGGTGCTACCACCCAGCATGACGATGTAGTTCGCCTCACTGGGATGCACGATGCCATAAAACTGAGACGCTAACCCATAGGTTTTGGCGAGTTGATTGAGGTTGGGCGCGTTCGGGTTGCCGATGATCTGGTCGTAGCCTTTGTTCTCCTCAACAATCACAAAGATGTGATCATATTTTGGGATCGCTTTATCGTCTGCGGTCGTTGTGGAGGAGGCGATCGCTTTCAGGTCTACAACAGGGGTTTGGCGGCTTTCTGAATCGCCTGATGACTGTGTGCTGGAATGACACCCGATCGAGCTAAGGCTCAAGGTGAGTAACGAAAGACTGAGGAGGGCAGTTCTAAAGCAGCTACGTCCAAGCATTGATTACGTTACATCTCCCAGGTAAAGGTCACACATGGTAGCAGTTTACCCAACGTGTATGGCACTCAAACAAAGTGTAAAGGGCTCTCTCAAAATATCTAAACCGATCTCGCAAATGGGTCGTAGGTCTTCTACTGCTTCTGTTGTTTTTATTAAGGACGTTCCATGGACATTCTTACAAACGGTCGGTTCTTATTAGCCGCCCTAAATGCTTGAGGACGCGCAATACATCCACTAATTCGTTGCCAGGTGACAGTAGTGAAAAGACTTTGGATGTGGCGTAGATTGGCTGCTCAGTCTGATCAAGCTTGATGAAGACAAAATCACTGCCGTTGGTAATCAGTCCAAAACAGGGACGATTTGGACTCGACAGCGTATAACTCAGTGCTTGAGGCAGCGCTTTAGTCAAGGAAAAGTCGCTCATTTTGGACTCGATGACCAATACCCAGAGCCGTTCTAGCAGCACTAAGACATCGATCGCCCCTTTGATCATCACACCCGCTTCCTCATCGGGACTAGCAATACTGATTTCAGCCTCCGTCCGAATCCGAAAGGGCGGTTGATAGAACCCAGCCAGATCCAGTAACGGCGACAGAATCACCATCTTGACCGCACCTTCCAGTAAAGGCGGTTCTTTAAGCAAACTGTCAAAATTAGCCTTGACCCGCTCAAGCATCTGCTGTTCTTGAGGCGTGATGGTTTCAGCCGCTGTTCGCCATTCGTTGAAGAAGGTAAGATCGCTCGTTGCCCTCAACCCAAACTGACTTTCTAACGTCGCCAATGTAACCCGATTAGCCTGTAGCGTCTGCATCACAGCACCTCAAATTTTACAGATAGTGACTCAACCACCGCAATCGCCGCCTCCACCTCCATCACCGCCACAATCGCTGCTGCCACCGTCATGCCAGTTGCTACCGGATACGCCCCAGTTGCTAGCACTTAAATCTTCAATATAAACTCCAGTACCGCGCCACCATCGATCGTGAAGAAAGGTCTGAATCCGAGAAACTAAGATTGGTGCGATCGCTCCAGCCAACGCGAAGAAAGCACTTAAAAAGCTCAGGCTACTTAACTTCGGGTTGTGGTCTTTTGTGAGAAAGCTAACCGCCATAAAAACAATGCTTGCCAGGAGTGAAAGGATTGTGATTACTTTAAGCCTAAGAACGGAAAGCAATGAATACAGCAAATAGGCTGCCATAAAGGCAGCTCCGAGATAGAAAAAGCTCAAAACATTTGTCTGCGGGTTCGTCAACTTGATAAACGCCGCAATACTATCAAAGAGTGCAGTAATACCTAAGAATACGAAAGCGGCACCCTTCCAGTTAGGTTTAGGATTCGGTTGGGTATCTGAGTCCATATGGGTTGACCTCGATCGCGCTCTTCATTCAGCGATTTCCCTTATTCTCGCATAGACCTCTAAATGAAATTTTTGGGCATCGACTTGGGTTGGAGTTCGGGCGCAAGCGGGTTGTGCTGCCTTGATTGGCAGGATGACAGGCTAGAACTGGTCGATTTGCGGCGAGAGAATGCCATAGAAGACATTCTTGGGTGGGTGGGTACCTGCGTGGCACCCGATGAATCGGGCGTGATTGCAGTCGATGCGCCTACCCTAATTCCCAATGCAACCGGAATGCGATTGTGCGATCGCCTCACCCACAAGCATTTTGGTCGCTATCATGCGGGTTCCTATCCTGCCAATTTGGGCTTGCCGTTTGCAGCACGGACTGTAGCCTTTGGGTTGAGCCTGGAAGCAAAAGGCTTTCATCATGCACCAGTGATTGAACCCAAACAATCCGGTCGGCATCAGATTGAGGTGTTTCCCCATCCCGCGATCGTCCATCTCTTTGGGTTAGAGCAAATCTTGAAATACAAAAAGGGTAAATTGGCAGACCGCCGGATGGAACTTGCTCGGTTGCGGGATTACATGTGCGATCGACTGCCCACCCTCGAACCCGCACTCGATGTCAGCCAAGCCCTTCCAGCAGAAATGCCCCTCAAAGGCGCATCCCTCAAAGCACTAGAAGATCAACTCGACAGCGTAATCTGTGCCTACGTTGCTGCGCACTGGTGGTACTGGGGCTTAGAACGCAACCTGGCACTCGGAAACCTTGATGAAGGCTACATTATTGTCCCCACACCTTAACATTGTCCCCACACCTTAACCGGGAGGCCATCCAAGCGATCGCCCACCCAGTAGGTGTAAATGGAGATGATCCACCGTCTGTCCACCATCGTCACCCGTGTTAATGACCAGACGATAGCCATTCGTCAGCCCGACCTGATCTGCAACCCGCTTGGCAGTCAGTAAAAGGTGCCCCATCAGCGCGTGATCTTTAGACTCGGCATCTGACAGTTTGGCGATCGGCTGCTTGGGAATCACCAAAATGTGGATCGGAGCCTGCGGATTAATGTCTTTGAACGCCAGTGCCAGGTTGTCTTCATAGACAATCTCAGCAGGAATTTCGCGGCGAATAATTTTGCTAAAAATAGTCTCAGTTGCTTCGCTCATGCTGTCCCTTCATGGTGCCAGATGGGTTTCTGTTGAAATTCTACGGGTTTGCGCGCTGTTGTTGGCAATTTAAGCAGAGATTCGGATGAGGAAAGGCCATTGGGACGTTGGCGATCGACCAGTCCTTCGCTTTCAGTCAGCAGCCCCTTTAGTTCATCCAAGGGCAACTAAACAAAACGTCGCTTCAACCCATGTCTTGCCATGAGACAGAGAATATGTCGGCTGGCTGACCACTCAGATTCAAAGACAACGTCCCTCACACTCTCATTCATCCTGATGCAACTGCAAGCGTTCAGATTGCCTCAAAGAGGCTTCTCTAAAAGGGGGAGCAAACCGGATCACATTGCCATCCTAAAAGCCTCAAGCTGAGGTTCACGTATCAATCCGTAACAATTTGCTGCTTTCGTTAAGAAACGTTGCAACCAATTTTGCGCCTTGTTAGCGTGATCTCGTACCTGGATGAAGACAAGACATCCAGATACCGATCACCAACAATGAGTTGTTATCACTCAAAGGAGGACACATGTTGACACTAGCTGTAGTGCTTTTTAGCGGTTGGCTGCTAGCTGCCACACTCGGCACCTGGACATGGTTTGCAGCCCAAAACCCCTCAAGAACAGCCTGGTTTTAGGGTTCATTGAAGACGAGATGTTAGCGCTAACGATTTGTTAATGAGTGTAAAGGCTTCCCAAATGACGTCGTTCGGGAAGCCTTCCTTTCAGTGGTATGAAGGCTGCACCCAAAAAGTAAGCGATCGCTGAAATTAGCCTGGCTACCTTGCCTAGATCAGCTTGGCTGAGCGGAAAACGAAGAACAGCGCGATCGCCAATCCAAATACTCCACCTAATAAGAGGGGAAAAAGAACAAATGCCATGCGTGATCTCTCCACGTAACTAGCAAAACTATACAGAACTATCTTGTACAAAGTCTAATGGTCGCAGAAGATGACCTTGAGCAAATAAACTTAGGAAGTGACTGATTAAGATCATGATCATTGGTCAGACTTAATTCAAAACTCAAAACTCAAAACTCAAAACTTCCTAGCGCGTCTCATCCATGCAGTCTGTTATCCCCGTTAATCTACCCCAGCATGCTTACAGCATCGCGATCGCCCCTGGTAGCATCGATCAATTAGGCACCTGGATGCAGGGCACCACTGAGCATCCGTTGAAATTAGGTCAGCGCGTGCTGATTGTGTCTAACCCAACCGTGTTTGAGCACTATGGCAAACGGGCGATCGCCTCGCTAGAGCAAGCAGGCTTTACTGTGGCAATCTGCCTCTTGCCCGATGGAGAGCAGTACAAGACCCTGGAAACGCTGACCAAAATCTACGATGCGGCATTGGAAAATCGCCTAGAGCGATCGTCTACCTTTGTCGCCCTTGGCGGCGGCATCATTGGCGATATGACAGGCTTTGCTGCCGCGACCTGGTTACGGGGAGTCAATGTGGTGCAGGTGCCGACAACCCTGCTGGCGATGGTGGATGCCGCAATCGGGGGTAAAACAGGCGTTAATCATCCTCATGGCAAAAACCTGATTGGTGCGTTTCATCAGCCTCGTCTGGTGCTGATCGATCCACAAGTGCTGCAAACCCTTCCTGTGCGTGAATTTCGGGCTGCGATCGCAGAAGTCATTAAATACGGTGTCATTTGGGATGGAGATCTGTTCACGCAGCTAGAAGCAGCACCACGCCTCGATGAGCTTTCACATCTAAGTGCCGAACTGTTGCAAGCCATGCTGACCCGTTCCTGTCAGGCAAAAGCGCACGTTGTCAGCAAAGACGAAAAAGAAGCTGGACTGCGGGCCATTCTCAACTACGGACACACGATCGGTCATGCAGTTGAAAGTTTAACGGGTTATCAGGTAGTCAATCATGGCGAAGCGGTCGCGATCGGCATGGTAGCCGCTGCCGAAATTGCTGTAGCACTGCAACTCTGGCAGAAAACCGATGCTCAACGACAGCTTACCTTGCTGCAAAACGCCCATCTGCCAACACGTCTACCTGCCAACATCGACCTTGATGCCGTTTTGTCATCCTTACAATCAGACAAGAAGGTGGAAGCAGGAAAAGTACGCTTTGTCTTGCCAACCCAGATTGGAACGGCGATCGTCACAGACCAAGTTCCCACCGCTGTAATTCGGCAGGTGCTTCAGCAGATGCAACTAGTTTAAAGGTCTTGTAATACAAGCTTTGCAACCTTCAAAGCCTGACCAGTGGTGATGATGAGCGCGATTGAACGGGAATCATGGCCAGAGCTTGCAACAGCGATTAGCTTAGATAATCAACCCAGCGTGCATCACTTTTGCTGGAAAGGCCTGAGCAAGCTAGATACGACGCTAAAGAGACGGGTAATCAGGCTAGAAGTCCTGATTGGTTGATCCTTGGGTTTGTTCATCAATGGAAATTGGTGCGTGAAAGCAGGGCACCCGTACGGACGACGTCTAACGGCCAGATATCGGGGTTGTCGGCAAGAAAGAAAACGGGCTTGTGGCTTTCACAGTCTATGGGTGGGCGATCGCATCATGATGCCGTTTACCTTCACAGTGTCTCAACCGGGAGGCAACTAAAGGAGGGTGAAGCGTATTAGCTAACGTCGCGTCTGAACTTATAGCGATCGCACTACTACCCGAGACGCATTGCGAAAGCTCCTACGATAACCGTAGTGTTTGCTTGAGTTTGAACCAGGCTTTTCTCATCTGCCAAAATTTGCTGCTTTCCATTGCTTTGATGCACTCATGGAGGTGCGATCGCTCTTTTTCTTTCTCTTGTTGCTCTTGCTCTTGCTCTCTAAGCTGTTTCCGCAGACATTCATTTTCTTCTGTAAGTTTCTCTTTTGCAAGTTTTTCCAGATGAAGTTGTTGATTTTCTTCAAGTTCTGGTTGTATCAATAATGGAGAAGCAGGGTGATCATTTGCTCGTAAAGTTACAAAAAACTCGCATCCCGTTGTTTCATAAAACTGCACTACCTCAAACTTTAGCAAACCGAGCTCAGTCAGTTCCCCTAGTAACTTAAAGAAAGAATGAGGTGTAAAGACCCAACAGTGGACATCGTAGTAAGCGTCTGATTCAAAAACAGACTTGGTGATTCCTTGCGCATCCTGCAAAGAGTAATAATGGGCAAACTCTGCGGAGTCAACAACTTTTTCACCCCATGTATAACTGCCTCGAAGGTGGACAACAGATGCAATGTAATCAAAAATTTGACGAGAAGACGGCTTTTTCCTGTGGTGTAAATAGGCTTCAAATACATCGCAAAGTTGAGTTATCTGTCGTTTGTAATCAAAGCATTGCCGCTTGTCTGGAATTGCAAGAGACAAAATCCCTCCTGGTTTAAGAATGCTTCTAATCTCTTCCAGCCAACCAATCAAATCAGGGACGTGTTCAATGACATGAGACGCAATAAGATAGTCGAACGGTTGCTTGGCTTGCGTTAATTCTGTCAGGCTCTTTTCACCCCAAACGTAATCTACGTCAACAATTTTACTAACATCAACGCCTGGATCATGAGCATACTTTGCTTGTAACTCTGCCGTTGTTGCGTGATCAATATAGTAAATTGACCCCATATCGCGGGTCACGATCGGGTTGGTCAGTGGGCCAATTTCGACGCCTACGCTGTTGCGGGGATCGATGTAATGTAGAAGCTTTTCATTGCGAGTTTCGACCATGATTTTTGAAAAATTTCAAGATTGGGGACAAAGTTAGATAAGCACCATAACTTTGGCTTGTCGCTGGTCTATTTACACCTGGTTTCTTATGCTTAAAACAGGGAGACAGAGCTAAATTCTCAGACTAAAATCTGCCTTTCGTCTTGTTAAATGTGGACTATAACAAGGATCATGCTCAATTAAGGAGTGCCACTTCTGCTGCATATAAGCAACTTCCTGCTCAAATCTTGCTTGCTTTTCTGGTGTATCTTCCATACCTCGACTTTTTGATTCATAGTGATAAAGTTTGACGTGTGGGAGATAGATATTACGGTAGCCCTTGTCCAACATTTTGAAGCAAAGATCGACATCGTTGAATGCGATCGCTAATTGCTCCTCAAAGCCGCCAACCGCTAAAAAGACATCACGACGACACATAAGGCATGCAGCGGTAACAGCCGAACAATTGCTAACTGTTTGAATTTGGTTGAAGTAACCTGGTTCATCAGCTAAAAAATGTTGATGACTATGCCCAGCAACACCCCCAAGACCAGCAATAACGCCCGCATGTTGGATTGTATTGTCTGAGTAGAGTAGTTGCACACCGACAGCTCCAATGGTAGGGCGCTGGGCCTGTTCTACCATAGCGGTAATCCAATCTGGGGTAATCACTTCGGTATCGTTATTAAGGAAGAGCAAGAACTTACCCTGTGCCTTTGTCACCGCATAGTTGTTAAGTTTTGAATAGTTAAATGGAATATCGAGCGGGTAACACTTGAAGCGGTGCGGCTGGCTTTTAGACCAGCGATGAATGACGTCAAATGTCTCTTCCTCGACACTGCCATTATCAATCACGATTACTTCATAGTCCGGGTAAGTCGTCTGTTTGAAAATAGATTCAAGACAGCGATGCAGCGTTTGACTTAAATCTTTAGTCGGTATGATAATGCTGACACGCTCAGGAGATTCAATCTGATACCGCACGATGTAATGTCCCAAACATGTGGGGCTATCAACGATCTTGCCAGGTGTCCCTCGTCGCTGAAGCGCTTCTAATAAGGCTTTTTCAGCCGCCTGATAAGCGTAAGGTTTAGCCTCTGTACTACTTGCCGCCGAAGCTGGATGAATTCTCCAGTGGTAGAGCACTTTTGGAATATGAGCGATACGATCGGTCTTTTCAGTAAACCTTAGGGCCATGTCATAGTCTTGACTCCCTTCAAAGCCCGGTCTAAAACCTCCTATGGCCTCGACCAGCGATCGTCGATACACCCCTAAATGGCAGATGTACATTCTCGATAAGAATGAGTCTGGGCACCAGTCAGGTTTAAAGAAGGGCTCCCGAAGCGTTTCCTGATCGTCTAATTTATCCTCATCAGAATAAATTAGATCCACCTCTGGCTGGCGATTGATCAGCAGTGCCACCTCATAAAGAGCATCGGGTGTTAGAAGGTCGTCATGGTCTAAAAGAGCGACGAATTCACCTGTTGCCAGGGCTAAAGCCGAGTTGGAGCAATGCGAAATATGCCCGTTGGTTGTACGAAAGGCGACTTTGATACGGCTATCTTGAGCTTCGTAAAACTCCAGTACCTGGCGAACGTGTGGTTCAGTTGACGCATCATCCGCAAGGCAAAGCTCCCAGTGGGGGTAAATTTGATCGAGAACAGAGTTGATCGCTGCTCTCAAATAAGGTTCTGGCGTGTTAAATACAGGTACGATAATGCTGATCAGGGGCTTGCGCGGCATCAACTCAATCGTTTCAGCCAGCTTCTGCAAATCGGCGGGGCGGGGTACATGCGCTTCTCGCCAGCGATCGTACTCATTCGAATGACGTTGTGGCTGATCAGACTCGTGCTTTTGAACACTCGGCAATTGAGGTGGGATAACGGGTGTAGCAGGAGCTGGAGGCGTGCGCAGTGCCAAGCGTTTAGCCTTCAGAAACGCGAGGCGAAGCTTCCAAAACTTGCTGGTCTCCATCCATTGAAGAATGGTATTTGAGTGCTCCAACAGTCTTTGTGTATGTTGAAGCTGAGGCGTTAGGCGTTGCAGTTCATTCTGCGCTTCTTGAAAACAGTGCTGCGTGTGATGGAACTGATTCTGCGTCTGCTGCAACTGATTGTGCGCTTGTTTGAGTTGTGCATGCGCTCGCTCCAATTGACCTGCTAAGTCATCTCGATGCCTTGTCAGATTGTTACAATGAACCTGCAAATTGCCTACTTGCAACTCGCGATCGCCGACCATTTGAGCGAAGGCTGTGCGGTAGAGTTTTGCATGTTTAGTGCAGATATATTTCAGTAAGCGGCTGCGATTTTCTGGTAAATCACACGTTGCCACCATTGAGTTTTTTCGTACCCGATAGTCATATAAAACTTCAGGAATGTAGTGAAATTTCCAGCCTCGTTCGAGTACACCTAGCCAGAAATCCCAATCTTCCCAGGCGGCAACTGGCAAATGGGTATCATAGCCACCGCAGTCTTCCCATATAGACTTGCGAAAAACCGCACACGCATCAATGTAGTTGCCTAAAAGGAGCTGATTGGGATCAAATTGTTCTGGCATACCCCACGGTCGCTCAATTTCGCCAAACCACTCTGGTTTTCCGTAGACAACTCCAACGTCTGAGTTTTGATCGAGAACTTCAATGCCTTTCAGAATATAGTTAGCTCGTATCTTGTTATCTGCATCCAGGGTCAAAATATAGCGACCAGATGCTTTAGCAATGCCGCTGTTGCGAGCGCCAGAGAGCCCTTGATTCTCCTGGTCAAGCACAAAGTATCCCTGTTCTTTTAAATAAGACAAAAGATTGTTTGTGATGGGATCGGTAGAACCATCATTCACAATAATGATTTCATAGACTGGATCAAGACACGCTTGAACACTCGTCAAGGCATCTAACAAGTACTCGCCCTGGTTATAGCAAGGGATGACAACAGATAGTGCAACAGAGTGAATGGACATAGAGCGCTCAAGGTATTAGATGTCTAAAAGTCAGATCCAGCTTGCTTTAACGATTAGGATTTTTCAGCCATTGCTTAAGGCGAACCCAGTAGGTGCGTAAACGCCAAAACTTAGAGGTTTGCATTGCCGCAATTTCAGCATTGGCTGCAAGGGCTTCATTACGGGCAAGGCGAAGTTGTTCTTGAGTGCTTTCAAGCTCCACTTGTAGTTGTGTAAGTTGGCGTTTTAGTGGTTCAGTGTAGTAACTAATGCTGTTCTGATAAATGATAGGGTGGATAATTTCTAGTGGAAGGTGGGCTGTGTCTGTGTCGGCTTTTGGTAAGTGAGGGTAGTGTTCGAGTCGATCAGATTTAACAAATAAAAGCGAATTTTGAACATACCAGGGTTCGATCTTCTCCTTACCCCACAGGCGATAGCGTAAGCAGTCGATCGGCACGTAATTGTACTGCTGAAAGAGCTGCACCCAGTAGCCTCGCCACTGTTCATTGATGTGCCCGGTGCCACCTTGAAAGGGAATTGCTGCTGAAAACAAAACGACATCTGACAGGCTAACGAGAGAACCGACAAAAGCACTGGCTGACTCAGCCGGTAAATGTTCTGCCACCTCTAAAGACATGGCTAAATCGAACCGTCGATCGAGCTTCAGTGGTTGGGCCAAATCTTGCGCCAAAAAGTGGTCTAGAGGGATTTTTAACTGCTTTCGGTCAACGTACTCACCGTCCACTCCAAAGTAATCTTGAATGCCGCATTCCCGAAAAACAGACAGCCAGGCACCAACCCCACATCCGACATCCACAACGCTTTTAGGGTGCAGCCATTCCAAAAGCAAAGGCACAATCTGCTGTGCTGAATAGAGAGACCCTTCTGATTGCGAGTCAAAAAACGCCTGGTTATAGATTGGAGATGACTGAGCCGCAGCGTCTGAACGTGTCAGTTGTTCTGTGATCTGCAATGGTACAGACGGCTGCACTTCATTGGGTTTCGTTGCAGTAGCAAAATAGGTCAAACAAAGCCGTCGTGTTGGCAATACCTGGTCAAGCCACAACGCAAGACGATTCAATAGACCGATGCAAGACTTCGCTAAGCGCTGATGTTTTGCTAACCAAACCGCATAATATTCATCAAGCACCATTTGTAGCAGCACTGCAAACAACCCCTCTAAAGGCTGGATGCGAATCTCGCTGAATCCAGCATGTTCTAACAAATAGCGCAAGCCATATTCTGTAAAGCGATAGAAATCAACGGGTTCCTCGTGAAGACCCCAAACCATTGGAGCCGTTAAGATAAGGGAACCGCCCGGTTTCAAGAGCCTAAAGGCTTCCTTGAGCATCCGCTCTGGCGTGACTAAATGTTCCAACATCTGGGTAGAGAGGACAGTGTCAATAGAAGCATCAGGTAAGGGGATGTTATAACAATCTGCACAAATATCTACATTTTCTGCATACTGCCAATCAATACAGAGATATTCGTCAACATGCTCTTTGAACAGTCCCTCATAGCCTCGTGAATGCCCGCTACCTAGGTCGATCATGCGCCCTTTTACAGTAGGAGCTAATTTACTCAACGCTGCAATGATGGTCGATCGCGCAAGATAGTGTGGGTCTTGAGGATGAGGTCGCAGATAGTAATGAAAGGCTTGCATTCGTTGAGTCCCTCACTCCTCTCGGTAAGCTTGTTTAATCAGGTAAGCAGACGTAAAGTCGGAAACCGCTCGAATGCGATGGTTGAGACTGTGCTTGCCTAAGTACTCATGGACGGCTACGGCGCAGCCATCCCAGGCATAGTAGTCATCAATAATCACGATTCCTTTCTCTACGACCAGCGGGTATAGATGTTCAAGGCAGACTTTGGTTGATTCATACCAATCGCCGTCTAGACGAAGTATGGCGATTTGCATCTCAGGGTGCTGTTGCACAAACTGAGGGACGGTTGTTTCAAACCATCCTTTATAGAATTTCACTGTCGAGTCCAGGAGTCCAAGCTGGCTGAAGGTTTGTTGAACTGTTTCGAGCGATGCTGCACAGTTGTCAAAATACCCAGGGCTATCGACGGCCTGTTGCCAGCTACACGCCATCGGCCCGTCTATGGGTTGCGCAGGCGGTAAGCCCTCGTAACTATCAAAGAGATGGAGTGCTCGTAGGGAGTGCGGTTGTGCTGACTGTTCGGCAAGTTTCATCGCCGCCGCACAGCCTCCCTTCCAAACGCCACACTCTACAAAAGCTCCGGGAATTTGACGATGAATCACCGATTGCACAGACTGAATCAAAAACTCTAGCCCTGAATTTGGCACCATGCTATAGGGGCGTACTTTTTGAATGATCTGCTCAACCGGATTGAGTATGGGCTGTTCCTCAGAGGCAGACGGTTGCGAAATTGGGGGAGCCGCTTCAGCGGATTGGGGTGGATGGTCTACGATCGTAGACCGACTAGCCGCTTGAGATGCTTTCTTGAAAAATCCAGGCAAGTAATTACGCAGCATAGACACTCTGGCAGTAGTAAGGCAGCATTAAGAACCCTGAGTCAGTCATCGCTATTGCCACGCTCCAAGAGCGGATATTTGAGCCTTCCTAGTGAAAGGTATCGGCGTTACTGCCGACGCGATCGCGTTTGGGGCAGACTCATGTCTCCTTTGGAATACATTGTTACGCGCGATCAAGTGGCCTTTAGCCTAGGCAACTTCAGCATTGGAATGGGCAAGATATAGAACGGGCAAAACAGTGCTACAGCAGTTGTCAGTGCCATATTGTTAGTGCCATAGGGGTAATGACTCTAGCAAAGCAATGCTAAGACAAGACATTAGCCCTAAACCATGGCTAAAGCAACCCCTAGCCGCTGTACTGCCATCCGCGCTAATTCCATCAGGCACTTTGACGATGGGTATGATGGAGACGGCATGAAGCAGCCCGCGATCGCCCCTTTTTCTCTTTTTATCTAATCCTTTTCTTCCCGTAACCTGATGAAATCTCTTTATTGCAGCCAGGGGCACGAAAATCCTGACGACAATCGTTACTGTCGGTTGTGCGGTGAGATGCTGCCGGCTCCGCCGCGATCGCCGATCGGTGGCATGGTCGGGCAGACATTAGGGTTTCGCTACCGGGTGTTGCGTGAATTGGGTCACGGGGGCTTTGGGCGGACGTACCTGGCAGAAGATACGAATCGGTTTCACGAGTCTTGTGTGCTGAAGGAATTTGCGCCCCAGGTGCAGGAAACAGAAGCGTTGCAGAAAGCAGAGGAATTGTTTGAGCGGGAGGCTGGCATCCTCTACAAACTGCAACATCCTCAGATTCCACGTTTTCGGGAACTGTTTCAGGCAGAGTGGCAGGGTAAGGGACGACTGTTCCTGGTGCAGGATTATGTGGAGGGTGAGACGTATCAGGCATTGCTGCGATCGCGCCAGTCTCAGGGGTACAGTTTTACTGAAGCAGATGTAACTCAATTGCTCGTTCAACTACTTCCGGTGCTGGATTATATCCATGCGTGTGGCGTGATTCACCGGGATATTTCACCCGATAACCTGATACAGCGCAGTCCGGATGGCTTGCCTGTGCTGATTGATTTTGGAGGCGTGAAGCAGGCTGCTGCTGAGGTGAACTCTCAATTGCGACGGGCGATCGCCGTTGCACCTGTTAGCCTTACTCGGTTGGGCAAAGTTGGCTATGCGCCCAGCGAGCAAATGGATCGGGGCGAAGTATTTCCTCACAGTGATTTATATGCCCTGGCAGTAACGGTGCTGGTACTGCTGACGGGCAAGGAACCGCAGGATTTGTTGGTGGGCAATCGCCGTCAGTGGCAACGGCAAGTAACCCTGAGTCCAAAGCTGGTTAACATCCTGAACCGCATGCTTGACCCGTACCCCGCTAAACGCTATCAGTCGGCTCAAGAGGTGATGCAGGCGTTAGGGAGTCGTTCAGAATATAGTTTGCCTTCAAACGGTCAATTGTCGTCTTCAGAACTGTATCCAGCCACTCTAGCTGTTTCACCCGCCCAATCAGGAGCCTTCACCCGGGGCGCAACGGCCTATCCACCCGCTCCTCGTGTGAGACAGCCTGTGGATGGGTGGGGTCGGCTTGTGGGAACGATCACCCTACTTCTACTCACCGGTGGCTCCATTTGGGGTGCCTGGTGGGTTGCCCACGACTGGCAGCCAACGCCACCCAAAGCTCAACCAGCCAAGCCAGGCAATGCCAGCACGAACAATAGCGTGTCTCCTCAACTTTCGCAGGCAGAACAAGATCGTAAACAGGCGCTCAATAAGCGTCGTACAGCCTTGGGCATTGATGTTGGGTTTCTCACTAGCCTGGTGAATGCAGCGTTCTACGCCAAGCACCCGGATCGCGTGGGACGACAACTCACGACGGATGCTGGGGATGCTGCTCTCCGCGCGGAGTGGGATCGGCTTGCGAATGAATGGTTAGATCAACTGAAGCTGCTGAGTGCTGATGCTCGATCGCGCCTGGGTAGCTATACCGATGCGGATGTGCAAGCACGACAGGCAGCGGTTAACCAACTCAATCTCAGCAGTCGCGCATTGAATGATTTGACGGACGCCCGGTTTTTCTACTTGTTTCCTGATCAGTCGCGCAATCAGAATCTGTTGAACAAACCGATCGGACAGGTGTGGCAGGCGATTGCATCTGAGCAGTTGAATGCGGTCAAAGCTGGCACCACCTTAGAAACGATCAAGTTCCCCGAAGGTCGCTTTAGTCAGCAGGTCAGCGGTACGCTCAAACCCGGTGAAGGCAAGGCATATATTGCTCAATTGATGAAAGATCAGGTGATTCAGATCGAGTTGCAAGCGAGTCGTGCCGCCCGACTCTCTGTTTATCCACCCACCAGTAAAGCGGCAGCACTGCTAGAAGATTCATCCAAAACTAGCTGGTCAGGCAAACTGGCCGAATCAGGCTTTTACGAAGTTGTGATTGTTTCAGATGCCTCTGGGTCGCTTAACTACGATCTGAGCCTTGCTGCTGCGGACAATATTTCATCGCCTGATGCAGCACAGTAATCTAGCAAGCGTATCTCAAAGGCATACTTCGCCGTCTGTAGTGACGTTGCATGTAGCATCCCTACTTCATTGCTTGTATGACACCAACATGGTGTGATGAATCCGTTTTATACTAGATGTTCCTAATTAGCAGCACGATTTATGGTGAGTGAAGTCAAAGCCGTTTCGGGACGCGGCATTCCAGTCGTTGGTAATGATATTGACACCGATCGCATTATTCCCGCACGGTTTTTGCGCTGCGTAACCTTTGATGGGCTGGGTGCTGAAGTGTTTGCCGACGATCGCAAGCAGGCGAACGGGCAGCATCCCTTTGATTTGCCGCAGTATCAGGACGCAACCATTCTGGTGGTGAACAACAACTTTGGCTGTGGCTCGTCGCGGGAACATGCACCCCAGGCGATCGCCAAGTGGGGCATTCGCGCGATCGTGGGTGAGAGCTTTGCCGAAATCTTTTTTGGGAACTGTGTGGTAATGGGTATTCCCTGTGTAACCGCAACGCCTGAAGCGGTGAAACAGTTGCAAGAGGCGATCGCGGCAACCCCTGATCTCCCTGTCACCATTAATTTAGAAACCTTGACGGTTGAGTACGGCACTACGTCAATCTCCGTCACGATGGGCGAAGGAGTACGTCAAATGATGCTCAGTGGCACCTGGGATGCGTGTGGACAACTCGTGGCACAAGCAGAGCAAGTCAAAGCAACGGCATCGCGTCTGCCCTACGTTGCCTGGAGCACACTGGCGAGCTAGATTTGTCCATTTACTTGATTGACCAAGTTTCTACCGCATCAATGCTTCGTCGGTCGGTGTTGAGCAGAGCGAAACCCAACGGAACTACTCTCGTGTTTGATTTCACCAGGTTCAACTCAACCTACCTAAAAACTGCTCGACTAAAGCCCATCCTGCTACCGGGTTAAAATTCGCGGCGGGAGAAGACGAAGGTGGCGATCGCTAGAAGCACAATGATGTAAAGAATCCCGTAGATGGCGTTTTCCAGCAGCAAGATTGGGCTGGGCAGTTGACCATACACCGCCTGATTTTTGAGATCCAATCGTGCCAGATCGGGCAGCACCAGATAGATACTGCGCGTCAGATTTTCGACGGCTGGGTTTTTGCTTAACGCGCCTAATGTCACCAGATCGCGGCTGAAGTTACCCATGAAGTAGACTGCAAACGTGAGCAGGGTGGCTAAAAGGGAACTGGTAAAAACCCCAAAGACGATCGCCACGGCTGTCACCAGCGAAAGCTGAAGAAAGAGATACAGCGACGACACCAAAATGCTACCGATTGGAAACGACACGCGATCGACCACTAAAATTGCCATGTAAATGGCTGTCATGGCGGCAATCAACACGGCCAACACGGCTGACAAACCTAAATGCTTGCCCACAATAAATTCAGTGCGGCTAATGGGTTTTGCCATCAACACCAGCACTGTGCGCTTCTCAATTTCTTTGTTGATCAACCCTGTGCCGACGAATACGGCAATCACCAGACCGAGTAGGCTCATGGCAGCCAGACCCACATCCAGCAGAATTTTATTCTCCGTCGTAGCGGCGATTTCGGGCAGCAGGCGCACACACGCAATCAGAAACAGCGCAAATAAGCCAATTAAATACAGCACGCGATCGCGCATGACCTCGCGAAAGACGTTTGTTGTCATCACCAATGTTCTTGCCGCATTCATAGCATGAGTCCCAAACGCATTAAATTCTCACTTCTGGCTGCCCTGCCGTAGGAGCCGTCACCGCATCACAAGACACTCGCGCAATCTGAGTCGAGGCTGCTGTTCGCGCGATCGCTCTACGAGTATCGGGGATACGCGTGATCTGGCATGGCTTCATCAGATAATACCCAGATCCATCCGCCGATGGCCCTTGCCAAATTGCCATCAGTTGCAGTTGGTACTCTGTTCTGGGTAACACTTGTCCGCTTAAATGCCATAGCTCGTTCTCTTTTAGCGGCGGCAATCGATCCATCACGGTGTCTTCAAGTTGCTGCATTTGAGGTTTCAAGTCATACAGCCATCGTTCAACCTGAGACCACGATCGCCCATCCAACTGCTCCTTTAAACCGGTCTCTGCCTGATCCAAAATTAAAACACCACGCGATGGAGGACGATCATTGGCAAACTTAACAACAAATGCGCTTTTACTTAGGTCTTCCGTAAGAAGGCTTGGGTAATCAGCTAACCAGGATTGAGTTAGGAAAAAAAGCTGAAACCAACAGCTTAAAAGAAGATTGGTCAGAAATAAAATGACTAATTCTTGTCGCCCTGCCGGATCGGGGGTTTTGTATTTAGGACCGATCGCAATAAATTTTGGCAACGCTGCAATGATTGCTGAAATAGGCGGCCAAGAGATAAAAGCAACCGACAAACGGTCTTCGGGTAGCTCCGAAAACAACAGCATACAAACTAGGGCACCTGTAATCCAAGGTCCTAGCCAGATACCATTAATGGTTAAACCTTTCTTAATATTAATGGTGAGGTCAAAAACCTTAAATTTTTCCTCGTGCATGAACCAATGAATGCCGGGAATGAGAAAAAACCAGGCACACGTTGCAATAAAACCTTGAATGAAAAGGCTCGCTGGCAGAAGAGACATGGCCCACGAAAAAACACTAATCCACAGTAAGGTTTGCCAGGAGTCTGGTTTTGGTGGCGTGAGTGTTTTACGGAGCTGTTTAAAGATTTCATCAATACTGAGAATTGCAAGAAAAATATTTCCAACCGCAAGCCTAAAGCCTAAATTAGCAATAATAAAAATTAAAACAACAAACCAAAAAAGCGCCTGCCACGAATTAATACTGGGAGGGATCAATACCCTCAATAAAGAGCCTAAAAAATTAAACAAGTCTGTCATACACTCGAAACTACCTAACGAGAGAAATAGGATTGTTCCACTAAGCGGAAGAAAAGCAACACTAGAATTGCACTGAAACTGGTAGCGTTTGCGACCAAAACCGCATACATCCGGCTATTGGTACGAAACCCAACAGCCTGCGATTGTCTACCACGGAAACGGGTCGTTTTCACGTCGATCGCAGCCTCTGTTTTATCGTTTCTTTCTAAAAGAATGTCTAAAAACTCCAAGCCTTTCAACTTAATAAAAAACGTGCCAAGAAACATCCCTAAGGCAAACGTCACGAGGGCGGGAGCAACATTCAGCAGCAATGGATCAGCATGAAAGTGTTCAAAGAAAATGAAACTAATGAGCTGAACACGCCATGCTATCGGTAAGAAGGGCTGACCAATAAAAAAGCATAGCCAGCCAATAAAGGTTGAAAGCAAATTAACGCTAATTGCCGATTGCATGCTGGCTTTGTAATCCAGGTTTAGCATTCGAAACAAAACCAGGGCTTCCAGCGCGATCGCAATTAATAAAAACAGGCTCTGAAAAACCACTGCCCGGAGGGGCAAAACCTCAAACATTGCTCCTTTCCTTACAAAGCTTGACCTGGCGGCGCATACCGTAGGACTCAGTACCAGTATTCTATCTGCGCTGACAGCCTTTGCTGAGGTTAGAACAATAATTTTGCGGCTATTTGGATACGATCGCAGGGTGCGATTGAGCGAGGTAGCCCTGGCAAACGCACGATCGTCTGGTCGGAGAACAGTTCCTCTGATAGCTTTTGCCCCGACTCAAAGCGGTTGTGCACTAGGTAGCGCTGAGCCACACCCATTGTTTTGAGCATTTCAGCGAGACGGTGTGCTTCAGCCGTAATGGCCGCTTGCGCTTGAATCACCCCAATGAATTCGGTGTATTGCGGATCTTTCAGCTTTTTCTGCGCCTGCATGACGCGCTGCCGCAGTGTTCGCAAGCGTCCCATTAACTCGGTGCGCCCCAACACGGCTTGATATTTAATCCACAACTTAAAAATCCAGGCGAGCCAGTCGCCCATCGCGGTAGGCATTTCAAGAAAGCGTAACAAATGCCCTGTAGGGGCAGTATCTAGCACAATCAAAGACTGCGCTTTGGACTCTAGTAACTCCATCACAGTTACTAACGACAGCATTTCATCGATGCCTGGCAACGCTTGGGCGACGATTTTACGCCATGCTTCAGGCCCATAAGCAAGTTTGAGTGTCGTCTCCTCATCACCCGTCTCGCCGCTCATCATGTCTGCTAGTTCCCACAGATAATCCTGCCGGAAGCGATCGAGCACACGGTCTGCATCAATTTCCTGACCACTTAGATTAGGCGTTAGCGCTACTGGCTCGTGTCCTAACGACTGACCAAACGCATCTCCCAGAGAATGGGCGGGATCAATAGAGATCACCCGAACGTTGCGATCGGGATACCGTTCTGCCATACCCCAGGCAATTGCGGCGGCTACTGTCGTTTTACCCACACCACCCTTACCGCCCACGAGAATCAGTTGCCGCTCCTCGGCAATAAAATCTCCGAATCCTGGCAGCAGCTTGTCTGGTATTTGTATGTGCGGTACAGCAATAACGGTCGTTTCTACCGTGGCTTGCTGAATCTGGGCAAAGAGAGCATCGAGCGCAGGCGTTCCTGTCGGTTCCTGCGCCTGTTGAGGCACGCTGAAGATAGGCTTCTGACCAGCTAACTCGATGAATTTGTTCAGGAGCTGTTGTTGTTCTGCAAGGCGATCGAGAAGGGCGGGGGTTGGGGGTTGGGGGTTAGGGGTTGGGTATGGAGCTTTTTGAGCTGAAACCAAGTTTTGCTCCTCCTCTACCTCCCATGCTCCCCTTGCTTCCTCTGCTTCCTCTGCTTCCCCCACTCCCCGCTCCCCACTCCCCACTCCCCATTTCACCAACCGATTCACAAACACCCCACCGACTGGAATCCTTAACGTTTCCAAGGCACCGAGAAAGCGTTGAGTTTCTAGAAGGCTCATCGGTTCAGCGATCGCGACCACCAAGCATGCTGTAAAGTCCTGGTCTTGCAGCAGTTGCCGTCCGCCTGCGAGGTCAGATTTCATGTTTTGCAAGAAGGCATCGGCATCATCAGCGTTATAACGTCCGGTAAATGATTGGCTGATTGTGCGGTGCTTTTCTTGAAAGAGTTCCAGGGCATTCAGAAACTCATCCAGAAAATCCATTAAGCCGAACAGGTTGAGCGTGTGTCCGCTGGGAGCCATATCAACGACGACGCGATCGGCTTCGTGTTCACGCAGAAGTCGCTGGATTTCGAGAATGCCCATCAGTTCATCAAGCCCAGGCCAACTTAAATCCCATACGGGTGTGAGGTCTTCATTCTCGACAAAGCTGCCCCGTTCGACCAGGAGTTCTAGCACCTTGCCGTAATCGTTCTTGAAGGTTTGCAAGAGGGTTTCGGCGTCGAGTGATCGCACCTGTAAATTGGGCAAATCTGCCATCGGCTGCGGCTCGTCTTCGACTACCATTTGCAACACATCCCCCAGCGAATGTGCCGGGTCGGTTGATAGCAGCAAAATCGTTTCGTTGGGAAACTGCTGTGCCCACCGTCGCGCAAAGCCACAAGAGAGCGTCGTTTTGCCTACGCCTCCCTTGCCGCTAAACATTGCCAAATGGAGAGAGTCGAACTGGTTCATCGTTTTGGGCATACTGGGTCAGCGTCCATGCTTTCGGTGTATGGCGCTACCCACAGACTACCCATTTCGAGATAGCAGCTATCCTGCATCGGTCAGGAGGATCGAATGAGCGATATATTCAAAGGCTTTGAGCAACTGTTAGAACTGGCGAAAGCCCTGGAAGAAAAAGCAGAGGCGGGCGAACTGAAAACCCATATTCAAGTGAATGCCCGCAGTATGAGCAGCATTCCCCGACAGGGCAATATTCCCAGTGGCATTGGGGTGAGCCGGGTGCGGACGGAGGCAGGCGGAGGAGAGGCAGGGGCAGCAAGGGGGGCAGGGGCAGCAGAGGATGTAATTGTGACTCCGCCGCCTGAAGACGATAGCGGCACGTCGGCTCCACTGACGGATGTGGGTGGACTCTCCGAGGTGTTGAAGGAATTACGAGAACTGGTGGAAATTCCCCTCAAGCGTCCCGACTTGTTGGCAAAGCTGGGTTTGGAGCCACCACGCGGTGTGCTGCTGGTGGGACCACCGGGTACGGGCAAGACACTGACCGCTCGGGGTTTGGCGCAAGAACTAGGCGTGAACTACATTGCGATCGTCGGGCCGGAAGTGATGGGCAAATACTACGGAGAAGCCGAAGCGCGGTTGCGTGGCATTTTTGAAAAAGCGGCCAAAGCGGCTCCTTGCATTGTGTTCATTGACGAAATTGACAGCCTTGCACCCGATCGCAGCAAAGTAGAAGGCGAAGTGGAAAAGCGTTTGGTGGCGCAACTGCTGGGCTTGATGGATGGCTTTGCCAAAACCAATGGGGTGATTATTCTGGCAGCCACCAACCGCCCGGATCATCTTGATCCCGCTCTGCGTCGTCCGGGGCGGTTCGATCGCGAAGTGCAGTTCCGGGTGCCTGATCGCAATGGACGCCTGGAAATTCTCACCATTCTGACCCGCACTATGCCGTTGGATGCCTCCGTTGATTTAGCAACCGTTGCTGATTTGACAGTGGGTATGGTAGGTGCCGATTTGAAAGCCGTTTGCCAAAAAGCGGCTTATAGCGCCCTGCGTCGTCAGGTGCCTTCACTCAAAGACACCATTCCTGAAGATATGATGGTCAGTCAAGCAGACTTTCTACAGGCACTCAAAGAAGTGAAGCCATCGGTCTTGCGATCGGTCGAGGTCGAGTCGCCCAATGTGCCGTGGGATCGCATCGGTGGCTTAGAAGACATTAAGCGTACGCTGCAAGAGTCGGTGGAAGGTGCGTTGCTCTATCCCGAACTCTACCAGCGCACCGGGGCCAAGGCACCACGAGGCATTTTGCTCTGGGGTCCCCCCGGAACAGGCAAAACCCTTTTGGCAAAAGCGGTAGCATCTCAGGCGCGGGCAAACTTCATTGCGGTGAACGGCCCCGAATTATTAAGCCGTTGGGTAGGGGCAGCGGAACAGGAAGTGCGTGACCTTTTCGCTAAAGCACGACAAGCGGCTCCCTGCGTTATCTTTATTGACGAAATCGATACGCTGGTGCCCGTACGGGGGAAATTCAACGGCGATTCGGGCGTGAGCGATCGCGTCGTTGGGCAACTCCTGACGGAACTGGATGGACTTCAGGAATGTCTCAACGTGCTGCTGGTAGGTGCAACAAATCGGCCAGAAGCGATCGATCCTGCCTTACTTCGCGCCGGACGATTAGACCTTCAACTCAAGGTTGATCTGCCTGATCTACAAACACGCCTGGCAATTTTAAAGGTTCATAACGAAGATCGGCCCTTGTCATCCGTAGATTTGACTAACTGGGCGACCCAGACAGAAGGGTGGAATGGTGCAGATTTGGCGCTTCTTAGCAACCAAGCGGCTCTAGAAGCCGTTCGGCGCTATCGAACCCAAGGTTCTACTGATCCGTCCAGTATCCACATATTTACGGATGACTTCCTGGCGGCATACCAATTACTGTCAAAACAACGTCAGTCAGTTTAGTGTTCTCTGTTGATGGTTTCTGTTGATGATTCTCAATGCTTCCCCTTGGTTCTGTTTCTACTGAGTCGAGGGGAATGCTTTTTCAAACACCCTTTCTTTCTACAAGCTATCCCTGTTACTGATGCTTTCTGAACAAACGCCCGATCCGATTCGTCAACACGCTCTTGCTGCTTTAACCGCTACATTTGTCACGCAAGGGCACCCAACAGAATACGCTACTCATATGGCGACGGCAGCTATTTTCCAAACCGACTTAGAACTACGCAATGCTCAGTTGACCCATCTTCTCGGATGGCTTAAGCAAGAACATAGTTCCATTTATCAGGACGCGATCGCGCTTCTAGAACAGACTCGCGAAGAATTTGAACGACGGTTACAAACGGGTAGCTAAGCCCCCAAATTGTTAATCCATTCCTACTTTCTCAAGAGCCTGGCTACTTCTCAGGAGCCTAGATAAAGCCCTCTGCTTGGGCTTTTCCATTTACCTTTGGTTTTACCGACTGACAAGATATTGCTGAGCGAACTCTTGGCTCTCTGGTACGGTTCGCCTGAGAGGCCATCGTAAAGCTTTGACATGATTGCATCGGTGTTCATGGGCTCTTTGGCTGTCGCGAGAATTTCGCCAACAGCATCGGTCATTGATTTATCTTTAAAGGGGGGTTGCACAAATTGCTGAAACCCTGATGCAGATCCATCCGCCTCACTGCTGGATTTCGCTGCTCGCCCTGGCTTCTTGGCTGGTGCTGTGGTTGCCTTTGGTGCGCTTGCTTTGGTTGTCGCTTTTGGTGCGCTGGTCTTCTCAGCAGCAGGTTGCTTTGCATTCCGCTTACCTTGTGAAGCCTTGGTTGCTTGCGGTTTCCTTCCTCGCTTTGGCGGTGCTGCTGGTGTGGATAGCACTGCCTCTGGTGAAGAGCCTGAAGCGGTATTAATGGAAGCGACTGTTTCGGCTGCCAGACTATTACCATTTGCAGCAGCGAGGATGGCAGGTAAGGATGGTTCGGTCTGGCTCAGATTGGCTTGGCCATCAACTGCAACAGAGGATGAATTTGCGTCAGTTGCCGTTGAGGGCTGTGTGGTGATGGCATTGGGTGATAGTAATCCTAATCCAACGGCTTCAGACAACAGCGTATCAATGCCCTGAAGTTGAATCGTTTTTTGCTGAACTTGTCCATTCATCCATTGAAGTTCGTGACTTAAGTGTTCTTTCACTTTCTGCAACGATGTCACAAACGCAATCGCTTCTTCTTTCGCTAACGTATGCAGATAAGAAACATGAGAATTAGCCACAGCAAAATTCCTACAGGTTAATTTTTCTCGATCTTACTCTACACTTCCATCATCGAAGCATTCATCAGTACACGATTTTACAGTGCTTTTTATTTGCTATTTAGTGGACGATCGCACCTTGAATGCCGGGGCTTCAGGTTAACAACGGCTGGATCTAGATCTAAGGTTTGAACGTTTGAGTCGTTAGCGGCTGTTAACAATCCACATCCATCTCGTTGTTCTGAGTACTACATAAGACGGCATGCCAACGATTGAAAGCGTCGTTAACGCAATGAAACTTCCTTTAACGATCGCTCAAAAGCCTGACTTATTAATAATTCAAGCGCCAAAAAGCGGATTCAATTTCCTCAACTCATGAATCTTGTCGCTAACGAACATATGTACCAACTCTTACCTGTTGCTAATCATTACAGCAAGTTCGTTTAAAGGAAAAGGTAGTATCACAGCTTTACAGTCTGCAATGCCCTACAGTTATTTCCTGATGCGCTGGAAACAAGACATTACTTTTGATGGAAACAGAAATACATTCATGCTTTTATTCTGACTTCCCGACCATTGCCTGTTGTACAATCTTCCTGAAAAAGTTCTCATCAAAACAGTGCAAATGAACTATGCAGGGGAAAGGCCTCTTTAGTACCTTTCCCCTGCAACGGCTTAGCGGACGACTAAACGACCTGAATTCAAGCTGTAGCTGGTATAAACTTCATGGCTACACCGTTCATGCAATAACGTTTACCAGTCGGTTGCGGTCCATCGTCAAAAACATGCCCTAGATGACCACCACAACGGTGACAATGCACTTCCACACGGGTCATAAAGAATGACGTGTCGATCGTCGTGGCGATCGCGCCTGCAATGGGCTCGTAAAAGCTGGGCCAACCTGTCCCACTATCAAACTTTGTGTCTGACGTGAAGAGTGGCAAATCGCATGCGGCACAAGCAAACGTTCCCTTGCCATGCTCATTATTTAAGGGACTAGAACCCGGTAACTCTGTTCCTTCCTGGCGTAACACCTGAAATTGCTCTGGGGTCAAAAGTTTACGCCATTCTGCTTCTGTTTTAGTCACTTCAAAGCGATTGGGCCTTGGTGTTGGACTTGCGGTTGCCATCTCTTGTCTTGCCCTCCCAGGCAAATAATGCGATAGCCAAACGGTGCCAACCATGGCTGTACCAGCCCATAAAAAATAACGTCTTTTCATGTTTCTGCGTTGTGCTGCTATGCCGTGAATTCAACCGTAGAATGACTCACCAGGTTGAATATCATCATGCGCCACGCTTCTGAATGGAGTGTGAATGCGATCTTAGAGTTTGCTAAGAAGCGACAACCAGGAGCAAGAAAACCTTAGTATGCAGCTTTTGATGGCTTAACCAGTCAGGCTTCAAGTTCCAGTGCCAGAAAGGAGGCGTTTAAAGCAAGCGCTGCAATAGCAAACGGGCACCTCATTCGTGGGATGCCCGTTTGCTTGTACTGTTTCGTTTTAGAAAGGAACCATCCTACAGCAGCGCGTCTTCTGCGTGGGTTTGAATGGTGCAGTTAGATGTGGGATAAGCATAGCAAGTGAGTACATTGCCTGCTGCGATCTGTTCATCGTCGAGAAAGGACTGATCGGATTGATCAACAGTGCCCTCTAGTAGTTTGCCATTGCAGGATGAACATGCCCCGGCACGGCAAGAGTAGGGCAGATCGATTCCATTATCTTCAGCGGCATCGAGAATGTATTGGTCGTCAGGCACGTCAATTGTCGTGTCCAAACCTTCTGCTTCATTGACGAGTCTGACCTTATAAGTTGCCATGTTTAATCCTTCGATTGATCTGTGATTGAAAGTGCGATCGAGCTTGCTCATGATCGCTTATGTAGTCTGCCTTGAATGGGGTACCTGTAGCAATTAACCTGCGAGAGAAGCACAAATTTTCTTTAGTTAATTGACATACATTGCCCAATGCTTTTGTTGGTGGCCGATTGATCTTCCGGTGAATGGGTAACAGTCCCAGGTGGTCAAACGGACACGATCGCTTAATGCCTTTACGGGTTGAGCGATCGTGTTCTAAAAAGCCCATAGCAGGTGCGCTTTCGCTACACTGATCCGGGCGATGGTTGGTTAACGGCGAACCAAATTTAGTAGCTCTTTGGGAGACGCCAGTAGATCAACCGCAACAAAGAAGATTTTGCCCTGAGGATCGAGCAAGAAACGCCAAGCGATGTTCATCCCTACACTGGCACCAAACCAGGGAGACTGCACTTTGCCTGTCACCTTAATCGGGGTATAGCCATCTTCTACCGACTCGACAACACCTCGTTCTGGCATCATCTTCAGCCCCTGGCATTCTTCACGCATATAAGCCAGGATTGCCTGATGACCGAGAATGGGACGCTGGAAGGGTGGCTGTAACGCACCTTGTGGATCAAACAAAGCGATCGCTGCTTCAAAGTCATTCGCGTTCATGTTGTTGATATAGTTCAGCACGGTTGCGTTGGTTACGCCTTCGATGCTGACTTTGGTGCGTGCTGATGCTTCTGTTGGCACGACAACGGGATCTTCCACTTTTTTGTAGCTGCCGGGGGCGTCTGGATCAAAGCCCATGCCCACTACGGTATTGCGAAGGATCGTAATTTGTTGACCAGAATCCGCTTCTCTAATAGCTTGCAGAACAGATTTGGCTTGCTCTGAAAGCTCGTAGCCAACGGGGATGGGTGCTACAAAGCCTTGCTCCATCCACTCGCCAAGCTGATTCCAGAACCCTAGCTTCAGGTTCATGCTGAAAGAGGCGTAGGAACGGCAGATTGGCGTATCGGCACGATTCGCCAGGTCGCACATTACCTGGGTTTGAGCCGAAGGTGGCATTTGTTTAATTTGTTCGAGAATGCCTTGTGCAATCACCATACTGGTTGCTCCTGGAGCGGCAACCGTAATTGTTTTACCCATTTCTGTATAGACGAACCAAATCAACGCGAGTTGATCTTCAGCACTCAGTTGGTTGAAGGCCTCGGTCGTATTCGGTACAACATCTGCAACCCGAGTACCTGGAAAAATGGAGCGTGCGGATTCAATGGTAATTGCCATGTAAAGGCTCTCCTGGTATGTGTTGCGGTTGATTAAGCGAGACGCAAGGCGTCTTTGTATAGATTTATATCTTTACGTAAATTATCGTAACAGAGTATTGACACCATAACTAAAGTTTTTCAATTTTTGCCTGCTGCGAGCGATCGCGGATCACTCATTACTGGTATGAGGAACGCGTTCAGCCGCTTTACTCCAGGTCGTATATACGCCAAGCAAGGGTGCTGTTTAATACATTTGATGGTAGAAAAATCTGGCGCGATCGCTCTGGTCTGACGATCGCTTTGCTCTGGATTAACAAACCAGAAGTTAAAGTAGACTCAACCCATCTATGAAGCTGATAGCTCTCAATCGAGCGATGGTACTTCAGCCCCAGCGAGACCGACTTCAGATCATTCAGGCGCAGCTTGAAGACCCTGCCCTCTCAGCAGAGCAGCAAGCTGAGCTGTATTTTGAACAAGGGGTGCTCTACGACGAGCTTGGCGAATATGCTGAGGCAGTCGCCAGCTACGATCGCGTACTCGCCCTAGAGCCAGATAATGATGCTGCCTGGAATAATCGGGGGGTTGCCCTTCGTTGTCTAGAGCGCTACAGTGACGCGATCGACAGCTACGATAAGGCGATCGCCATTAACCCTGATGGCGCGTCCCGCTGGTACAACCGGGCAATGTCGTTGCATTACCTCGGTTGCTATGAAGAAGCGCTAGTGAGCCACGATCGCGCGCTTGCTCTTGATCCCACTGACGCTGTTTGGAGAGAGCGGGGACATACCCTCTGCCATCTCAAGCAGTACGAAGAGGCGATCGCCAGTTACGATCAGGCGCTTGCTATGAACCCAATCGATGAGAAAAGCTGGTATGGTCACGGCTTTGCACTGGATGCACTGAAACGCTATGAGGAAGCCCTCAGTAGCTACGATCGCGCACTGGAGATCGGCTCAGACTATACCGACGCCCATTACGGACGAGGCATTACGTTGAATACGCTCAAACGTTACGCAGATGCGCTTGCTAGTTTCGATCGAGCGATCGCGCTGAAACCGGATTACTGGGAAGCCTGGTATTCACGTGGCGTTTCTTTGCGAAAGCTCCACCGTTACAGAGCAGCGTTTGCCAGCTTCTACCATGCCTATGGTCTAAATCCACAAAATGATCATGAGCAGAACCCGTCCTCTATGGGCACTCTTTTCAATCAACTGTGGCAATGGTGCCGCCAGCGCTTTCGGTCTGAAGCTCACTAAGCATTAATCTGCAATCGCCACCAGCATTGCCTGAAACGCCTGAGCGAGATCGTTGAGTTGGTAATGGGCATTTAAGCCGCTAGGGTTGGGCAAGACCCAGACATTTGCGCCTTGTAGTGTTTTTTGTGGACCGATCGTCGCCTTGGGCTGAGCAAAAGCAGTTCGATAGGCACCGATTCCCAACACTGCCAGCACCTTGGGACGATAACGCTGTACCTTTGCCACAAGCTGCTGTCCGCCAGCAACCAGCTCTGCTGCTGCAAGCTGATCGGCTGTTGCGGTTGCGCGATCGACTACGTTGGTAATGCCATAGCCCAACTCCAGCAGCGATTCATCTTCACTCGGCGCGTACTGTCTGTCGGTAAACCCGGCCAGATGAAGCGTGGGCCAAAAGCGGTTGCCAGGACGAGCAAAGTGATGCCCGACAACAGCACTGTATAGACTGGGATTGATGCCGCAAAAGAGTACACGCAGGTCTGGTGCAATGATATCGGGCACTGTTTTGTTCAGCGCTGCCTGAATTTCAGCTTTGGTGGGCTTTGGAAGCGGTGGCATGGATTAGACAAAGCGGGTTAATTGCACGCGGTAACGGTCTTTCTTCGTGACGGCAATCTCACCGACTTCAACGCGACCCTTGCCACGAATGGCGATTAGATCGTTGGCTTTGACGGCGTGGCTGGCGCTGGTGATTTCCTTCCAGTTCACCCGCACATCGCCACTGTTGATCAAATCTGCCATCTTGTTGCGGGACATGCCAAACCCAGCTGAGGCGATCGCGTCTAAGCGCAGTGAGGCTTCTACAGTTGTAAGTTCTTTCTTTTTCGGTTCACGTACCTTCAGTTCGGCCAACTCGATGCGACGGGTTTTAACAGGAACCGATCGCACCTGCGTCAGATGCAATTCGAGAAATTCGACCAGTGCCGGAACAGCGATCGCCTGCGCGCCACGCTCGCCCAAAACGATGATATCGCCAACCTTTTCCCGTACGAGGCCAGTGCCTAGCAGTGCTCCCAAAAAGTCTCGATGACTGGCCTGGTCAAAGAGAAAGTTACCTGCGATTTCAAGGGCTGCGATTTCCACATGAGTGTTATCTAAGGGCATTTCTGTACGCGCGATCGCCAACCGCTGCCGTTCTGCCTGGGGATAGCCGCCCCATGCCACAAGCTGCACTTCCGACAGGCGGCTAAATGCTTGCTGAATCTCTGCCATCTCAGGGGGCGAGAGAAAATCGGTCTGCACGATGTCCCAGGTTTTAATCGCCTGATCAGCCTGATCAATCACTCGCGCAACTGCTTCACGGTTTTCAACGCCTTTCAACAGGTCTTCTCTGGGCAACATCACAACGCTTTGATCACTGTTTTTGGTCACGAAGATCTATTCTAACGAGCAATCGCAGCGGTGGATTGGCGTTTAATGGCTATGAAACCGATAATTTGCTCTACAAACTGTGATGCATTGCGTTGCAAACTATACTGTTGTGCAGATTTCAAGACTGTTTGCATTCGTTAAAAGGAAAGGATGGTACCTTTATACTCTTAACGATCGATGCAACGTAAGGTTCAAAACCGATCAACTTCAAAAAAGCGATCGTCCCAAAAGCGATCCATTCATAGCCATATTCAAACGCTGATTACGACTGACCCAATCGCGTCGGCAGAAGCCATTGGGTTGCGCTACGTCACCGATGACATACCGGGAATTCAGCGCAAACGTTCTGGCAAAAAGGGCTTTGCTTACTTTAATCCAGAGGGCGATCGCATTCGTGACCCAGAAGAGATTCGTCGTATTAATGCGCTAGCCATTCCACCAGCCTATAAGAATGTGTGGATTTGTCCGTTTGTAAACGGTCATTTGCAGGCGACTGGGCGGGATGCAAAGGGGCGTAAACAATATCGCTATCACCCGCTCTGGCGAACGATTCGAGATCAAAGCAAGTTCACGCGCATGCTGGTGTTTAGTCAATCACTACCGCAGATTCGGCAGCGCTTAGAGCATGATTTGTCTTTACCCGGCTTACCGAAGGAGAAAGTGTTAGCGGCGATCGTGCGCTTGATGGAACTCACTCGCATTCGCGTTGGCAATGAGGAATATGCTCGTTCCAATCAGTCTTACGGTTTGACGACTCTACGCGATGAACACGTGGAAATTAAAGGCTCAAAAATGCAATTTCAGTTTCGTGGAAAGAGCGGGGTTGAACACGATATTGAGCTTGCTGACCCTCGCCTCGCAAAAATTGTCAAACGCTGTCAGGATATTCCTGGTCAAGAGCTTTTTCAGTACCGTGATGAGAATGGGCAGTATCAAACGATCGACTCCGGTGATGTGAATGACTACTTAAGAGCTATCACAGAGCAAGACTTTACAGCGAAAGATTTCCGCACCTGGGCAGGAACGGTACTGGCCGCATCAGAACTCGCAGATATTGGTACCTTCACGTCAGAAACGGCGGCGAAAAAGAATATTGTTCAGGCAATTAAAACGGTTGCTGCTTACCTCAGAAATCGTCCCGCCACGTGTCGCAAATACTATGTGCATCCAGCCATTTTAGACGCCTATATGGATGAATCTCTACACCAAATTATGCAGAAGCATGCCGCTATTCTGGTGGAAAACAGTTTTGCCCTCAAGCCTGAAGAATTAGCCGTTGTAGCGATGTTAGAACAACAGTTGATGCGAGAGTTACAGCCATCGATCGCGTCTTAAGCAGAACTTACCACAAACGATAAGTTTCATCATGCTTGTAAGAAAGGATGTCGCGATGGTTCTTACTTAAATGGCGATGAACGATATGCAACTACGTAATAAATCAACTCCTCATGCCAGATGCCCTTCTCAGTCTCTAAAGCTGCGATCGCGGCGTCATAACTTGCTTTAAGCTGCCGAACTTTTTCGGGCTCCAATGCTCGTAGTGGGTTGTTCGGGTGTAGCCAAAATTGACCATTCCAACGCTGCTGGGCTTTTTGCACGGTGAGATACGTGCCTAACTGCTGGGGAAAAATTTCGATCTGGCTAAATTTAGCATGCGTCAGTAAAGCTTGAATTCGCTCCGGTCTGCCTAATAGTTCGTGCAGGTTGGGAAGTACAATTCCGTGCTTTGCACAAGCTTCTACGATCAATGGCGTGAAGTATGAATCCTCAGATGAGCAGGTAAAGGCGATAAAGCCAGTTGCTTTCAGAAAGCGATGCCAATTGTCAAAAAGCTTGGAAAGATTGGAAAAAAGAACGATCGCGTATGAACAATAGATGGCATCAAACTGGCTTGTCTCAGCCTGATAGGTTTCTGCATCTGCCTCAATGAACTGTACATGTGATAAGTTCTCGGCTTGAATCTTTTGCTGAGCAATTTTAAGCAGCTCTGTAGCAATATCAATGCCAATTACAGAGCCATTTTTACCAACTTTTTTAGCCGCTTCGATAGCAATATTTCCGGTTCCGGTTGCAACATCTAAGACGGATGCTCCGGGACTTAAATTTGTGTAGTCAAAAAGGGCGATCGCGCGCTCAAACGTGACATCATTATCGTAATCTGTCCGTGCATTGTAGAAGTTAATCACTTCCTGTTTATAAGACATAAATCATGTGAGGCTGTCAGCAGAAGGCGTAACCCATTAAGGCTCGTCGATCTCAATACGTTTTAGCTTAGATGTGCTACCTGACTTAATACGAATTGCAGCTTTGGAGACTCCCAATTCCTTTGCCAGTAGTTGAATTAGCTCCTGATTGGCTTTGCCGTCCACGGGAGGTGACTTTAGCTGAATCGTCAAACTACCGTCCGCTTCCTGCCGAATCGACTGTTGCTTGGCATTGGGCTTGACTTTGACGCTAAGAATTCTCATGGCACAAGCGGTCTGTAGTTGATCTTGGCAGCTCATAAAAGCAACTAAATCTTTCTTGCGTTACGAATTGACGGTGCGTTTGCCAACAGTTCTGCTCCGTGCTGCATCTCACGAATGTCTTTTTCTTCCCAGGGACGAATCGCCTGACAATGATGAGCCACAAGCAACCCCCAGAGCCCTTGAGTCGTTAGCACTGGCACCACTAAATTAGCGCGTACCTGCATGGCGCGGAGAAAATCACGGTGACACTCGGCGATCGACTCCGTTTCGATATTGGCAATTGCTCGTACCCGTCCGGCTAGATAGAGTGCCGCATACTCATCGTTAAAACAGGCATCGGGTCCGGTTGAGCCAAAAATGGAAAATTTAGGATCGCCAAGCGCTTCAAAGGTTACTTGCCCTTTCCATTGACGGTAGAAGTAGTACAGCACCACCCGATCGACCCTCAAAGATTGTTGAAGGTCATGCGTTACTTGTTTGACTAGGCGATCGCGCTCAAGGGTTTTAGAAAGAACTGTATTGACTCGGCGCAATTTCGGGTCGCCACGCAGCACCGCATCCGCATTTGTTTCTTCAGGAAAAGACATTTCCACAAGTTAGAACGCCATCAGCGCTAGAACATCACGTTTATTGTAATAACCAGACAACAAATGAGGTGTGTTTTTCATTGAGCATTCCCCTTGCTCTACAGGCTTGATTGTATCAACGTAAGATCACGCTTGTAGAAACGTAAAACCACGATCCTTGTATAAAGGTAAACCCATGCTCAGTCGCTCTTTGTTGCTGTTTCTTTTGGCGGGACTATGCGAAATCGGTGGAGGCTATTTGTTCTGGCTGTGGCTGCGTGAGGGCAGAAGTGTCTGGCTCGCTGTGGCGGGAGTGGTAATTCTGGCAATCTATGGCGTTTTGCCAACGTTGCAACCCGTTAATTTTGGGCGCGCCTATGCTGCGTATGGCGGGGTCTTTATCGTGCTATCAATCCTGTGGGGATGGGGTGTCGATCGCGTCACCCCTGATAAGTACGATTGGTTGGGAGGCTGGATCGCGTTACTGGGTGTCCTGGTCATCATGTACGCTCCCCGACACTGATGGCTGAGCCCAATACGAATGGCTGAGCCTGATATGAGTGCCTGAGACTGCGCTACCAGTCTAATGAACTAAATGAGAATAATTGACAATAAGAGATAAAGGCTTTTATACTGGGCACTGGATAGGTGCTTTTTGCCATTTATTGGCAATAGTAAAATTCCCAAGTCTGCCTCACTAGATCTTCTACCATGTCCGATCGCTCTGCTCTGAATAAAGCCGAACTCTGGAGTCGGCGGCACTTGTTGAAAGTCGGCTTGGCAGGCGTTGGTCTCACGGGTAGCGCGATCGCTCTACGGTCGCTTTGGCAACCTCACTCTCACGGTGTACATGTACCGCCTGCAACTGAACCTGTGAGCGCTGAGCCTAAAGGTTTAACCCCCCTTACAACGTTGCGCCAGTTCGACTACGGCACTGTAACCACCGAGAACGGGCGCACGGTGCGTGAGTTTCGCGTTGAGGCACAAACGTCTACGGTGCAATTAAATAGCGCGACCTCCTTTATTACCTGGAACCTGAATGGACGAGTGCCAGGGCCGACTTTTCGTGCCACAGAGGGCGATCGCATTCGGGTAATTTTTTACAACCGCGCGGGACATTCGCACTCCCTCCACTTTCACGGCGTGCATCCGTCAGAAGTAGATGGGGTAAAACCCGTTCGTAATGGCAATGTGTTTATTTACGAGTTTGATGCCGAACCGTATGGGGTTCACGTTTATCACTGCCATGTTGCGCCTGTCACCCGGCATATTAGCAAGGGGCTGTATGGCATGTTTATCATTGACCCACCGACGCCACGTCCACCAGCGGATGAGATGGTGTTGATTATGGCGGGGTATGACGTGAATGGTGACCAAAAGAACGAGCTTTATGCCTTTAACGGGATGCCTCATTACTACATGGAGCACCCCATTACCATTCAGAAGGATCAACTGATTCGCCTGTATGTGCTGAATATGATTGAGTTTGATCCGGTGGCAACCTTTCACTTGCATGCCAACTTGTTTCGGGTTTATCGCACAGGGCGACACCTGCAACCCGATGAAGAAACTGATGTCATCACGATGGGGACGGCAGAACGCCATATTTTAGAGTTCTCCTACCGCTATCCTGGCAAGTTTATGTTCCACCCCCATCAAGACTCGATCGCGGAAGCGGGCTGTATGGGCTTCTTTCAAGTGGTCGATCGTGCAACGGCGTGATTGCGGTGGTGCTTGGCCACCAGCGATGGAACGGCAACGGTCAAAGCGACAACTTGCAAGCTCATTTTGCTTCAGGTTGCTTTACCGCCCATTTCCATGGCTCTCTGTCGGTCAAGCATTCTTATCGGTAAAGCAACATCCCTGGAAAATTTGGGAACCTTATTGACAATTACTGCCAGATAGCCTGAGAATAATTTTGCGAAGCTAATTAAGAATAGATTTCAATAAAGTTTTCACTCTGTTTTCGATAAATCAGATGCTTAATGTAGATTTTATTGATGCTAATGGCTGAAATGCGCTTTTTTAGGCGGTTTTATGGTTGAGCGTTACAGCTTGAATCCTTTCTCTTCAATTGCTTCTGTTGTCTTTTGTGGCTTTGACTTGCTTTCTTGTTGAAAATTATTGGATCGAACTATGTCTCTTGCTAAAGTTTCGAGATTTTTTGCTCTCCTGTTTGCATCGATGGGCTTAACGGTGCTGATTGCGTGTACTAATCAATCACCTGACACCGCGTCTGCACCTGTGGCGACGCCCTCTGCTCAAAGCAGTACAGTCATGAGCGGTATGACTCATGGTGGTAAGCCCAAGATCAATATCAACACGGCGATCTTGTCTCAGTTGGACAAGCTGGAAGGGTTACTGGGTGTACCAGCGCTGTCTAACAAGATTCAGGCAAGCCGTCCTTATGGAAAACCGGAAGAGTTGGTCTCGAAAAATGTCGTGACTCAGGCCCAATTTGACCAGATTAAAGACATGGTGACAGTCGAAGACATTGCGCTGACTGGAGAAGCCAAAGATGTTGATTACATGCTCAAATTGGGCTTGATGAAGGGGCATTTGCTTGTAGCGCGAGAATTGTTAGATCTGCAACAGCCCAAGCAAGCAGAACCTCACATTGGACATCCTGTTGAAGAAATTTATGCTGACGTTGAAGACCAGCTTCAAGAACGCAATGTAAAGGAATTTAAGTCGACGCTCATTGCGCTTCAAGATTTGGTGCGGGCAGGCGCTAAGGATACGGCGAAGGTCAATAGTGAGTTCAAAACATCCATGCAGGCTGTAGACGACGCGATCGCCACTCTACCTGAAGCCCAGCGTCAGTCACCAGCGTTTGTGCTCCAAGTTATTAACGGGTTGCTGGATACTGCCAACTCTGAGTACACGGCGGCGATCGCCAACGGCAAGATTTCGCAGGCTATTGAGTATCAAGATTCACGCGGGTTCGTTGCCTACGCGAATGCTCTTTATAACAGCGTTGCACCGCAGGTTGAGAAAGAAAACCCTGAAACGCACAAAGCAATTAAACAAACGATGGCTGAGTTAACGAAAGTTTGGCCCGCGCCAATCCCGCCCGCTACGGCTGTCAAAACGCCGCCGCAGGTTTCTCAACTGATCAAGACGGTTGAGATGGATACTCAGAAAGCCGTAAAAACGTCTTAGATACAGGTAGGGGCGAACGGCCGTTCGCCCCTACTAACGTTTTATGAATCTGCAGGGCTGACCATGCAAGCTTGAGCGAAATGATGCATGGTCAGAACAATCGCTTCAGCCACAGTCAACTTCCCCTTCTGCTAAAAGGATTGAGAGACTAGCGCTGAAAAACCCTTTACGATAAATGTATCCTTTCGTCCTTAACGTGCAATTTGCTATGGACTTTAGCTCTGCTTTACCGACGTTTATTATCACCTTACGCGAGGGGGTTGAGGCGGCTCTTGTCGTAGGCATTGTGCTTGCCTATCTCAAGAAAGCAAAGCAATCTCATCTCAATACCTGGGTTTATGGTGGCATTGCGGGTGGACTGGTCGTGAGCGCGATCGTGGGTCTACTGTTTGGGTTGCTGCTGCAAACGCTGGGGTCGTCGAATCAAAGGTATGCACCCGTCTTTGAGCCCTTGCTAGAAGGGGTGTTTAGTGTGGCAGCGATCGTAATGCTGAGCTGGATGCTGGTTTGGATGACGCAGCAGGCACGCCTCCTTAAAGGCCAGGTGGAAGGTGCGATCGGCGCAACGTTAAAAGGCGGTAATGCAGCAGGATGGGGCATTTTTGGACTCATCTTCTTTGCAGTGCTACGAGAAGGCTTTGAAACCGTACTATTTATCGCAGCTAAGTTTCAGCAAGGGCTTGTCCCCGCTTTAGGCGCAACGGCAGGGGTGATTAGCGCGATCGGAATTGGCTTCCTGCTGTTTCGCTGGGGAGTCAAAATCAACCTCCGCGCCTTTTTCATGGTGATGGGTGTATTTTTGCTGCTGATTGTGGCAGGGTTGGTCGTTTCGGCACTGGGGCATTTTGACACTGCCATTAGTACCCTTGCCCAAATGGATCGTAAGTCTGAAGGTCTCTGCTTCTACTACGAGAGGTTTACAAAGTTTCCCTCCTGCGTGCTGGGGCCAATGGTCTGGAATACCAGCAAAGTACTCCCCGATAGCCAGTTCCCCGGCGTGATTCTTCACACGCTGTTTGGCTATGAAGACAAACTTTACCTTGTACAAGCGGTTGGTTATATCGGGTTTCTTTTGGTGATTGGCGGCATTTATCTGAAAAGCGTGACGGGTTGGCAGCCAAAGTCTACCAAAGCAGTCGGTGTTGAAACATCAGCCGGAAAATGACCTTACCCTTAACAGACTGATGGTTTACCACAGCTTTAAAGCATGTCTGCGAAGTGAAGACACAGCCCTTGCCCCTTTAACCCCAATTGGGGCTGAAGGGGCTTTTGGGATTTCGGCTCACAGCTTTAAGACATCTTGCTAGCTCTATAAAGCTACAGTAAAGAGGTGGTTACAAAAAGGTTAAGATCAGGTTAATATAAACGCTCCACAACTCATTTGCTCTTATCACGGTTATAACTACGCCAGAATATCAGGTAGCAAAGAATTTTTCGTTTTTAGAAAGTGATTCTTCTGTTGACCCAGTATCGCTGGTTTAGTGTTGTTTGAGGGCATATTGAGTAGGCTGTAAATAGGAGCATCTTGATGGATAAAGCTGATTTTTTGTACCCTCGATCGCGCTACAGAGGGGCTGTAAAACCAGAGAACCTGGTGTTCAATGCGAACCTGCAAGAGTTTTCGCAACGGGTTAGCTACATTTGCTGCCTTGAAACGGGCGGCAAGCTTTCGCCAGAAGAGTCTTACAAGGAAATTAAGGCTCTGTGGAAGCAGCTTAAGGAGAGCAAACGCCAGCTTGGGATCGGTGAGTCAGACAAGCAGGCTTGATACGGCATCCGTTTTCTTAAAGAAGCACTCGTTTGGTGTAAGTGCATTAGCGAAGCGATGCCAAAAGCTTTAGCATGGTGCTCCAATGCCTGCCACTGAAACACCATCTTTTGCGAATGCTTGGCCTCTACCGACACTACGCTCTAACCAGCGATCGCGGCATGCGTAATCAGAATGGCATTGACCAGGACGAAGGAGACAGCCGCAATGTACGCGCTTGCATGGTTGATGCGCACAGCCCGCTTTTCGTCTCCCCGTTCGCTAACCAGCCTTGAATAAATCGCAATCACAATCGCCAGGAGAATGTACAACAGTGCCGTGATGTGAACTTTATCAACCAGTGTGAGGCTTTCACTCCGTCCCAAAAGTGTCTCGGTGGCTCGTTGATTTACCACGACGGCAAAGATCGCCCCGACTGGTGCGCTGATTTTGGCCCCCATGAGACTTGTTTGCGCGGGATTGAGAAAGTAAGACGCGAGCGACAGAAGGAACCCAATATAGACAACGGCGTTGAGTTTGAGAAAGCTAAGCGCTGTTTTCCGTTGAATGTTAATCAGAATGGTGCTGCGAGAGTAGGTGCTCTGACCTTTTTCGATTTCAGGGTCGCCATACGTGGTGTTGTACGTGATCGGCTCTCCTTTGATACTGAAACTGGTAATCTTCCAATCGTCCAGGTCAAGATTACTCTTGTAACCAGAATTCTTCGTGTCTGGTGTATAAACAAAAGCAGTAGTGTCGTAGACCGATTCTTCAATTGGAATGCTTAGCGTGTGATGGTCAAAGGGGAAGTTTTGCACGTCCCAGTTATGATAAAAGTCTCCGTTGACCTTTTTTTGAGCCCAATACACACTGTCCTGCTTACTAAAACCGCCAAATTTATCCTTGCGCTCCAACAGGCTACTGTTAGAAAGCACAATCTTTTTGGAATCAATAAAGTCCATGCTCTCCAATGGCTTTAAGTCTTTTGAAGGGCAAACACTCCAAACCCAGAAATCACTGTTGAAAGACTTTTTTGCCAAATCAAAATCGTGCAGCCCAACCAAATAAGCACCAAGACGGCAGGTCTGAGGCTGAGCAACTGTTTGGGCAAAGGCATGGGATGGTGCGCTGAGCCACAAGCCAGTACACAGTAGCGCGATCGCGAACCACCGACAGAAGAGAAAGGTGCACATAGAGAAGGGGTCGTTCTTACTAACCCAACATGCCCCGATTACTTACCTTTCTATCGAATGGTTGCCAGCGTGAAAGCCATCATCTGCTTCTCTAATTCAGTGGACTTCATTGAACAATTGCTGAGCCATTAAATAATGTTTCGTTGGTCGGTCAAAGCCTCATCCTATTGGCGATATCAGGGGGGATGCTATTACAGACTGATAGTAGCTACGGAGCTGACGAGTCGCGGCTTCCCAACTCCAACGTTCGGCTTCACGACGCGCATTGCGACGCATGGTTTCGCGCTCTTCGGCATTGACTAGCAAACGCTGAGTTGCGGCGATCGCACCCCCCTCATCCAATGGATCAAACAGGTAGCCGTTCACTCCGTCCTGCACAATGTCGGGGATACCGCCCGATCGGGCAGCCACAACGGGACAACCCGCAGCCATTGCTTCTAGCAGCACTAACCCTAACGTTTCCGTCCGGGATGGGAAGACAAACGCATCAGAAGATGCAAAGGCAGCCGCGAGTTCACGTCCCTGTAAGTACCCTACAAAGTGTGTGGGCGTACCTGCAAAATATTGCTCTAGCGCCTGGCGATGGGGTCCATCACCAACCAACGCTAGCCTCGCACCAGGAATAGATTCCAAAACTGGCTTGATGCGATCGATTTCTTTTTCGGGCGAGAGACGACCGACATAAAGCAATAGCGGACTTTCGGGATGCCCCTGGCTCAGGTGCGATCGCATCTCCTGGCTTGCCAGGTAGGGTTGAAAGGTTTCGGTATCAACACCCCGCTGCCAAACGCTCACACGCTCGATGCCATGTTCGGTCAAGGCTTGTTGCATGGCTGTTGAGGTGCAGAGGTTCACGCGTGCCTGATTGTGTCCAGCTTTGAGCAGTTCCCACATCAGCCCTTCAAGCATGCCCAAACCATAATGCTGGAGGTACTCTGGCAAGTGCGTATGATAGGACGCCAATAGCGGCAGGTTTAAGGTTTTACTGTAAAAAAGACCGGCCAACCCCAAAACGGCTGGATTAACCACATGGATTAAATCGGGCTTGAAGCGCTCGACCGCATAGCCGATCGAGGGACGCGGTAGCGCCAACTTCAACTCCGGATAGAGCGGCAGTGGGAACCCAGAAACTCCATGAATTTGCGCTCCTTTGTATTCTGTCAAGCCTCCATCAGGAGAAATCACTAGCACCTGATCACCCATCCGTTGCAATTGCTCAACCGTATAGCGCAGCCGTGTAACAATCCCGTCTACTTTGGGCAGAAAGGTTTCGGTAAAGAGAGCAATTCGCATAGGGGCGGAGAACCAAAAGGGTGAATGGAGGCTGGGGCTAAAGGCGGCATCAAGATTCGTCAAAGCCGCTGTTGAGGCAGGGTGTAGATGCTATGGGTCGCAATTGCAACGATGAAAGCACCAAGCAAAAGACCAACACCTTCAGCCAAGCAATTGAACCGATGCCGACTTTCGGCAGTTTGGGCAAGGCTTAAAGCTCTTTAGGAGGAAGAGGACACGCAAGCCCATCACACCTTACCGCCGCCATTTCACTTTGGGAAGAATCTGGGACTCGTCCACCCGATCCTTATATTTCATAGCGAAGTTCAGCAGTGAGTCGAGCAAGGATGTGGAGAGGAAATGGGGTTGCAGACCGAGATCAAGCAGGTTTGTGTTTTTGGCATTGAAGTAGTGTTCTTCACGCTCAATACGGGGGTTTTCGGTGTGCTGCACTTCGACCTTTAGCCCGATCGCGCTACCTGCTTTAGCCACCATGTCTGCCAGATCACCGACACTGAATAGCTCTGTAAACTGGTTGAAGACGCGGAATTCGCCAGGGTTAGCAGGATTGGCGATCGCCAACTCGACGCAACGCACAGTATCCCGAATGTCCAAAAAGCCACGTGTCTGTCCACCTTTGCCGTAAACGGTGAGCGGATGTCCAACCGCTGCCTGGATGCAAAAACGGTTGAGTGCCGTACCAAAGACTCCGTCGTAATCGAGACGGTTGATGAGTAGTTCATCCATGCCCGTTTCGTCGGTCAATACACCGTAGACGACACCCTGATTTAAATCGGTTGCCCGCAAGCCCCAAATTTTGCAGGCAAAGTGAATGTTATGTGAGTCGTGCACCTTACTCAGGTGGTACATGCTGCCGGGTTGTTTGGGGTAGGGCAGCGTGTCTTTGCGACCGTTGTGCTCGATCGTGATGTAGCCTTCTTCGATGTCAATGTTGGGAGTGCCGTATTCGCCCATCGTTCCCAGTTTGACTAGATGACAGTCGGGGAAGCTCTCTTTCATAGCGTAGAGCAAGTTCAGCGTCCCAACGACGTTGTTAACCTGGGTCAAAACGGCATGCTCACGGTCAATCATCGAGAAGGGAGCCGATCGCTGTTCGCCAAAGTGGACGATCGCGCCCGGTTCAAATTGATGAAGCACTTTGTCCAGGAACGCGTAATTGGTGATGTCGCCTACAAACAGGTCAATGGTCTTGCCTGTAAGGTCATGCCAGCGCTGCAATCGTTGCTGTATAGGCGCGATCGGAGTCAATGTGTCAACACACAGCTCCAAATCCCAATGTCGCCGCACAAAGCTGTCTAAAATGCCAACCTCATAGCCCTGGTTGGAAAGATACAGCGCTGTCGCCCAACCACAATAGCCGTCACCACCAATAACAAGGACTTTCATCTTGCTAAATCTTGCTTGCAGATACTCCGCTAAATCTATCATCCATAGGTGCCTTTGGAGCATCAATTTGGTGAGAGCGGGATTCGGCTTTTGTTGCCATTAACGCAGAACACCAGCCAAGAGGTATCTATCGATCGAAGGAAAAGGATGAGCAAGAGGCAAGAGAGAGGAGCGAAGGGGGAGGATTTTGAGTTCTGAGTTTTGAGTTTAGTCAGTTTTTAGTGGTTGGTTTTTAGTTTTTAGCTGGAACAAGCGCTGCCTTTTCTCTCCTTCCAACAACTAACAACTAACAACCAAAAACCCTTCTGCCTTCTGCCCTCTGCCTTCTTTTGCTGATCGCACCTTAAAATCTAAAAGATCCCCCACCCTCGTTGCCTGCATGACTTACTGTCTCGGCATTCTTTCCCACGCTGGTTTAGTGATGGCTGCAGACTCTCGCACCAATGCTGGAGTCGATTATATTTCGACGCATCAAAAGCTGTTTGACTTTTCCAATCCTGGCGATCGCGTCATTTTGATCTGCACGGCGGGCAATTTGTCGATTACGCAAGGAGCATTAACGCTGCTGCGGCGTGACTTGATTGCCAAAGAAGAGAGCAATCTACACACCCTGCCAACGATGTATGAAGTTGCTCGGTATGTGGGTGCAAAAGCGCGCCAAATTCAGGAGCAAGATCGTCCGTGGTTAGAAAAAGATGGGATCGATTTTAAGTGTACCTTTTTGGTGGGCGGGCAAATCCGTGGTGAAGAGCCAGCGCTGTTTCTGGTGTATAGCCAGGGCAACTGCATTCAAGCTTCAAAGGAAACTCCCTTTTTGCAAGTTGGTGAGGCAAAGTACGGCAAGCCAATCCTTGATCGCATTCTGGATTTTGATACCCCCCTCGAAGCCGCTGCGAAGTGTGCGCTGCTGTCGATCGACTCAACGATGAAGTCTAATATTTCGGTGGGGCCGCCCATTAATGTGGTGATGTACGAAACGGATACATTCAAAGTTCGTTATGAACTGAAGCTGAGTCTGGGTGCACCCTATCTGGCTCAAATCCGTAAGATGTGGGAAATTTCTCTCAAGCAAGCGTTCGATCGCATGCCCAACATCGATTGGGAGCATTACCAGAATTTGCCAGATGACCCAGTAGTTTCCCAAGATTGATATGGTTCCCAACTGATAGAACACCCCGTCACTGGCAACGGTTAAGAGTACCTTCGTTGGAGCACACGAATGGTCGATCGGATAGCCTTGATTCAGAAATAGCAAAAAAAGCCGATCTAGCGATGGTTAGCAATTTTACTTCTAAGCAGAGTTTTAGCCCATCTCGATCACTCATAGTGGGCTTATGTCTCGCATTTGTTTTGGGCACAAATCAGACGGCTACGGCACAACAGGCATCCCTACCCAAAACACTGCCAGCCCTGCTAACGACTTTGCCGCCGTTGCCTACCATTGACTCGCTTGCCACAGATGCACAGGAAGCGTCTGCTGTTCGTGTCGTCGTAAAGCTAAACCAGCGACGGGTCTATGTGTATCGTGGTGATCAGGTGCTGGCGAAGTACCCGATCGCGATCGGCATGCAGGGTTGGGAAACGCCAACAGGCAGTTTTCAGGTGTTGTCAAAAGAGAAAAACCCTGTTTTTAAGAGCTTTCGGACTGGGCAGTTGATCTATCCAGGCCCCGACAATCCTCTAGGGGTGCGCTGGATTGGCATTTGGACGGATGGAAAAACGCAGATTGGCTTCCACGGCACCAATCAAGAAGAATTGCTGGGTCAGGCGGTTTCTCATGGCTGTATTCGGATGCGAAATCGAGATGTGACGGCGATGTTTGAGCAGATCAACATTGGTACGGCTGTTGTGATTGCCCCCTAGACCAGCGTCAAGGGTAAGCGATCTTAAGCTCGTAAAGCCTACCCATATTAAGTTGGTCGCGACTCGAACCCATAAACCGATTTCTAAACAAGTCCTAGAATCAGAAAAGCACCTGGTTTTCGAACGACAGTCATCTTTTGGAACGTGTTTTATGGTTCGTCCAACTTACCAGTCGTTTCGTCTGTTGCATCGCCTTGAATGGTTGCTTTTAGCAACGGCAATGGTGATGGAGGTGCTGATGCCGCTTCAACTCTCCTGGGCAGCGCTGTTTCGAGTTTCGACGATCGTGTTGTTTGGTGCAGTAGGATTCTTACCTACCGATCGGTTGCGCTCAAAGTTGTTTTATACAGCACTGTCCTTTGGTTTGCTTTTGCTGCCTGTGGTCCAGGGTGGGTTATCTACGCGATCGGTGTTTCTGTTGTGCCTTGTGCTGGTCATGCGAAGCTGTTTGATCTTTGGGCAAGCAGGGCAGCTAATTGTTCTAGGCTTATCGCTGCTGTGCTATGGCACGCTGATTCTGTCGCGACCGATCGTGACATCAAAGCTTAAATCGATGGTGTGGGACTGGCGCTTAAGTTCAGTCTTGCTTTTTAGCTTGACCCTGGTCTTTGCCCTCATGCTGATTAATGCGTTGCTGGCAGAGCGGCAGAGTCGATCGCGATTAGAACTGGCGCTTGAAGAATTGGAAACGGCGCATACCCAATTACGTCAGTACGCGCTGCGCATTGAAGATCAGGCCACGCTGCAAGAGCGGAATCGGATTGCCCGCGAAATTCACGATGGGTTGGGACATACCCTCGCCGCCCAAACGATTCAGATTAATAACGCGCTACTGTTCTGGCAGTCAGACAATGACAAAGCGCTAACGTTTCTCAAGCAAACAAAGCAGCTAGGAGCTGAGGCGTTATTAGAAATTCGGCGATCAGTGTCTGTGTTGCGATCGAACCCTCTACAGGGACAGGCACTTGAAGGGGCGATCGAGACGCTGCTCACAAACTTTCAGCAAACGACTGGGATCGAGCCATCCTGCAAAATTGACCTGCCGTTCTCGCTGCCTACTGAAGTCAGCACAACCGTCTACCGCCTGGTGCAAGAATCGCTGACAAACATCTACAAGCACGCACACGCTACGACCGTCACCGTTCAGATCCAACAGCAAATCGGAGCGTTACAGCTGCTAATCGAGGACAATGGGAGAGGCTTTAATCCCACTCAAAATACAACTGGGTTTGGTCTTCAGGGTATGCGCGAACGGGCAACAGCACTGGGAGGACAACTCTACCTCTCCAGCCAACCGGATGAGGGCTGCCGTGTGGCTGTAGCCCTGCCTGTATCAAACTGGTTGCACGAATTAGGGTAGGAGGCAGAAGGCAGGCTCTCTTTATCCGTAACATTGGACAAACGTTGGGCAAATAATGATCCAAATTCTCCTGGTTGATGATCAGCCAATTATCCGTGAAGGACTCAAGAGCTTGCTAGAATCCAACGTTGATATGACGGTGGTGGGTGAAGCCGAAAATGGACAACGGGCGATCGACCAAGTTGCCACGTTGCAGCCCGATGTCGTGTTAATGGATATCCGCATGCCTGTGATGGATGGCGTGGCGGCAACACAGGCGATCGCAGAGCATTATCCCAATACCAAAGTGCTTGTCCTCACAACGTTTGATGACGATGAGTACGTTTCGCGGGCAATGCAACTCGGCGCAAAGGGCTACCTGCTTAAAGATAGTGAACCGGATGAAATTGCCTTAGCCATTCGCGCTGTTTCTAAGGGGCATACCCAACTGGGTCCCGGCTTATTTGAGAAAGCCCTCATTCCTGTAGCTGCACCAACGCCAACCGCTTTACCAGCCGAGCTGACACAGCTTACGCCAAGAGAGTTTGAAGTCTTGCAACTGATTGCGTCTGGAGCCAATAATCGCGAAATCGCCCAGGCTCTTTTTCTCTCTGAAAACACGGTCAAGAACTATGTCACAAACATTCTTAGCCGCTTGAATTTACGCGATCGCACCCAGGCGGCACTTTTTGCTCATTCTTTAAACAGTACCCGGTTAACACGACCGCCAATTTGAGACTCATAGAATCAAGGCAAGACTCGTGTTAAGACTTATTTGAGAATGTGGGACTTGGTTAGAATTGCTTTGAGTCTCATTGGAGATCTGCGAGCTACTCCTTCGTCTCAAGTGAGATTTTGATGCTCAAATTAAGACTAAAAGTAAGACTGCTTTGAGACAAGGCGATAAGACTTGATTGCTGTCGGCTGAAACAAGCTAAAGCGACATCAATCCTATAAGACTGTCTGTCGATCGTTCATACCGTTAGCTACCATCACCTGATCCTTAACCCCCAGCCCGTGCTTGCCTATCAACCACGGTTTTAGTGAGGCAAAAAACCTCCTCAAGATCGGCTTTGAAACAGAGCATACGATACGACCTAAATAATGTGGAAACCGGTCTCACTTGAGATTTTGAGACTCAAGTTGAGTCTTGTTTTGAGTCTTACCTCGCAAATGTGAGACAATGAAACTCAGGAACAAGAATTTAATCACATCGGTATTTCTCGTAAGAGCGAACGGCTGTTCGCCCTTATCCGTACGCCTCGGTTTCTTTATAAATTAGGTCAAACCGCTCCGACATGCCACAAAGGGGTGACGCAAATAAGACTGAAAGACTCGGTGCAAGACTCAAGGAGAGTCTCAATTGAGATAATAAGACTTACAAAATGGCAAAGCTCTGTAGCAAGCAGATAAGACTATAAGACTTATTGTAAGACTTAAATTAAGTCTCAATTGAGACGATAAGACTTAAATTGTTTCTGGTAGGCAGCTTTTCTCAGGCTAACGATCGCAGTCCACCAGTATGAGATTTTTTGCAAGGTGCTCAAGAAGGCGAATCAAATGATGCTGTACGCCGACTTCAAGCATTTTGCTGAGAAAGAAATCTGGTTATGGCAGCAATTCAGCATCCCCAAATTTCTGAAAACCAAGTAAACTTTTATTAAGTATTACAAGGCACTAACTATGACAACGAGTTCAGGATTTGGTAAGACTCAGTCAAAACCAGGCGTCTCAAAGCGTGCTGCTGCTCGTGTTGAAGCGGTCAAACGCTATGACAAGCTGAAGGCTGAAGGCATCCCAGATTTTGAGGTCTACATTCGTATTCAAGGTAAAAAGGCTTGGTATCCCGTTGGTTCGATCGCGGTCAAACGCTCAGATCAAATTAATCGCGCGATTTTTGCGAACCAAGACGATCTGCTGCAAGGTGCTTTTCGCCTCTTTCCAGTTTTGCGAAAGCATCAAGCTCAGTTGGAATATGGTTACCGGTTGAAAGAGTTTAAGGATGAGCCGATCCAGCTTGCCGTTGCGCCATCATCCAAAGGCAACGCCTTTATCCAGAAGGCGATTGCCCAAATTAAAGCAGGTGCTGGATCTTTGTTTCAGCGTAGCTAAGGAAGCAGAACCTTATAGTATCGGCCTTTCTCGTCGCGGCTCATGATCATGTCTATACCCATAGGCGTTGTCGATTTTATTTAACCCACGATTCTGGGTACTGCCTACCGTTTTGCCTGTTTTAAAGAACCAGCGATCTCAATTGAGACTGTAGTTATTGATTTAAGACTCATTTTGAGTCTCATCGTTTCTCTTTGATACAAGTTGACTGAAGTTGAGCGGTGTCTCCTTTTTTGTTGTGAGTCCGAGAAAGGCGATCAGAGCGGTTAGAGACTGCATTCATGAGAGACTGCATTCAAACGCTTGAGATTTTAGTCCATTTTTAGTCCAAAGACTTTTTTGCAAAACTTGAATCGTGCTAAAACCCTTTCCAAGTAATGGTTTTATGTAATAGGGCAACCGTTGGTTCACTGCGGTCTACGCAGAAGTGCAAGCCTAAAACCTCAAGCTCTCCGTGTAGACCAAGCTCTCCGTGTAGACAAACAATAAAGTCCTTCGTTCGGCAAGAAAGTCTTAAGGGAAGGCTAGCGCGGCAATATGTGCCATCGCTGTGGTTTCACAAGTCTGGGTTCTGTAAAGTCGTAGGATGTAGAAGGGCAAAACCCGTTCTCCTGATAGGCCAAGTAGTGTCATGCCTGCCTGCTTTTGATCGTGTATCGGTGATCGCTAATGTAAAGATTGGCAGTACTGGTTGACTGGTAAAACGCCTATCAACCCTATGCTGGCGTTAGTTGGGTAAAGCCGTTCCGGTATTCGAGAAAGACGCTCTAAAATTGCGTCAAACTAGAAATGTAAGATTCCACTGCTGGTGTGAATTTGGTTCACAGAATCCTGGCAGCAAAGGATGCGAAGTCTGGTGGAACCATTTTTATGATCGAAATCCTAGCTGTGCTTTCTGCCTCAGCAGCAGCGGGCATGCGAATCGCGTTACCGCTGTTGCTGATCGGCCTGCTGTATGGAGGCAACTTATGGTCGCGCGTGCCACTCCTATCCAAACTTTCGCCGCCCGTTGTCTTAGGTGTACTGGTGAGTTGGTCTTTGGTGGAAATTTTTGCCTCTAAGAATCGGCTAGGGCAGCGATCGCTCCATTTGGTGCAGCTTTTGTTTAGCCCTCTGGTTGGCGCAATCATGGGCATGGCAGTAGCGCAGGCAGCAGGCATCCCAACTTGGTTAGTATGGCTATTAGGGGCAATCGGTGGGCTCGTTGCGTTTGTACTTCAGCTTGTGCAGGTGGGGTGGTCTTACCGCTTGAAGCAGATTCCTCTTTGGGTGGTCTTTGCACAGGATGCACTATGCTTCGTGTTGGTGCTATTTGCGTTTGATGCACCACGTCAGGGTGGATTGATTGCGTTGCTGTTGCTCTGGCTAGCCATTCGCAGTTCAAAAGAGTGGCGGCGCTGGTATCTGGAACAGACAGAAGGTGGCGATCGCAAAAATCCAAGACGCTATAAGCAAGATCCTGATTGATTCCTTTCAACCGCACAGCCTAACAACCATCATCGCCGCACTAGCGAATCACCAGATTCGACGTCAAACCAATGCATCGCGTCGGGGGTAACCGTGAAAGACAGTTCGCGGTCTGCCCAGCGATCGGGAGGTAACAACGTTCGCAGCACGATCGGGTCACCCTGCGGGTTGGTGATTTTGACGCTCACCAAGTTGTGCATACCCAGATTTTCGACCAGAAATACGTGTCCTTTGATAAGTGGCGCATCGGTTTCTGCCAGTTGCACGTTTTCGGGACGGATACCCAACACAATTTGAGGCGGAACGGTCGGCAGGTCAGGCAACGGAATTTTGAACTCTCCTAACAGCGCGTGATTGCCTTGGCAGGGTAGGGTAAACAGGTTCATCTGAGGACTGCCGACAAAACCTGCCACAAACTGATTGGCAGGATAGTTGTAAATACGCTCTGGCGCATCTAATTGCTGAAGGTAGCCATTGTTCAGCACCGCAACCTGAGTCGAAAGGGTCATTGCTTCCGTTTGGTCATGAGTGACGTAGACCACAGGGGCATTTTGTGTCAGAAAGATTTGCTTCAGGTCTGCCCGCACGTGTTCTCGCAGCAATGCATCCAGATTGCTCAAGGGTTCATCCAGCAAAAACACATCCGATCGCCGTACCAGAGCGCGTCCCACAGCCACCCGTTGCCGTTGACCCCCTGACAGTTGACCCGGCTTACGGTGCATCAGTTCATCTAACCCCAACATGCTGGATACGTCTGATACACGCTTCTCGATTTCATCGGCAGGAACTTTCTTGAGTTTGAGTCCCGCGCAAAGGTTGTCGTAGACGTTCAAGTGCGGATAAAGTGCGTAGCTTTGGAAGACCATTGCGATGTTGCGATCGCCCGGTCGTTTCGCTGTGACATCGCGATCGCCAATCAGCACGTGCCCCCGCGTTGGCTGCTCTAAACCCGCGATCATGCGCAAAATAGTTGATTTGCCACAGCCTGATGGTCCTAATAGACTCAGCACTTCGCCATCTTCAACGGTGAGGCTAATGTCTTTAACGGGAATGACTTTAGGGTTGAATGTTTTATTGAGGTTTCTGAGTTCGAGTCGAGACATGGGGTGAAGGATGAGGGATAAGGGATGAGGGAGGAAGCAAGAGAGTTAAGAGTTTTGAGTTAGGAGTTTTGAGTTGAATTTATATAGCATGTGGGCTAGAAGATACGCTCTCACGAACTGCTTGAATTAATGAATAGAGTTGGATTAAGAGTAATTTTGAGACTCACTACAAGAAGGTCTTACTTGATTTTAGTTAGACGTAACGCATAAACTCAAAACTCCTAACTCTTAACTCAAAACTCTTAACTCTCGTCATCCCTTTACGGCTCCTGCGGTTAGGCCTTGTACAATTTGTCGTTGGAAGAAGAGGACGAGAAGGACGAGGGGAAGGGTACCAACGACAGTAGCGGCTGCGATCGGGCCGTAGGGAATCTCAAACACAGAGGCACCGCCAATTTGGGCAGAAGCGACGGGGATCGTTTTCATGGTTTCTTCAGTGATGAAGGTCAGCGCGAAGATGAATTCATTCCAGGCAAAAATGAAGGTCAAAATTCCCGTCGTAGCCAGGGCTGGTAGTGTTAAAGGCATCACAATTTTTACCAGCATTTGCAGCGTACTGTAGCCATCAACTCTGGCAGCATCTTCTAAGTCTTTGGGTAACTGTTCGTAGAAACTTCGCATCACCAAAATTGTTAAAGGCAGATTGATCGCTGTGTAGGGAAGTATCAACGCCAAATAGTTATTACCGAGGTGAAGAAATTGAATGATTTCTAATAGCCCCTGAAGTAAGAGAATGCCAGGAAATAAGGTGATGATGAGAATGCCTATCTGAATAAATTTGCTACCTAAGGGACGTAGACGAGCCAGCCCATAAGCAGCAGGAGACCCAATTGCAAGACAGGCGATCGTCGAAACAAACGACACAATAAAACTGTTGAGAATGTAACGCCAGAAAGGACGACGGCTAAAGATTTCAATGTAATGCTTGAGCGTCAAGCGGGTTGGCAAATAAACATTCGGTACCGCTGAAATATCTTCGTTTACTTTGAAAGATGTCAGCACTTGCCAAAGGATGGGCGCAAGGCAAAAAATGGCGATCGCCACGACGGCAACCCAAAAAAAGATGCGGCCGATCGAGCCGGACGTTCTTGCGGGTGTTGGTTGCGTTGCTAGCGGCTTGCGATCCAATCGTGTAGCCATTGGTCATGAAGCTCCTGACGTGCGAGAACGATACTGAACAATCAACCAACTGCCAACGAGGACGCCGATAATAACCAGCAGAAACGTCACAACAATCAACGCTGACCCGTAGCCAAAATCCAAATACCGCATCGCGTTGGAATAGATATACAGCGCTACAACCTCCGTTGCACCACCAGGCCCTCCCCCTGTCATCACCTGCACCAGGTCGAAGATGCCAAACGCCTGAGCAAAGCGGAACAAGGCCGCAATGATCATTTGGGGCAACAACAGCGGCAGGGTAATGCGCCAAAAGCTTTGCCAACGGTTAGCGCCCTCCAACGCATACGCCTCGTAAAGATCGCCGGGGATCGACTGCAATCCAGCTAATAGCAGCAGACTGATAAACGGCGTCGCTTTCCAAACATCCGCGAAAATCAAGGCGATCGTGGCGGTCAGCGGTTCACCCAACCAGTTCACGCCTTCGTGCGCAAGCCCCAACCGCAGCAGAATGTCATTTGCAATCCCGTACTGGTCGTTAAAAATCCAGCGCCAGCCAAGGGCAATCAGCGCCGTTGGCAGTGCCCAGGGAATGATGGCGATCGTCCGCAGTACATTGCGCCCACGAAACGACTCATTCAGCACCAGCGCAATCCCCATGCCCAAGATCAGCTCCAGCACCACGGAAATCACAGTAAACCGCACCGTCACCCAAAACGTTTGCCAGAAGTGCCCATCCCCCATAATCCGAGCATAGTTATCTAACCCGGTAAAAACAGGTTTGAGTCCCGTACCCAGGTTTTGAGCAAAGAATCCAAGCCACAGCGATCGCCCGATTGGGTAGGCAAACACCAGCAGCAACACCAACACCGCTGGCAAGACCAGGTACAGACCAGTAAGTTGTTCGCGCGATCGGATTGGGTTAGCGTTGGATAATTGCATAGGGAAAAGGGAATGGAGAGTTGGAGTAGCGTTCTGCGCTGCCGTGGAGAGTTTTGAGTTTTGAGTTTTGAGTTTTGTTTGCGAAGCGTCTCCGTAGCTTTGGCTTCCCGAAGGGTAGGAGATATTTTGAGTTCTGCGTAGCGCGTTGCGCCGACAAGCTAGAGAGTTTTGAGTTGATTGAGCCACTAGCCGTCAGCAATCAGCTTCTTTCCTTCTGCCTTCTGCTTCCTGCCTTTTAGCTTCTGCCTCCTGCCCTTTGTCTTCTGCCTTCCGCCTCATGCCGCTTTCGCCTTACCCGCCTGCAACAGCCGTCGTGTTTCATTGGCGGCTGCCTTCATAGCGTCTTCTGGATTCTGTTGAGCTGTCAGCGCCGCGCTCAAATATCGCTGCAAAATATCTGATGCCTGGGCGTATTGAGCAACAGGGGGACGCAGCACCGCCTTATTCACCACATTTAGAAGCTCAGGATAGTGGCTATACTGTGCCACAATGTCTGGATCGTTAAACAGCGCTTTGCGGCTGGGTACGTAACCCGCTTCTTTGATAAACCGTTTTTGGGCTCCGGCACTTGTGAGATAACGAATGGCTGTTAAAGCTTCTTTCGGATGCTTTGAGGTTTTGGAAATGCCCAACCCCCAACCGCCCAAACACGAACCGCCAGGATGGCCCGGAGTACCCACCAAGGGCATGATAGCGATTTTGCCTTTTACAGGGGACGTATCAGCATTTGCTAAAGGCCAAACGTAAGGCCAACTGCGCAAAAAAACAGCTTGACCACTTTGAAAAATCTGTCGCGTGTCTTCTTCAATATAGTTAGTGACGCCAGGAGGAGAAATGCCCTCTGTTACGGTATTGCGAAGGAATTTGACTGCCTCAATGGCCTCAGGTCGATCGAGTCCTACCTCCAGGGTTTCGGGGTTGACCCAAAAGCCACCAAACCCTTGAAGCACCTCAACAAACATGGCTGCCGACCCTTCATACTGCTGGCCTTGCCAGATATAGCCCCAACGTGCAGATCCTTGCTGTTGAATTGTTTTGGAGATCTTAACAATGTCTTCAAATGTTTTTGGTGGCTCAACCCCTGCTTTCTCTAGCAAATCTTTGCGGTAGTACAGCACGCCTGCATCTGATCGGACGGGTAGTCGATAGAGTCGATTCTGATACTTGCCACCGTTCACATCCGCCGCAGAAAACCCCGCTAAATCCTGGTCTGAAAACTCACTCGTTAAATCCAGCAACCAACCCGCTGCCGCAAATTTTGGAGTCCAGATCACGTCCATATTGACGAGATCGTAAGGCGAATCGCCTAAAAGAAAGGCAGACGTATAGAGGTCTTCAAGCAGATTTGTTTGATTCGGCCCTTCTACAATTTGCAGCCGAATGCCGGGGTTTTCCTCTTCAAAGGCCTTGACCATAACCTTATTCCACGGCGGTACATCGGGCGAGGTCATGAGCAACTTTAGCGTCACAGGTTGCGATAGGGCAGGAATCACAACGAGCAATGCACTTAACACGATCGCACCAAGCCAACATAGGCGACGAAGCAAACGAGACTGATGCCACTGTTGCAGGAGCGATCGTTTTAAGGAAGCAAAAAATTGCATAAGGAAAACGATGAAATAGTTTTGATTGAAGCGCTTAAGGATGCTTTATGGAATGGTAGCAAGACCAACGGTTGCCATGAATTTGTCACAGGTTAGCCAGTGGCCCTAATGCATTTTAAGCCGATGCACCGCTTTCGCTGCGTAAGAAATTTATAACCATTAAAAGACTGAGCGTAAGATGATGGGCTTTTCGCCTCTCCTACCCTCTTCTATAGACCACTATGCGATCGTGCACCCCAATTCAACCTACGTTCACTTTGAATTTAAGCCTCTCTACTCAACGAATGAGAGTCGTTTATGGCTCACTAGCAGTCAGTATCCATAAGATTAGGGTGACACATTACGGCATGAATAAAATAGCCTCTTGATGACTCATGAAGCAGTGCTAGAGTGATGAACGATTTAAATCCTTAGACCTAAGATATAGATTGTAGAGCCTACGGTAACTCTCTCTCTAGGATTATTTAAGGCTCTAAGATTACTTAAGTTTGAAATAGTTAATTTTCTAAAACAAATGCAACACAAGTTTATGAAGAATGCAGCTCAATCGATAGCCGTATTCAGTTCCTTAGCCTGATAGGTCATTTCATTTCATGTGTTCTAGCCCAAAAATTGAGATGAATTACTGCGGTCTTTCTGAAGTTTTTTTAATCGCTTGGGAACGGCGATCGAACTGTTGTGGTTGACGGGTAAAGCCATAGCGCGACTTTGCCGAGACCCCATAGAAGGCACTTGCCGCCATAGCATGAGAGGGATACTGATGATGCCCAAAATGGTTACAATTCCGGCTGTAATCCAGACAAGGAGGCGATTTGGTTTGTAATCACTGCGCTCAATTTGGCTGAAGACGCGGTTATAGCGCCACACTGACAGCGGAATGATGACAATACCAGTGACAACCAGAACAACCCCAATGCTTTGAGAACTGAGAAAGGATGGCGGCACAATATCTTGGTGCGTTAAAGCCGATTGTAATTCTCGCAGGAAAAGACCAAAGCGCGCGATCGCAAACCCAAAGCCGATGAGCGCGATCGCGGTTCGTAGCCATGCTAAAAACGTGCGTTCATTTGCCTGATGCTCACGCTGACGGTCAATTTTTGGCATAAATTGGCATAAAGACGTTGTCGCGTCACGCTGATTAGTTGGAACGACCCGATCGACTCAGGATTACCGATATAGAACATCACCTATCGCTTGCCGCCAATCTACTCATACAGCCAACTTCATTTGCACTCACTAAATCCTGTACTTAGCTTCACAGAACTGTAACTGACTCAATCGACAATCGCTGTAAGACCGCTGGTTGATCTAAGTTTACTCAATCGGCGTGAGCGCTCGTATTCGCCAAACTCACTCGTTCTAAGCCTTCGATCACAATGCGATGTTGAGGCAGCAACCCCAGCATATTGACAGAAATAGTGCGACCAAAAACGTTTTGTGGATTTTGCAAGAAATTGTTTGGGTTATAAATGGGGGGACGATGCCAGTAAAGCTCATAACCGAGCGTGACGAGATGTTGAATCAAGGCATTCGCTTTATCCTGGCGATCGTTCTCAATATATAAGATAGGCTGACAGTGCTGAATCATCGCTGTTGCACCCTTCAGCACCGCAAGTTCCATTCCTTCCACGTCAATTTTTAACAGACGACATTGGGGTATCGCAAAACTGTCTAGCGTGGCAATTTGAACAGTTTCTCCAGCCGCCTGTGCGCCCGATGACTCTTGAAGACTCACGCCACCATAGTTATTGAGCTGGTAGTAATCGAGCGCTGGAATTTGTGCGAAACCGGGTGCTTCACCGAGAGCGATCGCGTAGGTCTGCACATTTGTAATGCTATTGAGCGCCAGATTTGCACACAACGTTTGAAACACAATCCGCTGCGGCTCGATCGCCAGAACATGACCTTTCGCTCCCACCGCTTTCGCAAAAAACACAGTGTGCGTACCGATGTTTGCACCCACCTCAACCACCGTATCACCGGGTCGAATCAGCGGCTGAAACAACGACACCTCGCCTTCGCTCCATTCCCCATACAGTTCAAGCGATCGGCCAATGTAGAGATCATTGCGGTTGTAGAGAAACGTCCCATGACGACAGGATTGGAGTTGGTTGAAACCGGAGAGAGGAGTGGGGAGTGGGGAGTGGGGAGTGGGGAGTGGGGAGTTTTGAGTTTTGAGTTGAGCCTCCCCTGCTTCCATTGCTTCTGCCTCCTGCCTTCTGCCTCCTGCCTCCTGCCCTCTGCCTTCTGCCTTCTCCCGCAACGCTACCATTAACCGATCAAACACCCCCTCCCAGTCACCGTGCTGCTCTTGCCGAAACAAACGCATCGTGGGATACCAGGGGGTATCGTCGCGATCGCGCAGCCAGCGCCAGTCAGCCACGCTTGCTAGTAACGTCCAGACAGGTTTGCCGAGGGCACCTGCGAGATGGGCAACGGCAGTATCCACACTAATGACGAGATCAAGTTGGGCGATCGCGGCGGCTGTGTCTGCAAAATCATCCAGATGTTCATGCAAGTCCTGCACGGTTGGATAGGCTTCAAGCAGAGCCAGATCCGCTTCCGTGGGATGCTTCTGCAAGCTATAGAGCACCACACCAGGAATTTGCAGAAGAGACAAAAAGCGGTCTAGCTCACACGATCGCTTACTGCTGGTGGAACTATCCGGATTGGCTCCCCAAACAATGCCGATTTTGAAGGGTGTAGGGTGTAGGGTGTGGGGTGTGGAGGATGGAAGGTCGGCGATCGGCAAGCGAAAGTCACTTGTGGGAGTGAGATAAGGCACATCACCGGGAATCGTTTCTAGCGTGGTGCCCAACAGCAACGGCAAGTCAAGCAAGGGCGCATGCACGTTCGTTTGAACATCCACATGAGCGCGATCGACACAGCGATCGATACCGGGCAACGTGTTCAACAGACGGATAAGCGGTTTCTGGCAGGCAATGACCACATGTCCACCGCGTTGGGCGACCAAACTGGCGTACCGTGCAAACTGAATCGTATCGCCATAGCCTTGCTCTGCCGTCAGCAGAATCACTTTGCCGTTGAGGTCTGACCCATCCCAGAGCGCATGAGGATAGCGCAACGACGCACATTGCCGACTCTCCCAACGCCAGTGATACTCCTCAAAGCCCTGCTTCAGATCGCCCAGCAATAGCAGCACAATCCCCAGATTCAGATGCGCGTTGGCATGGTCGGGCTTGTATTGAATCGTCTGTCTGTAATGCTCGATCGCCCGTTCAAACTCACCTTGCTCTACCAAGCCGCTCGCATAATTATTGTGGGCATCTGCATGATCAGGTTGAAGTTCGATCGCCTTCAGACAGTTACTCATTGCTGCATCAATGTCACCCTGCGACTGAAGCGCTGATCCTAGATTGTTGTATGCATTGGCAAGGCTGGGATCAATCTCTAAAGCTCGTCGGTAGTAGACGATCGCCTCGTCAACCTTGCCCTGCTCCTGTAGCACTGTCCCCAAATTATCGTAGGCGCTGGCGTACTGCGGATTGAGGTCCAGTGCTTTTTGGTATTGAGCCGCTGCGTCCTCTAACTTGCCCTGCCGCTGGAGCGCGGTTCCCAGGTTGTTGTAAGCGCTGTAGCTGTCTGGCTTGAGGGCAAGCGCCTGCTCATAGTGGGCGATCGCCTCCTCCACGCGCCCCTGATGAAAGAGAGAAACGCCTAACCCATTGTGCGCGTTGACATGAGTAGGGTCGATCGCGATCGCCTGTTCATAGTGGGCGATCGCCTCCTCTAACTTGCCCTGCTTATAGAGCGCTGTTGCCAAATTGTTGTGTGCCGCACTGTACTGAGGTGCCAGCGCAATGACTTGCCGATAGTGGGCGATCGCGGCCTCTAGTTGACCCGTTTGAGCCAAAATCACGCCCAGATTGTAGTGCGTTTCTGGTTGATGCGGTTTTAGCGCGATCGCCTGTTCTTGGTGGGCAATCCCCTCCTCAACTCGCCCTTGACGACACAACACTGTTCCCAAATTGCTGTGGATTTCGGCACTCGGCGCGATTGCGATCAAGCGATTGTAGTAGTCAACGCTCTCCTCTAGCCGACCTAACCGATCGACAATCAAGGCCAGCCAGGTTAAGGCTGCAATATGGTCTGGTTGCTGCTCTAATACCTGACGATACAGTGCTTCAGCTTCGGGGAGTGCTTCCGCCTGGTAGTGCTGATGCGCGGCAGCGAGTTTCTCAGTGGTCAAATCTGTAGTGGATGATGACATAGGGCAATGGAACTGGGGCGGGGGGGACGCGGAGGGGAAAGTTTTGAGTTTTGAGTTTTGAGTTTTGAGTTTTGAGTTTTGAGTTTTGAGTTTTGAGTTTTGAGTTTTGAGTTTTGAGTTGATTAAGCTAGCAGGGGTCATGGGTTAGCTTTTTAGCCTTCAGCCTTTAGCCTTCAGCCTTCAGCCTTCAGCCTTCCAATCTCCAACAACTTTTCTTGAATGCCCTTTCTTGTATGCCTGAAAGGCTTTAGGGCTATACAACCAACATCCCTTCCTAAGCTTCCCCTTATGCCAGCGGAAAGAACACCCGCATATAGGTGGAAAGAATGGCGCTGCCCCAGAAAACGACGATCGCTGCGCCTATTGCTAGATAGGGGCCGAACGGAATGGCTTGACGACGATCGATCCAGCCCAGAGCGATCGCGCCACCGCCTGCAAAGGCACCGATCGCACAGGCAAGGAAACCTGCCAGTAACAAATAGTTCCAGCCGAGCCATGCGCCCATCATGGCCGCGAGTTTGGCATCGCCTGCACCCATTGCGGCTTGCCCTAATAGTATTGAGCCCGCGATCGTAATCAGGTCTAACAGCCACAGTCCCACAACTGCACCCAAGATGCCGTGCATGAGTTGTGTCAAAGCACCTGCGAGAGTTCCAGTCATCGCCAAGCCCAGGGTGGCTTGAAAGATGAGCCCGATCGCCAACCCCGATTGCGTTAGCGGATTGGGCAACGTCATCGTATCCAGGTCAATGAGCGACAGTGCCAGCAACCAGCTTAAAAACGCCCAATAGCCTATGGTTTGCCACGACCAGCCAAACGCCCAGAAGGTAAAGACAAATAAAAGACCCGCCAGCGCTTCCACCAGAGGATAGCGGGCAGAAATGGGATTCTTGCAGTGCCGACAGCGTCCCTTCAGCAGCAGCCAGCCCAGGACGGGAATATTCTCGCGCTTGCCCAACCGATGCATACATTTAGGACAGCGTGAGGGGGGATGCACCAGCGATAACCCCGCAGGCAAGCGATACACCACGACATTTAAGAAGCTACCGATCGAGGCTCCTAGAATGAAGACGGCGATCGTTACTGGTAGCTCAAATAAAAGATCCATGAGAAACGAGGGTGGGGGAATGCTCTGGACGAGCGATTGGCGTACAACGCTTAAGTTACCCTGTTAGCACAGAAAAAGTGTTGTTGATCGATCTCGTTCATCTGTTGCCAAAACTTTTGCTGTTTCCCGATAATTTACATTCCGGTAGTGTGCAACGGAATTGTTAGGCTGGGGTTGAAGCATCAACGATGTCTAACTGCACTATAAAATCTTGCATGATCTTCTCAGCCTTTGCTTGTAGCCGATCGCGTTGAACCTCATGATGGCCTAGAAGTTCCTCGTCAAAGCTAAAGCGAAACTGAGTCCGATCGCTGCCATCAGAGTCAGAGATGACAAAATCTTGGGCTGCCTTTCCCTTAATGTAAGTTTGCGTACCGCGCTGATTCTTACAAACCGTATCGACTCGGAACTCAAAGCACACTGCATTCAAAGCTGCTAAACCGTACTGGCAATACTCCGAGCCGACTTCAATGTGTTTTTTCAATTTATGACATGCTAAAAGCTCAGTGAAGAGAATATCAGCAGCAGGTCTACCTGTTTCAGGGTGAAGGGCTAAAGGAATCCCAGCATCGTATTGGAGAGACATTGCCCCATTAGACTCAATTGCGATTTGAATATGCTTGCAGCAATGATCTAGCGCTTCATCAATCGCATGACAAAGGGCTTCAAAAATCAAATCCTCAAACAAACTCTCCCGTCCCAAGTCACCTAGCCAAAGCTCAGGACGAAGGCGTACCGCTTCCACCGATGAAAGAATTTCGATCTCCATACCCTGATCCTAATCCTTGCTCGGCAGTTAAGCCCATTGCTTTAGAGGAGCAAAGATGTTGGAGATTTGACATCAGTCGATCGCGTTCCCGCACCCTACACCCAACCCCCTACACCCAACCCCTAATACATCTCCGACTCAATCTGGCTAAACGGCACAAAGCATTCCTGTGGTAGAAGGACCGGTTTGCCCGAAAAGATCAGCTTGCCCCGATGCGTAAAGCGGTTGATGGCAACTCCTAGCGGACGCTGGATTAAACCGGGATGAACTTCGTAGTAGGTTGTGTAGATGAGCCGCGCTGAACGAATCAGAGCGGGGTCTAGCAACGCCGTAAAGTCCGAGTCATCCACCCTGCCTTGATTCTGCTTCTGCGAAACGTATACCACCTTTTTGCCCCTTTGTTTTTGCTGACTTTAGTATATCTGTACGTTCTCAGCAAGGGTTGATTCGTTTAAATTTACCCTTGATCATCACTTCGATGGTTAGAAAGCACGCTTTGAGAACGCTCAAAACGGCTGAAACCTCGTAAAAGTATACTCACGCTCAGCAGATTCGAGTCGATCGCGCCAATTATTAACAAAACTACACAGAGTGGAGTGCCTTCATCAACGCCTCACCCATTGCTTTGCAGCCCAGTAGCGTCATGCCGTCAGATATGATATCGCCTGTTCGGTTGCCCTGATCCAGCACCGTGTTTACAGCGTGTTCAATACGATCGGCGGCGGCAGGTTGGTTCAGGCTGTAGCGCAACATCATCGCTGCACTCAGCACTTGCGCCAAAGGATTCGCCTTATCCTGCCCAGCAATATCGGGTGCAGATCCGTGGACTGGCTCAAACACCCCCGGTCCCGATGCCCCTAAACTGGCAGAAGGTAGCATCCCAATGCTTCCCGTTAGCATGGCAGCAGCATCGGAAAGAATATCGCCAAAGAGATTGCTGGTCACGATCGTGTCAAACTGCTTAGGATAGCGTACCAGTTGCATCGCCGCGTTATCCACGTACATGTGGGAAAGTTCGACATCGGGGTATTCGGCAGCAAGAGCCGTGATGCGATCGCGCCACAGTTGAGAGACTTCCAGCACATTGGCCTTGTCCACCGAGCAAAGTTTCTTACCGCGCTTCTGAGCCGTTTCAAACCCCACGCGACCAATGCGATCGATTTCCGATTCGGTATAAGCCATCGTGTTGACTCCACGCTTTTCACCCGTCTCCGTCGCAAAAACGCCTTTGGGTTGCCCGAAGTACACGCCGCCCGTCAGTTCGCGTACCACCATCATGTCTACCCCTTCCACAATTTCGCGTTTCAAGCTGGAGGCATCGACCAACTGGGGCAAAATTTTAGCGGGACGCAGATTGGCAAACAGTCCCAGGCCAGCACGTAGCCCCAGCAAACCTGTTTCGGGGCGGAGATGGCGGGGTAAGGTATCCCATTTGTAGCCCCCGATCGCCGCCAGGAGCACGGCATCACTGTTTTTGCACAGGTCTAACGTTTCGGCAGGAAGGGGTTCGCCTTTGGCGTCGATCGCCGCTCCGCCCATCAACGCTTCCTGAAACTCAAACGACAGATCCAGTTGTGCTCCAACCACCTTCAGCACATCAACCGCCACTGCCATAATTTCGGGGCCAATGCCATCGCCAGGGAGAAGCGTGATGCGGTAATGCTGTGTCATAGTGTGCTGTGAGTTGAAGTGCAATGGGTTGTAAAAGCTGTCGCTCAGCAGGCTCACCTTGGACATGACAAAGTGGCTGCAACAGGCAGATGCCACTACAGGTGGCTGTAGTAGGCAGCTTACAGGCTCACTATCATACCGCGAGAGAGGCTTACTGCGAGAGCAGGCGAACAGTCAGAGGCGATCGACCAGATTTGCGACGACTGTAACAAATTCGGCAGGTTCAACTGGCTTAGGCACATGGGACTGAAAACCTGCCGCCAGCGCTTTGATGCGATCTTCTGTGCGGGCATAAGCAGTCAGAGCAATGGCTGGAATGCGCCCCCCCTGAGCAGGTGCCAAGGCTCGAATTTGCCGAATCAACATATAGCCGTCTTCACCCGGCATACCAATATCGCTCACGATGATATCAGGTCTTTGCTCTAACGTTTGTTGGGTTATCATCACGATCGCTTCCCTGGCCGAAGCAACAGCCGTTACGGTCGCCCCCCGTTGACTCAGAAGCGTGGCTAGGAGTTCGCGGGCATCGGCTTCATCGTCCACAATTAAAACCTTAATGCCATTTAAGCGGGGTGCATCGATGATAGGGGCCGCATCGCTCACGGTAGGATGCACCCGTTCGATGTCCGTTGGTTCTGGTCGAAAGATGGTAATCGGCAGGTTGACCATAAAGGTTGCGCCCTTACCGTCTCCTGCGCTGGCTGCTTGCACACGCCCGCCGTGCAATTCGACTAGATGACGCACGATCGCCAAACCAAGACCTAATCCACCATACAGTCGGGTTGTAGTGCTATCTGCCTGCTGCAAGCGCTCAAACACGTAGGGGAGAAACTCTGGGCTAATGCCCTGCCCTGTATCACTGACTGTGATCTCAACATGAGAATTGATGCGTTCTAAGCGAACCTGAATACGGCCACCTTTAGGGGTGAACTTTACCGCGTTGGAAAGTAAATTCCAAAAGACCTGTTGAAGACGATCGGGATCGCCCGAAACAGGACCAGCGGCAGGGTCTAAAAGGCTCTGAAGGCGAATGTTTTTGGCTTCTACCGCTGGCCGAATCGAATCGATCGCCGCCTCAAGCACTGACACTAAAACGACCGGGCGAACATTCAACCGCAGCTTGCCCGTAATGATGCGAGAAACATCTAAAAGATCATCAATCAGTTGATTTTGGGCTCTAGCATTGCGCTCGATCGTCTCCATCGCCCGACTCATGGTAGCTTCATCCAACTGTCTGGAACGCAACATGGTCGCCCATCCCAACATAGCGTTCAGCGGCGTGCGTAACTCATGAGAAACCGTGGCGAGAAACTCATCTTTCAAGCGGTTGGCCTGGGCTAGGGCCTCAGCTTGCTGGCGCAACAACGCCTCAATTCTCTTGCTTTCAGTGAGATCTAACACAAAACAAACCCAGGCAATTTCATCATTTTCAAGCTGAGCCGCTCCCAGCAAAATGGGAACGCGGCTGCCGTCTTTGCGGATATATTCCTTTTCAAAGGGCACACAGCTTCCAGTCGCTGCAAGTTCCCGAAGCACCTGCTCGTCTTGTTGAACAAATTCTGGCGGGGTCATCGTGCCCCAATTGATTGCGCCCTTGTGCAAATCGTCACGGGTATATCCTACGATTTTGAGAAACGCATCATTGGCTTCCATGACCCTACCATTTGGGCCAGCCAGAAGCACCCCGATAATGTTTGCTTCCACCAGACGACTAAAGCGGGCTTCACTTTTCTTCAGGGCCGTCTGTTGTGCTTGCAGGTCTTCGGCCAAGGCTTCGGCTTGTTGGCGAGCGACAACCTGATCGGTGACTTCAAACCCAAAGGTAATGATTCCTTCTACTGCTCCGTGTGTGTCGAAGATGGGTTGGTACACAAAGTTGAAAAAGCCTTGCTCGATCGTGCCATTGCTGTGTCGATCAAATTGAGCAGCAACTTCGTTCCCGATAAACGGCTGACCCGTTGCAAACACCTGATCCAGTTGCTCAAAAAAGCCCTGCCCTGCCAGTTCAGGGAAGGCTTCTCGTATGGTGCGCCCAATCAGGTCACGGTTTCCTACCAATTGGCAATAAGCCGGATTGGCAAACTCGAACACATGTTCAGGGCCGCGATCGATGCAAATAAAAGCGGGTGCTTCCAGCAAGAGTGCATGTAGACGATTGCGTTGTAATTCTGCTTCAGCACGGGCAGTTTGCTCGCGTGCGAGCAACTGGTTGCGTTCGACTTCTGCTTGCTTTCGCTCGGTAATATCACGCGAAATCACGACGACCGAGTTTGTCGATGGCGTTGTCGTCAGTGGCGTCAGGATATATTCGTACGATCGCACGCCATGTTGCGTCATAAAATCCGTCTCGCTTCTCAGTGGTCGCCCAGTAGCCATGACCGTTTCTCGCTGGGCATCTACAGATTCCATCAGATCGGCTGGTAAACCAACATCACGCCACGTTTTGCCAATCAAATCGCCGACCTGATAGCCGAGTACCTGCGCTCCTCCCTGACTGACATAGCGATAGCGTCCCTCCTGATCCAAAACATAGATATGATCAACAGACGCTGAAAAAATAGCGTCCAAGGTATTCGCCTGGTCTTGTGCCTGATCAACCAGTTGCCGATATTGCTCTTCGCTGCCTCGCAATCGGGAGGTGGTTCGTTCCGATCGCTGCTTGGCTGCTCGAAGCATGCCTGATAACACACTGATTAACAGACCCTCTAGCAGAAAGAGAAGCAGCCGTGAGCCGTTAATCCAATCTAAAGACAGGGTTTGGGTGGGCGAGATGAAGTAGTAATTACTCACAAGACCGGATAGGGCGGTTGCCACCAACCCTGGGCCGACACCGCCATACCAGGCGCTAACAATCACTGCGCCAAAAAACAGCAGGAAAGGACTCTGTCTCATGGCAAGCAGCGGATCCAGCAGGAGCATCAGCAGGGTTGCCAGCAAAACGCTGAAACCAGCAAAGCTATAGCGGATGAGTTGGGAGCGGGACAGATTTAGCATTCCTCAGGTTGCAGTCAAGTGGTTAAAAAAAGCTCCTGATCACAAGTTCACTTGGGTTGCGATTTTGATAGTGCGATCGCCTTGCCAAAGATTCTGATTGCGCGCTGGCAGGTAAGCCTTCGCTTCAGCGATCGCGCTTATACCATGTGCCTACCGTTCAACAGCACCCAATGGTGAGTGCGACCAATTGAGCGATCGCGTGAGTACCAATCTTTCGCTAGCGTCCGCGAAAATAGTCCAAGCCAATTGGCATTCATCTCAGCATTATGATGACGATTTTTGAATCAACCAGTTCAGGATGGATTGACAGCGCGACTGGCTTTCCAGGCTTGAGCTATGGCAAAAAAGCACAAGGATGAAAGCAATATGAAAGATCAACCATGATTCTCTGTCATCAGATAGATGGAATAACCTACCTGAAGAGTGATTTTGAGCGTCGAATTAACGTCTGTGGCGAGATTTTCCCTTGATGGAATGAGATGTTTAGAGTCTCACTTGTTCCCAAAGACATCAAGCGGCCATGGCAGATGCAGAGCACGTCTTTGCCGCTCAGTAGAGAGAAATCCAGAGACTAGAAACATGGCGTGCCTCGCCTTCACTGATACGAAGGACGACGTACATTTACTGAAGACAGATCCACCAGAGTTGCGTAAGTTGGATTCGTTTTGCTGATCAACCTGGAGTCTTCAGTTGCGTCGTCGAAGAAAATCTGTTGCTCGGCATCCTCTTGCCGCGGCCATCGTACGCCTGTTCCCTGGCATGATACTGGTTTTTTACGCCCTGGTTTGGCTAGGAACCTTTCCCGCCCCTGCTTCTGACAGTATGAGCCTGCCCGCTAAGGCTAAACAGAGTCGCTGTCAACGTGGCGTCTGTTTCCTCAGTGCGGCTCAAGGCATGGTAGTTCTGCAACGCTTCTATAATCATGCCAATGGTTTGTGGCATACGACGGGATGGTGGAATGCGGCAAATGCGTTGGAAACCACGATCGACTACTCCAAATTGTCGGGCACTACGACGTATCACCAGACGATTACCAACACCTTTGAAAAGAATAAAGATAGCCACTTTCTTAATCCCTGGCTTTATGACGACGAAGGTTGGTGGGCGCTCACCTGGATCAAAGCCTATGACCTGACCGGGGAAACGCGTTATCTCGATATGGCCAAAACAATCTTTCAAGATATGACGAAGGGGTGGGATTCAACATGCGGTGGCGGTATCTGGTGGCATAAAAAGCAAGAGTACAAAAATGCGATCGCCAACGAATTATTTTTTTCGATCGCCATTCGGCTTCATCAGCGTACGTCGCACGATCGAGGTGCTGGTAGCTACCTGGACTGGGCGATTCGTGAGTGGAACTGGTTTAAAAACAGTGGCTTGATCAACGAGCAACATCTTATTAATGATGGGTTGCATGCCTGCCGTAATAATGGTGGAACCGTGTGGTCGTATAACCAGGGTGTCATTCTTGGCGGCCTGGTCGATTTGTACAAGAGCACAGGCGATGCTGCGTTGCTGACCCGCGCGCAGGCGATCGCGGATGCTGCCATACGCAAACTAACCTCTAACGGCATCTTGAGAGAAAGCTGCGAGCCAGACTGCGGCGATGATGGTCCCCAGTTCAAAGGCATTTTTATGCGCAACCTCGCCGTGTTGTATCAGGCCACGCATCAACTTCGCTACAAAGAATTTATCGTCCGCAATGCCGATTCGGTTTGGCTGCACAGCCGCAATCACTCAAATCAACTAGGGCTTAGTTGGGTTGGGCCCTTTGACCGTACCGATGCAGCACGGCAGAGCGCCGCGATCGATGCCATTAATGCAGCCCTGCTGCTCAGCCCCCAAGAAACAGCAGACTAAGACTGCACAGTTGCCTGCTCCGAAACCGGAAGCGATCGTGCCTGGAAAAGCTTTGGGCCAATCACCAAAACCAATGTTGGTAACCCAATGGCAATGAGGCTTTTGAGGCTATTATGGCCCTGCAACAAATATTGGGCGCTATTCGAGAGTCCAAACGCCAAAGTGGTCATGCCAAAGCGTTGAGATTGGGGGATCAACGCCGCGATCGTCAGCAGCACCGAGGCATACCAGGGCATTAACCAGGGCGTGGCAAACAGCAAGAGCGTTAACGTGGCCCAGCCGATATCTTCGATCACATTCAGTTCTGTATAGTGCGACTTGGTATAGCCTTTGAGCGCAAGCCAGCTATAAAAGCCAAGAAAGCCGATGAGCGTATAGTGGCTGAACTGTAACAGGATGTGGTTAATCTGAGCGAGCGTCAGCGTAGCGGGATAGAACAGGCGAAAAATGTTGAGCCACGACTTGATCAGGGCATGCAGCGAAGACTGGTATTGTCCGGCAACGCCAGGGTTTAGTAAACTTTGCCATGCGTGTACTCCGGGTAAAAACGTGAACCAGAGGGCTGCAATCAACGCCAGAGAAACGCCGATCGCGCCGATCAACGCCCGCCAACGCTTTTGCCTCACCAAAAAAATCCCAATCAAGGGCATCCAAAGAATGGGAAGAGTTTTAGCGAGAAATCCGCCCCACAAAGCCACAGACGCTGAAAGATAACGTTGGGATGTTAGACTGCCGATCGCTATGATCGCGCTGGTTGATAGCAAAACATCCACATGTCCAGAACCAACCTGCTCCATGAGCAAAAGCGGGTTGAGCAAGTAGGCAAGGGTGATTTTCTCTCGCTCGGTGTGCGGTAACAAGCGCCAGATCAGGTACCCATTTAGGATATGCAAACCCAGACAAATGCTTTTATAAACATAAATAGCTACCACTGGATGCATTGAGACGAACGTGGCCGAAGCTGTAAACAGCAATTGTGAAAGCGGTCCGTAGGTAGACGTCTGGCCCCAATCCACATAAGGAGACAGTTCTGTGGTAAAGGCTTTCGCTCGTATCAAGAATGGATTCACACCGCTCAAATTCATGAGCCCAGAATGCAGATATAAGTAGATATCGTCGCCCAGAGGATAGGACAGAAAGGCGATCGCTAAAAAAACAGCGCTATATTGCAGCAGTTTGGCAAAGCTTGAATGCGTCTGTCGCTTCTCAGCACGCAGAAACCAGAGGAGATAAAGCAGGTTCAGCGCTAAGTAGCTTAGGCCGATCCCCACTTGACTTTGCCAGTCGGGAAAGGTTGCAAATTTCTTTCCTTCAGCGAGAACGTAGTGAAATTTATCGAGTCCCAAAAGAGTCAGCGCCATGCCAAGGTAGAGAGCACACCCCAACGCAGCCACCGTTAGAACCTTAGACTGTTTCACGTTCTGTAAATTTAATTAAGTTTTCACCTAAAGTAGCACTTGTGTGAATTGCTCAAATCAGACTGTGGACAGAGGACACGACTGGAACAGTAAAATTAGGTTGTAAACGATATGTTTTCGTGCTTTATCTGCTTCGCCTGTTACCACGTAAGGGTTGCCTCGCTGGCATCTACAGCATCAAAAGGGATTTAACGAACCTACTGCTAAGGCTCATTCCGCTGTGACTCACCCCAAGTACTGGCAGCTTTTTGGCATTGTTTTTGCGATCGCGCTTTCCTGCATCGTTGGCAGTCATTACTTCTTCGCCTTTGAACGCCAACTTGCCGCACGTATTCCGCATGGTGTGTGTGTGTCGTCGTTGAATCGTCCTACAGACTGCTACACCTTGCCCCGCAACCTTTCGAGCCAGGCAACCACTGCTTTAGCTATCAGTCCTGATGGGCAGGTACTTGCAAGCAGTCAAAAAGGCACGATTCGGCTGTGGAATTTGCAGCTTGGCAAGCGGCAACGATCGCTACGGGGACACACCGATTGGGTCACAGCTTTGGCCTTTAGCCCTGATGGTTCTATGCTTGCAAGCAGCAGCCTCGATCGTACGATTAAGCTCTGGAACCTCACCACCGGGGAGCTACTACAAACCTTTCTGGCTGGTCGCATGACGTGTCTTCGGTTCAGCCCTGATGGCCAGACATTAGTAGTCGGTAGCCGGATTAGTCGCTGGGCCGATGGCGCAATCAGTCCCGGTGGCATTCAGCGGTGGGATCTAACAACAGGACAAGCCTTGCCGACGATCGGCAGCGATCACGTTGCGGCACTCGCCTTTAGTCGGGATGGGCAAACCCTCGCCAGTGGACTTTTAAAGACGCAACTTTGGAACGTGGGCACCGGGCAATTAATCCATACGCTCGATACAGGAGAGGTCACATCCCTTGTCTTTGACCAGAATGACCAGACATTGATCAGCGCCAGCAGCAGAACCAAGTTTTGGCAGGTGTCCTCAGGAGCCCTACTTCAGACGTTGCCATCCAGCTCAACGGATCTCGCCCTTAGTCCCGATGGTCAAATTCTTGCGGCTTCGAGCGGTGGCACCATTAACCTCTGGCAACTGGAAACTAGAAAGCTCCTGGGAACCCTGCGGGGATCAGTATATAGTGGGCTTTCCATTGCCTTTGGTTTAGAAGGAACCATCATCAGTGGCAGTAGTGATGGCATTAAGGTATGGCAACCATCCCCACCCCCATTTCCAACGGCACAGCGGGTAGCCACACGGATCGATCGCTAAACGCTCTGTAAATGGATGAATGCCACAGCACAAAGCTTGGCTGGCACCGTCCGTTGTTGATTGCCCATCAATACGGCAGACTCGATGCGCGCTTAGTATCGTTGCCATAGCACAATGTTGAAATCCTTCATTGGAAAGACGCGATCGCCCAACTGCCTTTCTAGAATTTGGAGACTGAAAACGCCCAAACAGCCTTCATTGAGCGCTTGTGAATTCCTGGCACGGGTTGTTCGATGTTCAAGCCGAGACAGGGTTAGACCAACGCTCGTCTGTGTGGTTTCGAGACAAGCTTTTCTGTGTGGCTTGAGGATTGATCGTGGCCTGAAAACCCTGTATCAAAAATTCCATTCTTTGCTGAATTTGTTTATCCAATCGATTTATCCATCACTGGTATAAAACTCTATGCAAATCCATCATCTCAACTGTGGCTGTATGTGTCCCATTGGAGGCGCATTATTTGATGGCTTTAGCCGGGGTCTCTTTTCCCATCTGGTCTGCCATTGCCTCTTGATTGAAACTAATCAGGGGTTGGTTTTAGTGGACACGGGCTTTGGGATGCAGGATGTGCAATCGCCTTACGCACGGCTCAGTCCCTTTTTTGTCAAGTTCAATAACATCCAGTTCGATCGCAAGTACACGGCGACCGAGCAACTCAAGCAGCGTGGCTTTTCTGCCAGCGATGTGCGCCACATTGTGCTGACCCATCTCGATTTTGATCATGCAGGCGGTTTGGAAGATTTTCCTGAAGCGACGGTGCACGTGATGCAGACAGAGCATGAGGCAGCACAGACGCGGTATGGGTTCATCAACAGCAAGCGCTATCGCCCTCAGCAGTGGGACGAGGTTAAACAGTGGCAATACTACGCCTCAGGTGGAGAATCTTGGTTTGGGTTTGAGGCCGTTCGTGATTTGCAGGGCTTACCGCCAGAGATTCTGCTCATTCCCTTGCCTGGGCACACAAGAGGCCATGCAGGCGTTGCCATTCAAACCGCAGGTGGCTGGTTACTCCATGCGGGTGATGCCTACTTCTATCGACATGAGATGGATGCTTCAAACCGACACTGCACACCAGGTTTAGCGGCATATCAACGGTTGATGGAAGTCGATCGCCCTGAACGACTGCACAATCAAGACCGACTCTATGCGCTGTCAAAGAACCATGATGATGTCCGCCTCTTCTGTAGCCACGATGCGATGGAACTCAATGCCTTTACTGAGCGTTCAGCCGCTCAACCGGAACTATCTCTGTAACAGGTTTCTGTAGCGCCACTCATCTCAGAAACCATTTTGCAAGTGTATGGTTGCAAATGTACGGTGATGCAAATCCTTGTCGGTAAGCCTTATGCGTTCGGTCAACTTTTCGGTGTCAAACTTTAGGATGAATCGATCCATCAACGGCCACCTCCGCAGGTACGGTCTGCGGAGCAAATTCATCAATGAGCGTGACGAAGACAGCCGCCGCAGGCACCGCTAGCAGAATGCCAATAAAGCCCAAGAGCTTACCCATCACTAAAAAGGTGAGGATAACAACAACCGGGTGAAGATTGACCTGCTGACCCATCACCAATGGTTGCACAATGTGAGCGTCAATCTGGTTAAGCACCAGAAAGAGAGCCAGTACAGAGAAAAATTTGAACGGTGAAAGGGTTAAGGCGACGATCGCTGGTAAAAACGTCCCGGCGATCGAGCCAAAGTACGGTACAACTTCCAGTATCCCGGCAATCACACCAAACGAGAGCGCCAGTGGAATGCCCAGTGCCCACAGCCCGATGGTGGTTCCTGCGCCCAAAAACAGCATGGCAATGCCCGTGCCAAAGATCCAACCTCGCAATCTCACGCCAGTGGCTTTTAGCAAACGGTTAAAGCGTCGATGGTACTGCCGTGGCACCAACCGCAAAACGCCTCCAATCAATGTGGAAGGGTCGTAAGCCATGTACAGTGCGAGGATGAGCGTGGCAACCAGTTCGATCGTCGCGCCAAATGTTTGTCTGAGCAATAGCGGGAACGAGCCCAACAGTTGATTCGCAAAGTTCCGAACTTGCGTCAATCCTTGAGACAGGTCGGGCAAAAAGCCAAAACTGCTGTGCAGCCTGAGCGCGAGAGCCGTTAGCGCATTAAGATAGCTGGGAATGGCCACGAGTAACTGCTGCGTCTCATCCACTAAGCTGGGAAAGATGACTGCAAAGAGAAAAACACCGAAGCCCACAATCAAGCTCACTAGAATGAGAACGGCTAACCAGGGCACCTTCACTAACTTCTGTAGCCAGCGCAGCAAGGTTCTCAGAACGACTGCCAGTAAGACGGCAACGGCAATCAACTTTAGAACAGGCAGCAATTCATACAGAATGTAGAGAGCGGCTGCAAGCATGACCGCAAGCGGTGCACCGCGAGTCAATTGATGCCGCAGAGAATCCTGCTTTTTAGGCGGGAGGTCTTCTTTCGTATCCTCATGCATACAGTCATCATGCCGCTAAGGCAGCTTTAGGTTAAGGCTTTTGATCGTAAGGCTGACTAGCTTACGTTGAAATGGCTACAAAGCGATCGCCCTTTTCTAACGTGCTCTCGTACAACCCAATTTCTTGATACAAAAATATCTTTCACGCTATTGGCTAGACTTTACTGCCCAAAGCGAGAACTTGCGTCTGTCAAATGAGGGAATCCACTTGACGTGAACCTTTTTGTTCTGAAGCAAACACGTCATCAACGATCGCGACCTGAGCCAGTTTGAACTGGTCGAATAAGTGAGTACGATCGTTGACAGAAACATGAATGGTGTTTTGCCAATCTTATTAAGCGTTACCCACCACTAAGTTAGCAACCGCCTCAATGAGCTTGTCTGGTTCCACAGGTTTCGTGAGATGTTTTTGAAAGCCTGCCGCAAGCGCTTGTTTTTGATTAATCTCACTGGCGTAAGCGGTGAGCGCGATCGCAGGTATAGACTGTCCCTGGTCGAGTGCGCGAATCCGTTGTAGCAGCATGTAGCCGTCCATCGTTGGCATTCCTATATCACTCACCACTAGATCAGGCGTTGACTCAGTAATCGACTGTAATGCTTCGCTACCCGATGTCGCACAGCGGACGATCGCGTTTGCCTGCTCTAGAACAAAGGCAATAAAATCACGCGAATCGGCATCATCATCAACGATCAAAATATGTATGCCGCTCAAGTCCAGTAGCGTCTCTGATGGCTCCTGAGACGCTGACAAAGCTTTTGATTGTACGGCCAGGGGAAGTCGCACCGTAAAGGTTGATCCTTGCCCTTCGCCAGGGCTTTCGACCGCTACCGTACCACCGTGTAATTCCACAAGTTGACGCACGATCGCCAGTCCTAAGCCCAATCCCCCAAATTTGCGTGTGGTTGCACCATCTTCCTGTCGAAAATGCTCAAAGACGTAGGGCAGGAAGTCAGGACTGATGCCTTTGCCGGTATCTTTGATTTGAATCTGCGCTTGTGTACCCACTGCTGTCAATTCAATGATGATGGAACCATTGGCTGGCGTAAATTTCACCGCATTCGACAGCAAATTCCAAACAACCTGCTGCAACCGTCCAGCATCGCCATTCACCATACCGATCGTGGGCGAGATGAAGGTCTGTACCTGCAAGGCTTTCGCGTCAGCCGCAAGACGAACGGTCTCTAACGCAGCGGTGATGATAAAGCTGAGATCAACGGGTGCAGCGTTGAGAGAGAGTTTACCGCGCAAAATGCGGGAGATGTCGAGCAAATCATCGATGAGTTGAACTTGTAGCTGCGCATTACGCTCGATCGTCTCCAGGGCGTGATCTGTTCTTGCAGCATCGAGCCTACCGCTGCGGAGGAGCTTTGACCAACCCAAAATGGGATTAAGGGGCGATCGCAGTTCGTGGGATAGAACAGCCAAAAACTCATCTTTGATCCGATTTGCCTGTTCTGCCCCGGCTCTTGCTTCCTGTTCCGCTTTGTAGAGTTGAGCGCGGACAATGGCTTGAGCACATTGACGACTGAGCGCAAGAATGAATTCCCGATCGTCCTGATCTAAGGCTGTGAACTCTTTGAAGCTGAGCAGCATGCCACCCACTGAATTACCCTCCGCCATGAGAGGAATCGCAATCCAGGCGTTAAAGTCATAGCGGCGATAAATTTCAGCCAGATGGGGGTAGCGGGCAATCCGCTCTAACAAGGTTTCAACCCATATGGGTTCTCCAGTGCGAATGGCCTGTGCTAAAGGCACATCACTATCGATCGAGAATCGTTGCCAGGCGTTTACCAGGTCTGTTTCATACCCAACGGCTTTGACAATTTCGAGTTCTGTTCTGTCGCTGCTCACTAAAACCACCAGTGCAGCGGCCGCCTTCAACGTTGCCATGCTCTGTGTAACGATGACCTCTGCAACCTGCTCCGGTGTGAGCGATTCTGAGAGTGCGGCGGTTACTGTTTGCAGGCGAGAAATACGATCAGCAGCGCGTTCGGCGGCCTGCCGTGCTTGTTGTGCTTCCTTGTAAAGGCGAGCGTTGTCCAGAGCGATCGCCGCCCGACGTGCCAGTTCTTCAGCCAGAGAGAGGTCTTCAGCACTGTAGGAATGTCCGGATTCGGCGGCAACAAATGAAATCGCTCCTAAGGTCTTGCCACGGGCGTTGAGCGGCACGAGCATTACCGAACTCATACCGACTTCTCGTAAAATATTGAGATGTTCAGCATCCCGTGCTGCGGCTACAATCTGGTCGTCAGAAATCGTTGGATGATACTCCGCCTGCCCGGTACGTATGACCTGTGCAAGCCCGTGTGGTGCGTTTAAGTCGGGTGGATAGCGCCGATGGAGTTCCTTACCCCATTGCACTTTCGCTGGATCGATGTGTGCGGTTGCTAGTCGTGAAAGTGTCCCGTCGTCGTTGAGAATATCGATCGCGCACCAATCAGCTAGCGTTGGTACAACGGCTTGCGCGACACTACTGAGCGTGTATTCGTAATCCAGCGAAGAGGTTAGAGTGGTGCTGGTTTCTGCCAGAAAGCTTGATCGTTGCTCGGCAGCTTCAGCAGCTTCGCGTGCGACTTGCTCCCGCACAAGTAACTCTTCGCGTTCTAATTCCGCTCTCTTCCGCTCGGTAATGTTGCGAATGACGCTCAAAAGCACCGTTTCATTCTCAATCACAGCACTCTGGGAACTTACTTCGACCGGGAATTCAGTGCCATTTTTATGACGGTGTACCGTTTCAAATAAAATTCCCCGTTGGATGGCTTGCTCAAACTGCTCAGGCATGGCTGACAGGGTTTCAGGAGCTCGCAAGTCTGCGACCTTGAGAGTCAACAATTCGGCACGATCGTATCCGTATGCCTGAACAGCCGCTTGATTAGCTTCCAGAATCTGACCATCGCTGCGAAAGTAAAGCACAATGTCTCGGCTATGTTCCGATAGCAGTTGATAGCGCTCCAACGCTTTTTCTGCCTGCTTGCGCTTGGTGATATCCAGGGCAATGCCTGTCATGCGGGTTGGATGCCCGTTATGGTCACAAAACGTTTGCCCGATTGCGTTGAGCCAGCGCTCACCCTGAGTGGGATGGAAAATGCGAAATTCAACATTGAGATCGCTTTTATGCTCCAGGGCCTCACGCGAAGCCTGATCAGTTCGATCGCGGTCACACTCCAGAATGGAGGCTAACCAATTGTCGTAGGAAGGTTTGATCGTGGCATCCAGACCATAAAGTCGATAGTATTCCTCCGACCATGTGACACGGTTCGCCACAATATCCCAGTCCCACAGCCCCGCTCCGGCAGCCCGTTGAGCCAGTCTTAACTGCTCTTCACTCTGGCGTAAAGCAATCTCAGCCTGCTTACGATCGGTAATGTCTTGAATCACAACAACGGCTGAGGCAATTTGTCCCTGGCTGTTGAAGATCGGTGATGCGCTGGCATCAATCACAATATGGATGCCATCGCCAAAGCGAATTTCCATCTCTTCGTGGGTGATCACTTCACCTGTGCGGAGCGATCGTGCAAGCGGATAGTCATCGGGTGCATACTCCTGCCCGTCTGGGTGATACGCATGAAACGGGACTTTCTGGTCGTAGGCTTCCAGTTCGCGATTTAACTCGAATTCGTGACGCAGAATCTGGTTTGTGCGCTCGTTAGCCAGGATCATTGTTCCCGACGCCGCATCAGCGATGATCACACCTTCAGGCATCTGGCGTAAAACGGCTTCAAACCGGGCACGCTCAGCCGTAAGTGCTTGCAGTAGTTGCTCCCGCTCGGTTTCTGCTTGCTTGCGATCGGTGATGTCGCTCACCAGGCTGAAAAAGCCTTCAACATCTCCCTCACTGTTCATGTGGGAGAGATATTCAGCGCTGACATAACGAATTTTACCACCGCCGTAAGCAAGCTGGCTTTCAAAGCAGATGCGGTTGCCTGCAAGTGCCTGCTCCATGTAAGGGCGAACCGCCGCGTAGGCAGTCTCTCCCAGAGCCTCACGCACATGCTTGTTGACCAGATTAGTCAGCGGTTGTTCTAACCAGGTTTCGTAGAGTTGGTTATTAAAGCGGTAATAGTGATCTTTATCTACATAAGCAATTAGAACAGGAAGTGCGTTGGTAATCAGGCGCAACTCCTCTTCCCGGCGTCGCAGCACTTCCTCTGTCTGCTTACGTTCAGTGATATCAACCGCCACACCCCCCAAAAGCATCTCGCCAGACGCTTGTAGAATGGGAAACTTATACACCAAAAAGCTTCCAATACTGCCATCAAGACGGGGAGCCGTTTCGATCGTTTCAATGACTTGACCCGTCTCAAAAACACGGCGATTATTCTCAAGAAATTGTTGTGTAAATTCCTCACTGTAGATGTAACGAATTTGCTTTCCCACAACATTTTGCTCTGAAGATTGAAACATTTGAGCATAGGTGGGACTGAGATAGAGTAAGCGACCCTCTCGATCAGCAATCCAGGCAGCAGTCGGACTGTGGCTCATAAACGCTTGAAAGCGGGCCTCACTCTCTCGTAGTGCCACTTCTGCTTTCTGAAGAGAGCCATCATCAGGGCACGTTTGTTGCCCTCTGGGAGTGCCACTTATTTTTTGATCGTTTTGAGAGAAGTCGGATGGATGAGCTTGAATCCCTTCAACATTGATGGGATAGCCAGTGGCAAATACCCCATTTACCCGATCCATCTCATTCCAGATCGCGCTGTAAGACCAGGTGTAAGCAGCCGTTTGAGCGTTGGTTGTTGCCGTAAGTGGACTGGTTGGATTGATTGGAAATGGTTCTTCACGACGCAACGGTTGGCCTGTTTCAAAAACGTGTTCTATAGCCGACTGTACGCTGCTCCACGCTTCACTCCAACTCTCATTGATCGATCGTCCGCAAGGAATAAATTGCTGTGTTTCCTTGAGAAGTGTGAGATAAGCATCGTTATAAAACAGAATGTGCTTGCTTGAGTCTTCTTGGATGGGATCAAAATCCCAGACTAAAAACATGGGGCAATACGCATTGAGCAGAATGCTCAACGCATTTTTGAGGCTGGGAGACACGATTTCAATCGCACCCAATAACCGTTGAGATCCGTTGTGCACTCCATCGACTGGTTTATCTGCATCGGCAAACAGCGATCGTAGAGAGGCGGCTATTTCACTATCACCCGCAAATAAATTCTCCAGACTCGGCCTCTCCATTATTGGTTTTTACCCTTTCAGCTTGAGAAAATACATTGAAAGCAGAATAAATAGATGCGTCTTCTTGGTATGTCACACTTCTCATTCTCTTCCTAATGGAGGAAGGAACGATCTATCGCTTGGCAGATTTTACTTTTCAAACGCTGGTAGGAGCAGGCATTAGCAACGCTTCTCCCTATAGTTCAGGACGATCAAAGGATGATGGTTTTGACTAAAAGCTCTTTAAAGCAGTGGAAAGCCAAGTCGCTGCAACGTCTCTTTCAGGCGATCGCGCCCACCTAATGCCTGAGCCGTTGCCACTCGCTTGAGGGAGTGCTCGACCCAATCGCCTGTGACGCTCATCTGTTGTGAGATGTAAAACTGCTGCATCACATCGTTGTATTGATCAATCGCGGCCTCTTGTTGAGCGAGGTCATAGGTTTCTCGATGGAGCACAGCAGTTTGAGGTAGGCGTGGTTTGATTGCGGCAGATTTTGCCTCGTTAGGATACCCCACGCACAGCCCAAAAACCGCAAACAGGTGCGGTGGTAACTGAAGGCTTTCAGCAACACCTTCGGGTTGATTGCGGATACCGCCAATGTAGACCGTTCCCAGCCCTAACGACTCGGCTGCGATCGTGGCGTTTTGGGCTGCCAGTGCCGCGTCGATCGTCGCTGTAAGAAACATTTCTAGATAGTCCAACCCATCAGCAGGCAAACCTCGTACAGTAGCAAGCTGATGCAACCGTGCCAGATCTGCTAACCACACCAGGAACAAGGGACACTGACGGATATGGGCCTGGTTTCCTGCCAGTTGTGCAAGCGTCTCTTTTCGCACAGGATCTTCGATCGCAACAACGCTCCAGGTTTGCAGATTAGAAGACGTTGCCGCCGATTGAGCCGCCGCAACCAGAGCTTCCAGCGTTTGAGGCGGCAGAGCATCAGGCAAATAGGCACGTACCGAGCGGTGAGAGAGCAAGGTCGTTAATGTCTCATTCCACAAACCATCCGGCTGAAAGGGATCGATGCCGTAACGTTCACGAAGCAAAGCCGCCGCGTTAGGAGTATGCATGACGTGGAAGAGTAAATAGGCGTAACAGGGCTATGGTAAAACAACCTTTGCAACCCTGGCATCTTTACGCCGGCATGAAAAGCGATGATATCCGTGTAAAGCGCTGTTAGCGTAACGAGTCGCAGGGCTAGTGCGCTACTACCTATCGCGCAGTGGGCACCCCTATGTTGATACGCGCCGTAGTCTTTATGAAACGGGACTCATAAGGGTACGATTGTACTCTTCATGATCAACAATTTATCGCTAATGTCCACACCCCGTTCAGACCAAGATTCTCCCTGGAAGGACATTTTGCGTCAGTATTTTCAGGATGCGATCGCGTTCTTTTTCCCGCTAACCGCTGCACGTATCGATTGGCATCGTCCATACGAGTTTCTGGACAAGGAGTTTCAGCAAATTGCACCAGAAGCCGCCATTGGTAAACGCTATGCCGATCAACTGGTCAAAGTTTGGCTCAAACGAGGACAAGAACTTTGGCTATTGGTGCATATTGAGGTGCAAGCGAAAGCAGAAGCCAATTTTGCTGAGCGCATGCTGGTCTATCACCTGCGCATTTTTGACCGTTTTCACAGTCACGCAACCAGCTTAGCGATTCTTTGTGATGGCAATGTCCGGTGGCGACCCAATCACTATCATTTTGGTGATCCTGACACAGAGCTAACGTTCCGGTTCGGCATGGTGAAGTTGCTCGACTACCGCGATCGCTGGGCAGACCTGGAACACGATCGCAATCCCTTTGCCATCGTCGTCATGGCACATCTGAAAGCGCAGGAAACGAAACGTGATTCTCAACAACGTAAAGAGTCGAAGTTAAGCTCAATTCGACGATTATACGAGCAGGGCTATGAACGACGAGAAATTCTCAACCTGTATCGGTTTATTGATTGGGTTATGATCCTTCCAAAAGGGTTAGAGCAAGAGTTCTGGCAAGAGTTGAAAGCTTACGAGGAGGAACGACGAATGCCCTATATCAGTAGCGTCGAGCGCATGGGCTTTGAGCAGGGAATTGAGCAGGGGATCGAGCAGGGGATCGAGCAGGGGGAGCGATCGCTGGTTCTACGACTCCTGACCCGCAAAGTAGGACCATTGACTGAGTCAGTAACCACACAAATCAATGCCTTACCCCTTGCTGAGCTAGAGGCACTGGGTGAGGCATTGCTAAATTTTTCTCACCTATCTGATTTGGAAGCGTGGTTGACAGAACAAAAACAGTAGACGATCGCTGTCTCAATCCCAATCGATCGCGCTTTTTGATTAAATACAAGGAAGCCCAACACTGAAGTACATAAAAGTGCTAAATACCAGGTTTATCCCCTTGACACAATTCATGGCAAAGGGCGACCTTACTATTCACCAAATTTTAGATTAAGCAAGTTTATTCGGAAATTCGTCGTGATGGAAAACATTCCAGATTGGGAGATAGAGTCTATTAAATTAACTCGAAGTTCAGATTTCTCGAAAATCGTAGACTTTATACCACAATCAAACTTATATCTACTTCAATCTTTTATTCAAAATATTAACTGGAATAACCTTAGGTTTTTTTCTATGTGTGCCGCAGAAGGAGTGGGATGCGGATTCGAGGTGATAAGTTCTCATTACGATGATGATTTAGAACCGGATGAAGAACCTTATACTGGGGTGCAAATTACTAGTTGGATTGGGGATGAACCAACAATAGTTCTTTCACGGGAGGCATACGAATCCTTCTGTTTAAGAATATTGAATTTTGCTGATGCAGTTGCAAGAACTGAAAATCAACCTATATTGAAGCAGCCTGTTTGGTCAGAAATTAGCAAAAATCGTGAACAGTTAAAGACACGTCTTGAAACAGCATCATAGACATGCTTATTTCGGCAAGTTAAAACTTTCCGAAATAAAGCAAAGACAAATTACGTTTTGAAGGCAACCTTTAAAGCTATTTTCCTGATTCTTGCTGTTCGATCGCTCTTTCAGTGCGGGCATTGGGATCAGCTTTTGGTTGCCAAAGTTTGAACGAGCCCGTCATCCAGCGATCGAGGGCAACGCGTGTATTGTAACTGGCGCTGCTTAAAGGCTTGGGCAGAAATTGATCACCGAAACCAACAAACACAAGCGCCAAAATCAGAAGAATGGGAATAGCTGCTTTGCCATTAAACATAGTTAAGGTCGGCAGATGCCGGATGAAGTGGGTAGGCTTATTGTTCCCGGTTACAACAGAATGAATGATTGTTGATGGGCGATCGCGTCAAAACTTCAGGTTTTACACGGTTGAACGAGAGGCGTAAAGCTGTTTTTCCAATTGCACCCGATCGCATGATCGTGACTTGTTAAGTCTAACGTCCATCTTCAAAGACTAGCAGTATCATGGGGCGCAAGAGGCAAACCTGGGGTTAGCGCGACGCGTTTAGGCCTCCGGATTGTCAGTGTTACCGATGGTGGAGAGGGAATTATGGGCTGTGCTAGATGGTTGGAGCGATCGGGCATGGGGCGATCAATGGGGCTTGCCTTGCTATTTTTGACCCTACAAGGGCTGACAAATCATGCGGCTACAACCATTCTGGCTCAGACGACGGGCGACCCTAATGCGGCACCGCTGTATCCGTCTGCAGCACCGCCTCCCGCAGTCACGCCTTTACCCAATCAACGGCAGCAGCAAGAAGAGCAATCGGTTAGTCCTGATTATCGAGTAGGCGCTCTTCAGTCCGTAGGCGATAGTACTCTTTGGGTTGGTTCCTGGCAAGGTCTGGCGCAAATTAATCCCGCCAGTGGCAAGGTGCGTGCGCGTATTAGTTTGCCTAATCAGACGGTTGGTGCTTTGGCGATCGATCGCGTCGGGCGGCTGTGGGTTGGCACCTATGACGGTTTAGTGCGCCTTGATCCACGTACGGGAGGGGTGACAGCACAGAACTTCTCACTGCCTTCAAACCGGGTTTTGTCCCTGTTGATTGATAAACGGGGCTACCTTTGGGTTGGCACCGATGATGGGTTGGCGCTCATTAGCCCGGATCGAGGCTTGTTGATGACAACGCTCAAGAATTTACCCGGCGTCAGTGCCAATGCGTTGAGTCTGGATGCCGACGGAAACCTATGGGTCGGGACGCTAGACAGCCTGGTGCAAATTGACACAGCCAGCGCAACGGTGATGAAACGGATTGGTAACTTGCCTGGAACAACGGTGCAAACCCTGGCGCTAAGTACCTGGGGCACACTTTGGATCGGGACACCCAACGGACTGCTGGAACTAGACAAAGCGGGTGAGAAGGTGCGATCGGTCACTCAGTTACGTGGACGCAACGTGACGGCGCTTCAGTTCGACAAGGTGAACAGCCTATGGGTGGGCACCACAACAGGATTAGTGCGAATCAACCCATTTAATGGTGCTTCTGCGGGCGCGATCGGCAAACTGCCATCCAGTCGTGTGCTTTCTCTTGCCGCCGATACCAGCAATAAGCTGTGGGTTGGCACGAGTGAAGGGCTTGCCTGGGTCAGTATGACGACCTTCCGGACGGGAGCGCACAATACGTTTAGTCGGAGTGGACAGTGAGGGCATAGGATACAGGGTGTGGGGTATAGGGTGTAGGGTTTAAAGGGATACAGTTCTGTTGCCCTGAGGGAATGTCTGTCGAGTCATGTAAAGGCAACCGATTAGCAGTCGCAAGACGTTCGGTAATCTGTACCTTTCCCGTGGCTCCCCTCCTCTGTACGCTAGACCCTATACCCTTTCTCCGATCGTCCTAATGCCTGTTACGACTCATCAATTAGCGCAATGGAAGCAGCAAAATCGTGCGATCGTTGCCTTAACCGCCTGGGATTACGCGATCGGCCATGTTCTGGATGAAGCAGGCGTGGATCTGATTTTGGTGGGTGATTCGCTGGCAATGGTTGCTCTGGGCTATGACACAACGCTGCCAATCACATTGGATGAAATTCTGCACCATGCCAAGGCCGTGCGACGGGGTGTCAAACGAGCGCTACTAGTCGCTGATCTCCCTTTTATGAGCTACCAGGAGAGTGTCCAACAAGCCCTCCATTCTGCGGGTCGAGCTTTGAAAGAAACGGGTGCTCAGGCAGTGAAGATCGAAGGGGGCAACCCCACGATCGTAGCGACAGTGGCTCAACTGGTGCAGGCAGGCATTCCCGTCATGGGGCATGTGGGTCTAACGCCTCAATCAGTGCATCGTCTAGGCTACCGACAGCAGGGCAAGTCTCCTGAAACCGCAGAACATATTCTGGCAGAGGCGATCGCGCTGGAGCAGGCAGGTGCGTTTTCGATCGTGCTAGAGCATATGCCGAGCGATCTGGCGCAGCAAATCACGCAGAAATTGTCGATTCCCACGATCGGCATTGGCGCGGGACCACATTGTGATGGGCAGGTTTTGGTAACGGCAGATCTACTGGGTCTTTCGGTACGGCAACCGCCCTTTGCCAAGTCTTACGCCAATTTACGCGAAACCATCACACAAGCCGTCCAGGCGTATGGGAGTGAAGTGCGGGAAGGAGTTTTTCCGCCAGAGTAGAAAGAAGGGGGTGGAGTAAACGGTTGCACACATACATTGCGCTCTTTAGGGGCATTAACGTTGGTGGTAAAAACGCTTTACCTATGAAGGATCTCACATCTATTTTTGAGATCCTGGGTGCTGGCAATGTCAAAACGTATATTCAAAGTGGCAATGTGGTCTTTCAAAATGAGTCAAAAGACATTGCTAGCTTTTCTAAAAGACTTGCCATTGAAATCAAAGAACGACGCGGCTTCGAGCCACATATTCTTGTGATTGAACCTTCTGAAGTCGAGATAGCAATGACGAACAATCCCTTTCGAGAGGCGGAATCTGAACCGAGTTCATTGCACTTAGGTTTTTTAGCAAGAGCGCCAGAGAACCCGGATTTGAAAAAGCTGGAAACTCTGAAGAAGGATAGCGAGCGGTTTTGTTTAATTGGTCGTATCTTTTATCTTCATGCACCGGAGGGTGTTGGCCGGTCTAGGCTTGCTGCGAATAGCGAGAAGCTACTGGGTGTACCCATGACCGATCGCAACTGGAATACAGTTTGCAAACTTAAAGAAATGGCAACACTCATTGCTGTGTCGCCTAACAACTCAAACGCAGTCAACAGTTAAGCATCGCTGATGATGAGTTCGTCGTTTTTGCTGATGCTGATTTGAGCCATTAGCGAGGTGGTCTATCAAACTAGCTAAACTTGTTAACAATTTTGAGCAGAAATTGGATTGTGGGGTTGAGAAAGGCGTTGCGGTAGTAGGTATCTGCTGCTTTCTTGATGGCTTCTGCCTGGGTGGGATAGGGATGGATCACGCCAGCAATGGCTTTGAGTCCCTGCTTGGTTACCATTGCTAGGGTGATTTCGCTAATCATTTCTCCCGCGTGTTTCGCCACGATCGTGGCACCCAGGATTTTGTCTGAACCCTGTTTCAGCAGGACTTTGAGAAAGCCTTCGGGCTCGCCATCAGTCAAGGCGCGATCGACATCCGAGAAGGGAATAACGATCGTCTGTGTTTTCAGCCCTTTGGCGTGAGCTTCGGCTTCATAGAGTCCCACATGGGCAATTTCAGGATCGGTGTAGGTGACCCAGGGCATCACCAGGCTGCTGAGCTTGCTGCGTCCAATTCCAAAGGGGGCAAACAGAGCATTTTTGATGACCAGACGTGCAGCGGCATCGGCAGCGTGGGTAAATTTCCACTCCATACAGATATCGCCCGCCGCATAGATTTTGGGATTTGTTGTTTGAAGGTAATCGTTTACCGCTACGCCTTTTTTGGCATCGTACTTAACACCAACGGCTTCTAGATTAAGTCCCTCCACATTGGGCGATCGTCCTGCACCAATCAGAATTTCATCAACTACCACCGTCCGAGTTTCACCGTGCTGCTGATAGTGGATGACTTTTCCCGCCTCCGTTTGCTCGACTCGTTCAACGGTGCAATCCAGCAGGAGTTTCAGCCCTTCCTGCAAAAAGCGCTGTTGCACGATTTCAGCGGCATCCCCATCTTCGCGATCGAGCAGATGCCCATTCTTGTGCAGCAACATGACGTCGCTCCCCAAGCGCTGGAATGCCTGTGCCAGTTCACACCCAATTGGCCCACCGCCAATAACCGCTAAGCGGGATGGTCGATCGGTGAGTGAAAAAACGGTTTCGTTCGTGAGAAAGCCTGTTTCTGCCAGTCCAGGAATTTTGGGATGCGTGGCGCGGGCACCTGTAGCAATAACGGCTTTTTTGAAGCGCAAACGGCGATCGTCCACAGCGATCGTCTTGTCATCCAAAAACCGAGCGCTCCCTAAAAACACATCAATGCCTTGAGCGCTAAAGGTTTGTGCCGAGTCGTGGTGACCGATATCAGCACGAATGCGCCGCATCCGCTCCATTACCGCTGCAAAATCCACCTTGACCGACTCTGGTGCCTGAATGCCGAAGGGTGTGGCCTCTCGCATCGTTGCCGCCACCCGTGAAGACTGAATCACCGTCTTAGAGGGCACGCAGCCTAGATTGAGGCAATCACCGCCCATCAAGTCTTTTTCAATCAACGCAATTTTCAGGTCTAGCTTTAAACCAGCCGCACCAGCCGCCACCACCAGTCCCGCTGTACCCGCACCAATGACCACCAGGTCGTATAGCGGAGCAGGTTCGGGATTGACCCAATCGATCGGGTGTACCTGAGCCACCAGCGCTTGATTGTAGTCATCCAGTGGTTGCACGAAGGGTTCGTCGAGAATGGAGTGGGGCATGAGGGGGTGGGGGAAAGGGGATGGGGGATGGGGTGTGGAGGGAGCAGGGGAGGCGGAGGAAGCAGGGGAGGCGGAGGAAGCAGGGGAGTTTTGAGTTTTGAGTTTTGAGTTTTGAGTTGATTCAGCGGTCAGCAGTCAGCTTTTTAGCCTTTAGCCTTTAGCCTTTAGCCTTTCCTTCTGCCCTCTGCCTCCTGCCTTCTGCCTTAACGAATATCTTCATAGAACCGCTTGAGGGTGGTAGCGGATGCGCCCATGCCCCAGAGAAAGCCGACGTACAGATAAATCGCGGTTGCTTTGAGTGTCCCCCATTTGGCGACGCGTCGATCGGACGATTGCACGACTCGATTCACCTGGCGAATACGTCCATAGGGTAGCAGTTTCAGGCACAGGTCAGCCTCTTCCATAATGGGGAGCGCGGGATCAAAGCCGCCGCACGCCCAAAAATCATCGCGACGACAGAACATCACTTGATCGCCAAACAACAGTCGTAACCCTTTGAAAAAGAAAAGATAGGGGCGAAACAGCAAAGGCGCGTAATAGGTTTTCAAATAGTTATGGAGTGAAACGCTCCAGCGTGTGGTTTCGGTACCCGTCATGAGGGAAATGAAGCCACCACAGGCGATCGCAGGATTTCCTAATGTTCGGGTCATGACTGCGATCGCGTCATCGGGTACTAACGTATCGGCATGGAGAAAGCAAAGAATGTCCCCTGTCGCAGCCTCGGCACCCCGGTTCATTTGAATCGATCGTCCCGCCTGTTCGGAGTGAATGATTGTTGCAGAGGTCGCTTGGGCGATCGACACCGTTTGATCCTGACTGCCACCATCCACCACCAAAATTTCCCACGCAGGCGGATCGAGCACACTAAGGCAGCGTAGCGTCCTTCCTAGTGAAGTTGCCTCATTTAAGGTAGGAATGATGATGGAAACGCGGGGCATGGGAAAACCAAATTAACCAAAAGGAAACGTCCATGTCCAAAGTTCGTAGTAGATCCATGCCTCTGGTAGCGATGAAACTACTGTACTTCCTATAATTAGCCACCAACGTGAACGTGGCGGGGCGTAAAAGGCAAAGGCACTCACCAAAAGGGATTTAAATAGACCAATAACCCCTCCTATTGATAAGACAAATACTACAGTCTCAACTGGAGAAACAACCTGGGACAAAGAGAAGTTGTTCGCTGCCCAGAAGACTAAAAAATGAATCATTGCTGAACTGGGTATACAGCAGAGCAAGGAGGCTAAAAAGACCCTTAAACCCTTCAGGTTTGAGAACATAGAATCTGTATTCCTAAAAATTGCATACACGTTGGAAGGTAAGCGACAGATTCCGTTTCTGATCAGTCGATGCATGAGCATTTGAAAAGCAGCTTCTTACCTTCTGCCCTCTGCCTCCTGCCTTCTGCCTTCTCTAAACGATCGCCCCACTACACGAACTGCCTGCCCCCGCCGTACAGCCGAAGCAATGGTGTCCCGTCACAATCTCACGTTGGGCCAACATCGCTGGATTGAAATCGCGGATGTGTGGACGTTGCCCATTGGGTTGCTGCACTTCGAGATCCAGCATTTGATTGAAATCGCAGTCAAAGAGGCGACCATCCCAGGCAATGGAGAGTGTGTTGCGACACATCAAGCCCGCGATCGTGCCGGGGTTAAAGGCATTCACGAGCCGTTCCATATACGCTTGCAGATTGCCTGAGGCTTCCAACCATTCCAGGTAGCGCGAAATCGGCATATTGTTGAGGGAAATGAGGCGATCGAAGGTGATCCCATAGTTCTCTTGCAGCCCGTTTCGCCATTCTTTTTCAATGCAGGGATTATGTTTGGCAAGACAGGTGCCAACAGGATTCGTGACCAGAACCAACTGCCGTTGGGGATCACCCTGTCCGTATCCGGCTGCATTCAACCGTTGTAAGGCTGTAATGGATTTCTCGAAGGTGCCGTCGCCGCGCTGAGTGTCAGTGTTTTCCTGCTGGTAGTGGGGCAACGAGCAGACAATCTCAACGCCTCGTGCCGCTAACCATTCGGGTAGATCCTGCATGCGTGGGAGCAAGAGCACCGTCAGGTTACAGCGATCGATCACATGCTTCCCACGGGCGACACATTGATCCACCAGATAACGAAAATGGGGATTCATCTCCGGTGCGCCGCCTGTAATATCGACGGTATGCGCGTCTGTTTGATCTAACGCCTGCAAACAGGCATCGATCGTCGCGCGATCCATATTTTCTGCCGTGCGCGTGGGGCCAGCATCCACATGGCAATGGCTACACGTCATGTTGCACAGCTTGCCAAGGTTGATTTGAAAGATCTCTAGCTTGGTTGGCTGTAGCGTCTGCCACTGATGCGCTGCCAGCGTTTCAGCAAAGTTACCCTGCTGCGGTGTATGGGACAAATCCACGGCTGCAAGGTCTGCAAGCTGTTGGTGTGGGTCAGCAAGCCGCGATCGACCGTACAACATGGCTGCTTTAGCCTTTGTCGCTGTTTGACCCTGTTCGAGGGGAGGTTCACTCTTCAATGCTGAAGCCTGCATCGTTTCGGACATGAAAAGATCCTTTGCTGGTTGCCTGTAGTCTCCAGTTAAAGCTTAGCGTTGTGGTTTCGTTCTGCGCTTTGATTCAGCGCAATCTCCTTGCAATCTCCTCGCCTCTATACCGGATAACCAGGGGACGATCGGGCATAACCATCAAAGGCATCGAGCAACCGATCGCGCCACTGGTAAACAGGATCGTCCTTTTCAAGCAACGAAATCGGACAAACTGCCCTTGCCCATTGAAAGTGAGCAAAGACCATATAATCGGCGGCATACGGCTGCTCCCCACCAAGATAGGGCTGTTGCTTGACCACTTCTCGCAGTGGTGTTAACGCCGATCGAAGTGCGGCGATAGTCGCTTCAGTTGGTGCAGCAGCAGCTTCCAACGTCGTGCCAAGCATCTTCTCTCGACTCTCGCGAAAGTATGGCTTGTCTTTGGGGTGCAAATGCTGAAACAAATCGGGAAGAATAATCTGAAACAGGAGCGGATTAATTGCCTGGAAAGACCAAAACTTGGCGAACAGCGTGCCAGAAAAGCCCATTGCGCCACCAAATAAACTGGGTCGATCGCGATAGGTTTCCTCTAGATACTGAATAATCTCCCAGCTATCCGTCACCGTGCGATCGCCATCTACCAGCACAGGTACTCGACCTTGGCCCGAAAAGGCGATCGCGTCTTTCTCCGTAAACCGCCAGGGAATCGTCTGGACATCCAATCCCTTATGCTTGAGCGCCATTTTGACCTGCCAACAGGGTGGACTAAAGCGGCGATTGTCCTCAGCGCCAGCTAAATCGTAAAGTGTGATCGACATCTTTTCTCCTCCGCTCACTACTCAGTCTAATAGCACCGCCTTCGTGGCTTAGTCTGTAGATTAGAATCAGCTAACTATCATCGGTGCCGTGACTCACTTTTATGATGACGTATGGCGTTTGAACTCTGACCGTGACAGTTTGTAGAGACAATGCTCTGCAAGTGGATGATCCACTGGAATACGTGGATGCAGAAACGTTTCAGGCATCCGGCGCATATTTAAACGTTCCATCACGGCCTGAGATCGTCGATTGGGAAGGGCCGTAAACGAAACAATTTCTTCAAAATTTAGAACGTCAAAGCCGATGCGTAAAGCTTCTCTTGCGGCTTCAGTCGCGTATCCCTTGCCCCAGTAAGGAAAAGCTAGTCGCCAACCCACTTCCACACACGGCGAACAGGGAAAATCGGGTGCGGGTGCATTCAACCCCACAAGTCCAATAAATTCCTTCGTTGCCGTAATTTCAACCGCCCACAGCCCCCAACCTTGATCGCGAATCTTTGCCTCAACACGATCGACCAGAGCATCACTGGCAGCGCGATCGAGCAGGTTTGGAAAAAACTCCATTACCCGTGGATCGGCGCACAATTGAGCAAAGGGTTCGCGATCGCTCGCACGCCATTGACGCAGAGACAGTCGATCGGTGTTCGCTTCAATCAACGTTGCCATCGTTCAACTCCGAAACCAGTCAGGTTTGATATGCTAAAGCGCTGGTTGAATTCCTAAGTTAGCAGAGTGAGGCTTATCACGCTTCCTCACAAGTTCCTCAAACTTTTGCTCTAGCCTCAGAATGCAGTCGCAAGGTTTACTTGCGCCAGTACAACGTTACGATCGCCTGTCAACAAGCCTGCAACGATGGATATTCATACTCTGCGAGAAGACTATACTCAAGCAGCCTTAGAGCGGCAAGATTTGCAGGACAATCCCTTTAAGCAGTTTGAACATTGGTTTCAGGACGCGTGTCAGGCAGAGTTGCAGGAGCCAAATGCTATGATTTTGGCAACGGCGTCTGCGCAAGGAGAACCACTGGTTCGCACCGTCTTGTTGAAATATTTTGATGCGGACGGGTTTGTTTTCTTTACCAACTATGAAAGCCGCAAAGCCCAACACATCAGTGAGAATCCTCATGTCTCATTGCTATTTCTCTGGCTACCACTACAGCGTCAGGTGCAGATCACGGGCACCGCAGCCAAAATCTCGACGGCTGAATCGCTTGAGTACTTTGCCAGTCGTCCCCACGGAAGCCAACTGGGAGCCTGGTGTTCACCCCAAAGTTCCGTTATCTCATCACGCCAGATGCTCTTGATGGCATTTGAACGGATGAAACAGAAATTTCTCAATCATGAAATTCCCTTACCTTCGTTTTGGGGAGGTTATCGGGTCGTTCCTAATAGTTTTGAATTTTGGCAAGGACGGTCGAATCGATTACACGATCGCTTTTTATATCGCTCCCAGCCTGACAACGGGTGGAATATTCAGAGGCTTGCACCGTGAGTTTGTTCTGTAGCGGGTGCCCTCAAAGGGCTCTCACGGCTTCATTTCACCTTTTACTTCATTTCACTTTTTAACAGAAACCGTTCGGCTTTTGACGACTGAGTAATAGATTGTTGGATCATCCGCTCTAGAGATTGCCGTTTCAACATCAAGCAGGCTTCCTGAGTGCTAAATCTGGCATTTCCTGCCAGCAATGGCGGCAAAACGAAAGCATATGATGATGGTGAAAGCAGTACACCAGTCTATAGACACAGCAGAGTCAGTTGGGCATAAAAGTTTTCACATCCCTTTGTCAATGCATATTTCTTAGTGAAGAGTGTCCTGTTCAATTCCACCTCAAGCATAGGCATAAGATGTGAGGAAAGTGTGCAGCTTTCGTTTGCTGTGTTAAGTCATAAAAACAAAGCTTAAGTTCTGTGTTCTTTAGGGTTGCATACCGACCTAATTGTCCAGCGTGCCGTTTGCACTGATTCGGTCAAAGTGTGAAGCAGGAGTTAAAGTGTAAAGCAGGAGTCAGGTATTAGGGGCGCATTGCCGTTGGCTCAGTGCTAATTCGATCAGTGATTGTGCCTTTCGACAGATTCCCATTCACTCGTCACTGGTTTGCCGCTTGCTCAACATGCACTCTCTATCAACATGAGCGTTTCCTTCGATCGCGTCTCGGATCTTTACGATGCTACACGGGGTTTGCCACTTGACGTCTCAGAGCAGGTGACAGAGTGTATTTTGCGCCTTACTTCTGCCACGTCAGAGACGCATTTTTTTGAACCAGGGATTGGTACAGGGCGCATAGCTTTGCCCATTGTGCAGCGCGGCTATGCCTACACTGGTATCGACATTTCAGACGAGATGATGAATGTGCTTCGTCGCAAACTTGAGGGTCTGCCCCATCAATTAACGTTAGTCAAAGGCGATGCAACCGCGCTACCGTTTGCCGATCGCTCTTTCGATGTGGCGCTGACGGTTCATCTGCTGCATTTAGTTTCTCATTGGCAAAAAGTACTGGCAGAAATCCGACGGGTGCTCAAGCCAGAAGGGCTTTTTCTCTACACTCATGGTCGAGGAAGAGACGCAAAGCCCGGAGATTTTGACTTTAACCAGCCTCAGTATGAGTTTAAACAGCGTTGGGATGAGATTCTAGCCAGCTATGACTTTCAGCTAACTGATTATGGTGCAACTGAAGCAGACGTGTTAGACACCCTGACGCAGCAAGGCGCAACAATAGACACGATCGTCGCCGCTGAATGGCGCATTGAACAAACGATCGGTGAATTGCTTCATCGTTACCAGCATCGAATGTATAGCGCCAGTTGGCAAATTCCTGATGAGATTTTTGCGGCTGCTATTCAAGAGTTAACAGTGTGGTGTAAACAACACTACGCGTCTCTGGATTTAGATATTTCTCACAACGCTAGATTTAAGATCACGATCGCCCGCCATTGGGCGGAGTAGATTTCACCCTAATGAATCAACACTTAGAGCCGTTTTGGAGCCACCCCGCATCAGACCTCTTGCACACATTACATACGACTCCCCAAGGGTTAACGAGTCAAGAGGCTACGCAACGCCTGAGTCAATATGGCGTAAACCTGCTAAAAGCTCGGAAAAAATCAGATGCACTGTCGCTACTGCTGGCGCAGTTTCAAAGTCCCATTATTTTAATTTTGGTGTTTGCAGCAGGGTTATCATTTTTTCTCGGTGACACGACCGATACTGCCATTATTTTGACCATTGTCTTAGTCAGTGGGCTGTTAGGGTTCTGGCAAGAACGAGGAGCCGCTGATGCCGTGGCAAAGCTACTGGCGATCGTACAGATTAAAGCCAGGGTACTACGTGATGGGATTGCTCAGGAAATCTCAATTGAAGTGATCGTGCCGGGGGATGTGGTGCTACTGGCAGCAGGCGATCGAATTCCGGGCGATGCTGTGATTTTGGAGTCGAAGGATCTCTTTCTGGACGAAGCCACACTCACGGGCGAAACCTACCCGGTCGCGAAAACTAGCGGGGTATTGCCTGTCGAAACAGCCCTTAGCCAGCGGACGAACACACTCTTCATGGGCACCCATGTAGTAAGTGGAACAGCGACCGCCATCATCGTTGCCACCGGGCTAAAGACCGAATTTGGCAAAGTTTCGGAACGCCTAAAGCTAAGACCACCCGAAACTGAGTTTGAACGAGGGGTACGCCGCTTCGGCTACTTGTTGATGGAAGTGACCATGCTACTGGTGTTTGCCATTTTTGCTGGCAATATTTTTCTTCATCGTCCAGTACTGGATTCATTCCTTTTTTCCTTAGCCTTAGCGGTTGGGCTTACCCCACAGTTGCTACCTGCCATCATTAGTGTGAATCTGGCGCATGGAGCAAAGGAGATGGCGCGCCAAAGTGTGATTGTCAAGCGGCTGGCGGCGATTGAGAATTTCGGCAGCATGAATGTGCTGTGTTCAGATAAAACTGGGACGCTCACCGAAGGAGTAGTACGCATTCATTCAGCTCTAGATTGGCAGGGCAAGGAGCAACCGAGTGGAGCATCACCAGAAGAAAGTCGCGTACTTTTCTATGCTTATCTAAATGCCAGCTTTGAAACAGGCTTTACCAATCCCATTGATGCAGCTATTCGCGCCCATCAAACATTCGAGCTTTCTGGCTATCAAAAACTCGATGAAGTGCCCTACGACTTTATCCGCAAACGCCTTAGCCTCTTAGTAGCTCATGGGCAAACTCATCTCATGGTGACAAAAGGCGCACTGGATCATGTTCTAGCAGTTTGCACATCGGTCGAAACGGCTGATGGTGTTGTTGATGGCACAGAACACTGGGATACAATCCGGGAACGCTTTAACGAGCTTGGTAGCAAGGGCTTTCGCACGCTGGGCATTGCCTACCGGACGATCGCCACCTCTACTATCTCCAAAGAAAATGAAGCCGAGATGATTTTCTTAGGTTGTCTAATCTTGTTTGATCCACCCAAAGCCAACATTGCTGAGACGATCGTGCAACTCAAGCAGGCAGGTGTGTCGTTAAAAATCATCACAGGCGATAGTCACGCTGTTGCAGCCAATCTCAGTCACCAGGTAGGTTTAATTGCTTCTCGCATTCTCACGGGCTCAGAACTCCACCAGATGAGCGATGAAGCCCTGATGTATCAAGTGAGCCAGGTTGATGTGTTTGCGGAAGTAGAGCCAAATCAGAAAGAAGATATTGTGCTGGCGCTCAAGAAAGCGGGCAATGTGGTGGGTTATATGGGTGATGGCATCAACGACGCGTCTGCGATCCATGCATCCGATGTGGGCATTTCAGTCAATAGCGCGGTAGATGTGGCAAAAGATGCGGCGGATATTGTGTTATTGGAGCAGGATTTAGCCGTCTTGTTGCAGGGCATTCAAGCAGGACGAGTCACATTTGCCAATACGCTGAAGTACGTTTTTATGGCAACCAGTGCAAACTTTGGCAACATGTTCAGCATGGCGGGAGCATCGCTCTTTCTGCCCTTTTTACCGCTGTTGCCAAAGCAAATTTTGCTGACCAATTTATTGACCGATTTTCCTGAAATGACCATTGCCAGCGATCGCGTCGATCGCGCATTAGTCGATCAACCCCATCGCTGGAATATCCGCTTCATTCGCAATTTCATGCTGGTCTTCGGGGCGTTGAGTTCGGTCTTTGACTACCTGACCTTTGGTGCATTGCTGTTCATCCTACACGCCACACCCGACCAGTTTAGAACAGGCTGGTTCATTGAATCGGTGATCTCAGCCTCCATGATTGTTTTAGTCGTGCGAACGCGCAAAGCCATCTTTGATAGCAAGCCCGGGAAATACTTGTTTCTCGTTACTCTGTTGGTTGCAATGATCACTCTGATCATACCGTTTACGCCATTGGCAGCCTTATTTGGGTTCCAACCGTTACCTGGATCGTTTGTGCTGGTGCTAGGCGCGATCGTGGCACTATATATCACTGCGGCAGAAGGGTTAAAGCATATTTTCTACGCGCGATCGCACTTTTAGCTGATTTGAATCGAAGTCAATCCTTTAGGTCTAAAAGCCCTATGCGTAGCGTTTTAACTTCCGTCAGCTGACAGCTCAACGAAGAAGTTCGGCGGAAACTACTCGCAGCCCGCTCGCCGAATATCGGTCTCGGAAGCCTAACTTATGTTGTATAAGCCATTGGCTTTTGATAGTAATACCGCCATCCCCTTTGAATGATCAATTTATAGTCCAGGTGCTTCAGTTCCGTGCGAATGCGAACAAAATGCTTGCGTAATGCAATCTCATAGCTGGTTTAGAGAGCATTATTAAGTAAGTCTTCCTGCTTTTAAGACTTGTTTTGGAAATTGTTTAAGTACTTGTTTATAAATGCCTGGAAGTCAGGCATCTAATACGCTTAAACACGTAGAAATCTAAGCTTAAGCGCGTAGAAATCTAAGCTTAAGCGCGTAGAAATCTAAGCTTAAGCGCGTAGAAAACGGCTCGGTTTTTGAGGAATGTTCTCAAACTCCAGCATAAATAAATGTGAATAAATGAGTGCTTGGTATCTCTGCTATCTATTTCGCGTGGTTGCTTTGAGTACTATCAAGCGGTTAGCTCTATGTAGAAATCATGAGTGGAAATACCGCCCGCATTCAAGCAGTTCATCAGATCACCAACCGAACCTTACTGCCGCCTAAACCTCCAGAGCGTTTAGAAGATATCTGGGCCGAGAATGTCTTTAACCTCAGCAAGATGCAGGCAAGCCTACCCAAAACGGTTTTCAAGTCGATTAAAAATACGATCGTCACGGGTGAAAAGCTTGATCCCTCGATTGCGGATACAGTCGCTCTCGCGATGAGAGATTGGGCGATCTCCAAAGGAGCACTCTATTACGCCCACGTGTTTTACCCCATGACGAACCTGTCTGCTGAAAAGCACGATGGTTTCATCTCGGTACAGGGTGACGGCAACGTTATTTCAGAATTTTCTGGCAAAGTATTGGTACAAGGAGAGCCTGATGGGTCGTCTTTCCCAAATGGTGGTATTCGCGACACGTTTGAAGCGCGAGGCTATACGGGTTGGGATGTGACCAGCCCTGCCTACATTATGGAAACGGACAACGGTTCCACGTTGTGCATCCCGACCGTTTTCGTCTCCTGGACGGGTGAAGCACTGGATAAGAAAGTGCCGCTCTTACGGTCGATCGCCGCTATGGACAAAGCGGCCAATAAGGTCTTAAAGCTGCTGGGGAACAAGAGCGTTGCCCATGTGAACTCTAGCTGTGGTGCAGAGCAAGAGTATTTCCTGATTGATGCAAACTTCGCCAGCCAGCGTCCTGATCTGCTACTAGCTGGGCGCACCCTGTTTGGCAAAGCGCCTGCGAAAGGTCAAGAATTTGACGATCACTATTTCGGCGCGATCCCAGAGCGAGTCCAGGTCTTTATGCAAGATGTGGAAGAAACGCTCTACAAGCTTGGGATTCCGGCAAAAACCCGCCATAACGAAGTTGCCCCCGGCCAATTTGAAATTGCGCCCTTCTTTGAAGCTGCAAACGTCGCCAGTGACCACCAGCAGCTTATTATGACGGTTCTGAAGCATACTGCTAAAAAGCACGGGTTCGTTTGCCTACTGCACGAAAAGCCTTTTGCAGGCATCAATGGCTCTGGGAAACACGTCAACTGGTCGGTTGGAAACGCCACCCAGGGAAACTTGCTGGATCCCGGCGATTCGCCCCATGACAATGCTCAATTTCTAGTTTTCTGCGGAGCGGTGATTCGAGGAGTACACAAGTATGGCCCTCTGATGCGTGCCGTGATCGCCACTGCCAGTAATGATCACCGTCTGGGAGCCAATGAAGCACCGCCTGCGATCATGTCTGTTTACCTGGGCACCCAGTTAGAAGAAGTCTTTGAGCAAATCAAGACGGGCACGGTCACCGAGTCGAAACAGAAAGGCGTGATGGATCTGGGCGTTGATGTGTTGCCTCATCTCACCAAAGATGCGGGCGATCGTAACCGGACATCACCCTTTGCCTTTACAGGCAACCGCTTTGAGTTTCGCGCTGTTGGATCGAGCCAATCGGTGTCTGGTCCCTTGATTGCGCTGAATACCATGCTGGCCGACTCACTCGATTGGCTCGGCAACCGTCTGGAGAGCGAATTAGCTAAAGGGTTGGAACTTAATACAGCCATCCTCACGGTGCTTAAAGAAGTGATGGAAACGCATGGAGCCGTCGTCTTTGGCGGCAATGGCTATTCTGAAGAATGGCACAAAATGGCGGTTGAGGAACGCGGGTTAGCCAATCTCCGCACCACAGCCGATGCCTTACCAACGCTCAAAGAAGCCTACATTGAAGACCTGTTTGCCAAGACCGGGGTGCTAACACCAGTCGAACTGGCAAGCCGCTTTGAGGTGTACGCCGAGCAATACATTCTGTCGATCGAGGTTGAAGCGAAGCTAGTCGTCAACATCGCCAAAACGATTATTTATCCCGCCGCACTGGAATACCTGGCAAAGCTATCGTCGACGATCGCGAGTTTGGCGGGTCTGGGCGTTGACCTTGATAAGGAAAGCGCGAAGAAAATTGCAGACTTAACGAATGCAATGGTTAGCGCAACCAGCAAACTGAGTACGGCTCTGGCCAAGCACGATTTTGCCACCACAGAAGACAAAATGCATTACTGTGCCGAGACGCTTCGTCCCTTGATGGATGAAGTTCGCTCGTATGCGGATGCGTTAGAAGGCGAAGTGGCTGATAGCTTCTGGCCCTTGCCAACCTATCAGGAGATGCTATTCATCAAGTAGCCCGTTGCTTGGATGATAATCAGCGTTCAGCATTCAGCACCCAACCGTTAGCCGTCAGCTTTGTGAAGGCTAACGGTTGGGTGCTGAACGCTAAAATCCATCTCTATTCACGGCGATGTTGGGCACTTTCATGACTGTGCTGCAATTCATGACGGTGGTGCAATCACCGTGATCTGATTTGTGTCACGATCGCGCACAATCCAGCCAACCTTCCCTTCTGTTTCAGTGCCATTTAGATCAACCGGAGCTTCAGCAACATTGAAGTACACCTTGCCGCCTTCCCGCGTTTCGATCGCAAAATCAGCATTTTGGGCATAAATCACCTTAAACCCGCGATCGCGTAAGCAGTACATCGCCCATCCTTTAAGAGACTGCTGCTCTGGCTTGAAGGGAATTGGTGGTTGCTTAAATAAGGCGTCGATCGCGGCAATCAGTGACATGGTTTCTCTAATGGGTTTCTGGTTTGTAATCTCGTAGCATCAGTGCGTCTACGGCTGCATGGGGTGTAATCTCACCTTTAAGCAGACGATCGACCTGATGGGAAATGGGGACAGCAATGGCTTGTTGTTCGGCAAGTTTCATCAAGACTTGCGTTGTATTGACCCCTTCTGCCGTGCCCTGGAGATGGGCGAGCACGTCAGCGAGAGACTTACCCTGAGCCAGTCCATACCCCACCTGATAGTTGCGGCTCAAGGCACTGTTGCAGGTCGCCAGTAAGTCACCTAAGCCCGACAAACCATAAAAAGTTTCTGGCTTGGCTCCCCAATACGTCCCCACTCGAATGATTTCGGCAAGCCCACGAGTGACCAGTGCCGCCTTGGCGTTGGTGCCCAATTGTAGACCGTCACACGTTCCCACCGCGATCGCGATGACGTTCTTCAACGTACCACCCAGCTCTACACCCAACACATCGGCATTTGTATAGATCCGAAACGAATTGGACGACAGCGCCGCCTGTACAGCTTCAGCCGCAGGAAGGTGTTGACTGGCAACCACCGTTGCGGCAGGCAAGCCCTGCTGAATTTCTTGCGAAAGGTTAGGCCCCGACAGAACAACCACTGGATGCGACGGCAAAGCAGCCTGCCAGATTTGCGAGGGAAGCAGCGGCTTCGTTTCGTGGTTTTCCATGACTGCCAGGCCTTTGGTGGCTGTAACAAACACCGCATGCGGGGCGATCGTGACTTGTTTTACCTGCTCAGCAACCGTTTTGACACCTTTCATCGAGATTGCAGAACACACAATGTCGGCACCATCAAGCGCCGTGTGCAAAGCTCCCTCTTGCCGCGACCACACCCGCACTGCGTGCCCTTTGGCCTTCGCCAATGTTGCTAAAGTTGTACCCCAGGCTCCAGCACCCAGAATGACGATCGTAAGTTGAGACATGAAATAAAGGTATCAGCTTTAGTGGGCCATCAGCAGTCAGAGGAGGTTTGAAAAGTTGTTGTTGCTAGCACTCATCCGCCCTGCACTGAAGTACGGGCTGATAGCAGGAAGTCCGTTTCACGGACTTAAGCCATTGCAAAGGTGCTAAGTCTCCTACCCTTTGAGAAGGCACAGCCTAGAGTGAACTTGCCTTAGTTAGGCCGCCCTTCAGTGCAGGGCAGATGGCAACGCCACGAAGGGCTTTCAACGTCTCAGACATCTTCTCAGCGATTAGCCGCCTTTTAGCCTTTTAGCCTTCTGCCTCCTGCCTTTCGCCCCACTCCCTACTCCCTACTCCCCACTCCCTTCTTCTGCCTTCAGCCTTCTGCCTTCTAGTCACCTCTTGCCCGTGGATACCGTTCCATCAACGCTCTCACTTGCTCCGCATGATAGGAACTGCGTGTTAAAGGAGATGACACTACCTGCAAAAAGCCTAGCGATTCGCCATACGTCTGCCAAGCGTCAAATTGTTCTGGACGCACAAAATCGACGACGCCCAAGTGCTTTTGACTGGGTTGGAGGTATTGCCCGATCGTCAGAATATCGCAATCCACTGAACGCAGATCGCGCATGACCTGCTTTACTTCGTCATCGGTCTCGCCCAAGCCCACCATAATGCCCGTTTTGGTATAGACCCACGGAGCTAGATCCCGCGATCGCTGCAATACTTCCAGCGATCGATCATAATTGCCTTGCGGTCGGACTCGGCGATATAGGCGGGGAATCGTTTCAGTATTGTGGTTCAGCACCTCTGGCGCTGCCTGCAGAATCGTTGCCAGTGCGTCCCAGTTGCCACAAAGGTCAGGAATCAAAACTTCGATCGTGGTGCCGGGTGAAGCGGTTCGAATCGCCTGAATGCAGCGATCGAACTGTGCCGCCCCACCATCGGGCAGGTCGTCTCGGTTCACCGAAGTGACCACCACATGGTTCAGGCGCATCCGACGAACGGCTTCCGCCAAACGCTCTGGTTCTGTGGGATCAAGCGGCTTTGGCTTCTTCTCGAAGTCAATATCGCAGTACGGGCAGGCACGGGTACAGGCCGGCCCCATAATCAAAAAGGTGGCCGTGCCGTTGTTAAAACACTCACCAATATTGGGACAAGAGGCTTCTTCACAGACTGTGTTCAGCTCTAAATCCCGCAAGATTTCCTTAACCGAACCAACCCGCTCCCACTGAGGGGCTTTAACCCGCAACCACTCTGGTTTAACAACCACGCTTTTTCCTAGGTTAAACAACTTCTGTCCATCCTATCAGGCGTAGGCTGGAAGGTAGAAGCCTTGCTAAAGAACACAATGTCTTACACAATGTCTTGCTCAAACTGCCCTCTTGGTAAGACGTTTGTGCCTTAAAGAGGGTTTGTTTCGGGAGGCGAAACATTTCCTGGTAACGGCGAAGTTCCTTGTTTAATGCTCAGCGAGGTAGCTGCACCTTTAGGATTTGCCTTGGCAGCGGTTGCCTGGGTCGGAGACGCTTTAGGTAACGGCACCACTGTTGCTGAAGAAGAGGGTGAAGCTGGTTCCGTACGCTGAGGAATCGATTGATGCGAAACCCAGGCAATACCACCTGCCATCAAAGCCGCGTAGCCAAGATAGATTTGCATTGAATTGATCCGCAGCTTTGAACCCGCCTTCGGTTGCTGCCACGATGGTACGACAGCTGACGCGATCGTCGGCAGCGATGCCGCCATATGGTTGCCATCTAGCCCCAATGCATTGCCAATCTGCCGGATAAATCCTTGCAGATAGATATCTTCCGGTAGCCGCTCAAGTCGTCCAGTTTCTAACGCCTCCAACTGATGGAGGGGAACCTGGGTTTTTAAGTGTAAATGGTACGGTGACCACGACCGTTCCTGCCGCACTTGACGAATCATTTGCCCCAAGTCTCGCAGGTAAGCCTCCCGCGCCTCAAAAACTGCTTTCTCTGCAAGTTCTCGCTTACTGAGCTTTTTATGAGGGTTCGTCTTCAGTGGCTTGATGCTAGAGACAGCCGTAGGCGGATAAAGCATCTTGCGTTCACGAGTATCTGTCGGCCTTTGACTTTCGGTTGGAGGAACGACGGTCAGGGTAGGAGGGGTGCGATCGGCCGCGACTGCTACTGAAGGATTCACCGAGGTTAAGGGTTGCACCTTGGGCGCAGCAGTTGGTGAAGCAGCGTTAGCAAAAGATGGCTCTGTTGCCTGCACCATGCCTGAAGGCTTTTTGCGCACCATTTTGCGTAGCGCCAGTCGGATGGCTTCTCGACCCATCGCTCTCATCATGCTTTGCATCTGCCGATTCAAATCGTCTGGCAATGCTTTCAAGCTTGAGAGCATTTGTCCATAGATCTCGCTGTGATGTAGCTCAGTCTCAACTTGCCCTAGAATTGCCCGCAACCCATTCAATGAAACTTCAGCGTTGCCCCCAGGAACACTCACGCAGTACGTAGACTCGTGTGCCAGCATGAATCGCCTCTCCTATGTAAAACTCCAGCCTTAACAGCTTCTACTGACTACAAACGAGGGGTAACTTGGCAGTAGTCAACCCCATAACCTACGTTTAGAGCAAATAGTAAAGCCGTTACCATAGCTTTATCATTCGAGGGCTTCCTGCGTCCTCCGGACGGATATGTTGCAATTCACAACAAAACGGTGGGGCGATCGCCCACCGTCAGCAGCTATAGACGAGTTTTGGAATCGAGTAAGACCCTGAAAGAAAGGAAGGTAAGAAAGTAGGAGAGCGTGAAAGGCCCTCATTCACCCTCTCATCCTTGCTCTTTTAATCGCCACCCTTTCCTACATTGAACTACCTGAAATCGTTCAATCGCAACGACTATCTTTAGATGCACACTCTTTAGACAGGCAGCGCTCTAGAAGCGATACTTGATGAAATCGCCAAAAGCGACGTGGATTAAGAACCACTTGAAATTTGGAGTCAAAGACTGGCTGATTAAGAAACTGCCAGAAAGGAAACTTAAGCTTGGTGTGTTGTGAAGAAAACATAGGAAAATTCCAGATAACAGGGGCGGGCAATACTTGTCGCAGGCGCTCGATGCATGGACTGGTTTGCCACTACAACGATGCCAAAATCCTCGGCGAATCCCCTTGTGAAGATTGCGGAATCTTCCGGCACCCTTTTTGCAAATATCTGTATTTCTATGGAGACGATCGCTCTGTTTCTTCGCTCCGTTCCGTTTCTTCGTTACGTTTGGTCAGTCAACGTGATCCACTCAATTGGTCACCTGTAGTGATGATGAAGCGACGAGACAAGAAGACAGACGATTTTGCTCTGACTTACGATGACTAGGGGCTGTCATCAATTACGACTACGCCTTACTTCTAGCAAGGGTTTCAGTCCCTAGTCTCATGGGTTGGAACGGGCGCGAAACTGCTGATACCAAAGGTTTCGAGACTTAATTGATGACGTGCCCTAGTGATACTTCGCAATCGCGCGGGTTAGCAATTGATAAAACCCCTCAGCTTCGATCGTTTCAATGACGTTTGCATTAGGAGGATGGTTGGTGACGTGCCATCGATCGATCACGGTTCGTCCCATCGTTAATTCACTGGTTATTTCGATTGCCACATACGCCTGGTTACCCGTGAAAAGGCTAGGTTGTAAAAGGTAGGCAATGACGCAGGGGTCATGAAGGGGTGGCCCCGGAATCTCGTAGCGTTGCATATCGTGCGTACCGTAGTGATCCAGCAAACTAACGGTAGCCGCACTGACGGGTGAGTTCATGGCACGAATCGCCTTTAATCGTTCTGGCGTCGCGATCGCTTGATGCGTCACATCTAAGCCAATGATTGTGAGAGGCACTCCTGCTGTTGCAACCACATGGGCGGCATGGGGATCAACGTAAAGATTAAATTCAGCTGATGGCGTCACATTGCCTTGTGTCAACGCTCCACCCATCATGACAATCTCCTGGATGTACTGACAAATAGCCGGTGCCTTAATCATGGCAACCGCTACATTCGTGAGTGGCCCCAGAGTCGCAAGCGTGATTTTTTCTGTCGATCGCAGAAGCGTCTCGATCAAAAAATCGACTGCGTGCTGGGTTTGCAATGGCATTTGGGGGTCTGGCAGATCGATGCCACCTAACCCCGTTTGGCCGTGCACTTCCTCACTGGTCGTCAGGGAGCGCAGCAACGGGCGAGGACAACCCGCATAGACGGGCAGATCCGTTTTGCCCATCAGTTCACAGAGGCTACGAGCATTTTTCTGCGTCAAGCTTAACGGCACATTACCCGCGACAGTCGTAATGCCCAAAACGTTGAGCTGCTCTGGAAATGCCAGCGCTAGAAATAGCGCGATCGCGTCGTCGGCTCCTGGATCACAATCAATGATGATTGGTGTAGCAACCATAAATTGCAAGTACTAAAATAAATCGCCGCCCCAACGGAAGGATAAGCAGTGAGCCCATCAGCAATCAGCAGATTCTACAACGTTTAGGCTATGAGATTTGAGACTATGAAGACTTTGCGTGTAGAGTTCACTGCATTCAGGCGGGAGCTGCTATGCAGCCCTGGAGAAAGCATCGATCGCAGACATTCCACAACAGCCTGCGCAGCAGATGTTTTACAGCTCAATCACAATCCAAATGAGGCAGTAACGGTTGCATCCAGGTTCTTTATCTCGTTTTTGTGTATTCAAGCGTAGACACAAAAACCAGGAACTGACTGAGTACGTTTGGTAATGGCTTGTCCAGAAGTGACGACGGCTTTAATGGGGAGTGCTGTTGCACAGAAACCTTGTTTAGTGGGCTCCAGTGCCAGGAAGGTAATGCTCCAGCCTGCTTGCTGTAACGTCCAGGCCGTTAAGTCACCCTCTTTGGTTCCGGTCGGGTAAATAACCTGGGGCAGATAGGTCACGGCGATCGCATCAAAGGTTGCTCCTATTTCATACAGGGCTCGTCGAATCGTTTGCCAGCAATCAGTCGGTGTTTGAAACCCTTGCAAGTCATCACCGACGAGCTTAGCGCCCAGTAAGCTGGTTAATTTAGCGCAGATTGCTTCAAGACGAGAGCAGTCACCCCGCAGCAGCGTTGCTTCTTCTGCTAACAGCTTGCCCTGTCCGCTGGGCATCCAGAGTTCAAAACAGGTATGGGCATCGATCGGGATAGTCGTGAGTTTGAGGTTGGACGGCAGACCTAAAGGATTTGGTGCGACCGCAAGCGCGACGGGAATGAAGGAGTCAGGCATGAGCGTACAGTTCCTTCAGCTAACTCAAGTGGATTAGGGAGACTACAGCAAATTGACACAGGTTATAGGCGGTTTGCAAGTGGCTCAAGCCCCTTAACAAGTATTGTGATGCGCCTTTTGAACCGTACATTTAGGACGATACGCCTTCGCGATCGCTTATTTGACGAACCGTGACCTTGCTGTTCTTCTTAAGATGACTCTTGTTGACGGCATTTTTGTACTGCAATGATAAAGAGAGGGTCAAGCGCGGATGAAATCTGCGTGCGAGAGATGTCCACAACAATCACTGGTAGTTTTCCACAGAAGCGAGGGCGCGCTCAAAGACGTCTTAAGATGGTAAAAGAGTTATCCAGAGCACATATCTGGTTGACTTCGTGATCTTTGCTCTCTGATTCAACCTGCTCGTCGAACGCGATACACACCATGAACCACACCATTGCAGATGTTGCTGCGATCGATCAAAAGCTATCTAAGCGCCATATTGACCTTGATCCCGGTGGTTATCTCATCATCTACATCGATCGAGAGCAAGGGCTCATTTGCGCGAAGCATTTCACCAACTTTATTAACGATCGTGGCTTAGCCTGCGATGTCGAAACTGGCAAACCCATTCCGACACGGGGCAAAGTAGAGCGCTTGCCCGCCCATGTTTTCACTGGCAGAACGGCAAAAGAAATCTGTGTCCAGCTTTTTGAGCAAACAAAACCCTGCCCCATCACTATGCTTGATCATGCCTCCTACCTGGGACGTGAGTTTCAGCGAGCAGAAGCGGCGCTCCTGAGCGGGCAAGAGTATGTGCAAGACTGACGACGTTTCTGGTTGTTGGTGATTATTGGCGATTAGATCCCTTTCACTATCTTTCCCCTTAAGGCATCCAATCATGCTGTAGGATGTCGCCGGGTTCGACTCATAGCGATTGCTAGACTGGCACTGCAGCCTTCAAGAGCGACTCAGCTTCAAACAGCCAGATCAACTCCAGACGACAGCGTCTAAAAGCGTAACATCCTTGACGCATGATAAAATTGTGCTGAGAGTTTAAAAGCTCACGACTGATCGCTTACGTTCCAGGCTGTGTTGATCTGCTTGATCGACCCTTTTTTCGATCCAGAAGATTCATTCCATCGCTTAGGGATGCAAGGATTAGAATTCATACGCTACGTTCAAATGAGGCTACCCCTCATAACCAACCGGATGCTTATGTAACGGAGGAGATTGAAATGCAACGTAAAGTTGGCGATCGTTATGCTTGCGAGTCATGTGGAGCGCAGCTTGTCTATGAGAAGCCTTGCCCCTGTCCAGAAGGCAAATCGTCGCCTTCTGAGATTTGCTGCGGCAAGCAAATGAAGCTTGTGGTGGAGCAAGTGGCGGAGAAGATTGGGAAGGAATAACGCTTCGCCGATCGTAGGCCTTTCCACCAGGACAGCCTTTATACCAAACACTCGATTGTTTTAATTGCCATTCTTTCTGTAGGGATGTTCAATGGAACGTCCCTACGAAGGAAGGATACTGTTTCAGATTAATTAATCCACGATCCTTAGCAGGCAAGCTTTAAGCCCACTTCTAGCCTTCTCGCGCCTGGAGGTACAAGTAGAGATAGTAAGTTGCCATTGGTACAACGGTTGCCACAACGAGGAAGCCGATTACCCAGAAGGTGGCGTTGCTCTCTTTGGTTTGTTCTGGTGTAGCAAACGTGCCTTCTACTTGCACGTTATCGTTCAACGTCGGTGGGCCGGGGTCAGGGCGACCAGAAAGCACTGCTGACAGGCGATCGCTCGCACCCAGCAAGGCTTGATTGTACTTATTTCCTTCCTTCAGTGGAATGAGTACACTCTCTTGGGTCACACTCTCAGCAAACTCATCTGGTAGCTTTGTTTTTGCTGCTTCGCCCACACTCATCGCAACATTGTTGGTGAGGTTATCTAACACCAGTAGCACCTGATTCGCCTTTGCCTCCGAAGTTGGAAACCAACGATCGAAGAGTTTGTTGGTAAAGGTTTCGATCGTTTCGCCATAATCCAGGCGGTGGATGGTGACAAAATGAACCTCGTTCCCCGTCTTCTTCGCGAGATCCCCTAATGTCGTCGCAATTTTGCCTTCGTTAGAACGACTCAAAATTTCTGCCTGATCAACAATCCATGTTCCCGCTTTTGGCTTGGGGACTTCACTCACCCCTGTAGCGCTAGCAGGCAGGGCGAAAAGCTGTGTCGCCAGGACAAAAACCGCTAAGAAAACCAGCAACCGTTGACCAGCGCGTTTCCAACGGCAAAGTGAGTTGAGGAGGCGTTGCATAAGACATTTTGGAAAAACTTATTACTCCAAAATACTACGCTTATACAAAAGATGGACAGCGTGATGGAAAGTGAGGGTGAGAGGAGAGGAGAGGCAGGGGAAGCAGGGGAAGCAGGGGAAGCAGAGGAGGCTGGAGGAAGTTTTGAGTTTTGAGTTTTGAGTTTCTTCTGCCCTCTGCCTTCTGCCTCCTCTTTTCCGCTTCCACTAATGCCCGTTCAAGTAATAATCTCTGGTCCCTTTTGCGCTAATGGCTTCGCCAAGACGGGTAAGAGCATGGACGTAGGCGGCCGTGCGTAGATCGATCGACAGATCACGAGCGATCGACCAAATTGACTCTGACTCTTGGACAATACGCAGCTTTAGCCGTTGATTGATTTCTTCTAGCGTCCAGTACAGTCCACTGCGATTTTGCACCCATTCAAAGTAGCTCACAGTGACACCACCTGCGTTAACGAGAATATCTGGAAAGACGTAGATGCCTTTGTCGTTCAGGATGCGATCGGCAGCAGAGGTAATGGGGCCGTTGGCAACTTCATAAATGAGTTTTGCCTGAATGGTGTCGGCGTTAGCATCCGTGATTTGGTTCTCAAGGGCGGCAGGCACAAGAATGTCCACATCAAGAGCAAGCAGTTCGGCGTTGGTCAACACGTCGTCAGCAGCCGTATGACAAACCGTGTTATCGCAGTAGAATGCTTTAACCCCACGATGGGATTCCTTAAACTGGCGAATGCTGGGAATGTCTAGCCCATTTTTGGCATAGATACCACCTTGCGAATCGCTCACTGCAACGACTTTGTATCCGGCTCGAAACAGCAGTTCTGCAAGAATACCGCCAGCGTTGCCAAAGCCCTGAACGGCAACCGTTGTTGCGCTGGGATGACGCTCGAACTTCGGCAAGGTTGATTCAATGACATAAAAAGCCCCCATTGCCGTGGCGGTTTCTCGTCCGAGGCTACCCCCCATGCTGACGGGCTTTCCGGTGACAACGGCAGGGCAAATCTGGCGCTTAATGATGCTGTATTGATCCATCATCCAGCCCATAATCATGGCGTTGGTGTAAACGTCGGGAGCCAGGATGTCGATGTCAGGGCCGATAAAGTCGGCGATTGCATCAATGTAACCTCGGCTCAGGCGCTCTAACTCCATCCGGGACAATTCTTTTGGGTTGACCGTAATACCGCCCTTCGCACCACCAAAGGGAAGACTGAGGGCCGCACACTTAAAGGTCATCCAGAAGGCCAGCGATTGCACTTCATCCAGTGAGACATGGGGATGATAACGAACGCCACCTTTGCCTGGTCCTCGCGTGTCGTCGTAGCGTACCCGATAGCCCTGAAAAATCCTGAGTGAGCCGTTATCCATCCGTACAGGGATTGAAACCGTCAGGCTTGCCTGGGGGAATTTTAGTGTTTCAACAGCATCTTCTGAAATCGACGCATATTTTAGCGCCTGTTCAAGCCGTTGATTAGCATCGGCTAAAAGCGAACCAAAAACCATAGCGATTCTTCCTCTCAGTAATGTAGTGTGCGATCGCAAAAAAAGTAGTGTTTTGGGAGGGGCTAATAGCAATCAGCGATTAGCCTTCAGCGATCAGCGGTCGTTACAACTGAATCACTGACGTCCAGTAGACGCTCTTACTAAGAAAACAGGATTTTTAAAGCAGCAGATATCATTGAAGTGAATATGCTTAAGCTAACAGCTGACGACTTAAAGCTGCCGACTGTTAGCCTTTAGAGATTGTTCGCTTAAGGAAGAGCGTCTACGTCTAAACGTGCTACTTATTTCTTCTCTGATCGTGTCAGGAATTCCAGCAAAATTGATCAGTGCTTTGCTTTTCTCTATAGTTCCCAGACGGTAGGTTGCCTCACACACAACGATCCCCCTTTTTCGAGAAGACATTTCAGACACCAAAAATGCCTCGTTCTTTTGGGTGATGACTGAGCGTCTTTCTTCTTGGTATAAGCTTTCTAAGCTAGCGATCGTGTTCCTAAACTAGCGATCGTGTTTTTGATAAGCAAGCGTTGCGTCCGTTCTTGACGCGCAAATGTTTTAATGCACAAAAAGGTTCAGAAGTGCGTTAACTTTTTTGAGTAAATCAACAGTAGAGAATCCTTTTGTTAAGTAATCGTTTGCACCTAAACGCCGCGCTTCATCAAACCATTCTTCCGACAAACGTGAGGAAACAACCAGAATGGGCACCTCAATACCTGCTTGACGGCAGCGATCAACTAATGTAAAGCCATCCATGTTGGGCATTTCAATATCTGTAATGACCAGATCAGGATGTGGGTTTGTTTGGAGCCAGTGCCATGCTTCTTGTCCATCGGCACAGGTATGGGTGAGATAGCCATTGCTATTCAGGCTTGCTTCCAGTCTTCGGCGCATGAGCGCAGCGTCATCCACGATCAGAATCGATTGCGTCTGGTAGTCCTCGTAAGAGTCGTTGGCATCAGAGGGCACGATCGAATCCGTTTCAGGATTGGGGGTTGAAGCGGCTAATAGCTGTTCTGCTAATGATCGCGCTTCCAGTACTGGAACAAGCGAACCGTTACGTTGGAGACTCACGCCGATGAACCCATTGGGTGCAGACAAGGGTTGCGGGATGGGGTTGATGATTAATTCCGCTTGTTCCAACAGTTCGTCAGCCAACAGCCAGACTCCTGTCTGTGTGCCTGTTAGTGCGATATAGAGGCACACAGTCGTATCGGTTAAGGCGCGATCGACCGTCCGTGGTTGCCAATATTTCAGTAGATCCAGTGCTGGCAGCGTTCCGGCATCCGTTTGAATCGTCCAGGCATAGGCATGGCTTGTGCCCTCGACTGGGGATACCTTCAGGTCGCTTGATAAGGTGATGGTTCTGATGTCATCTTCGGGAATCGCCAGAGTTTGGTCGCCAACTCGTAGCAACACGCAGGGAACCAGCAAACGCGGAACTGGGAACTGGAGTTGAAACGTCGTGCCTTTTCCCGGAACGGTATCAAGACTGAGGCGTCCACCCAGTCGTGCAACCTGAGCAGCAACAACATCCATCCCCACCCCACGTCCAGAGATTTCACTCACCTGACTTTGCGCGCTGAAGCCCGGTTGACAGATCACAGCCAGGAGTTCTGTGGGGGTTTGGGTGCGGCACAGAGGTAAGCCTAAGGCTTCAGCTCTGGCTTGAATGGCGTTAGCGTCAATTCCCCGACCGTCATCCCGAATCTCAAATTGAAAGCGGTTCCCCTGACGTTGAAGGGAGAGTGTAATGGTTCCTTGCGCTGGTTTCCCGTTGGCGGTGCGCTCAGAAGGGGACTCAAGCCCGTGATCATAAGCATTCCGAATTAAATGCAGTAGGGCAGGTTCCAGATTGCGGGCGATCGTGACATCCAGTTCCGTTTTCTCTCCTTGCACCAGCAGTTTGGCAGGCTTGTTGTAGCGTGTGATGAGATCGCGCAAAATGGCTTTGGCACGGAAGCTTAGGTTTTGGAAAGGCACCAGGCGGCTGTCTTCGATCGTGCTTTGCAGCTTGAGCACATTGCGATCGACGTTCTGGAGATACTCGGAAATTTGCTGGGTGGTTTTTCCAGTCTCCGCGCCGATTTCCGATAAGCGGAGGCTTGTTTCGAGCAAGCGATTGATCACGGTATAGCCCTGGCGATAGCGTTCGGGGGTTGGGCCTGTAGCAGCCTGGGCATTATGGCTGAGTTCCTCTAGCAGGGTATAGTCATCCTGGATCTGGCGAAGATGGGTGATATACTGCGTTCCTTCTTGAGCCAGTGCCATAATCTGCGTGATCTGGCTTTGCAACGCTTGATAAAAGCCCTGTGTGGTGCGTAGGGACAGGAGCGTTTCAACCAGATGATGTGCGGATTGATCGAGCGTCTCTAGCGGAACGGGAATTTGTACTCTTTCCAGGGACTCGATCGCGCGCTCAGGCTTGGGCGAAGCCGCTTTTTGATCGGCATCAACGGGATTTGGTGAAGGCGATCCCTTTAAAGCACGCTCCTGCTCATCGGTGGGTGTGCGAGATGCGGCAGCCTCTTCGCTGGGGATGCTCTCATCTAACCAATCCAGCACTGATTCGGCATCCAGCAAACCGTCTGGTTGAGACGCGAAATCGAGCGTAGGTGCTCGATCGTCCGACAAATCATGTTCAACTAGAGAATAGGCTTCGCCTGCCTCTGTAGCAACATCCTTTGTAGCATCCTCCTCGGTGGCTAAGGCTTCAAAAGAAATGGCGTTGTCCAGAAAATCAATCTCTGGTGACACTGGCGTTGCTTCGGTTGCGCCCAAAGCATCCAAAAATGTGTTTGCAAGCCAATCTTGCTCAGATTCGCTCTTTAGCGGATCAGCCTGATGCTCTGGTACAGAAGCCTCGTCAAGGTGTGGGCGATCGTCTACAAGGGAGCGTTCGCCCAGAGAACCGTCCCAATCTGGTAAGCTGCTAGTCTCGTCAAAGGGAGGCGCGACAAGCCAATCGACCTGATTTTCAATACCTTCTGCGTCGGAAATCACTGCAACAGGATTCAACGCATCGAGAAGGGTACCAATATGAGCAAAGGTGTCTGCTTGTTCCAGGTAATCCAGCACTGAATCCGACTCAGCCGACTCAGCCTCATCGGTATCCGATCGTACAACGTGATCAATATTTACATCGGCTGCTGGTTCACGCACCCACCCATTGGTGCCATTCGCCTCTGGTGCAGTAAGCAGCCCATTGGCAGACAGTGAGCGAGCAGGCTGCAAATCACCAAGCTCGAAGGGTACAGGCTTGCCGCTTTGTTTTGCACAGGACTTAAGCGCCAAAAAGAGCAACGGCCATTGCGATCGCCAAACGACATTGTCTCGATGGGCCAATAACGGTTGTGCGTACTGGAGCAGTTCAGCCCAACCATCAGCGAGCTGTAGTTCCTCACCAATTTGGGCTAGCTGCGTTAGAACCTGTTGCGCGGTATGAAAAGCGCTGTCAGGCACGGTACCCTGCTCAGGTAGACGTTCCAGCGCAATGTCTAATTCAAGCACAACAAGATCTAAACCTTCTGTTGCAAAGGACTGGTGCAACTGGCTTGCTTCATTCCATTGAGGCAGGTAACGCTCCCGAATTTCCTGATGAAGGGTGTGAATGCGATTGAGAATCGGTTCTTGCCCTTCAGATTGCGATCGGGGTTCCATGGAGCCAGTCAGTAGCTCCCCTGCTTCCAACAACGCCTGGCTCAGATGGTTATCAATCAGGTTAGGAGCTAACTCAAGATAGCGGAGATCCGCGAGTACATCTTCCAGTGCGGTTGCAACGTGCAAAACGGCATCTGCCCCGATCGTCACGGCACCACCTTTGATGGTATGGACACAGCGATAAAGTTCCTGAACGTCCGATCGCCACGTTTGAGGCTGGAGTGACTCCGCAATCTGGCTATATTTCTGCAAATAGTGTTGCGTATCCACCACAAACAAACCACGCAACTCCTGCTGTAGCTGTTCGTCAGCGATCGCTTCAAAGCGTTGGGAAGAATCAATCTCTGGAATCGACATAAGACACCATTTACAACAAAGACTCAGAGAGCAGTGAGCAGTGAGCAGCGAAAAGAGCTAAAAAGAGGGCGATCGAACGGAGATGAGGTGCTTTATTGCGTTGCCACGATTGAATTGAATAAGCGTTTAACTGTCAACCAAAAGAGTCGTGGTGGCTACACGGCGGTTTGGGTCGTTGCAGCAACGGTGCCATTCTGAACAAACGTATCAGGTGCGATCGTCAGTGTGGGCGGTTCAGAATCGGCGGCGGCAAGCTGTTCTGGACGTAACTGGAAGAATTCCACACTGCGGAGCAGCGATTGCGCGAGTTGTTCCATCTGCTCTGCCTGTTCTTTGGTAACATCAGCCCGCTTTAATGTTTCAGCAGAACTGTTGGCAATATCGCGTACGGATTGCAGTGTGGTTTGCGCGGCGCTTGCGATCGTTTGGCTGGATTGCGTCACCTGCTGACCCATTTGCGCCACACGTTCACTCACTGCACGAATGGTATTGAATGCCTGCTGGGATTGTTCAACCCCAACCGTGAAATGTTCTACCTGTTGGCTAATGCCCTGTACGTCATAGTTCAACCCTGACACGACGGTTTGAATTTGATCGGTACGTTGTTGGAGCAGAACCAAACTCTGGTTGGTTTGAGCCGCGAGTTGATTGACCTGAGCAGCGATCGTCTCAAATTCACGGGTGATTACAGCCATTTGTTCGGGATCTTGCTGCACCGTTGCCCGATTGGAAAGCATCGACGCATTCACCGCAAGAATTCGGGTCATGGCGGCAATCCGTTTCTGGTCTTTCACAAACTGCGTGGCGAGTTCCACATAGTTCGTCAGGGTTTGAGTGCGTTTAACGATTTGATCGGTTTCTTGTCGTAGCCCCTGAATGCCCTGGGTCATGGCTGTAATTTCGTCTTGCCCGTCATCAATGGCAGCCTGGGTAAGTTGTACGGCATCACCCGTTGCGATCGCCTGCAACGCCGCACCCTGCGCTTGATCGTTGACTTCTTCCATGAGCGATTGCACCTGAGCAACCGATTGAAACTGCTGCTGTGCGTTGTCGGCTACCGCCACTGCCAGTCGTTCCAGATATTCTGTACCGTAGGTCACCCGTTCAGCCGCGCCCAACACTTCTGCCATTACTTGCCCCAACCGCAGAATCAAACGGTTTAAGGTATCACCGACCAGTCCTGTTACCCGCGCACTTACCTGCGCTTCAACCGTCAGATCACCATCTTCCACCGCTGAAACCACATCAAGCAGGTGTCCAACCTCTTGCTGTAGCGCTTGACCTTCTTCGTACAGAGTGGCAGTTCGTTCTGCTACACGCTGTTCTAGCTCTTTGTTGACCGTTTCTAACTCGCTAAACGACTCTCGCAACTGGGCAGCCATCTGGTTAAACGATCGCGACAGCACGCGCAATTCACCAACCCCTTCAACCGCCAGCGTTTGATCCAGGTCACCACTTGCGATCGCGCGTGAAGCCTGACTTAAGCGCACCAGTGGCCTTGTTAACCAACGAGAGGTCGCAAGACCCACCAGGATTGCAATCACTAGCGCAGCACCGCACAAGGCGATCGTGTTGCGCGTGTTGGCATTGATCTGCGCCATAAAGTCAGATTCTGCAGTTACCACTACAATCCGCCAGTTCAACCCCCATTTGTCTTGCCAGGGCGTTACCTGCACAAAATGCCGCTCGCCTTTAAAGTCGAAACTGGAAAGCTGACTGGTTTTAATATTGCCCGGTGTGCCAAAGGATGCCTTGAGATACTCTGCCGTCGCTTTTACCAGTGGGTCAGCGCTGCTTTCGGCTGGTACACGCTGCGGCTTACCATCTTTGATGGTGTAAGCAGGCTCTTTGCCTGAATTCGCCACAATCAGGCCGTTCTGCTCGACAATGAATACTTTGGCAGAAGGGCTGACATTCAATGTGTTGAGAAAGCTGCTGATTTGCGTCAGGATTAAGTCAATACCAATGACGCCAAGGAAAGTTCCACCTTTTGCATAGACGGGGAAACTGGATGAAATCGACATGATTTCGGGTTTGTCTTCCCATTGATAAATCTGCGTCCACAACGGATGTCCGGCTTTCGCAGCATCTGTGTACCAGGCTTCCTCACGAGGATCGTAAGTTTTAACAGACTCCAGCTTGGTGCGATCGCCCTGCGCATCGGTTTGGTAGACATAAAGCTTGCCCTGGGTTGAAGCCTGGGACACCTCATTAATGAGCAGATTGCCATTGTCCAAACGCTCAACACCGATAAACTCCCCCTCTTTATTGGCAAAGTTGCTATAGCCAATATTGAAGACTTTCATTTGTCTCCAAAAGTATTTTCCTAACTTATTAAAGTCCTGCAACTCCACCATGCCCAACTCAACGGCATCCAGGTTGATTCGGTTCACCTGATACGGCACGCTTAGATAAGAATCCAGGTGAACGGAAACCCGTTTGCCCGCCTCTGTTTGCAAGCGTCCGGCGAGTTCGGTCACGGCCCGTTGCCCATTACGAATCGATAACCAGCCGGTAAGTCCCACCGCCGTTACGATCGGTACAACAAACGCTGTCACAACCAAAACACGAATGCTGACCTTGTCTTGCAGCCCAAACGTTGCTTTGGCTGTCGTCGGATGGCCGGCTGGTGCATGCATTAACGTTGCCAAAGGACGAGTTTGGGAGCGATTGGAACCAACGCTTGGTTCGGGTTGAAGGGTTTTCATAGGAGAGTTCCGGGATGAGTAACACTGGCTTGCGACAGGAAACCAATGTCTTGGGCAAAGAGCGAGTAAAGTCTTGAAGCAATGAGGGTTGCAGTACCGACAGAGGCTATTGATTGGGCAAGTCTGAATATGGGGATGGGGGATGGGAGGCGGGGGATGGGGGATGGGAGATACAAGGGGAAACGGCTGTAAAGGAAAGCCTAGTTTGAAGAAACGGCTTCAGCAGGAATGGTTACCGTGAGGTCTGCGATCGCCGGTTGACCGTTTTTGTGTGAATCTACCTTGATAGACTCGGCGTCAAGGGGTAACTGGAAGAATTGCACCGTTTGAAGCAACTGGGCGGCTAGAGAATCCATCTGATCCGATCGCTCGCGGGCAGACTGCGTTAGCGTTGCCGTTTGGGTTGCCAGTCCGGTAATGTCTCGCATCACATGGGCTGTTGCTTGTGCCGCTTCCACAATCTGTTGGCTGAACTGGTTTACAGCGATACCAGCCTGTACAGCTTCACCCGTGATGATTTGCACGGTTTGGAACACCTGGTTTGACTGTTCAACGCCGGTTGTAAACTGCCGCACCAGTTCACCCATACTTTGAACATCGCCATCAACAGCCGAAACCGCATTGTGAATTTGGGCACTTCGCTGCTCCAGGTTTGTTAAGCCTTCACTCGTTTGTTGCGCCAATTTATTGACCTGGTCGGCAATGGAATCAAATTCTCGCGCAACGACCACGAACTGTCTGGGGTCGCGTTGTTCCGATGCTCTGGCAGCTACCAGCGAGGCGTTGAGTGACAGCGTTTGTGTGACAAAGGCAATTTGGCTCTGGTTCTGTACAAATTGATCGGCTAAACCGACAAATTCACCCAGTGTTTTCATTCGTTGGACAATGCGGTTGGTGCCTTCCTGTAAAACAGTGATGCCTTGCGTCAAGGCGTCGATCGCCTCTTGACCCATGACCAGTGTGCTCGACACCGTTTGCAGCGACTCATTGGACACTTTGACTCGTTCTGCCGAGCCTTGAGCGGCGTGCTCTACTTGTTCCGTCAGGCCTAATACCTGGGTCACGGCTTGGGCTTGCTGTTCTGCATTTGTGGCAACCGTTTCAACCAGTGCTTTCTGCTGGTTAGCAGATTCTGATACTTCGTGGGCGGCAACCAAAACCTGGTTTAAGACATAGGCAAAGCGTTCAATCAATCGATTGAAGGTATCAGCAACCAGACCCGTTGCTCGATCGCTGACTTTAGCCTGAGTCGTTAAGTCCCCTTCTTCTACATCGGAAACGACATCGAGCAGATGACTCACTTCTTGCTGCAAAAATTCACTTTCGAGCACGATCGCAACCAGGTTAGCAACCCCAGTGACAAAGGTTTGCTCATCCGCCTGCCAGATTCGAGGCCCTTCGACATGCTCACATTGAATGAAGCCAACGACTCGATTTGCAATTGGAATGGGTAAATTCAACAGTGCGCGTGTATCGGGTAGCAACAGCCCATCGGTTAGCAATTGATGAACCGTTGTGTTGGCACGAACGTTATTCACCGCAAGAAAAGGTTCGGACTCAAAGAACTGTAAATAGATTTGTGCTTCCGCCGTTTGAATCAGCGCACCATCAGAATGCTTTTGTAGGCTGCGGTCAAAGCGATCAAGACAGGACAAACTGGTTCGATTGGTGTCGTAAAGCCAAATACTGACGCGCTCTAGCTTCAATGTTTTCGCGATCGCCTCAGTAAAGCTCTTTGCTGCAGCCTGCACGTTGCCCTGCACCAACGCTTCATGCCGTGCAAGAGCGGATAGCACATCATTCTGCTCTTTGAGTTGCGCAGCATTTTGCTGTGCATTTCGCACCAGACTTTGGAGCTGATCCGCCATCTGGTTAATGTTGGAGCCCAGTACAGCTAGCTCATCGTTGCCTTTGACCGAGAGACGTATCCCTAAATCTCCTTGACCAATTTTTTCGACCACCTTAGCAGACTCAAGAATCGGGCGAAGTCCTCGGTTGATTAGATAAATCGACACCATAATGACGATTATTAATGTCACCCCAAGACCAATCAAAAGAATTCGCAACTGTTGTTTTTGCGCCGCAAAGGCAACCTCTGGGTCAGCGGCTAATACCACACTCCAGTTGAGAGCGGGCAACCCTTTCAGAGGTATGGGAGGCGTATAGGTAACAAACCGCTCGGTCTGTGTCGTTGGGTTGACAGCAAAAATGCTGCCGACTTTCTGGCTCGCCCTAAGTGTCTTAAGCTCTGGAAAAATATCTTCAATGCGCTTTTCCTTAAGGGTTTTATTGTCGTTGGTTGCAGTACCACCATTGGATGTCACATGGTTAACATAGACTCCCTCTGGACCGTAGAACACCTCTCCCGAAGCATTAACGAGGTAAAAAGCGTTACCTTTTTGAGTTCCTAAGGCGTCAATTAAATCACTCAACTTAGCAACAGGTATCCGAGCACGGACTGTGCCAATAATTTCGTCTGTGTCCATGTCCCTAATAGGAGCAGCGGAGTGAATGCTAAAAATTCCTGAACTAGCCGAGATCGTGGGTTGGCTTAAAACAGGTCCTTTGGTTCGCAACGCTTCTTTGATGTAGGCACGATCGCTATGATTGGGCAGTTTAGGGCCTTTTGTTTGAGCGATTGGATTACCCTTAAGGTCAAAGACGGCTACGCTATCGTAGATTGGATAAGCTTTTAAGAACTGTTCTAGAACAGCATTTTTTTCGGCTGTTGATGTGGATTGCCGATCTTTTGGATCAGTAAAGATATCCAAACTGGACATGATTTGAATATCACCATACCGTTCCCACATGAACTGGTTGATGTGGCTTTGTACTTCAGTAGCAAGGCGCTGGTCGTTTTTTTCAATCGTTTGTCGATTTGACTCTTTCAACTCAATGTAAGCGGTTGATCCTACAACAAGGATGGGAACGGCACTAATTGCAACTGCTAGCAGTGTGGCTTTAAGTCTCAAGCTCAAGCTTTTCCAGGGGATCAACCGATTCTTTTGAACCTTGGCATTCACGTTCACATTGACCTCTTTTGTATGTGCAGGAACTGATGACGAAATAATATTGGATGTCATGAAACCCCTTCGGTTTGTGTGACCAATTGCGGATCTATTGCCTCATTTTGTATAGTCAACTTGCCTTCTTCACCAGTGGGGTTGCCATAGGTGACTGGGTACATCAGAACGTTGGAAGAATCGCTGGTTCGTCACCCGCTCATGGGTAAAACTTCCAACAACGTGATCAACCACAATGCCTACACCTGTTAGCCCATCAACCGCTACACTCAAGCGAATCGTCGTCAGTGTTTCTTTCAGCGTTTTTGAACGCACATCATGACCCGATGTTTCTGTTAGGAGCAGTTGAGCAGACAGTAACGGCACAATATTACTGTTGTAGTGGGCAAGACCCAGCAGTGCTCGATCGTAAAAGGGTAAATTTAGGATCTGCGATCGTTCAATGAGCATGATTTCGCTCACCCAGTGGGATGGAAACACGAGCGACTGTTGCCCCACCTGCGTGAGCATATAGCGTCTTTGCGACGTTTCAAAAACGTAATCACTCGTTTCTGCGGTATCAGAAAGATCCACATTGATCGCTGTATCCATAAAAGTGAAAGGCTCGTGATGTGTTAAATTTTGCGTAACGTTTGTTCTAGTAGTTCACGGGTCGTAGGCTTTGCCAAATAAGCATTTGCTCCAGCTCGCCTGAGACCATAATTCACTTCGACTGGTGTTGATTTACTGGAGTATAAGATGACACGCTGATCGACCGTTCGCTGATTCATGCGAACTTCTCTCAGGAATTTATAGCCATCTTTTTCAGGCATAACAATATCTAAAAAGACAGCACCATATTTGCCAGTTTCCAGCTTTTCTACAACACCTTCGGTCGTATCATAAGCCTCAACTTCATGCCCCATTGTCTCTAATAGGGAGGTCAGAAAATGGCGATCAACAGCACTATCATCAACAATCAAAAATCGCATGCATGCTCTCCCAAGTAAGTAAATCGTTTTTTTAGCATCTGGTTCCTAGCTGAAATTCTGCAGGTATGCTGTTAAAGCCAGTTTCCTGATGCAATGGTGCAAGCTCTGTTAGCAGCGTTCGCAACTCCAACCGAAAGGTTGGTATTTCACTTGCCGTGAGCGGCTTAGTCATAAACTGACAGCCACTCCAGCGCGCTCGCCAATTATTTGAAAGCGATTTTTCCGCTGTTAACATAATCACAGGTATGCCTTCCAATCCGGGCAAACGCCGAATTTGTTTCACCAGATCAAACCCTGTGACTTCTGGCATATTGATGTCAAGAAAGATGACAGCAGGATTGGCTTCAACAAGTGCTTCTAGTGCGATCGTCGGTTCAGAGAACGATCGCACATAGTAGCCCCAGCTTGTAACCAAACTCTCAAACTGTTTTAGTAAGATTTTTGAGTCATCAACGACAAAAATTTCAGTCGCTTCAGTGCTAAGAGATGCTCGAAGGATGATCAAATCATCGCTAATGAGCTTAGCAAAAAACTTGGCAACTTCTAAAGCATCTTGAGCCAGGAAAGCAGCAATTTCATTTAACGTTTTACTGCTTGCAACTAATGATTCTAAGCGCTGACGCTGCTCCAAGTTGAGGTGAGATCGTTCAACCGTTTTACTGTTAATAGCTGGCACCTTATCCATTGATGGAATGAGCGCCTTTAATTTGTGCCATAAGACTTGTCGTTCTCTGGCTTTGGCTAGCAAGGCTTCCGTTTCAAAGCTCAAAACAGGCTGTAGTATTTCTGTCTGCGTTGAGGGTATGAATTGTGCCTGTCCCGCATACTTAAACAGATAAGTATCAAAATCAGCTAGCGTTCTCAACTGCAAGGCTTGTCGAACTTCATTAATGGTAAGTAAATTTAGTTCATTTAATTCATTTAAAAGTACTAAAAGCATGCTTGATTGCTTGTCTGGATGTGTCAGCGTGAGCTGCTGCTCCACCCTTAAAATTGCATGCTTAACGTCCTTATTTCGCAAGCGCACGATGTACCGCTGTGCCGCTTCAAAAAGCGCGTTCCAACAGCACTGTTGAGTTCCTGAAAAAACGATTCTTCCTTGAGCCAAACCGAGATACCATAAGCTTGGCACCTCCGTTTCTGTGAGTTCGGGGAACTTAAATAGCCAATAGCCTGTTGATCGCTCTTGAGAGAGCCGACTGAGATACTGCGGTAACTCCTGCGCTTGAAACTGAAAGCTATAGGATGCTGATGTTTTCATAGGTAAAGTAAGCAAGATGGAACGACTTCAGGCTCCCTTTAAGGTGGTGCTTAAAGTGCCTAAGTCTTAAGTTTGAGTTGTTCCCTATGGAGGCTGTTTGAGTGATGCTTCTGTATCTTTACTAGTCTCGTATCGGTTGGTGAATATAAGGTCTGGAAATTTTGCACTTATCGTATTGCAGATCAATCAAATCTAAGCCATCTAAACAGCTCGAATAGGGCAGCGTTAAAAACTAAGTCTCGGAATACTAACTACTTTGATTCTGCGATGTTTCCGCTTTTCAAAGCCAGTTCAAGTGATGGCTTAATAGCTATGACTCAAGGGTACTCAGGTTGTATAAGCAAGCTATTTTAGCGGCAGATAAAATCTCTGCCTGCTTGATTCATTGGGAAGAATGGGTCATCTAAAACCAATTTTGTAGAAACTGCACCAGCTTAGCTATTAAGAACTTGTAAGCGCCTTGCAATGCGATGACCTTAAATAACAAAAAATTTAAGAATAATAGCAATACGCTTCAAAACGATAAGCATGGCAACTCTGTGAGCGATCACGATTTCCCACCTTGAAGACGAGTAGGGGTTGATCTTTGCGCCCTGATCGGTCATGAGCGATGCCAGGATTGACCAGCAGCCCTAGAATTTGATAGCTGCACCAACCGCTATCAAACGATCGATCGCTCTTGGAAAAGTTAGTAGTATGCTCCGCTTCGAGACAGAACCCCTGAAGCCCCTTTTAGTCGTTAACGAGGTCAATCGAGGGAGTGTATTACAAGTTTTTGGTAGTGCCCGCATTGAACGATCGTGGTAGAAGCTCATTCCAACGTTTAGACAATCAAGCGTTGGAAACTCACAAAGCGTAATACGTGTATAACGAACCCATGTACAAAGACTACAACGATAGAATATTACCCGATTGCATTTTCGTACTGCCTTTATAGATTCTTTACCGAGAAAGCTTTATTGGTAAAGGAACTTAGTTGAATGAGCCAGCCGGTCTTTTATCTCCGTAGCCTCTCTCAAGCAGAAAGCACAGATGAGCCTAGAGGCGTTAATAGCGATCGATGGAAATGTAAGAGATTTCGTTCTTCGCTGTAGATCGAACGTCTTTGGTAGGAATAGTCTACATTTCTTGCGATGTCAGCATTCGCAAAGCACCACTGCTTTTGCCAACATATCTTCTAATGTTGCACAATACTTCAGCCAAAAAGGATAATTCTTCAGCAGAATGACTGAGCAGGACATAATGTTACTAAATAGTTACAAAACGCTTGCATCGCTACGTCTATAGCCAACCTTTGAGACGGTAAACAAGCAATCCTAAATATTCTTTTAAGGCTCTTGTCGTATGCTGTAAGCGATCGATCTCCGGCAAAAGATTCAGCACAGCCGCCTGAGTGCTGCCCTGGAGTTCCTGCCAATCGCGATTGGTGGTGGTGAAATCAGTGGGTGCCGCGATCGCATCAATGCCTAAATGCTTGAAAATCAGCAGCGATCGGGGCATGTGTATGGCGGATGTTACCAATAAAATCCGGCGAATCCCCTGTGCAGTCATAATTTGCTTGACATTGACTGCGTTCTCATAGGTATTGAGCGAAGTCGGGTCTTGAAGAATGGCGGACTTCGGGACACCCATCGTCTCAATGAGTTGCGCCATGTCGTCAGATTCAGCAGGCCCACCGTCCTTCCAGTTAATACGCCCTCCACTCAGAATGATGCGGGGCGCTTTCCCTTCACGATATAGCTTGGCTCCATAAAGCACCCGATCGCCTGCCTCGCTAACCTCTACCCACGGTCGTGGCGGAAGGGCTGGTTTGGTACAACCACCCAGGATAACGATCGCATCCGCTTGAGGCACAAGCGCGGGTGGTAGATGCTGAACCTCCAATGAATGCACCAGCCACTCGCCCACCCAACCATTGCTACCTCCCAGTAAGAGCAGCAGGGAAAGGACAATCGGAAGTGCTGTCCATCGCGATCGTCGCCAGAGTAGAACCAGTGAGACAAGCAGCAGCACGCAGGTCAGCCCCAGTGGATAGAAGAACAGCGGCAATAGTTTTGATAGATATAAAAACATCGTAAACGCTCTGGTTTAGTCCGACTTGATAACAGATTCGCCTGACGGTGCCCACCTTTATGTCAGTCCTTGGAGTCTTGACGGAGCCGCCAGCAAATTTAGACGATGGTCATCTGGACGATGGACTCTGGTTGTTAAACATAAAGAACCAGGTGGTGCTAATCGTCTAAAGTCTGAAATTGCAGGTTTAATAAACAGACGGTAGTGTGAAAGGATTGACATGACCATTGATTTACAGCCTACGACGGGTTTGAAGGATTCCATTGAACAGCGTCGTGCTGCCCGTGCGTTTCTCCCCGACCCGATCCCCGATGTGATTCTCGAAGAAGTTTTGCATCTGGGACTACGCTCGCCGTCCGGCTACAATTTACAGCCGTGGCGTTTCGTTATCTTAAGACAGCAGCGCAGCAAAGAAATACTAAAAGGCTGTGCGTTTGATCAAGCTCAAATTACTCAGGCACCCGTTGTCTTAATTTGCTGTGGCGATCGCACAGCAAGCAGCCCTGAGAATATCGAAGCCGTTATTAAGCTGGGTGAAGAACACAATGCAATGCCGGAGCAGTTTGCAGGCTATATGCGATCGCAAATTCCGCCATTCTTTGAACATCATCCTAGTTTTGAGTCCCTGGAAACCTGGACAAATCGCCACACTATGCTTTCAGTTGCCCATTTGATGATTGTGGCAAAAAGCTTTGGGGTTGATAGTTGCCCAATGGAAGGCTTTGTAAGCACTCAGGTCAAAGCGGCCTTTAACATTCCCGATACTGTCGATGTATGCTGCCTCCTCTGCCTTGGCTATGCCGACGAACCCATTAAGCATTTCGGTGGTCGGTTCAGCATTGAGCAGGTTTGCTTTGGCGAAACCTATGGTGATCTATTCCGGTTGTAGAACGGAAAGACGAAAGCTACGGTTAGGAAGGCTTTTGTGGCGTAAAGCTAAAGTGAGAACGCGAGTTTTGCGAGGGGAAATAAACTTCTTGCAGTGCGTTTTGCAGAATGACATGATCAAACCCGTGTAACGATCGGAGCGATGAAGAATGAGCAACTTTAGTGCCGCTAGTTCGCTCAGCAAAGGGTGGAAAACATTCACCTGCGACTGATATGGGAGTTGTCTATGAGGGTATCTACTCATTAGCGTAAACGTTATCAGCGTAAAAGCGGACGCCAACCAGGAGTCTTTCCATTGGTATCCGCTTTTGCGGTTGTCCCTCCACCAAAGGCAACAATGTAGATTGTGGGACTCGTCTAACTAACTGAGTGGAGGATTTTATGTAGCCTTCGATCGCGCCACACGCACCGATTTAACTCCATAGACTGTTATGAGCCAGCCTGGTGACATCTATGCTTCCAACAAAAGAAGCTTCAACGGATCGAGTTGAATGAGCCAGGGCAGTGCGTTGTGTTTTAGTGTGTCCCACTTTTCCTTAAAGACTTCTGCCTGTAGATGGTAGTCCTGTGGGTGAGTTGGCGGCGTATGGAATTTGAGAAAGACAGTCATACGGTGGGGCGTTTCGCTGGTGGAGACTAACCAGCATGGAAAGGTGTTTGCCTGGTCTGATTTGTTGGTAAAGCTGATTTGATGGGCACGAATACCCACATAAGCAAGGCGATTGGGTAAGGATTCAACGACCTGCAAAGTTAGCCCCCAGTCACTTGCCAGTATGGTTTGCTCAGCGATCGCGTCTACTGTAGAGATATTTTTGCATCCCGTTAATTGAGCTACACCCAAGAGACTGGGCCGTTCAAAAATGTCGTGCTTGTCACCTGTGGCAAGGGCCCGTCCTTTGTCCAGAACCAGCAGTCTGTCACAAACCCGGTAGGCTTCCTCTAAATTGTGAGTGACAAATAGGCTAACCCCTTTAAAGTTTCGCAGGTGGCGAATTAACTCCTGTTCCATTTGGCTACGCAGATGGGTATCTAACGCCGAAAAGGGTTCATCCAAAAGGAGTACCTCCGGCTCACTGGCCAGTGCCCGCGCTAACGCAACCCGTTGTTGCTGCCCACCCGATACTTGGCTGGGATAGCGATCGCCATAGCCCTGTAGCTGCACCGCTGCTAATTGGGAGGCCACACGCTGTTTCGCTTCACTGGCAGTCAGGTTTTTGGGTAAACCAAAGGCAATATTTTGGGCTACGGTCATGTTTGGAAACAGGGCGTAATTCTGCACTAAAAAGCCAATGCGGCGATCGCGGCTGGGCAGATTAATCCCTCTTTTCGCATCAAAGAGAACACGTCCATTGAGCACAATTTGGCCGCTGGTCGGTCGTTCCATCCCCGCCAGACACCGCAGCAACATACTTTTACCTGCGCCTGACCCCCCCAAAATTCCCAAGGTGGATTCGGTCAAGTTAAACGCCAAATCCAGATCAAAACTAGCCAGTCGCTTGTGCACATTCACAACGAGACCGGGCAAACCATTGGATGAAGCATCGGGTCGCATCGGTGGGGCGATCGCAACCGTCACTGCTGCCTTATGGGCGACTGGGGAAGACCCTCCGAAGCCTAACTTATTGCGCCGTCGTTGCTGCTGTTCTTGCCAAAAATTGACGACAAAGATGCCCGAAAGCGAAATGGACATAATCACAACGGCCCAAAACCAGGCTTCGTTCATCGCCCCTGCTTCCACTGCGAAATAGATCGCCATAGGAATGGTTTGCGTTTGGCCGGGAATATTACCCGCCAGCATCAGCGTGGCACCAAATTCACCCAGGGCACGAGCAAAGGCCAGCACCGCTCCAGCGATGACTCCTGGTAAGGCAAGAGGCAGCATTACACGATGAAAGACTGTCCACTCTGAAGCCCCCAGGGTACGAGCCACCGCAAGGAGATTTCCATCAATTTGCTCAAACGCACCCAGGGCTGTGCGATACATCAAGGGAAAGGACACCACCGTGGCGGTAATGGCTGCTCCGTACCAGGTGAAGACCACGCTGAAGTCAAAGGTCATGAGCAACTTACCAGCCAGGCCGTTTTTGCCAAAGAATAACAGCAGCAAAAACCCCACAACGGTTGGTGGCAAAATCAGCGGAGAAACAAAAATGCCTTCCAGCAACGATCGCCCCTTCCCCTGATAGCCCAACATCCAATAAGCAACAGCAACCCCTACAAAGAAGGTACAGACCGTAGCTAACAATGAGACTCGGAGCGAGATCCAGAGCGGTGACAGGTCGAGTGGAACCGCGATCGCATCATTCATCTAGTGGATTATCAGTTTTCAATTTGTGAGGATGGGTCAGGAAGGAATGATTACTTTGGGGTTTCAACACACAAAATAAAGCTTGAAAGACCACCAGACTACTTCGGCACAGTAAACCCATACTTACGCAACACGTTTTTTGCTTGACTACCTGTTAGATATTGCACAAAAGCTTTAGCCGCACCGATATTTTTGCTACTTCTGAGCACCGCCATGGGGTAGACGATCGGTGAATGATACGAATCATCAGCAATGACGACCACTTTTACCTTGTTGGAGATCTTGGCATCTGTCAGGTAAACCAAACCAGCATCGGCGTTACCACTCTCAACGGCTGCTAGCACCTGCCGTACGTTATTGGCATAGACAAGCTTAGGCTTCACCTCATTCAGCAAATTCAGCTTCTGCAAAGCCTGTTCAGCATACTGCCCCGCTGGAACGCTGCGTGGTTCGCCGATCGCAATACGCCGAACCGTTGACTGCTTCAAGCTATTGAAGCTGCTCACCCCTCTGGAGTCTTTAGGCACAATCAGAACCAACTTATTGTTTGCCAGATTGGTACGCGTACCAGGCACTAGCCCCCCTTTTTGTTCCAGCGTATCCACCTGACGTTTGGCCGCAGAAATGAAAATATCGGCTGGGGCACCCTGCTCAATCTGTTGCAACAAGGCACCCGATGCCCCAAAGTTAAATGTCAGGTTCACATCAGCGTGGTTCTTTTGATACAGCGGCTTAATCTCTTCCATCACGTCTTTTAAGCTGGCCGCTGCAGAAATCAGTAGAGTAGTATTGGCCTGAGCCGACTCAGGCTGGACGAACCGCAAGCCAAGTACAAGCCAGAACGTGGTCAATGCGGCACTTAGAAAAAGCAGAAACTGTTTACGTCTCATACAATCATCACTAGTGCAAAGAGCCGAACGGTTAAAGTTGGTAGAATCATACCAACTTAACTGACCTCTCTAACTAAATTGGTAATAAAATGCCTAGAAAAGACCAGGGATGGATCACGTTTCAAACCTCTGAAGAGGAGCGTCAACTGCTAGAGACAATCTGCCAAACCTCTCAGCGCACGAAAACCGAAGTACTGCGGGAGTTGTTGCGGAGCTTAAAGTATGCCACTCCCGCTGACACAGAGGAAACCGCCAGTAACTTAAAGGCTCCGTTGCAGGCCAAAGCACGATCGCAACTGGCGGATGCACCATTCAAAAAGACGTTTAAGGTCAGCTCTCGCAACGTTTTAGAGGGCAAGATTAAACACATCATCAAAGGCTCGGTCAACACAGAAGTGACCCTCGAAATTATGCATGCGGTTGAACTCACCTCCATCATTACGACGACCTCCGCCGAAACGCTAGAACTGGCAAAAGGTAAAACCGCTTACGCAGTGGTTAAGTCAAACGATGTTGTAATCGCAGTGGAATAAATCGCAGTGGAATAAGGCACTGACCAGCGCCACGTATTGCAGTGGTTTACTCGGATCACATGGCCAGACAACAACCACTGTTCCGTCAGACTGCTTTGCGGGTACCAAGGCGCTGGTGGCAGTAGATTATCGCTGAGGATTGAGTTGTTTGGCTCGGAAATTAACTGTCATTATCGATTAACCTTCCTTGAGCCTGGTCAGAGGACGTTGGCGATCGTCTAAGATTGGTGCATCTCTAGCAACGATCGCAGCCAGAAGCGCTTTATTTGCGTTTTAGAGTGACTAGTTATTAAGGCGCTCGATCGTGTCTTCTAGCCAATCCAGATAGGTTTGTTCTCGTTGCTGCATCAGGTTCAATACAAGTTGATGCAGCTGCTGCTGGCGAGGCGTTACATCATCTTTACCTGGAATACCAATCGCCTCACATTCAGCTAACTTCTCACGCCGTGCCTCGAGTTCCTGTTCCAGCAACTGAGTGATAGCTGGCGTTGGTAATTGAGCCGCAAAATAAAGTTGCACGAGAAAAGGTTCTCGCACCACAGGTAAGGGGTGATGGGTTTGGAGCCAGCGGGTTAACTCCCCTTTGCCTGTCTCCGTAAGGCAATAGACCTTACGATTAGGGCGATCGTGTTGAATCTTGATGGTGCAGTCAATCCAACCCTGCATTTCTAGCTTGTCTAATGTGCGATAAATCTGTGCTTGGTCGGCTGGCCAGAGGTGAGCAATGCACGCATCAAAGCATTGAGTTTTGAGATCGTAGCCCGTCCGCTCCTGCTGTTGGAGTAAGCCAAGAATGACATGGGTAAGGGACATAGGTGGTTTACCGATCTAAAGGGGGGATAAACCCGATACAAGTACTCTATATACTCTCATGTTATTATATGACTAATCATATATAGGACAAGAAAAAATTGTCCTCTTCTAAGGAGATTGTTGTATGACCGTGCAAACTGGAATGCTTCGAACGGTTGCTGGCATCATCAATAGTGTGGAGACGCTAGAAGGAGCGGGATTCTTAGTCCGTCGTCCCTTTCCCAAAAGCAGTTTTTCTGAGTTTGACCCTTTTTTGCTCCTTGATGAATTGGGTCCTGTGGATCTGAAGCCCGGTCAAGCAAAAGGCGCACCAGATCATCCCCATCGTGGGTTTGAAACCGTAACGTATGTGCTGGATGGGCGGTTAGAACACAAAGATTCTGAAGGGAACTCTGGACGATTAAATTCAGGGGATGTGCAGTGGATGACAGCAGGAGCCGGAGTCATCCATTCTGAAATGCCAGAGACAGAATTTACCCGAACGGGAGGACGACTACATGGCATTCAGCTTTGGGTAAATTTGCCACAGCGGGACAAGATGATTGCGCCTCGCTATCAGGAAATTCCATCCACGCAAATTCCATCGGCGCAAACAGACGATGGCTCTGTGAGCGTACGGGTCATTGCGGGAGAAGCCCTGGGTGTAAAGGCGTTGGTTGAAACCCGTACACCGATCGTGTACCTGCATTTCACACTCCAACCGGGAGCAACGATTACCCAACCTGTACCCAGAACGTATAACGCTTTTGCCTATGTGCTGAATGGATCTGGTTTGTTTGGCATTGATCAAGAGGGCGGCAACGATGGGCAGATGGTGATTTTTGCTCAGGATGGGGATGAGGTGACGATCGCAAATCCAGTTGAAGCGGCAGAACCGCTCGAACTCCTCCTCATTGCTGGAGTGCCGCTCAATGAACCTGTCGTGCGTTACGGTCCTTTTGTGATGAACACTGAAGCCGAAATTATGCAAGCGATCGACGATTACCGTAATGGAAGGATGGGACAAATCCATGCTTAATACACTCCAAGCTCGCATCAAGCAACATCAATTTTTGAATGACTTACGCCTTAAATTACTGCGTCTGCACAAATTGCTGCTAGATACGGAACGGCATACGTATGAGGAAGTGCGAGGACAGGTTTCCAGCAGCGAGTTGCTGCAATTGGTGATTCATCATGAGCAATTTGCATGGCTGCATCAGCTCTCGGAATTGATTGTGCAAATTGATGAGATCATTCATGCAGATGAACCGATACCTGCTTCTGTGGTCACAACGCTCTTGAGTGATCTTCACATCCTGCTTACCCCGGATGCTTTTGGAAATGACTTTGCCGTGAAATATGATGCGGCCTTTCAGCGCCATCCCGACGTGGTTTTAGCCCATGCGGATGTTGGTATGCTGCTTGCCGCTGGTGCCTGATCTAAGCGATCGCTCTCAGGTCTTTACGGCGTTCCACCACAGTATTGTGTTCCATCGTGCCTTTTCCGCGTTGTAGAAGTGCTGTAAGGCATGGTTGTCTTGCAGCACAGAGGAAGCAGCCACTCAGTTACAGGCCCTCTGAGTCGGAAGTTGCAAGCACGAGGGCATAGGGGCACCTTCGTGTAGATTTCAGATTTGGAGCAAAAAGTGCGCTCTGAGGGCGTTAATTTTTACCCAATTGGGCAGTCTACCTATAACCCTGGAACTTCGTCGGCCTGTTCAAAACGTCTTTGTGATTTCTTGGTTCAAAACTTGAAGCGCCCGGATCGTAGTTGAATCGGCATCCAGCTGAGTAACCCAATGAACGTTGCTTGAAGGCTAAAGTCTAAACCCTTGTGTATAGCCACAATGACCGCCAGCAGGCCTCAGACAACCAGCATTAATTTGATTGGTCTCCTAGCAGCGGTATGAGTGTTAACACGTTGAGTACTTTTGGAACATACGCAAAGCCAACCGGACCCAACAAATCGCCGTAGGTCGGGTCAATGGGTTTCAGCCACTGCCTAATCTGCAAAATGACGAATGTCCACACGTAGTACCTTGCAAAGACACTCAGTTCAGCGACCATCTGTTTACATCCACGCTCCTTAAATAGCGTGAGCACAGATAAACCGACGAATGTGAGTGGCGATCGCATCGCCTTCTTCATCCAGCACAAAGTGTCCCGTATCCAGCAGATGCACTTCAATGGTTTTCAAATCCCGCTGAAAGGCGTTTGCACCTTCAGGACCAAAGAATGGATCATTTTTGCCCCAAACAATTAAGGTTGGTGGTTGATGGGTACGGAAGTATTCGTGCCAGATGGGATACTGCGTCAGGTTTGCTCGGTAGTTATAGAACAATTCCATTTGAGCAGCGGCATTCCCCGGTCGATCAAGAAAATATTGGTCAAGATTCCAATGATCGGGGTTAATGTTTTGAGGCTTGCGAGTACCAGCCGTATAGAAGAACATGGTGGTGTCTCGTTTGAGGAAGTCGCGTACGGGCGCTTCTGTGGCTTTGGTGCGATCGCTCCACAAATTGCGGAAGGCTTGCCATGCAGACGTCAAACCTTCTTCGTAGGCATTACCATTTTGCACAATCAGAGCTTGAATCCATTCGGGATGGCGGGTTGCCAGCCGAAAACCAACGGGTGCGCCGTAGTCTTGCATATAAAGACTAAAGCGCTTGACTCCTAACTCTTTGAGGAAATGCTCAGTGATATCTGCAAGGTGATCAAACGTATACTCAAATTGATCAACAGGGGGAGTCTCGCTGTTGCCAAAACCAGGATAATCCGGTGCAATCAAGTGAAACTGGTCAGCGAGTTTAACCATCAACTCTCGATACATGTGAGAAGAGGCTGGATACCCATGCAATAGCACGATCGTTGGGTTTTCCCTAGAACCTGCTTCCCGATAAAAAATGTCTAAACCGTCAACCTTAATCGTGTTGTATGTTGTCATGTTCTTGCTCCTCATACATGCACTGAAGTGTTACCGTTTGAGCGGATTGTGACGCAATAGTTTTAGTCGTATCTCGCGCAATGGATGTTTTTTAAGTAGTTTGCATAGCTGCCAGTTGGGCTTCAAGCTGGACAATACGCTCTTGGAGAGGTGTTGTAATGGCTCTCACGTCTGCTTCAGAAAAGCGTAGTGGAATGTGCTGTGGGCAATTCCAGTCCCAGGCTTCAATTTGAATGACAAGAGCTCGCTCGGCTGTTGCTGGATAATTTGAATCAGCCAGTTGTTGCAGCAATTGAGGATCATTTTCAATGACTCTGGCATGCCCCCACAGCTTCAAGCGACGACGGTGGGCGTAATCCATCAAAAAGAGAAAGACCCGATCGTCTTCTGCTAAATTGCCCACACTGATGTATTGCAAATTGCCCTGAAAGTCGGCGAACCCAAGCGTTTGCTCATCCAGCACTTTGAGAAAGCCAGGTTGACCACCCCGAAATTGAATGTAAGGCCAGCCATCACTGCTGGTGGTACCCAGATAAAAGCCATCACGAGCCGCAATAAAGGTGGCAATATCGGGAGTGATGCGATCGTGAGTTGCACCATTCTCTTCAAGTCGAGCATACATTTCTCGTGAGCCATGGTGGGTTTGCATCGCTTTAACAGCGGGTGTAAAAGCAATTTGAGCGAATTTACGAGCCATAGAGCCTCCAAATTTGAACTTAGAACGTAGGGAATGTCATACGTGTTTGCTTTTGTCTGACGTGAAAGCATTGTTAAGCATCATCAGATAACGTCCTTAATGCTTGAGGTCTTGCTGTTTGAGCCGATGAATCGTTTGGAGGGCAACTATGTAAGAAAGCTTCGCGTTCTAACCCTGGCAGCAACGCCAAAAACCATCTGTCTGAGGCGCAGGAAAGGAATGTTAAGCACCATTGTTTGTTCATTGAGCACTATCCAAGTAGTGAATCGAACGTTCAGTATAATCACTGTACCGAACGATCAGTCTAATGTCAACGCTGTATTCAATTTTTCCGATGCGTCCTGGCTGCGGAGCTCAGACCGAACATTTGGTATAGTGGTTGCACCTATTCTATGCGGCCTGCTCTATGCAGCCTGTTAAAGGTTGGATCGATGTCTAAAGACACTGTGATTGCCCAATTGCGTGATGTGTTTCGCCAGTATGGTTATGAAGGGACCTCCCTGACCAAAATTTCGGAAGCGACAGGCCTGGGTCGGGCTAGCCTCTACCACTACTTTCCCAAGGGCAAGGAAGAAATGGCAGCAACGGTGCTCGATCGGGTTTACATCGATTTAGAAGAACATCTGCTAAAAGCTTTGCGGGGCAATGGTAAACCCATTGATCGAATTCGGGCGATGGGTCAAACGCTCAACCAGTTTTACAACGGCGGTCAAGCATCCTGCTTTTTAGATCTGTTGTCGATCGGCGAAGCGTATCCTCTCTTTCAAACACCGATCTATCAAACATTGACGGCCTGGGTTGAAGCGTTGGCTAGTGTGTTAATGGAAGCAGGGCAAGACCCCAAAGTGGCTCATGACCGGGCTGAGGATGCCATTGCACAAATTGAAGGCTCGTTAGTGCTCTCTCGCTGCTTTGGCAATACAGACTCGTTTCAGCGGGCGATCGCCAGACTCCCAGAGATCTTAGGACTTTTACCAATCGGTGATAAATCGGGATTCAGCACTTAAAGAGTGGGTTGCAACTGCTTGTGAACCGCAAAGAACCACAAAGCCAGCAATGATTAGTTTGAGTCATCCGCTGCTAGAGCGTTTGAGAAACACCCATACACGCAAGAGACGCGCTTTTATTTAATTCACGTTCCTTAGGACAATGGGCTTAGCGGAATCATTTCAATCGAGTTCTTCGCGATTGCCTGGTAATATAAGCAAGTATAATTGCTTGGCCTTGGTTCAATGTGCGAAGTCTAGTGTTGCAGTGTTGGTAGAAGAGCGATCAGGATATGCCTACAGTATTAGTGACAGGTTCCGCTGGTTTAATTGGCTCAGAATCGGTACATTTCTTTGCCCGTCTGGGATTCAATGTTATCGGTATCGACAACGATCTACGTGCCTATTTCTTTGGGGAATCAGCTTCAACGCAATGGAACCGGAATGTCCTTAAAGATAAGTATGGTGACCATTATCATCACTATGATCTGGACATTCGCGATCGTGATGCGATTGAAGCCATCTTTAAAGAATATGGTAGTGAGATTGATCTGATTATTCATACAGCCGCTCAACCCTCTCACGATTGGGCAGCCAGCGATCCACACATGGATTTCACTGTCAATGCCAATGGAACGCTGGTGCTTTTAGAAGCCACTCGACAACATTGTCCCCAGGCTGTTTTTATCTTTACTTCGACCAATAAAGTCTACGGTGATACCCCAAACGCCTTGCCGTTAGAAGAGCACACGACCCGCTGGGAGATTGCTGCCGATCATCCTTACTGGATTGGTATTGATGAATCCATGTCGATCGATCAATCGAAGCATTCTCTGTTTGGGGCTTCTAAAGTGGCGGCGGATGTACTGGTACAGGAGTATGGGCGCTACTTCAATATGAAGACGGCTAGCTTTCGCGGTGGTTGCCTCACGGGGCCATCTCATTCTGGCGCAAAGCTACACGGCTTTTTAGCATATCTAATGAAGTGCACGATCGCATCAGAACCGTATACCATCTTTGGCTACAAGGGTAAGCAAGTTAGAGACAATATCCACAGCAATGATCTGGTCAATGCCTTTTATCACTTTTACCAAAACCCACGTTGCGGAGAAGTGTACAACATGGGTGGGTCGCGCCATAGCAATTGTTCTATGCTAGAAGCGATCGCCATCTGCGAAGATCTGTCTGGCAAAAAATTGCAATACACCTATGCAGAAGACAACCGCTCTGGCGATCACATCTGGTACATCTCTGATGTGCGAAAGTTTCAGTCGCACCACCCCAACTGGCAGTACCAGTACGATTTGCCAGCCATTCTCAAAGACATCTACACAGCACAAATCGCTAGAGGTGTTTGAGCAAGATGATGGCTGATAATGGTAGCGCTTGGCCTCTCGTACCCAAATTGGATTAATCGGAGGATTAATCATCTGTGTATGCAAGAGATATGTATACAAGAGACCATGTAAGACTCAACCCAGACAATGCCCCTCATCTGTACGGTCAAGTAACAGCACTGCTAGACAGCATCGAGTTACTTGCAGCGCTGACACTGTTAGCGAATTCCAAAAAGTCAAACCGCTAGAGGTTAAAGCGCATGCTTGAAGCGAGATACGCTTTGGCTAGAGGAACTCCATTGAACCAGGCATCGAAACGAATGAGGTTGAGGGCGATCGCGATAAAGACATGCTGTAGGTGGTTCTTTTCTAATCCAACGTATCTTGTTCGACGCAACCCCATTCGTCGAATTCCCTGAGAGTGAGCATTTTCAATCCCTGCTGTGGCTCCGTATTCGTGAATTGAGCGAGCTGATGATGGCATATCCTTCTTTATGCGCCACTGCGCTAAGCCATCATTGTTGGGTAAATAAAATTGCTCAAGCCAAACTTGTCTCAATGTTTCAACGGCTGGTTTTTTCCTCAACCATGCAGGTGCAACTGTTGTGCAAAGCGCATCCATTAACGTCTACCGTGCGCCGCGATCGCTCGGCCGAGTTGTCTATAAACATTTTACAATATCTCAAATAAACGACTATATGACTGTATAGTAGTATAATAATTCCATTAACTCCTTGGAGGTAACATGCTGAAGTCGCTGACCAGTCGTAAACGGGCTTGGACTCAGCATCAGTGGATACGTTTGATTGCAGGCAGCATGGTACTCGTGAGTTTGTCGCTATCGTTAAGCCATCCAAGCTGGTTATGGTTGACAGCCTTTGTGGGACTGAACTTGCTGCAATCAGCTTTTACCAACTGGTGTCCGTTAATTGTGCTGCTAACAAAGATGGGGGTGAGAGAGGGATGACGGAATAGCGAGATAAAGTATTCCTCTCACTCTCCCTGCTCTTATTATTCAAGATTCGATTTAAAACTTAACCTTTAGGAGTCGCTGTTATGGCTCGCGTTGTTGTCATTGGGGCTGGACTGGGAGGCTTGCCTGCCGCCTATGAATTGAGGCACGCCTTACCGCGTGAACATCAGATCACGCTCATTTCCAATCAACCGAAGTTTACGTTTGTGCCGTCATTACCCTGGGTTGGCTTGGGGTTAAAGTCCCTCGATTCCATCCAATTAGATTTGGACAAGACTGTGCCTCAGCATGGCATTGAGTTTATTCACGCGGCTGTCACAGCGATTGATCCCAAGTCCCGTCAAATTACGGTGGGGGAACAAATGCTGGACTATGACTATGCCGTTATTGCTACGGGGCCGGAACTGGCACTGGATGCCATCCCAGGGTTAGGACCGGAGGACGGTTATACACAATCGGTGTGTAATCCCCATCATGCGGTGTTAGCAGGGGAAGCATGGGAGAAATTCCTAGCCGATCCAGGTCCAATTGTCGTAGGCGCGGCACCGGGAGCCAGTTGTTTTGGACCTGCTTATGAGTTTGCCTTCTTAATCCATCACGTTTTGCAGCAGAAGGGACTGCGAAGTTGCTCCGCAACGCCAAAGCGAACGCATGTTCCCATCACATTTATTACCTCAGAACCCTACGCTGGGCATCTGGGCATTAGTGGTATGAATAACTCTCGCTGGCTGATGCGGAAATTCATGGCCGATCGAGAAATTGAGCTGATGGAAAATACGGCGATTTCGCATTTTGAGCCGGATGCAGTACATCTAACGGACGGGCGAAAAGTGGCATCAAAGTACACAATGGTCTTGCCGCCCTTCCGAGGACCCCGCTTCTTGCGTGAAACACCGGGCTTGACCGACGCCAAAGGGTTTATCCCCGTCTTGCCCACCTATCGCCACCCTGACTTTGAGTCGATTTACGCGGTGGGAGTAATCACTCAACTCAAAGCCGTGGAGCAAACTCCGATTCCCACAGGTGCGCCCAAGGTTGGACTGATGACTGAAGAAATGGCGCTGGCGGTTGCTCATAATATTGCCCTGGAGTTAGGAGTTATATCTGGCCCTCAGTACCAACCCACGCTGCAGGCGATTTGCTTCGCAGATTTTGGCGATACGGGAGCACTCTTTTTAGCCGATCCGCTGTTGCCGGATGCATCAGGGAACCGCCATCGTGCTCTTACTTACAACGGTATTTGGGTGCCGTGGATTAAGACAGGTTTTGAAACCTATTTTATGACGAAGATGCGTCTGGGCTGGACGATTCCCTGGTTTGAGCGGTGGGCTTTTCGGGCGATGGGGCTACCGCTGGTAGAACCCATTGTTCCAAGCCCAGAGCGTATGGAGGTAAAAGCATGAAACAAGGGATATGGAAATAGTCTTTAACCCTGGCGAATTAGAGGCACTCGCAAGCCGCTTTAAGATCCTGGCAGAACCCACCCGACTGCAAATTCTAGCCACCTTATGCAATCAGGAGCGCAGTGTACAAGACATTTGCGATCGCACCGGCTTACTTCAAGGTAATGTCTCAAAACACTTACGGTTCATGAAAGCTGCTGGAGTTGTAGACTGTCGCCGGGAAGGGGTGTGGCGCTATTACCGGGTAGTTGATCTGGATTTGCTTGCTTTATGTGCTCGTACTCGTAAAGCTTCAATTTATCAGTAGGACGCAATTGTTATGGGCTGTCGTCTGCGAACGTTTTTTTCGTGGTTATTGTTGCTCGGAGCACTCGTGCTGGCGGCTCTTCTGGGGCTGGGCATGCTGAATCCTCCCAGTGCCACCGCCGCTATCCGCCAACTGGAAGAAGCACCGGGACAAATCGTTTATCAATCTCGCCAAACCCTCAAAGACCAGCATGGAAACGGCTGGCAGGCGATCGCTTTTAAACGCATTCGTCCCAATGGACAAACCAGTTTTGAGCTACGACTGGTGGGTTTTCCCGGTGTCGTTGAAATCGATCGCTTCCAACCCCTGACTTTAACCAATTCACTCGGAAAAACGTTCACCGCAACGGATGTTTCCAGCACTATCTTTACCGAAACCACCCAACCTGAATCTAATGTTGGGCAATACGATCTTCAACCTTTATTACCGCAGCTGCAGATGGGCATTCCACTGAAGTTGACCTTGCCAACCATTGGCAGTGAAGCGGTAAGCCTATCAATCTCACCGTTGCTCGTTGAAGAATGGCAAACCGTTGCGAACGATGAGTAGGGATGACGGGGTGGTGGGATGACGGGATGACGAGATGACGAGATAAACTTTCTCACTCCCACTCTCCTACCCTCTCACTCTCCTACCCTCTCACTCTCCTACCCTCTCACTCTCCTACCCTCTCACTCTCCTACCCTCTCACTCTCACTCTCATATTTCTACTCACTATTAATTCACACACCTGGAGAACATCAATGGCAGACTTATTTTCACCCGAATGGATGCAAGCGTTTGGTAAGCAATGGAATGCAGAACCAGAACTCGCCGATGCGCTTGCCAGGATTGAGTTTCATTCCATCATCGGCTACGGTTTTGAGAACGATCCCGATCCGCGTGGAGTGCTGACTGTTGAATCAGGACGAGTAGTTTCAGCGGGGGCATATAACGGACAAAAGCTGAACTGGGATTTACGAGCCGATCGCGATCATTGGGAGCAGTGGAAAACGAAAGGGTTGAACATGATGGGATTGGGCATGGCCTATATGAGTCGTAAGCTGCAATTTCGAGTCGGAGACTACACTTCCATGATTAAAGACCCCCGCATGGCAGGACCTTTCATTAAGTCGTTTTCAGTGATGAGCCGAGTTTGAAAGGATGCGGTATGGGATAGCGAGATGACGAAAGCAAAAAAGGAATAGATCATGAAATCGAAATCAACCAGGAAGCAATCTGTAAATCCAGTTTTACTCACTCCTACCCAACTGAAGTCACAAGAAAAGCAATTGTTGGTCGTTGATGTCAGAGGTTGGCTTGAATACTGGATAGGACATATTCCGGGAGCGCAGCGCTTAAACCAAAATCGCATTTTAAAAGACATTGGTAAAGATCAGCCGATCGCCATTACGTGCCTTTCTGGTCACCGAAGTGCGCTTGCGGCGCAATGGTTAGTCTCTCAAGGCTACTGTCAGGTCTACAACCTACAAGGCGGGTTGATGGCATGGCAAGGAGCAGGCTATCCCGTGCAGCGTGGCATGGCGAGGTAAGACACCGACAGGATAACAAGATGACGGGATAACAGGATGACGAAACGAACCTAATCACGCTTCCACACTCCCACCCACTTTCCCATCACGCTTTTATAAGAACACAATTATGACTCACACCACTTCTAATGAATCGCTGAATGACTCACCCACTAAAACAATGGATGGATCCGTTGAGCAAAAACAATCTTCCTTACCCAAACTTTCTCGGAAGGGGTGGGGGCTGCTGCTGGGAGGTGCATTGCTTCTAGTAGGGGGAACCTGGGGCATTCTGCAACTCACCCGTTCGACTCATCCACCGGAGACCGTGCTAGCTCCAGCAACGATCGTTGAAACCTTAACCATTCGCTCCCAGGCGATCGCTAACACCTTAGAACTTTCGGGTACGATTCGCCCGATTGAGCAAGCAACTCTATCAACACGGGTGATGGGACGGATTACTCAGTTAGCCTTAGAGTCGGGCGATCGCTTCCACAAAGGCGATATGCTTGCCCGCATTGATGTGATGGATATGGCAGCGCAAACTAGTCAGGCGCAGTCAGGCGTGACTCAGGCGCAAGCAGAAGTCGCCCGTTCTCAGGCCACGCTCAGCCAATTAGAGTCCCAAAAGCTAGAAGCTCAAGCGGCCCTGCGTCTGGCACAGATCAACCAATCCCGGATGTCACAACTACAAGCCGAAGGTGCGGTGGCCCAGTCTCGACTGGATGAAGCAAACACGGCGTTGGATGAAACCAGAGCACGAGTCGCGCAAACAATCGCAGGGATTCAACAAGCAAAGGCAGCCATTGCCCAATCGCGTGCGGCCGTCAAGCGAGCAGAATCTGGGGTGACTTCAGCATCGGCCAGCGAAAGCTATGGCACGATCGTAGCCCCCTTTGATGGGGTGGTAGTGCAAAAACTTGCCTATGAAGGTGAAATGGCCGCTCCGGGAACAGTCTTACTGAAAGTTGAAAATCCAGGCAGACTGCAATTAGAGATCGCAGTACCCGAGGAGAATTTACGGTTTGTGCGCCTTGGACAACCTGTCAAAGTACAGGTGGATGCTGCCAGCCAGACCTTAAATGGCACCATTCAGCAAATTGTGCCAGCGGCAGATGCAAATTCTCGGAGTTTCCTGGTCAAGATTCCTCTCAATCATTCTGGCAGATTAATTTCTGGCATGTTTGGACGCATTGCTTTGTCTCTAGGTAAAACCCAACAAACCATTCTCATCCCCACGAAGGCTCTGATACAACGGGGGCAATTACAAGGGGTATATGTGGTCGAGACAAATGGCTCTCAATCGACGGCTGTTTTGCGTTGGGTGAAAACAGGGCAACAGCGAGAGGGACAAGTGGAAATTGTTTCAGGCTTGATGACGGGCGATCGCATCATCACCAGCAACCTTGGGCAACTCAGCGACGGTCAGCCAATTACCCTAGCCAACTAAGTTTGCAGCAAGCGGATCGCTATTAGTGGCACCAAAAACAATGACAAGAGACGGAACGGTCACTGAAACCACAGACCCTGCAGATCTGCCAACCGCGATCGTGAGCACGCCGAGAGATGGATGGATTTGTGCAGTCAGGCCATCCGGTGTGAGTCGTGGCATGCGATCGCCCAATTAATTTGTGCTCAAGTGGATTGGCCGCTTCCATTCGTGGCTCTCCTCACAACTTTCTCAAACTTTTGTGGGATAACCCAAGGCAGTGCCCCAAAGCAGTGTTCTGGTAATAATCTTGAGGCCCTACCCCATGACCGATCCATCCCAATTAACCGGTTTATCTACACAACAAGCGGCCGATCGCCTCCAGCGAGAAGGATTGAATGAACTGCCTTCAACTCAGCATCGCACCATGCTGGGCATCATCTGGGACATGATCCAAGAACCAATCTTTTTGCTACTGGTGGCCTGTGGCGTCATTTATTGGGTTCTGGGTGATGCTCAGGAAGCTCTGATTTTGTTAGGGTTTGTGTTTTTCATTGTTGGCATTAATCTGTATCAGGAGCAGAAAACGGAGCGATCACTAGAAGCATTGCGCGATCTTTCTAGCCCTCGGGCCTTGGTGATTCGGGATGGGGAGCGACAGCGAATTGCTGGACGGGATGTGGTGCGCGGAGATTTGTTGGTGTTAGCAGAGGGCGATCGTGTCCCTGCTGATGCCTTTTTGCGATGGTCTACCCATCTGACGGTGGATGAATCGCTTTTAACCGGAGAATCGGTGCCGGTAAGAAAGAAAGCAATTGACGCCCCTGCGCTGGAAACACTGACCCATTCACCTGCTCGCCCTGGTGGGGATGATTTGCCCGATGTTTACTCAGGCACGCTGATCGTGCAGGGTCAAGGGATTGCACAGGTGCAGGCCACAGGGATCCGTACCGAGATGGGCAAAATTGGCAAAGCCTTGCAGACCGTGGAGCCAGAAGAGACGCGCCTGCAAAAAGAGACGCGGCGGATTGTGGGTAAGCTCACCTTTGTGGCGATCGCGATCTGTGTCGCTGTTGTGATTATTTATGGCACCACTCGAGGGGATTGGTTGCAGGGCATTCTGGCTGGACTAGCCCTGGCTATGGCGATTTTGCCGAATGAAATTCCCGTAGTACTGGCGATTTTTCTGGCCTTGGGCGCTTGGCGGTTTTCTCAGCAACGGGTGTTGACTCGACGGACGCCCGTGGTTGAGACCTTGGGATCTGCGACCGTTCTGTGTGTTGATAAAACCGGAACATTGACCTTTAATCGTATGTCGGTGCAGCAATTGTTCGTCTACGAAAAGGCCTCTCCTCGCACGTATGATGTCGTGTTGCACGATCGCGAACCACTACCCGAAACCTTCCATCAGTTAATTGAGTTTGGCATTTTAGCCAGTCGCAAAGATCCTTTCGACCCGATGGAAAAAGCGCTTCAACAAGTTGGAGAAGCTTATTTAGCCCGCACAGAGCATCTGCACCACGATTGGGAAATTCTGCATGAATATCCCTTGTCGGGGCAACTCTTGGCCATGTCCTGTGTTTGGCAGTCACCGCAAGGAGCCTTGACGATCGCCGCCAAAGGCGCACCCGAAGCGATCGCCGACTTATGTCATTTTACTGAGGTTCAACGGGAGAATCTAACTCAACAGATTGGTCAGATGGCCGCTGAAGGTTTACGGATTCTGGGGGTGGCTAAAGCGCCTCTAGCGACTCACCTTCATCCCGATGCCGCTCGTTTTGCCCCAGATAACCTACCGGATCCAAACACGGCACTACCAGCTCACCAGCATGACTTTGCCTTTGAATTTGTCGGGTTGGTGGGATTAGCCGATCCAGTGCGACCAACGGTGGCTCCGGCGATCGCTGAATGCTACACCGCGGGTATTCGGGTCGTGATGATTACTGGCGATTACCCCATTACTGCCCAAAATATTGCTCGCCAAATTGGTCTTACGCCTAGCACTGAGGTCATCACGGGACCAGAACTGGAACAACTGGATGCAACTCAATTACGGGCTCGCAGTAAAACGGTCAATATTTTTGCGCGAGTCGTTCCTGAGCAAAAGCTATTGATTGTGAATGCGCTCAAAGATAATGGCGAAATTGTGGCTATGACGGGTGATGGGGTGAATGATGCTCCGGCCCTAAAATCGGCCCACATTGGCATTGCGATGGGAGAACGGGGCACCGATGTGGCACGAGAGGCTGCCGATCTGGTGTTGTTGGATGATGATTTTTCCTCCATTGTGCAATCGATTAAGTTAGGACGACGAATTTTTGACAACCTCAAAAAGGGCATGGCGTATACTCTAGCGGTTCATGTGCCAATTGCTGGCATGTCGCTCATTCCCGTGATTTTTCAATGGCCCCTGGTGTTGCTACCAATTCACATTGCCTTTCTGCATCTGATTATTGACCCGGCCTGCACGATTGTATTTGAGGCCGAACCTGAAGAGCGTAATGTCATGAACCGTCCGCCACGGAGTCCTAAGGAACCGCTGTTTAGCCGTCGCACCCTCAAACTGGCCTTGTTACAGGGTTTGAGTGTGCTGGGTGTATTGGTGGCCGTGTTTGCGATCGCCTACTACTCCGGCAATGGTGAATTTGATGCCCGGACACTGGCTTTCACCACCTTAATCATTTCCAATCTGGCCATGATCTTGACCAATCGTTCCTGGTCACGCACCATTCCAGAGATGCTGGATGCTCCCAACAAGGCATTGTGGTGGGTAATTGGAGGCGCACTCGTGTTTCTAGGCCTGGTGCTGTATACCCCCCTCCTGCGACACCTGTTTAGTTTTTCAGTTCTGCATGGGGATGATTTAGCCGTCAGTCTGGCATCCGGTGGGTTTAGTGTCCTTTGGTTTGAGGGGCTTAAACTGTGGAACCGGAAGGGGAGCAAGGTGTAAAAGAGATGGCTCAGAAATTTCGCACCGCTGGTTACCATCCCCTTCGCAAACTGAAAGTGGTTTTTGCAGGGCTTTATTCTGCTGTGATTGCTGACTTTAGCGTTGCGTATAAATTGGTTTTATCTATACCCGTCTTGGGAGGGGCTTTTCTGGTTCGTCAATGGGTTGACCTAACCCTAATTTTATTGGCAACCGGAGTGATGTTGACGGCTGAATTATTTAATAGCGCGATCGAAAGCCTCTGTGATTTCGTAGAAAATCGAGAAAACACCCGCATTGGAGAGGTTAAAGATATTGCTGCCGCCGCTACTGGCATCAGTATTTTCGTGTGGGCCGCCACGGTATTGATGGAAAGTAGCCACCTCTGGAACCTACTGAAAAGTTAAGCGCTGTCGGGTTCGCTCACAATTTTAAGCCTGAGTCTTAAATAATGTGACTTTTCCTCAAGTTTGATTAGCACCTTAAGATGTACCCAGCTATGCCTGATCAAGACACCTCCCACCGATCGCCACAGACCCATGCACTAGGATTTGTCGGCAATCTAGCCAAACGGTTTATCGATTCCAAATTAACCCCATTGATTATCCTCGTCGCGCTGCTGTTGGGGATTGGGGCAACCTTGATCCTGCCACGGGAAGAAGAACCCCAAATCACGGTACCCATGGCCGATGTGTTTGTGCAAATGCCAGGAGCCTCGGCGAAGGACGTGGAACAGCGGGTAACGGCTCCGATGGAGAAGTTGATTAAAGAACTTCCCGGTGTGGAATATGTTTACTCCACCTCACGTCCCGGCTCATCCCTGGTGATTGTGCGCTTTCTAGTGGGACAAAACACTGAAAACTCCATCGTTCAGCTTTACAACAAACTCTACGCCAACTTTGACAAGATTCCACCGGGCGTTTCTCAACCTTTGATTAAGTCGAGGTCCATTGATGATGTTCCAATTCTGACGCTGACGCTATGGGGTGAGCAAAGCACTGGAGCCGAATTACGGCAAATTGCGGCGCAATTAGACGAACAAATCAAGCAAGTGCCAGATGTTTCCGAAACGACGCTGATTGGTGGACAGAAGCGACAACTGCGAGTAGACCTCGATCCGATAAGACTCAATGCCTATGGCTTAACACCCCTAGAGATCTCAAAAGCCTTGCAGGCTCAAAACACTGAACTTGCCAGCGGTGCATTCAACCAGAATAATCAATCGTTTCTGGTCAGAACTCAGAGCTTTATGCGATCGGCAGAAGAGGCAAAAGGACTGGTCGTTGCAGTTGCTAACAATCAACCAGTGTATTTGCGTGATGTGGCAACCGTCACCGATGGGTCAGAAGAACCTGCCAGCTATGTGTTCTTTGGACAGGGAAAGCACCCCGAAACGAAGCAGACAAAACCAGAGCAGTCCACTGGCGAAACTGAAGCCGTCACGATCGCGATCGCCAAACGCTCTGGAGCCAATGCGATTCAAGTTTCTCATCATGTGCTGCATAAACTCGATCAAATTAAGCGCAACTACCTTCCCAACAATGTTCACCTCACCGTCACGCGGGACTACGGTGAAACCGCCGCCGAACGATCGAATGAACTGCTGTTTCATATGCTCATTGCAGTGGCTTCTGTGACGCTGTTGATGTGGTTTGTGATGGGCAGAAAAGAGGCTATGGTGGTGGCCGTTTCCATTCCTGTCACCTTGTCGCTAACCCTTGCCAGCTTTGTTTTCTATCACTTCACACTGAACCGAGTTACCTTCTTTGCGCTGATTTTCTCGATTGGGATTCTGGTGGATGATGCGATCGTGGTGGTGGAAAATGTGGGTCGTCATCTGCAATTACCTGAAAATAAAACGCGCTTGCAACTGTCTACTAATCGTCGGCGCACGTTGCAACAGATTGTCTTAGAAGCGGTAGATGAGGTCGGTAATCCTACCATTCTGGCAACCTTAGCGGTCATTGCAGCGATCCTGCCCATGGCGTTTGTAGGCGGTTTGATGGGTCCTTATATGCTACCCATCCCGCTGGGTGCTTCGGCGGCCATGATCTTTTCAGCTTTGGTCGCTTTCATCGTGGTGCCCTGGACAACAATGCGAGTGTTCAGTGGTGCCAGCCATGCGGCTCATGGTCACGGCGAGGATGCACTCAGTCAGCTATATCGTCGGTTTATGCTTCCATTGGTGCATTATCCGCGCCGAGGAACCACATTTTTGGTGGCAACGGTGTTGGCGCTGGTGCTCATTGTCGGCGGGCTAGCAGGCTTTAAGCTGGTGATTCTCAAGATGCTGCCGTTTGACAATAAGAGCGAATTACAGGTAGTCGTGAACCTGCCAGAAGGCACGACACTGGAGCAGACTGCCAGAGCAACGAAAGAAATGGGGCAATACCTCGCTACTGTCCCAGAAGTCATTCATTATCAAAGTTATGTCGGCACGTCTTCTCCCTACAATTTCAACGGGTTGGTACGACATTATTTCTTGCGATCGGGTGCCAATATTGCCGATATTCAGGTGAACTTTTTGGCAAAAGGCGATCGCCATCGTCAGAGCCATGACATTGCCAAAGCGATTCGTCCCAAACTGAAAGAAATTGGCGATCGCTACAATGCCCGGATTCAAGTGGCTGAAATTCCGCCGGGGCCTCCAGTGCTGCAAACGCTGGTGACGGAAGTGTATGGCCCCGATTATCAAGGACAAATTGACCTCGCCACCAAAATTCGTGATCTATATAACGCAACGGATGGGGTTGTCGATGTGGACTGGTACGTGGAAGCACCGCAAACTGACTATCGGTTGGTCATCGATCGTGAAAAAGCCGCTTTGAATGGCATCAGCCCCACCCAAATTTCAGACGTTTTGCAAATGGCGTTATCAGGGCAGAATGTCGGGCTACTCCACGATGAAAAGGCCCGTGAGGATGTGGCGATTAATCTGCGCTTCAGCCAATCAAGCCGTACCAGCCTGGATGATCTAAAAGCCCTCAACCTCAAGGAAGCGAATGGTAATTTAGTCCCTTTGAGTGCTCTGGTGAAAACAGAAACGACTACGGCAGACACCAGTATTTATCACAAAAATCTACAGCCCGTTGTCTATGTTCTGGGGGATGTTTCCGGCCGGGTGGAAAGCGCAGTCTATGCCATGCTCAATCTGCAACCCCAGATTGACAAACTGGTGCCACCAACAGGTGCAAACGTTCAGACCTACCTAACAGAACAACCGCCGACCAATGAAACCTATGCCATTAAATGGGATGGTGAATGGCAAGTCACCTACGAAGTCTTCCGCGATTTGGGCCTTGCCTTTGCGGTGGTGCTGGTGCTGATTTATGCTCTGGTCGTGGGTTGGTTCCAATCATTTACCACCCCCCTCGTGATCATGGCAGCCATTCCGTTTTCGCTGATTGGCATTATGCCTGCCCACTGGTTGATGGGTTCCTTCTTTACAGCCACATCCATGATTGGCTTCATTGCCGGAGCGGGTATTGTAGTGCGGAACTCGATCATTCTGGTGGACTTTATTGAGCTACGACTGAAAGAAGGCATGCCCTTAGAAGAAGCCGTGATCGACGCAGGAGCCGTTCGGTTTCGTCCCATGCTGCTCACTGCTGCCGCTGTAGTAGTAGGTTCAGCCATTATTCTCACTGACCCCATCTTTCAGGGCTTAGCCATCTCGCTCATGGCAGGTGAAGTCGCCTCCCTATTACTGTCGCGATCGGCGGTTCCCATCCTCTACTACAAACTCTGGCGCAACCGCAAAGGCACTCTACAAAACATGGATATAGATGCTGAAGCCAAACTATCTCTCATTAGTAAAGAATCTAGTGCGCCAATCCAATGACTGATGTAGCACTTACCCGTAATCGATAGAAGATAGGCTTGAGTCGATCGTTTCGACTTCGATTTGTCAAAATTTTCGAGCATCCTGTAAAGAAATTTAGAATAAAGGCAAGAAATTAAATGAGAAAACTTTTGATATAAACACCTGATTTATATTCAATTCATCTCTGAGTTATCGAACAATGACCTCCTCACAAAAACCAAGTTTTTTCAAAAACACAAAAGACTTCTTTAACAAAAATAGGCATCTTATCAGCATAAAATCTCTTCTTGCTTTAATTGCTGCGCCCGGCATTTTGCAAATCTATCAAATCTTAGAATTTGCCATGAATAAGCAGATTAGAGAAGAAAGAGCTGAAAAAATATCTCAGCTTTCTACCTACGGCACTTTTGGCGAAATTATTAAGAAATATCAAGGGGATATAGCACACGAAACAACCACTGTTCTCAAGCCCAAAAACCAATATAAGTTGGTAGTTAAAAAATCAAACTTCTGCGACTATCTGGTTGGTCGTTATGGGAGGGGAATAGATATTTTTTATTCTGAAAGCTTCAAAGAATATAGAAGCTTACATAATTTTTACGAAATGCTAGGGCTTCTTATAAAAGAAGATGTTATAGATTTTGATCTTGTTTTCAGCCTGTTTAATTTTCCAGGAGAATTCGTTGATGGTATATACCCCAAGGATTTTCGTAAAAACCCTTTAATTGCATTTGATGATTGTGTTGCAATGAACTGGTTTGGCAAAAATCATGCCTTGATTGATCATGGTGATCTTGTAAAGCAATTAGGATACAACTACAATTATAAAAGATTAAGGTTGAAGCTTGAGCAACACGAAGGGAACGATATAGAAGTCTTAAAGAAGCAGATCAAAAGCCTTGAAGACAACCAATGTCTACCCTTTTATCCTTTTGATCCTCCTAAATCGAACAAGGTGTATTGGAATAAGCTTTATGTACAAAGGCATGGGTTTTTTCAAGATTTTCAACGTGTGATCGACCACATGATGCGCAATTGCTAGCCTGATTAACACGATGGTTGAGCCGATTTAAAGATTAGAAGATAAACGCTAATGTGTATCTTTGGCAAATGTTTAATCATTGAAATTACAATTTAGCTAAACTAATGGAACCTATTCATATCTCCTACTTTTCCGATATTCTCTGTGTGTGGGCTTATATCGCTCAGATCCGTCTGGATGAGTTGAAAACCACCTTTCGAGACAGGGTTGCGATCGCACCCCACTTCGTTCCCGTCTTTGGCAATGCCCGTGAAAAGTTAGAAAATCGTTGGCGCGATCGCGGTGGCTTCAAAGGCTATAGTGACCATGTTCATGAGGTTGTTAAAAAGTTTGATCACATTACTATTCATCCCGATATCTGGGCTGATATAGTACCCTCTTCCTCCACCTCCTGCCACCTGTTTCTCCATGCGATTCAACTATTGGAAAAGAAAGGTGTCGTTCCAAAAGCAGACAACATGTTTGAGAAAGCGATTTGGACGTTTCGGGAAGCGTTTTTTACCCAATTGGCAAATGTTTCTGACCGCAAAGTGCAATTTGCCCTAGCAGAAAAGCTAGGACTGCCGATCGCCGCCATTCAAGAGCAAATTGATAGTGGCGAGGCCTACGCTCAACTCTCCAAAGACTTTGACCTGGTAAAAGAACATACAGTAGTAGTTAGCCCTACATTGATTTTTAATGAAGGGCGGCAGAGGCTGAATGGTAATGTCGGTTACCGGGTAATCGAAGCCAATATTCGGGAACTGCTGCACAATCCTCCCGGTGAACAATCCTGGTGTTAATCAAGCCTTCCACATGATGATGCCGTTTGATCAATGGATCTGTTGATCAGAAAAGAAAACTTTTTGAGCAAATTCATCGGCAGCGGAAATGTCAGTGGTATCAGTGGCGATCGCAACACATTTAATCATCAGTGCTTAAATCTAAAAAGGCGATCGTCCCCGTTTTGCCGTATGGCTTAACCAAAAAGCTGAAGCCGAATGAAAAACTTCTAGATCGCAGCACATGATTACAATGAAAGACAGGAGGCTGTTGTTGTACTCTTGGGAGTCGTCGCGTGAAGCCAACCGTAGTGAAGCTACCGCTCATGTCGGAGCAAGCGATGGACACGATGAATGATAAAGCGCAGTCCTGGTGGTTCTGGTTTCTGGTGCCGCTCTATCCCTATCAGCGTCGCCGCACCGTGCGCCAAGAGGTTGTACCCGAAACGATTTGGACGTTTGACCAGTTGCAGGGCATTCTCTACACGGTGGTGCCGATTCGGATGACTGTGGTGAAACTCGCAGCCGGTGGCTTACTCGTCTATGCGCCGATCGCGCCCACACAAGAGTGTCTTCAATTAGTTCAAGAACTAGAAGCCAGTCATGGAGCCGTCCGTTACATCATCCTGCCGACGGCTTCGGGGCTGGAACATAAAGTCTTCGTACCACCCTTTGCCCGGTGCTTTCCTCAAGCGCACATCTATGTAACGCCCCATCAGTGGAGTTTTCCACTCAATCTCCCTCTGCCTTGGCTCGGTTTTCCACGTGAACGCACCCACATTCTGCCAGCGCATAGTGCCGAAACGCCCTTTGCTGATGACTTTGACTACGCACTTCTAGACATCAATTTGGGTCAGGGCGCCTTTGGCGAAGTGGCATTCTGGCACAAGCGATCGCGCACCGTGCTGGTCACAGATACGGTGCTGTCTGTCCCAGAACACCCACCTGCGATCCTACAGTTAGACCCCTATCCCCTACTCTTCCATGCGCGGGATAGTGCAATGGAGCCGATCGAGGATACTGAGGCAAAGCGTCAACGGGGTTGGCAGCGCCTTGCTTTGTTTGCCCTCTACTTTCAGCCGGGTACCCTCAGGACGATCGGGCTGATCCAGACACTCCGAGACGGGTGGCGCGCCCCCACTCATGCTAAAAAAGCCTACTTTGGGTTGTTTCCCTTTCAGTGGCGACCGGGTTGGGAGCGATCGTTTGAGTCGCTGCGCGGGCTGGGCCGTCCTCTAGTGGCTCCGCTGCTGCAGACTTTCATCCTCGACCATGACCCTCAAGCAGTGCTGGACTGGGCCAATCAAGTGGCTAGTTGGGACTTTGAACGACTGATTCCCTGCCATTTTGAGGCACCGATCGCAACGGCACCGGAGGCATTCCGGCAAGCGTTTGCGGTGTTTGAGTCTTCTCACCTGAAGCAGGAAACGTTTGGCAGTACGAATTGTCCGCTGCCTCAAGAGGACGTCCAATTTATCAAGCAGTTGGAGGCTAACCTGGATCGATGGGGCTTGACGAAGCCGCCCAGGAAGCGGTAACGCCGGTAATTATTCATCTGAAGCTTTCAACAGCTATGGCTCTTAATCCCTTAAGAGCGCTCATGACAACAAGAATGGCAAGTAGGAAGCCAGAGCATGCTCAGTAAAGCTTGTGGGGCGTTAGTTGTTTGGAGCGATCAGTAGCTTTGACGTAAGGGGCTAAAGCGAAGGTGGCGTTTCAACTTGTCTTAAAACACCACCCTCATTTTTACTTTTGGCGTCCACTTGTATCCAGGCTTGCCACAGGGTTGGATGACCTCAACCGATCATCCAACCCTCGACTGCAATGATACCTAGAAACCTCTCGCAGAGCTTGTCGCCTGAACAGAGCGAAGGTCATAGCGATCGAGGTTCATCACCTTGTCCCACGCCGCCACAAAGTCCTGCACAAACTTCGGCTGGGAATCTTCAGCGCCGTAAACTTCTGCCAGGGCACGAAGCTGCGAGTTCGAGCCGAAGATGAGGTCAACGCGGGTAGCCGTCCATTTAGGAGCGCCCGTTTTGCGATCGCTCCCCTCAAACTCATATTCTGCTTCAGACGTCGCCTTCCACGTCGTGCCCAGGTCGAGCAGGTTTACGAAGAAGTCATTGGTCAACGTCTCTGGCTGATGGGTAAAGACGCCGTGCTTAGACCCGCCAACGTTTGCACCTAAGACGCGCAAGCCACCCAGGAGAACCGTCATCTGAGGAGCAGACAAAGACAGGAGTTGCGCCCGATCGACCAGCAGTTCTTCAAGCGATTCGCTGTGTTTACCGCTGGTGTAGTTGCGGAACCCATCGGCAGTTGGTTCGAGTACGGCGAAGGACTCAACATCTGTCTTCTCCTGCAACGCATCGGTGCGTCCCGGCTTGAAGGGCACTGCCACATCGTGACCAGCATTCTTCGCCGCCTGTTCAACGCCTGCACAGCCGCCCAGCACGATGAGATCAGCGATCGACACCTTTTTGCCGCCAGACTGCGAACGGTTGAACTCCTGCTGGATCCCCTCCAGGGTTTGCAGCACCATTGCCAGTTGCTCTGGTTGGTTGACCTCCCAATCTTTCTGTGGTGCGAGACGAATGCGTGCCCCGTTTGCCCCACCGCGCATGTCAGAGCAGCGGAACGTGGATGCCGATGCCCAAGCAGTGGAAACCAGTTGGGAAATAGACAACCCAGAAGCCAGAAGCTTGGCTTTGAGAGCGGCGATGTCCTGCTCATCAATCAACTCATGATCGACAGCGGGGATGGGGTCTTGCCACAAGAACTCTTCCTGAGGCACCTCTGGACCGAGGTAGCGCGATCGGGGTCCCATATCGCGGTGCGTCAGCTTGAACCACGCCTTGGCAAACTGCTCTGCAAACTCATCCGGGTTGTCGCGGTAACGCTGCGCAATCTGGTTGTAGATGGGATCCATCTTCATGGCCATGTCTGCCGTGGTCATCATGGGCGCATGCCGTTTTGATGGATCGTGAGCGTCGGGCACCGTACCCGCACCAGCATCGCCCTTAGGCTTCCATTGCCATGCACCAGCAGGGCTCTTCGTCAGCTCCCAGTCATATTTAAACAGGGTTTCGAGGTAGCTGTTGTCCCACTGCGTCGGCGTGGGAGTCCATGCACCTTCGATACCACTGGTGATCGCATCGACGCCCACTCCCGTGTTGAAAGTGCTCTTCCAGCCGAGACCCTGATCGATGATGGTGGCTCCTCCAGGCTCAGCCCCAACGTGGGTCGCTTCGCCCGCACCGTGACATTTGCCAAAGGTATGTCCACCGGCAGTGAGCGCGACGGTCTCCTCGTCGTTCATTGCCATCCGACCAAAGGTTTCGCGAATATCGCGTCCTGAACCGATGGGATCAGGTTCGCCGTCTGGACCTTCTGGGTTCACGTAGATCAGGCCCATTTGAACGGCTGCGAGAGGATTCAACAGCACGCGATCGCCCTCGTAACGCTCATTGCCAAGCCAGGCTTTCTCAGATCCCCAATAGATATCTTCCTCCGGCTGCCAGACGTCCACGCGCCCACCAGCAAAGCCCAACGTTTTAAAGCCCATCGATTCCAGGGCGCAGTTGCCCGCAAAGATCATCAGGTCAGCCCACGAGATTTTCTTGCCGTATTTCTGCTTGATGGGCCAAAGCAACATCCGCGCTTTGTCGAGGTTGGCATTGTCGGGCCAACTGTTAAGGGGTTCAAACCGCTGGCTACCCGAGCCTGCCCCGCCGCGACCGTCACCAATCCGGTAGGTACCGGCGCTGTGCCAGGCCATCCGGATGAAGAGCGGCCCATAATGGCCGTAGTCGGCTGGCCACCAGTCTTGAGAGGTGGTCATCAGCTCGAAAATATCTGCCCTGAGGGCCGCTAAATCAAGCGTCTTGAACGCCTCCGCGTAGTTGAACTCATCACCCATTGGATTGGCATGGGGTGAGTGCTGGTGGAGGATGCTCAGATTCAAATAATGCGGCCACCATTCTCGATTGGTCGGCACATGACGAACCTGTTTCCGACCGCCACCCGTAAACGGGCATCCGCTTTCGCTGCTCATAGCGTCTCCTGTTGAGTATTGTGGTGTGTTTTCCTCTTCGTATCTGCCTGACGTTTTTGCTGGACAGAGCGTATGCCCATCCTAATGACAGCCGCACAGCCGCCTGTTGTCATTAGCTTGTTGTACTGGCCTAACATCAAGTCATACTCGTTATGAGTTCTGATAAGGTCAGATTAGTCTATAAAATTTGTCTTTGGACACCTAAAATGAATTGTTTTGAAAAACTTAACATCTCTACAAAATTGAATCTGCCCACAATCGATCGCTCCAGACTCTACTCAAAGCGATGCACGGAACGGCATAATCCAGAGGCGCTAGTCTTTCCCAGTCCTGCCAGTTCCAACCGATTTTGAGTTCCAACCGATTTTGAGACAGCTCTTGAGCCAACTGAGTGATGGGTACAGATTCAAACAGATGAAGCGTGACCAACAGGGTAAATTAGTTGGCCACCAGTGCCATCGGACACAAGGCTGCATCATATACCTGTCTGATAATGCGTGACGCTCGACGAATATGCAATCCCATACAGGTTGCAGGAACTTGGCTCACGCCAGCAAACCTAGCTTGATAAGATGGATTGTTCATTGTCATTGCTGTGCTTTACAGCCACCGGCGCACCTTTGCCTGGTAGCTTACAAATTCATCACCAAATAATGTCGTGAGTGCCCGTTCTTCTGGTGTGATTTGGAATCGGTTCACGTAGAGGATGAAACCCAACACACCAATCAATGACCATAGAGAAGCTAGATAGACCGCCCATGCCACCAGTAAAAGGGCTAAGCCAACGTACATTGGGTTGCGCGAGATTCCATAAATACCGGAGCTAACAAGAGACGACGCCTTTTCTGGATTGACTGGGTTGATGGTTGTCTTTGCTCGCCTAAAGGAAACAATACCGAGCAGCGCGAAGACTGCTGCCGCGATCGCAATGACTGCTGCCGCAACGATACGGACACTGCTGACCTCAACCACTGGAAGCCTGATGGCAAGCACCCACATACCCAGCCCAAAGAGGACAGCAATAATGGGTGGGGGGATTTTGGTTTCAAGTCCGCTCATGCAGTGAGCCTCCACTGTTAGATTGATCAATATCTATGCGGATACATGCAATTATCAATTTTGTCAAACCAAGCATTCATTGTGTTTGAGCGTTTAATCGATATTAGGATTGGACAGCACTTCTTTTGGAGCTGAAGCAGGTGGCTCAAGCGGTTGGCATTTGGGGCAGTGTGGTGATGGGAGTCGCGATCGTCCGATGCTGGGCAAAAATACTATCAGATGATCATTAGAATGGATTCAGATTCCCAATACTGAACATGGCACTGTTGGCCAATGCGATTGATCTTGGTTGAAGATGAACCAGACTTAGGGGTTGCCATTAAACAGGCACTCACCCACCAAGCCTACGTTGTTGACTGGTTTTTAGATGGTCATCAGGCGTGGAGTTATCTGGAGACGAGTTGGATACAGTATACCCTTGCCGTGTTTGATTGGATGCTACCAGGACTCTCTGGGATTGAACTATGTAAACGCTTGCGAGGCAAACAAAGTCCCCTGCCGATACTGATGCTGACGGCAAAAGAGCGAATGGAAGAAAAAATTATCGGGTTGGATAGCGGAGCCGATGATTACCTCGTGAAACCGTTTGGGATGCCCGAACTGTTGGCACGGTTGCGTGCCTTACAACGCCGAGCGCCTCACTTTCAGCCGCGCCAGTTACAGGTTGGGACGCTCTCATTGGATTATGCGACCCATGCGGTGACTCAGGTTGGCTTACAGGGTGAGACCCATCACGTGGTGCTCACAGCCAAAGAATTTCAACTGCTGGCATACTTGATGCAACATCCCAATCAAATTCTGACCCGTGACCAAATTTTGCATCAGCTTTGGGAGCTTGGAGAAGAACCCATGAGTAATGTGGTAGCGGCTCAGGTTCGGCTCTTGCGGCGAAAACTGGGTGATGACAACGATCGTCCTTTGATTGAAAATATTTACGGTGTGGGCTACCGTCTCAATACCCAATAGCCGATGATGTGCCAGAACCGACTGTTTCACCGCACGCGCCTGCAACTAGCGGGCTGGTACGCGGGTGTCATGGGTTGCATCCTCGGCTTGTGTGGCTTGGGCGTATATCAAGTGGTTGCCCATGCATCGCAGGAAACGATCGATCAAGGGTTAGAATCGGTCGCCAATGCTATTCACGACAGTATTGAACCCACGCTGCAACAACCAGGACAACTGCGGCAATTAGCACAACGGCTTTCGTTTGAATTGTGTCAGACCCAAGCAAACTGTATTACTCGATCTACGACCAGGCAGCCGATTTCGGCTTCCGTTGCGCCTGTCAGCTATTATCTACGGCTGGCGAGATTACCCCATGAGCCGATCGCGATCGCGGGCTTATCTCTGGATCAATTACCCCTTACGGATGGCTCAGCGCGTTGGCTCATGGTAACCACACCCGCGGGGAAACGCTTTCGTCAAATATCCTTACCACTCCAATCCCAAAAGCAGTTGTGGGGATACCTGCAAGTGGGGCGATCGCTGGCGGATCAGGAGCAGCATCTGGCTGCCCTACGGTTGACGCTACTGTTAGGATGTCCAGTTGCCCTGATCTTGATTGGTTTGTCAAGTTGGTGGCTGGCAGGGTTAGCGATGCAACCCATCTACCGTTCCTATGAACAAATGCGCCAATTTACGGCTGATGCTGCTCACGAGCTACGGACTCCGCTAGCGGCCATGCAAGCCACGATCGAAGCGGCGCTGCTCCAAACCCAATCGTCCCAAACTCCTGCACTTCACGTAGAGAATTCCCTGCTGACCACACTCAAGCGTCAGAACCTCCGACTGTCTCAACTTGTGCGAGATTTAATGCTGTTGACTCGCTTAGAGAGGCAAGAAGCCCCTCTAGAAACGGGTTGTTGTGTAAACGATCTCATTCATGATCTGGTTGAAGAACTTGCATCGCTGGCGATCGCGGCTCAAGTGACGCTCACGGCTCAAATGCAAGTATCAGAACCTGTGGTGGTTGTGGGCAATGAAGAGCAACTTTACCGCCTCGTGAGCAATCTGATTGATAATGCCATTCAAGCCACGCCTGCAAGTGGCAACGTGATTGTGACGCTGAATAAGAGTGAAAGTTACGCGATCATTCAAGTGCGCGATACGGGCATGGGCATTGCCATCGAAGATCAACCCCATATTTTCGATCGCTTCTACCGCGTCCAAGCTGATCGCTCGCGACAAACTGGCGGATCAGGGCTGGGACTGGCGATCGCGCAGGCCATTGTCCAGAAACATCAGGGCAGCCTTGATGTACAAAGCCAGATCGGCAGGGGCAGCACGTTTACAGTGCGGCTACCCCTGGATCAGAAATAAGAAATAACCTGAACTAGCGGTGAGTAGGCTCTTCCATATAAGCGTGAGCCGTTTCAAGGATGCGATCGCGGTTACTTGCCTGAGCTAAGACATCCTGACTGGCTGAGGTCAGAATGAAGCCAAAGCCAACCTTAGCAGCCAAATCAAGCAGGGCATAGCAAGCCGTCTCGGTTTCAACTGTCAGAAACCGTATACCCTCAGCGCCTAAAATCCAGACGATGGGATAGCAAAACCACAATCCGATCAGGGTATTACGTAGAGTCTGAAACAGTCGGTTAATCTTGCCATTGCGACGACGAGCCGTATGAGCAAACTCGGTCAACAGTGCGCCGAGAATCGCCAGAAAGGCACCGCAGCTAATCACATACCAGAGGTAATTAGTGGGTGAGCCTTCCAGCGTAGCAATGATGCCAGTCACAATCATGAAAACATCAGCCGCCATCACACCCATTATCAATTTAGGACGAACACCAGCAATCACACCCAGATCTAACAACAGGAGGGGCGTTGTGATCACCCAGTCTAAATAGCGTCCCCAAAACAGCGTGTGTTGCCCCTTAAAGTTAAAAAGAACCGTTTCACCTAAAATCATACTCAAATACATTGAGGCAGCCCAAAGCGTAATGAAGAAGCTGGTCAGGGCAAATTCCATGCCTTCTTTGCGTCGTTGAGCGGCGGCTTTCAAGCCAAAAATCACAGAACCAATTGTCATGCCAATGAAGGCAATCCATAGCCAAAGCTGTGTGCCCGAAGTCATCATTCACGTTCTCCATCAAGGTTGTTTGCGAGGGCTAACCATCGCTAATGATTTAGAGTAAAAGCGATACGCGATCGCAACGTCTCTCTGTCGATGGAATATGCTTTCCATCATTTGAACGAGCAAAATTTCATGCAATTTTCATGATTGAATGTCAACATTGAGCTTTAGCCATTGCAGAAACCTGTCTCATTGGCCTGGTCTCTGGGTTGGCGGCGTTCTTACTGAGGGACAGGGGTGGGCTGGTTGGTGGAGACTTTCGCGCCCGCTGCGTCGGGTAGCCACATGTCAGAAGTGAAAATTCCTGAGGCTAGACTGTATTCCTCGCCGTTCGCTCCAGTAACAGCACTTTATAGCCTGTCCGTGCCGGTACAACGCAGTGACCAAGCCGTTGTGTCCTGTGCCTAGCATGATTACATCATCGTCACTTATAGGATCGGACAGGAATGGGAGTGGATGTTTCGTTATGCGAGCAATGTCAGCAACCATAAACTTCATTTACCTGTGAATGAAAGTACTGGATACAGGCTGATGTTTATGTAGAAGTGCGTGACGATTACGATCGGTGGCTATCCAAAGTATTACCGCTATCAAGTAAGGCGTGACGATTAACCTCAGAAAGCACACCCGATGAAAGTATCTGGCGCAAAGTAGCTGCTGAATAGCTTGTGAATAGTTTTAACGATCAGTTGTAAGGAAATTGTGAGGATGAGAGTATGATCAAATCTAGCTTTCAGCAAAGGACTTCTGGAAAACGCTTCATCAAAATGTGATTTGCTTCCTGGCGATAGTAAACCGTTTGAGCGCAGGACGATAGAGTGAATATCTTTGGTCTCCATCGCCAAAGCGCTTGCATCTTCGAAGCTCAACAACCATCTGAGCTTACCGATAAAAACGACGATCAGTTCAACACCAACGGCAGATAGCCTTCAATGCCATCATGAAGATTCTGGTTGTAGAAGATGAAACAATCGTTGCTCAGACTTTAAAGCTCTTGCTTTCTAACTTCAACTACTCGGTTGATATGGCAGCAGATGGAGAAGCCGGGTTGCAGATGGCGAATGCGTTTGAGTATGACCTGATTTTGCTGGATGTAGGCCTTCCAAAGCTGGATGGGATTAGTCTTTGTAAACGGCTACGAAATAAAGGCTTTCAGACTCCGATCTTGCTTCTAACGGGGCAAGGCGGCGGCTCGCAAAAGGCTATCGCCCTGAATGCGGGCGCGGATGATTATGTGGTGAAGCCGTTTGACTCTGAAGAGTTAATAGCGCGAGTACAGGCGTTGTTACGGCGCGGTGATTTGACCAACCAACCAATTTTGACCTGGGGTAATCTCTCGCTCGATCCCAGTAGGCGTCAGGTGGCCTATGCTACTCATCAGCTCTCTCTCACACCCAAAGAGTATGCCATTTTGGAGTTGTTCCTGCGCAATTCGCAGCGGGTCTTCAGTGCGGGATCAATTCTAGAACATGCCTGGAATTCAGTTGATTCTCCTGGAGAGGAAGCCGTGCGGGTGCACATCAAGGAACTGCGGCACAAATTAAAGGCAATGGGCGCTCCCAAAAATTTGATTAAGACGGTTTACGGCACGGGTTATCAGCTGAACCCCCTTTACTCGTCTGAGGTTGCTGCCCAGGCGGAGGGGTCGCTAACAGTCCCTCAAAGCGCTGAACTGCAAGCGATGAATGAAGCCTTACGCAATACATTGAAGGAACTGCGCCAGCAAAATGAAGCATTAGAACTGAAACACAATGCGGTTGAGCAAGAGCGACAACGCTACCTGGATTTATTTGAGTTTGCACCCGATGGCTATCTCGTGACTGATTGTCAGGGACGCATTCAAGCAGCAAATCGTGCTGCGGTGGCTTTACTGGGTGTAGAATCCTGCGGTTCGCATCATTTGCTTGAGCAATCACTGATGAACTTTGTGGCGAAAGCTGATCTCGTAGCGTTTCACACGCGCCTGGAGGGTCTGCGGTTGGGGCAGAGCGATCGTGAACCGAGCTGGCAAGTTACCTTACAACCCCGTCGCGGCGAGCCGATCCCAGTGCTGGTTGCCGTTTCAGCGATCCAGGATCAGCAGCGCCAAACAACCGGCTTGCGATGGCTGCTGCGCGATGTGCAGCAGCGACAACAGATGGAACAGCGATTGCAGTCAGCCCACAGTCACCTGGAGGGGCAAATGGCCGATCATACGGCTGAACGGCTCCAGATTAATGACCAACTGCAAACGCAACAGCACCGATGGCAGGCACTGTTTGAGCATGCACTGGATGCGATCGTTATCGTGGACGATGAGAGACGTTTTGTTGATGCTAATCCGGCTGCTTGCTCGTTGTTTGGGGTTTCGTATGAGGCATTCCTGCACTCAACTCTGGCAGACTTTGCTGATCCAACAGTGGACGTGGAGCCATTTTGGCAGCAGTTTCGACAACAAGGACAGATTAAAGGGATCTTTTGCTTGCATCGTCCTGATGGGTCGGTGTGTGAGGCTGAGTTAACTGCGATCGCACACTTTATCCCTGATCTCCATCTCGCGATACTGCGAGATATGACCGATCGCAAGCAGCTTGAACGCGCTTTGTACTCCTCTCAGACCAAACTCCGAGGCATCCTTGACAGTGCCTTCACCGCAATCTCTAGCTTTCGCGTTTTTGCCAACCAGGATTGGGAATATGAGTACTGGTCTGCTGGATGCGAGGCGCTGTTTAGCTACACTGAGCCAGAGTTAATGGCAGACAAACGGTTTTGGTTGTCGCGTGTGCTGCCTGACGATCGCGAAGCAATTCTCATGCCTCTCTTCCATGATTTTTTTGCCACACGCACGACCACGGCTGAGTATCGGTTTCGCTGCAAAGATGATTCAGTGCGCTGGTTTTCAAGCACTTATACTACTCAGCAGATCGAGGCAGACTGTTGGCTGGTGACAGCCGTTAACACCGACATCACGGCTCGCAAACAGACCGAAACAGCCGTGCAACAGCAATTGGAACGCGCACATCTGGTTGCTAAAATGTCGCGCACCATTCGCCAAACCCTTGAGTTAGAGAGCATTTTGCAGCTGACGGTGGATCAGGTGCAGCAGGCACTTCAAACTGATCGCATCATTATTTTTCGCTTTCAGCCCAATTGGGAAGGTATTGTCGTTGCAGAAGCCGTTGCACCGGGTTGGGGCGCGTTGCTTGGCAACAAAATTCATGATGATTGCTTTACCGATCGCTACATTGAGCCGTATCGCCAGGGACGAGTCTCAGTGATTCATGATTTGGAAACCAGTGGCATCACGCCCTGTTACGCTGAGTTTTTGGCGCACTTTCAGGTTAAGGCCAACCTGGTTGTGCCCATCATGCAGAACCACCAGTCGACAGAAGACTGCCTCTGGGGATTGCTCATTGCCCATCAATGTGCCACCGTACGCCAGTGGCAACCCGAAGACATTGAGCTACTACAACAGTTGTCGAATCAAGTGGGCATTGCCATTCAACAAGCGGAACTCTACCAGCAAACCCGTCGCGAACTACTCGAACGCGAGCGCACAGAAGCAGAACTGCGGGAGTCGGAAGCTCGCTATCGGTTGCTGTTTGAGCATAATCCCCAGCCCATGTGGGTCTACGACTTGGAGACGCTGGAGTTTCTCACGGTCAATCAGGCGGCGATCAAGCATTATGGTTATGCCAGAGAAGAGTTTCTGGGCATGACGATCGCGGATATCCGCCCCGAACGGGATCGCGAACGACTCCGCCAGGTAGTCGACACCATTGCGTTTGAGCAAACCTACTTTGGCGTTTGGAAGCACTTAAAGCGAGACGGCAGCATGATTGATGTTGAGGTCGTAGCACATGCCATTACCTTCGAGGGGAGACAGGCTGCTCTGGCGCTGATTAACGATATTACCGAACGCCTCAAAACGGAACAAACCATTCGTGAGCAGGCCGCTTTGTTGGACATTGCCTCGGATGCTATTTTTGTCCGTACTTTAGACCATCGCATTCTCTACTGGTATCAGGGTGCCGAGCGGATTTATGGATGGCGGGCCGCAGACGCGATCGGTCAGAATGCAGTTGAGCTCTTACAGGAGGAGCCCAACCAGGTCGCCGTCATTGTGGAAACGCTGCTGCACCGGGGGCTATGGCAGGGTGAAATGCACAAAGTCACGCAAGCGGGCCAGCCAATCACGGTGGAGGCCCGTTGGACGCTGGTTTACGATGACGCAGGGCAACCGCTAGCCATCCTGGTCGTTAGCTCCGACATTACGCAGAAAAAACAGCTGGAAGCGCAGTTCTACCATGCTCAACGGCTGGAAAGCCTGGGTACCCTAACCAGCGGGATTGCCCATGACCTCAATAACGTGCTGACCCCGATCCTGACGATCGCTCAGCTCATCCGCATGAAGGAGGTCACGCTGAATACAGAAGCACTCCAGTTGGTGCAAATCTTAGAAGACAGCGCTAAACGGGGCGCTAGCATGGTCAAACAAATTCTGACCTTTACCCGTGGCACTGCTGGCGATCGCAAGCCCATGGACGTTGCCCCCGTCATCCAAGAAGTGATCACAGTCATTCGGCAAACCTTTCCTAAAACAATCCAAATTCGCGAGGATCTGGGCGATTCACCGCTCCGGCTCGTCTCAGCCGACTCAACCCATCTGCATCAGGTGTTGATGAACTTGTGTGTCAATGCGCGCGATGCGATGCCGCAGGGGGGTGTTCTCACCCTTACCGTCCAAAACTGCACGGTTGACGCCCTCTTTGCTCAAATGCATCTGGATGCTCGGATTGGAGACTATGTCCTGCTGACGATTACTGATACTGGCATGGGGATTGCTCCTGCGGTGCGCGATCGCATGTTTGACCCATTCTTCACCACCAAAGCACTCAATCAAGGCACAGGTTTGGGGCTTTCCACCGTCCTGGGCATCGTCAAAAGCTACGACGGCTTTTTGCAGGTTGTCAGTGAAGTTGGCAAAGGTACTCAAATGCAAGTCTATTTACCCGCCATAGAAGGGCAAACCCTTGAAAGCCATTCAACCGATCTGCTGCCGCAGGGTAAGGGCGCACTCATCTTAATTGTTGATGATGATCATGCAGTACAACGCATTAATCGATCGCTGCTCGAAGAGCATCATTACAAAACACTCGCGGCGAGTGATGGCATTGAAGCGATCGCTGTTTACGCTCAATACCAGAAGGACATCAAGGTCGTGTTGCTTGACGTGATGATGCCCAATATGGATGGCATTACCGTTGTCCAAACATTGAAACGCATGAATCCAACCGTGAAGATTCTTGCCATCAGTGGCTTACCTTCTAATCAAGCTGCCGTACTGAAGGCAGGCGCTAACATTTTCTTAGCAAAGCCTTACACCATCGAAGCCCTGCTGAAAAAGCTAGATAATCTGATCAAAATGGGTTGATGTCTTGACTCGATTAGGAGAACACGCTTTCATACCCTCACAAATTCCTCAAATTGTTTTCCTACCATAAGGCTATGGACAAACAGATTGTCCCATAAACAATCGTTTTGAAGCAGCGTTAAGAGAGGAAATCATATGTCACTCATTCGTTGGCAACCGCTGAAGGAATTGGATACTCTGCGTCATCAAATGAACCACTTATTTGATGAACTGGTGCATCACGATCGTGCGTTGGGTCAATTCCCAACCCTGGAGAATGCTCTCTGGTCACCCGCGATCGAACTGAAGGAAACCGATACAGAGCTGATTTTGAAGGCGATGCTTCCTGGCATTGATGCCAAAGAGTTGGATGTTCAGGTCAGCGAAAACGCGGTTTCCATTGCAGGAGAACATCGAGAAGAAAAGCGCACTGAAGAGAAAGGCTATTTCCGCTCCGAATTGCAATATGGTCAGTTTCAGCGCGTCGTACCCCTGCCCGTTTCGGTTAAACACCATCAGGTGCAATCTGAATTTAAAGATGGCGTACTAACGCTGACCCTTCCCAAAGCAGAAGCCTCTCCCTCTAGCGTTACGAAAGTTGATCTAACGCTGTCAGAAAAGGCTCGCAAAGTCACGACGGAACAGCGTCAACATCATGACCAACTTGATGAAAAGGTGCATACTCGTGCTGCCGCAGACCTCAAAACGCCAACTGGCAATGGCATCCAGGCAGAAGCTAGCAACGTGACAGCCAAATAGTCTCAACCCAATTGAGAGCAGCAAGAGACGATTCTTAACGGCTTAATCAATCGATCGCTCCCTCACAAATTGAGCCTTGGCCGGAGGACGATCGCCATCGGTGCAAACAGGAGGTAGTCATGAAAACCCACTCTACGCAGCCATCCCATCGTCGGTTGATCGTTGGGTTTTCCTTACTCCTGTTTGTGGTGGCAGGTGTGACCAACTGGTGGGTCTGGCGGTCAGCCATCGCGACATACATGCGCCAACATTCTGTTCCTACCCAGGTAGAGAAAGCGCCCGTTTTACTGTCGCCAGCCGTACCACAGTCTCAGCGTCTTGCTCCACCAGTACATGAGAGTGCTCCTCTACAGGCGATCGAGCGATCGGCACCGCCAATTAGCCCACAACAGGCGGTATTGCAGCCCCAGATTTATGGGCTCAAGGTTGATGGGCAGCAAATGCGGTTGGTGCCTAAACGGGTGGCGCTTAATGCTGCTGTGTCACCGGAGCAGGCACTGACCGAAGGGCTAATCAATCTGCTGTCTCAACCAAAAACAGGTGCTTGGGACAGTGCCATTCCATCAGGCACGCGATTACTGAATTTAAACGTCACCTCCCAGGGCATTTACATCAATCTCTCCCATGAATTCAGCCAGGGCGGTGGTAGTAGTACCATGATTTATCGAGTGGCTCAAATCCTCTACACCGCCACTAGCCTGGATCCAACAGCAAAGGTTTACCTCTTGATGGAAGGACAACCGCTTGATGAGAACCATCCGTTCAGCGGTGAAGGGCTGCTCTTGAGATATCCCCTCACACGACAACAATTTGTTCAAGATTTTTCTTTCTCCTAATCTTTTCACATCCTCTTTAATGTCCTGTTTGAAATCTACTTCTTATGAAACCTACTCATCACTCAATTAACGTTTCGCGTACGCTGTGGCAATTTTTGAATCAGCCACTCTTTAGCTCAACAAAGGTCATCTTGAACCCATTCCAGTTCTGGAGACAAGGCACGGCTCAATATCTGGAGCAATGCTGGAATCGTGATTTGGTTCAACTTTTAGAACGCTGCTGGGCGCAAAAGTTTGAGTTGAAAAGCCCTGCCGATCAGTCTTTTCAACCGTAGCGAGGTCACTGCTTGCTTTGATTGCAACACCCACTGCAAGCCAAAGCCTGATAGTGTTTGATTCCAAAGTAAATCTCCATCACAACAGGGCTGTCAATATGGCGATCGCACATACACTCCCTCCAAATTCTGGCCTGTTTAGAGATGTGGCAATCCTGGTTGTGGATAACGATCGTGACAACAGGGAATTGCATGCGTTCTTGCTGGAATGCTATGGAGCAAAGGTTACCACCACTGACTCCATCAAAGCCGCCTTAGAGCTGCTGAATGGTTATACACCTGCTCTTTTAGTCTGTGAAATCAGATTTATGGGCGAACGTGTTGACCCCTTACTGCAACGAGTCAAAGACCTTACGCGCCACACTGGCAGAACGATTCCCATTATGGTGACGTCTACTTGCCCTCTAGCGCGACTTACTCAACCGTTGCCCGTAGCGGTGGAGGCGTATTTACTCAAGCCGATCGACCTTAACTATTTTGTGAGTAAGATCTGGAACTTGATCTACCTATCAAGCATCACCGCTCTTCCCAGTATTCAAGATGTAGCGAACCAAAATTCAGATAAATCCCTGCCGTGCCTGACTGGAGTAAGTTAACGCAATGCTTCAGTCCCTCCCACAGTTTGAGACCCGTTTGCCACTGGATACACCATCAGTCGATGGCACGAATGGCACTGACCTAAGGAAACGCCTGAGAAATTCGCCCTCTGAATTCCCCAAATTTGGGGTTGAGGGGCGGTTCAGGTTGTTACATGAGTGACATTCCACCATCAGTCTTTTTAGGATCAGGGAGAGATGATGATTAACAATCGGGATGCAAGCCTTGATGGGGCAGAACGGCAACCAATCTCACTGGTTTAGCTGACCAAAACTGGATACTGCCTATGACTGCCCACAATCCGCTTTGGACTTTAACGACTGAGGCTGTCTATCAGACCTTAGGCACCTCTGCTCAGGGTCTTTCTGATGTTGAAGCGGCATTCAAGCTCAAGCAATTTGGCTACAACGAATTACCAGAACCCACCCGACGATCGCTCCTGTTGCGCTTTACGGATCAACTCACTCATTTCATGGCGCTGTTGCTCTGGGTAGCAGGCATTCTGGCGTTTATCTCTGGTACACCGGAGTTGGGTTGGGCCATTTGGGCGGTCATCTGGATTAATGCTGCCTTTAGTTTCTGGCAGGAATATCAGGCAGAGCAGGCGTTAGCTGCCCTCAGGCGGGTGCTGCCAGTGCAGGTAAAAGTGTATCGAGATGGGATTCTCCGTACCGTACTAGCACGTGAGCTAGTGCCAGGGGATGTGATTCAGCTAGAAGAAGGCGATCGCATTTCTGCCGATGCCAGACTGGTCTCAAGCCAGTCTTTTTATGTGGATGTTTCTGTGCTTACGGGTGAGTCGATTCCTGTGCCGCGATCGTCTGACGCGATGGTCAATGGCAATAGTAAGGTGCGGGCATCGGAGGCCGATAATCTTGTGTTTGCAGGCTCAACGGTTGCCACGGGGCGCGGCACGGCTGTTGTCTATGCCACAGGCAGTCAGACCGAGTTTGGGCAGGTGGCGCATTTAACGGCAACAGTCAAACGAGAGCCAAGCACGCTGGAAGTGCAAATTACTCGCGTGGTTCATATCATTACCATCATTGCTCTGGGCATGGGCGTGGTGATTTTCCTGCTCACCAATTTGCTTGTTGGCATGGGCGTGAAGGAAAGTTTCATCTTTGCGATCGGCATTATTGTGGCGTTTGTACCTGAAGGGTTATTGCCCACGGTGAGTCTGGCACTGGCGATCGGGGTGCAGCGCATGGCCAAACGCAATGCTCTGGTGCGTCGTCTCTCGGCAGTGGAAACCTTGAGTGCCATCACGGTTATCTGCACCGACAAAACAGGCACCCTGACCAAAAACGAGATGACGGTTCATAAACTCTGGGTACCTGCCACCGAAATTGAAGTCACTGGTGAAGGATACGATCCCACTGGTGAGGTGCGGTTTCCAGACCAGAAGCAGGCACCGCACGTACAACTCCTTCTGGCAGGCGCGGCCCTTTGCAACAATGCCCGCTTACAGCACTCCGATGGATCGGCGCAGTGGCAGGCAATAGGCGATCCCACTGAAGCAGCCTTACTGGTGGCGGCGTTGAAAGCGGGTTTAGATGTCGCTACGTTGCAGCACCAATCGCCTCGCCTACGGGAAATTCCCTTTGATTCCCATCGACGCATGATGACAGTGGTGGTGGCAATGGATGGAAAACCGGATGAAACGGATCATTCGCTGCCTCTGCTACAACCGCTATTGCCCACTGCATCCGCTACAACAGTGATCGATCGTTCCACGCCACACGTTTCTGACTCCTCCCAGTTGCTTTTGACCAAAGGTTCGCCGCTGGATGTTTTACAGCAGTCGCGATCGCTCTTACACGATGGCTGCATTACAGAATTAACGGAGACGAAACGGGCAGAGGTTGCCGCTGCAAATGATCAACTGGCAAGCCGAGGCTATCGGGTGCTAGGGGTAGCGATGCGTCAAGGTGGTCAGGAACTTCTGGAACAGGGTGCCGAAGCACTGGAGCAGGGGTTAACATTTATTGGCTTAACCGCCATGATGGATCCACCTCGACCTGAAGTGGCAGAGGCGATCGTCCAATGCCATCAGGCTGGGATTCAGGTCACGATGATTACGGGAGATTATGGGTTAACCGCAGAGGCGATTGCCCGTCGCATTGGGTTAGTGGCCGACAAAGCCAGAGTGATTACTGGAGAACAGTTGGGACATCTTTCGGATGCTCAATTGCGCCAGCTTTTGCATCACTGGCAGTCTGGACTGGTGTTTGCCCGTGTGCTGCCAGAGCAAAAGCTACGTCTGGTGCAGGCATACAAAGATTTAGGACATATTGTGGCGGTGACCGGCGATGGCGTGAATGATGCGCCTGCCCTGAGAGCGGCGAATATTGGCATTGCAATGGGCATCAGCGGCACGGATGTGGCACGGGAAGCCGCCGATATTGTGTTGATTGATGATAACTTCGCCACGATCGTTGGTGCGATCGAACAGGGGCGGGCGGTGTATCAAAACATCCGTAAGTTCATGACTTACATCCTGGCATCCAACATGGCAGAATTTCTGCCCTTTCTGGCGATGGTCTTTCTCAAAATTCCGCCAGCGCTGGTAATTCTGCAAATTTTGGCCATTGATCTGGGAACAGATATGGTGCCAGCGCTGGCCTTAGGTGCAGAGCAACCAGAAAAGGGAACGATGCAACAACCGCCCCGCCAAAAAGCGCAATCATTACTCGATCGATCGCTCATGCTGCGTGCCTACTGTTTTCTGGGTTTAATTGAAGGATTGGCAGGTATGACGGGCTTCTTTTTAGTATGGTGGGCACATGGCTATGGTATTGCTGCTCTACAGGCAATCACCCCAACGATTCTTTCCCACTCCGCTGCGGCCTCCACGCTGGCAATTTATCATCAGGCAACGACTGTAACGCTGGCAGCGATCGTTGCCTGTCAGGATGGCAACGTGTTTACCTGTCGATCGGAACGCCTCTCCATTTTTCGGCTCGGTTTCTTCAGCAACCGCCTGATCTGGATTGGTATTGCGGTTGAGTGGGTGCTGATTCTATCTATCATCTATGTACCACCGCTACAAAGCATCTTTGGCACTGCCCCATTGTTTCCAGTCCAATGGCTGGCTCTCTTGCTGTGTCCACCACTCTTACTCGTTGCCGATGAACTCCGCAAGAAAATGGTTCGCAAACTGGCAATTACTTCTTAACAAGTTTAAAAATAACGAATGCGACAGGTCAGGGCGTAGGGAGACAGCGCAACCAAACAAAGGAAAGGGCCTGTAAGGTAAAGGCACAGCAATGCCGTGCCCTTAAAGAATATGATGCGTTCTCGATTTAATGAGCATGAGATGTCATCACATAAGGCTGCCTGTCAGATTGGTGAAACGCCCGCTCTAGCGATCGACGATGTAAGCGTGAGTAGGCATTCCAAGTGGTTAACTCTGGCATCTCTTGCCAGCAGTGACGACAAAATGAGACGAGTTGATGATGCTGAAAACAGCGCACCATCGTATACCCACAGCAAGGACAGGTTTCCATAACGAATTTCACATCCATTTATAATTGTTGCTTTAGTAAACGGGCGGATACCGTATCGTTGATCTACCCATTTAAAGCGTAGGACAAGAATCTAAGGAACTTGTGAAGACTCGCTTAATTCAATGAATAAACAAAAAGAAATATTGAGTTGTAGCAATATAAATGAGTTACTCACCCACGTAAATACCCAAAGCGCGCGCCGTTTGCACCAGGTCGCTATTAGGAGTAACTGCGCAAGGGTTAAGGTGGCAAACCTCTTGAATCGGCACGGCAACCACCTGTCCATGCTGCCACGCAACCATCTGATTCGATTGCCCTGTTGCAATGAGATCAACCGCTGTTTTACCAAAAGCCGCAGCAGTCAAGCGATCGAGCGCTGAAGGAATGCCACCTCGCTGGATATGCCCTAAAACAGAAACCCGCGTATCTACCGGATAGCTACTGACTTTAGCAATGCAATCCGCAATATATTGCCCTCGTCCACAGGATGGTTTTTGATTGGGCAGAAAGTTTGCATCCTGGGCTGGCTGAATGCCTTCTGCGACGACAACGATCGCAAACCGTCGTTGCCAGCGATTGCGCAACTCTCTTAAATGAGCACACGCATTTTTAATGGTGTAAGGAATTTCAGGTATCAAAATTACATCAGCGCCCCCAGCAATGCCTGCATGCAAGGCCAGATGTCCTGCCTCGCGCCCCATCACTTCTACCACCATGACGCGATCGTGACTCGCCGCTGTGAACGTCAGGCAATTGAGTGCATCGGTAATGGTATTAATCGCTGTATCGAAGCCGATTGCTCTCTCTGTAAGTGCCACATCATTGTCAATGGTTTTAGGAATGGCAATGAACTGCCAGTGACCATGCAATGCCAGTTGGCTCAAAATGGCAATACTCCCATCGCCGCCAATGCCAATCAGCGCATCCAGTTTCAATGCTTGATAGCTTGCATTGATGTCATCCATGCAAGCCAGTGTATTGCCTTTATTGATGGTGCCCAAAATGGTTCCACCCATGCTGAGCAGTGGATCGATGCCACGCAAATCGAAACTATGCACATGAAGCGGAATTGTTTGACGTTCCAGCAAACCCTGAGTCGCATAGGGGATTCCAAATACCTGCCAATCGTAGGTCAGTGTGGCATGGCTCACCACCGCTCGAATCACCGCATTGAGTCCGGGGCAATCGCCACCGCTGGTTAAAATTCCCAGTCGCTTTTGTGCTTCCATAAGGGCTTAACCTGAAACACGGTGTTCTAACCAATCAAACATTTGATTCACTTGAGTGAGTGTGACCAGCCCATACTGCCAAAGAATGATGGGTAAGAGGGTGAGAGTTTGCTCAGGGTGACGCAAAGCAAGCTGAAGGTTCGCATCCGGAATCGCTAGATCATGCTGCAAAAACTGCATGAATTGGGTCAGTTCTTTAGACTCCATCGTTGCTCCTCCAAGTTCCTGCCTTGAGCTTAGGGAACAAATCTGAGGAATCTGTGAGCATCTCGCAAATTCAGCATTGATTAATCATCAACACGGCTGCACCTTGTACTTTGCCAGTACGAAGTGCAGCCAAAGCTTCATTCGCAGCGGCTAAGGGAAACGCCTCAACCTGGGTTTGAATCGGGATTTTGGGAGCCAACGCCAAGAACTCCTCACCATCGCGGCGGGTGAGATTTGCCACCGATCGCAATACTCGCTCTCCCCACAACAATTCGTAAGAAAATGATGGAATATCGCTCATGTGGATGCCTGCACACACCACCACACCACCTTTTTCTACCGCTTTGAGGGCGACCGGAACCAGGGCACCTACAGGCGCAAAAATGATCGCCGCATCAAGTGGCTCAGGCGGAGCTTCCGCAGAACTCCCTGCCCACACAGCGCCCAGGTCACGCGCAAACTGTTGTCCCTGGGTGTCACCCGATCGCGTGAAAGCAAACACCTGCCTGCCCTGGTAACGCGCTGTTTGAATCACAAGATGTGCCGCTGCACCAAAGCCATAGAGACCAAGACGGCTAGCCTCTCCCGTCATCATGAGCGATCGATAACCGATCAATCCAGCGCAGAGTAGGGGCGCTGCTTGCAGGTCGGGGTATGCGTTAGGAATGGGAAAACAAAAACGCTCATCAGCAACGGTGTATTCGGCATAGCCACCATCTAATTGATAGCCCGTAAATTGCGCCTGATCACAAAGATTTTCTCGCCCCGAGTGGCAGTAGCGACAGTGATTGCAAGTTGAGCCGAGCCAGGGCACACCAACGCGAGTTCCGATTGGAAACGCACCGCTGGTGCTCGCCCCCTGGCTGACCACCGTTCCAATAATTTGATGCCCTGGGATCAAGGGCAGCTTCGGCTGTGTTAATTCGCCATCTACCACATGCAAATCAGTGCGGCAAACGCCACAGGCTTGGACTTGAATCAGCACTTGCTTGGCAGTGGGGGTCGGAATGGGTACCTCTGCTTCCTGCAAAGGAGCACCGGGCGCATTGAGAATCATTGCACGCATGTCTTTCTCACCCATTCAAAACAATCATTCAAAACAATTTGTTGAGCATCCGTTTGGCGATCAGTGAGGAAATGTGTAGAGATTGCCAATGGATCAATCAAAATCGAGCACAATTGATCTACAAGTATTGTCTTGCCCTGCATTCTACGTCCTAATACCAATTCCACATGAACTTGCAGACAAACGGTAGGTTGGGTTGAGTCTAACGAAACCCAACAAAATCCAGCCATTGTTGGGTTTCACGCTGTTCTACCCAACCTACAATCCTGTGCGTCTTTAAAGAGAATTGGTATAACCCGATTGTAGCTGAAACGGCTCAGGGAAGAGATATGTTAGGTGTGCATGATGTCTCAGTCAAAAGTGTGAAGAGTAAGAGGCTGTAAAAGCACGTCAGACAGTGATACAGCACATTGGATAAAAGCTTTAGCGGCACGACCCTCACAATTTCCTCAAGGTGTTTATCTAATCTAGAAGCATGCGATAGGAGGCCAGTATGAAAAGCTTCGATTATGTCATTCTCGGTGCTGGGCTAGGTGGGCTTTCTGCAGCAGCTTGCCTCGCTCGTCAAGGGCATGAAGTTGCTGTTCTAGAAAAACACTATTTACCCGGTGGCTGCTGCCACACCTTTGATTATGGCGAGTACCGCTTTTGTGCCGATGTCCATTACATTTCTCAATGCGGTTCGGGTCAAACCATTGATCGATTGCTGCAATATCTTGAACGCACGGTGCCCTTTAACTCGCTTGATCCCGATTGTATCGATCGTGTGATTACGCCAGAGGTTGACTTCAAAATTCCCCTGGGTTGGGAAACCTTGCGTTCTCGCTTACTCACAACGTTTCCCGAAGAACGTGCTGCCATCAATCGCTATTGTGACGAGATTCGACAGCTGCATCAGGATATTCATCACCTGGCACAAGAGGTGCACTGGTATGACCAGAAATGGTCAGATTGGTTGAAGCTCCCTAAATACTGGAACCTTTTCTCTAAGCGGGATTGGACACTGCAAGATCTATATAACCATGTTGGATTGTCACCCAAGCTGCAGAACCTGTTAGCGGGACAAAGCGGTGACTATGCTCTACCACCTAGTGAAATTGCGCTCCTGACCCACACATCGCTGGTCTGGGACTATTCAGAAGGCGCTTACTATCCTAAACATCACTTCAAACATCTGGTTGACACCATTGTGGAAGCCATCACCGCCAATGGCGGAGTCGTGCGACTGTCTGCACCTGTAAAACATATCGAAGTGGACGATTGCCAGGTGCAGCATATAATCACAGCCGAAGGCGATCTTTATCACGCAAAACAAGCCTACATCAGCGATCTTGATCCCAAACTCACGGTTCAATTAATGCACAATGCTGATGCCCTGAGTGCTGACGAACATCAACGGCTGACAGGTTATGAATATTCAGCCAGTGCGTTCAACCTTTACCTGGGCTTAGATAGTCGCTTTGAGCCAGAACGCTACGGTATCGGCAACTGGAATCTCTGGTACTACCCAACAGGCAACCTCAATCAGGAATATCAGAGACAGTTGCAGGGGGATCTCAGCCATCCGTGGATCTTTCTCTCCTGCCCCACCATGAAGTCTCATGAATCGGGGATGGCTCCCCCAGGACATCACGTGCTGGAGGTCGCTACTGTCTGTCCCTACGAATTGTTTGAACGTCTCCACAAAACCGATCCTAAAGCCTATAAAGCCAAAAAGCGAGAAGTGTACCAACAAATCATGACCAGTGTGCGTGATTTGATTCCTGATGTCGATGCATATACTCGCATGAAAGTCTACGGCACGCCAACCACCAGTGAATATTATCTGGGGCAACCTCAGGGCAATATTTATGGTGCTAAGCTCATTCCGCAACAGGTGGGACTCAACCGGTTGGGGTATACAACTGAATTGCCCAATCTCTTCCTGGTTGGAGCCAGTGCTGGGTATCCCAGCGTACCCGGTGTAATTGGCAATGGTATGGATGTGGTGGAGCTAATGACCGGGCGATCGGTCTGGAAGCAACAGAACGCTTCTCAACAACTGGCAGGAGCAAGATCACTATGACAGTGAATCATCGCGAGAAAATTATTACGCTGTGGGCAGTGTTTCTGTTAGGAACGCTCTTTCATACCCAGCTTGGTTTGATGCCACTGTTTCACAACCAAAGCGTTGCGCTTTCTGATGCGCATGGAACAGGAAATATTGCCTGGGTTCTGTGGTTGATGTTGGGCTTTTTTGCTGTGCCCATGATGGCGATGATTGCAACTCTGTTTGATGATTCAAAGCGCTATCGCAAGCTCCATTTTGGCATTACAGTCTTTTACTCTGTGATGAATCTTGCTCACATCGTGGCTGATTTACTGGTCAAGCCGATCGTCTGGTACCAAATTGCCCTGATGGTGATGTTATTTCTGATCGGGCTGTTGCTCAATCTAGTGTCGTTTCAATGGCTGCAAGAGCGGCACAACAACCTGTTATTGCGAGAACGTCAAGCAACGTTGTGATGTGAACGTTTTGATGGCGTTTTGAGTGTCTTGCACCACCGATGGGACTGCTTCTACCACGATTGCCAGTAGAAACTCTACTTCATCACGTTTGTTAGGTTGATTCGCCTTTTACTGAAGTAGAGCAATAAGTGGTTTTTAATCGCCTGTGTTCCACAGGAGGTAGGGATATGCTTAAGCCGACGCCATCTAAACTTCTTGCAGTTAGTGCTATCAGCCTCGCTCTTTTTGTTTCAGCAGCAAATGCAGCCACAGTGACAGAACCTGCTGCCAACTCTGCCGAGTTTAACCAACTGGGCGATCGACGTACAGTGATTGCCCAACAAACACACAACACACAAAGTGAAGAAATCCATTTTGAGTTAGAGCCAGGATGGATCATCGGTTCCTCTAAAGAACAACCCAATCTTTACAGCATTACCGAATTCATTCGAGAAGGGGATTCTCTTAAAAATTGGCATGAGTTAGTGACGATCCAAGACTTTAACTTAAAGTCGGGGATTGGGTCTCCAGAAGCAATGTTTAATCACCTCAAGGTGCTTCGAGAAGAGGAATGCCCAGGCTCAACCATCTGGAATGAAATTCAAAAGGATGAAAAAAGCATTCTGTATGAATGGCAAGCTAAACCGTGTCTTGGTTTTCCAGAACAACATGAAATTGCCAGAATGGTCGATGGTAAATTCAATCGTTTTCTGATCAGGTATACCGCTAAGGTCTATCAGCTAGAACCCAAGCGAAGAGAACAGTGGATTGAGCGCTTTTCACACGCAGCGCTGATTTCAAGAGAGGCTCCTTCTGAAGGTGTCAAATTTACTTGGCTTGAAGAGCACCTTCAAACTTCAAAAGAGAGTGACAATCAGATTCGTGAAGCGATCTTTCAAGACGATCTTAAAACGGCACCTGATTGCCAAATAAGGGAGGTGGTCAAAATAGCTCGCGACGTACCGTTGCTTTCGGAAGAGGGTAAAGACTATCGGTGGTTACATTATCTTGAAAAGTGGGATATCAAACGCTGCAATCAATTAGTGCCATACATTGCTTGGCAAACGTTTGATCAAGTTCATGCCCATCAGCGATTAATTGTTGTGCCGCTTGACAAGGCGCAAGCGCTCGTAGAGCAACAACCAGAGAAACAACCTGCACTTAAAAAACTGCTGCAATATAAACCTTAAAAGCGTTGAGTCAGCCTTTAAGCCAAATTCAACGCCTATTTGGAATGTAATCTGGAAGAATTATATCGGCAGTGTCTCTGCAAGAAACAGCAAAGGCAATGAATCCAACGCGTCCGAACAACGCGGCAATAGCGATCGCAGGCGTCATAACGTGATATACAGACGATGGGTAGTCCCATTTAGGAAAGGATAGAGATGAAGAGTGAGATGATGAGAGCGTGTGAGCGTAGACCTTCCGCACTCTCTCACGCTCCTTCCCTTGAGGGCACTACTTAAGCGATGTCTAGACAACAAGGCATCCGTTCTACCTTGTTGCTAGGAATCAACGGTGTAAGCTAATTTCATCGCTGAGCAACAGTAGAGTGGCAATCACTGCAAAAAGGCTGCCAGCAAGAAACGTATATTCTGAGCTAGCATTTTGCCAGAGCCACCCCGCCAATAAACTTGCAGGCAATAGCGCTACCCCGATCGCCAGATTGAGAAAGCCAAACGCGGTGCCTCTTAAATGAGGAGGAACACGATCGGCAACCAATGCCAACAACACTCCCTGGCTCATACCCAGATACAACCCATAGAACCCAAACAAACCCCAAACCTGCCAGGGACTTTGCACAAAAGCAAACCCTAGATAAATCAGGGCATAGAGCAAGAAGCTACCAAGTAATAATCCTAACCGTCCCACACGATCAGAGAGAACACCTAATGGGTAGGCGCTGAAGGCGTAAGCAAGGTTCATCACGACCAATGTCAGAGGCACCAGTGAAATTGGAACGCCTGCCTGTTGTGCCCTCAGTAACAAAAAAGCATCACTGGAGTTGCCCAAATTAAACAACAGTGCCACAACCACCACAACCCAATAGCGTTGATTCAGTCCACGCAGCACCGACCATTGCAGTGGATTTGCTTTGAAAGTCGCTGGCGATCTGTTGGGTTCTCGCACTCCAACCGCTAAAAGAGCAACAGACAGGACTCCGGGAATCAGCGCCAGGGCAAATACGAGTCGAAAATTCTCACGAAAGCCTGCCATGAGGGCAAACGCAGCCGTTGGTCCGAGGACAGCCCCCACTGTATCCAGCGACTGGCGTAGCCCGTAGGCAGCGCCTCGATCGCCTGGGTCAGTCGAGTCAGCAACCAGCGCATCACGGGGAGCAACTCGGATACCTTTGCCAACGCGATCGCCAAATCGCGCTAGCAAGACCCAACACGGATTGGTAGCCAGCGCGAACAGGGGTTTCACTACGGTGGATAGTCCGTAGCCGATGAGGGCCAACCCTTTACGCTTTCCCAAATAATCGCTCAAAGCCCCCGAAAACACCTTCAGCACAGAGGCTGTGGCTTCTGCAATGCCCTCAATAGCCCCAACCGTTAACACACTCGCTTCCAATACTGAAACCAGAAACAAGGGCAACAGTGAATAAATCATCTCCGAGCTAACATCTGTGAACAGGCTGACTAATCCCAAGATCCAGACATTGCGAGGAACGGAGCGAAATAATGGCATCTACAACCCCTATGTAAATGGATCAACCACCCTGGTTTTATTCTCTAGTTTTGAGCACAGCGATTAAGTCTAAGCGATCGCACTGACGACGCACCAATAGACCGGAAATGAAAGCTGCGATCGCAATGATGATAAAGGCAAAGGCATAACTGGCTTTCGTAATAATCAGGGGAAAGCGGTAGAGTTCGGTATTGTATGTTAACGACAGTAAGGACGCAATCCCATAGCCCAGAGCGAACCCTATTGGAATGGCGGCGATCGTAAGCACAACCTGTTCACCCAGCAGCACCGCAGCAATTTCTGCCCTGCTAAAGCCAATAATCCGCAGCGTTGCCAGTTCTCGCCCCCGTTCTGAGAGGGCAATACGCGCGGCATTATAGACCACCCCAAAGGCAATAATGCAAGCGAAGCCTATTTGGATTGTGTTGGAAATCGCTTGAGTCTTAGCGATCGTCTCCTGGAACCGCTCAATCATCGCTTTGCGGAGAGCAACGCTAGTAACCGCTGGGGTACGTTTCAGCAATGTATAGAGTTGATCCAGTTGGCGATCATCGACGGCCAGAAAGGCACCGGAAATGGTTTCTCCTTCGCGCATCAGCCGATTCAAGGCGTGGATATCCATATAGGCGGTCAGGCCAATCAGTTCATCCACCAGCCCAACTACTGGAACCGTGCGGATGGGTCTGGCTCCCTCCAGCACTTCTACTGTCAGCAGTTGTCCTGGCTGAATGCTCAAAATCTCTGCCAACTTGGTGGATAGCAAAATGCCATCGAGTGGCAGATGAATCGCATTAAGCTGGCGATCGACCAGGTGGCGCAATCCACCCGTGGGAGGCAGTCCCATAATCGCAATCTTACGCGTACGGTACTCAAACCGGAAGCGCGCTGCCACACTGCGAAACGGTTCAGCGTAGAGGACACCTGGCAAATGGGCAACCTCATAACGGGTGCGGGCAGGCCGCGGTTCATTAAAGACAAGCGTCACATCATCACGCTGCACCGTACGAAATTGCGTATTAACCAAGTATTGTCTGGCATCGGCAGCATAGCGACTGGTGACCAGTATTGCCACCGCCAGCGCAATGCCCAGCATGGATAAACTGGCCTGGATTGGTTTGCGTTCCAGGTTCCGTAGGATCATCCGTCCTGATGGTGACAACCAGCGCTGTAAGCCGAAGCGCTCGATCAATGTGGGATGGAAATGGGGAGGGGATTCAGGCCGCATTGCCTCTGCTGGGGGCAAAGAGACCGCCTGATGCACGGCAACTCCAGCCCCCAACGCGGCTGCACTAGCACTGATCACAATGGCACCGATCGCCATACCTGGGCTGACTTCATAACGCAACACGGGGAAATGAAAGAACTGAATATACGCTTTGAGCAAAGCCGATCCCAGCCACAGCCCCCCTGTTAGACCGATGACGGCTCCCAAACCGACGATCGCCAGCACGAATTTTAAGAAATGCGACCCTATTGCCCAGTTGTCATAACCAAAGGCCTTGACTACGGCAATTTGATCGCGCTGAGTACTGATCAGTCGCGAGAGCACGATGTGCAATAGAAAAGCCCCAATTCCCAAGAAAATGCTGGGCGTGAAGGTGGCAAGACCCTGTAGTTGCTTAATTTCATCCGATAAGATGCGATTAGACGCTTGGTCTGTGCGATCAAAGGCTCCAAAGGCTCCGTACGCATCCAACAGTCGATCAAGTTGGAAGATGACATCCGCCGCGTTGGTGCTGGGTATGAGGGATAGAGCCACATCATTAAACGCTCCATCCATGTTGAAGGCCGTTCCCAGAGCCTTTCGCCCCATCCACAACACCCCAAACCGCTGGTTATCGGGAAAGATATCGCCACCCCGTATTTCGTAGATGTACTCTGGCGACAGCGCAATACCAACAATCTGCAACGACTGCCAACGTCCGTTAATCACTGCGCCAAGGCGATCGCCCACCTGCAATTGATTGGCTTGAGCAAATGCCTCGCTCACCAGCACTTCCTCCGATCGCCCCGCTTCGATGTAGCGTCCCTGACGGAGGTAGAGGTCATTGAGCATTGGTGTCGGCTGTTCTGGAATGGATACCAACCGCCCAGTCACCGGTTCCTGCCGCTTGGGTACATCCAGCGTCACTTCCACAACCACACGCGTTTGGATCTGAGCCACTCCCGGTATGGCTTGGATTTGTGGAATGAGGGAATCCGGTGCTCGCTTCAGTTGCCCAAAGACCTGAGCAAAGCGGTACTGATTATAGTAAGTTGCCTGCGAAAGCTGGAGCGACTCGTAAGTGCTCTGCATAGCAACAAAGATGGCAATGCCACAGGCAACAATCAGCGCGATCGCCAGTATCTGCCCCCATAAGCGCAGGAGATCCCGGAAAAGTTTGCGATCGAGGGCTGACATATCATCTCTCCCAATTAGAGAGCACAGCCTGTTTAAGGCTCTCCTTTACTAAGCATAGATAATTTTGCACTCTCTGGAAGACTGATGTAGATGGTTTCTAAATTTACCACTCGCTCCTCTAATGCCTTTACCGTTTGGAGCAGACGTGTCTCTTCCTGCTGGCGTTGATCTGGAGCGAACCAGACCGCAACCGTTCCGCCACCAGCACCGAGAATGACGAGCAGCGGTAAGATAATCCCACTGTTAGTAATTGCAACCAGAGGAATACATACGCCCAGCATCCCAATGGCACAACCCCAGATTGCAGCTGTAGCCCGAACTTTTGGATTGCGTTCAGTAGACTTGTGACTCATACCGTTTCCTCCACAGGACGGTGTGCAGTAAATTTTGAATGAGTTTGCGATCGAGGAGTAAAAGGTGCGATCGCCTCTAAGTAATGGCTCTACTGTTCAGTCTGACAACTAAAGATGAGGAATATGTAAGGACTTGGAAAAATGCAGTAACAAGGAGAAGTTTAGCCACACACAGGAGTGTTTGACTGCTTGCCGACGAATAACCCCACCTAACTTTGAGTGGCAGATGAACTCAAATACGCCTTGCAGGTAAGCCAAAGCCTTTTAACAGTTCGGGTCAGCGCCTGCCGAAATCCTTGCATTCAATCAATCAGCTTCGAGCAGTCTGCCGCACCAGAATTGTTAGGCAGCACATCTCATCCCTGTAGTAGCCCAGAACGGAAAATCATATTAATATTTGAGTTTACAATTCTGCAAACAATGCAATTATATCACAAACAACTTTTAGAGCGATTGATAAAATATTCAACAGCTTCTGGAGACTTTTTACCATCTATGTTGTCAACTCCTGAATTAACATCAACTCCATATGGTTTCACATAGGAAATTGCATCGACAACGTTATCAGGTGTTAGCCCGCCAGCTAAGATCACAGGTTTTTTAATCAAAGAAACTATTTTTCTACTTATATTCCAGTCGTGAACCTTGCCTGTGCCGCCGATTTTATCCTCTTTTACTTCGATCGAATCAAGCAGTATTGCATCAAAAAAATGAGCAAGTTTAATTGCTGTGTTTACAGACGAATCATCGATGACATGAATGGCTTTGATAAGTTTTACTAGTGGCAATGCTTTTCTAATCTTTTCTACTTCACTTATCGATATGTCGTCTTGAAGTTGAATTACTGGAGCAGGAACTTCTTCATAAATTCTCAAAATTTCTTCTAAGGTCTTCATATGAGTCACAAGCACAACAGTTACAAAGACAGGAATTTTATTCAAGATTTTTCTTGCAATATTTGGCTCAATAGCATCTTCAGAGAAATGGGAAACACCAACTATCAAGCCAACTGCATCAGCACCCAGATTGGAAGCCGATAGTACCTCATCTATGCTTTTGTTTCCACATATTTTGACTCTGATCATTTCATCTGGCTCTTAAAACTATTTGATTTAGGGAAATAACACCGCTTTCACATATCAATACTTATCCTTTGCTATTACTACCTTTATCACTAAGAACAAGCCTCAAAAATGATTCTTCTGAGAGAAGGTTATAGATTAGCAAGGTGGCAAATATGATTATAGACAGCAGAAATGCAATTGGAATTGTTAGCTTACTCAAAAAAGTCAATATAATTGATGAGATAGCAAGTACAACCAGGAAACTGAAAAGATACACTTTGTAGTTAAACTTATTATTATCTTTGTCTTGACATAATATTTGTTCTATAAAAATTAAGGGAGAAGCACTATTTGTTGCATTTGTAGGAGATGCTTGTTGAATACACAGAACCTTACCTACATATCTCTTGACAATTTCATTACATTTAGTCCAGTCAGGTTCCCATCCGGGATTCGTATTATAAATTTTGTAGTACTGTGCGACTCCTGCTAAAAGAGCATCTCCAGCTCCGCTAGAAGATACAAATTTGCCGTTTACTCTGTCTGTAGAAAATGAACAGCGATTCCCAGTTTTAGAAAGTACCAAATGTCCGTCTTTACCTTTAGTAACAATTAGATACTTTGTGCATAATTTAGAGCACACTTCTTGAATTGTTGAGCTAGACCAAGACTCAATCCTTTTTGTGTCTTCATTATTAAAAATAAGATAATCATATATATATTGATGTCCATTAAAGAGATGAATAGCCTCTTTATAGTTTAGGGAGAAAACATCGATTTCGAGATGTTTTGGAACAAACTTAATTCGCTCTGCTTTGTTTTCTGAGACACCTGCTATTAGTATGGGTTTTTGGTACTTAGAGCAATGACTAACAACTCGAGCAAGCTGAGAATCACTCAAATTACAATCAGCAACAACAATTGAAGCGTTATTTATAGCGCCTACTAAATTTTCCTCATCAAGGCTTAGTTCCTCTATCGGTGTTTGAGTGACAGCACTCACTAAGTCTCCATCTTGAATAAAAGCTACATAAGCTCCTTCTGATAAATTTGTGTTCTTGACAAGAAAGTGATTGCTAATTTTTCTTGCTTTTAATGACGCTTCTACGCATAGCCCACTAATTTTATGTGGATTTACTGCTGTAATAAGGCAAGCTTTTTCTTGGTCGAAAGCAAGATTAGCCGCAACGTTAAAAGCGGTTCCGCCTAAGGAGAATTCGATTTTTCCAGGCTTATCAATTTTTGAAGAGATTTCTCCCTCGTAGTTTGCAAAAACATCAATATGTGCAGCGCCGATCACGAGAATATACTGATCGCCATTCATATGGTTATTTCCTTTTTAACTTAAGATTCTTTCGCCAAATTTAGATTATTCTGACTGCCTTACACATTGTTCTAGATGACTTGTAAATCATACGTAACAGGTCAATGAACAAATGCGAGAAGACCAGGTTTGCGGTTTAACTCTGATTCTTGGATGATAGATAACAATTTACTGCTTCAATTAGCGTGAAGTCACTTGAATTCCCTCCTTGATTTGCTCTGTCGGGTACAGAATCACCGTTTCTCCAGGATTCAATCCCTGTTTTACTTCGGCTTCGCGATCGCTACGACGGTCGATCGCAATTTGTCGTTGATATGCTTTACCGTTTTCAACCACAAACACACACCAGGCAGCTTGATGACAGCGAAATAGCGCACTAAGCGGAGCTTTTAGAATGTTCGTGCCGTTCCAGGTCACAATTTTGGCATTCACTCGATAGGCATCCCCAAAGGACTGGGAGGAAGCGACAAAATCACCAATGACATTCACCCGTTGTTCTTCCACACCAAGGGCAGAAACTTTGGTGAAGGCGGATGGTTCCACTAAGCGCACCCTTGCCTGAATGGGTGTTGCATTGGCACTCTGATCTAACCCTTGATCTAGCAGAATCAAATTGCCCGGTTTAATCTTCTCGGCATCGGTGGAAAGTACGTCAATTAACACTTCCAGCTTGTTTGGGTTGCCAATTTCCATCAGCGGTGTCCCATCCGTCACAAACTGAGCACTCTTTTGTCGAATCAGCAGAATCGTTCCGGTAACGGGAGAGCGGATGTCAGTACGAGCGGCTTCATCCCGCAGTTTGGACAGTTCTGCTTCGGTACTGGCAATCCGGGCATCATAAACCCTGAGCAAGTAGTCGGGGTCAGTCTGCTCTTGTTGCACGACAGCAAGGGCGGCTCTGGCAACTTCCACGTCTGAGGCATCGGCTTTGGCAGCCAGAATGGCAGCTTCCAGTTCCTTGGCTTTAGTGGTTTCGTTCAGTTCAGCCACTTCCCGATCTTTGCGGGAGATGACCCCGGTTGCTTCCAGTTGTTGGGCGCGATCGCGATCGCGCTGTGCTTGTGCCAACGCCGCCTGCGCTTCAACCACGCTAGCTGCTGCCTGCTGCTGTCTTGCTGTTGCGGCTTGAATGCGAGTGCGGGCTTGCTGAATGGTTGCTGCTTTCGGACGCTGAGTTGACACGCCTGTCCGTTGCGCTTTCCACTCTGCCAACCGTCCGAGGGCTTCCTGCACTGAAGCATTGAGTGGCAATGGATCAATCTGAGCCACAACCATACCAGGTGTCACTCGATCGCCTTCACTCAGGGTAATGCGTGCCAGGTGGCCATCGGCCTCAGCGGTAAGCACAAAGCGATCGCGTACCCGTGTTTTACCTTCTGCATTCACCGTGACTTGCAATTCACCCCGTTGCACTTGTCCTATATCGACCAAAATCGGTGCCGGACGAAAGGCCCAAACAATCAGGAGAAACGTTGCAACACCAGCCACAATGTAAGCAAATTTCCTGAGAGGCAGCCTCGGCGATACCGAAACCACCCGATTACCCTCAGCAAAGGGTTTACGTTGAGGATCTGTATGCTCAGACAATGATTGGGGTAATGGTTTCATCCCTTGTCTCCAACGCGATCGAGGGCTTCTACCGAGTTATTCTATAGGCTCGCTCTTTTGTCTAGCTTGACAACTAAACATGAGGAACCTGTGAGGACTTTTAATTGTGAGAACCTTTATTTTTTTGCAATGATCGCTTTGGAACCATTCGCTAATTCGTGTAAGGAATGATTTCACCTCTAATCCTATTTAAGAAAGGATGAAAAATAATCGAAAGATGACGGGATCATAGGAACTTCTCACCCTCACATCCTCTCGTCATCCTGCCCTTTCTAGCACTACCCGCTTTCCTACCATTCCAATTCTGCTGGGGATGCTTTTGTTTCATTCGCTTGAATTCGGACAATTTCGCCACTCCGCATGGTCACAATGCGATCGGCCATCGCTGCAATTCCCGCGTTATGAGTAATGATGGCGGTTGTCGTACCCAGTTCCCGGTTAACTTGTGCCAGAGCATCCAACACCAGCTTGCCCGTCTGGTAGTCCAAAGCTCCGGTGGGTTCGTCGCACAGTAGCACTTCGGGTCGTTTGGCAATGGCACGCGCGATCGCCACGCGCTGTTGCTCACCACCAGACAGTTGAGCCGGAAAATGATCGAAGCGATCGCTTAATCCCATCATCTCTAAGGCCTGTTCGGGGCGCATGGGCTTGTGAGCAATCTCTGTCACCAGTGCCACATTCTCCCGTGCGGTAAGGCTGGGAATCAGGTTATAGAACTGAAAGATAAAACCCACATAGTCTCGCCGAAAGCGGGTTAGTTCAGCATCATTGGCGCTTGTGAGGTCACGATGACGAAAAAAGACACGACCACTGGAGGGTACGTCTAACCCACCCAGAATGTTAAGCAGGGTGGATTTGCCGCTACCGGAGGGTCCCAGCAGCACCACCAATTCTCCTTCGTAGAGATCCAGATCAACCGATCGTAAGGCCTGCACTGCCACCTCACCCATGCGATATGCCTTGGTGATGCTTTGAATGTGAAAGACAACGCCCGGTAGCGCAGCGGCTTCCAGGTTGGATTGAAGCGATGTGAGATTTTTCCCGGTCATAATGGTTCTTTATTCTGACAACAGCTCATTGCTCCGGTGCTTCACCTTTATGAAGGGAATAACTATTGTCACTTGGTTGAATTGTCATAACCGTCCTCCGTTGAATCAAGGGTAGCGTGGCGATCGCTCCAGAATCACCGGCGATCAAATCAGCCTTAACCGCTAACCGTGAACGTTGCCTTGAGGCATGGTAGTTCCAGTCAGGATAGTTTCGCTCATATCGGTTGTTTCTAAATTTGCGCCGCAAAGGTTTGCTTCACAGAGATTCACATCACACAAATCGGCACCATTTAAATTGGCATTACATAGATTAGCTTTCCATAGTTTCGCTCCGCACATCTTGGCACCCGTGAGATCGGCTCCATCTAAATTGGCTTCAGCGAAGCAAGTTAAATGCAAGAGTGCATCGCTCAAGTCTGCCTTCACAAGCGATGCACCACTCAAATCAGCTTCCGTTAAATTAGCTGCTCTGAGAACAGTTTGACTGAGAGTTGCACCACTTAAAAAAGCACCAAACAAATTGGCTTCGGATAGATCTACCCCAACCAGTTTTGCTCCACTGAAATTTGCACTGCTTAAGGTGGCATTCGTCAGGTTGACGCCTGTAAATTCGGCTTTGGAAAAGTCTGCGCCACTCAAATAGGCTCCACTGAGATTCGCTCCAGCTAGACGAATGCCGTTAAAGTCTCGTTCCCCCGTTGCATAACGTTTTAGTAGCTCAGGAGTATCCATTGCGTGTTTTTCAGATCTGTTCATGGGCTGAGAGAGATCCATCAGTCACTATACCCTTGCCTCTCCACGAGGCGTCGAATCAGCAGGTGGTGCGATCGTGATACCTATCCTCTTCAAAATAGACAAGAAAGTTGAGGAAGTTGTGAGGTGATTCCTTTTGTAAAGAAGTCTCAACGTGTAAATAAATTAGAACGGCATGGGCTCTTGGGCTTAGTCCTCACAATTTCCTCATATCTTGCGTCTAGTTTCAAAGTAGAACGAGCGAATCGGCGAAGACAGCACAGAAACTAACCGTCTGTACCCATTGCTTGAAAGGGGAGCTATGTTTCAAAAAATCCTGGTTGCCATTGATCATTCTGAACTCGGCCAGCGTGTTTTTGATGAGGCCTTGACGCTGGCTAAGGCTAACTCATCTAGCTTAATGTTGCTCAATGTTTTATCGCCAGAGGATGAAGCAAGCCCCAGTACTCCTGCATTGATCAATCACGAATTCTGCTCGGTGGGATCAAGTGGAAGAGTGGTTGAAATCTATCAGGAATTATGCGAGAGCAATGCAAAACGGGAGTTAGAGAGGGTGCAATCGCTGACCGAGCAAGCCATAGCCGCAGGCATAGAGGCAACGTTTCATCAAGCGCTAGGTACCCCTGGTCGCATCATTTGTGAACTTGCCCGTGAACTAGACGTGGACTTAATCATTCTGGGGCGTCGTGGGCGTTCTGGGTTGAATGAATGGCTCTTAGGCAGTGTGAGTAATTACGTCCTGCATCATGCCCCTTGCTCCGTGCTTACGGTACAAGCTCAAGCTCAGTCTAACGTGAGCGTTCACCAAGAACAACAAACCGCCCTGATGTCTTAGAATCCCCTCTTCCTATGGCTATCCATCAACACAGCAGGCGTTTAGAAGGTGCTTTACCCAAGCACCCAAGCGACGATCGTCGCTTTAAATTGCTAGACGCCACGATGAAACGTCATCAGTATCAGCAAAATGCATTGATTGAAATCTTGCACAAGGCGCAGGAGCTCTTTGGTTACCTCGAAAATGATCTCCTTCTCTACATTTCGCATAGCCTGAAGCTACCGCCTAGCAAAGTCTATGGTGTGGCGACGTTTTATCATCTGTTTTCCCTGGCACCAAAGGGGATGCATCGCTGTGTCGTCTGTACTGGAACCGCCTGTTATGTCAAAGGTGCAGCAGCTTTACTAGCAGCCATAGAGCAATCGGCCCAGATCCAGGTCGGCGAAACCACACCAGATAACCAGCTTTCTCTTTCAACTGCCCGGTGCCTGGGCGCATGTGGCATTGCTCCTGCTGTTGTGTTTGACGAGGTGGTGTGTGGGCATCAAACACCAGAGTTAGTGCGCGATCGCGTGAAGGAGTATTTAGGAAGGATCGCCGAGAAGAGTTAAACGTTTTGAGCGTTGAGTTTTGAGCAGAGTCCCTGATTTCTGAGCGCCACCCAATGATAAAGCAGCAATCACATATGATCGGTCAATATGGATCTCTCTGAACTACTAGAAATCGCCGTCAAAGAACGTCAATCTCAAAAGGCGTTGCACATACGTTGCTGTGTGGCGGCAGGTTGCCTCTCTTCTAATGCACTAGCGGTGAAAGAAGGCTTGGCAAAGGCAATCACAGACGCCGGGTTGACAGAAACCGTAACGGTCTCCGGTGTGGGGTGTATGCGTCTTTGCTGTCAGGGTCCGCTGGTTCAGGTTGATTCTGCTGCAGACCCCGATCATCCTGGGATGCTCTATGAAAAAGTCACGCCGGATCAGGTTTCTGCAATTACGCAAGCGCTGACTGATCAACTCGCGACAACGCGGCAATCAAAGCGAGTGGGCGATGTGCAAACATCCCTTCAACAGGGTGATTTAACCCAGCCGTTCTTTACACACCAACAGGCGATCGTGCTGGAAAACAGCGGCAAAATTGATCCAGAGCGGATTGAAGCTTACATTGCCTCAGAGGGCTATCGGGCACTCCATCAAGTTTTATATGAGATGACACCTGATGAGGTTGTGGAAGCGATTACGCGCAGTGGTTTGAGGGGACGGGGTGGCGGTGGTTATCCCACTGGATTGAAATGGGCAACGGTGGCAAAGGCAAGCGCAGAGCGTAAATACGTCATCTGTAATGCGGATGAAGGCGATCCAGGTGCGTTTATGGATCGGAGTGTGCTGGAAAGTGACCCCCATCGAGTGCTGGAAGGGATGGCGATCGCCGCGTATGCGATCGGGGCCACTCAAGGGTACATCTACGTCCGGGCAGAATATCCCCTAGCCATTGGTCGTCTCCAAATTGCCATCTGGCAGGCACAACGGTTGAGACTGTTAGGTAGTCAGATTTTCGATTCTCCCTTTGACTTTCGCATTGATATCCGGATTGGTGCTGGAGCCTACGTGTGTGGTGAAGAAACGGCGTTGATGGCCTCGATCGAAGGGAAACGAGGCATGCCCAGCCCACGTCCGCCGTATCCGGCTGAACGGGGATTATGGGGGCTTCCCACCCTCATCAACAATGTGGAAACCTTTGCCAACATTGCACCCATTATTCGCAAGGGCGCGGCCTGGTTTGCCAGCATTGGCACTGAAAAAAGCAAAGGCACCAAAGTTTTTGCACTGGCAGGCAAAATTCGCAACACCGGATTGATTGAAGTACCGATGGGAACCTCTCTCCGGCAAATTGTCGAGACGATGGGCGGCGGCGTGCCAGATGGCGGTTCAGCAAAAGCCGTGCAAACGGGTGGACCCTCTGGCGGCTGTATTCCTGCCTCTGCGTTCGATACACCCGTCGATTATGAATCATTAATGCAACTCGGTTCCATCATGGGGTCTGGCGGCATGATTGTGATGGATCAAACCACCAGCATGGTAGATGTGGCGCATTATTTCATGGAATTTTGTCGGGATGAGTCCTGCGGTAAATGTATTCCCTGTCGCATTGGTACGGTGCAACTGCATCAATTGCTAACCAAAATTCGTGACGGTAAAGCAATGCCGACTGATTTAGACTTGCTTAAGGAATTGTGCGACATGGTGAAACATACTAGCTTGTGTGGCTTAGGGCAATCGGCACCCAATCCAGTTTTAAGCACCTTGCGTTATTTCGAGGATGAGTATTTAGCCAAACTGGTCAACCACCAGTGCAGTAAGGAGGACGGTAGATGGCAGTCAAAACTCTAACGATTGACGATCGCCCAATCAGTGCCCGCGAAGAAGAGACTGTTCTGGATGCCGCGCGGGAAGCAGGTATCCACATTCCAACGTTGTGCTATCTAGAAGGCGTTTCTAAAGTAGGGGCGTGTCGGCTGTGTCTGGTGGAAGTGACGGGTAGTTCTAAACTACAAGCTGCCTGTGTGACTAAAGTAGCCGAAGGGATGGACATTAAAACCAACACAGAGCGATTGCAGGCCTATCGCCGCATGATTGTTGAAATGTTATTTGCAGAAGGCAATCATGTTTGTTCAGTGTGTGTGGCGAATGGGCACTGCGAGTTGCAAAATCTGGCGATCGAGATGGAAATGGATCATGTTCGGTTGGCGTATCAGTTTCCCAGCCGCACCGTCGATCTGTCCCACGATCGCTTTGGTGTCGATCACAATCGCTGCGTCCTCTGTACTCGCTGTATTCGTGTTTGTGATGAATTGGAAGGGGCACATACCTGGGATATGGCGGGACGCGGGTTTCAATCCCATGTCATTACAGATCTCAACCAACCCTGGGGAAGCTCTCAAAGCTGTACCGCCTGCGGTAAGTGTGTGGAAGCCTGTCCCACGGGTGCAATTTTCCATCAAGGTTCAAGCGTCGGCGAAATGGTGCACGATCGTGCCCGCATCGAGTTCATTGCGACGGCTCGTCAGAAGCAACAATGGCAATTCTAAAAGGAGGTTCTTATGTTACGTCATTATCATATCCCTGAAACATACCTGTGGATTCTGCTGTGGTTCGTCCTGGCATTGCTTCTTTTAATCGCGGAAGCAGCTTTACTACCGCAACCAGTCATTGCGATGGTGAACCAAATCAAGGAAATTTTAGGCACATTCTTTCTCCAAACTCTCCACCTGATCCAGTAGAGGGTTGATCGCTGTACGGTAAAGGACGTTGTAACAAACAATTTCAAACTCAACCGATCATACCTTTTGGAGAGTGGGGGTGTTAAAACCCCAAGCAGCGAGGTGCAGGGGGAACGTCCTCCAGCACAGATTTTCAAACGAAGCCAAGACTACTTGGAGAAGCCCATGACTCGTATAAAATTCGCCACAGTCTGGCTGGGTGGTTGCTCTGGTTGCCATATGTCCTTTTTAGATCTGGATGAATGGCTGTTTGATCTAGCCGCGCAGGTTGATATCGTCTACAGCCCACTGGTGGACACTAAAGAGTATCCAGATGGTGTCGATGTTGTGCTGGTGGAAGGGGCGATCGCCAATGAAGATCATTTGGAGATGATTCGCAACGTCAGGGCACGATCGCGCCTTCTCATTTCCTTTGGTGATTGCGCGGTGACTGGCAACGTGACGGCTCTCCGCAATCCTCTCGGTAGTGCCGAACCTGTGCTGCAACGATGCTACATCGAAGCGGTTGATCTTCACGGGCAGATTCCCACTGAGGCAGGAATTGTACCGCCCTTACTAGATCGAGTAACGCCTATCCACACGGTTGTGCCGGTTGATGTTTACCTGCCTGGTTGTCCACCGCCCGCCGATCGCATTCGAGCCGCTCTAGAACCCCTACTAAGAGGTGAAATCCCCCATCTAGAAGGGCAACAAATCAAATTTGGTTAAGGAGGAAGCAATGCCTAGACAACCGTCGGGAGAACAATACCATCGACTCAAGGAGTCTTTAAACCTGAAAAAAAGCTGGACGTTATGGGAATGGTGGGTAGGGGTGATGGCGATCGCTGAACTCATCGGTTTAGGGATTGTTTTCATCGCAGGCGCAATCATTAACGCATTGGGGACAGAGAGTGCCGTTGCCGTTTTCCACATCACTGGGTTACTGGAAGGACTTGTGTTGGGCATGGCTCAGTGGCTTGTGCTGCACCGCTATGTGAAACACATCAAAGCATGGGTGGTTGTAACCGCGATCGCAGTGATGATTGCCTGGCTGATTGGGTTGCAAATCAGCGCTCTCATGGTCTTTCCCATGATTCTCAACACGACGTTGACCGCAGCAATGAAAGCACAAACGTTGCTCAAGGGAGTATTCTTGCTGGGTGCCTGGGTGGGTGCAGTGCTAGGCTTTGCCCAATGGTTGGTGCTTAGAGCCCATATTCACCGTGCCGCTTTATGGATTGCTGCCAATGCCCTGGCCTGGGCGTTAGGTCTGGTTGTTGCCTTCATGATGGTCAGCATGATCCATACCAGTCCCTTCAGCCTTGCAACTGCTTTCGCTGGCGCGGCAACTGGGCTGATAACGGGTGCTGTCATCGGTGCGATTACGGGCGTGGCTCTGCTTTGGCTGCTAAAACCGCGTTTGCTACGACGTGATTGAGAGTGTTCAAACATCCCAACAGTCTGAATGACTTTTATAGTAGATAAATTGGTGCTGTAATGAGCCAACGCATTGTAATCGATCCGGTCACACGGATTGAAGGACACGCCAAGATTACGATTTATCTGGATGATGCTGGTCAGGTGACAGATGCCCGTTTTCATGTCACAGAGTTTCGTGGCTTTGAAACATTCTGCGAAGGACGACCGCTGTGGGAAATGCCAGGCATTACAGCCCGGATTTGTGGCATTTGTCCCGTGAGTCATTTATTAGCATCAGCCAAGGCAGGCGATCGCATTCTTGCCGTCACCATTCCCCCAGCCGCAGTCAAACTCAGACGCTTAATGAACCTGGCGCAGATCATTCAATCCCATGCTCTCAGCTTCTTTCATCTCAGCGCACCCGATCTGCTGTTAGGAATGGACAGTGATCCTAAAACACGCAACGTCTTTGGGTTAATGGCGGCCAACCCTGATCTGGCAAGGGGTGGCATTCGTCTACGTCAGTTTGGGCAGGAGATTATTGAACAACTGGGCGGACGCAAAGTGCATCCTTCCTGGGCAGTGCCCGGTGGAGTGCGAGAGCCGTTATCAGAGGAGGGGTGCATTCACATTCGCGATCGCATTCCCGAAGCTCGCACCACTGCCCTGAATGCCTTGAGCCAATTTAAACAATTGCTTCAGACCCACGAACGAGAAGCACAGACCTTTGGTAATTTCCCCTCCCTGTTTATGGGACTGGTGACACCCGACGGGCTGTGGGAGCATTACGACGGCTACCTACGGTTTGTGGATAGTGCGGGAAATATTGTGAGCGATCGTCTCGATCCGGCTCGCTATCAGGAATTTATTGGCGAAGCCGTCCAGTCTGATTCCTACTTAAAATCGCCCTACTACCGTCCGTTGGGCTACCCCGATCAAAACGACCACTGTCGGTTAGACAACGGCATTTATCGCGTTGGGCCACTGGCACGGTTGAATGTTTGTACGCTGATCGGCACTCCACTCGCCGATCGAGAATTACGAGAATTTCGCGATCGTGGCAATGGCACAGTGACCTCTTCGTTCTTTTACCACTATGCTCGCTTAATTGAGATCCTGGGTGCGATTGAGAAGATTGAACAAATGATCGATGATCCAGATTTGCGATCGACTCATTTAAGAGCCGATGCAGGCATCAACCAACTAGAAGCTGTTGGAGTGAGCGAAGCACCACGAGGCACGCTGTTCCATCACTATAAAGTCGATGAAAACGGCGTGATCCAGAAGGTGAATTTGATCATTGCCACTGGACAAAACAACCTGGCAATGAATCGCACCGTTGCTCAGATTGCTCGCCATTTCATTCACGGAGCCAACATTCCTGAAGGGATGCTAAACCGCGTAGAAGCTGGCATTCGTGCTTTTGACCCCTGTCTAAGCTGCTCTACCCACGCTGCTGGACAAATGCCGCTCCATGTTCAACTCGTCAGCGCGGATGGTGCCGTACTTGATGAAACCTGGCGAGATTAATCCTTCATCTTTTAGTACTTGATGAAACCTGACGAGATTAATCCTTCATCTTTTAACACCCTCACAAGTTCATCAAATTATTTCTTTATTCTGATTTACAGGTAGAACTGGCTTTGTTGCATGAATGATTTGAGAACGCTTCTCCCCCATGTTGTAGTCATAAATCAGTTTTCTACTCGATAGCTGTCAGGCTTACCCAATTGAATCATGCGATTCAGTGCTGCACATTTGAGGAATAACTCAACAGCTTGGTTATCAAAGCGTCGTCGTCGCAGTGTTGAACCAAAGATCGTCTTGAAGCGAAACATGGTTGTCTCAGCCAAAGAACGGCGGTGATAACCACTCTCTTGCTTCCACTGCTGACGTCCAACTTGCTTAATCCGTTCAAGGACTTGATTACGGGGATGGGTCTGCTCACCCTCAGGGGCATCTTCCCACATCACCGCATCTTGGCGAGGAGGAATTGTGGGGTTCGCTTTGCGTGCAGCAATCTTGTCATAGCACTTGCGTTTGTCATAAGCTCCATCGCCTGAGACCTGCTCAATCTCCTGCTCAATAGCGTCAATGAGATCACCAAAGGCTTCATCGTCACTGACATTGTTGGTACTGGCAACGGCAGCGAGGATCTCTCCGGTTGATTCATTGACTCCGACATGTAACTTGCGCCAAGTGCGTCGCTTATCCACCCCATGCTGGCGCACTTTCCATTCTCCTTCTCCATAGACCTTGACTCCAGTGGAATCAACGACCACATGAATGCCTCCTTCAGTCGGTGCCACTGGCATTGCAACACTCACCTTGCCCATGCGTCGCGATAACGTACTATGGTCTGGCACTGCCAGGTCAATCCCCATCAGGGCAAACAAAGACTCTAGAAATCCTTCGGTTTGCCGTCCAGCCAAGTTGAACAACGATTGTACTGTTGCCATCAAGCCAATGGCTCGGTCGCTATAGTGCTTGGATGCTCCCCGTCGTCCACTTTTTTGGGCATTGATCCACTCCTCAATCACCGATTCGTCGATCCAAAAGCTGATGCTGCCTCGTTGTTTCAGCGCTGTATCATACTCACTCCAGTTGCGAACTCGATAGGATGGTTTGAGCTTCGTCTTCATCGCAACACTCAGCGTACTAGAGCCGTTTAATCTCGTTATTCTACCCCCTATCTCATATCTTTTATGCAACAACGCCGGTAGAACTAGCTAATCAATTAATCACGTGAGATGGAGGTCAAAGTGTTTAAGAAGATTTTGGTAGGAGTAGACGTTTATGTTGAAGCCCAGCACGCCTTTGAAGATGCTTTGGCGATCGCTCAAAAAACAGGTGCATTCCTTCATCTGATGCATGTTTTCTCCTGGGATGCAGCCTACGATCATTGTTTAGCTATGCTCCACTCTCAGCTTGAACATGAACATAGCTCTTTGGAAATACAAATAGACACGGATCCAATTGTCCAATGTATGATTTCCCGATTCCCAGGATACGAACAAGCAGAAATTTTGAAACTTTGTCTAGCTGAAGCGAAAAAGTCTGGTGTCCGTGCTGACATTGAAACCCGCCACGGGAACCCAGCACGTATTCTTTGTGATGCAGCCCGATCTGGGAAAGCAGATTTGATTGCTGTCGGACATCGCGATCAAAAGCATTGGAAAAACAGGTTAGAGTCTGGTGAGCGTAGGCTAGGATCTATCAGTGGCAATGTGATCGAGCATGCGCCTTGTTCAGTACTCATTGCCCATCGTTATATTGAGGATCATGTGGCGATGGGAGCTTTATCAGGTATGCAGCAGATTCTAGTATCTGTAGATGAGTCATCCACAAGCCAGATTGTTGTTAAGGAAGCACTTGATTTAGCAAAAGCTGTGAGCGCCAGTGTGACCTTGCTGCATGTTCGATCGCCATTGGAGGGGGATTCTTTATCAGAAACACTAGAATCATATGCGAATAAGGCAACTGCCTTAGATGTTCCCTTGATTGTCAAGCAACTAGATATAGAAAGCAGACAGTCAATTGGTCAAGTGATCTGTGAATTTGCTGAAGATCAAAGGTCTGACTTAGTTCTTATGGGTCGTCGTAAACTTTCAAAACTGCAAGAACTAGTGTTGGGAAGTGTTAGCCGCTATGTAGTCAACCACGCTTCCTGCGCCGTCCTCATTGTTCATCCTTACGAAGATGGCTAATATTCTAAATTTTGAGATTGCTAACCAGTAACCAGATGAAGTTTTATCTCATTGCCTCTTACCATCATTCGTCCTAAATGATCTTCGATCTTCATGGCAAATCTGCTGCATGATACTGCGTCCAGACATTGCCACGACTGGGACACTCCCCCCTGGTTCAACCCATTGCCCAATCATGTAGAAATTTCGCAGCTTGGGCAAGGTTTTGGGTATTCCTTTAATCATCAGTGGTAAGGTTTGCGGAGTCAGAAGCCAGCCACAGCTTGATCCTTGCCAGTTGCCTGTATAACGCTCATACGTGAGGGGTGTGGCAACATCGACAACTTCAATGTCTGCCTTAATGCCAGGATAAAATTGCTCCAGGCAATCAATCAGAATGTTAGATTCTTGATTTTCCTCTGAGTCATAAAGCGATCGCCCATAAATCCGTTGCCAGTAATCATAGGTCGTCGTTAGCATCACCACCAGCACCGATTTTCCCGCAGGAGCCAAAGAAGGATCGAAGCAGTAATGCTTGACCCCGATTTCATAACGTCTCTCTCCGGCAATCACGACTGGTCTCTCCAGCAGGTACGTGATCCAATGGGGTGTAGCTGACAGGTCTCGATTCACCCCCAGCGATACCTGAAGTTGCGAGCGAATCGGCAAGTGCCCATCATAGTAGCGTTTCACTGAGCGAGGTACGTAGCGACGATCGATCAAGCTGAACAGCGTACTGTGTCCATCACACGCAGAAATCACTCGGTCAGCCCAGTGTTCTTTGTTGTTGTATAAACGAACCCCGATCGCTCGATGCTTTTCAATTAAAACCCGCTCCACTTGCAAGCCGTAGTGAATTTTGCCGCCTAATTGCAGGTAGCGTTGGGCGATCGCCTCTGCGAACTTGAGCGATCCTCCCACCGGGAAACCAGCATTCCGAGTGTGCATAAATGCCAGCAAAGACATCCCTACCATTACCGGAATGTTGCTCCAGGAAAAGATCTGGGGAATTGCACGGCGCAGAAATGGATCTTGGAAGCGGTCGGCAAATTCCTGAGCAGAAACCTTGCCCCACTGAGCCAATGGGCAGACAAAGGGCAATAGTTTCCAAGCCAAACGCCCCCAATCTGCCGGAGTCATCAAGGCCTTTGGCTGCTGCTGGAGTAGCGACAAATCAAAGCGAGTCAATGCCCGAACCCCAGCACAGAAATCCCGGCTCAACCAACTATCGATTGGTGAAAGTTCGATTAAATGTTGTTCTAAGCGACCGGGGTTGCTGTAAACAATCAGAGTTCTACCCCCAGGTTCGCTAATTCGCAGCAATTCATCATGGTGGACAAACTGCTGTTTCGGAACCACGCCAAGCTCCTCCCAGAGCCGCGAAAAGGGCTGCCCCTGTCCAGAACCAAACAGATAGTGAATACATCCATCGAAGGTAAATCCCTGCCGTTGCCAAGCAGTACAGAGTCCTCCTGGGAGAGTGTGCATTTCAAAGATATGGGTTTCATACCCATTCATCTGAGCGAAACACCCTGCTGCCAGCCCAGCGATTCCTGCACCGATAATGATGATGTCAGTTGAGGGGTTTGTCATTTGAATGCAATCCTGCCAGGAAATGATGGGGCTTGAGCAACACGAAGTAGCTTCCTCGGAGGGAAAACAACTGCTGCACTAATTCTTATCAGGGTATCGAATGTCCTCACAATTTCCCCATATTTAAGTCCTATCGTTAAGTATGGAAGCCTCTTTACAGACGTTAAAACACAATCTTCTCCGTGAGGTGCAACGTATGAAGCGGGACACAGATATAACAACCGAAACAACCGATGATATAAATAATTTAGTTGAAACCAATGCAGTTGAGGTAGGTGCTGAGCCAATAGATGACGCAACGCAAGAAGCGGCCGAGTCTACTAACAGTGTCAACACTGAGGAATTTCGGCTTCAAGGTGATGAACTAGTCGCAAAGGTCAAAGCTTTGATCCACGAAGGAAATATTCGTCGCATCATTATCAAAAATGAGGCAGGTAATACCTTGATTGAGATCCCGCTGACTGTTGGCGTTGTGGGAGGCGTTTTGAGTGCTGCACTCTTCCCAGTTCTGGCAGCAGTAGGCGCGATCGGTGCTGTTGTAGCACACCTCACTTTAGTGATTGAAAAGCGAGAGTAATTATCTAATGGACTGCCACTTAGCCGCTACACTCAAAAGCTTACGCCATTCAATTTTGGTAATTGGGTATGGCAACCTGTTACGCCGTGATGATGGTGTGGGGCAGCAGATTGCTCAACAGGTGGCAAGGTGGGGAATGCCGAATGTGGAAGCGATCGCCGTTCACCAGCTTACGCCCGAATTGGTGGAACCGCTATCAATGGTTGACCTTGCCATTTTTGTGGATGCCTGTCCAACTACAGCAGTTCCGGAGATACAGGTTCGCCCCTTAGAGCTTGCTCGATCGGGAATGATATCAGGGCATTGGTGTGAACCGCAGTTGTTACTGGCAATGACGCATCTCCTCTATAACTATTATCCGCAAGCATGGTGGGTGATGGTGCCAGGAGTTGATTTTGAGCTGGGAGAGGGCCTTTCTCTAATTGCAAAACAGGGTATGGAAGAAGCACTTCAGGAAATTGAACAGTTAATTCATGCAGCGAGGGTAGAACCATGCATGAAGTAGGAATGATGCAAAGTCTCTTAGAGCGGGCTGTAGAACGTGCGAAGCAGGAAGGGGCGCACCATATTAATGGCGTACATATGCGGTTAGGTGTGGCTTCTGGCGTGGTGCCAGATTCGTTGGAGCTAGCCTTTGAGGTGGTCAAAAAGGGAACGATCGCAGAAGATGCTCGACTTGAAACAGAACTGATTCCAGCGGTTTGCTACTGTGCCAACTGCCAACTTGAATTTCAACCGACCGATTTGCTCTATGAATGTCCTGAGTGTCACCAGCCCAATTGTGAGGTAAAACAAGGGCAAGAATTTGAGCTGGCGTTTCTCGATGTGTCTTAATGGCAGCGGGTGCTGCATGGTCTAAAGCCAGACGCCTGATCAGCGATCGCGGTCATTGTCCAGGCTGAGGAACTAAATTGCTTAAATGGTTCCTAAAAGTACGTCAGGATGGACAGATAGAACGCATTCGTGCCGAAGGTTGGGCTGACAATTCTACGATGCTACGAGTTTGTGAAACGTTAGGATTTAGCCTTCGATCAATTGAAGCGAGTGTGGTGAAAGCAACGATTGCGGTACAACCATCACGCAAAATCAGGGGAAGCTATGATGCTTTTACGTTACGTTTTAGCTTGGATTCCAATGATGGTGATTGGCATCGTCAATGGCACAATTCGAGAAACAACTTATGGAAAGTTTTTGGGTGAGTTACGTGCCCATTAAATTTCAACGATTACCGGAGTTGTCTTACTTGGGCTTTACATTTCGATAGTCATACAGGTTTGGAGTCCTGCAACAATTCAGCAAGCATTTCTGATTGGCATCCTCTGGTTAGGCTTGGCTGTTACCTTTGAGTTTCTCTTCGGGCATTACATTGCAGGGCATCCATGGAGTCAACTTTTGAGGGATTATAATCTCTTTGCAGGCAGACTTTGGCCTCTGATTCTGCTTTGGATTACGATCGCGCCACTGTTCTTCTATCGTTTTCTACTTTGAAGCCCGATGAACATTGTTTGCCAACATCGATTACATCTTGTGATTCAGGGAGCCGTTCAGGGAGTGGGCTTTCGCCCCTTTGTCTATCGATTAGCAACTGAGTTAGAGTTGATGGGTTGGATACATAACTCGGCTCAAGGCGCTGTAATTGAGATTGAAGGAGAACAATCGCAAGTCAATACATTTTTGCGTCGGCTTGAAAGCGAACAACCGCCACGATCACACATCCAACAGTTAAATTCCTTATTACTAGAGCCCGTCGGCTTTGCTACCTTTGAAATTCGAGCCAGTGTCGCGGGGGATAAAACCGCGATTGTTTTACCTGACATAGCTACCTGCCCCGATTGCCTTAGGGAAATCTTCGATCCATTCAATCGTCGCTATCGTTATCCCTTCACCAACTGCACGAATTGCGGTCCTCGCTTCAGCATTATAGAAGCACTTCCCTACGATCGCCCCAACACCACCATGAAATCCTTCAGGATGTGCTGTCATTGCCAAGCAGAGTATGAAAATCCTGGCGATCGTCGATTTTATGCCCAGCCGAATGCCTGCCCCTTATGCGGACCGCATCTAGAATTATGGAACCCAGTAGGTAAAACGCTTGCTACTCATGAGAATGCGTTGCAAATGACCGCAGAGGCGATTCGTCAGGGCAAAATCATTGCTATCAAAAGCTTAGGTGGGTTTCATTTAATTGTCGATGCCCGCAACGAGGAAGCGGTTCAGCGATTGCGTCAGGTAAAAAATCGAGCAGCTAAACCCTTTGCTTTAATGTATCCATCCCTGGAGTTAATCAAAGCCCATTGCGAAGTCTCTGAACTGGAAGACCAGTTATTGCAATCGCCCGCCGCTCCGATCGTCCTCTTAAAACTCAAAACGCCCCTTCACACCCCACAGCCCACACCCCACAGCCCACACCCCACTGTCGCTCCTAACACTCCTTACCTCGGCATCATGCTGCCCTATACTCCTCTACATCATTTGTTGATGGATGCTTTGGGGTTTCCTGTTGTCGCCACCAGTGGTAATCTTGCCGATGAACCCATCTGTACCGATGAACACGAAGCAATTCAACGTTTAAAACAGATGGCGGATGTATTGCTTGTGTATAATCGCCCTATTACACGACCGATCGATGATTCCGTTGTGCGAGTCATTTCAGGCCAGAAAACAATCCTTCGTCGTGCGCGAGGCTATGCGCCCCTACCTATTTCAAGGTACTCAACACGCAACACGCAGCACGCAACATTTAAAATTCTAGCCGTTGGAGGGCACTTAAAAAACACGATCGCCTTTTCAATGGATCAGCAAACTTTTCTCAGTCAGCACATTGGCAATCTAGAAACGGTTCTAGCATTTGAGGCCTTTCAAACGACGATCGCCAGCTTTCAACAGATTTATGAACTGCAACCGACTGCGATCGCCTGTGATTTACATCCCAACTACCGCTCCACTCAGTTTGCTCATCAACTTGCAAAGCACTTGGAAATTCCTGTTATCCCGGTGCAACATCACTACGCCCATGTTCTCTCCTGTATGGCAGAACATCAGCTTGCAGGTTCCGCTTTAGGCATTGTCTGGGACGGCACTGGCTATGGCTTAGATGGCACGATCTGGGGTGGTGAGTTTCTGCACATTACCGATACAACCTTTCAACGAGTTGCTCATCTGCGTTCGTTTCCACTTCCTGGTGGAGACAAAGCTGTGAAAGAACCGAAGCGATCGGCGATCGGATTACTGTATGAATTGGTTGGTGATGAGCTGTTTGAAAGAGAAAAGCTGAATCTTCTACAAGCATTCACAGCTCAAGAACTAAAGATTATAAAAACGATGCTAAACCAGCGTTTCAATACTCCCATCACATCGAGTGCAGGACGATTATTTGATGCGATCGCTGCAATCATCGGACTACGACAATCGATTCAGTTTGGAGGACAAGCTGCAATGGAATTGGAGTTTGCTATAGAGGCGTTTGAAACCGATGCCTGCTATCCCTTTGAAATTCTAAAACCCACCAATATGACACAGCCCATAACCATTGATTGGGCAGCAATGGTTAAAGCTATTTTGACAGAAGTGGATGCAGGTCTATCCATCAAACAATTATCTGCCAGATTTCACAATACACTGGTAGAAATGATGGTGTCGATCGCCCATCGAGTTGGAGAAGAACGAGTCGTGCTCACAGGCGGTTGTTTTCAAAATAAGTATCTGACTGAACGCGCCATTCAACGTCTGCGAACCGAAGGATTTTGTCCTTACTGGCACCAGCGCATTCCCTCCAATGATGGTGGCATTGCCCTGGGTCAAATCATGGCAGCATTCCGAGAACTCTCAGGAGGAACAGTGCCATGTGTTTAGCCGTTCCAGGAAAAATCGTCAGTATCTATGACCACGAAGATCCATTACTACGAACTGGAAAAGTCAGCTTTGGCGGCGTAATTAAAGAAGTTAGTCTTGCCTACGTCCCTGATGCAAAGGTCGATGATTATGCGATCGTCCATGTTGGCTTTGCCCTCAGCATTCTTGACCATCAAGAGGCAGAACGCACGCTGAGCGATTTACAACAAATTCAGATATAACCGCATCACGGTTGTGCTTAACAAACGCAGGTAACCTTTTCGCCTCAACGAACCATATTTTCAAGCTTGGTGCAGAGCGTTTATTAGTTCGCCTTTCGTGAATTGCTTTTCAGCTTACGCGAGGGTCTCCTAAACGCAGCACTTACCATATCATTTGAAAATTTTACTGTTGCAATCTTGATATAAGAGACGCCATATAGAAATACAAAGATAGATGAATTACAATACCCACAATTACTAACTGTTGCATAATGCTTACAGCAATTCCCATGTTAGTTAATCCAATCACTTGCGAAGCTCCGCTTATAACTACAAGTAGCAGAACAGTTGTATTATACGGATATTTCATATGAACGTGTTTTCTTCTCAAATCAGTTTCCCAAGTCAAAATTTCTTGAGATGCTTCTAAATTAATTTTTTGTTCTAATTCAACTAAAAACTTACCTGCTCTTTGTATTCTTTGGTATTCTCCAAGCCACATAAGTAAGACGAATATACATATAAACGGAAGCGCTAGTGAAAGAGTTAGACCAACCAGTAGAGAAGAAGGCTGATTTGCATATGTGGCAATGCTGGCAGTAAAAATAGCTGCAACGGCAGCTATACCGAAAGACAAAATAGAAATCCTATTGCTCATCGCAGCTAAAACTTCTTGACGCAGAGCATCATATTCCTTGAGCATAATTTCTAATGAGTCCATGAATAGCATCTCCTATAAAAGAGAATTAGAAAACCCTCATTTTTTGCAGTAAAAGAGTGAGGTATTGACTGCCAAACTCAGAGTGTGAAGGGAATAGAATAGCTGTAATGCCATAATTTACAGCTTGTATAACAGCTTCATTTCTGTCATCGATGAAAAGACATTCTGATATATCAATCTTTAGAGCAGAAACCGCACACTGAAACATTCTGTAGTCTGAACTTGATTTAGATGAACCAACACGACTGGAGATAATCATTTTGCTTGAATCAAAAAACTTATATAGATTAAGCTTGGTCATCTGGCGGTGGAACCAAAACTCAGTATTATTCGAGCATATTGCTAAATCTATACCATTTGCCCTAAGTTTTTCTAGAAGAGAATTCATTCCTTTGACTGGCAATATAAAATCATCTGTTAAATCAATAAGCTCCTCGACGGAATAACTTAGATTAAACCTCTTAATAAACAGGCTCCAATATTCTTTTTCAAGCTCAATCCAATCATTTTGGCTTTTCCGAGGTTGATAAGCGAACATTTCCCATAACTCTCTACCTACTTGGTGAACTTGCTTATTGTCAAGGCCGCATCTTGCAGCCAATCCTTTTTCTTCATTCAGCAGCATACCTTCCCAAACGTCATGTGCTAAAACTCCCCCAATATCAAAAACTATGCCCTTAATAATTTGTTGCATTGCCGTAAAAGAATCTGGACATTAGCACTCACAGTAGTTATTTAGTAAATGCAACAAATAATGTCAATAGATTTTGGATAAAGATGTATTGAGCTGATGAACGATTACATCTACCTATATTATGACGTCTCTTTCTAATTCTTCCTAAATTAATAACACATTATTGGAAGATATAAATCGCTATATAGAATCCTGAACATGTCACAGCCAAAAGTTGAGAGCTAACTATTATATTGAAACCTTCTGTCAAAGAGCCTTCAGTAGATGGATAGACATGACGATTCGGCGCAATATCCTAAATTTAGTGTTTAGGTAGAATCTTTCCGTAGAATACGCTGTTGAGAGTGGATAGGCAAAACCCTTCGGTATATTTGCAGATTCATTACGGAGACGATCGGATGTGCCATTAAACGCACTACGTCACGCTTTTCTCCACTCGTAATGCAAAAACGCCCAAAGAAATTGTCGATTCCTCACAAGTTCCTCAAACTTTTTGCCTAATCTCAATGCTATAGCCAATCCTTGGGATCTTAGTGTGATGGTTAATTCTAAGCTGAGAACCGTTGCGACGCTTGATGGCAATGAAGCGGTTGCTCAGGTTGCCTACCAACTAAATGAAGTGATTGCCATTTATCCAATCACGCCCGCAACTCCAATGGCGGAGTGGACGGATGTTTGGGCATCAGAAGGCAAATCCAATCTCTGGGGAACCGTTCCTACGATCGTCGAAATGCAGAGTGAAGCAGGCGTTGCCGGAACCATTCACGGCGCTCTACAAACAGGCGCACTCACCACAACTTTTACCGCATCACAGGGATTATTGCTGATGATCCCAAATATGTACAAAATTGCGGGAGAACTCACGCCGATCGTGTTTCATGTGGCCGCTCGATCTCTGGCAGCCCAGGCACTTTCCATCTTTGGTGATCACAGTGATGTGATGGCAACACGCGCCACTGGATTTGCCATGCTGTGTTCTGCTTCTGTCCAAGAAGCCCATGATTTTGCTCTAATTGCTCAAGCTGCTACACTCCAATCCAGAATTCCATTCCTACACTTTTTTGATGGGTTCCGCACCTCCCATGAAATTGCCAAAATTGAATTGCTCGATCAGGAAGATCTGCGATCGCTGATCAACGACAGGTTAATTCACGCCCATCGATCGCGTGCCCTTTCTCCCGATCATCCCGTCTTGCGCGGTACCACCCAAAACCCAGATGTCTATTTTCAGGCACGGGAAACCGTCAATCCCTATTATGCCATCTGCCCTGATAGGGTCCAAAGTGTGATGGATCAGTTTGGTCAATTAACGGGAAGACACTATCACTTGTTTGATTATCACGGTGCGTCAGATGCCGAACGGGTGCTTGTATTGATGGGATCAGGATGTGAAACTGTGCATGAAACCATTGATTACCTGAATGCACAAGGCGAAAAAGTGGGTGTAGTGAAAGTGCGGTTATACCGTCCGTTTGATGTCAAACGATTCGTTGAAAGCCTACCTGACACTGTGAAGACGATCGCAGTTCTTGATCGCACCAAAGAACCAGGCAGCACGGGCGAACCACTCTATCTAGATGTGGTAAATGCCGTGTACGAAGAATGGAGCAGGCAGAAGGCAGAAGGCAGAAGGCAGGAATCAAGAGCAAGTTCAAGACCCTCCGAGCCCCCACTCCCTACTCCCCACTCCCCACTCCCTATTATTACTGGCGGTCGCTACGGCTTATCATCCAAAGAATTTACGCCTGCAATGGTCAAAGCTGTTTTTGACAATCTTGCAGCCGTTCATCCTAAAAACCATTTCACGATAGGAATCAATGATGATGTCACTCATACGAGTCTAGACTACGATTTAGAGTTCTCGATCGAACCAGAGAGCATCATTCGTACTATCTTCTACGGACTCGGTGCTGATGGTACCGTGGGAGCGAATAAAAACTCCATCAAGATTATCGGTGAAGAGACCGAAAACTATGCCCAAGGATACTTTGTTTATGACTCTAAAAAATCGGGTTCTGTCACCATTTCTCACTTACGCTTTGGTCCACAGCCAATCCACTCAGCCTATTTAATTAGCCACGCTAACGTTGTCGCCTGTCACCAATCCGTCTTTCTAGAACGCCTTGACATGCTCCAGCATCTTGTTGCAGGCGGCACTTTTTTGTTGAATACCCCCTACTCTGCGACGGAAATTTGGAAACACTTACCCCAAACGCTGCAGCAGCAAATCGTTGACAAGCACCTGAAGTTTTATGTGATCAATGGTTCTAAAGTGTCCCGTGATCAGGGCATGGGCGGACACATTAATACTGTGATGCAGGTTTGCTTCTTTGTCGTATCAGGAGTTTTGCCACAAGAAGACGCGATCGCCCACATTAAGCGTTCCATTCAAAAAACCTACAGCAAAAAAGGTGACGAAATTGTTCAGATGAACCTGAATGCAGTCGATCGAACCTTGGAACATCTTCATGAAGTGAGTGTGCCAAAAGAGTCAGTATCCTCCCCATCCTCTTCAATACCCTATCACCCCAGCATCCCATCACCCCTCACCACTGCTCCAGCATTTGTGCGTGAAGTCTTGGGCACAATGCTCACCGGATGTGGAGATCAAATTCCTGTCAGTGCTTTACCCACAGATGGCACCTATCCTACAGGGACGGCAAAGTATGAAAAGCGCAACATTGCTCAGGAAATTCCCGTGTGGGATACGGATGTTTGCGTTCAATGTGGTAAGTGCGTGATGGTGTGTCCTCATAGCGTCATTCGCAGTAAAGTTTATGAAGCACAAGCCTTAGAGACTGCACCGGAAACCTTTAAGAGTGCAAACGCAAGAGATCACGATTGGCAGGGATTGAAGTTTACAATCCAGGTTGCCCCAGAGGATTGTACAGGCTGCGGCCTTTGTGTGGATGTTTGTCCCGCGAAAAACAAATCCCAACCCCGTTTGAAAGCAATCAACATGGAGCCACAACTCTCCTTACGGGAATCAGAACGGCACAATTGGGACTTTTTCTTGAATCTCCCCAATCCCGATCGCACACACCTGAATCTCCACAAAATTAGCCATCAACAGATGCAAGAACCATTGTTTGAGTTTTCGGGTGCCTGCGCGGGTTGTGGAGAAACGCCTTATCTGAAGTTAATGAGTCAGTTGTTTGGCGATCGCGCCTTGATTGCCAACGCAACGGGTTGTTCGTCCATTTATGGCGGCAACTTACCAACAACACCCTGGACTCGCAATGCGGAAGGACGTGGCCCTGCCTGGTCGAACTCCTTATTTGAAGACAATGCGGAATTTGGCTTCGGTTTTCGCGTTTCTATTGATAAACAACGGGAATTTGCCTGTGAATTGCTCCAGCAATTATCGCCTCAAGTGGGACAGGAATTAGTCGACGCCATTCTAAATGCGACTCAGCAGGATGAAGCCGACATCTACGAACAACGCGATCGCGTGGCATTGCTAAAAGAACGATTGCAGCTTCTCATCTACGAACCTTCAGATAACGATCTAAAATCTTCCAGCGAAGCGGTACAAAGTGCGATCCAAAATCTACAGCCCCTGGCTGATTTGTTTGTGAAAAAAAGCGTCTGGATCATTGGTGGGGATGGTTGGGCATATGACATTGGCTTTGGCGGGTTAGACCATGTTTTAGCAAGTGGCCGGAATGTCAACGTTCTGGTTTTAGATACCGAAGGGTATTCCAACACGGGAGGCCAAATGTCTAAAGCCACGCCATGTGGAGCGGTCGCTAAATTTGCAACTGGGGGCAACCCTGCACCCAAGAAAGATCTGGGTCTAATTGCGATGACCTACGGGAATGTTTACGTTGCCAGTGTAGCCATGGGAGCCAGAGATGAGCATACGGTGAGAGCTTTCCTGGAAGCTGAAGCCTATAACGGCCCATCGCTCATCATTGCCTATAGCCATTGCATTGCTCATGGGATCAACATGAGTACCGCCATGCAAAATCAAAAGGCAGCGGTTGATTCTGGGCGATGGCTGCTCTACCGCTATAACCCCGATCGCCGCCAGCAGGGAGAAAACCCACTGCAACTTGATTCCCATGCTCCCACGATTTCACTTGAGCGATCGATGTATTTGGAAAATCGCTTCAAGATGTTGACCAAGAGCCAGCCAGAAGCCGCAAAACGCTTACTAGAAGAAGCGCAACAGGACGTCAACACTCGCTGGCAGATGTATCAATACTTAGCGAATCAACTAACCAAACCATCTCAAGCAGGATAAAACCATGTCTGAACACGATATTGCAGACTGTCCGCGTTGTAGTAAACGTGACTACGTGTTGAAAGAAGATAATGTTTGGATTTGCTTAAATTGTGGACATACTGAAAAAATGCCCAAGTCTAAGTTTGATCCCGATTCTGATGCCGACTCTGGTCTACTCAGCATAGTAGTCGCGGCCTTAATCGCTGTAGCCTTTGTGTTAGTCGCTCTGGGTGTTTGAGAGGAAGGTATGAAATGGATTTGACTACTAGCTACATGGGTTTGAACCTGCGATCGCCCCTTGTTCCGTCTGCATCTCCACTTTCAGAAAGTATTGACAACATTCAGCGGATGGAAGATGCGGGTGCTGCCGCTGTTGTTATGCATTCCCTGTTTGAAGAACAATTGCGGTTAGAGCGCTATGAACTGCACCACCATTTGACCTATGGGACTGAGAGTTTTCCAGAGGCACTCACCTATTTTCCTGAACTGAGCAGTTTTCGAGTTGATTCAGAAACTTATCTTGGCCACATTTGTAAGGCGAAGGCGAAGGTTGACATTCCGATCATCGCCAGTTTAAATGGTTCCTCTGTGGGGGGATGGACAAGCTATGCCAAACAAATTGAGCAAGCAGGAGCCGATGCACTGGAATTGAATGTGTATTATGTGCCAACTGATATGAATTTAACCGGAGCACAAATTGAACAAACCTATATCGACATTCTGCAACTGGTAAAAGCAACAGTTACAATTCCAGTTGCAATTAAACTCAGCCCCTACTTCACCAACCTGGCAAATATAGCGCACCGTTTAGATCAAGCAGGTGCAAACGGACTGGTCTTATTCAACCGTTTTTATCAGCCGGATATCAACCTGGAGACGCTAGATGTGGAGCCTAATGTACAGTTGAGTACGTCACAGTCGATGCGATTACCCTTGAGCTGGATGGCAATTCTCTACGATCGCGTCAATGCCAGTTTAGCGGCAACCAGCGGCATTCATACGGGACAGGATGCATTGAAAATGTTAATGGCAGGGGCAAACATTACCATGCTTTGCTCTGTTCTGTTACGGCATGGCATCTCTCAAATTTGCGTGATTGAACAGGAAATGCGTCAGTGGATGGAGCAACACGAATACGAATCTATACAACAATTACAAGGGAGCATGAGTCAAAAAAATTGTCCCAACCCTAGTGCATTTGAACGGGCTCAATATATTCGATCGCTCCAAACATACAATCATCAAGATAGCAATAAAATTCAATTAGATTCATACACGTAACGATCGCATTTCAACAGAAAATTAGGTGGGATAAAAATCTCGTTAATTTAACAGATGCATGGGAGGTTAGAGCAATGACAAGCGGTAAAAGAACAGAATTTTCAAGCAGAGCAGGCATCATTCAAGCTGTAGATACACCTATTGGTTTTTTCTCTCTTGTTGTCCTTGCGATTGAAGCTCTTTTAGGTATTATTGCGCTCACAACTTCTGAAGGAGACAGGACGTTTATTGTTCGCAGTATGATTGCTCTCCTATTTATAGTTGTTGCTGTTGTATCATTTCTTGCTTTTACAAAACCTAGCCTTTTTCGAGCCTCAAAAAAAGAAGACTCTAAGGTGAAACCGCAACCTGTTTCAGATGATTCTGTCGAGTATGAATATGACGTTTTCCTCTCGTCTCCCATGGCTGCAATGCCATCAGATGAAGACTATATTAACGAGCGCGAAGATGTTTTAGATTTCATGGGCACATTGAGAACTTACTGCCAGCTCAATAAAATTTTCTATGCTGGTTTAGAACTGGGAAGTCAAGATGACTTTGAGGGAGATGAAGCTTTAGCAGCTAGGGTTGACTTTGAAGCCATTAGAAAAAGTCGATACTTCATACTAATTTATCCTGCACGTTTAGCTTCAGGGGTTTTGGTTGAAGCAGGCTATGCACTTGCACTTAATAAACCGTCTGTGTATTTTGTTAAGGATCGAAGCAATTTACCTTATATCTTGCAGCATTTGCACGGAATAGACAACGTAGAAATTTATCCATACAGTGGGCTTAGCGATCTGAAGACAATCATTAAAAGAAGCGGATGCCATATCTTTCCAGCACCTTAATGCATCATCTGCTTTAACGTTCTTCCTCACAAGTTCCTCAAACTGTTTATCTAACCTCAATGCTATAACCAGTCCTTGTTTCTATGAAATTCGTTGATGAATATCGGGATGCGGCAACTGCGAAGCAGTATGCAACCGCGATCGCCCAGATCACCACACAGCCCTGGACGATTATGGAAATCTGCGGCGGACAGACTCACTCGATCGTCAAATTTGGTATTGATGAATTACTACCTAAAGAAATCACATTAATTCATGGTCCCGGTTGTCCAGTGTGTGTAACACCGATTGAATTAATTGATCAGGCCATTGCGATCGCATCTCTTCCCGATGTCATTTTCTGTTCCTTTGGCGATATGTTGCGCGTCCCTGGCAGTGATGTCGATTTACTCACTGTCAAAGCAATGGGAGGTGATATTCGGATTGTGTACTCTCCTCTGGATGCTCTCAAAATTGCTCAAGCGAATCCGGCTGAACAAATTGTTTTCTTCGCGGTTGGCTTTGAAACTACTGCCCCAGCAACCGCCATGCTCGTCTATCAAGCAAATCAACAAGGCATCAAAAATATCACTCTGTTGGTATCTCATGTCCTCGTTCCACCTGCAATGGTAGCAATCCTGTCCTCACCGCATAATCAGGTGCAGGGTTTTTTAGCAGCCGGACACGTCTGTACTGTGATGGGTTATCACGAGTATGAGGCGATCGCCCAAACTTATCATGTGCCGATAGTCGTTACAGGGTTCGAGCCAGTGGATATTTTGCAAGGACTGTATCTCTGTATCCAGCAGCTAGAACAAGCACGGACACAGGTTGAAAATCAATATGCCCGCTCTGTCCGCCAACCGGGAAATGAAGTTGCCCAAAAACTGATGCGTGAAGTGTTTGCGATCGTGCCACGTCAATGGCGTGGCATTGGTGAGATTCCTCAAAGCGGACTGGGGCTGCGGGATGCCTATGCTGATTTTGACGCTGCAAAACACTTTGAAGTGACTCATCCTGTCGCAATGGAATTAACCGAGTGCATCAGTGGATTAATTCTACAGGGAGTGAAGAAACCTCACGAATGTTCCGCCTTTGGCACTTGTTGTACACCAGAGCATCCCCTGGGTGCGCCAATGGTATCCTCTGAAGGAGCCTGTGCAGCCTATTATCGCTACCGAAAAACAAATGATGAATGATGAATGACAATCCTGTCTCGTTCTGCCCCATCCCAATTCAGCAGTATCCTCAAATCCTATTGGCACATGGCGGTGGCGGTCGATTGATGCATCAACTCATTGAGCAGATGTTTGTGCCAGCCTTTGGTAATTCGGCATTGAATGTCCGCCATGATGCGGCTGCGATCGCACTCACTCACCAAAATCTGGCCTTCACAACCGATTCCTATGTAGTTCAACCCCTCTTCTTTCCCGGTGGTGATATCGGTTCGTTAGCCATCAATGGCACGGTGAATGACCTGGCGATGGTGGGGGCATGTCCCTTGTACTTGAGTGTTGGCTTCATCCTGGAAGAGGGATTGCCGATGGAAACGCTCTGGCGAATTGTGCAATCCATGCAGCAGGCGGCTCAGGTAGCAAAGGTGCAGATTGTCACTGGCGATACGAAGGTGGTTGATCGCGGGAAAGGCGACGGCATTTTCATTAACACGTCGGGGATTGGTGTTATTGAGCATTCTCAAACGATTGCCCCTCAACGCGTACAACCAGGTGACGTATTGCTGCTAAACGGCGATCTTGGACGGCATGGTATTGCCATTATGGCTGTTCGAGAAGGATTAGAATTTGAGACAACCATTGAGAGTGATACTGCTCCCTTGTCAGATTTAGTGCTGAAACTTCTGGAAGCGGGTATTGAGATTCACTGCATGCGAGATTTGACCCGTGGCGGTTTAGCCAGCGCATTGAATGAAATTGCTGAAGCGGCAGGGGTAGAGATTGCGATCACAGAAGCTCAAATTCCTGTTCGTGAAGATGTTCAAGGAGCCTGCGAAATTCTGGGGTTTGATCCGCTGTATGTTGCCAATGAAGGACGCTTTGTCGCGTTTGTACCAGAAAAAGATGCGGAACAGGCTTTAGCAATCATGCGCTTCCATCAGGTTGCAAACGAAAACTCAAACCGATCAGAAATCAAGCCATGCATCATCGGTCATGTCACAAAAAAGTCATCCGGTATTGTGAAAATGACCAGTAAGATTGGTGTTCAGCGCATCGTCGATATGTTAAGCGGTGAACAACTCCCCCGTATCTGCTGAGGAACCTAACCCTCTCACTGCTTGAAAGATAACTGCTGTTCGGTGATGCTCAAATAGCCTACAACGGGTGCGATCGAACACCATTTCAAACACGATGGTTTGCAGGTATCGATCGCATAAAACCCAACAGCATGGACATTTCGCCAGAGCAAGCGGATATAAAGGCGATTGTCTTCGCCAATTAATATGAAATTGAGGTAATGTTCATGGCGTTAACCTTTTACGATCATCTCCTCAGCCAAGTGGTAGCCTTTCCCATTAGCTAAAACTTGCTACGACATCTTTTTTGCCAGTAATGGCTTCAGTTATTCACTAACAAATTGATTAACAAGCTGTCGTTAGGACTGATGAAGCTGCGGTTAGAAACCTTAAAGCTGTGGTTACTAAGAGTTAAGAGTGAAGTTGCCATAAAGTATGGACGTGCGATCGCCTTGTCAGAGCATTGGAGCGTAGCCTGGTTTAACAGCTTTGACTGGATTACAACGGTCTATGCAAGCCATTTTGTATGCGCCTTCCGCAGCATCACCGACTGACTTAAGGCCGCTTCAGCGAGAACGTCTGCTTTGCTGTGAGACTGTCACTCAATTTGCAGCGGAGCCTTTGACAAATCGGTGGTATAGGTGATCCGCTGGGGTTTTCCGATCGCAATCTGATTGGTTTCAAACGCCTGCCGTACCCGTAGCCGAAACTCACGTCCAACATTCCATTGTTCCATCGGTGCTGTTTTAATCCAGACGCGCACGAGCATGCCTGTGTGGGAGAGTTCATCAATACCCAATACGTCTGGTAGTTCCGGCAGGCGATCGCGCCATTCGGGTTCGTGATACATCTGCTGCGCGACTTGCTGCAAAACATGGAGCACCTTCTGAGGATCATTGTCATAGGCAACCACAATGGAGAAATCGACTCGTGACCAGAGCCGCGTTAAATTGCGAACATCGCTGATATTGCTGTTGGGAATGGTGATCAATTCTCCTTCCCCATTGCGTAATTGAGTCACGCGCAGATTGAGCTTTTCAACCAGACCACTTTTATCGCCAATTTGCACCACATCACCGACTGCAAACTGATCTTCCATCAGAATTAAGCAGCCATTAACCAGGTCTTTAATGAGACTTTGAGAGCCAAAAGAAATTGCCAAACCAACCACAGCACCCCCTGCCAAAATTGAACTGGTGGGAACATTGAACAAACTGAGCGTCCAAATAATGCCTAAAACGATCAGTACAAAGGTAACTAGCCCTTTCAAGGCTTCGGCGATCGTGGTGCTTCTCAACGCAATGCGCTGTGTTTCGCCAAAGGGAAGGAGCGGATTGATTTTCCAGGAATGCATGAAGCGATCGATCAAACTTTTGCTGATGCGAATCGCTAAACTAATACCAAACCAGATGACCAGAAATGCCAGTGGTGTGGCCCAAACGTAAAGCCTCCAGCGCATCAAAAAGGGGACTGTGGACATAACGCGAGCAATGCCGATGTACCACACTAAGATGAAAACCCAGAGCAATACCCATTTGAGAAACTTGTCCAGGTCTAATTGGCGCTTCAGGCTAAATTGATGTTGCAACGTGGCTAGAAGCTGCGATCGCAAATCCACTCGCGCGCTCGCTTCTGTTTCTGTGCTTTCAATCGATTCTGAAGCGGCGATTGATTCTGTGGTTGGTGGTTTTCCCGCTTCTGCAAGTGCCACTAATTGTTCTTGATAGCGGGCTTCCAGCGTTTGTTGTCGACGGACCAACGCGTTTCGCAGTAACCAGATCACAGCACTGGCGATGAGTAGCCCGAGCACAATTTGCATAGCTTGCCTCAGGCTTTGTTGTAAAGCTGCTGGTGATGCCAACTGCTCAAAGCGAGTGATTTCCGCTTGAAGGCTCTTTTGCCAATCCGCCGCTAATTCGTCCAGCGTTTTGCCATTCAAGTCCGCATCGGGTTCTGTCACCGTCACTAAGCGGATCGATCGGGAGGATTGATCATCACTGATTTGAATAATGGGGCGGTTATTGAGGGTGGCGATCGTCACAGTTGGCGTTTGTTTCGCATGGTTCGTTCGATAAAAGACTCGCCACAGCCGCTCATTCACCGCTTGTGCCCGCACTTCAACGGGAAGCATGCCTTCTGGAACTTTGTCTCGATTAAGCACCGTAGGAGAGGTCACCTCAAACAAGCTTTTACCATCCAATGGGGACACGATCGAAGCGGTTTCATACTCTCCGTGACGGGTCACGCCTTCTGGAGGATTGAAGGAATGGTGGTCATCGCCTGTTGGCAGTGAGGGAAGTTGGCTCTGAGCGATCGCACCCCAACCCAGTACTAGCGCGATCGTCATCAAGCCGATCAGCACGAACCGTTTTGTTGAGCGAAGCAGGCGATGAAAGGAGAGCATACCGATAGGAAAATGATTGAGCAGTGAGAGGGGAACGGCGATCGGCCTTCAAAAGCGAATCGTCAATGCTCCGGAACGGATGAAGCACATTGGGAAAGACAATACAGCGAAATGCTGCGCCCCGTGAACATTCATTTCTGTTAATTTTAGGAGCCGTTTTGCTTCGCTTAAGAGTTTTGGTAGAGTCTGTAGGGATGTACAGCCGTACACCTCTATAAGAATTTGCTTGATGATTGACAAGGTTACAGATATTCGATCGGTGTAGGAGAAGACCGAATGAAATTAGGCACAGTCGCTTTAGCAGGATTGATGGTAGTAGGTACAGTGGGTGCAATTGTGAGCACCGATCGTGTCACGGCTCAGGAGGCCCAGCCTGTACCAGGAACACCGCAGCAAAACGATCGACGGGCTGCTATTGCTCAGATCAATCCTCAAAAACCCATTCAAATTCGTGTCATTAGTCAAACCGATGTGCCCATTGTGGCGTCAACGGTTCAAGCTGGCGATCGTCCGATTGCTCCTGGAAACAGTGTAACCTTTGGTCGTCTGCATACGAGCTATCTGACGCTTCCCATCAATTTACAGGTCTTGTTACAAGACAACCCTGATCCCGCTAAACCCACAGGCGTCTTTTTAGCGGTCAAAACAGCAGGGAATGAGATTATTGTCAGTGTAAAAACCTCGCTGACAGAGAGCGGCTCTTCATCTCGTGCCATCAATATCGATAAGCGAGGCTTTATCTATCTCTACTAGGTTCACCCTTTAGAAACCGTCTATTCCAATTGTAGGGGCGAAGCATTTGGGCAAGGGCTCTGCAATGCAATCAGGTCAGCTACCGAATGCTTCGCCCCTACTGGAGCGCCGTTTTAGCACCCGTTCATAACCACCGAAGGCAACGATCCACACCAAAACCACAAGCCAGTGGATGAACGTGATCAACCAGAGAGAGCCGGTTAGCCGATAGACCCCAATGAGGATAACGCCCAGCCAGCCAGCCAATAGCAAGAAACGTCGATCGCACAATGTCTCTCGAACGTGTTTCCGAAAAAACTGACCCTGCACCCAGTGATACACCACAAATAAGCCTAAGTTTACCACTGCCCAAAAGAACCACCAGCCAGCAGATACCCCTTCTAGCGGATGGGGCAACAGCATGACTCGAAAGAAAACTTCCTCTGCTAGAGCGGGCAGGAAGAATAAGTAGATGGCTGTAAGAACGACCTGCACTGGGTTGGTAATCGCGTTCTGTCGCTTAAGAAAGCGTGTTTTGAGCCCAAAGGGGATGGCAAACAGGGCATAAAGTCCCAGGGCTAAGGCTCCCAGCCACACCATCGAGCCGTTCGGCCAGATCACAAACGCATCGGTGAGCCGCTGTACGGCTTGCCCAACAAAGGGAATCAACCCAAACAGGGTGGTTGGTGGAATGGGTTCGATGGCAGGATCGTTCCCCCCGACCATATTGGTGCGTAAAAACCAGAGCTGAGCACCATTCTGTAAAAACACCCGTGAGACTTCATCATGCCCCCAACGCGGCATCATCGATCGCCAGCTTAAAATACCTGAGACCAGGCCTTTAATTTGACCAGTAGGGCGTGTAAAGCTAGTCGCAGGGTCAATACCTGCCAGCACTTCCGCATTCTTTTTCCAGTCGGGACGCACCACACCGTAGGGAGTGAGCATGGTTTCGAGAGCGCTGCCGATCGCGCCAAACCGCTGAATGCGTTCAACATCTGGATCGTTCGGATGCTGTTTTAGCCACTGGATAATGTCCGCATTCTGATGGATTTGCTGCTTAATTTGCTCCATAGCAATGTAAAGCGCTTGATTAGAATCCTGTACGCAGGAGGTGTAGGGCGTTACGGCTGCAACGCCTGTGCCGTCACCAACGCGATAGCGAGCAGACAGCACCTCAGCCTGATGCAGCAATTCTCCAAACAATGAAATGTTGGTCTTGCCAAAGGTGAACGGCGTCGTGAACGAATCGAGCTTCACCAACACATCTGAGACGGGACGAAGCCCCAACCATCCTCGCTGCAGATCACCCATAAAGGATGACCAATCGTGCGTGCCAGAGACGATTCCTGCGAGGTTGTGGGCGTAGACCTGTTGATAGAGCAGTTGAAACTGGAGTTCTTGAGCGATCGGTTCTTGCACAACCTGGGCTAAGCCATAGGCAAAGTGACCCGTAACTGTCCATCCCGGTGTCGGTTCTTTATGGTCGCCACCCACGCCGCCAAACAGATGAATGACCAGGGCAACGTCACCTGCTTTCCATGCGCCAGGAGCCTTGGACGCATCAGGATCGGGGTTGACCAAAACTTTCTGGAGCGTGCCTTTGCGCTGGGGTTCATCCTTCCAGTTTTGTTCGTCAATGTAGTGGAGTCCTGCCGTGGTGCCGTTGATTACGCGATCGGGCTGAAGCTGAAAGAGCGATCGGGGCTTCAGCGCTTGCACCGTAAAGATGCCCTTGCGGTCACGGCTACCGTACACATACCACCCGGCAGTGCCAGCAGGCGAATGCTCCAGATCGCGGATATTGGAATTAAACCGCTGACCACCAAACATGGGCTGCTGGGGAATGCGAATGGTTTCGATCGCCCCACTGAAGTCTTTGGTGGCACGATTGAAATGCCGCACCTGAAAGTATTCCGTCGGGCAGGGTGGTTTGCCTGGGCACACGTCCGGCAGAGGAGCCTTGACCGTTGAATCGGGTTTGAGAATAGTGACTAAGCCAACTTCGCGCCCCGTCACTTGAAACGGTTCGAGATTGGTTTGCAGCACGGGCTTCCCCTGTTGCGTCACCAGTTTGACCTGCGAGGGTAACAGACGCACGGTGACATCATCTTTGGGACGAGCACCCGCCAGCGATTGCAAGGGACCGACCTGTTTGCGTCCATTCAGCCGCGTGGGTAGCACATTGCCAGCCTCAATGGACTTTTGCGCCTGCTCGCCAAAGGTGACATCGTGGGTAACGGCTTTGAGATAGCTCCGGTTTGCATCGTTGGGTTGCCAGGTGAGCTTGATTTTTTGCCCCAACAGCTTGTTTTTCTGCCCTGATGTGGTTTGCCCAGCTGTGGGTTGCTCCGATGGAAGTGCGCCATCAGGACTGTGCCAGACCTCAAACCACGCCCAATCGCCCCCATCCGTTGCATACTCCTGTTCCGACGGCAGAATCAACCGTCCGAGCCAGTCACCATTGGGGCGAAAATTGGGCGAAGAGGGCAGCGGTTGGATGGGGTAAGCGTCAATCTGGTTGAATGGTTTGGCCTGCACCAGATCATAAGTTGACGTGGCTGGGCTACTTTGAATGGCAAGCAACACAAGGGCGATCGCCACCGCAAACGCAAGCCCCAACTGCTGCCAGTACCGTTGACAGCAGCGGCTTAGCTTGTCAGGCCGTGGGAGGTGAATCATCATGACATCCGCTCAAATGGCTTATACCAACTCAAACAAAGACTCATTACACCTTACACTGAGCAACACGACTCACCTCGCATTCAACACGGCGATCGCGGCAGCAAACACCCCACTCAAAAATCGGAACGCTTTGATTCTCATTAAGTGATTGCCCTAAAGTGATTGCCCTAAAGTAATTGACAGGCAAGCTATTTTGCGGATGGTTTGGTCTCGTTTAGACGCTCAGCAAGGCGTTGTTGCACCGTGAGGCACCGTCCATTCGATTGTTTCGATTGTCGCAGCCCTTTAATGAGGTCTGGGGTGAGCTGTTTGGGCTGCTTGAGGTATTGATCCACCACCGTATTCCACTCGGCAGAACAGGTATACAGCGATGGCACCATGCCCGTTGCGATATAAGCGGCAAGACCTTGATCCATCGTGGGTGCTTTGTCCAAAAAGAGGGCGAGAACGGGTTGGGCATTCTGCTTAAAGGCGGCTGCTTGCCGTCTCTCAAGTGCCCCGCCAATGATAGCTTTGCGGTTCGACAAACTTTGCTGACGTTTGGGGTCGATCGCTTCTTGAATCAACTGCAGCTTTTGGGTGCGATCGGCCAGCAAAGAGCGAATTGAGAGCGCGGCTTGCTGCCCCTGCGAGGAGGCATCAGCGGCAATTTCTTTTGCCAGCAGTGGTTGAGCATCGGGATCAGCGATAGTGGCTAACAAATTGATCAAGCCCCACCGCTGAGACTGATCGAGCTTCCAGCCAAAGGCTTGATTCGCCGTCAGCCAGCCTTTGATCGTGTTGAGTTGTTCTGGCGATTGCGCCGTCAATTTATACAAGCTCAACCAATCCAAAAACGCCTCACTGCCCGGCTCGACGCTGGTTAGCTTGGTGGCAGCCAGGTTCGCTAATTGGGTATTGTAGTCTTGCTGCCAAGCGGCAATGTGCGGATTGTCCTGCGACAGGTTAAGCACGGGGGCAAAGAAATTCTGCCGACTAATCACCCCAGACATGTTGTAGGCGTTGGGTTCCTGGGGGAGATGGCGCAACACCAGGTCGGCATAGTCTGTTAGCGGATAACGACCATCGAAGACTCCTTGCCGCGCTGCTTCCCAGAGCAAAGCACGGGTCAACGGGTCGGCAATGTCCAGCAGATGGGCTTTGATGGTTTCTTTAGACGTTTGATCCAGTAGCACCTGGATAAAGCCGTAGTCGCCATAGTTGGGTAGCACCAAAGCGGGACAGGGCAAGCCCCGTGCGGCAGTCAGGTCGGTTTTGGCACCAACCAGCAGCGCGTCTAAGACCTTGGGAGCGGCAAGTTTACCTGTGGTTTGTGGGTACAGCGCCACCTGAAGCTTGTGGGTGCGGAGCTGCTTCCCATCAATCCCCGGGGTTTGCTGCAACGTCAGGGATTGGATTTTTCCAGCTTTACAGGTAATCTCTGGGGTGACGCGGTTGGTGCCCGTTGTCTCCAACCATTCTTTTGACCAGGTAGACGAATCCTGCCCTGAGGCTAGGGACAATTCCTTGAGCAGATCCGCCAGGGTGGTGTTGCCATAGGCGTATTTTTTCATGTAGTTCTGGATGCCTAGGCGGAACTTATCCGGCCCCAGGTAGTATCGCAGTTGGCGCAGGGCAGAACCTCCTTTGGCGTAGGTAATGCCATCTACCAGAGCGAAGGCGATCGTGGTATCGGGTGCTTTCGCCACAATGGGATGAGTTGTGACCGAATCATCCGCAATGTAGCCTCCGGCTTTGCGGTTCCAGAAATACTCCAACCAGGGGGTCTTCACATCAGAACCCGCATCCATGGCGGTCGTCGTCATCAGTTCGGTAAAGCTTTCGTTGAGCCAGAGGTCGTTCCACCAGTCCATCGTGACCAGGTTGCCAAACCACATGTGACCCAGTTCATGAAAAATGATGCCAATTGAGTCTACTTTTGTTGCTAACGACTTTTTCCCAGGCGTGCAGCAGGTTTCCACGAACGTGACCGCGCCAATATTTTCCATGCCGCCATAGTAGAAGTCGGGAACCACTAGCTGGTCATATTTCCCAAAACTGTAGGGGATGCCAAAGTATTGGGTGAAAAAATCCAATCCCTGGCGGGTTGCCGTATCCCATTCCTTGACGGGGACAGAATCTTTTAATGAGACGCGGGAGAGGAGCCGCATCGGAATGCCTTTGTGTTTGCCCAGATCGAAGATGGCGTATTCTCCGGCATGAATCGCCAGCAGGTAACTGCTCATAAGGGGCGTTTTAGGGAAGCGCCAGAGCGATCGATTGCCCTTTTTGTCGATCGCCGTTTCTGCCATATTGCTAACCACCGTCCAGTGGGCAGGCGCTTCGATGTTGAGCGTAAACGTCGCTTTGAGATTGGGCTGATCGAACAGGGGAAAGACGCGATTGGCGTTGTAGAGTTCAAACTGGCTGTAGGTGTAAACCTTTTTGTCCAGAGGGTCTTTGAAGTAATACAGACCCAATCCATCTTCACTGTAGGGATGGCGGAACTGAATCACCACTTCGTTTGCGCCCTTTTTGAGCTGCGCTTCAGGAATGCTCAGGAAATACTTGTTATAGTCGATCGCCGCTTCTTTGCCATTGATACGGAGACTTAAGACCTCTCCCCGCAAGAAATCAATCGTGACAGGTGAACCTTGAGGGACGAGATCAAAATTGATCGTGACGGTGCCATCAAAGGGTTTCCCGTCCTCATTGAGCGACACATCCAGACGATAAGTTGGCTTGACAATCTGTCGTTTTCGCAGAATCGCCACATCCTGAGTCAGCGCAACATTGGGCTTGCGGATTAGTGGCTTTGCTGGCGTTGTCTCTAGTGCAATGACATTGGCACGCGATCGCACCGGATCAGCCACCTGGGCATTGCCAGCACTAGCTACCAGCAGACTCGTGGATAGAACTGCTGCACCCAGCATACGGGGGAGATGCATCGTCATTCGATAAGGCTCCTGGTTAAGACGTGATTGCAGATATACAAGCTAAAAGCAGAGGCAGTTACCACCGCCCCTACTCGGTAAATTCTGGTTTGTAGCCACTAGAAGCGGTTGCTGCTACTGCCCCAATCGCCTGCTTCGCAGGTGCCACGGAACCGTTCAATGCCATCAATCGCAATCTGACCAGTGCGGCGATCGATGTTGACACGCGGTTTATTGAGCCCGTTCATCCGGTATTTTCCCGTAATTCGATCGGTCGTCACCTTAAGGTCTTCAAGTTGCCACCAGCCATTCTTGCCGCCCGAATTGATCGGCGCGATGAGTTTTCCGGTGAGATGGATTCGCCCCCGTGTGTTGCGAATCTCAACCTGCACCTCAGAATCGAAGTCGTTCGTTGTCGATGCGACACGATTACGCAATTCGTAGCGCTGGCGGCGGTCATTCCACTCATAACCATTGCGGCTTTCAATACCTGGTTTGCGGCCTTCTCCATAGCAAATCAATGTCAGCCCCCGACGCGATCGTCCCTCATCGGCACGAACAGGTGGATTCTCACGAACAGGTGTGTCGCCTTGTTCTCGCAGGTAGCTATCGATCGCAGCCTGCGCTTTATTGACCTCTCTTGAACTACAGGAACGTCCCTGTTGAAGCAGTTCTCCTTGAGGGCTAAAGAGAACCGTACAGCCACTTCCTGATGTCATACCCGTCACACTTAGATTGCCGTTATCTACAGTGTCAATTACGGCTTGAGCATTCACAGGACTCGTCACTGCAAGGGTTAAGAAACCTAACATGGCAGGCGCTAAGGTTCGCAAGCTTTTCATTGGTTGCATTGAGCTGAAACAGATTGATTCGGACACTTTACCATAAATTATTCGCTGCTATAAAAACACTTGAACAGACAGGATTCGACTGTCTAGCACGCAGCATTTTCACGCAATAGCCGCCATTTTGCCAATAGAATCGCCGCTTATTTCAGCGATTTAGCTAATGTCCAAAAACGTTCGATCGCTAATAGCAGGTGGCAATTTTGGCAACTATTTTGTTTTTCTTAATGTTTTATTCGCTGTTTTTCTTAATATTGAATTCTGGAAGCGTATTGATCATTTTTTCTGCTAAGGTCTCTTTCTTGGTGCTAATGAATCACATAAAAAACTTCACTAGCGCTAACAGCTCTGCACGTAAAAATTTAAGAAGTTAATCTTTAAGAAACTTTAAAGTTAAGCAGAGCAGAAAGCAAAACTGCATCCACAAAAATGTTGCCTGCATCTGACGAATTGGACTCTCCATGTTTCAGGATAAACGGATGCGTAAATTTTCAAAGCCCTTATTTGTTCTGGTTTCTGCTCCTTGCTCAATGGCCTGGCGATAGGTTTCCACAAGGTGGTTGGGCATAATGTCGCCCTGCTGCGAGAGAAACGACCACGGCTCTCCCACATGCACAAAGTCATCGGTAAGCAGTTTGCTGAGGGGTAGCATGGGAATCATGTCTGCCAGATTAGCAATACGATAGTGGTTTGGAATTAACTGGCTATGGGCTTCCACAAAGGCTTTGTTGCCTAACCGGGGGCCAGCGTATGTATAAACCTGCAAACGGGGTTGAAATTCTGGGAGTACAAGCGCCAGATCAATGGCAGCAAAGGTCGCCAGCGCCGCCCCTAGACTGTGACCAGAAATCACCAATGGTTTCTTGGAATCCAAGGCATTGACGGCTTCCCGGACAGATTGGGCTAACTTTTTGCTGTAAAAGTTATAAATGCCAGAGTGGACTTTACCCATCACCGTGCCATTGACAGGGTTGACATAATTGTCTTGAATCGCCAAGAGATTTTCTAACCATTCCAATTGCCGTTGCGTGCCTCGGAACAGCAGCAGATTGAACGCTGGACCGGTCAACAAAAAGCCGTAATACACCGAGATTTGTTGTTTCACGACCTCCTTCACCTGATTTCGAATGGCATCCTTTGTGTGATTAACACGATCGCCCAATTCATTGAGATTGTCAGGCGTGCTGGTTAACTCTGCGAGTGGCACTTCAAAGGGAATGGACTCTTCCACCCGTTCGGCTGCCTTAAAGGATGTCATTTGCCGAAAGGCTGTAAAGCCCTTGGTATAGAGGGGTAGGGCAGAAATGCTGCCATCGTAATCAGGCTGGTACTGCCCCTTCAGGTATTGCTGCGTACTGAGTTTGCTGCCAACAATCAGGAGCTTTGACCATTCACGATTGTATGGAATGGTGGGCGATCGCAACTTGGCACTCTGCTGCACGGCCACCAGATCTTTCATGGATGTGACATCCGATTGAAAAGCGGTTTGAACGAGTTGTGTGGGATCGTACAACTGTTGGAGCTTTGCCTGCTCCGCTTTCAACGCGTTCTGCTTTAACTGTTCGCGCCCAAAGACCCCAGCGATTGTGGCACCTAAGCCAGACCAGAGTAAAAAACGGCGGTTAAATTTCATCTTGCTTACCAGATAAAGGCGGTCGATCGGCAACCGTTGGCACCTTACTGAGATAGAAATGATGGACGGTTTGCCCAACGCCCCAGAAGTAACAGAACGCGACGACGCCAGGTGCCAACGCCCCCAGCAAGGGCACCACCACGCCCACAGCGACCATCAATAACCAAACTAAAAAACCCATCACAATGGCTCCAGCGATCCCAAAAAGCACGCCCACTCTGGCTAAGCAATCGCCTCCTTTTTGAAAGCGCCAGAGACGGGCAATCCCAATCACTAGCAACACGTTGAGAATGAAGAGGGTGATCGCTTGCCATCCGCCAATGTTTGGAATCGGTAGCAGAGCAACGATCGCCGCACCCAGCGCGTAATCCAGAATCAGGCTGCGGACTTTGAAATTGACTTTGGCAGGATGTTCCATCACGATCGGCTTGGACTAACAGACGGCTTGAACGACCAGACGGCTTAGGCGGTTTCTAAAAAAGAATATACCGCTGGGTAGGGGGTAGGTTTTGCCAGAAGCGTTGCCTCTAGCCAATCTCACTAGTATCAAACCTGCCCCTACGAGTAATCTGTTTGCTAGAAATCTCCTTAACTGTCAGATGTTGAACAACCAGATGGTTTGAACGACCAGATCTTGAACGACCAGACGGTCTGAACTACCAGATCTTGACGCGGTCTTTTTCATCCAGCCACATGGGATCACCGGGCTTGATGCCAAACGCTTTGAAGAACCCAGGCTCATGCTGCAAGGGGGCAAAGGTACGATACGCGTCTGGAGCGTGGGAATCGGTTGCCACCTGGTTGCGAAGTTCCCCATCTCTGATCTTGATGGCCCAGAGCTGTGCCCACGAGAGGAAGCAGCGTTGTTCAGGTGTGTAGCCGTCGATCGTCCGTCTGTCTTGAGGATGTTCCTTCAAATACTCCTGTAGCGCCTCATAGGCAAGGCTGATGCCCCCCACATCTGCCAGATTTTCCGTCACGGTCAGCTTGCCGTTGATTTTGAGTCCTGGCAGCACTTCGTACGCATCCGCCTGTTTCACCAGTTTATCGGTTTGGGCAACGAACTTAGTGGCATCGGCATCCGTCCACCAGTTTCGCAGGTTGCCTTTAGCATCAAACAGACGCCCTGTACTATCAAACCCATGGGTCAGTTCGTGACCAATCACTGCACCCATCGCGCAGAAATTGACCGCCGGATCGGCCTTAGCATCGTAGTTGGGGGGCTGGAGAAAGGCGGCAGGAATCTCAATGCCGTTGGTGCCTTGATTGAACGCCGCATTGACGACCAGTGGCAGCGTGAGTCCGGGCAGACTAAATTCATCACGGGTGACGGGTTTACCGACCTGCGACAGTTGGCGGCGCTGACGAAATTTCGCGGTGTTGAGCGCATTTGCTAAATAGTCATCTCGGCGAATGTCAACGGGGGTGTAATCAATCCATTGATCGGGATACCCTACCTTAATCACGGCGCGATCGAGCTTTTCCAGCGCCGCCTGGCGGGTGGTAGGGCTGAGCCAGGAGTTGGCAACCAGACGGGCTCTAAACCGATTGCGAATCCGCCCAATCATGTCCTCAACCTGACGTTTAGCCTGGGGGGAGAAATAGGCTTTGACATAAAGCTGAGAGACCGGATGACCAAAGAGTCCGATGACCAGCCCAGACACACGTTCAGACCGGGAGGGCAGAACGTATTTCTCGCCATAAATGACCCGCTTGAAAGCCAGTTCAGGTTTGTCAAAGGCTGGGGTTAATTGGTCTTTTGCAGTGTATAGGAGTTGCCAGCGGAGATACAGTTTGATATCGGCGATCGAATAGTCCTTGAGCATCTGGTTGATCTCTGCTAATGCCCGTAAATCGGCAGCCAGTAGCGGTTTATCGATCGGTAAGCCCAGTTCTTTAAAGTAGGTCTTGAGATCCACATTGGGTATCAATGCCTGAAGTTCCGCAAACGAGAGTCGCTTGGTCGTTTTGGCGGGATCTTTCTGTTCCAGGGGCGTGAGTGACTTGCTGGCGATGCGCGTCTCCATGGCCAACAGTTTCTTGGCAGCCGTCGCCGCCTCTGAGGGAGAACTGCCCGCAATTTCCAGGTTGGCTGCAATGTAGTTCAAATAGGCGGCACGGATGGGAGCCAGGTCTGGACTCAGATAACGTTCTTGACTCAGAGGCAGACTGCCTGTGGAGAAGTAAACAATATTGACCGTCTGATCTTCTTTATCGGGTGCAACCGCAGCCGACAACAACAGGGATGATGGTAGCTGAGCGAGTTGTTTCGCCAGGGTTTGCGGTGAATCGATCGACTGAATGCGATCAACCAGTGGCTTCAGTGGGGTAACGCCCAACGCCTCTAGCCGCTTGACATTCATCCCCGATGCATAGAAGTCGCCCACCTGCTGCAAGGAGCTGTTCTTCGGTGCCTTGATGCTCTGGGTCGCCGACTGCTCCAGAATGGCTTGCACTTGCTTTGCCACCACTTCATCATTGAGCTGATACAGACTGCTCACCTTCACCTTGTCTGGTGGAAGCTCCGTGGCATCGACCCATTTGCCTGCTGCAAACCGATAAAAGTCCTGGCGCGGGCTAACGGAAGTATCCATTTTGTCGATCGAAAAGCCCAGCGACAGTTTGGGCTTAGACACAGTGGCGGCTTGACTGTCCTCAGCACGACTGCTTATAGGAAGTACTGCTAAACCTGCCCAGAGACCTAAACTCAGGAGACTGATGGTACCGATCGAGAACCGATGACGTTGATTTTTTGTGTTCATGGCTGATGCTTAATGGTTGTGATTCAGTCCGGTAGTGTTCACTTGGCGAAATAGAGAGGGGCGATCGCCTGGAGCGATTTCGCTAACAACCTCACGTACGGCAAGGCTTTTGTTCGTTCGTTGACATCGGTTACGCCTAAAAAATCATCGCTAGAACCTCAACTGCTACTGCTACTGGTGCTGCTGGGCTGGGGCAGCTTGGGAATCAGCCAGGAGAGAAATTGATCCTGTGATCGCGTCTGAATCAAAAACTTGCCCGGTCCCGTCAGATCGGCGACAAAGCCCTCACCGCTAAACAGGAAGGTCTTCATGCCACCAACAGAGCGAGTCTTAAACGGCATTGATTCGGGCAACGCCACCAAGTGTCCGGTATCGATGGTGAACGACTGCCCCGCCGCCAGGGTGATTTCGTGAATGGCTCCGTAGGAGGACACTACCATTTGCCCCGTGCCCGCAGCCCGCAGCATAAACAGCCCCCCACCCGTACCAAAGAAGGACTTGGAGCCGCCCCACTTCGAGTCAATCTCAACCCCCATTGCGGATGCTACGTAGGCTCCTGACTGCACCAGCATCGGCTCGGTGATGTCCAGAATGGTCAGGTCGCCAGGGAGGGAGGGAGCCACCAGTACATCACCCCCCTGCCCCGGAGCCGTGTAGATATTTTGGAAAAAGCTTTCGCCGCCGAGGAGCGATCGCTTCAATGATTGCATAAAGCCCCCGGTAGCCTTGGTCTCCAGGGTAACGCCGCCAGACATACCCACCATCGAGGCGGCTTCTACCCGCACCTGCTCTCCCCCCGCCAGGCGGATGCGCCCCAGGGTGTAGGCATGCTGGTACATCAATTCAACTTGCATGGTCAATACTCCTGATTAATGGTTAATAAAGCTGTTTGCGAAATTTGACGATGGCTGTAATCAGGAATGGTCAGCGGTGATGGCAACAGGAATGCATCATCCATGCTGGACTCCGGCTCCGGCTTTGTGCTTCCAGAACGGCGGCACGATCGTGCCGCGCCGCGCCACTGGGATCAGCATGAGCACGGTCGCCACGGTCGCCACCAGCATGGCGATCAGCGAGCCCTCCATACCAGCGTTGCCGCCAGTGAGCAGTTCCGGTCCTTGAAAGGTGGTTTTGAACAGACCATGCGGAGTTCCATTACCGGATACGGCACCGGAGAAAATCAGGCTCATTGTGGTGTTCCAGGCTGCGTGGAGACCGATGCCCAACCACAGGCGGCGAGTGAGCATATAGGATGCAGCCAGCATCGGGCCGAACACAATGGCGATCGCCGCAACGCCTGTGAAGGTCTCACCTGGGTTCGACAGGTGCACAAGACCGAATCCTACGGATGAAAGAACCAAGGCCAGCCAACCGCCGAACACTTCCTCGAGGATGCGAAACACCACGCCGCGAAACAGCAGTTCCTCGAAGACAGGGGCCAGTGGTATAAGCCACAGTGACCGCAGCACCACTTGCCAGCCGTTGAACCCCTCAATGCGGTAGAGTCCGAGGGCGATCGCAATCAAAACGCAGAGGGTGTAAAGGCCGAAGCCGAGCAACACGCCGAAGCCGAGTTCGCGACCCTTGCGGGGCAGAGCCAGTTCGCTGACCGATCGGCGTTCCACCAAATACACAAGGCTCACGTACACGAATAGCAGGTTCGCGGCGACCGCCGTACTCCCGGCTAGACGCTGCATCGGGTTGGTGAAGGGTTCCAGAAACTTTGCGCCCGACACATAAACGTAGAACAGAGCAAAGGTGAACAGCAGCAGGCGGGTGAGCGGGAAGCGCAGGACGCGGAGAAACAGAGAGGGTTTTGAATCGGTTTGTGTATCCGTTTGTGTATCCGTTTGTATATCCATTGGTGTTCTCCAGTTAAAAGCGTTTACGGGTTTAGAGCATCGGCTCTTTTTGGATTGTGTTTGGAACTGATCCCAACTCGGCTTTAGGAGCGTTTCTCCAGAAGAAATAAGCGACCAATACGGCAGCCAGGGCCAAACCGATGCCAAATTCATCGATTAAAAAAGGTGCGAGTGCGGTTCTGCCAGTTAGAGGCGTAAAGACCGCCTGAATCAAAGTGTTGTGACTCGCATGGAAAAGCATGGGCGGCCAGACGCTGTCTGATTTGAGCCGCAACCAGGTAAAAGCAAAACTAATGCCAATCACCGAAACCGTAAAACAGATCAGGCCAAACCAAAGGGGGGCACCCGCATTGTTATAGCCCCCAAGGAGCAGCACCGGATAATGCCAAACTGCCCATATAACGCCACTGATGAGTGATGTCGTTGTGAATGAGTAACGCTTTGCTAATTCCGGAACCAATAACCCACGCCAGCCAAGTTCTTCGCCTAGCGTCCGAGTAAAACCAGTCTTGATGAGTTCATAGGTTGCAACAATCAGCACCCCAATCGTTACGGTGATATAAGTGGGCTGACCTGCAAATATTGGATATGGGGTAGTGATAAATTCTGCAAAACCTTTTGGGTTAAAGGGGCCAATTCCAGTCAGCCATCCAAAGCTATAGATGACGATCGCATAGATTAAAGGAATGACATAGGCCATCAACAGGTATTTGGGCGCTGGAAGCGCCCAGCCCAAACCTCGAATACTGCGGGTGCATAATAACTGTGTGATGATCGCAGCGATGCCGGGACTCCACATTAATCCAAGCGTATAATCATGCGCAGTATCGCCTGAGATGATCAAATACCAAAAGATGGCACTCAGGGAGAAAGTTGTTAGTAGGAATACCAAGATTTTCTTATTCGATAGCAATGTCATAGTCGCCTCTCTTTGCTATGCAAATGTCATTTCGAATACTTTGTAAAAGGTCATCCAGTACTGTCTATTTGTGGCTATAGATAACCCTTAAATTCACAAATTACGTTCTTCGTCTTGTCTCCTGTAAATCATTCGCATCCAAAAAAGAGCGATCGCATAGAGCCATTTGTTTCCTTTTCGTGGCGATCGAGAAACCACAGAATCTGGGCGGAATCAGTCAGCAATACAAGACACCTCAAGCTTTTGGATGCGACGCATGACTCAGACTCAAAAACAGGTTTGACCTTTGTTCAGGTGCAGCTTCTCAGGTGCAGCTTCAGCAATCATCATCAGCGACGATCGGGCCAGTGCCGCGACCATCGCTGGGACGCACCATTCCTGCTGGACTTGGGATCAGGCGTTGAGTTTCCAGGATGGTGGCACGATCGTGCCGCGCCGTACCGCCAGGATCAGTACAACCACGGTGAACGTGAGACTCACCAGGACAGCGATCAGCGAACCCTCCATGCCAGCGCTGCCGCCGGTGAGCAGTTCCGGTCCTTGAAAGGTGCTCTTGAATAAACCCTCCATTTGACCGGTGCCGGACACACTGCCGGAGTAAACCTTGCCCATTGTGTAGTTCCAGGCGAGGTGGATGCCAATGCCCATCCACAGGCGGCGGGTGAGCATATAGGGTGCGGCCAGCATTGGACCGAACACAAGGGCAATAGCCGCTATGCCTGCGAAGGTCTCACCGTCGGCACCGCTGTGCGCGTAGCCGAACCACACGGATGAGAGAACCATCGCCACCCAGCCACCGAATACACCCTCAAGAATGCGAAACACTACGCCCCGGAACAGCAACTCCTCACCGAAGGGTGTTGTCACTGTCCCCCATGTCACCTTAAATAAGTTTTGCCAACTAGCGATACCCTCAATGCGGTAGAGACCGAAGGCGATCGCGATCAAAAAGCAAGCGGTCATCAGACCGAAGCCGATCAACAGACCGATGCCAAGTTCGCGACCCATGCCGGGCAGGGACAGTTCGCTGACTGGTCGGCGTTCTACAAAATGCGCGTAGCTCAAATACACGAGCAGAATGTTCCCGATGACGAACGCGCCAACGACCAGAGGCCCTGTCGGACCGAGTACGAGGAGTGGGAGTAATGGTGGGCCTGGTGTTCCGTATACAATCATGTACCCGTTGCCTGAGAAATGCGCGTAGAACACGAGGTTGTAGAGCACCAGCAGGCTGACAAACGGGTTGCGCAGGATGCGGAGTAACGGGCGGAATTTTGAATCGGTGCGTGGATCTGTTTTGGACTCGATTTGTGTATCCATTGATCATCTCCAGTTAGAAACGTTTACGGGTTCAGGTCATCGGCTCATGTTTGCTTTCGTTTGGGAAATGCTGCTGCCTCAGCTTGAAGAGGCTGTCCAGGTGTTATCAGCGGGGTTTAAGTCCATAAAGATGCCGCCATCCAGAGTTAACGACTTCAGTTTTTGGGTACTCCTGATTTGGATGGTTGCCATCTGCGGGCTATCTTTCCAAATGCGTGGATTTTGCCGGAAGCTAGCTTTGGAGCCATCGGCATAGACGACCTGGACATCAAACGGCATCGCCATGCCGCCCAGGTTCTCCACTTGCAGGCTGTACCCGCTACTGGTCGGCTGTACGCTTTTAACTGCCAGATCCAGGTAGTTGTAGCTAAAAAACCAGTTATTGAAAAACCAGTTATAGTTCTGACCTGAGGCATCGTTGAAGGTGTTGAACATATCCCAGGGCAGGGGATGTTTGCCATTCCAGCGAGCCATAAATTCGTGGAGTACTTGCTTAAACGCAACATCGCCCATCAGTTCTTTCAGGGCTAAATAGCCGAGCGCTGCCTTGCCATAAGGATTGAGGCCGACAGCAGCACTGCCTGCCCCAAACAGCGAATCGTGGGGCGTGATGATGGGAAGATCAGTGATGAATCCTGGGAGTGACCAGAGCGATGTCCTATAGGACTTAAAGTAGGCGATCGCCAGCTCTTCCCCCATGTCCTCTTTGGCAAGCAGGTGCTCAAAGGCCGTTGTCCAGCCCTCATCCATAAAGGGATAGCGCTTTTCATTAATGCCCATGTAAAACGGGAACCAGGTGTGCAGCAGTTCATGGGACGCGACGAAGCGAGTAGTCGTATAATTCGGCTTACCGTCCTTATCCAGATTGGAAGAGTCATTCACCATCATGGGATACTCCTCATCGGCACCTTTAGTACCACCGAGGATAATGCTGGTCTTGCTGTAAGGGTAGGGCACCCCCGGATATTGGGTCGAAGCCCAGGCCAGCGTTCGTTTGCCAAACTCGACCATACGGGTAAAGTCTGGCGCGGCTGCGGTATAGGCAGACTGCACGCTGGCTCGGCGGCCCGTTTTAGGAGCGACCACGACGCTGCCAGCATCCCAAATGTAGTGATTGCTCAAGGCAATGGCGATGTCTGCCACGTTCTTGGCCTGCCATTTCCAGGTAACAATATCACTCTGAGCCGTGACCCGCCCCTGTTTGAGTTCTACGGGTTGGGCAATAGTGATCACGCGATCGCTCGTAAAGCTCTCTTGCAGGCGCTGGGCATAGGTGGGCTGGAGGACTTCCTGCGGATTTAACAGATCGCCCGTCGCCCACACCACAAAGTTCTTGGGCACGTTGACCTCAAAGGTGTAGTCGCCAAAATCATTGTTAAACTCACGCCCCAGGGTAAAAGGAGTCATATCCATGCCACTGGTATCGTTGTAGGGATGCACGCGCGGGAAAAAATAAGCCAGGAAGAAGGTGGTTTGATCGATCGCTCCTTCCTTCCAACCCCCTTGTACGGTGATGTCGTAGTGCCACCGAATCGAGAAGGTGATTGACCCACCGGGTGGCAATGGCTGTTCCAGGCGAATCAGGTGCAGGGTATTTCCCGGCGTGTTAAATGAAGCCCTGGGATTGTTCGGATCGTTCCACGCTTTCACCTGACCATTGATGCGAAACTCATTAACCTGAATGCCAGAGGTCAAAAATGTCTCATCAACGTCTTTCTCCCGAATCGCTTCCGGTCTATGGGCATTCAGATAGAGCCGAAATGGAATATCAGAAAGGGGATCGGGGCTATTGTTGAAGTAAGTGATCTCTTCCGTCGCGGATACCGTGCGATTGGGCGGCATCACGGTAATGCTCATCTTATAGGTAGAGCGATTCTGCCAGTAGTTTTTTCCCGGTCTGCCGTCGGGGCTGCGGGTTTGCTTGCTGTAGGCTTGCTTGACAACGCGGGGCATATACAGCGCTGACGAAGCTGGGTTGTGCCGAATTTCCCACGCTCCACCTTGAGAGGATTGGGCGATCGCATCGGGTGATGGTTGCTGCGCGGAAACCAAAGCGGTGCCACACAACGCAAGGGCTAAGCCCGCACAGAAAAAGGCAATGGTTTTCTTGATGGATAATTTCATTGAACGGTGATGACTCCAGAGAGGGGGCAAAGGCGAGCAGTGGGGTGTGGAAAAGGCTGACTGACAAAAATCAATCGATTAACGAAAGCAGAAGCGTCATTTCGTTTGGGCGGTATCCAGCCACAAGCAAGCCGGACAGAGCAGCACCATCGCCGATCGTGTAGACGCTCAGGTCTGTCATCTGTGGATCATCGAAAACCGCTGCTAACGCTTGCTTCGCTTTGGCCTGATCATCGGTTTCATCCAGAAGCAAGATGGGAACATGATTTGCGGCGACCGGATCGCCGATCGCCCTCAGTTCTGCCACAATCGCTGGCTGCATCCCAGCAGGACGCACATACACCTGCTGCCAGGTACTCATCCAGGCCGATTCACCATATTGCTCCCAGAGCTTGCCAACAAAGTGTTGGTAGTACCGCAGGGCAATGGATTCTAAGTCTGTCCCAGGCTCAATGCTTTCATAGAACACAGCACCGCCAAACCCTGACTGGCTGGGCATTCCATAAATTGATTGCAAAACTGTGACGGTTGTGGATTGGGGTTGGGATGGGTTGGAGGCAGAAAACACCATGAGTGGATTGTGGGAAAAAGGGTTGGCTCAAACATGAATGGAATCGGGGGCATTCGCGATCGCCCGTTCTGGTACTTGCTTGATCTGCAACCACAGCACAATGCCAATAATGATTTCAATGGGAACGTTGAGCAGGGCGATCGCATTCACAGAACTTTGAACCTGTTCACCCACCAGCGGCGTCACAAACAACACAAAATCCCACAGCCAGTGAAAGATCATCAATGGCACGATGTTATTGAGTTTGAGCATCAGCGGCGCTAAGAGAAAGCCAAACAGAAAGGTCATGATTAGCTGCGCGGGTACACTCAGTAACGGAACGCCCCCGAACACATTCACCGCATGCAGTAGAGAAAACCCGATCGCGCTCACCAGCATGGCCCACCGGACTCGGTTGGTGGTTAAAAAGGCGTGCAGCATAATGCCGCGATACATGGTTTCTTCCCCGATTCCCACTAACAGGGTGGTGAAGCCAGCAATCGCAAACAACTGCCACTGAGCGGCACTCAGAGAGACCTTCGCCAAACCCGACAGAAAGACAAACCACATGGCAATTAGCACCGCGATCGAGGGCAGAAACCACAGGAGTTGCTGACGGTTAAGGGTACGAAAGCCGATCGCCTGCCAGCTAAAATAACGAGTCACCCAAAACACATTCAGGAGATTCAGCCCCAGCAGCACAATCCAGAACACGGTCATCATTTCAGGTGCGCCATAGGTGATGCCTCGGACGGTTTTCATGTAAAACATGCCAACGCCCATTACAGCCGTATAGAGGATTGCCGCTAGGACAGCAATTTTCGGTTTTGAGAGTGATGCACGATTATCCATATCGTTTAAATTCCCTTTTCATTTAATGGTTGCGGCTCATGCCACGATCGCTCAGTTGTTTGAGCGGATGATAAATGTTAAATGCAGAAAATTTGTAAGAGCAGGTCTCCGCAGCAGTTTAGGGATTTACAAAAACTCTGAAACACCTGCTCTTACGTCAGTGGAATGGATTGCAGTCGCTGACTAACGACGGTTGCAGTCCCAATCGGGTGTGTCTTTGATTGCGTGAAGAGCGTAGGCGCAGTCATGAGCGCTTGCAGCTAGTTAACGACTGCAACTGGTTGTTAACCCATAGACGATCGACTCGTAGCGTCCGTTAGCCGTGCGAATCGTAACGCAGTAATTCGTGCGGGCTTCACGCCAGTAGCTATACACAGCATCACCCGACGGCTGGGACTTCACAAATCGGTAGCCCCGTTGGGTGATCGCGTTCTCTGCCTGCCCAGCCCTCGCTCCTACCAGATCACTCAACCCATCTACAGGGGTTCCCACACCGGGTTGTACTCTCGATGTGGAGGGGCGTGTGGATGACTCTGTCCGATACTCTTTAAGATCGGGAGACCATGCCCAACCCTTGACACTGGGGTCGTCGCGAAATTCTACCTGGCACCAGGTCGGTGTTTGCCGTCGTTGGCAGCCAAAGTTACGCAGGACAGTGCCGTTCGGAACATTATTGGTTACCGTTTTGGATAAAACGCCGGGTGAAGCCTTCAGAAAAGTTCTGGATGCTGTGACGACCCAGTAGGCAGGTCTCTGACCACTAGCGTTATTGCTGCCTGTGTCGCTTGGGGTGCTGCCCCCGTTGTTGAGAGTTACGGATAACACCGTATTGTCAATGGTATTGACGCGACAATTAGCTGTTTCCCCAGTTTTACGGTTCTCCAGTAGTAGGGTGGTCGCCCCACTTTCAGCACTCACTGGTCCGACATTGGTAATGCGTACATCGGAGGTTGGCGCTCCCAATTCTTCCGCTGTGCGCTGAATACAGGCAGTTCTTGATCGTTGAGGAATGGCTTCTGCAACCAGTGGATAGGTCACAATGAGCGCGATTGCGGCGATCGCGGCACGTCCGACAACAGGTTTAATTGGCATTGGTTTAAATGGCATCAAGTGATGAACTCCCAAATAAATGCTGAGCACTGAATAGCCAATTGGCTGACAAATTGACGACAAAACGCTTATTCGCCACCATCCGCAAAGATGATGAAATCACTGCGAATCCAGCCGATCGCCTTAGACTGCACAAATTGCACTTTGCACCAGTTCAAATCACTGCCGCGAGTGTCCTGGTCCTGGACACACTGAATCACCTTCACCTTGTCACCGGGTAGACCATAGCTGGGTGAACTGGCGTTGACCGTTGGCTGCGATCGCACATTAATGCGGGCTCCAGCACTACTGGCTTTCAGGGTACTAACGCCTCTGCGGGCGATCGGCGCAGGTTGGCTTGGTGTGGATGCCGATTGCCAGTACACGTAGATTGAACCGCTCGGCATTTTGTAGATTTGTCCTTTGTTGCCCAGACCAGCCTGCCGATAAACCCTACCGCCGCGTTGATCCACATAGTTGCCGGGGTTACTACCAACAGGGCTAAACTCATTGCGGACTCCATCCGACCATTGAATGGACACGTACCCTTGACGTTGGGAAAAGGTACAAGACCTGGAAATGGTGGGTTTACTTTGCCCGTTTGGATAATAATCACAGCGAGCGTTGACCGTGTCGGCCTTGGCCGCTAGCGCAAAAGTGGCAGAGGCGATCGCAGTGAGAAATAGCGGCAAACGTTGCTTCAATAGCATGATGACTCCTAAGTTTACAGATCATGAACTCAACGATTCAGACCGCTGAGATTCCAAAAACCTCGGCGGTCTAGACTGTCTCAACTACTACCTGCAATCCCCTGCACGACCGCTGTAGACGATCGACTCATAGCGTCCTTGCAACGTGCGAATAATCACACAATAGCTAGTTTTGCTTTCTTGCCAGTTGCTATAGACTGCATCGCCTTGCGGTACCGCTCTGACGAAGCGATACCCCCGTTGTTTGATAGCGTTCTCTGCCTGTCCCGCTCTGGCACCGATCAAATCACGCAAGCGATCGACCGTCGTACCAACCTCTGGGGCAGAACTCATCGCAGAATCGCCATTATTTTGATTACCTGAGTTGCCGTTGCCTGAGTTTTTGCCATAGGGAGCGGTGTCCCAGTAAACATAGATCGATTCAGTAGCGAGGCGATAAATTTGCCCCTTATCGCCCAAACCAGATTGGCGATAGGCAGCACGACCATTCTGATCGCGGTAGTTGCCGGGATTGTTGCCCACAGGACGCAAGTCATAGCGTCTGCCATTTTGAAGTTGAATACCAACCGCACCCTGGCGTTGCGAAAAGGTACAGAGGCCAGACGACGTTGCGCGGTCTTGCCCTTTAGGATACACGTCGCAACGAGCATCAACAGTGTCTGCTTTAGCGGAAACGGTGATACCGAAGGAGGCGATCGTCATCGCTGCGGCTAAAAGCGCATTTGAAAGCTTCATCTCAAAAAACTCTCCTAATTCGTTACAGGCAAATCAGAGAGAATAATACTTGAATATGCTTTTGCTATAAAAAATATAGGTTTTTATTTAGCTTTCGCTCAATACCTGTTACAAAGGCGTCAATAATCGGGCGCTTCAAGCCATTTTGCTGTCCCTATAGATGTGGCAGTGGTCTCTACAGTACTGGCAATCTTCCGATTGAGCGCTACTCGTCATTAAGACTCACCAAAACTGAACTGAAATGCTAACCATTGAGCGTTTGAACATTCAGCCAAATGGCTGTAGCTAAAGCCAGTAAGAACCAGGCACACTTACGACGGTATTAGTGAAAACGTATACTAGTGACGATGTCCTGAACATGCCACAGGGCTGACACAATTGACCTAAACGTTGATGGTGATGGCAGGAGAACCTATCGTTAAATACTGTTATTTAACGAAACGATTATTGACTCCGCCAATGCGCTTAAACCTGTTGTTTTCGCCTTGTTGCGACCCCTCACTTGATCGGCGAATTGCTTAAAATTAGAGCGATCGATCGAGCAGTAAATTCAAACTGTCGCTAAGGATCGTAGATTAATTAATCTGAAACATTGCCCTTCTGTAGGGACGTTTCATGGAGCATTCCTACGAAAAGAGTTACAGTTTATTAAATCCGCATTCCTAAGGTTTAACAAAAGAAAGGATTTCTCCACTCGGATTGATAACCATTACTTTAATGAAATTGCTGCATTGGCCATGAGTCTTGGCTCCGGTGTTAGCGGTAGTGGAAGCGGATCATAACCAAGCTGTTGAGTAATTCTCTCTCTGGCTAAGGCACGGTATTCCCAAAAGTGTTCTCCAGCCGCACATAGCCCCAGGTACATTGTGAGCACTTGCGGCCTCTGGGACAAAACAATCCAAAGTTGATGCCAAAATTGGCCTCGGATCTCCGATCGCCGTATTCCCTGGTGCCAGATCAGTTGAGTAAACAAGCGTAACCCTTTGCTGAGTGAGAGTTGCATTGTTTGCTTTTGGGTTTTCGAGGGACCAAGCTTAAGGCATTGCTGTAAGCACCGTCTCAGATAATTTTGCGGCTCATACAAAGTCCAGAATCCCTGGACGTACTCTCTGGCAATCTCCGCGATCGGGCGAGTGGGATGAAAGTTCATCAAGGTATTCTGGTCGCCTGTTGGATGACTATTGTTTTCAAACAAGCGCTGTTCCTTCTTCAGTCGTTCCCAAAGAGCTGTATTGGGTAAAGCCTGAAGGATGCCTAGCATTGGTTGGGGAATGCTGGTTTGTTCAATGAACGCTTGAATTCGATCGCCTGCCCCGGCCCGTTCTCCATCAAAACCGAGAATAAACCCGGCATAAATCAGCAAACCTGCCTCATTAATTTTGCGGCAGGCTTCCACCAGTGGATTACGCGTATTTTGCAATTTTTGGGTGACCTGCAAGCTATCCTGATCAGGCGTTTCTATACCCAGGAAAACCGCATAGAAGCCTGCTTCACCCATCAGTTGGAGTAATTCATCATCCTCAGCTAGATTGACTGAAGCTTCTGTAATAAAGGTAAACGGATAGTTGTGCTGCTGCATCCAGGGAATCAGTTCCCTCAGAAAGCGTTTAACATTCCGCTGATTGCCAATAAAGTTGTCATCAACGATAAAGAGTGAGCCACGCCAACCCAAATCGTAGAGAGTTTGTAATTCACCCACGGCTTGACTTGGTTCTTTGGTACGGGGTTTGCGTCCATAGAGCGAAATAATGTCGCAAAATTCGCAGTTGAACGGACAACCCCGTGAAAACTGGATTGCCATCATCAAGTAGGCATCCTGTTGAAGCAAGTCAAAGCGCGGCATGGGGCTTTGCGTAACATCGGGTTTATCGGGTGAACGAAAGATGCCCTGGGTTTCACCGCGATCGATTGCATCCAGAAATTGAGGAATGGTCATTTCCCCTTCGTCCAGGATCAAAAACTGGGCTCCAAAATCCAGAGCATCTTGGGGAACGGATGTGGGATAGGGGCCACCAACGGCTACTTTCTTGCCTAACCGCAGCGCTTTCTGAATCAAAGCCTGAAAATCCAGCTTCTGAACAAGCATGGCCGAAAGAATCACTAAATCGCACCATTCCCAATCGGCATCACTTTCGACAGCAACGTTGCGATCGTAAAAGCGAATGTCCCACTCTGGCGGTAAGAGTGCAGCAACTGTAATAATTCCTAACGGTGGAATCACGGCCTTCAGTCCAGCAATTTCCATGAAGCGATCGTAGGACCAGAAGGACTGGGGAAATTGAGGGTAGAGTAGAAGTGCTTTCATAAAGCAAATCCCTTCAATAACATTTCTGTGTCTCTTATCATAATGACCAGGAAGAGTATTACTCCATACCAATAGCTACAGAGCCAATAAAATCCTCCAATAGGAGGAGATGCTGCCTCTGAAGGAGTCCTTTTAGTTGAAGAATTTTAAAGACTGGATAGATAGCAATTTCAAGGAAAGCATTGCTGCGATGGCTTTCACAGTTAGAGTAATCTTGCGACGTCTTTCTGAACCAGCAACTTTAGCAGCTAATTTACATTTTGAAATTCGTGATGAGAAAGCGCAACGCAAAGGATATATATCAAAAAACCATCTGTGAATTGGTTGCTGCTTGGTTCAAACATAGCATGCTTTTCACAAATGATTTAGGACCGCTGTAGATTCGGTTCACTCCAGCACCACAGCACAATAGTTTGATGGAGTTCTGATTGGTTATTTAGAATTGAATGCCAGGTGGTTAGATCATCTTTGAAGGATGTCCGATTTCAGGTCGGCTCAGCGAAATTGGCGATGGCAATGGTCTGGAGTAAATGCTGGAGTAAAGATAGTTCAACGCTTACCGTCAACTGCTCGACCCGTGACTAGCTGACTATTATTGACTGATCTGACGATCGCTCATTTTCTGTTCGTAGTTGGGATCTTGCGTACCAAACAGCTTGTCCCAAAACGTGAAATAGAGACCATAATGCACAGTGTATTTAAGATGATGCAGAGAATGATGAACAGGCCCAATGAACCATCTACCTAACCAAGCATGGGGAAACGCCAGCGGTAGTCTATCAATGCCCAGATGGTTTAGTACTGCCCATACTGTCATCGTGATGAGTACTGCAATGACGGTAATGAAATGTAGCGGCATCACAAAGACAATCCCGACCAGAAAGAGAGACTGAACGATCGCTTCTAACGGGTCAAACGCAAATGAGGTCCATGGCGTCGGATGGCGCGATCGATGATGCCCCTGGTGCAACCAGTGAAAGAGAAACGGGTGATGAAATAACCGATGGGTAAAGTAAAAATAGGCATCCTGTAGAATCAACACTGCGCCATAACTAACCCCTAAATACCACAACCCGTATTGTTGAGGGTGACTGTATAAACGAGTCAGACCCCAACTGGATTCTGACAGGATGAAAGCTGCGGCCAGCGCAAACACCCCCGCAGAGAGGACAGAGAGTTTAATATCGTGTTGAATCGATCGCCAGGACGGAGACCAGGGATGCACCTTGGAATTGGCAAAGGACTTGCTCAAGGGCGAGTAAAAGGCCAAATACATTCCCCCGGCCACCAGAAAATACCTTGCCAGAATAATTCCAAACAAAGCGATGCTGTAAAAGCCAAATGAGTGGTCGATCAATGTCATCTCCTTGCCTTTCCCGAACTTCCAATTCTTTTTGCGGCAACAGCACCGTCCCTTCAATGCACTGCTGAATGGCCGCTGTCATCTCGCAGGTATAGTCGCCCATAACGTCAGGGCATTCGCTTAAAGGGCTGGGTGGGCTATAGACTCAACAGGACTTTTACCGCTTTAATTTCATTCCATCTGCCTAGCAGCAGCCGTTGCTTATAAAGCTCAGTTCGCTGACTGGAAGCTTTCTCCCGTTTAGGAAATACCAGCAGGCTAGAGGCCCAAAGACTCGTATCACCGCACGATGCTTGATGGTTACCAAACTGTCCAGTCCTCCCATTTCTCATTGAAGATTGAGGTATTCGGGAAGGCCGTTGGGTTGCCGTTTTGGTTGAGTCGCTTTTGTAATTTTTGCAATTTGGGCGTCGTGCCAGATAAATCATCCACCAGCTGATAGGGATAGATACCTTCGGAAAGGACAAAGTCAGCGGTGGTACCAGCCGCAGCACCCACAGACCACTCAAAGGAATGGACGCGGTAATCAGCGGCAACAATGAAGCTGGTCGCAATGCTTTTGCTGGCAACGAGGAGATTATCAAGCTTTTGTGGAATCATCGATCGCAGCGGAATCTGCCCTGGGTAGGACTGTCCATGCGCTTGCCGTACACCCGGACGTTCGATGTTGCCTGGTTTTTCGGGTGGGGAGTCTTGCATACAGGGGTGGAAGTCGATCGCGTACTGCGAGATTCCTACTGAATCAGGATAAATCGTAGAACGGGTACGACGATTAATTTGATCCGGTGGAATATTGTTGACGATGGCTTTGCCCGTTTCTAACCCAGCCAGGGCGATGTAGAGCGATCGATAAAGCGGCGCGGGCAAGTTGCGGTAGTACTCCTGCCGATAATCTGCTCGGGAAACATCAATCTCGTTGACGCTAAAGCCGTTGGGATAACCTGTGGAGATGCGTCCAATCAATCGTCGCCCTTCTCGCATGTAGGGGTATTTAGACAAGCCGTGTGCCGTACCCATTGGCGTGTTGAAGCCAGTCAATAGCCAATGATTTGGCGCAGGTTTCTTAAACCCATCGCCCAGTTGCGAATCAGTGGTGCCTGCAACCAGCCAGTAGTAAAAGCCCTGCGCTAATTCTTCAGCTTTACGAAGGGCATCGGTTCGTAAGCCACCCATCCAGCTTCCAGGGGCGAGTTGTCCCGTTTGTTGCAACTGGTCTCGGCTGTAAACCAGATTGTCTAAGGCTGTACCCGGACGGTAATCGTTGCCCCACACCCAGTTCTGCATGGAAATATCGCCCGGTGTGGGAGCCGTGACGGTCAATGGTCCCGCTTTGATTTTCGGCCCTGTTTTGGGGCTCCAAATGCGGCGGTAGGTAAACACGAAGTTAAAATCGGCTTTGCGGTAGTCAGCATCATACCCGTAGTAAGGCTCATACTGCTCATAAAAGGGCGGTTTTTGCTGGGGTTGAGCGCCTTCCGTTTGCTCCATTGCAAAGGTATAGGTAAAACCTTGTAAACAATAGGGGTCAGCCGTTTCCGTTGGTGAGGAAGGATTCAGGTAGGTGCGCGGATCAAGTCCAATGCGGTAAGGAACGTCTGCCAGTGCAATGAGTTCGCCCGTTTCTGTGGCATCAACCACAATCCATCGCTGTTTTAGAGGCACAAAGCGAATGATCTGCTTCACCAACCGCGAAGAATTCTCGTAGCGATAGGCATCCTCGATCGTCTGCGATAGCGGCTCCGTATTTAACGGTGGCGTGTTGGGTGCAGGGCTGTGCTGAATAGCGATCGCGGATTGAATCAACTTCTCATCCGTGCCTACAACCAGATCTTTGATGATCGTAGAGGGAAACCATCGTAACGTGCCTTTCCCCTTCTTCGCTGCCTCTTGCAACATAGTCATCAAAATTTGCTCAGCATCGTTTGGCAAAAAGCAAGACACGCTAACCCAGCATTGACCCGGATTGAGCTTGCCATACTTCTGTTCAATGCGCTGGCGCAGTTCGTTGTATCCCCGTGCGTAAAACAGGAGTGCTCGCTGCTTTTTCGCCTCATCCAACGCCGACGTTCCCTGAGAGGTTAACTGTCCCCCCACCCAATCGGTAATATCCGTCAGGCAAACCGTGCGTCCAGCTTGCAACGCTTCATAGGCCGTAGCAACACCTGCAATACCACCACCTGCTACCAGTAGCTCGCAATTGACGGTGCGATCGACCGATCGAGGCAAGTTTGTCGGCACAACAAGGTTGCTCTGGGCGACTTCACGCTGAGGCATACTACTCTGAGCAGGCGTACGAAGCGCCCAACCCACGACACTGACGACCAAAAAAACGGTAACAGCAAGCCTGATAGAATTGCGCCAGCGAAAACGATTAACCATGCAAATTTTGACAATGCGACTGAACTAAGGGCGTTCAATCTTGGACTATAGCTCACTTGTGAGCAGCATCAAAGAAACGAATGGTTAAACACATTCAGTCCTTTTATAGGAGCAGCTTATAGACTTATTCCTAAAAAGACTGTTCCTAACAAGGAAACCTTAATTCGATGATGTCTTATTCAGGAATACTTCCTGGGGTCTCATGTTCCCGATAATTCGCGTCCACCCAGCAGCGAGGTAGATCTTCTCCCGATGGAAAAATCAGCCCATCTTTGGCGATCGGTTCTTTATCCTGCTCTTCCTGACCCGATTGCACACGCCCAGAAATCTTGTCCTTTGCAGGATTGACCAAATCAACAATTTCAACCACTTCAATCAGCGAACCCGTACGTTTGTCTTGTAGCAACATCAATGTTTCCTCAATGTGATCGATGGGCGATCACCGTCTCGTTTGTAAGGGCGTTACGTGCAACGTGACTACAAACATCCCATCTTTGAATACATCTCATTAAAGGTGAGTACACATATTTTTACCCCACCCTACGGGAAGAGACGACCAGGAAGCCCACAATTATTTGCAGGTAGGGATGCAATGTTTAGCAGTCAGCGATCGACCTTGAGAGTCTCCGACCTTCTGCCTCCTGCCCTCTGCCCTCTGCCTTCATCTTCCTGCCTCCATCCTTCACCGTCCTTTTTCTGCCAACCAGTACCCCACAGCAATGCCCAAAAAGCTGGCGGCTAAGTCGATAGCATCGAGGGTGCGATTGGGTGAGAGTGACTGGAGCAGGAAACAACGGTACGGCGATCGCGAACACGATCATCCGACGATAGCCAAACACACGATGCCCTAAATAAACAGCAACACCGTAGAGAACGACATGCCCAATTTTGTCGTAATACGGAATTTGACTAAACTGCGGCGGCAGATTGCCTGTATAGGCCAGGAACAACGTTACTAAAAATGTGGTGGCATAAAGAGCCGCTAAGACTCGCCACCCAATACGTGCTGCTTTGATCGGTTGCTCTTTCATCAGGTTGCTGATCGATACGGTCTTTGCCATCACTAGCGCTTGGGAGCGATCGTTTTCGCAGGCTTCATCCAGGCTTGATGCAAGCGTTGGACGTAAACCGTACTGGGACATTCGTAGTTTCCTCACTTTGGCAGGAGGAGCGGTGATTGGATAATAATGAAAGAAATATGAAAGATAACCGTTTGCTGGCTCATGCCTCAAAAGCGGTGTCAAAAGGAGAGTTGTGTATGAATCGCCTTAAAACTGTCGCTCTACTTGGGTTATTGAGTGCGCTCTTAATTACCGTCAGCTATTGGTTGATTGGTGGTGCAACAGGGGCCACCTTTGGCGTTGGGCTTGCGGCTATCATGAACCTCGGTTCCTGGTACTTTTCCGATCGCATTGCTCTGGCGGCTTATGGTGCGCAGCCAATCTCGCCAACTCAGGCTCCAGCACTCTATCGCATGGTGCAACGCTTGAGCGATCGTGCTGGTCTACCCATGCCTGCGGTATACGTGGTGCCCAGTCCAGCAGCGAATGCGTTTGCCACCGGTCGTGACCCTGAGCACGCCGCCGTTGCAGTAACCGAAGGTATTATGCGCCTGCTGCCGGAAGATGAACTCGAAGCCGTCCTTGCCCATGAATTGAGCCATGTTCGCAATCGTGACACGCTGACACAAGCCGTTGCAGCCACAATTGGAGGCGCTATTTCGTTTCTGGCGCAAATGGTCAGCTACAGCCTGTGGTTTGGCGGACGAGACGATCGTGACGGTGGTAATCCCTTTGGTCTTTTGCTGACAGTAATGCTGGCTCCTGTTGCGGCAACTGTCATTCAGCTTGGCATCTCGCGCACGCGTGAGTTTGAAGCAGATGCTGGGGCTGCGAAACTAACGGGTAATCCTCGCGCTCTGGCGCGTGCGCTACAACGACTGGAGGCCAGTGCTCGTCAGGTGTCCATTGATAGCAATCCGGCCTTTGAGCCGCTGCTCATTATGCACTCAGTTTCCGGGCAGTTCCTGGGCAAGCTATTCTCGACCCATCCGTCGACCGAAGTACGCATTCAAAATCTGCTGAAACTTGAGCAAGAGTTGGGTACTCAGCTTCATCACTCAGCTCATCGCTTTGTGTCGTAGTACGCAGGCTGATTGACCAGCAAATTCTGAATCATCTTTTTAACGCGGAGTGTGCTGATCGTACGCTCCGCGTTTGTTTTTAGTGACTACCGAAGCGATCGTACAGAAGAAGGGTCGCGTAGTGCGGTGATTTGAGCGTTTCTGCCCAGCACGCGATCAATCACAACCAGCAGCAAGCCGACAGTGAGAAAGCCGATCGCCATCAAGACGCTGTTGAGTAGAACCTGCGGATAGCCCAACTTCGTGACATCGATAAACGGGTAAGGATAAAACCCAAAGATGGCACCCCAAAACAGCGCCCACGCTGCAAATCCTAGGGGAAAGACCAGCCATCGCAGGGCATCATTCCAGCGCAAATAGCTTTTAGGTGTAAAAAACAGCCATTCAATCAGATAAAGCCCAGGCATCACGTAATGGAGAATCACGTCTGCCAGCCAGGACAATCCGGTCGGATTCCAGGTGTGTCTGAGGATGAGGAAGTAAACAATACCGGTAATAAAGATATAGACGCCTACGCCCGTTTTCACTTTGGGATGGGCAAAGAAACCGTCTGCATAACGTTGTGAACCCACAATTGCAAACACAGTTGCAACCAAAATATTGCTGAGGATGGTGAAGTAATCAAAAAACTTCATCACCCCAACAATGGCAGGTAGTCCCTTTTCCATATTGATCACGATCAGCAAATAAAGCTGAAGCGCTAAAGCACTCCATCCGACGATCGCGCTCAACACCCTAAATGGCAATCTGATACTTAGCATGATCGCTTTCCCTCCTATCGCCTGCTCTTTGCTCAATGCCGCTGAATCGTTACGGTTAGATCAACCCATACGTACAGCGGTTGTCATTTTGAAACGGCTGCAGACTGCCAATTAACGCGCCATCCTCAGCGTTTCCTCGCGATCGCACGCCAATTACAGCCGTTCCATTTGCATTCACCATACCTTGCACCCTACACCCGTATCCATATTGCTGTGGTTTACCCAATCAGTAACCGCTGGAAAACACGACTGGGAAACTATTTTCACATCCCAGCGAATCACGGCTTAAAGGGTGAGGGCTTCTTTGATTTTTGTGAGCGCAACTGCTTCCTGCTCACTCACTTTTTCACCAGAGCCAAATAACCCACTCCCTGCCGCGTTGGCAACAGCCTCGGCGCAGGTATAGATAAACGTTTTGTATTCGCCAATTTCTTCTGGTGTTGCTTTGCCGTGGAGACTATCAAGGGCCGTATTGATGGCTGCGATCGCTTGATTGATTAAAGCTCCGGCTTTCACATCTTCAGGTTTCAGGGTTGGTGGATCTAGCTTGACAGTTCCATTCCGCAGTGCCGCCTCTGAAAACACGCTTTGAATCACCGAATTTTGGGGATACTTTCTCGCGGCTCCCACAATTTCTCTTGACAGTGCTGCGATTTCGATTGCGGTTGACACAATGCCCAAATCTGATGCTGCAACCGCAAAACCTGCTAAAAGAGGTGCCTGGGCGATCGTTGCTTGCTCTTGTGACGTGTAGCTCGTAATCATTCTTAGTGGCAAAAAGACGCTGCCAATAGGATAGGTGAGAAAGATAAGGAATCCATAAGCAGCCGTTAACAACTGCTGTTTTTGGGGCTGTCCGGAGCGATCGCTCCTTATCATTTCCTTATTTTCTTCCTTTAATCTATAAACTTGATTTGTGCCAGGGGTTTCCATCATCTGTCAGGTTGGCATGCTGCCAGCTTTAGATGCTTCAACCGCTGTGCAGTCATGCTGCTGCGCGATTTTAAGTTGTCATGCCTGTCGAACATCGTGAACACTTTTCCTCCCAATCGCCCTGAGTGAGCTTGGAGCCCAAAAGCCCTTGGTAGTTTTCATCACTTTGCTTGTGGGGATTTTTGATTAAATTTTCCGTCGCGATTTTTTCAGGCTCATCTGTGGCGATCGCGACACAGGTTCTTCATTGGGTTGCGCAACTATAGTGACGGACTCGATGCGATTGAGCCGTAGCGTCCTGCGTACAAACTCACTGAATGACGTGGAACTGTTCACTTCTGCTCGCTGACAGCCTACGTTGAACAACGACTTACATTGATTAGGAGAGGCATCAACATCATGGGACTATTCTTTGACGTTTTGAGTGCGATCAACGATCCCAACCAATCAGGAAGTGTGGAACAGCTTGGAACAGTGATGGACTCGGCAAAACAACTGGGTGCCGCGTCTGGACTGGAGGCATCGACGTTGCAAACAGTCATGTCTTCGCTGGGTGGGGCTTTGTTTCCGGCACTGAAGCAACAGAGCTTAGCACCTGGTGGTAATCAGGTGCTGTCAAGTATTGTCAATCAAGTTGCAGGCGTGGGTGTTAGTTCGGGTGCGACGGCAATGCCATCCTTTATCACCCCTGAATTGCAACAGCAAATTGTGCAAGCCATGGCTCAAAAGACTGGTTTAAACGCTGGACTTTTGCAATCTATTTTGCCTGGGCTGATTTCAACGGTACTTGGTTTTTTAGGCATGGGTGCGCCTAAACCCGGTGTTGCAGGCGTTAATCCAATTCTCAATGCTGTTTTAGATGGCAATCACGATGGCAATACCGACCTGGGTGAGGTGTTTAAATTTGCAAACCGTTTTCTCAATGTGCCCAGCTAGTTTGTGTTCCTTCATTATTGATAGTCAGGGGTACTTGTCATGAAACGCCGTCAAAAAGAAGCCTCGATCGCGTCGGTTGCCTTGCTACTTTCCCTTTTCGGCAGTGGACCCATTGCTGCTTCACTCAAAAGCCATCCTGTTCTGGCACAAACATCGCCGACGAGTTTACCGTTGCCCAGTGCGCTACCCAGTGGTACGACGATCGGCATTGATGGGACGAGCAGTATGGCAACCATCAACCAGATGCTCAAGCAACGGTTTGAGCAAAAGTTTCCTGGCACTGTCGTTAACCTTGGCACAGGCGGAACGGCTGCTGCTTTAAAGGCAGTGCTTGATGGAAAGCTAGATATTGCGGCGATCGGCCGTTCCCTGACTAACGCTGAGAAAGCAAAGGGTCTGGTTGCCAAACCGCTGAGTTTCCGCAAGATTGCCATTGTCGTGGGAGCGACAAATCCGTTTAAGGGCAATTTGACGTTTGAGCAGTTTGCTAAAATTTTTCGAGGCGAAATTACAAACTGGTCGCAAGTTGGCGGTGCGCCTGGTGCTATTCGAGTGGTCGATCGACCCGAAAGTAGCGATACCCGTCAGGCATTCCAGAAATACCCTGTTTTCCAGGCGGCTCCGTTTAAAGCGGCAGCGAACGCTGAAACGCTATCAGAAGATAGCACAGAGGCAATGATCAAAGCATTGGGGAAGGATGGCATTGGATACGCGATCGTCGATCAGGTGACAGATAACGCAGACGTCCGTATCGTGTCGATGCATAACACGCTACCGACCGATCCACGCTATCCCTTCTCACAACCGCTGGCGTATGTTTACAAAGGGCCTCAACCGAACGCAGGTGCAACAGCCTTTTTGAGCTATGCTACTGCGCCAGAGAGCCAGCAAACGATTGACACGACGAAGACAGATACGATCGCGCCTACGACTTTGCCATCCGCAACGATCGCGCCCAGTCCAGAAGCCACCAGCCCGTCTCCAGTCGCAGAGGCAACTCCTGAAAAGCCATCCGGCTTCCCCTGGTGGTTGCTGTTAGCCATACCGTTGCTTGGAGGGCTCCTCTGGTGGTTGTTGAAAGATCGGAGCGCACCTGCACCAGGCGTTGTAGCAGCCAAAACAGAACCCAGTCGATTGATTCTCACGCCGCGCCACTGTAAAGATGCTTATGCTTATTGGGAAGTGCCAGAAGCTGCCAAAGCGGAAGCACGCCGTCAGGGTGGCGAGAAACTGGCACTGCGCGTCTATGATGTGACGGATATCGATCTCAGATATCAAAAAGCTCACAGCGTTCAGCAGTTTGATTTCCACGACGATCAGCAAGATTTACATGTGCCCATTCCCGTCGATAACCGCGACTATCTTGCTGAATTGGGCTATGTCACGCGTGACAATGGCTGGGTTTCCATCGTGAAGTCAGACCATGTGCGGGTGCCTGCCTGTACACCTACCGTTGCACGCCCCGATCGACTGGGAACGGTGCTTAAAACAGGGGCGGCGGTTGCAGGAGCGGCTGGAACGGCTGCCGCAGTGAAATCTTTCGCGAGCGATCGAGCGGCAGGTAGCCTGCTCGATGTGGACGATAAGAGCCGTCTCATTCTGGTGCCTCGCAATGCTGATGATGCTTACGCTTATTGGGAAGTATCAGATGCCGCCAAAGAATCCCTACGTCGGCAGGGGGGCGAACAGTTTGCGCTCCGTCTTCATGACGTTACGGGTGGGGTTGACCTGGAGCATAAATCGCCTCACTATACCCATCAATTCGACTGCAATGAACTGTCGCAAGACCGCCACATCCCATTGTCAGTCTTGACAAAAAATATGCCGAACAAATTCATGGGCGATCGTGAGTACGTCGCTGAACTGGGCTATGTGACAGACAACGATCGCTGGTTGAAGCTGGCACGATCGGCACCTGTAACGCTTCCCATCACGGCTTCTCCAGGCAATCTGGTTGGAGAAACAGTAAAAGCGGGTAGCGGTGCTATGAGCGATAGCCTGAACACGGCGTTCAAGGTTGGTGGCGCTACGTTGGCTGGTGCAACGGCTGCGGTAGCTAGTGCCTGGACAAATGCCCCTGCTACGGTCGATCATACGCCCGCGATCGAGACGACTCACCCATCTGTGAAGCAGGAAAGCCGCATTATTCTGGTACCTCGGAATGCCAAAGAAGCATATGCCTATTGGGAAGTGACTGAAGAAGACAGGGCAGAACGACGACGGCAAGGGGGCGAGAAACTGGTGCTGCGAGTCTACGAGGTTACTGGGATGGATATGGATTCTGTACCCGCTCATAGTATGCAGTCATTTGAATGCCATGAGTTGGATCAAGATCGGCATGTACCAATTCCGGTCAGCGATCGTGATTACGTGGCTGACATTGGCTACACAACCCAGGATGGACGCTGGCTGAGCATCATTCGCTCGTTCCACGTGCGGGTGCCTGCGGCGTAGGGAGTCAGAAGTCAGGAGTCAGGAGTCAAAATTCAGGAGCAATGAGCTTTTGAGCATTCTGTCTTCTGAAGGATGGTTTCCAAGCCAGCAGAAGACGAGCCGCAGCAGGAACGATAACCCTCTGCGGCTTTTGCATGCTTCTGCCTTCTGCCCTCTGCCCTCTGCCTTCTGCCCTCTGCCCTCTAATATCCTTACGACACTGCGGCTTGACCCCGCACATGTGCGGGACAGCCCGGTTGTCGCTTTGCCTCCAGGTACTCTGCCATAATTTCCTGATAGCGATCGCGCCCAAAGGTGTGATAGTGACCGGGATAAACGGTGTCGATCGGTAAGTTTTGCAGCCGCTCATAGGTAGCAATGTAGGTGGGAATGTCGCTTCCAGGCAGTTGGTCGAGCAGTTCGCCATCGTAGATGACATCGCCAGAGAAGAGTTCCTGGTTTTTGGCATCGTACAGCGCAATACTGCCAGGTGAATGTCCCGGTAGGTGCAGTACTTCAAAGGCACGATCGCCCAGATCCAGCACATCGCCTTCTTGCAAAAGGTGGGTAGGTTCGGCACTGTTGAGCTTGTATTGCATAGCTGTAAAGCCTGCATAGGGCAATTGCTCGAAATGCTCATCCAGGACAAACCCCAGTTCGCGAGAGCAGACAGCCGCATGGTTATCGCCCGATCGCAGTGCCTCTGCTTCGGCAGGATGGATGGCCCGATGGTCAAATTCGTGGAGTCCGCCCGCGTGATCGAAATGAATGTGGGAGGCGATCGCGAGCAGCGGTTTATCGATCAACGCTGCAATATGCTGGCGCAAACTTGCTACACCCAGCCCTGTATCAATGAGCAAATCTTGCGTTTGTCCTTTGATGAGCCACAAGTTAGCGCGATTCCATTCCCAATAGTGGACTTCGCTAATGCAGTAGAGACCGGCATGAATTTGGCGCGTCGCAAACCAGCGATCGCAGACAGGTTTAGGGTTCAACACGTTTGGTAGAGGCGACAGATATAGTCCTTATAGCAGAACGATGGAAGGAATTGCTCACTCGAATGATTGAGTGTGGGGTACTGGCTGTAGAGATCAACTTTGCGCAACCCGATCTTTGGGGGACAGCCCCCCAAACCCCCGAATATGGTGTTTTTGCTTGTGAGAACACGAGACAAGCTTTGTCAGTTCTCACAAGCAAAACAGGCTGCGTCCCCCATGCCCCCTCCAGAAGGCGTTAAGGGTTGGGCAGCGAGAAAGCGCTTCGCATTGGGTAGGGCGTGCGGGTTTTGTCTTTATCTGCCCCCACCAGTCAGACACCCCCAGCAAAGCTGGTGGCTTGATGAGTGTGACCGCCCCAAGGGCGGATGTCCTTGCGAAGGGGTGTCTCTTCGGGCTAGAACTGACCGCTGTGGTCAGCCGCTTCTTGCTCGCGGATGTAGCGACGTACGGTTTCTAGCTCAAAGCCAACCGTCGAAACCGCATAGCCTCGTGCCCAGAAATTCTCACCGTTGAAATTGCGCTGTTTGCCCTTAAACTGTCGCGCAATCGCAATCGCACTTTTGCCTTTCAAAAAGCCGATGATGGACGACACTGCATACTTCGGTGGAATCTCAATGCACATGTGGACGTGGTCAGGCAGCAGGTGCCCTTCCACAATCCGGCATTCTTTTTGACGAGCCAACTCGTGAAACACCGGACCGAGATATTGCCGAATTTCATGGAACATCGTTTTACGCCGAAACTTGGGTACGAACACGACATGATATTTACAATCCCACTTGGAATGAGACAGGCTTTGATACAGTTGTGACATGCTATTCCTCCTACGGATGTGCTTCATCAAGCCACCGTGGGAGTTACTTTACTGCCGTATTGCTCAAAGCTCATCGAGTCGCACTGGTAGAACCAGTGGCTTACCCCAAAGATTCAGTTAAATATGGCTACCCACTACAAAATCTCCTATTCGGGGGGTGTGGGGGAGTTAGGACCCCACATAGCGGGGGACTGGGGGACTTCCCCCCCGGACAAGATCTCGCAACGAAGCCAAAGTATTTCAACACAGCCATTTTGTAGCAACATCACCAAAAGGTGATGAACTTAGATCACCACTTCTTCGGGCAGATTGCTAAGCCATAATACAGTCAGAACGCAAAGGTCAGAGCGCTATGGTGTTTGAAGCGATCGCAGGTGGATTGGTCAAAGCAGCATTACCCAAAGTCGCAGGCGCGATCGCCACAGTGGTCAAACACGAGCTAAATCCTACCGAACTTGAAAAAGCACTGAAGGTCGGCTTGCAACAATCAGATGCGTTCGATCGAGGGCAGAAGGTCAACAATACAGTGTTCTACCGCTGGACAGACAAGGATGCTGATACATTTCTCGCCGCATTGCTCGAACATCCAGACGTTCAGCGCGAATTGCAGAAACCGCTAGAGCAAGACGGTGCGCCCGATATCGCCATTCTGGTGCAGGTTGCCAAACAGATCGCCGCCGATCGCGCCCTTAACATTCAAGACGAAACTTTAGAACCCTGGCTAAAGAAATTTGCCAACGCTTACTTTGAGACCATTTCCGCTATTCGCTTTCAGGTAGCAAAGGCTGATTATCTGAAGCAGTTAATAACTAGATTTGATGATGTGCAGTTTCTAGGCGTTGCGCTGGATAGGCACGAGGAGACAAAAAAGCAATTAGCGCAGATCTTTGTAATGCCTGATGTGGAAGAGGAAAGACGAACTTCAAGGGCGAGTCTAGAATTTGACATTAGACCTGGTGAAAATTGGATAGAAGCACTGGAAACTCAAGGCAATCGTCAGTCTCAGCTTTTGCAGGAGCAGCGATTGAGGGCGCAGCTAGAACGTTCTGGTCGTAAATTCTCCGCAAGGCAACTCCTTAACCAGCATCAGAAGAAAATTGTGCTGTTGGGCGCACCAGGTTCGGGTAAGACGACGCTGATGAGTTTCTTTGCGGTGACGCTGGCGGAGCAACAGAGGGCAGGGGAAGCAGGGGAGGCAGGGGGAACGGGAGGGCAGGGAGCGATCACAATGGCAAGCGGTTCCTCTACAGAAGGACGCGATCGCGATCGATCTCAAATGCAACGCGATCCAATCGCAATGCATCCGGATGCAGAAGGAATCGATCACGATCGATCTCAAACTGATTGCCTTGCAGAAGGAATCGATCACGATCGATCTCAAATGCAACCCGATCCAACTCGAATGCATCTGGACGCAGAAGGATTGCGACTCGATGCAGAAGGATTGCAGACCGATGCAGACACATTGCCGTTGCCGATCTTAGTTCGCATTCGCGATTGGGCACGCACTCCCGATGTCACCCTGCCTGAGTATGCGCGGCAGTTTGCGGAAACCACGATGTCTTGCAAGCCGTTGCCGAAGGGGTTCTTTGAACACTGGCTGAACAATGGACGGGCGCTCATTCTCCTCGATGGGTTAGACGAAGTCGCAGAAGAATCAAAGCACTACCATCTCGTGCAGTGCATCGAAAACTTTTTGGGACAGTACCCACAGAATCGGGCAATCATCACCTCGCGTCCTGCCGGGTACAAGCGCGACTTTTTCCGCACCGAGGAGTTTCCGCACTACGAGTTGCAGCCGTTTGATGACAGGAAGATTGAGGAGTTTTGCGATCGCTGGTATCGGAGCCGAGTACAAGACACCGCAGAGGCGCTGAGACGCAAAGAAAGCTTGCAGAAGGCGTTGAATCAGCAGGATCGCATTAAATTATTGGCGCGCAATCCGTTGCTGTTGACCATCATTGCTCTGATCCATCGCTATCAGGCACGACTGTCCCGCGAACGCTACAAACTCTACGACAAAGCGGTAGAAACGCTGCTCACCGCCTGGGATGACAACAAAGAACTGAGCAATCAGACCGTCCTCAAATACCTGCAACTGGACGATCTGCGCCGCCTGATGGAAAGTTTGGCGTACTGGATTCACACTCAGGGGACGACGGGCGATCGCGAAGGTGGCACCCTCACCGATAAAGACGAACTCATCCAAAAGCTCTGCCAGGAAATCAAAACGCTCAAGCAACTCCAGCACTACGAAGCGAAAGCAGAGGCTGAACGGTTTGTGAAATTCATCCGCGACAGAACCGGACTGCTCAACGAACAGGGACAGGACTGCTACGCCTTCGTCCACAAAACCTTTCAGGAATACCTCGCCGCGCAAGACATCAACTACCAGGCAGACAACGAAGACGACTTTGAGTTTGTCCTCACCCACATCGAACAACACCTCCATGACTCCCACTGGCGCGAAGTGCTGCTCCTCCTCATCGCCCAACAAAAGCCTAATAAAGCTGCAAAAGCCATTCGTAAAGTCCTCACTGCCAATAGTCTCTATGAACAATGGCTCCATCGTGATTTGTTGTTTGCAGGTCGCTGCTTGGCAGAAGATCCAAAAGGATTGCAGGCAACAGATAACGCCCTGGTTAAAGAAATTCTGAATGAGTTGATTGCAATGGAACTTCTTGAATCAGAGCAAATTGGCAACAAGATTCGAGAGGAAGTGTTTCAAATTCTTTGCAGCCTGCAAGAAAGTGCGTTTGAAGCAGGTGCGTTGCAACGGTTAAAGCAGAATGCTGATCGTATCGATGAATATCGACTGCGGAAATATCAGGTTGGGCTTGGAGATGCAGAAGCCGTGTTCGCGCCATTGCTGAAACAGCTTCAAGATAAAAATACGGACGTGCGTCGGAAGGCAGTTAAAAATTTGGTTGATATTGGAAACTCATCTGATGTCGTTCTGAATGAGCTAGTCAACCGACTTCAGGACGATGATTCTAGCGTACGTTCCCATGCCGCTTTTGGGCTAGGTTGCCTAAAACATCCGTCCGATGCCATGCTGAATGAGCTAATCAACCGACTCCAGGACGAGAATTATAGCGTACGTCTTAATGCTGCCTTTGCATTAGGAAGCTTAGGGCAAATATCTGACACAGTGCTGCAAGGGTTACTCAATCTGCTTCAAGATAATGAATTCTTGGTACGTTCCTGCGCTGTTGCGGCGTTGGGTGACTTAGGGTACACATCAGATGTCATACTGCAAAATTTACTTAATCTTCTTCAAGATGAGGATTCTCGCGTGCGCCGCAAAGCTGTAGCCGTCTTAGGCAAACTAGGGAGCGCATCGAATATCGTGCTACAAAATTTGCTTAATCTCCTTCATTACGAGGATATTTATACGCGTTCTAACGCTGCCCAAGCATTAGTTGACTTAGGCTACACCTCTGGTGTGTTGGTGCAAGAGTTGCTCAACCAACTCCAGCATGAAAACGATACTAACGATACTGTGCGTAACGGTGCTGCTGTAGCGCTAGGTGGCTTAAGAAATGCATCGGATGTAGTAATACAAGCATTAATCAACCAACTCCAGGATGAGGATTCTAGTGTACGGTCATGGTCTACAGTTGCTTTGGTTAATCTTGGGTATACACCTGATGCATTGTTACAAGAGCTATTCAACGTAAACCTACTCGGATGGTTCCGTCATGAAGGTGTAAAGGCATTGGGCGATTTAGCTAAACGATCGCCTCAAGTTGAGCCTGCGATCGTTCAGTGGATTGAGCAGCATCAGGATGAGGAGTGTGTGGGAGCAGGGATTGATGCACTGTGGGAGATTGTTGAGGGAGAATAGGGAGTAGGGAGTGGGGAGTAGGGAGTGGGGTAAATGAACAATGCCGAAGAAGATTCGGGAATTGAAAACGTTACTAGCCAGAGCAGGATTCACGGTGCAACCCGCTAAAGGAAGCCATAGTAAGTGGACACATCCCAGGCTTGCTCAAACCATCATCATTGCTGGTAAAGATGGCAGTGATGCGAAGCCGTATTTAGAAAAGCAAGTAAAAGATGCGCTGGAAACCTTAAAGAAACTAGACGAAAAGGAGACAGAGGAATGAAATACACCGTTATCATCCAATGGTCAGAAGAAGATCAATGCTTTGTGGTCATCCTGCCTGAGTTTCAAGACGTTGTAATGCAGCCCGTCACGCACGGCGATACCTACGAAGAAGCACTCAAAAACGCTCAAGAAGTGCTGGAACTTCTGGTTGAGTCTGCTTCCCATGAAGGAATACCATTGCCAGAACCCAAAACACTTGGACAATCGCTTCAGGTCGCCTAACTAACTGGTAATCTCCCGATTCAAATCAATGCCGTCCAGTATTGGCAACGGATGCCCCAACTTTAGACCAACCACAATCCAATCTTCTAGCGTCGATCGCAACTCGTCTTCACACTCTCGCAAGGTCGCACCAAAGGCAATGACACCTTTACAGGACGGAATACGACCCGCAAACGTCTCATCTTCTAACTTGTCGTAAAGTGCCTGAGCCATGCCTTGCTCTACGTAGTCACTGAGAATGAATTTTGTTGCCACCATGCAAAATCTCCACTCTAGCCATACTTTAACCTAGATTGAGCAGCATCAGGATGAGGACTGGGTGGGAGCGGGAATTGATGCGCTGTGGGAAATAGTGGAAGGGGAGTAAGGAGTGGGAGTGGGGAGTGGGGAAAAGGCGAAAGGTGAAAGGCGAAAGGCGAAAATGGTGGGATTAGCATTGAGGGGTGAACCATTCTGCCGACTAATGAGCAAAACTTTGCCAGCGTCTGTATTTGCCAGATGCTATCGAACTATTATCGAGATATCCAACTATTTCGCTACAACGCGCAATCAGGCATCATTTACATTTTTGCCAGCGACGAGCTTCAAATCGTGATACCCCGCAATGGGGATTGGAGGTTTTTAGATGAAGCCCAACTATGATGCAATGTCCTGGTCAGAACTCCGAGCCTACATCTTGTCGCATCGCGATGATTTAGATGCGTTGGAAGCACTGTACGCCCGTCGCAGCCCTGATTCAGAAGCGACCTGGTATACGCCACCCAAAACAGAGGAAGAGTGGCAGCAACAGATGGAAATGGTGAGACCCATTCTTGAGCGAAAGCCGAAAGTGAACGAATGAAGTGACCAAACGACAATGAATCAGCCCAAGCTTTTCGACACGGTTGCCCTTCTCAAGCCAGTTCCGGCTGAACAGCTAATTTTAGTTGAACCAGAGTATGCGTCTGTGAACCTACCTGTTGGGCTGGTAGGAACCATTGTGGAAGTTTACGATCGGGAAGACGGCAACCACTTCCTCATTGAATTTGCAGATTCTGACGGCTGTGAGTATGCAATGGCGACGCTGAGAACCGATGGCTTTCTGGTTTTAAAGCATGACCTTGGAGAAGTCGATCGGCAGCTAGCTTCAGTGACATAACGCCGATGAAATCGATTCGCTATAGCAAAGATGTCGATGCCTTGCTCGTTGAGTTATCAGATGAGCCGATCTCGTATGCCGAAGACAACGGACAAGTGATTCTGCATTATTCTGATGATGAAACGATCGTCCTCATCGAAATCTTAGATGTGACTCAATTCATGTCAATGGCTTCCACTTAATGCAGTTTATTTCTCTTTTTGCAAAAGGCGGTAACAGTCTTGCGCGATCGCCCAGTCTTCCTCAGTGTGAATGACAAAGATCCGTGCAACGGAATCGGCTGTGGCAATATCCTGATCAACGGGATAGTTTTGATTTTTTTCAGCATCCAGCTTTAAGCCCATAAACGCAAACGGTTCGCAGGCAAGAGAACGGACGATCGCAGCATTCTCACCCACTCCGGCTGTAAAGACGAGGGCATCCAAGCCACCTAGGCTAGCGAGCATGGCACCCATACACGATCGCAGTCGATGAATGTAGATGTCTAGTGCGAGTTGGGCCTGGGCATTGCCAGCGTCGATCGCTTTCATCACCTGACGTAAATCGGCAGAGACACCAGAGATACCGAGCAAGCCAGAGGCTTTATTGAGTTCCTGATCCAACTGATCAGCGGTGTAACCATCTTCTCGCATGAGATAGATCAGAATGCTTGGATCCACCGACCCAGAGCGGGTGCCCATCATCAGCCCTTCCAGCGGCGTAAAGCCCATTGTGGTATCAATGCTGTGCCCACCTTGAATCGCAGAGAGAGAACACCCATTGCCCAGATGGCAAACCATCAACTGTAGATCCTTCACATCTCGTTGCAGCTGATGGGCAACCCGATGGGCGCAGTATTGATGGCTAATGCCATGAAACCCATAGCGGCGAATGCCTTTCTCCACCCATTTATAGGGGCCGGGATAGATCGCCGCTGCGTCTGGAAGCTGGCTGTGGAACGCTGTATCAAAGGCCGCAATTTGAGGTACATCGGTGCCTAGCGCAAGCTCGATCGCCTCAATGCCTTCCAAATTGGCAGGATTATGCACGGGTGCGAGCACTGCCAGTTTTTTAATAGCTGCTTTTACATCGGCTGTAATGCGCACACTTGACCGATAATCTTGCCCGCCATGCACCACTCGATGCCCGACAACGTCGATCGCAGACGGCCCTTCAATCACCTTGCTTTTCCCCGTCCAGAGGGTTTCTAGCATGTGAGCAATCACTTGCGGTCGCTCTTGCACCGGCAGTTCTTCTTCTAACACCGCACCGCCAGCCGTTTTCACCTTAATTTCGGCAAAGCCCTTATGATGCGTCCAATCAACCATTGCCTCCCATAGGGGCTCCGGGGGAAGTTCTGACAGGTTATCACCCACATCATAAAGACAGCTTTTTTGGCTACTGGAACCTGCATTAAGAATCAGAATTTTCATAAAGCAATGTGCTAAAAACGGATGCGCTTGAATATAGCTCGTTGAGTCTTTAATAGCGCTTTATGCCGATGTTCGCCTCTACCAGACTGAACGCTTTTGGTTAAAACTTGTGCGCGATCGTGTGGATTTTAAGAAAATTCGTGCTGCCTGCTTTGCCCATTGGAATGCCACCCATGACGAGAATTTTGTCGCCTGTCGCCGCAAAGCGTCGTTCTTCCGCAGCAAGTTTAGCTGTGTAGCCTGTTTCGGTAAACGCTATGACGCATTGCAGATCTAGCGTGCGATCGATTACCTTCAACGCTTCACTGATGGCATGATGGCATTAATGAAAAATCCGATTCATGCCCTATGGGATGCTCCCACAGTAAGATTTTTTTGGGCTATTTTGATGGCATTCATGCAAGGACGGCCCTGCTCAAACGTTGTGAGATTATTAATCGTCGTTCTGGCAATCCCTTCCAGAGCATCCTTTGTAAAGAAAGCCTGATGGGCTGTAATGACCACATTTGAGAACGATTGAAGATGTTGAAAGGCATCATCCTGAATGACCGTATCGGATAAATCTTCAAAAAACAGGCCCGTTTCCTGCTCATACACATCAATACCGAGATAGCCAATTTGCCCAGTTTTAATTCCTGCAATCACGGCTTCAGTATCAATGAGTGCACCACGACTGGTATTAATCAACATCACGCCCGGCTTCATCTGGTTAATCGTGTTGGCATCGATGAGATGGTAGGTTTCGGGTAGCAGTGGGCAGTGCAGTGAAAGAATGTCTGCGTTCTCTAGCAGTTCTGCTAATTCGACATAACGAGCGGCACCGATCGCTTCAAATTCTGGATTGGGATAGGCATCATAACCCAGGATGGAACAGCCAAAGCCGTGCATAATCCGAGCAAAAATCAGCCCAATTTTGCCCGTACCAATCACGCCTACGGTGCAACCGTGTAGATCAAAGCCGAGCAAACCATCAAGCGAAAAGTTATCGTCGCGTACCCGGTTGTAAGCCCGGTATAGCTTGCGATTCAGCATTAGGATCAGCCCAACCGCATGCTCAGCAACCGCATAGGGTGAATAGGCGGGAACATGCACAACCGTGAGGCCCAGTGCTGCCGCTGCTTGCAGATCAACATGATTGAAGCCAGCCGATCGGAGTGCCAAGACTCGTGTTCCGTTCGCTGCCAAGATTTCAAGCGTTCTAGCGTTAGCCGCATCATTGACAAAGAGACAAACGGCCGGAAACCCTTCCGCTAGCGGCGCAGTCAGTTCATTCAGTTGTGGTTTCAGAAAAACCAACTCATGGTTATGTTCAAGGTTGGCGGCTTCCAAAAACTTGTGATCGTATCGTTTCGCACTGAAGACAGCAACTTTCATAGGTTTATGCCTGTAATGATGTGGACAAACGCAACCGTGCCGTGAAGACCACCGCTCAGGAACAAGAATTTAAACACATCGGTATTTCTCGTAGGGGCGAACGGCCGTTCGCCCCTACTGCAAACTTCAAGCAAACGGCGGTCAACGTGATTTAATACATCCACTTCCAGCTCAGAATATCGGGTCGATCTTCACCGTATTCGTAGGCGTAATTTCGACAAAGAATCTGTTCATTTTTGAACTTCTCTTTGGCATGAGCGCCTGCAACTCTAAGCTTGGGCACGCGATCGATCACATCCATCGCAATACTGAAGCGATCGATCTGATTATTGATTGCCAATTCCAGCGGTGTGTTGATATTGCCCTTCTCTTTGTAACCGCGCACGTGCATATTACAGTGATTGGTACGGCGGTAGGTGAGACGATGGATTAACCAGGGATAGGCATGGAAGTTAAAGATGATGGGTTTATCAATCGTGAACAGGGAATCAAAGTCGCGATCGCTCAGCCCGTGTGGATGTTCGGTATCCGGCTGGAGTTTGAACAGATCCACCACATTAATGAAGCGAATCTTGAGATCGGGAAATTCCTCTCGGAGCAATGCATTGGCAGCCAGCGCTTCCAGGGTTGGGATATCGCCCGCCGTTGCCAATACCACATCAGGTTCTACTCCCTGATCATTGCTTGCCCACGCCCAGATGCCCAGCCCTTTGGTGCAGTGTTCGATCGCGGCTTCCATGCTCAAAAACTGCATATGAAGCTGCTTATCCGACACGATGACATTGATGTAATTCTTGCTCCGCAGACAATGATCAGCAACGGAGAGTAGCGAGTTCACATCGGGTGGCAGGTAGATGCGCACCACATCGGGGCTTTTGTTAAGCGCCAGATCCAAAAAGCCAGGATCTTGATGGGTAAAGCCATTGTGGTCTTGTCGCCAAACGGTGGATGTAATCAACCAGTTAAGGGATGAAACATCAGCCCGCCATGCAATGTGGTTACAAATCTCCAGCCACTTCGCGTGCTGGTTAAACATCGAGTCAATCACATGGACAAACGATTCATAGGTTGAGAAGAAGCCATGTCGTCCCGTGAGTAAGTAGCCTTCCAGCCAACCTTCCAGCGTATGCTCACTGAGCATTTCCATCACACGACCGTCAGGGGAAAGTTCACCCCCATCGGCATCTTCGGGCAAAGATTCCGCAATCCAAAACTTCTTGCTGACTTCGTAAATGGCTTGCAGTTTGTTTGACGTGGTTTCGTCAGGACCAAAGACCCGGAAGTTGGTTGGGTTAAGCCGCATCACATCGCGTAAAAACACACCCAACGGTTGAGTATTGCCCACTTCTATCTGCGCAGGTTTGGGAATCTCCACCCCGTACTGGCGGAAGTCAGGCATCCGCAAATCTTTCCGCAAGAGGCCACCATTGGCATGGGGATTGGCACTCATGCGTCGATCGCCCTCGGGTGCCAGCGCTTTGAGTTCTGGAATCAGTTTGCCGCTCTTGTCAAACACCTGTTCGGGCTTGTAGCTGCGCAGCCATGCTTCCAACTGCTTCAAATGCTCTGGGTTGCCATGAATTCCTGACAGAGGCACCTGGTGCGATCGCCAGAGACCCTCAACCATGTGCCCATCCACCTCACTGGGTCCCGTCCAGCCTTTGGGGGTTCGCAGCACAATCATGGGATAGCGTGGCAGTTTTGCTTCGCCACTATTGCGTGCCTGTTCTCGGATGTTCAGGATATCTTCAACGCAGCGATCGAGCGTTGCCGCCATCGCCTGATGCATGGTTTCTGGATCAGACCCTTCCACAAAGTAAGGTTGGTAGCCATAGCCCAGAAACAGGTGCTCTAAATCAGCGTGGCTAATACGAGACAGAATGGTGGGGTTGTTAATCTTGTAGCCGTTCAAATGCAAGATTGGCAGTACCGCCCCATCCCGCAGTGGGTTCAAAAACTTGTTGGAATGCCAGGCGGTTGCCAGGGGACCAGTTTCCGATTCCCCATCGCCGACAACCACAGCGCTAATCAAATCGGGGTTGTCAAACACCGTGCCAAACCCGTGAGAGAGGCTATAGCCTAATTCTCCGCCTTCATGGACTGATCCCGGGGTTTCTGGTGTGCAGTGGCTACCAATGCCGCCTGGAAACGAGAACTGCCGGAAGAACTTCAGCATGCCCTCCGTATCTTCGCTTTTATCGGGGTACACCTCAGAATAGGTGCCTTCTAGATACACGGGAGCCAGCACCCCAGGAGCACCGTGACCGGGTCCGGAGAGGTAAATCATATCAAGGTCATACTTTTTGATCACTCGATTGAGATGCACCCAGATGAACGCTTGCCCAGGGCTAGATCCCCAGTGACCCAGCAAGCGTTGCTTCACATGCTCGGTGGTTAAAGGTTCGCTGAGCAGGGGATTATGGCGCAAATAAATCATCCCAACCGCTAAGTAGCAGGCTGCTTGCCAGTAAGCGTGCATTTTGTGAAGTTCTTCAGCGCCAAGTGGCGCGCCTTTGATCGTCGATCGTGCCTGCCCAAAAGCACTGATAGAAGACTCGATCGCTGGTTTAGGAGGTGTGGTGACCATAAAAATTGCTCACTTACGATGGGGACTTGAATACCGCTTGCAGCACTCAATGATTTGAGCGAGAAACTATGAAAGTGCGCGTAATCTTTTGTGTCTAACGTTCTGGTACGTTGATTGTTGTCAACGGTATGGCTTTGGAGAAATGGCTTTGGAAAAAGCAGCCTTAGATGAAGCTAAAACCAACTCATAGTTAACAACAAAATCTCCTTTGGTCAAGCCTTAATGATCCTCTGATAATTTCGTTCTGGGCTTCTCTCAAGGGGCTCCAACGAGTAAAATAACCTCTTACCTACGTCTAATATCAACATCTTGAATTTCAGAAATGCCGCATAGTCAGAGGACTTTTCCAGAACCATAGGTGGTTATGCAATCGATTGACTCATCATGAGTGAAGAGGTGCCTCTGGCTATCCTTCCGTATTCAGCGTAACAAATAAAGTCAAAAGGTCTTTCAGGCAGTGGTTTAGGCTCTTTGTGTACGCAAATACACTTGCTAAAAAGCGGCAAAATGTATCTCCATAACGTTCTTGATGATGAAGATGCCAGTCTTGATGGTTCGGCAGCCAGATAGGAGACTTTTCAAATAACCTTCTTCGTTCTACTCTTCTATTTTTCTCTAGAGATATGTCTAACAGTCTAGAGGAAAAGAACGACAGCAAAAATAAAAGCAAGCTTAAGAAACTTGGCGAAGGATTAAGCGAAGGATAAGTATTGGTATAGATTGATTCGCGCAGATTTGTCCTTTCTAAGCAGTGCATTATCGGCATTACAATAAATGTAATACGCTGTAATACATTAAGAATGCTGATGCTTCATTCAAGTTTAAAGATGGGATCAAAACAACTATTTCTTGATTGGTCTAAGAATTTTATCCATCCAATACTTGAATGTATCTCCTACTACAATTGAGCGCTTTGCTGCAACAGATTGTGGGTTTTCCTGCTGCACCAGCATCCTTTCATTGGCTGACTGCTCTTTCCACAGCACTTAGATTGGTGCGGCGATGTTCCGTCGTTGCAAGGGTCGTGTTGAGGGTTACGTAGCGCGATCCTGATCAACAACCCATCAAGAGGATCAGACGTTTTGCTGATCGTCTGATGGGTAATCAGGCTTTCAATCAGCTTCAGGCACCTTCTATGGCAGCAAGTACGCCAAACAAAATAAAGAGTGCCCCGCCGAGCCCTGTAATCAACTTTTCGGACAAATGTGCTGCCAGTAAGCGTCCACCCATAACGGCGATCGCAGCACAAATCGCATGCCCTAAAATAGCGCCTACCATCACGCCCCAAGGGTTATTCGCGGCGGCCAGCGCAATGGTGGCAAACTGCGTGCGATCGCCCCATTCCCCCACGAAGGTGAGCGCAAATGCTTGCATAATGATGCCCCGTCGAAGTCCGCGTTTGCCTGCGATCGTATCAGCCTGTTGAATGGTCTCTTCTGCTTCTTTCACTTCCTCACAAATCGCTTGATTTGACATTTTGCTTGCGTCATACAGCAGCTTTAAGCCAAACCCAATAAATAAGACAACCTCAGCTACATGGAGGATGTTTTTGGGCAGCAGCGAAACAACTTGTCCCATAAGGACTGACAGGATCGTCATGGCAGCCAACGCTGCGATCGCGCCAAAAAACACTAAGCGACGAGAATGCCGCATCGCCAAAAGCATGGCAATAAAAAACGTTTTATCACCCAATTCCGTTGCTGTAATTAACAGCAAACCAGCCGTAAATGCGGTTAACATCGCTTCAATCTCCTCAGGATCGCTAACATCATCTGAGTGAGCTTGATGGAAACCGCAATAGCTTCACCAAGCTCACAGCACATGTGAACTCAGTGAAGGTCTCGCTTGCAAATCGTTTCAGCAGTCAGCGATTAGTCACCAGCTTTATGAATCGTTTCAATCATTAAAGCTGAAGGCTAAAGGCTGAGCGCTAGAAGCTTTCTGTCATCTGAACCAGGCTCATCGCCAGTATGTTGACTCAGATGGGCTAGCAATGTGCTAGCAGCTACTCCCCTTCAAACATTGCCATTATACAGGTTTCCTACCCGTCAAGCAATTCTCGTAGCCACTCAAGGCTTTGACACAAGCCAGACATTGGCTCCAGGCAGGAAGGGTTGAAGTGCGTGACGCGATCGCTCTAACGCCTCTTTTAGCGCGGACGAAGGGCGAAATCCCAAGACGGTTAAGCCATCGGTTGCTGCTGTAAAGGATGGTGTTGTCACCCAATTGACATCCGGGCCTAAAAGCAACATCCGCACGTTGGGAGTTAACTTATAGCTTAATGAGATCAAGTCACTGAGATTGCTTGCATTCTCTCCGGCTTCACTTAGCAGCAACGGAGATGGGTCTGCATTAATGCGAGCCGCGATCGCCGCATTCAAGTCACTCTGGTCGCCATGTTGCCAGCTAAAAGAGGCTGCACTCACTGTGCAAGCTGTCAGGCTGACGGCAAAGAGGGTTAGTAATACCATGCGCCAAAACCAACGGTTGAGAAACGTCCAGGTGTAAGGCGTGAACTGTAGGCTAAAGCGGGGCCATCGGCTCTGTCGTTGTGGCGTCGGTTTTGGGCTGAGGTAATGCGGTCTGGGGGCGAGTCTAGCTGCTAAAAAATGGGCGATCGCTAACTGCACACCCGAGTAACTCAAAAGCAAGTAGCGGTTGACCGTCGATCGCGAACCTTGCAACACGACATCTGCCAGCATCAGGATGACAAAGGGAACGATCGTGATGCTCAACACAAAGAGCCCAACGCGATCGCTGCGTCGGTAGAGCGTATAAAACGCCAGGATCATCAGTCCAACCAGAAATAAGCGCAGTCCAAATGTCCACCCATTATCAAACCCATTTAAGTCAATCAATAAGGCTGTTAAGCTAAAGAGCCACTGCTTTGCGAGAGCCGACACGCTGGGCACGTCCACAGCCCAACGGTTTGTTTCAGTGTTGTGTAGAAAGCTTGTAGTCGACACCAAAAGCCAGGGCACATACAGCAACCCCGCCACTAGCAGGGAGAGCCAGAACCTTGCCACCCGTTGCTTTTCGTTTGTCGCTTGTTTGGGTGCGATCGTGCCCTGCATCAGCCAGATTGCCTGCCCCAAAAGCGCCAGTGCAAATACAGGATGGGTATACAACCCCACCGTGGCGCTGAGCCCATACCATCCCCAGTGCTGCCAGGTAGATGGGGACTGCTTGAAAACATCACGGGAACGAAATTTGGACACGTTGGCTAAACGGCAGGCTCGCAGCAGCAGATAGTGACTGGCAATGACCGTTAACCCCAAGAAGCTTGTTTGGCACGCTGTTTGCGCCAACACCACATCGAATGGTGAAACGGCGAGGAAGGCCGTTGCCAGTAGTGCGATTGCGTGTGAAGCAAATAGTTCCCAGGCCAGTGCATACATGACTGGAAGCGTTAGCACACTCAGCAACGCCGGTAGCAGGCGTGGAGCCGTAATGGGACTACCAAAGATCGCGTAAATGGAATCGCCCAATCCTTGAATCCAGAGACGATCGAGTAAGTGATAGAAGGGTGGCTGCTTGGGATCTTCTCGTACAAGCGATCGCACGGTATCGATCGGCGTACTTCCTGGCTTGATTTGCTGAAACCGCAGCAAGTCCTTCGTCGGTATAACGTGATTCTGAAACAGATGTTGAACCACTTCTTGCTGGGTGTAGCCTGCTGCCCGTAAGGACGTTACCACTTCATCATGCCAGTACACTTTGTGGTTAAGATTCACAAACCGAAACACGATTCCCACCACTAGCAGCAAAAGGACGAGCGATCGTAACCAGGTGGGAGCCAGAGGACGATTCTGGTCAACAACAGCGTTCATGTTGGTGTGGGACTGCATTACTTAAAAGCGCAACCAGAAGGGGCAAACGTGATCGTTACAAAAAATCATCTCCCGTTTGTTGTATCAGATTTAGGGTGTCATAGAGTGTTGTGCTAGCGATCCTTTAAACCCACATTCCGCCCTTTTCACTGGCACACTCCAAATTAACGGTCGGCTTCAACCCAGCAAGTAGTACTGTCGACAGGTGGAGCCCAAAAACTGGAGAATCCGACGGCGATCGTCGGTGAGATTGACAATCTGCTCGCTGCCGTTGAGCATCACATAGTGAACCGCCATAAAACATTGAAATAGCCAGCGTAGGGTCGGGCGTTGCGTGGCTTTGCGCAGCTGATTGGGCAGGGTTTGGTCTGCTTGCTGGAGCGCTTGGCGGAGTTGACGTTGCCCTAGGTTGTACACCAACAAACACAACCCCATCACCATTGCGAGTGCCATAATCCGTTCTGGGGCTTTGAGGAAGACACTGGACGCAAAGAACAAAGGGTCTTTGAGAAACCGAAAGCCTCGCTCGTTACCCTGTTGCCCCTTGTATTCTTCCAGCGCTTGCTGTGGGCTTAATTGCTCAGTGTCTTCCACCCCATTGGTTGCCAGAATGAACCGTCCGGCTCGTTGCTGGTGGCTGGTGATAAGGCTCGCATTGGGTATTAACGATGCTTGTGGGTGATAGGTGATGCGACTGGGCGGAGTCTCCCGTTTCGGCTTACCAGGTTTCTCATAGTGCAATTTCAGCTTGACCCCTGTGGCTTCCAGTTGATGCCAGGGTAAAGTCCGCTCAAACTTTTTCAGTGCGGCCAAAGCATCGGCTTCGCAAGCAAATTCTTGTGCACATAATTGTCGTAATTGCGCTTGCCACTGGGTTTTTGCTTTGACCAGGGTCTGCTCCAATTTCTTAAGGTCAGACTTTTTCCGTTCTTGGCTTTCAACCACAAACCATTGTTGCCTGACACCGCCATAGTCGCAGCAAACCGTCGCTATGCGATAGCCTTCTAGTGCGGTGCGCTCAAACGCAGACTCTGAGACCTGGTTGACTAACGCCGCGGCCGTATTGAGCGTTAACGGCACCCGCGTCAGCCACCGTAACCCTGACAGTTGTTGCAGATTCTCCTCGCTGTAAAGTGCCGCGTCGGCCACATACAACCCCTCAAAGTGCCACTGCGCCTTAAACGCTTGCATCAACCCAGCAAAGTGGGCTTTATCCGACTGGTTGCCATCGGCTAACTCAATGAATGCGGGCATATCACCATCGCCCCAACACACCAAATTCATCACAAACTGCTTCAGGTCAGGACGACGGTCACGCGAATAGCCATAGGTGATGGTAATAGGAACTGGCGCAATGCCCTCAGTCACTTGGACCTCCGGCAAATACTCGCCCTCCACCGTGAATGAAGTCGAGTCGAAATGGGCGCTCTTGCACTCGACGCCAAATTTGCGGGCAGCCGTCAGGCAAATGGCAACAAAGATTTGGCTTAACCCACCTAAATACAACGCGTCGAGCACTCGTCCTAAACGGTCGTCATTGAGATGCTCCGCCAGTACGCCTGCCCCCAGCAAATGTGCCGTTGCTTTCCCCACAAAGAATTGGTCAAACAGGTACAACGGCGCAGATACCAGCCCTAACCCATTCAGAATCATGGCTTTTACCGCCACTCCTGGGCTAATTTGCTCGCGTGGGTCTTCGCCCAAGTGTTGGTTGATCTGCTCCACAATCTCTAACTCGTCTACCAATCCGGCAACGATACCCAGATGATCCAGGTTCTGCACAATCAATTCGTTGTTAATACTGCACCCCCTTTGCTGCCAGCCTTTGAGAAAATTATGCGGCTAAATTCTCGATGGGACACTTCAAAGGGCGGAATGTCGGTTTAAAGGAAAGTAAGTCCATTTGGGAAAGAAGAGAGATGAAGAGCGAGGTGATGAGAGCCTGTGAATGTAGGTTTTTTGCCCCCTCCCACCCTCTCGTCATCCTGACCCTTTCCAGCACTACCTGAGTCATGCCATTTTCAAAGCAGTAAGACCTGCACCCGTATAGCCCCTCATGGGTAGCCTGATTTTCAAGCGCTGGTATTAGCTGAACAAGGACTGTGGCGTCGATTGACTGCAAAAAACAATGTCTACGATCGCTGCTAAATGAGCGATCGTAGACATGATGACAAACGAATCAATAATGGCAACCTTATGGTTGTGGAACCCACACGGAAACAGACCCTGCTTCACAGCGGAAATCAGCCCAGCCCTCATCATTGGTTGTGATGGGATCGCTAATGTGTTCGGTGATGTCAATATAAGTGCAGTTTGGTTGCCCCACTTCCATCCACTTTGTGCCCTCTCCGCCATTACTCAACACCACAGCCATTCCGCCCGGATGTTCTTCATCGCCTAAGCGCGTCCAGCCAAGGGTATTGGCATGGTCGAAATAGTCGTACTGCTCACCGTAGGCATAGGTTTGACGAGCGTACAAGAATTTATCAATAATCCATTGATGACTGTCAAGCCAAATCTCATATTCATTGCCATCACGCCCCTTATCTTTGTAATGAGCGCCATAGTAATCGGCATAAAAGATACAGGGATAGCCCTCACTGCGAAGCAGGATCAACGCATACGCTAACGGTTTAAACCAACCTTCTACAACAGATTCTAGTGCCTGCAAAGGTTGAGAATCGTGATTGTCAACCAGGGTAACCGCGAGCGCGGGTTGATCTTTTACCAGCGTATTATCAAAAATTTGCCGCATGTCATAGTCATTGCCCTGCGTACTGGCAACGCTAAAGTTGTAGTGCAAGGGTGCGTCAAACAGCAGCACATCGCCACCCGTCACTTCAATAAAGTGGTGGAGCGCTTCCACGTCATAAGACCAGTACTCACCCACCGCAAAGAGATTGCGTCCAGCGTGCTTGCGACAGTGGGCTAACCATTCGGGAAAGAAGTTGGCTTTAACATGTTTAACGGCATCAAAGCGGAAGCCATCAATATCGGTTGTATCAACAAACCATTCACCCCAACGCTTCAATTCATCCCGTACTTCAGGATGCTCCATGTCGAGATCGCATCCCATCAGGTAATCAAAGGCACCTTTTTCCAGGTCAACGTTGTCATCAAACTTTTTGTCTTTGAATAGATAAACGGCGTTTTCCCCTTCGTTGTAAACGTTGTAATCGACCGCATCAAAATGCCACCAATGCCATTCCATCTCAGAGTATTTGCCCTGCCGACCAGGGAAGGTGAAATGCGTCCAGACTTTAATCGTTTGCATATCCCCGATCGGTCGGTTGCGATCCTCTGGATCATAAGGGGTTGCTTCCACTTCTTCGGGCTCGTCAGCACCTAGTTTATGATTGAGCACCACATCGGCATATACTCGAACCCCTGCTGCTTTCGCCGCTTTGACTGCCGCGATGTATTCTTCTTTTGTGCCGTACTTTGTTCTCACGGAGTCTTTCTGGTCAAATTCACCCAGGTCAAACATGTCATAGACTCCGTAGCCGACATCATAGCCACCGGCAGTTCCTTTATAAGCGGGAGGCAACCAGACCGCTGTAACGCCCACATCTGCTAAGCCGCTGACTCTTTCTGTAAACTCTTGCCAAAGCTTGCCGTCAGGCGGAATGTACCAATGAAAGTACTGCATCATGACGCCATTTAGTTGAGCCATCGACAACCTCTAGTAAGATTTATGATTAATTTTGCATGTAACCACAAATACTATAGGGAGGCTCGTTTGTTTCTCTACCGAGAGATGGAAACGCGGGTCGATCCAGGTATGACGTTCACCTTTATTCTTCGGATGCTAGCTCTTGAGCCAGGTTCTCTTGAAGGGCTTCCAAGACTGCGATCGGGTCGGTCGCTTCTCGCATCATGTCCGCCTCAGGGTCGCGTCGATCGCTCACGCCCGGTAGATCGGTACGAAGTTCTTCTAGCAGGGAAATAATCTTGGCAATCTTTTGCTCAGACAGTAAATTTAGCTGGAGTGTTAATTGCGATCGCTGCTCGGCAAAGTTTTCTTGGCGCGTTTGTCGTACCAGTACTCCGGTTGAAATGACCAGAGCGGCAGCATCTAAACCTTGAGAGGACCAGCTAAACGGAGGGAGCTTAAACGGCAAGACGTCCTCAAAAAAGCTGCTCCCAATCCACAACGCCAGTACGATCAGCAGGCTATAGAGAAAAATCGATCGCCCAAAGAAGGTGGCGATCGATTCGAAAAACCGCTGATAGGCAGGAATACCGCGCACTCCTTGAGTGTGCAGCGACGTAATCGCCTCAATATTCCTGGTGACTGGATCGGGTAGGGGAGCCGTGAGGAGTGGATTACGAACCGCTTTCGCGTTGAATACGTTAGTGCTTGAACGGTCTGCTGGTTTGCTGATATCGTCTGCGGCGGGCATAATGGGCAACTCTTAAATCTGGATGCCTCGATTATTGCTCATCCACCAACGTCGTTGAGGCACAGATTTCCCAAGCTACTCTCAACCCCTCTAAAAGGGTGAGTAGAGATTAACGTTGACCCCTTAACGTGCCAACAGTTCTTTGATGGCATCATCAATAAATTTGGTGTCTGGCGCATTGACACCCCCACCCGCAAAGTGTCCCCAGACCGACTTAATCGCGCGAAATTCGGCATTGGGCATGTATTTGACTTCGTACTCGTTGTCTTCGGGTGGGAAATAAAGATCCATTTCGGCAGGCATGACGATCGCCTTCGCCTTAATCGCTCCTAATGCCTTTTCAAAATCACCGTTGAATCCTGGTGTTTGACTAATGTCACCGTTTTGCCATGTCCAGAGCATTGTCAACAGGTTATTGGCATCCTTTTTGAGAAAAAAGCCTTCCCAAAACGCCACCAGAAAATCTTCTAGGGACGTATAGCCCATTTGGAGATACACCTTTTCACGATAGAACGCTTGCGATAAGCCCCATCCGGCATACACGCGTCCCACAGCACGTAGCCCCGTTGTGGGTGGCTCGTCATACCAACCGCCCTTCCAGGCAGCATCCGCTTGCAGAGCCGCTTTAACGCCTTCCAGAAAGACGATGTTGTGCAGGCTGGTTTTTGCGGAACCACAGAATGGAAAGATCCGTTCTACCACCTCTGGATAGCTGATCCCCCACTGGTAGGTTTGACCAGCACCCATCGACCAGCCCACCACGAGTGCAATGTTTTCAATCCCAAACTTCTCGGTGACCAGCTTGTGCTGTGCCCGGACATTGTCATAGAAGGTGACGTTGGGAAAACGGCTCTTGTTATAGGGTTGTGGATAGTTGCTGGGCGATGAGGAAAGCCCATTCCCGATCATGTTGGGAATGATGATGAAATAATGGTTGGGATCAAGCGCCATGCCTTCACCAATCAACCACTCGTTGTCATAGTGTTGCCCAGAATACCAGGTGGGATAGACGATGACATTGCTTTTATCAGCGTTGAGGGTCCCGTAGGTTTTGTACGCCAGCTTGGCATCGCGTAGCGTCGCACCCCGTTGAAGGGAAAAGTCGCCAAGGTCAAAAATTTCGTAGTCAACCATAGGAAAAGTGTCCAATACCAAGAAAGCGATGGGTGGATGGGGGCATGACGTCTGCTGTAGCGAAAGGCAAAGGGCAGAAGGTAGAACCTTGCCTATCAGAGCGTTGATCGCAGCAGTGTGGCCTAACGAACCTGTGTAATGCTATAGATGGCTTTTGAGCGTGCTGACTTCACACGAAGCGGTGCTTGCCCCTCAGATGGGCAAGTGAATTAAGCTGCATCGGCGAAACTGGAAGCTATCACTGGTAGGTTGAAGCGCTAGCAATATGCGATGGGCAGTCGCGCCAGAGCTTTAGAAGAATGAGACTGACAGGATTATTAAACCGCCAGGTACTTGTGAACCAGTGCATCGCTCAATTCTGACGTCGGACCGCTTGCCACAACCGAACCTTTTTCCATGATGAAAAACTTCTGGGCTAGCTGACGGGCAAAGTCAATCTTCTGTTCGACAACCACAACCGTGATGCCTTTTTCGCGGTTAATACGTTTTAAGGTGTCTTCAATTTCTTGCACGATCGACGGTTGAATCCCTTCTGTCGGTTCGTCTAGCAACATGATCTTGGGGTTGCTCAACAGCCCACGCGCGATCGCCAACTGTTGCTGTTGCCCACCACTCAATAACCCTCCCTGCCGCTTGAGATGTTGCTTCAGCATGGGGAAGAACTCAAAAATCTCCTCTGATATTTTCTTTGGCTTTTCCTTCGCAGCCGTCATGCCCAATTTCAGGTTATCCAGCACCGACAGGTAAGGAATAATTTCGCGCCCCTGAGGGATAAACGAAATGCCATACCGTGCTCGCAAATAGGTGGGTGTCTTCGTAATTTCATCGGCATCGAAGACAATGCTGCCCGACATGACTTTATTCAAGCCAATCACGCTACGCAACAGGGTCGTTTTACCAACACCATTACGCCCCAAAATGCAGGCAATTTCACCCTTTTCAACGGCCATATCGACGTTGAACAAGACAGGAGTTTGACCGTAGGAAACGGTGACATCGGTTAAATTAAGCAGCGGCATCGATTCGTTCACGGCCTAAATACACCTCAATAACTTTAGGATTGGACTGGACTTCTTGAACAGAGCCTTCGGTTAATTTTTCGCCCTGATGCAATACCACAATGCGTTGAGCGATTTGTTTGACAAACTCCATATCGTGCTCAATGACCACAACCGCATGTTGGTTTGCCAGCGTTTTGATAATCTCGCCTGTTTCGTGCGTTTCATCAGGCGTCATGCCGGCCGTTGGTTCATCCAACAACACAACTGTCGGATCTTGAGCCAGCACCATGCCAATCTCAATCCATTGCTTTTGTCCGTGAGATAGGGACGAAACTTTGGCAAAGGCTTTATCTAGCAGGCCGATGCGCTCCAGAACCGACTCAATCTTGGCTTTTTTGACGCTGGTGAGCTTCGTTTTGATCGATGAAAACACACCATGGGCACCTTTCAGAGCCAGTAAGATATTTTCAAAAACCGTCAGATCGTTGTAGACATTAGGGTTTTGGAATTTGCGTCCAATGCCCATGTGCGCGATCGCGTGCGGGCTCCGATTCGTAATGTCCTGACCTTTGTAGTAGATATGTCCCGATGCAACAGGAGACTTTCCCACGATCGCATCCAGCAAGGTGCTTTTACCCGCGCCGTTCGGTCCAATAATCGTGACAATTTCCCGATCCGCGACATCCAGGCTGACTCCTTTGATTGCCTGAAAGCCTGAAAACACAACCTTCACATCCTTCACGGACAGAATTGCTTCCAGTGGTTCTGCCTTAGCATCGTTGGCAGAAACAAGTGTATCCATAGACCTAGCCTTGTATGTTCAGTTTGTTACCGTAACCTAACATTCCCTGCAAACGCATTCTGTGATCTACATAGCGCTTTGAGTCAGGGGTAGAGTCGGGGTTATTTCAGTCTTGCTCGCCCTTTCGTAGAACGACGAGAACTACCAGCCGTCAGCACGGTCTTGACCAAGAACGTGAGCGATCGCCCAACCCACTGACCGCCTCGCTGCAAGGGGGTGAACCAATCAAACACCTGCGCTTGCACAAAGCCTGATGTGGAGCTAGAGCTGGTTAACGTGATCGGTGCGGGCTGTGCCACCGACTTAAACTGTTTTGGCAACAGTCCCATCAAGCCATCGGGGAGAAATAGCACCACAACCAGCAGCATAATACCGACAATGAGTTGCCAATCCTGCGTGATGCGATCGACCGAGTTTTGCAGTTGACCCAGCAGAATGGCCGCGATTAAAGGCCCGACCAGCGTACCCCGACCACCAACCGCCACCCAAATCACAACCTGGGTACCAAATGCCACACCTAAATAGACGGGTGAAATGAAGCGGTTGAGAGGGACGAACAGCCCGCCTGCAATACCAGCGATACCAGCCGATAGTGTCCAGATGAAAATCTTGAAGCTAGCAACGTCGTAGCCCAGGTAGGAGATCCGCTTTTCATTTTCTTTGATGGAACGCAAAATCAAGCCGAAGTTCGACTGCGTGAGCCACCAGCTACCAGCCAGCACAACGGTGGCAAAGATGAGAATCATGAAATACAACCCGATCGGCGGAATCACCAAGCCACCAAATAAGGTCAGCTTAGAAACGTCGGTAATGCCGTTGGTGCCACCCGTGTACGCCTGTTGGCTGACAAAGAAGGTCGTCAGTGCCGACGCGATCGCCAATGTAATGATGGTGATATACACCCCACTGACCTTAGAGCGGAAAATAAACGAGCCAATGATGTAGGCAAAGGCCGCGGGAAGCGCCACCATTGCGATCGCGGCAATGGGAAAGTACTTCAACGGTGCAATAAACCAGGGCAGTTCCTTCAACCCGTTCCACACCATAAAGTCAGGCAAGGCTACACCATAGGTGTTGGAAGAGGCTGCCAGGTTGAGCTTCAGGTAGTACGCCATCGCGTAACCACCCAGCGTAAAGAAAACACCGTGAGCAAAACTGAGAATGCCTGTAAAGCCCCATACCAGGTCTAGTGAGATACCCAGCACGCCAAACAACAGCAGCTTTGCCATTAAGTTTGCCTGAAACTCACCAGCGACAAACGGCAGCACCGCCAGAATCAAAAAAGCAATGCCACTAATTACCAGTAGCTTCGTTGGTATTGTTGACTGTCGCAGCCGACCCATTACCTCTGTCACGTTGAAATTCCCCCTACATCAATGGCAAGCAATAAGGCTAATCACGCTTTGCAAAATTGTTAATGCTTCGTTTTCGCTTGTTAGTTCAATGCCGAGCACTGAATCTAACAACTAACAACCAAAAACTGCTCTAAGCCCGCTTCTGCACCGTGAATAGCCCCTCTGGACGGTAGCGGATCAACACAATCACGGAAAACAGCACAATCACCCGTGCAACAGGATCGTTTAACAGGTAAGCAATGGCAGAATTCGCTTCTCCAATCAAGACTGAACCAGCTAGAACCCCCACCAGCTTATCCACACCACCTGTTACCACCGTCATCCAGGCATCTACCAGATAATCCTGACCCATCGGCGGTGCCACACTCTTCAGCGACGAGATGACCGAACCCGCAACCCCTGCCAGTCCGCAACCATAGGCAAACGTTACCATATCCACCAGGCTGGTATTCACGCCCAGGCAACGGGTCATTTCTCGGTTTTGCGTTACGGCTCTAATCTGCCGCCCCAACGATGTTTGATAGAGTAAAAAGGCTGTCAGTGCCAGTAGTGCTAGCGCAACAAAGATAATGAACAACCGATAGTAAGAAATTTCGACGGACTGACCACCCGCTTTAAAGATGGAAAGGTTTCCTTTGATGTAAGGAGGCGCTTTGACATACTTCAGTTGTGCGGTGAAGATGAGCTTGACAACGCCCTGTAGAACAATACTGAGTCCCCAGGTCGCCAGTAGCGTCTCTAGTGGTCGTCCGTAGAGCTTGCGGATAATGGTGACTTCTACGATCGCACCAATTACTGCCGTTAAGATGAACGCAAAGGGAATTGTCAGCAGCAAATCCATCTTGAAGTTCTTCTGCAACACAAAGGTGGTGTAAGCACCCAGCATGATGAACTCGCCATGCGCCAGGTTAATGATGCGCATCACACCAAAGGTGATTGCCAAGCCCAAACCGGTCAACAGCAAAATGCCGATAATCCCAATCCCATTTAAGAGCTGATTGGCGAAGGCGATCGGGTCAATACTTTTTGCCGGTGGAGATGTCTCCGCCAGGTAAATTAATGATGCAATGAAATTCATGAACCCCCCTACTCAACCAGAGTTGCGTCTGTGAACGTTAAGGTTCTCTAGTTCCATAGAACCAGAGAACCTTAAATATGGTGTTGACCTAAGCCTGCTTCAGAAATTCCACTGGAATGTCCTTCTTGGTCTCTACGGTGGGGTTACTGCGATCGTCGGGCGTCTTATGCTTACAAAGCCGTCCCTTGTAGAGCGCTTGGCTCCAGGGAATGGGCTTCACGGCTGCCTTTGTAGCAAAGACAATTTCTGCTTGCCCATCCGACTTCCACTTACCAATACGGGAGTACAGGTAGGTGTGGTAGTTGTCTGGATCAACTTTCACAGTGCCTTGGGGTGCCTTAAACTCTTGACCACGGGTGGCTTCACGCAAGTTGGCAGTGGTGAATTCCTTGCCTGCTTCTGCCAGTTTCTCCATCGCCTGCGCCATGAAGAAGGTTTGCAGATAGGCCGCTTCCATCACACCATTCGTCACACGGTCTTGCCCAAATTTTGCTTTGAATTGTTCCACAAACGCCTTGTTTTCGGGCGTATCAACCGTTTGGAAGTAGTTAAAGCTAGTGTAGTGACCTTCCGCAAACTCTGGTCCCATCGCCAGAATTTCTTCTTCGGTGGTGGGATACGCCATGATGGGCGTATCTTTTGAGGTCAAGCCAGCATCTTTGTACTGTTTGTAGAACGCCGGAATACTGTCTCCCACCAGGTTGCTCAACACAAAGTCAGGCTTGGCCTGCTTGATCTTGTTAATGATGGTGATAAATTCGGTGGTGCCCAAAGCGGCATACTCGTCGCCAACGACTTCACCACCCGCTTTAACCAACTCTGCCTTCGCAATCCGGTTGCTTTCTTTGGGATAGATGTAGTCAGAACCGATGAAGAACCCTTTCTTACCAAAGTTTTTGGCGCAGTAAGGAATCGAGTCTGTGATCTGCTGGTTTGGCGCAGCACCCGTATAAATAACGTTGGAGCTACATTCGTTTCCTTCGTAATAAACCGGGTAATACAGCATTTTGTCTTTTTCTTCGAAGACAGGCAATACCGATTTGCGGCTGGCAGAGGTGTAGCAGCCCAGGACGCAAACCACCTTATCTTCGTCGATCAACCGCTTAGACATCTGGTTGTACAAATCCCAGTTGGAGTCTGGGTTTACAACCACCATGTCAATTTTCTTACCCTTAATACCCTGCTTGCCAGACCAAGGACCTTTCCCTTCGTTGATTTGCTCGATCGCCAAGAACGTTGCGTCTTGCAAAGACTTTTCTACAATAGCGATCGACCCTGTGGTGGAATACATCACCCCAACCTTGATGCCGTCACCAGATGCCGTGGATGCAACTGGACTGGCTCCCGGTGAAGCAGAGGATTCGCCTGTTGGAGCACCACCGCTCGAACAAGCAGCAACAATACTGGAGCCAAGTGCAAGTGAACCATACTGGATAAACCGACGACGATTCATACCACCCAGTATGAACAGGGGCTGACGCGACTTCATGAAGCAATTCTCCTTACCTTAAAAGAACTCATATACACAACCGGAAGCTACAGGGGTTGACATCAGCGTCAACTCAACCGTTAACAAGTCATCCTGTGTGTAGAGGAGCGCTGCAATACTGTGTGATATTAGAGTTACGCTTGCGCACTATTTGTATTGGATTATACAAACCGTTCTGCGAACGCAGAATTTACTGGCGTGGCGGTAAATTAGCGACCACGAACTCAATGACAGCCTTTAATCCGTCCTGTGTTTTGAGATTTGTAAAAACGAAGGGCTTGCTACCCCGCATTTTCGTCGCGTCTCGCTCCATCACTCCTAGGTCTGCGCCGACATAAGGAGCAAGATCAATTTTATTAATCACTAGCAGGTCAGACTTGGTGATGCCGGGTCCACCTTTACGCGGAATCTTATCGCCACCTGCGACATCGATGACATAGATGGTGAGATCAACCAGTTCTGGACTAAACGTTGCGGCCAGATTGTCTCCGCCGCTTTCGACAAACACCAGATCGAGATTGAGAAATTGCTGTTCCAAATCCTCGATCGCCGCCAGGTTCATCGATGCATCTTCCCGAATCGCCGTATGGGGGCAACCACCCGTTTCAACCCCACGAATGCGATCGCCCTCTAAAGCCTGACTTCGCACTAAAAACTGCGCGTCTTCCTGGGTGTAAATATCGTTGGTGACAACGGCCAAATGATAACGATCGCGCATCGTCTTGCACAACGCCTCTACCAGAGCCGTCTTTCCAGAACCGACTGGACCTGCTACCCCCACTCGAAATGCACTCATAGATTATCAGCGTAAGAAGACTACCAGCTTAAGGATTCTAGATTCTAAACCGATTAAAGCATCTTCTCAAACCTGTCGGTTTCCGGCCCTTCTCCGGCAAAGGCAGGCGATCGATACTGTTGAAGCGCCCCCTTACCGGGAAGCCCAATCGTTAAAGGATTCAGCATATTAGCAAGATTATGCTGCCATCACGATTTAACCTATATTTAGGAAGCCGGTTGGCAAGAATGGTTGATTTTGAGTGTCGGTTGCTTGTCCTTTGCATCATGGGGACTTTCGCATTTATGCAAGGTTGTATTGCTAAGGGCAGGAAGGATTATTTGCCACACTCACACGTCTGGCTACCTGGAATAATGCCTTTTCTTATCTCTCTGGAGGATGTTATGAAACGTTGCTTTGGGCACTGGATGCGGATTGTTTTGGTGATGGTCGTGATGGTGATGGGGCTGGTGTGCAGTTCGCCTGCTTTGGCGGCATCTTCAGCAACCGGGCTGGAACCGTCGCTTATCGCGACCACAACACCACCCATGGGTTCAGCCAACACGGCACCATCAACTGGATCAGCGAGAGATTTACTGGGACGTGATGGCAACCCACTCTCTAGAAGTATCTCTACGCCTCCAAGAGGCCTTGACCCGAATCAGTTAAATCGAGTAGCGGGTGACATCAATACAAACTCTCGGAACAGCGCCAGTGTTGCTCAGAGCAAACCTGCAACACCAAGCACTAAAGGCGAGAAGCAAGAGAGTGTAGCCGTAAGAGTTCGGTAGGTTGTCACACTACATGCAGACAAGGGTGGGCAATGCCTACCCTTCTGCTACTGCAATTCTAAAGCTAGCTTAATCGTGCTGTGGTCAGTTGAAATGAACGTAATCAATAAGCTGAATCCTGTGAATCATAGCTTTCAAACCGATGCCTCAATTTACTCTGGCGCAGTACTTGAGAAAGGTTGTCGCTAAAGCAATAAGCTCATTGAGAGAATAAGTATCAATACAAACAAGATGAGCGCATTTGAGCATTGGGGGCGTAGAGAGAGGGTGGGAGGGTGATCTGCAAACAAGGAATGCTTTGGGTAATGGATTGGCTCTACAAAGGCTTGAAAGGACTTTAACGAGCTATGCAGTGCGTTCAGCAGTCAAACTGCTATAACAATTTGGGGATAGGGAGTGCGGTCATTGGTATTGCCTGAAGTCAGCACGATATTGAGTAGATCACCTCGTTCATCAACGATCAAATGCAGTTTGAAGCCAAAGAACCATAGGGCTTCGCCCAACCGAAGGTGTACGACCGAAGTTTTGCTCCGTGCGGCTAAGTCTTCAAAGATTTTGTGTTGTGCAATACGGCGGCTGTGGCAAACTTTGAGTGCCATGGAGTCCATAAAACTGATGCCACTACACTGACCAAAACACGAGCGGAGGTAGGCACACATCGGCACCAAAGTACCTGGAACCCGATCGATGAAGCGCTGGTAGCTGACCACTCCACGAAAAGCCTCTGTCCACTCGCACTACACTTTCTCTTGATAATAGGTCTTGAAGTTCCGGTAACACGACTAATGAAAGCCGATCAGGAGGGGCACGATTTCACTCAAGCTCAAACTCTGAGGGCGGTTGCATCGCTGAAGCCCGAAGCCCAAAAGTTGCTGCTTCCACTGCGGCTCAAAGCTTTGACCGAAATCATCGACAGCAAAAGAATTCTTCTAAACTAAGCATGAGGGCAAACTGGGCGTGAGATTTTAGCATTTTCAGCCTATCGGGTTTGCCCCTTTCTTGTCCCAGTTCTTATCCCGAACTCAGGTAACATTACAGTCCCATTGAGGCGTTAGACGGTTGGTTGAGACGGCGGATTCGGATGTTTTACTGGAAGCAGTGGCGTAGACCCAGAACCCGCATCACCAACTTGCTCAAACTCGGGACAACAAAACGTCAGGCGATTTTGACGGGCATTAGTCGTAAAGGCTTTTGGCGTTTGTCAAAGACTCTCGCAACGCAAACGGGAATGACGAATGAGTGGTTAGAACAACAGGGCTTGTTATCGATTCGCCAACCCTGGATGAAAGTTCAGGGTTACGCTTAAGTGATCAACGTTGTCTGCGCGTCTTCATGAATCGCCCATTGCGGACCCGCATGATGTGCGGTGTGGGAGGGGAGAGTTAAATGCTCTCCTCGACCCGATTATGCCGTGCTGTTCCTACAAAATTTGTGTTTTATAGCATAACTAATCCCATTCAGGTTCACCAATATATGGCTGAAGATACTCAAGGATCTCCTCATAACCATTAGACTCAGCAACATTTTCAGCAGTATCACCCTGGTGGTTTTGCATATTTACTCTCGCACCAGCTTCTACTAAAGTTCGTACAATTTCTAGATGTCCCCCTGCAACTGCATCCATTAAAGCTGTAAAACCATCAGAAAGTTGCAGTGCATTCACGTCTGCTTCAGAGTCCAACAAGATTACAATTTCTAAATCCCGTTCAAAGGCTGCCGCACCTAGCGGAGTGTGATTATCAATATGGCTAAGATGAATATTTACACCTTTCGCTATGCACTTACGAACCTTTTCTACATCGCCTTGAGGTCAGCAGGATAGGTTCACCTCTGGTATTAGAGGCTAACTGTGCATCGATCACACGGGTGATTAAAACGTTTGAATTCAAAAATAGGGCTTGAATCGATAAACTACTAGTCACATAAACTTGGTCACACAAATGAGGTAGTCCAAACAAACGACCAATGTAGAGTCAAACTTTTGAGAGCCTCCCCGGCAAACCCGGGGCTTACCCGAATTCGTTACGGTTTTGACTGAAATCTTGACCCCATAAGGCTTTGAAGCAGTGTGCTACCTTCTTTGGCATGCAACTGCTTGATACAAGCGCTTTTGTACAGTTGGATCAGGGGTGGTAGCGACCAGGACGATCGCTCCGGTGGGGGTCATTTGCCAACCCGTCGCTTCAATGATTGAGGTGTAGGGTGTGGAATGTGGGGTATCAGCTTGCCCCAGCAATTGTTCACCCTTGGCTCCTGACTCCTGCCGTCTGATTTCTCCCTTGCTACTTGCTTGCTGCTCTACCACTAACGGCCTCCGATCCTGCCACTCTGCATCATCATCCAATTGTTGTTCTGGTGTGGGCGGCAAGCCACCACGACCTGTGATGACGAAGGCATTACCCTGATTGGCAGGGCAATCTTGGGCAATCAGGTGAGAGGAATCAACTACGGTTGTGGGCAGTGCTACCAAGCCGGAAGTTGGGTCAAGGCGTTCAATATTAAGCTGGACGGTGCCCTTTGAGGCAGAATTGGCTCCAGTCGCAGTAATATCGCTAAGCGGTGTGACTTGAGGACGAAACTGGACGCCAAAGATGCCAGAGGCATTAATCGTGACATTGCCGCCACGAGCATTGATCGAATTGGCGTTAATGTCGCTATTTTCATGAGGCACAGCCACGATCGCGCCTCCATCAATCCGAACGTTGCCGCCATTGCCCGTACCATTTGCCGATGCAGTAATCGAACTGTTGTTTCGCAGCAGTATAGAATCTCGCACCTTGAGATCGATATTGCCCCCTTCCCCTGACGCAGTAGCGGCGGTAATTGAACCACCACGGTCTAGAAAAATCGAATTGGCATTCACCTGCAATGTGCCAGCACTCCCGGTGCCATCATTACTGACAGTAACCTGTGCCCCATCACTGATGTTTAACCGGGGAGTGTTAATAGTCACGCTGCCCGAATTTCCACTGGGTCTGTCAGGCAGTCTATAAGCTTGTCGTAAGGCTTCAGACACAACCAGGGCAGACGAACCCACATAACTGGGAACACGCTTGCCAAGCAATGTACCAGTGACCTCAACAGATTCACTGGCATTGACGGTGAGACTACCTGCGTTACCAGTTTCTACAGTCGCACCACTGACACTACCACCGTTTTTAATCACCAGTCTGGCTGTGTTAATAGTCAGTGCCCCAGCATCGCCAGCATTGGTGCTAGAAGAGACCACACCGCTTGGACTGAAAAAAGGTGTCCCTCCCATTATTTCCACGGCTTCAGTTGCATTCACCGTCACAGTGCCACCCTTGCCAGCTCCAAGCGCAGAAGATATTACCTTTCCTCCGTCTAGAAGATTTAACCACCTGGTTGATACTGTTACTGTTCCCGCAGATCCAGAATCGAAAGCGATTGTAGAAAGGGCGCTGACAAACCTAGGATTAATCAGTGAAAAGCCGTTTACTTGTACAGAATCAAAGGCATTCACTCTTATATTGCCTGCCTCGGCAGCACTACGGGAGGCAGCAATGATTTGTGCCCCACTTCGTACCATCAACTGCTGGGTTGAAACTGTAACATTTGCTCCACGTTCAACACCCACAGCTTCACTAGTCAAGCCGCCAGGAAAGCTGATGTCTGGGCTGGTTCCACTCAATTCTAAAGATTGGACAGCATTCACGCTGATGCTCCCACCCACTTGCGTTCCCTGGTTTTGAATCAACAGCAGTGAACCATCCACCACTGAGACTTGATTCCCTTGCACCTGAATCACCCCACCACCGCTAGCATCGGCTAATGCCTGTTGCGATAGACGAATAGTGCCAAAGGTTTGTACGCCTGGATAGCTGAAGGTTAAACCATCACTAAGGCTTACTTGCCCGCCACGAACACTACCCAGTTCAATGCGTCCTTGCTCTGCTGTCAGCGTGCCGCCATTAATATCTATATCGCCTCCAATGAAGGCAAGAGTCTGACCGACTGGCACCCGTAATCCTGCCGTACTACTACCTCTGATCAGAGGTGTGAAGATAGGGACTGCAACGGATAAATCGTATCCATTCCCCTGCACCGCGATCGATCCCGGATTCGCTCCCATCTGCAAACCAATGGGAACACTAACTGTCAAGAGTGGTGAAGTTTGAAGATTAGTGGCACTGTATTGAAACTTGTCGGCGAAGTTAATGCTGTTGGCAGTCGTCGCTACAAACGAACCGCCAATGTTGAGTGAGGCATTCGGACCAAACAGAATGCCATTGGGGTTGAGCAGAAACAGGTTTGCTGTCCCGTTGGCTCGAATCAAGCCATCAAGATTTGAGATTGATCCACCTGTCACACGACTGAAAATATTCTGCACATCTGCCGCGTTATTGAAGTAAGCAGAACCACCCGTAGGAATGGAAAATTGGCTGAAGCTATGGAACAGATTGCCACCCCGCCTTGCCCCACCATCAATTTGTACGGTGGAATTGCCAGAAACTTGCGATCGCTCCCCCACAGGCAATGTGCTATCGGGAATCACTTGAGCGGTGATCGGTGAGACACCAAACAATACACTCAAGGTACTGATCGTTAAAAGCCAGAATGCAAGGGGCGATCGGTTCATCTTGCTATTTCACTTCATTGAGGCGATTGGCATAAGAGAGGGCTATGAGGCGCGATCGCTTCAATCAGGCTAGACGACCATAGCGCAAAATCCCAGTTGGTTTACCTTCCTTCATGGTTTATCTCTCTTTACCATTTGCTCAGAAAGCGGCGGTGTTAGTGGTTGATTTTTTCAAGCATTGATCGTTCTCCAATTGCATTTAACTCAACTTGTTTTCATCAAGTTGGCTATTTGTTGCAAAGGTACAGGTTATCACTGCACTGAGGAGAAGGCAGTGGGTACCAACAACTCGTTGCGGATGCTCTGCACGAGTGGGCCGTCCTTCTCACTCTCCTTGCTGACCGCGATCCATTCGGGGTCAGTGATGAATGAGTTCCAGCGCTCTTCACGCTCAGCCATACTGTCCCAGGCAAGCATATAGGTGAGTTGCTGGTTGCTTTCGCCGACGAGCGTCGTCCAGAAGCCAGCCTGACGGATGCCGTGCTTTTCCCAAATCTGGATCGTGTGATTTTGAAAGCGGGAAAGCAGCGCGGGTAAGCGTCCGGGCACGGCGTGATAAATGCGTAATTCGTAGATCATATCTTTAATGCCCCGCACTCTGACCACCATCGACATGCAGAATTTCGCCTGTCACAAAGCTGGCGGATTCCAGATAAAGGATCGCATCGACGACATCAGACATCTCGCCCATATGACCGATCGGGTGCAGGGCATCAAGCTGGGCATGGGTTTCGACCGGATGCATGGGTGTCTTGATGATCCCGAGTGCTACGGCGTTTACCCGAATACCACGACTGGCATATTCGATCGCCAGCGATTTGGTTGCACCATTCAGTCCGCCCTTGGTCAGGGATGCGAGTACAGAGGGTACACCCGCGATCGCGTGGTCAACGAGACTCGTCGAGACCTGCACAACATGACCACTGCCTTGCTTTTCCATCTCAGCGATGGCGAGTTGCGTGATGTGAAAAAAGCCCGTGACGTTGGTGCTGAGGGTCGCTGCGTAGTCAGCTTCGGTGTACTCGGTAAATGGCTTGGCGATGAAGATACCAGCATTATTGATCAGCGTGTCAATGCGCCCAAAGCGGGTCACACCCTCGACGATCGCCCTCTCGGCAGTTTTGCGATCACCAATATCGCCTGACACTGCAATGACCGCATCATCGTCTGATGGCTGAATGGAGCGTGAAACTGCAATCACCTGATAGTGGCGATCGCGGTATGCCTTGACAAGGGCTGCGCCGATGCCCTGCGAAGCGCCCGTAACCACAGCCACTTTCTGTTCAGTGCCCATCGTAAAACTCCTTTGGAATAGTGTGTGAAATGGTTCTGCGAACGAATCTGTGAATTGAATGTTGCCGGTCAAGCTATAGCTGAGGCCGCTATGCGCTGATCATGATCGGTGCTGGTAGCTACTGGCAGCCATGCTTCAATTTCTGCTGCCATTTTTGTGGCACTGCTCTGGTACATCGCGATCGCATCTGTCCCGACAGGTAAATGCAGCGGCGGACGGTCTGTATTAGCAAGTTGGAGAATCACCTGGGCAAACTTTTTCGGATCACCGGGTTGGTTCCCATGTAGCGTCTCGGCACTGCTCCGCATCTGGCCTACCGTTGCCTGGTAATCATCGATAATGGTTTGAGCCGCAACATAGGATTCAGCACTGAGGAAGTTGGTTGTAAAAAGACCAGGAGCGACCGCCGTTACGTGGATACCGAGTGGTGCCAGTTCAACTGCTAGCCCTTTTGAAAGACCTTCGACTGCAAATTTAGTAGAGCCGTACAAGCCCCAACCCGGAACGGCATCGTAGCCAAACAATGATGAAAGATTGATGATCCGACCGGACTTTTGCTGACGCAGGTATGGCAATACCGCACGTGTCACGTTGAGTAACCCAAACACATTGGTGTCATACTGTTTGCGAACTTCGGCAGCCGTCGCTTCTTCGATCGCACCTACCATGCCATACCCGGCATTATTGACTAAAACATCAATGCGATCAAACCGGGCAATGCTTTGCTTGACTGCGGCTTGTACCTGGTCTTCCTGGGTAACATCCATCGGCACCACGTAAAGATCTGGGTGCTTATGCAGGGCAGTAGCGAGTTGTGCGGGCTGACGGCGAACCGTTGCGATGACTCGATCGCCTGCTGCCAAGGCGGCTCTTGCAATCTCTAACCCAAAGCCCCTGGAGGCTCCGGTAATAAACCATACTTTCGGTGTTTGCATCATGTGTTCTCGTTTTAGGCGCTATTTAGAAAGAATGGAAGAAACCGCTTCCATGTAACGGTCAGCGGCAGCGGTGGCCTCTTCTGGGCTGCGGCCATGCTGACGTGCGTTCAGATAAGGTGCATACCAGTCCCACCAGTGGTGCTCGGCGTGCGTTTTCTCGTAATGGTCGTGGTGCTCTGCCGTCTCGCGCAGAAGGTTTGTCAGGGTGGCAACGTCTACACCTTGTGCCTGCGTAGAATTCCACTCGCGACCGGGAGCACGCGTCTTCACTTCTTGAAGTACCCAACCATTGCCGTCCGGATCGCTGAATGATGCAAACGAAGCATAGTCGCCCCTTTTTGGATCGGGACCCGCTACCCGACCCTCAGTTCCAGCGTGGTGGAAAACTCCGTCGATGTCGTGAAATACCTCACTCACATCCACACCATTGCCGACGAGTTCGGCGTGGGCAGCCTCAATGTCATAAACGATCAGGTGCAGACCCTGCACTGAACCGGGTGCGGCTGACGTAACGCCTTTACCGAAGATGATCGAGGCTTCCGATCCGGGAGGCGTGAACTGTACCACTCGGAAGTCTTCACTAGTAACGAAATCGGCATCTAGCCGCCAGCCCAACGTTTTATAGAAGTCCTTGGCGCGATCGACATCGGAAACGGGAATGACCACAACTTCGAGTTTTAGCTTTTGACTGTTGATGGGATTGCTACTCATTTTGATCTCCTTTAAGTCGGTGGATTGAATTTTCAGATGGATTATTGTTCATACTTCGGCGGTCGCCTTTGTTGAGTCGTGCGCTCCAGCCCAAACTACAGCCCTTGTTACATCAATAAGCCACAGCCTAATCAAGCTGGGTATGGGGTAGGGTCTGGGGTGGGGTGAATGCAAATGAAAACCGCTGTAAGTCTGGACTCCCTCCAATCTTTGGTTGGAGGCACTCACGAAGTGAGTAAAAGCCAAACCACTCAAGTTCTGTGAGTTAAAACACCATTGAATCGTTCTGCATTGGAGAAAAGCAGTAGGAAGTAAACCGAGATTGGTAAAGCCTGCTATTTTTCAGTCGAGTTGTCTCAATCTCACTTTTCTCGCGGAATGAACCCAGGAACGCCAGTCTCCACAACGGCATTAAACCTGACCCGCGATTTAATTCCTTCGCTGATCTCCCGCATGGCGTCCTCAGGAAGGATGGCAACGTCAAAGTTCTCCTTGATTCGACTGGGGGTCTTCGAGGTGGTCAAGAGTGCTGTCCCGCGTTGGATACCCCAGGCGAGCAGTACTTGCGCCGCTGTCTTGTTGACGCGTTTAGCGATCGCGGTGATGACCGGATCTTCCAGCAACTTGGGCTCGCTACTATGCCCCAGCGCTGCAAAAGCTTGCAGTACGATCCCATTCTTTTTGCAATAGTCTAAAAGTTCCCATTGCGGGAGATAGGGATGGGATTCAACGTGAACAACCGCAGGCTTGATCCTCGCGGCTTCAACGATCTCCTTTACCTTTTCCAAGCTGACGTTGGATAGTCCGATGGCCTTGCACTTGCCCTCGTCCACAAGTCCCTCCAACGTCCTCCATGTCTCCAGCAAGGTCACCCCTTCGTCATAAATCACATTGCCGCTCGCGTCTCTCGGGTCTTGCTCGTCTCCAGGTTGGAAAGCAAAGGGAGTGTGGATAAGATAGAGATCAACGTAGTCGAGTTGGAGTTTCTTGAGACTCGCCTCGAAGGCGGGTGCGACGCGTTCAGGACGATGATGGTTGTTCCAGAGCTTCGTGCCAATAAACACGTCCTCTCGCTTGATCTTCCCCTCCTTGAACACCGCCTGCATTGCTTCGCCGACCTCTTGTTCAGTCCGGTAACGTTCTGAAGTGTCGAGCTGACGAAAGCCTGCTTCCAGCGCCCACTTGGTCGCGTTTTTGGTTGCGATGGGGTCGGGAATCAACGTGCCAAACCCAAGCGCGGGGATTCCACCGGATCCGTTGTTGAGGGGTATCTTTGTATAGCGAAGGTTGTCGGATTCTAGCATTGTATTAACTCTCCAATATTTTCGAGTCGGACTTCAGTCTGCAACGGTTACGAACCATCTTTAGTGAGCCTCATGAACCAAGCTCACTTGCCAAAACTGCTGCAAGAGCTTGATATCAGGCGAAACAGCAATGCAACCTCGGTCAGGTACAGCACCTGGTTCGGCAGCGACCACAGCACAGACTAGTAATCCACCGCTGTTCATTCGTTGGGGTAATCATCAAAAACGCTACTTGGTTGCCCCCACAATACTTGCTATCAATTGCTCAATCGTCCAACGTTCGCGATAACGAATCCCATTTATAAACAAAGCAGGTGCAGCTTCTATTCCACTTCGATCGCCACCTTGGATGTCTGCCATGACGCGATCGGCATAAATTCCCTGGGATAAGTCTTGCAAAAAGCGAGGCATGTCCAGTCCCAGACGATTGGCATATTCCACCAGGTAGCCGTTCTCTAACGCGTGTTGATGGATAAAGAGCATCTCATGCATCTGCCAAAACTGACCTTGCACGGCTGCTGCTTCCGCTGCTTCCGCTGCCCGTTGAGCATGGGGATGAATCTCTGTTTGCGGAGAATGGCGAAAGATAAAACATATATCCTCCTCAAAACGTTGGCTTAACTGCTGTTGAGCCGCTTTAATCAATCGATAGGTGTTTGCACTTTGAAAACACTCATAATCTCCATACATGACGAGTACAACACTGGCACTGAGTACACCTTGAATGTGATCCTGACTTGAAGGTGGAACAACCAAGGAATACTGTTCGCGATCGTTAGCCATCGTTCAGACCTGCCAGCAAACTTAAGCCCAGCAACTCAACGGCTGTTAACGTTTGCATGACTTCAATATAGGAAATTGATTCCCATCTGTCGTCCCCTGAGAGTCTATAATTCTCCACGGTCTGAGGATGGGTGAAGCAGCCCATCCTAAGTGGGAGCCTGTCTCCTACTTTAGTCGGAGACCCGATCTCAACTAAGCCACGCTCTATAGACTGACAAGCCCGCGTTTGACACCCACAATGACGGCTTGCGTGCGATCGCTCACTCCCAGCTTGTTCAAAATATGCGTCACATGCGATTTGACCGTGCTCTCACCAATATTTAGAGCCGTTCCAATATCCTGATTGCTCAACCCCTGCGCGATTAAACGCAGCACTTCTAACTCTCGCTCACTGAGGATTGGGTTATTCATCCGCCCTACTAGCTTGCTTGCCACAACCAACGAAACGTACTGCTGACCACTATGAACCAGCCGGATCGCATTCAGAAGTTCACTGGGTTTTGCATCTTTGAGCAGATAGCCCTGAGCACCTGCTTGCAGTCCTCGATAAATATCTTCATCACCATCGTAGGTGGTTAGCACAATAATGCGAGCGAACTTAAATTCAGCACAAATCGCTGTAATGGCTTCCACTCCGCCCATTCCTGGCATGCGTAAATCCATCAGGGTGACATCAGGCTGGTGTTCACGATAACGCTCGATCGCTTGTTGCCCATCCTCCGCTTGAGCAACTACCGTCATTTCTGGATCATAGTTAATGATGTTTGCCAACCCTTCCGCGACAAGGGCGTGATCATCAACAATCAGAACCCGAATTTTAGTGGATTGACTCATGATGAGTGTCACTCCAAATTGACAATAACGATAATTTCTGTCCCTTGCCCTGGTTGGCTTTGAATGGTTAGCTGTGCGCCAATCTGCTCGGCTCGCTCGCTCATTCCCAGCAAACCAAAGCCACCTAGTGATGCAATGCTCCCAACCCCAAAGCCCTGTCCATCATCCTTAATCCGCAAAAGACATTGAGCCTTGTCATACACCAGCTCAACCAGAATTTGATTGGCATTGGCATATTTGATGGCATTAGTTAACGCTTCCTGTCCAATGCGGAGTAAGTGATTTTCCACTTCGATCGGTAGGGCATAAATTACACCCTTGCTTTTATAGATTAATGTGGTCTTGGTCGTCGATTGCATTTGAGCCACAAGGCGGTGGAGGGCACCCTGTAATGTACTCTCTTCCAACAACTGAGGCCGGAGCGCTACTACTGAACGACGGGCTTCGGCCAGTCCGGTTCGGGCTAATTCATCGATCTTTTCCAGCCTTTCCAAATAGACCGGAGCAGATCCCGAATCATCTGCCAGCATTTGGGTTAGAGATCCGACATGTAGTAGAACGCCCGTAAATGCCTGCGCCAAGGTATCGTGAATTTCGCGTGCCATGCGGTTGCGTTCTTCCAGAATTGAGGCTTGTTCAGCACGTCTACGTTCGCGTAGTGCAGCGTCTCGCTGTTCGGTAATGTCTGTGATGAGGCTGTAGAATCCTCTCACTTGAGCAGTCACATCAAAATCAGGGATTAGGGTGGCGCTGATGTACCGTTTACCAATTGGAAAGGGGATTTCTGCTTCCAGAAGTACAGTTTGCCCTGCAAACACTTGATTGATATAGGGCTCAACACGTTGATAAGCTGCCTCACCAAGCAGTTGACAAACCGATTTGCCCAGAATTTCATGATGACTACAGTTGAACCAGACTTCATAGGTGCGGTTGATAAATTGGTAGCACCGATCGGCATTGACATAGCTGATGAGAGCTGGCAGAGCGTCGGCAATTAACCGTAGTTCTTGTTCTCGACGGCGGAGTTCGGCTTCGCTTTGCTGCAGAGCGGCGGTTCGTTCGGTAACCTGTTGCTCTAGAGTGCGGTTGTAATCGGCTAATAATTGCTCAGTCTGTCTGCGCTCAGTGATGTCTTGAAACGCAACGATCCCATAAACGACATTGCCCTGTTCATCAAAGACAGGAGTGCCCCAGACCTCAACGGGAATTATGGCATTGTGCTGCCGAATATCAATGTCTTCAATTGTGGTATGCTCACCGTTCAATGCCCGGATAACGGGCAGTTTCTCTATTGGATAGATTTGATCTGTTCCGGTCACATAAAACTGATACACTTCAGCGAGTTGATCGGGAGGTACGGCAGGATCAATCGCTTTGCCCATGAGCTGAATACCCCGTTGGTTGGCATAATAAGGGCGACCTGTCGCATCAACGATGCCAATGCCGACTGGAATCGCTTCGAGGAATTGGGCCATCTGACTTTCGCGCGCGCGGAGCTTTGAGTAAAGTTTGGCATTTTCGATCGCAATGGCTGCCTGAGTCGAGAGTAAATTAAGAAGTTGCGTTCTCTCTGCTGTAAATGCCCCGGCTACCAATCGATTTTCCAGATACAGCACACCGATTAGATTGCTTTGATTTAACAACGGCAAACAGAAGACTGATTGCGTTTGATGGCGTTTGATGTAGGCATCATTGATGAAATGACCTTCCTGAGCGGCATTGTTGAGAATGACTGATTCATGCGTCCGAATCACATAATGAATGATCGATTCAGGTAATCGACCTGCGATCGGACGTGATTGTAGAACTTCTGCCGTGAAGGACTGGCCACCATCGATAAGTTCACAGGTCGCTGCGATCGTCCACTCACCTGCATTTTCTAAAAGCAGACATCCGGTTTGTGCCCCAGCGTTTTCAATCAGGATTTGCATCAAAGAACGAAGTAACTGCTCCAATTCAATTTCACGCGCGATAGCTTGGGATGCTTTCATCACCGCTGCTAAATCGAAAGCAGTAGATGAGGTATTAGACGTCGCTCCTGTCGTGGTGTGAATGGGATTGGATGCTATCTTCCGTGACTGAGGAAAGAATTGAGGATAGCGAGTTTCTAAATCTTTGACCTTTGCGATCGCGCCCCATCGCTCGTAGCAGTAATGAGCTTCTTTCATGTAGAGATGAGCAAACCGTTCTCGACCACGAGCCAGGTAATGTTTAGCCGCTAACTCAAAGCTCAAGGCTTCTTCTTGCAGATACTCGTTTGCTTTAGCTCCTTGAATGGCTTGTTCGTAAAACTCCTCTGCCTCAAACCATTGACCCAAGACTCGCGCTTTCTCTGCCTCAACGAGATGAAATTTATGCAGAAAATTCATCGGGGCATGGTGTGCCCATTTTTGCATCTTCTCCTGGTTAGCGTTAACGCGATTCAACCAAGCCTCTTTTTCAGCATTGGAAGCATTTGTCCACAGGCTCAGCACGATGAGGGAATCATAGAAATGAAAGATAGCGACAGAGATAATTGCTGTAGCTGCACCTAAATATGGTTCTGCTAAAGTAGCTGTTTGTGCCGCTTGCTCATACTCTCCAAACAGATAGCGTAAAATCAGCTTATTTAAGTAGAAGTAGTGAAGGCTCGTGCCATCTTTGACCGCGATCGCCCGCGATAGTGCTGCCTCTTCATCATAGAGATCACCCACTAAGCGGCTTGGATGTTCAGATTGACCGCGCAGATTCACGATCGTTTGCTGCACCATTGCCAGCCAAGTGGCAGGAGTTTCTCGTCTAATTTGCTGAGTAGCTTTCCGATAAAGCGCGGTTTGCTGCTCCAGTTCTGTCAGCTCTTGCCCAGCAAAAAAGGGGTAATAGCAAAGACTGAAGGCACAATAACTCGCAAATTCAAACTCTCCACTTTCAATACCGCTTTGATAAGCTTCCGCTAAACCGGGGAGCGTTTCTTTAAGCTGCTTCTTCCAGGGAATGATATGGAGATTCACCATCAGTAGTGCTTTACAGTTCACTCTTCTGTTATTTAATTTGTCTGCTAAGTTTAAGGATAATTTGCCAAAGCGATAGCCCAGTTCAACGTCTTGGACAACGCCACAGAGCATCATGCCATAGGCCGCGTAACCGAGAATTGACCAAATTGCATTTCCATGGGCGATCGATAAATTCACCATCTGGCACACCATCAGCACCATCAAAGCAGGTGTTACATTAAAAGCGGCACCGACCGTGCTGACCAAAATGTAGATTGCGGCCAGGGGCACAGGTTCAGTCATTTCTGGCAGATCAATCAAAGCTTCGATATCCCGCCCGACGAGTCGTGAAGTGGTTTCCTCTAATGCGGCTTGAACCTCTGACTGACTGGGAGCCTCCATCAAGTCAACGTCCAAAAGTTGCAGCACCTCCAAGCCCACTTTAAGGGCTGTTTTCGGGTTGCCCCGCGACAGCCATGCTTGAATCTGGCTGTCATAAACGTTCACTTTATCGAGCACGGTCTTCGCACGATTCAGCACGGTTTCTACAAGCCGCTCCATTTCGTCAAAGTGACCACTGAGGTAGGCGGCAGCCGCGGCCTCGGAATGCAACGCTAACGTCAGATCATATTCATGTTGCCAACTTCCGACCTCAAGCAGTTTCAGCCCTACCTTGAAATACTGGAAAGCAGCTTCATAAGCCGTCGCTGCTAGTGCTTTCTGTCCCGCTTGCAAATTCAGTTGAGCAATCTCAGCCCGTTCGGATCGCCCAGTGATTAACTCAATGCCATGATTCAAATGATCCACAATTTCAAACAACCGCTCTGATTGCTGATCTGGTGCGCTCTTTGCCAGTAAATTGCGACCAATTTGCAGATGTACTTCTTGTTTTTGTGACTCCTCAATGAGAGCATAGGCAGCTTGCTGGACGCGATCGTGCAAGAACTTATACTCTTTAACGACTAAGTTCTCGTCTAGCTCAGAGATGGGTTGAATCAGTCCCGTGTGAATGGCTGTTAGTAAATCCTGATAAACCGTTTGAGGCGATTTCTGAAAGACGATCGCTAACGTCTCTAAATCAAATTCAGCTCCGATGCAAGCAGCTAGTTGCAGCAGTTTCTGAGTAGTTTCTGGCAGTTTTTTTAACTTGAGCAGCAGCAACTCCACCACATTGTCAGTGATATTCTGAGCTTCAATCTGAGCCATGTCCCACTGCCAGCTTAAGTTCTCTGGATTAAAGCTCAGCAAATTTTCATTGTCTAATAAGTGCAAAAATTCACCCACAAAGAAGGGATTACCCCCGGTTTTATGCAGGATTAATTCAGCCAGAGAACAAACCGTATTCGTATCCTGATGCAACGTCTCGCCAATGAGTTGCGTTAACGGTTCTAAGGTTAAGGGTGCCAGGACAATCGCCTCAAGCACAGCCCCCTGTTGCCGTAGTCTCTCCGCCGCCAGCGCAAATGGATGCGTTGGACTTATTTCATTGTCTCGATAGGCTCCAATCAAAAACAGGAATTGAGTTTGCTCATCCAGCAGCAGCAGTTCAATTAACCCCAGCGTGGCAGAGTCAATCCACTGCAAATCATCTAGAAAGATGACCAGCGGATGATCGTTCGCACAAAACACTCGCATAAATTGCTGAAAGACTCGATTGAAGCGATTTTGCGCTTCTGCCGGCCCAACGTCTGGTACGGGTGGCTGTTTGCCAATGATAAGTTCTACTTCAGGAATCACATCAATGATCAGTTGCGCGTTGCTGCCTAACGCGGTGAGAAGGCGCGATCGCCACTGTTGCACTTGCGCATCCCGCTCACCCAGTAGTTGCTGCACCAGTTTTCGTAGGGCATCCACAATGGCACTGTAGGGAATATTGCGCTGTAACTGGTCAAACTTACCTGACGTAAAATACCCACGTCGTGCTGTAATCGGTTTGTAAAGTTCTTGGACTAATGCTGACTTGCCGATACCCGAATAGCCACTGACCAACATCATCTGGGGTGTGGGGTGTGGGGTGTGGGGTATAGAGTTAGCTCTCTCACTTTCCATTCCTTGTGCCCGATTCCCTGCTACCCGTTCAAAGGCGACCAGTAGCGTTTCAATTTCCGCTTTGCGCCCATAGAGCTTTTGGGGAATCTGAAAGCGATCGGAAATATCCTGAAGCCCTAACTGGATAGCGGCAACCTGTCCTGTTGCTTCAAATTGATGTAAACAGTATTCTAAATCCGCTTTAATGCCCCAAGCACTTTGATAGCGATCCTCGGCATTCTTCGCCATCAGTTTCATTACAATGTCGGAAACTGCTTTAGGAACGGTATGAAGGTTAGATGACGAACCATCCGTCTCCACACCCCACACCCCACACCCCACACCCTTAACTTCATAGGGTGGTATGGGAGATTTAGCGAGATGACAATGGACGAGTTCCAGGACATCCGTGGTCGGAAACGGCAGGTGTCCAGTGAGTAATTCGTAGAACGTCACACCCAAGGAGTAAAAATCAGTGCGGTAATCGATCGCCCGATTCATCCGCCCAGTCTGTTCTGGGGAGAGATAGGCGAGGGTTCCCTCCAAACCATGTGGAGTTTTGAACGTTTGATTAGTGCGGTTAAACTGAGTCGCAATTCCAAAGTCAATAATTTTGACAACGCCAGTATTGGGATTAAGAACGATGTTGCCAGGATTAATATCTTTGTGAATAACGTGAGCGGCATGGATTTTGCCCAGAATATCGGTGAGGGCGATCGCCAACCGTAAAAAATCAGTTAACGACATTGGGTAGAAATCTGGCTGATTTTGCATCCACCATTCAAGCGACTCTCCGCCAAAATCTTCTAACACAATGACAAGCGTACGCTGATAATCCTGCTGACTATAGGCTTTAATGACACCCTCCACATTGAGCGCGCAGGTAATTTTATATTCCTGTCGATAGCGCGTTAATTCCTGAGGGGAAGGATAATCTTGCTTGAGCTGTTTAATGACGATCGCCTGACCATCCTCCTCCCTCAAGCCGCGATAGACCAAAGATGCCGAGCTTTCATAGATCTTGCTTTGGATTGTCATTCCAGGTAAGGCAATCATAAAACGCCCTCCAAATGAAAGCCGTAAGGGAATACCGCTAATTACATGAATCGCACTGTGGACAAAAATAAGAAAGCTGACAGATCAACAAGATCATGATTGGTCCCTTTCGAGTCTAATTCTCCCTTATTGACTGTCTCTAAAAAACTTTGATTTATATTTGCGGTCTGATGAGTAGGCGGCCAGAAAGTCACGTTGCTTCTCACCCCCACCAACACCTGCCGCTCTTCTCATGTCACAGAGCTACGAATGGTATAAAAAAAGTTTGAAAACCCGTAATAACACTGGGTTGCTTACTATCAAATGCTACAACTCCATAGCGACACCAACGCGCCTGAATGTAGCCGTAAGTCTACGCTTTCTTTACAGAATCTTCATGGAATTGCCCTCATAAGCTCAACCATTTTGTCCTGGCGATTTATGGGTGGTTTTACTGAGAGTTTCAACAACAACCTTAACCAGGACTTACGCAATATTAACTAGACCTTATCGCTCCATTAACTGCATCACTGATAGCCTGTTCAGGGATTCGCTAATTTATCTACCAGGCTTGCTGAATGACGATCGCGATTACGCAGAGGTCTAGTGCCTCTCTCAATGATTGGAATTGTAAATGTTGCGACCTGGATGATCTTGTAACAGCTCAACCTGGACAAGCAACTCGTGGACTGTGGGTTGTTTTAGCGCTACTCCTTTGCCTATGGGGCGCGGAACTGAGCATTGGTTCATGGAGCCATAGCCTATCGCTGCTGGCTGACGCAGGACATCTCTTTTCTGATGTAGGCGCGTTGGTCATAACGCTGGCTGCAAATTGGTTTGCCCGTCGCCCAGCTACGGGTCGGGCTACGTTTGGGCACTGGCGGATTGAATTGCTTGCAGCACTGGTCAATGGGCTTAGCTTGATGGCGATCGCCGCTTTGATTGCTTGGGAAGCCGTGGAGCGGTTTCATTTTCCCGAACCCGTTTTAAGTTTGCCGCTTTTATTAGGGGCTGGGCTGGGGCTACTTGTGAACGGTCTTAATCTCAAGCTGTTGCACAGGCATAGTCCTAATAATCTCAATCTTCAGGGCGCGTTTTTACACGTTGTTGCGGATGTTGCTAGTTCGATCGGCCTTTTGGTCGCCGCACTGGTGATTTATTGCTTGCACTGGCTCTGGATTGATGCCGTCGCCAGTCTCATGATTGCTTGCTTAATTGGCTTAAGCGCACTGCCGCTACTTTGGAACAGCCTGGAGGTGTTGCTCAACTACGCGCCACGATCAATCGATCCGGCGGTGGTAAGAACGTCTCTGGAGTCTTTTGCGGGTGTGTATCAGGTGCAAACGCTGCATATCTGGTCAATCACCAGTAACCGAGTCGGACTATGCGCACAGTTAGCCATTAATCCGTTGACTGGGGCAGAGCGCGATCGACTGTTAGCCGCATTGCAAGCCGAACTGAGCCAAACATTTGGTATTCAGGAATCGACCTTGCAGCTAACCAACCGTTACGCGGTCGGGTTGGAAACGTTCCAACCATTAAGCAGCAATCTGAGTGCGCAAATGAACACCACAACAACGACATTGAGTAGCTTGGCTTCTGCGGCTGGTGGGTCAGCCCAGCAAAACAGCCATTAACCCTGTGTGCTGCGATCGCGGTACCCATCAAACCAGAGTTCACCTGAAACAATGTTCACTTTCACCCAAGGAGATCGATCACGATGTCAATTTTGAGTAAACGCCAGCGCTGGATTGCCTTCTTTTTGAGCGGGCTATTTGCCGTCGTTGCGTTGTCTTTCGCTGCTTTTAGAGCGATTCAGCCCTCTGCTGAGGCCGCTACTAACGCATGGGGTAACCAGACCGCGCCGATCGTGGCGCGTGTGCTGGCTGATTCGGCTAGCTCTCATCAAGAGCCGAATTTCTATCAGTAGGTTAACTGGCGACAAAGCTTGACCGCCTGCAAATCGAGTTCATCTGCTGGAGTGGGTTGCCAATCCAGTCACTTTGTCATGCTCTGTTGTCCGCACTTTACCACCTGTATATTAAGGTCTCTGCCAATGCTTCGCCTTTTTAGAACCTTCTCACGTCGGCTAGCACTACTTGCGGCTACCGTCTTCACCTCCTCCACACTGCTCTTTAGCCCAGTCAGCATCCTGCCTGCTCTTGCCGATAGTGGCTCAGGCAATGGTGTCAATGTCATTCTGATGATTGGCGATGGTATGGGATGGGAAATGGCTCGCGCTGCCTCGATCGCCAAGGGTGCACCCTTTTACAAGTCCGGGAAAGGTTCCGGGCTGTTCATGCAGCAATTGAAAGGCTACACCTACGCCACTACTTACGGCACCACGATCGCGGGCAACGATGGAGTTTATAACGATGGCAACTCTGCGTTAAACGCATCAGACCCAACCTGCCGCTCAACCGCCAATCCAACTGGTATCGATTGTGCCTTTACAGGAGCAGCTCCGCTTCGTCCTGGCTTTACTTTTAGCCCCGAGTTCAACCCTGGCACGCCTGCACGTAACCTAACCGCATCCGCTAGCCAGCCTTGCCGAACCGGTGGCAGTAAGTCGGGTGGGAACCTTGTTGGCTACGACCCAGCAAAAGGTGGCCCTACCCCCTGGACGCCCATCAGTCCTGCTGAAGCGGATGCTAAAGGCTACGATCGCGACTACATTACCTGCAGCTATCCTGACTCGGCAAACACAGCAACCTCGCTGTACACCGGCGTTAAAAGCTACAACAATGCTGTAGCCGTTGACATCTATGAAAAGCCACTGGAAACCATTCTGCAAACGGCGAATGCGCTTGGCAAGTCTACAGGTGTGGTGACCTCTGTACCCATTACCCATGCAACACCTGGTGCAGCGATCTCCAGCGTAAACCGTCGTGCAAAGTATGATGCTGATTACCCCGCGTTAGACAACATCCTGCAAGAAGCCATTCGCCCCGACCAGGGCTATTTGCCAACCGTCTTGTTGGGTGGCGGTCATCCACTGGACTACCAGAACACCTCTTCTGCCAGTACGATCGTTCCTAAAGGCTTTGCCGGAGCACCCTACGATGGTTACATCCGAGAATCAACCTACAACGAACTGCACACCAATCCCGGCAGCAACCGTTATGGCTATCGATTCTTAGAGCGTGATACTCGCGTGACTGACTTGAGTGTGAAAACAAAGGACATCGTGAACGCGGGTCAGGAGTTGCTTAGCGTCTCTAAAGAGATTGATCCAAACAAAGGGGAACGCCTGTTGGGTCTGTATGGTGCGCGTGGTCAAAACGGCAATATTCCCACCCGTGGGTCTGAAGGCGATTACTCCTTGACAGGGTTGGATAACTTCTCGGTTTACTCAACCGCATCTGCTTCTACTGCTGCTACAGGTCAGCCTGCCAATAACGGGACGCAGATTCCCACTCCTGATACGGTGCGTCCGCTGGTATTAGGCGAAACGCCAACCACCTTTATTCAACGCGAGCGCAAGGCGAACCCGACCCTCGCTCAAATGACCAAAGCGGCGCTTAACGTGTTGGGTAAGGATAAGGATGGGTTCTGGCTGATGGTAGAAGGTGGCGACATCGACTGGGCAGCCCATGACAACAACATGGAAAACCTGATTGGCAACACGATCGCCTTTGATAATGCAGTTGGTGAAGTGATTCAGTGGATTGAAGCAAATGGCGGTTGGAAGAAGAATGTGCTGATCGTCACGGCTGACCATGATCACTACCTGACCATCAACGACAACTTCCCCAAACTGCTCGATCGCTATGGTGCAAAAGATTTAACCTTCGCCAAGCACACACCCAAAACGGCTGGTCACTTCTGGGGCGCTTACGACACCATCAAGTATGGCTGGGGTAACCACAGCAACCGACCAGTGCCAGTTTATTACCAGGGTGCACCGCTCAAGCTCAAGCAGTATGTGGGCAAGGACTTTGAACAGTATGGTTTCACCATTCCTGGTTTGCCTGGCCATGTCGATCAAACCCAGATTTATCAAGCGATGCTAACAGCTCTCAAGAGCTAATGGTCTTGAACGGTGATCTGGTAACAACTCTCTAGCGTTGGCACCAGGCAACACTCCCCACACTTGAACGTTTTGGGATGGTAGCGATCGCTGCCATCCCTTTTTTACATGGGCATTCCTTTTTTATATGAGCGTTTCGCAGTGCCTAGTAATTACCGTCATCTGAATCTGGGTTGCCACGTGCATGGCTTCCTAATGGATCACGTTGAGGAAGAAGCGGAGCATTTCCCTGCGTCTGTATCGCCTGGGGCATTACCGTTCCTTGAGGCTGCCGATTTGTTGCAGGACTGGTCTGCGTTTGCTGAGCGGGCGTGTGGCTGCAAAGGCTCTGTAAGTTCACGATTCTGCCATCCTTAGTGCGCATGTAGCACGGTGGCTCGTCCATTGAGGTGACTATTGCACTGGTAGCGACCACTGGAGCAAGACATCCAGGGAGGCTAAGCGCGGCTGTCCAACCCAGGCAGGTGAGGAATCGACAAGCATTGTTCCGTTTCATGGTGATCAAAGAGAAAAGAGTCTAGGTAGACAGAAAAAACGTGTTCTCTTTTTGTACAGGTCACGCTGGAACGATCGTGATCATGCACAACACAGTCACCCAGAGAATTACGGCGGTTGTTGATTGGGTAAGCGTTTCCATCGTCTGTTCAGATATCCTGATGAGAGCCAAAACAAATGCTGACCAGCAGAAATCGTTAAGATCTTGACGTTTTGTAACGGAAAAGTTACATTAATTTACATAAAGCAACGGACTGGCTCACGCAACAGCCTAGCCCGAGCGATAAATGATTCACACAACCAACTAAAGAGGAATTACCTATGTACACAACTAACGAAGATGGCGTTCTCAACAACTACGCTGTAGAGCCCAAACTTTACTTTGCTGAGTATCCTTCTGCTGAACAGCAGCAGCGCTACACCGCTCAAGCGCTCATTGCGGCTGGCTTGGTTGTTCTCAGCGTAATGACGGCTTTCGTCGTCAGCTAAACGCTCAGGAGTCGCTCTCCCGATTCGAATTGGTTAAGATTCGTCCGTCCTAGCATTTGGTTTTCTCCTAATTTGCTCCGGCTTCACCGCTGGGGCTTTTTTGTTTGGCGATCGCCTCGGCCTAAACGCCATCCCTCAGGTAGGAGGAGGCATCTCCTGGTGCTTCTAAAGTGCGTTCCATCTGCTAGAAGTGGGTGGTTACGTACAGCGTTCTATAAAGTCATGGCAAGAATCGTCGTGAGTTTCACCCTTACCATGTACGATTAAATTTTGTTACAGTCATCGCAGACCCACCTTAACCCGACTTTTTCTGGAGATCCCCCATGTTGCGACTGGAGCACGTCAGCAAAATTTATCCGACTGGCGAAGTGCTAAAAGACATCAACTGGGAAGTTAAACCCGGCGATCGCATTGGCTTAGTCGGTGTCAACGGTGCTGGAAAATCGACCCAACTGAAGATTATTGCGGGCGAAACCGAACCCACCGCAGGCGAAATCATCCGCCCTGCCAGCCTGCATATTGCCTACCTGACACAGGAATTTGAGGTAGACCCGACTCGCACCGTCCGCGAAGAATTTTGGCGTGCCTTTGGTGCAGCGAACGATGTCCACGTAGCGCTGGCTGACGTGCATCGAAAGATGGAAACGGCCACCCCTGAAGCGCTAGACGATCTCATCCATGAAATGGATCGCTTGCAGCGACAGTTTGAAGCGATGGATGGCTATGGGTTGGATGCTCGCATTGAGAAAATCATGCCCGATCTGGGGTTTGACCTGGAGGATGGCGATCGGCTGGTGAGTGCCTTCAGTGGTGGCTGGCAGATGCGGATGAGTTTGGGCAAAATCCTGCTGCAAAAGCCCGATTTACTGCTGCTGGACGAGCCGACGAACCATTTAGACCTGGAAACCATTGAATGGCTCGAAACCTACCTGAAAGGGCTATCGACCCCGATGGTGATTGTCTCTCACGACCGTGAGTTTCTCGATCGTCTCTGCACGCAAATTGTGGAAACCGAGCGCGGCGTTTCGACGACTTACCTGGGCAACTATTCCGCCTACCTGCAGCAGAAAGAAGAAATGCGGGATGCCCAACTCAGCGCCTATGAGCGGCAGCAGAAAGAACTGGAGAAGCAACAGGCATTTGTCGATCGCTTCCGTGCCAGCGCGACCCGTAGCACCCAGGCAAAGAGCCGCGAAAAGCAACTCGATAAAATTGAGCGACTGGAAGCACCGGATGGTGGTGTGAGAACCCTCCACTTCCGCTTTCCACCCGCACCCCGGAGTGGTCGCGAAGTCGTGGAGATCAAAAACATGACCCACGCCTATGACGACAAAATTTTGTTTCTAGACGCGAACCTGCTGCTCGAACGGGGCGATCGCGTGGCGTTCTTAGGCCCTAACGGTGCGGGTAAATCCACCCTGCTGCATCTAATTATGGGCATGGAAAAGCCCACCGAAGGCACGGTGACGATCGGCGATCACAACGTCATTCCGGGCTACTTCGAGCAAAATCAGGCTGAAGCGCTTGATTTGCAAAAAACCGTGATGGAAACGATTCACGACGAAGTGCCCAAATGGACCAATGAAGAAGTCCGCACGTTGTTAGGACGCTTCCTCTTTAGTGGCGATTCTGCTTTTAAGAAAGTTGAATCCCTCAGCGGGGGCGAAAAGGCACGCCTTGCTCTCGCCAAAATGCTCCTCCAACCCGCCAATCTTCTGATTCTGGATGAGCCAACAAACCATCTCGATATTCCCGCCAAAGAGATGCTGGAAGAGGCACTCCAGCACTACGACGGTACGGTGATTATCGTGTCGCACGATCGCTACTTTATCTCCCAGGTCGCCAACAAAATTGTCGAAATCCGCGACGGCGAACTGCTCCTCTATCGGGGCGATTATCACTACTATCTAGACAAGATCGCTGAGGAAAAAGACAAGGCAAAATTAGCCGCGATCGAAGCCGAAAAAGAAGCCAAAGCCGCCGAAAAACGTGCCAAGCAAAAAGAAAAAGAAAAGGCTAAAAAGGCACAATCGAAGGCTTAATTAAGAAGGCGCTCGTTCACCAAACTATAAGCATTTGCTAGTAGCTAAAATGTTTGGTTTTATGCTTCAATCTAATTTTTGGAATGGGGCGATTGTACTAAGGAAGGAACAACCACAGTTTTTACGTAAACATCATTGCGGATGGTAAGTAGAAATTAGTTAATGCATATCTAAAGTAGCAGAGATGCCTGATAGCTTTTCTGATTGGTGCTTACAGAGATCCAGAATACCTCAAGAGACAAGGCATACAATTAACACCTTGTTAGAAAAAGCAGGCACGCAAGATTGTGATGAAGCTCAACGAATTCTGTCGAGCTTCACTGAGTTAGATCTTAGTGAAGCTCGGCTCCAAGATCTTAGACCTCTGTCTAGTTTGGTTAAGCTATCCCAACTCAGCTTATTTGATAATGAAATCTCGAATCTCAGCCCACTTCAGACCCTTGTCAATCTCACTACACTTGACATTGGGCAAAATCAAATTTCTGATCTTAGCCCACTACAGTTCTTACATAAGTTAATTGAGCTTGATATACGTGCTAACCAGATTTCGGATCTTAGCCCGCTTCAATCCTTGAAGAATTTAGACTACCTTTGTCTGGATTATAACGAAATCTCTATACTTAACCCGCTTCAAGACTTGACTAATCTAACCACTCTCCTGTTGGTAAATAATAGAATTTCTGAAATTGATCCACTTCAGCACTTGACGAAGCTGACTTCATTAGATCTAAGCAATAATCAAGTTTCTGATCTTAGTCCACTTCAGTCTTTAAGCAATTTAAATGATCTCTATTTGTTTGACAATCAAGTCTCTGACCTTCGTCCACTTCAATTTTTAACGAAGTCATCATGCACTGCGTGCACCACCACGCATGAAAATATGGTAGATTCACGCCCAAGACTGACCTTGAGGTTGTGGTTACCTGGTGCCAAGAGCCTGCAACGAAGTCTAACCCGGATACCCAGAGGCACCGCCAACTGTTGCGCCGAGCTGGGCTCGGTAGCACGCGAGTCAGAATCTGACGAATGAGGTATCCCCGTCAGTCCTCATAGTGTGAGCTGAGAGGTCATAGATCATGCAAGTTGTGCATACGCACTGTGCTGGCTTAGATGTGCACAAGAAAACAGTGGTTGCTTGCGCTTTAACGCCCGATGGCAAGGGCGGTTGGCAGAAAACGCTGGCAACCTTTAGCACGATGACTGCTGACTTATTGCGGTTGTCCGACTGGTTGTCTGAGAACGGTTGTACGCATGTGGCGATGGAGAGTACAGGCGAGTACTGGCGACCAGTGTTTAATCTTCTGGAAGCTACTCTGGAAGTGATTTTAGTCAATGCTGCTCACATCAAAAACGTGCCTGGGCGGAAGACTGATATCAAAGATGCTCAGTGGATTGCGGAGTTACTGCAACACGGCTTGTTGCGTGCTAGTTTCATTCCACCCCTGGAACAGCGTGAGTTACGCGATTTGGTGCGTCATCGGGCTAACTTCATCCGTGAGCGCGTCAATCTCGATAACCGGGTTCAAAAAGTCCTAGAAGCCGCTAACATCAAACTCGGTTGTGTGGCATCGAATGTCATGGGTGCCTCTGGTCGAGCAATGTTGGCCGCTCTGGTGGACGGGCAAACCAGCCCAGAAGCGATGGCAGAGCTAGCCAAAGGGCGACTGCGCCTCAAACGGGAACAGTTAGTGCAAGCCTTGGACGGACGCGTGCGCCCCCATCATCGCTTCATTTTGGCCGCCTTGCTGAGCCAGATTGACAGTATTGAGGAGACGATTGCACAGTTCAATGAGCAGATTGTGGTCTTCTGCCAACCGTTTGAGGCGGCGGTGCAACTACTGGATACCATTCCTGGGGTGGGGCGGCAGACGGCCGAGCTGATTGTCTCCGAAATTGGTACTGACATGAGTCGCTTTCCGAGTGCCAGTCATTTGGCAGCCTGGGCCGGCTTAGCGCCCGGTAACCATGAAAGTGCCGGTAAGCGATTGGCCGGTAAAACACGCTATGGCAATCGGTTGTTGCGGGCAGCACTGGTGCAATCAGCGCATGCGTTGACGCATACCAAGACGTATCTCGCCGCCCAGTTTTGGCGTCTTACCCGCCGCCGTGGCAAGAAACGTGCCGCTGTTGCGGTCGCTCATTCCATCCTCGTCATTGTTTATCACTTGCTTCAGCGCCAAGAGCCTTATCGCGAGTTAGGAGCCAATTACTTTGACCAACAGCGCCCAGAGGCCACGAGCAAACGGTTGGTTAAACGACTGGAAAAGCTCGGCTACCAGGTCCTACTCCAGCCTCAAGCCGCCGCTCCAGTCACTTGACTGTGGGGTTTATTTTCGAGTCAGTTACGTGCTTTAAGCTTATATAGAAATCAAATTACTGACCTCAGTCCACTTCAGTCCTTAACTAATTTGACTGAGATTGAGTTCGGAGAAAATCCAGTCTCAATATAAATCATAGTGAAGGACACACGCCCTACTCCCCACTCCCTAGATTCTGCCGCTGTTGACTCCGAAACTCCGCTGGGTTCAATCGTATTGGCTGTTTAGGGTTCCAAAGACCGAGACCTAGCACTCTGGCATGTTCCTGCGCCTGGGCGAGGCGTTGGTCGTACTTGCTATTGGGTGGATGAGGGGTGACGATCGCATACCCTGCTGCCACCAGTGCTTCATTCAACAAGCGATCGCTCCTAACCGCTTTGAAGCATTGGCTTCGGTGACCAGCACCCCAATCAAGAATCCTTGCGAATCGACGACGACATGACGCTTACGCCCTTTACCCTTTTTGCCCCCATCAAAGCCGTAGACCGCCCCCTTGTTTCCGTTGTCTTGACCGATTGAGAATCGGCAATGGCAACGGTGGCATCCTCTTATCTCCCCAAATGCGTTTGCAGTTGCGCTCGCACTTTGTCAAGCATCTGTTGCCAAATCCCTGGGCGCTGCCATTTCTTGAAGTAGTTGTACACGGTGCGACAAGGTGGCAGACCGTGGGGTAACACTTCCCACTGACACCCCATGCGTGGAACCTAAAAGATGCCATGGAGAATTTCTCGGCAATCCACTTCCACCAGCTTCCCAAAGCCTCTGGATGGGGACATGAGTTTCTGCAACCGCCCCCATTCGGCAGCACCGAGGTCACTTGGGTAGGGCTTGCCGGTTTGGCTGGGCAATTTCGGGTAGGCGAGTCCATCGCTAGTGCAGGACGCAACGGCGGTTAAGTCTAGAATCTACTCAAGCCTCGTCCAGTGGTATTTCAGATTTTCTTTATAAATCAGCTCTAAGGTCTGTGATGCTGCGGTTGGTTGTAAGAACGAATGCCGCACGGGCGTTTAACACTTTGATTGCTTAAAGAAGTTGATTGCTCGAAGAAGCGTTCACGATCGAACGAGCGCATTTTTTGAGAAAGTGGCTCTAAATGCAAAGAAAATCGGCTGTAGGTTAGTAGATGTAGCCGTAACATTTCGTTGTCTGACTACTTGCAGGAACCTAGCGCTTTTGTCATCTCAATTGTAATTTTAATCAGCCTGCTCTAGATCACTCAATTGTGTGGAGACAGACAGAGAAAAGATCGGTACTAATAGATTGAATTGGGTGGGATATGGCAGCTTCGCTTCGCTTATCTCTCATATCCAAGAGAGCAGTTCATGTAATAAGCCTTGGGGATGGGGCGTAGCTGCTTAGTTTTTAGCTGCAATTTCAGGTTCACTACGTAGCAGGAAAAAGCCTGACTGTACATAGAAAGAAGGGTGACTGCGATCGCCCGTCAATGTTCACTAGCGGCTTCAATGCGATTGACTGAACTCAAAGAAATTACGTCTTCCATGCGTAATTTGGCGATTCGGGTTGTAACCATAACTAATGCTTTCTCAGGCTGAACTTTACTCAATAGTGCGTCTGAAAGCGCATAAATCTTTGCGATGGGTCAATGTATTACTTTTTCTTACGGCTAGCCGGATAAGGTTCATCCAAGGTCTGGATTATACAGAACTGGATGTAAGAACGATGCGGTTAAGCCGTCATAACTAAAAGTGCTGTGATACCAAACGGTGGTGTGTATGGGATCGATCGCGTTTTTCGCTTAAACAGTTTTCGTGCAAAAAGGCAACAAAACGTTCATTTCAGCCCCCAATGAACAAGATGATTATGAAGTACCCAACCAGTCTCGATCATTTACTGCAATCGATTTTAGAAAGTTTAATTGATGGTGTAATGGTCATGACCGATCAACACGATCTGGTTTATGCCAACGGCATGGCGCGTGCCATTTATGCTCAGTTATGGCATGGCTCGTCAGATCCATTACCCCGTGAAATTCAACGGATTTATCAATCTTTGCTTGAAAGTAAAGAATTGTGCCCTAGTCAACCAGTGGTCGTTGAAACCGAAGTTGTAACGCCCAAAACCACGTTCCGCATCCGGGCGCAGTGGTTAGCGTTGGAGATTGCTTCACGTCCCTGCTTACTGCTACGGCTGCAAGACCAGAACCAATCAGTCCAGAGCTTAGCGCTGGCTGAAGCCCAAAAGTGGGGGCTAACGCCTCGTGAAACAGAAGTCTGGTCGCTGCGGCGATCGGGCTGTAGCCGTAAATCTATTGCAACAAACCTCTACATTTCTGTGGATACAGTCAAGAAGCACCTGAAAAACATTCATCTCAAGCAGCAAGCAGTGCAGGAGGAGGAAGAGTGGCGATCGAGTCAGGCATCGTAGGCGATCGCGTTAGTGCTAAGAACGTCTTGTGGGCTTTGCTCTATTTCAACGTTTTGTGAGTTTTGCGCCCAATACTTAGGGCGCGTCATCGATTCAGCTCAAAAACCTTTGGTATCAGCAGTGTCGCGCCCGTCCCAACACACCAGGCTAGGGGCTGGAATCTTTGCTGAAAGCAGTGTGTAGCCGTAATTGATGACAGCCCCTACGGCAATTCGGTTTTCCAGTTAAGAACTGCTGCAATTTGATTTCCCAGTAATCCTGGATCAAACGGTTTGGTAAACACGGCTTTAGCACCCAATAGCGCATACTGCTGTTGGGTTGCAATATTTCCAGTTGCGGTTAGCAGAATGACTGGGATTGCTTGCGTTGCTGAGTTGTCTTTAAGCGCCTTAAGGATCATAAGCCCATCCACATCTGGCATCACAATGTCTAGAAGGATGGCGTCAGGTTGATGTTCGCTGGCAATCACAATGCCTTCTTCACCTGTAGCTGCTGTCAAAATCTTCCACTGCTTTGTGATTTGTAAGCTCATTTTGGCAATCTCGCGGATGTCTGCCTCATCATCAATGACCAAAATTTGTTTTACATTCATCATGATCGGTGTGCAAGAGACAATGATTCGCTACTAAGAGCTTAATTCTCACTAGCCAAAGATGAGAAAACTGACTGAAGATAGGAGTGCGAATACGGCAGGGGACGGCGAAATACAGCGGTGATCGCTAAAGCCTTGGTTCGTGCGTAGTTTGCAGCAGCCGATTCCGTTCTAAGCGATTAAAGATCCGTGTGATAATCTCTGATTCTGTAAACGGCTTCGCAACATAATCATCGGCTCCAACGCGGTAAAGTTGCAAGACAATGTCTGGATCGCGATGAGCGGTAAGAAACAAGATGGGTAATTTGTCCCACTCACTTCTTTGGCGGATCATTTGACAGAGTTCAATGCCGTTGGTGTGAGGCATATCCACATCCAAAATGAGCAAATCGGGTTTTTCACGAGTCAGAATACGCCAAAAGTCTAACGGATGGCTAAGCATGACAGGATGAATGCCCCAGCGCGGTAAGAACTCCTGCAAGGTTTTCAGAATGAGTGGTTCATCATCCACAACCAGCACTTTAATGTTAGAGGCGCAAGCGTTGGGCGATCGTACCGATCGATTCTCTCTCAACGGTATGTCCTGAGATTGCGAAGTCAGCAGCTCACTGTTTAAAGAGTCTTCGCATAGAGCCGTCAGTAAATTAGAATCAGAAGCCTGAGGCGTTTGCTGAAGTTCTTGCTGGAGAGCTGTAACCAAGGCGTCTAGTTGATCCACCGATTTGGTTCCCTTCATTGTGCGGAACCACTCCTCGATCTCTTGCCCCAGACACGATCCTTTTGGGAAGCCAAACATGCCAAGAGAGCCTGCTAGTTTGTGAGCATCTCTTGCCGCAGTCTGCCGCATGGTTTCGGACAGACTGCCTGCTTTCATCGCAGCAACCGTTTGTTCTAACCCCAGCAGTCGTTCCAAAATGGGCGGCTTGAATTGCTCCCAAAGTGCGATCGCAGCAGCACGTGCCTGATCCGCTTTTGCCGTGTCGATCGTGGCTGGTTCAGGTTCAGTTAGGGCTTTGAGACGGTAGCCCATGCCATAAATGGTGTCGATTATCTCGTCTACCCCTGCTGCCTTGAGTTTGCGACGCAAGCGCTTGATGTGGGTTCTAATTGTTTCTTCGCCAGGTGCATCAAAGCCCCAAAGATGCTCCAGAATGCTACTGCTGCTAAAAACTCGTTGAGGGTTACGGAGAAAGAGCTCCAACAGTCCATACTCTTTAGGCGATAGGGGCAACACCTGTTTTTGATACACGACTTCACACGTACAGGGGTCTAACAAAAGCTCTCCCCACTGGAGAACTGGCATAGCCGTATGCTGACGGCGCAGCAAGGCGCGAATGCGCGCAGATAGTTCTTCCGTTGTGCAAGGCTTGACCAGGTAATCATCGGCTCCAGCATCCAATCCTAGAACTTTATCCGCACTATCTCCCTGCGCAGTCAATAAGAGAATCGGCATGGTGTACTTGGCTTGTCGCAGCGTTTGACAGAGCCGCACACCATCCAATTTTGGTAAATCAATATCTAGTAGGATCAAGTCATAGTTAGCTGCTTGAGCATAACTCCATCCAGCTTCACCGTCCATTGCCACGTCAACAACGTAGTGCTGCGTGATCAAATAGCTGGCAAGGGTTTGAGTCAGCAAAGCATCATCATCTACCAACAGGATTCTCATAGTGTCCCGCGATTCGTCTGTCGTTGTGCTTTTAGCATTCCCTGTGATGAACCCATGCTTTCGCTGAAGTGAGGGATTTGAGCTAGGGTTGGCGCAAAGAAAGAGGCTGAAACCGGGATAGACGATCGCACGAAGGCTTCTGTGCCTCGATCATGTGTTCATACTACTTTGATTGAAGGCGTTTTGAAGTACCGACTGGCACAATTCAGAAAGCGGATGGGGCTCTCCGGATTGGCTCCCCAGTGAAGGTGAAGATAGGATGCATGCAGATGCGGACGCTGCCAACCTTCCCGTGAATGAGGCTTATTCAAGGGTTTATGTTCTGATTCCAGAGCCCATTGAGGCCTAAAGGTTGAGCTTATTGTTGGTTCCGCTTGTTCTCCTGCTTGGCTTCTAAGCTCAAAAAGCGGCGTCGGCGATTCATCTTCTAGATAAGAACGATGAAACTCATGCCCCCAAACGATCGCGCCCTTTGCCAGCATGAGGCTTTCTTCACGTGCGATCGCCTGCCGATAGCCTAACGTCAGTCGTTTGCCCATTACGGCTGTTGTTGGCAGTACGCCCACCATTGGGAACGCTTGCCCCTCAAAGTTTGTGATGTTTTCGCATAGATACATCAAGCCACCGCATTCTGCATAGGTCGGCATACCTGCCTGAATTGCCGTCTGGACAGCTTGGCGGGCAGAAACATTTGCAGCTAACGGCTCGGCAAACACCTCTGGAAAACCGCCACCGAAGTAAAGCCCCTGGACATTCTCTGGCAGAGCGCGATCGTGTAGAGGACTCCAGGGAATCAGCTCGGCTCCCAACGCTTCGAGCACGTCTAAATTGTCGGCATAGTAGAAGCTAAAGGCAGAATCCTGGGCGATCGCGATGCGGGGATGGGGGATGGGGGATGGGGGATGGGAGATGGGGGATGGGGTATAGGCTGTAAGCATCGAGTCCCCTACTTCCCTTGCTTCCCCTGCCTCCTGCCTCCTGCCCTCTACCTTCTGCCTCTCCAACAACGGCATCAACTGTGTCCAGTCAAAGCACGTTGCGCCTAAATGAGCTAAGCGATCGAGAATGGTATCCAAACTGCCCAGTTCAGCCGTGGGAATGAGTCCCAAGTGTCGATCCGGGATGGTAATCTCATCCTGGCGGCGCAAAACTCCCAGAATAGGAATGTTAAGCGGCTCCAGCGCGGCGGAGAGAAGTTCCAGATGCCGATCGCTCCCAACTCGATTGAGCACAACCCCTGCAAACTTCAGACGAGGATCGAGCGAGCGATACCCATGGGCGATCGCGGCGATCGAGTGGGACATACCGCTGCAATTCAGCACCAGCAGGATGGGAAGATCGAGCAAACGAGCGATGTGAGCTGTACTGGCGAAGTCTTTCCGCCCTGCAGCACCGTCAAATAATCCCATCACCCCTTCTACAAGAGCATGGGTGGCCGTTTGGACAGCACGATCGAAGCACTGCTGCACGTAGCGTTCCGACGTCAACACAGGGTCAAGGTTGCGACATGGGCGACCCGTGACATAGCGATGAAACATCGGATCGATGTAGTCAGGGCCAACCTTAAAGGATTGCACCTGGAACTTCTGACGCTGCAAATAAGACAGCAATGCCAGCGTCACGGTCGTTTTGCCAACCCCACTGCGTTCGCCTGCAACAATTAGAGCCATGAGAAGCAGTGAATGAATGAGCGTTTGATTTCCTGTTTGCGGACTAAGTGAAATTTTTTGGACGAAATTATGGGCGTTCCAGACTTTATTATTGCGGACTAAGTGAAATTTAAATGCGGACTAAGTGAAAAAAACTGGACAGATTCTTCTCGTATACTCGAAACAATTGACAAGCATGGGTTTCAGTCTTGAAGGAATTTGGTCTTCACTTGACTACAACTATAGTATATGGTCCTATTCTGACCTACTTGTAAGGATCGCCTAAATTCTGTGTAGAGAGAATCTGTTGGTTGTTTTATACGTTTCTCTAGCACCTACCAAGCTTTACTTCTGAGGTGGATCCCAAAAATCAGGCATGGACTGATCTGGCTCCCTCCATAGGTATTGGGTTAGTTTTTTGCCATCCTTAGATTCTGTGAGTGGATTTTGAGGGAGCTTGACTCGTAGGGATTGATAGAGCAGATTGCGATGCACGTCAAAGGTCGCTTCCAGCAAGTCCACGTAGACGGAAGCGGTATTCAGTACCATGCGGTAACTCAACCAACCTGCGGGGAAGGCAAATAGTGGTGCCCACCATGCCAGGGGAGTCCAGACCAAGAAGAGGAGGCTCCAAAGACAAATCCGAACAGCTGTGTTGAGGGTAGCCCGAGCTTCCTGCAATTCTTTTCGAGTGCTATCAGGCAGCAGCAGCCAGAGGCGAGGCCAGCAGACAACTGCATCTAATCCGTACCGTTCCTTTGAGCGATATTCGGATGTTCGCAGGAGATTCCCTAAACGAGTTGGCATGAACTGGTTCTTCTTAGAAGGGGAATGTACGATTAACCAATCGAGTTGAGCGTATTTGTTCAGTTCCTCAGAGGTAAGGTTATTCTCCCCTTCATTTTGTAATTTGCTACGTAACTCGCTCCAGTCTTGCAGGTTTTGCTCCCATAGCTTGATATATCGCTGGGCACGGACTCGGCGCAGTGAATTCATCCATTTGGGCCAGTATCCCTCCAGGAAGCGCAGCATCATCCGATCGCCCCTTTGCACGATCGCTGCTGACGTCAAAATCACGATCAAACCTAGAATTAGCAGACTTACCTGAAAGGATTGAGGCTGTTTCAATACCCATTCTTTAAGCGGATTCCAGCCAAAGTGGTAGATGCAAGCAGCTAGCCCTCCCAGCCAAAACACGAAGGCAGGTGTCAGCAGGTTGGCTACCCACTGTTCTGCTACCTTACCGGTCATGCCTTCGAGAAATTTGGAGTACATGAGCCTCCTTAAGTTGTCTGAGATTTTGCTGGCACCAAGGGCATTTTATGTTCTTGGCAGAGGGGTGGTTCGATCCCCGCTTTAGGTCTATACCAAACCCGAGGACAGCCTGGTACTTCGCAGACAAAGGTATTGGCATCAATCACCGACACGGAACCAGCTAAAGGATCATAGCTCCGCATCACTGGAGGTGGCATTTTGTCGATCAGGAATTGGCGTGTCCATTCACGGGTAGGGTCACGCTCTGCCAGTAGTTCCAAAATTTGGTTATCAACGGCTTCCCCAGATTCGGCTCTTGCCAGTAATTCGGCTAAAGCGCGATCGACGGTTTCTGTCTCTGCTTCCAATAAATCGGGGAGGTAGAGTCGAATGACGCGAGCTGCTTCTAAAACATCTTCAGAGGTATACATATAAAATTATTTTGACCAAAGAGTTGATTTTGAACCAGGGTTAAACACCAACATAACTGAATGCAGCCCAGTGGAATGGGTGGGCAAAGTAATCAGGGTCAAGCAATATGAGGGATTGGAAAATATCAGGATTGGTTTCCTTAAAGTAGGTTGCTTTTTGCTGGCTAGTGGAATCCCGTATCCAAAGTTGAGCATGACGCAGAGCAGCAGCAGGTTCCAGGCTCTCGTTTCGCCAATAGTCATAGAACCGCATTAGGAGCATCATCGTACTCAGGTCAGACACAGACCAGAGAGAAGCAATCACGCCAGCAACGCCTGCTTGCAGCAATCCGGTGGGAAGTCCGATCGCTTCATCGACAAGTTCAAACCCGATCAGTCCGGTTTCGCAGGCGGAGAGGATAGCGAGACGAATGCCGCCCTGTTTGGACAGTCTGAGGTCGAGGAGTTGGCGCAGGGTGAGGACTCCATTGCTCATGAGCAGTCTGCTATTGAGCGGCTCACTCAGGTTGGCAGTGCCGTGACAGGAGAGATGCAGGAAATTACAGTCAGGCAGAGCAGCGAGAACAGATTGTACTGTGGCTTCCTCATGGCTTAGAACGTTGGGCTGTGGGAAAGTGGCAACAGCAGCAGCAACTTCGCGACTGGAATTGGGCAGGTCGTTGCGGGGGTTATCAATCGCCAGAATCGAATCGACCCTAACGCGTTGAGCAATAGCTGCTGCTGCATTGAGCGATCGGACATTGGGTGCGTAGGTAAAACAAATCTCATCCAGGGCATAGCGTTTGCCAGTGGGTTGGGTTGGGTCATCCATCCAGGTTGTATGGAGCGGCAGCAGACTGAGGTATCCGGTGGGGATAAGGGTAGCTTGCTGGCAGGAGTGCTGTTTCAGGCAATTGATCAGCGGTGCCATCAGGGGTTGCCACAGTTGGTGGGTGACTTGATCAATCGTGTCCAACCATGCTTGCTCACTCTTTTTTGCTTTCTGGAATACCGGATGATTTTTCTCTATTTCCGACCAGGCTTGTCCATGTTCTTTACTTTGGGTCGCTTGGAATGCTTGCCAAACAGGATGAGTTTGTTTGACTTGTGTCCAGTCTCGCTGTTTCTGCTGATTCTCTGCGTATCTAGTAAACCAGCTGGTCAAGATCTCTCTCAAACTGATCTCAGTGAAGTCATTAAACCACACGTCAATAATACTGTCCTGCGTAACGATGAGAGCAAGGCTACCAGCAGGGGTCGGGACAAGGTAAACCAGAGGGATGCCAGGACGAACAGCTTGTTGAATATCACTGAAACCGGGTTGAGCCAAGAAGCCTGCATAGCCCTCCACTTGGCGGATCTGCTCAATTTTTGCTGTTAGGGTTTTGTGTAGTTGTTGAGCTGTAGCGCGGAAGGCTCCTGGGGTGAGGCTATAGTGTTCCTCTGATGTCATCCATAATCGCTGTCGAGTTTCTAGGCTACGAAGCTGGGCGGTGATGTCCTGATATTGCTTAAACAGCGTCTGATGTGTTTGCTGGAGCTTTGTCAGATCTGATCGATCTCGTTCCAGGGTTTCGCTGAGTCCACGGGCACGGCTCTGCTCCAGGGTGAGAACAGCGTCTTGTAGCCTACCGATGCGAGCTAAAGCATAGGTTGCCCGACGAGGTAAATCTGCGGTTTCTGCCAGTTCAACAGCTTTGCTATCAATGAGAAGGCAAGATTTATAAAGCGTTTTAGCAGCAGTCAAAGCAGTTAAATAGCCTACGGCTGCGGCTTCCCAGTGTCGTTGCTCAAAATGGAGATTACCTAAATTTTGGGCTGTTCTACGACAATCAACTGGCAATGATTCAGCTTGAAAAGTTTCTATTGCTTTTTGATACGCTTCAATCGCATTCTTTATATTTTCTTCTGGCTTGCCCAGAATACGGCGGGAGTAAACAGCGCCTAAATTTTGTTGACTTGTAGCCCAACCATGAGGAAAATCATCCTTTGCACAAACGTGGAAAACCTGCCGGAAGTAGTCAATTGCTTTCTCTTGACTCTCAGCTTTTTGTTCTTGGACATGATCAAGATAAGACATCTCAAGATAAGCACTTCCTAGATTAAGCTGAGCTATCGCTGAATAAATGGGAGATGCCTTTTCAAGCCGTACTGTCAATGCCTGTTGAAGATGATCAATTGATTGCTTCAAGTTTTCTGTCCGATTCCCAGATAAACGGTATAAGGAAGCCATCCCTAAATTATTTTTGGCACTTGCCCACTCTTCTGGGAAATCCGTTTTAGTATAAACTTCTATCGCCTTTTGACAATGAGTAATGCTTTGCTCTAAATTTTTTGCTCGTTCTCCTCGAAGCCGTTTTGCATAACCAGCTCCTAAGTTAAGATGAGCCTGCGCCCACTGTTCTGGACAAGCACCGCGATCGCAATTTTCTAAAACTTGTAAGGAGTAGGAGATCGACTGCTCAAGATTGTCCGCTCTATCTCCTTCAATACGATCTAGATAGAGAGCCGACAATGCATTCTGAGTCCTTGCCCAATTCTCTGGGAATGTTGCTTTGGTATAGACTTGCAAGGCTTTTTCAGCATAAGAGCGAGCTTGTTCCAAATTAGATGCTCGGTTACCCACAATACGCCCACGGTAAGCGTTAGCTAAATTCATTTGAATCATTGCCCAATCATTTGAGTAGGACTCTTGCGTGTAAACCTTCAGCGACTCCTGAAAACAACGAATAGACTGTTCCAGATTATCGCCTCGTTGTCCGTTAATTCTGTGGATATAAGCTACACCTAAATTTTGCTGAGTCCCTGCCCATTTATCTGGAAATACATCGTACTCAAAGACTGGCTGTGCTTGATGGAAACATTCAATAGCTCGCTCTAAGTTATCGGCTCGTGTTCCTTGCACACGCTGTAGATAGGCAGATCCCAAATTGTCCTGTGTACTAGCCCACTCCTGAGGGTGAGTATAGATGGAAAACACCCCCAGTATTTTCTGATAGCCATCTATGGCTTGTTCTAAATTCGCTGCTCGTTCTCCCTGGATACGATGGAGAAATGCAGTCGCTAAGTTACCTTGAGTACCAGCCCACTGTTCGGGATGAGTGTTCGGTTGAAATATTCGTAACGCTTGCTGGGAGTGAAAGATAGCCTGTTCTATATTTCTAGGCTGCTCTCCCCGAATGCGCTCAATATAAATTCCCCCTAGCAGGTGATGCACACTAGCCCATTGTTCAGGGTCGGCATCTAACGTAAAAATCCGGAGCGACTCGTACAGGTGAAGAATAGCTTGCTCAAGGTTATCCGCTCGATCTCCTAGAAGACGAATAGAAAGAGCTTTACCAAGCTCTTTCTGGACATTAGCCCACAATACAGACTTCCCATTGATTGCTAAGAAATCACTTGCTAGCTTATAACCAGTCATCGCGATTTCCTGTTTATCTGAACGATTACCAAAAGGAAATTCTTGTATTAGTTCGCTAAAGTCCTCTGTAACTGCGCCAAGTAGGTGTGCTTCCTCTGCTGATATGCTCAGAAGAACCTCTCTACCCCAGTTTTCAAATACTTGAGCCAAGTAAGTGTTCAACTTACTTAAATTTTCTTGTAGTAGAGGATACACCTTTTCTGGCTTACCTTGACTCTTGGCAGTCTCTAGCAAAAGTGCTTTTAGACAATCAAGATATGGATCTAGAGAGGTATCTTCCCCAAATGTTTTACCAATAACTTCCTGTCGTCTAAAGCTCAGGATGGGACTAATAAGCCCAGTAATAAATTGCTTCAGCAACGCATTATCCTCCTTGTTATAGAGGCAAACTAGCTCATACCAAAATTGGATTTTTACAGAAATTGATCTATGAAAATTACTCGTTTAGAGCTGAGCTAAGAAAGTCATGTTAGGGCATAGACAAGCTGTTTAAGAAAATTAAGCAGCTCTTTATCTGAAATCTGGCTCAGCTCTGGTAGACCAAGCTTTGTTCCATCTGGAAGTTGAATCGTATCGTACGATGACACATCATATTGTTCATCTTCCTGATGAGAAGAGTTTTTATTGATATTCTTGAAAAGTGCATCGAGCAAGAATCGACTTTCAAAATTTGGGAAAAGGCTTCTAAGGAAAGCGTTTGTAGAAGTTTGAACACTTGCCTTTAATATCCCCTTTGCTGAATTTGCAATAGCATCTGAAACTTGCACACCCATCTTATATTTCTGCCGAACATCTGGCGAAAGCAGATCTAGTAATGATGGATCGATCGTTTCAAGAGCACGAAAGCTTCTTATTTTGTAATTCCAGCTACTTTCAGGGTTAATTACAACATGAAATAATGCAATGCGAACAGCATGAAAGCTTTCTAGATCTGGTTTTATTAATTCACGTCCATCATCAAAGAAGAAAGTTGCCCATGTACGATTTGCGTGCACCGAATGTATAGCAGAAACGTCTTGAGCAATTAACTGCAATACTCGCCCTTCTCCTTTGTGAACTTCTTCATCACTTTCAACTAGATACCTAGCCATTCGTTTCAGATACTGATTTAATCCCTTCAAAGCTTCATTAGTATCAAGGTGATATAATACCTTGAACAAGTCAAAAACAATTTTGAGACTTTCCTCTTCACGGTGTAATGCTCTCACAATGCGAGGAACAGTCCTGGATGGAATTCCTTCGCGCGATTCTAAAATCCAAAGTGTGCCTGACGCAATTCCTCGAATTATGTCACTATCAGACTCTAAATTATCCAGTATTACATCAGGATCAGTAGATGTCAGTGAAAAGAGATTCTTAAGTCCTGATAGCAAAAACATACTAGAACCTCCTACATATTTCTTGAATCTAAAAATCTTTCATTGGTTATGAAAGTTTGGAAAATTAAATTTTAAGGAACTTCTTTGCTAAAGTCTTTAACTCTATAGTATTATAACTAATCACAGTTCTTCTCAGCTTAAAACAATAATAAAATACACTTTCACTATTTAGTTTTGCTAATGAAATGACAATTGAATAAGAGTTGTTAAAATAGTACTTGGATGTTGTAATAGGATAAGAAATATAAATTCTCGTGTCTTATACCGTTTCTATATGAGGCTGCGCTGAATTAAAGGGGTGTGAAGGGGGCAATGCCCCCTTCACACCCCTCTTAAATAGGTGCAGCCTCATATAGAATTGGTATTAGCAAGATGTATGCAAGAGCTGAGGTTGGCAAAATACAAAAGGTTGATTAGGAAAAAGCTTGTAATAATTCTATTGAATAGCATCAATAAAAACACTTTTTATAAAGAACGAGTGTAACACTTCAAACTAGATAGCCCCTGAGAAGAACTATGAGTAATCAGAGAAGGAGTTTACTCGCCAAGAAATGAAAGATTAGGTTTGTTGGCTGTGGTCAAACTTGGTTGATAGGATTGAAGAAAGCTACCTGCAATTCTTTAGGCGAAAAATTGTATTATTAATATTAATTATTGTTGTAAAAAATTATCAAATGGTGAGAAGATATACTCGAAGCATTCTCTTACGCCCCTACATAATTGAATGCGGCCCAGTGAAACGGATGGGCAAAATCGCGATCGCCCGGACGAGAGAAAATCAAAGCCTTGTAGAGGTAATCGACTGTGCTAGCAGGCGTTTTGCTGGCAGATGATTCCTGCATCAAGCATTTGAAATAGGCGAGTTTTTCACCATTTGTCGTGTCGCGTACCCATTGCTGGGCTTGACATAGAGCTTCAGCAGGGTTGAGGTTATCTTCCTGCCAGAAACTATAGAAGCGCACGAGCAGCATCATGGTGCTGATATCTGCGACCGACCAGAGAGAGGCGACCACTCCAGCAACTCCTGCCTGGAGCAATCCGGTGGGGAGGCTGATGACTTCATCGGGGAGTTGGGTTCCGGGCAAACCCGTCTCGCAGGCAGAAAGGATGGCAAGGCGAATGCCCGGGAGCTTGAGGTCGAGCAGGTCTCTCAAGGTCAGAATTTCGTCATGTGCCATGACTAATCCGCTATCGAGAGGGGAATCTAGCTGAGCAAACCCATGACCAGAAAAATGGAGGGCAGTATGCTGAGGCAGCAGTTCCTGCATAGCTGAGCGGGTAGCTTGCTCATGGCGAAGCAGAGTGTGAGCTGGGAGAGATGCGATCGCCATCTGCACCTCATGGACAGAGTTAGGGAGGTGCATGGCAGTCGTAGGACGGGGTTCATCCACAGCCAGCAGCGCATGGGCTAACGTGCGATCGGCAATGGCTCGTGCTGTCTGAAGAGACTGAGCATTAGGAATGTAGCTGAACCGAATCGTATCCAATGCGTAGTGGCGACCTGTAGGGCAAGTACCATCCATAGTCCAGGCAGCATGAAGGGGCAGAAAGACAAGCAACCCAGTAGGAATAAGAACAGACTGGTTTACTCCTAACTGGCTGAGATAGGACACGATCGGTTCCATCAGATCTGACCACAACCGCTCAGTAACCTGATCCATCGTTGCTAACCAGGCATCTCGATTAGTTTGCTGATTGCTGTAGGCTTCAAACCAGCCTCCTAGTGTAGTGTCATTGCTTACACCAAACAGAAGGGTTCGCAAATCGGTTTCGGTGAAAGTTTCTTGCCAAACGGGTTGGATGGAAGTGCCTTCTGGGATAGCCTCCAGGATCAGACTCAAACTGCCGTTAGTAGTAGGGGTGAGATAGACTAGGGGCTGATCGGGTTGAAGGGCAACGACGATATCGTTGAAATCAGGTTGGGCGAGAAAGTTTTCATAGCCAGACAGTTGACGAATAGACTCAATCACCGTCCTGAATGCTTGGCGAATTTGATCGGCACGTTGGCGGAGTTCCTCTGAAGACAGAGGCAGACGCTCGGTTCGAGTTGGCGCATTAGCTAATCGTTCTTCAGATTCTAGTTGGCGTAGGGCTTCAACCGCAGTTTGATACTGCTGATAGCGATCGGGAGATAATTTGGCTAATTGAGTTAGGTCAGCGCGATCGCGTTCCAGTGTTTCACTCAAGCCACGTGCTCGTCCTCGTTCCAGAGTTACCGCTGCTGCTTGTAGGTCATTCGCTTTAGCTTGGGCAAACGCTGCCTGACGAAAGAGGTTATCGGTTTCAACTAATTCTATTTCCTGTCCACTGCGGAGGATGGATGCCTGATAAAGCAGTTCTGTTGCTTGAATGGCTTGCTTGTAGGCTGCAACTGCTTCCGTCCAACAATGATGATCAGCGTAAAGATTTCCTAGTGAACGAGCCGTTCCCCGGCAAGAATTGGGCAGCAGTTCTGGTGTGTAGACCTGTAAGGCTTGCTGATAGGCCGCAATTGCTAGATCCAGCTTGTCACGGGAAGCACTTTGAACCTGTTTACTGTAAACATTACCAAGATTGTTTTGGGTCATTGCCCAATCAACTGGAAATTGCTCAGGGGTATAAACTTGCAAAGCCTTCTGATAAGCGTGAATTGCCAGCTCCAAATTATCGGCGAGATTGCCCTGAAGTCGATCGCTGTAGGCATTACCAAGATTGTTTTGGGTCATTGCCCAATCAACTGGAAATTGCTCAGGGGTATAAACTTGCAAAGCCTTCTGATAAGCATCAATGGCTTGCTCCAAGTTCTCAGGTCGATCACCACGTATGCGCTCGCGGTAAGCAGTGCCGAGATTGTTTTGGGTTGAAGCCCATTGAATCGGAAATTTTTCACGAGTTCTAACTCTCAGTGCTTGATAGTATGCCTCAATCGCCCACTCTAAATTTTCAGCACGGTTACCGCGTAGACGATCGCTGTAAGCATTACCAAGGTTATTCTGAGCTTTTGACCACTCAATAGGAAATTGTTGATGAGTCAGCACTTGGAGAGCATGTTGAGAGGCTTCAATCGCCTGCTCCAAATTCTCAGATCGATCGGCTCGGATGCGCTCAGTATAAGCATTACTGAGGTTGTTCTGGATCATTGCCCATTGAATCGGAAATTCTTGATGAGTAAATACCTGCAAGGCTTGTTGATAGAGGGCGATCGCCTGCTCTAGATTCTCAGCCCGATCACCTTGGAGCCGGAAGTAGTAAGCATTCCCCATGCCACTTTGAAGTGTTGCCCACTCGATTGGGAATTTCTCACGAGTAATCACTGGCATGGCTTGCTGATAAGCTGTTATCGACCGCTCCAGATTTTCAGACCGATCCCCCTGGGTAAGGTTTCGGTATGCAGTGCCCAGGTTAATCTGAGTAGTTGCCCAATCAACTGGGAATTCCTCAGGAAGATAGACTCTTAGGGCTTGCTGACAGGCTACGAGTGCCTGTTCTAGGTTGTCGGCTGTATCTCCTTCAATGCGTTCACTGTAAGCATTACCAAGATTTTTCTGGGCAGCAGCCCACTCAATAGGGAACTCCTCATGAGTTACAACTTGGAGGGCTTGTTGGAGAGCATCAATTGCCCGCTCCAAGTTTTCGGCACGATCGCCTCGAATTCGCTCACTGTAGACACTGCCCAGATTAGTCTGAGTGGTTGCCCATTCAATAGGGAACTGCTCACGAGTTCTTACCTTGAGAGCTTGCTGGTAAGAGGCGATCGCCTGTTCCAGATTCTCCGCCCGATCGTGTCGGATGCGATCGCTGTAGGCACTGCCCAGATTGTTTTGAACCGAAGCCCATTGAACCGGAAATTCCTTTTGAGAATAAACTCTCAAAGCTTGCTGGAACGCATTAATTGCCTGTTCTAGATTTTCCGCTCGATCCTCCCGAATCCGGGAATAGTAAGCACTGCCCAAATTGGTTTGAATCATTGCCCATGTAATAGGAGATGTCTCGTGAGTAAAAATCTGTAGGGCTTGCTGGTAGGCGGCAATAGCTAATTCAATATTTACCTCCTGCTGACCAGCAGGAAACTCTTGGATCAGCCTGCCAAAGTTGGTCAGCGCAGCCGCGATGGGTTGTTTTTGCTCTTCTGGAAATTTGCTGAATAATGCTGAGACAATTGTGGGTAGGGCTTGCAGGAGGCGATCGTTTAGTCTTTCCTGGTTTTCATTCAAGAATTGATAGACTGGCTCCGCTGCACCCTGATGAGAGGCGATGCAGCGCAAAACTTCAGCTAAAAATTGGGATGGATTTTCTGAAGTTTCTACAGACATAACTATCGGGATTAAGTATCAAATCTAAATCTTTCTACCATTCTCCTCACACTCCGGTGTAGTTGAAGGCTGCCCAATGGAATGGGTGGGAAAAGTAAGCAGGGTGAAGCAGTATGAGTGCTTGGAAAATGTCAGGGTTGGTTTCCTTAAAATACTTTGCTTTTTGCTGGCTGGTGGTGTCTCGAACCCAACGCTGGGCCTCTCTCAGAGCAGCAGCGGGTACCAGATCGTCTTTGCGCCAGAGGTCATAGAAGCGAGTGAGTAGCACCATTGTGCTGAGTTCAGAAACTGACCAGAGGGAAGAGACTATGCCACTTACTCCAGCTTGTAATAGTCCTGTCGGAAGGCTGATCACTTCATCTGGCAGCTCTGTACCCGACAAGCCAGTTTCACAGGCAGAAAGGATGGCGAGGCGAATGCCTCGAAGTTTGAGTTTGAAGAAATCGTTCAAGGTGAGAAATTTCTGATTCGCCATTAGTAGTCCGCTGCGAAGGGGATTCCCTAGATTAGCGTAGCCATGACAGGAGAAATGGAGAACGGAATAATTGGGTAATGCGGTTAAAACAGCATCGTCAGTGGCTTGGTTATGAAAAAGGACTTGATGCTGGGGGAAGTAGGAGATGGCTGCTTGCACTTCTCGTTCAGAATTGAGCAAATCCTTGGTAGGATTATCGATCGCTAACATTGAGTTGGCTGGAGTCCGATTACTAATTTTCCGAGCGGCTGTTAAAGAACGAGCGTTGGGAGCATAGGTGAAGGTAATGGTATCTAGAGCGTAGCGTTGTCCCGTAGGAGTGCTGGGATCATTAGTCCAGGCAGCATGAAGAGGAAATAATTCGAGCAATCCAGTTGGAATCAGAGCGGCTTGCTGGAAGTTGTGTTGCTGGAGATGGTTGAGCAGAGGTGCCATCAGGGAGAGCCAAAGTTGGTGGGTGCCAGTACTGATGATTTCGAGCCAATCCTGATGGCTCTTTTCCAACTTCTTCCATACAGGATGATTGTTCTGTATCTCCAGCCATGCTTGCTCTTTCTCTCTACTTTGGTCTGTCTGGAATTCCTGCCATACAGGGTGAAGCTTTTGAACCTGTGTCCATGCCTGTTGCTTCTGTTTGTAATTTTCGTAAACAGTAAACCAATTTTTTACGAGTTTTTGCAGCGTGGTTTCGGTAAAATCATTAAACCACAGAGGATTAATGCCGTTTTGGGTGACGATAAGAGCAAGGCTGCCCTTAGATGTAGAAACTAAATACACTATCGGACAATCAGGAGCAATCTCCGATTCAATGTCACCGAAGCTTGGCTGGTCAAGGAAGTCACTATAGCCAGTTACCTGGCAAATTTGTGTGATTGCCTGAGTAATTAACTCATGTGCCTGAAGCGCACGATCCCGCAAGGCTTCTGGAGTAATCTCTTGCCGCCTGGAACCCAACTCACTATCGAGGGTACGTTCTTCATCTTCAATTTGCCGGAGTTGCTCAACCGCAGATTGATAATTCTCGTACTGACTTGGCGCATTTTGCTTCAAACGATCCAGATTCGCACGATCCCGTTCTAGGGATTCACTCATGCTCCTAGCTCGTCCTTGCTCCAGGGTAAGCACTGCGGTTTGCAAATCACCTACCTTTGCGAAAACAAAGGCTGCTTGACGGTGGAGATTACCTGTTTGCTCAAGTTCAGCTATTTTGCTGCCTGGGAGCAAACAAGATTGATACAAAATTTCACTAGCTTGGAGTGCCTGTTGATAAATTAGTTTGGCATCTGACCAGTTTTCTGCATCCGTATACAAAGCAGCCAATTGCCGAGCAACACCACGGCAATTATCCGGCAAATAATCAGGGCGGAAAATATCCAAGCTATTCCGATAGCAAGTCGCAGCCTGTTCCAGATTTTGATCTCGTCTACCTCGAATACGCTTACAATAAGCATTAGCGAGTCTAAGTTGAGTGCTAGCCCACTGAATAGGTGATGCTTCCAGGGTTCTCACCTGCAAGGCGTTTTGATAGCAAGTGATAGCCTGCTCTACGTTGTCAACCGGATCTCCTTGAATCCGCTCACGGTAAGCACTGCCCAGGATAGTTTGGGTAGTGGCCCACTCGTTAGGGAAGTCTTTAAAAGTCCTTACTTGCAACGCTTGCTGGCAGCAGATAATTGATTGCTCTAAATTCTCTGAACGAGATCCTCGAATACGTTCGTAATAGGCAGAAGCTAAGCTAGTTTGGGTTCTGGCCCATTCAACGGGAAAAGCTTTTTGAGTATGAACCTCCAACACTTGGGCATATGCCGCCATAGCTTGTTCCAGATTCTCGGATTCCTTGCCGCGAACACGCAAACGGTAAGCAGTGCCCAGATTAGTCTGGATTGCAGCCCATTGAACAGGAAAATCTTCACGAGTCAGTACTGATAGTGCCTTTTGGTAACAAGTAATGGCGTTTTCCAGGTTTTCAGGTCGGTCGCCTTTAATCCGAAGCAAGTAAATGCTAGCGAGATTGATTTGGGCTTGAGCCCAGTAAAATGGGAAATTTTCTGAGGTAAAGACCTGTAGGCACTGCTGACAATAGGTAATTGCTGTTTCCAGGTTCTCCCATCGATCGCCTTTAATGCGATCGCCATAGGCAGTAGCCAGATTAGACTGCGTCATCGCCCAGTCGATTGGGGTTCTCTCAAGTGTATAAACCTGTAACGCTTGTTCATATGCTGCAATAGATTGTTCAAGATTTTCAGCTCGAACGCCCTGAATCCGCTCCCGGCAGGAATTCGCTAAGTAAACATGCGTACGTGCCCAGCCATTCGCAAAGTTGTCACACGTATAAACTCGAAATGCCTGCTGACAAAAGCTAATAGACTTTTCCAGATTTTCAGCCTTCTTACCTTGAATTCGTTCATAATAAGCGGCAGCAAGACTGCTTTGGACATTAGCCCACTCAGTTGGGTATGTCTCATAGGTCAAGATTTGCAATGCTTGCCCATAAGCTGAAATTGCAATCTCTATATTCTTAGTTTTCTCACCCCGAATACGCTCTCGGTAGGTGGTAGCTAAATTAGCTTGTGTTCTAGCCCAATCACTGGGATAAGCCTCACGAGTATAAACTTTTAAGCTCTGGTTATAGGCAGTAATTGCTATCTCCAAATTAAGTGCACGCTGTTCACCAGGCAATTGTGTGAGTAGATGTCCCAACATGCTAAAGCTGTTAGCAATTGCCTCAGCCCCCCCAGGATTTTTCTGCACGATCAGACTAGTTGCAAGAGGCAGCATGATCAGAAAATCTTGATTTAGTTGATTTAGGTTACTATTTAAGAAAAAATAGATAGGTTCTTCTTTCTCCTTATTCTTCTCAAATTCATCTAAAATTTCCGACCAAAAAGTAAGAGCTTTCCCCAGTCGTTGCATGAAATTTTGCAAGCGTTGGACGGCTCTTACCTTGCCCTGATTTATCAACTGAGTTATCTGCTGCTGTAAAATTTGTATAAATTCTAAGTTGATTAACTCTGCATTTTTATGTAGCAGATCCAGTTCTTGATCAGTTGGGCAATTGAGCAGATCTTGAATTAGATGAAAATAAATCTCATGGTAGTTTCCATTCATCTTCCTGGTCATTGTTTAAAGATATGTTCGATGCAATGTTCTATTTTCATGACTAAATTTTAGAGCTGGAAACTGAACTAGAAAGCCTTTATTTTGGAGGAGGATCAAAAAAATCAGGCATCAATTCATCAGGACCTCGCCAGAGGTACCGGGTAATTTCCTCTCCGTATTTGTCTTCGCCTTTTGGTTGACTAGGGAGTTTCCAGCGCAAGGATTTATAGAGCGCAATGCGATGAGTATCGAAAGCGGCTTCTAACAGATCTCCATAGGTTGCGGCTGCGCCAAGTATCCACCAGTAGTAGGTGAAAAGAGCTGAAAGCAGACCCACTGGTGCAGCCCACCAGGCCCAGATAGCCCAGATTGTAAAAAGCAAACTCCACAGCCAGAATCGAGCAGCGTTGTCGAGGTAGGCTCTTGCCTCTTGCAATTCCTTTTTGGCACTGTCTGGTAAGACTAACCAAAAGCTAGGCCAGCAAATAATAGGATCTAACCCATACTTTGCTAAGGGACGATTTTCAGCAGCCCTCAAAAGATTGCCCAACCGGGTTGGCATCATATTTTCGGGTCGAGACGGAAACTGTTTTAACTGCCATTCCAAAGTTGCATAGTCATTCCCTTCCTGGGGTGTTAAGCCTTTCTGTCGCTTTTTATATTCCTGCCAGAAAACTCTTAGCGTTTCATACTCGTTCCATTGGTCAAATGTTAAAGCCGTCATGGCTCCTGTTTCAGCATGTTTTCGCTTTAAGACCTGGAAGCGTTGCTTGAGTTGTCTCAGATATTCTCTTTGCTCTGTGACCAAACGATACTGACGAGGTCTAATCAACCACCGTTGCAGGGGCGTGTTTTTTCTACTGGATACTTCAGAATGGCTGACTAAGGCATAACGGTTGGGGCTAAAGTAGCGACGAAGGGGTTGTAACCAAAAGGGCCAGTAGCTTTCCCAATATCGGGCCAGTTCTTTAGCAGTTAATCCAACTCTATTCTTCCTTTTCAAGAATTGCAGCCGCCAGGAGATGCGCCTTTGTTGGGTTAATTGTCGCTGCGCTAACCAATGTCGTAATGGGTTCAACCAGCGTGGCCAATAACCTTCCAAAAGCCGGATAACTCCCAGATCGAACCGTTGAATCACAACCGCAGAGGTTGTAACTATCAGCAGGCTGGCAACTAGCACCACATATTTGATGGGTTCAGATAGGCTGGTAAACCAATTCTCGAGATCTTTCCAACCAAAGCGCCATACCCATGCTCCTAAGCCTCCGGCCCAAAAGATAAAGGCAGGAGTCAATAGATTGGCAATCCAGTTTTCTGCCAGTTTGCCGGTGAGGCTTTGGAGAAAGTTAGTCGGCATTTTGGTTCAGGCTTATCTTTTGAACAAGCTCACAATCATGAATTGGGCAGGTTCCAACAGGTTCTGCGATATCAGAGCGTTCCCAGGTATAGTTACATCCCAAATGTGGACAAAAATACAAGTATGGATTTGTTCCATCCCCATTTTCAGTGGGTGGAAATATATTTCCTGGGGGTCGCCAACCACCTCTCGTTACATCCTTTGTGATATCTGCTGGCAGTTTGTTTTCCTTTTTCAAAAATTCAAGCATCCATAAGCGCGTCGCTTCTTGAGATGCCAACAATTCTAAGATTTGGTTATCAACTGGCTGACCATCATCCGCTTGAATCAGTAGATCAAGTAATGGTTGGTCAATAAGTTGGGTATACTCTTCTCCGAGCAACTCTGGTAATTGGTCTCGAATCTCTCTGGCTGCTCGCAACACATCTTCAGAAGTATACATATCGCTTCTCCTCGATCAGCAGGGGAATAGACGGTAAGCGTATCAAACACCAACATAGGTGAAAGCAGCCCAGTGGAATGGATGGGCAAAGTAATGGGGGGCACGCAGGATCAGTGATTGAAAAAGGTCAGGATTAGTCTCTTGAAAATATTTCGCTTTTTGCTGGCTAGTGGTATCCCGTACCCAAAGCTGGGCCTGACGCAGAGCCGTGGCTGGCTCTAGCTTATCGTTACGCCAGAGGTCGTAGAAGCGGGTGAGCATGATCATCGTACTAAGATCAGCGACAGACCACAGGGAAGAAACAATGCCACCTACGCCAGCTTGTAGTAATCCTGTTGGAAGGTTAATCACTTCATCTGGTAGCTCCATACCTGGTAGACCTGTTTCACAGGCAGAAAGAATGGCAATGCGAATCCCCTGCGATTTGTCCTGGAGGTTCAAGAAATCTAGGCTAAAGAAGTCGCGCAGAGTAAGGAGTTGATCATTGGACATTAATAAGCCACTATCGAGAGGACTGGCAAGGTTGGCATAGCCGTGACAGGAGAAATGGAGAACGGGATATTTGGATAATGCTGCTAAAACAGCATCGCGAGTAGCTTGTTCTTTAGGAAGCACCTTATGGTTTGGGAAATGAGAAATTGCTGCTTGCACTTCCTGTTCCGAGTTAGATAAGTAAGTGCATTGAGTAGGTTGTGGATTATCGATCGCTAACAGTAAAGTCGGAACAGTGCGATCGCGAATTTCACGGGCAGCTACAAGTGAACGGGCGTTAGGAGCATAGGTGAAAGTAATGACATCGAGAGCGTAACGTCTTCCGGTGGGAGTGCTTGGGTCAGCAGTCCAGGCAGCATGAAGGGGAAGTAGCCCCAGGAAACCGGTCGGGATCAGAACTGCTTTCCGAACGCCTAGATCGGTTAAATGAGTCAAGACCGATTCCATCAAACTATCCCAAAGCTGCTGAGTCACTTGGACAAGGGTTTGGAACCAGGTATCTTGATTAGATCGGCGGTGATTGTAAGCGCCAAACCACCCTCCTTGCTCAGGGATATCAGCGGGTCCGACGAGGAGTGTTAGGAGTGTTTCATCAGTTAGCGAATTTGACCAGATTGAGTCTACGACAATCTCTGGATGCTCAGGCTTATCAGACGAATATACAATCAGCGCTAGACTTCCAGCCGCAGTCGTAACCAGGTAGACAAGCGGTTGATCTGGATGGACAGCAGCTGCAATATCAGTGAAGTCAGGTTCAGAGAGGAAATCTTCATATCCTGGAATGGCACGAATGGCAGCGATGGCAGTATTGAGACCCTCATGAAGTTGACTGGCGCGTTGACGCAAAGTGTCTAGGCTTAATTGAGGGCGGCTTGAGGTTGAGTTCATTGCTCGTTCCTGCATCTCTAGTTGACGCAAGTTGACGACCACTTGTTGATAGTTAGCGAAAACGGCTGGCGCAGACTGTTTAACTTGGTTCAAATTTGCTCTATCTCGCTCTAAGCTTTCGCTGAGACCCCTTGCACGACCCCGTTCAATAGCGACAACAGCCGCCTGTAAATCACTGGCATGGGCAAAGGCATAAGCTGCCCGTCGATATAAGTCACCTGTCTCTGCCAGTTCTGCCTCTTGGCTGCTGCGGAAAAGAGAGGAGCGATAAAGCTGTTCGGTTGCTTGAAGTGCAAGTTCATAAGGTTGAATTGACTCGGAATAACGTTTTCCGTCTGCAAATAGATTTCCTAAAAGTTTGGCTGTTCTACGACAGTCATTCGGCATTTGGTCAGGATGAAAGATTTCTAAGCAGAGACGGAAAGCTGTGATAGCACGATCAAAATTTTCAGAAGGTTCTCCTCGAACGCGATCTCGATATGCAAGCCCTAAGTTATTTTGAACAGTTGCCCATTGAACAGGAAAGTTTTCACGTGTGTAAAACTTGAGAACCTGTTGATAAGCCTCAATTGCTTTTTCCAGGTTCTCACCTCGATCGCCATAATTGGACTCAGCGTAGGTAGCAGCTAAATTATTCTGGGTCATTGCCCACTTAATCGGCAGATTCTCGCGAGTTCGGACCTGAAGCGCCAGTTCATAGGCTTGAATTGCTTGTTTGAAATTATCGGCACGATCACCATAAATACGTTTATTGTAAGCATCTGCCAAGTTGTGTTGTGTCTCAGCCCATGCAATCGGCAAATCCTTCTGCGTTTGGACTTGCAATGCCAATTGAACCGTTTGAATTGCTCGCTCTAAATTATCGGCACGATCGCCATGTATTCGCTCAATATAAGCAATGGCGAGATTGCTTTGAGTTTCAGCCCACGCAATCGGCAGGTTTTCGCGAGTTCGGACCTGAAGCGCCGGTTCATAGGCTTGAATTGCCCGTTCCAAATTATCAGCACGATCGCCACGAATTCGCTCCCGATAGGCAGAAGCCAAGTTGTTTTGAGTTTCAGCCCACGCAATCGGCAGGTTTTCGCGAGTTCGGACCTGAAGCGCCAGTTCATAGGCTTGAATTGCCCGTTCCAAATTATCAGCACGATCGCCACGAATTCGCTCCCGATAGGCAGAAGCCAAGTTGTTTTGAGTTGCCGCCCAATCAAGCGGACAAGTCTGAGCAGTTCGGACTTGCAGTGCTAGTTGACAGGCTTGAATTGCTCGTTCTAAATTATCGGCACGATCACCATGTATCCGTTCAAGATAAGCAATCGCGAGATTATGATGGGTCTGTGCCCAATCGAGGGGAAAATTTTCACAAGTTCGGACTTGCAGTGCTAGTTGACAGGCTTGAATTGCTCGTTCTAAATTATCGGCACGATCGTCCTGTATTCGCTCAATATAAGCAATCGCCAAATTATTTTGGGTCATTGCCCAATCAAGTGGGTAATTCTCACAAGTTCTGACCTTCAGAGCAAGCTGAAAGGCTTGAATCGCCTGTTCCAAATTTTCAGCACGATTCCCCTCAATGCGTTCTTGGTAGGCAACCCCAATGTTGTTTTGAGTGAGTGCCCATTCGACAGGAAAGGTTTCATGGTTTAGAACTTGGAGCGCAAGCTGATAAGCTTGAATTGCTTGTTCCAAATTTTTAGCCCGATTTCCCTCAATGCGATTCCGATAAGCAAGCGCTAAATTATTCTGAGTTCGTGCCCAATCAACTGGATAAGTTTCATAGGTATAAAACTGTAAGGCAAGGTAATAGGCAGCGATCGCTAACTCGACATTCAAAGAATGATTGCCAAGTGGATAAGCGCCGATTAGATTTCCAAACACCATCGCCAGTGACGCGCTAACCTGTTGTGCAATGAGTTGTTGTTCTACGCTTGAAAATCTCTTCTCAAATTGAGCGAACGCGGTTGGTAACACTTCTTGTAAATCAGCAGTGATTTTGCTTTGATGGGATGTCAAAAAATGGAAAAAGGTTTCGCGATTGCCACGATTGTCAACGATGCACTGGAGAGCTTCTGATAGAAATTGGAGAGATTCAGAACAGCTTTTAATGAGTTCTCCTTTACAAGCGGGTAATCCCAGCGTCTTCAACAACTGATCTGCTAGGCACTGCAACCACTTTGCTGCACTTGTTTGTCCCTGTGCTTGAAATTGCTTGGCGTGCCATCTCATTACTTGCAACAGTTCCTGGTCTATTAGTTCTGCATTTGACTGTAAAATTTCTGCTTCCTGACCGTAAGAGCAGTTCAAGAGCTTTTCAATCAGATGCTGGTAACCCTGAAGGTGTTTCTCATCCATTGAATCCTCCAGAATTTAAGTTGCAACGTTGATAGATTGTTATCTCCTTAATTGTCGCAATAAGTTCATAGCTAGATCGGTTTTGTAGAAAATGTTTAGACTCATCTCAGACTTTACCAACGCATCTTCTGCTTATTCCTAGAACTAATAAGATGAAACAACAAATCTTTACCTACCAGTGTAAGTAAAAGCTGCCCAGTAAAAAGGATGCGAAAAATCGCGAGCTTTGGGATCTGCTAGCACCAATGACTTATACAGCCAATCTGCTGTAGCTCTGTCGAGGACATTCTCACTAGGGCTAAGAAGCAGCTTTCTGAAATAAGCTGTCTTTTGCTCACAAGTTGTATCTCGATGCCACTGCTGTACTCGACGCAAAGCTTCACAAGGATCTAACCTTTCAGAACGCCATAGATCATAGAATTGGAACATCATCATTGTGGTACTGCTATCCGAGACTGACCAAAGAGATGCTGTGACTCCAGCAAATCCTGCTTGCAGCAGCCCTATCGGTAAACTAATCACCTCATCAGGCAGAGTTGTCCCTGGGATGCCCGTTTCACAAGCAGAAAGAATCGCTAACCGAGCACCTGTCAAACGCAGATCCAATAAGTCACGCAGGCTGAGGACTTCATCATTGGACATTGCCAAACCACTGGTTAGGGGTTCCACCAAATTTGCATATCCGTGACAAGAACAATGAAGAATTGAATATTTCGGTAATTCAGCCAGTACTGCTGATTTCGTTGCCTCTCTATGTTTGAGAATATGGTGCTGGGAGAACATTGAGGTGGCTACCGCAGCTTCGTACTCAGCATTATGAAGCGGAGCTGCAGTGATAGGTTGAGGATCGGCGATCGCCAACATGCTCTCTGAACCAACCTGACTGACGATAGCCCGCGCTGCATTTAAAGCTCGTGCATTTGGTGCATAGGTGAGCGTTAGCCGATCGATCGCATAGCACCGTCCAGTCGGCAACGTTGCATCTTCAGTCCAGGCAGCATGGAGCGGAAGTAGCCCTAACACCCCAACCGGAATCAATACGGCAGTTTCAACCGTTCCCATTGCCTCCACCAGGGAACCCATGAGCACCTGCCAGAGCCAACGAGTTGTGTTATCCAGTGCGTTGAACCAGACCTGACGGGAATGCTCATCATGCTGATTTTGCCGCCAATTACTATAGGCACCGAGATAGCTGCTGACGGCTGACTCCGCATCAGTACCCACTAATTGCGATCGCAATTCCGCTTCCGTCAGGTCAGGCAACCAGAGGGGTGTTACCAGAACATCATTAGCATTGAGAATCAGCGCGAGTCCGCCCGTATCAGTCACCACGATATAAACCAGTGGAACCTCTTGGGCAGCAGATTTGATGGTGTTGAACGTTGGTGGTTTGAGAAAATCTTCGTATCCGGATACCTGGCGAATAGCAGCAATTGCCTCCTCTAATTCCACTCGAACAGCTTGTAAAGATTCAGCCCAATTTGGATCAGTCTGCTGAGTCGAAGTCCCCCGTCCTTGGAGCAACCCCTGCCACTGCTCAGTAACCGCCTGATAGCGATCGCACAATTCCCCTTGCCCTAATTCCTTGAGTTGTTCCAAATTCGCGCGATCATGCTCCAATACTTCCGACAATAAGCGAGCCAGTCCCTGCTCCAACGCTTCTACTGCTCCAGCAAAGTCCCCCACTTTTGCCAGCGCAAAGGCAGCCTGGGCAGAAATGCCTTGCACCTCTCGCAACCAGGTTTCCTTGCTGGTGCGGAGAAGTTGGGTACGAAACAGTTGCTCGATCGCATGCATACTATAGCGATATGCCGTGACTGCCTCGCTCCATGCCTGCCGCTCTGTTGCCCAACTGCCCCAACTGCGAGATGCCAGCACTGTTGCTTCTGGTGCCATCTGCAGCCCCTGAATCGCTGCCTGTTCAAACAGGTCTTTTGCCTGCACCCGGTCTGAATCCTCTCCAATTTGGGTAAAGCGATCTTTCAACGCACTGGCCAGGTTATTTTGACGGCTGGGTAACTCCGGGGACTGCAATGGAGTTTGCTGGATGCCCTGCTCATAGGCAGCGATCGCCTGATTTAGGTCGGTCAGTTGTCCCGTGTGATGAAATTGATCCCTCAACGCATTTCCCAGATTGTTCTGGATAGGTGCAATCTCTGACGAGCCGGATGGTGTCTTGGCGATCGCCTGCTGATAATTTTGAATTGCTGTCTCCAAATCCAGCAAATTTTCAGTGTGGGTATAGCGGTCTCTGAGGCTGTTTGCCAAATTGTTCAAACGACTGGCAAGATACGCTGAGTCAGACGGTGTCAGATCTACGGCTTGTTGATAGGCAGCGATCGCCTGTTCCAGATCGGGCAAATTGCGCGTCCGGGTGTGGTGATTCCGCAGCGCATTGCCCAGATTATTCAGGTGAATGGGAAGATTGGGGGAACCCGATGGAGTCAGGTCTACCGCCTGTCGATGAGTGGCGATCGCCCGTTCCAGATCTTCTAGACTACCTGTGCGGTTATAGCGATCGTCTAGGGCAGTACCCAGGGTACTGAGATAACCGGGGAGTTCGGGTGAACCGGGAGGGGATTGATGGACGGCAGCTTCAAACCCCTGAATCGCCTGATCCAAATCCGTCTGTTGACCGGTTCGGAAGTATCGATCCCTCAGCCCAACTGCCCAGTTATGAAGAAACATGGGTCGATAGGTTGAATTGGCTGGAGTCTTTTCCATAGAGGACTGGTAAGCCTGAATTGCCCGATTGAGGTCTTCCAGGTTTCCTGTATAACCATAACGGTTTCTGAGCGCATTACCCAGGTTCGCCAGATAACCGGGTTGATCCGGTGAATCGGGGGCAGTAGCGGTGACAGCTTGCTCACAACAGGCGATCGCCTGATCTAGAATGTCTAACCGTCCTGTTTGTAAATAGTAGGTTCTCAGCCCATTGCCCAAATTGTTCAAATAGATGGGTAGGTCTGGGGAGTGAGGCGGAGTCTTCTGGACTGCCTCGGCATAAGTCTGGAGCGATCGCTCCAGTTGAACAAGTTGCCCGGTGTAGAAGTAATAGTCCTCTAGGGCAGTACCCCAGTTACTTAGATATGAGGCGAGAGAAGGAGCCTCAGAAGAGGTTTGATTGACCGCATTCTCATACACTGCCAGGCTTCGCTCTAGGTCTTTCAAATTGCCTGCTAGACGGTAACGTGTACTCAGCCCATGTCCTAGATTTGTAAGACGTGAAGGCAAGTCGGGAGAGTCAGGTGAAGTTTGCTGAACTGCTACATCACAAAGTTGAATAGACTCTTCTAAATCAGCCAAACTTCCAGTTTGGTCAAATCGGGTGCTTAAAATCGCTCCCAGATTACTCAAGCATCCAGGGCGATCGCTGGAGTCGATGGGTGTCTGTTCGAGCCTTTGCCGGAGGTACTGCACCGCTTGATTTAGATCTTCCAAATTACCGGACACCCAGTAGCGCCGAAAATAAGCTCCACCACCATCATTGAGGGCAATCAGTTGAAAGGTTAAATCTGTTGTTGCAAAGCCTGGATGTCGAAGGATGCGGTTCCAAGCAGCAACAGCTTCATTGAGGTAAAGAGGATCACTCGTCTGCTGATACTGGATTGTTGCATCCTGAGCACTCTGGACATCTGCTAAAAACAGATCGGGAATTTGGAAGTTTGAAGAACCAGAAAGCATAGGGACTCTCCAAGGAACTCAATAGTGCTGGTAGGCATTTCAGTGGGGTCTTCATGGTTTTCAAGTACCCACATAGCTGAATGCAGCCCAATGAAATGGATGAGCAAAGTCACGCGCGTTTGGGTCAGCCAGAATCATGGATTTGTAGAGATAATCAGCGGTACTGGCAGGTACTGTGGCATTAGGCTGTGCTGACATACAGTCTCGAAAGTAAACAGTTTTCTCACCGTTACTAGTATCTCTGACCCACTGTTGTGCTTTTCGGAGTGCTTCAGCAGGTTCCAAGCTGTCGTTGCACCAGAAGTCATAGAACCTTACCAGTAACATTGTGGTGCTGAGATCAAGTACTGACCAAAGGGAGGCAACGATGCCAGCAATACCTGATTGAAGCAAACCTGTGGGTAAGCTAATCACTTCATCTATAAGTTCAAGCCCTATTAATCCAGTTTCGCAAGCAGAGAGCACAGCAAGTCGAATACCGCCCTGATTATTCTCAACTAGCTTGACGTTGAGTAGGCTTCTTAAGGTTAAAACCCCATCACTCATGACAAGCCCATTATTAAGGGGAACATGAAGATTGGCAGTACCATGGCAGGAAAGATGAAGAACATTGTATTGGGATAAGACATTGAGTACGGCTTCTACTGTGGCTGCATCATGCTGGAAGATATGTTTTTGTGGAAAACTAGCAACAGCAGCGGCAACTTCGTAATGAGAGTTGGGTAAGTCCTGAAGCGGGTTATCGATCGCCAGAATAGCATCTGATCTAGTACGTTGAGCAATCGAAAATGCTGCGTTGAGTGATTTCGCATTGGGAGCGTAAGTAAGGAGAATCTCATCAAGAGCATAATATTTGCCTGTTGGAGTTGCTGCCGCCTCAACCCAAGCAGCATGAAGCGGCAGCAAACTTAGATATCCTATTGGTATTAGAACAGCTTGTTGATATGAATGCTGCTTAAGATAGTCAATCAGTGGAGCCATCACGCTTTGCCAAAGTTGGCTGGTGATGGATTCCAGTATATTTAGCCAATTTTGGTAATTTGCCTGGAATTCTTTATAAGCATTGAAATACCTGTCGAGGAGTTCTCTCAAGCTGGTTTCAGTAAGAGCATTCAACCAAAGAGGTGTAATACAATTTGAGGTAACGATGAGAATCAGTCCTCCACCTGAGGTAGAAAGAATATAGATGAGGGGAACACCTGAGCGTAGGCTAGAAATAAAACCATCGAAATCAGACTGACTCAAAAAGTCTTTATAGTCTGGGATCAAACGAATTTTGTTAATGGTTTCTGTTAGGGCGTGCTGCACTTGAAGAGCTTCGGCGCGTAGGATCTCAGGAGTAAGGTTATATCGGTTTTCTGATGTCATCCATAAACGTTGTTGAGCTTCAAGATTACGAAGTTGACTTGTGATTTCTGCGTATTGCCTGTATAAATCAGGTGCGAGTTCCTGAAGACGTACAAGGTCAGCCCGATCCCGTTCTAAAGTTTCACTAAGGTTACGGGCACGACCTCGCTCTAATGTGAGAACTGCAGATTGTAAGTCGCCGCTTTGTGCGTAGGCATAGGCAGCACGGCGTGGCAAATCGGCTATTTCAGCAAGTTCAGCAGCTTGGCTATCTAGCAGAAGAGTCGATTGATAAAGAATTTCACTTGCTTGAAGGGCAAGAGCGTAAGCACGTTTGGCTTTTGACCAGGATTGCTGTTGAAAATAGAGATTTCCGAGATTGTAAGCTGTTTGACGACAATCTTTTGGAAATACTTGAGGAGTCCTAATTTGTAGGGAAAGTTCGTAGGCTAATATTGCTTTATTTAAATTCCCTGTATCATTATCAATGGTGCAACTACTATAGGCACTTCCCAAATTATTTTGAGTAGTTGCCCATTCCCATGGAAATTCGTCACGGGTGTAAACTTCTAGCACTTCAGTGTATAGGGTGATTGCAGATTCTAAATCGCTAATTTCACCTTCTTGTGCATCATTAGTATAAGCATTTGCCAAATTATTTTGAGTCATTGCCCATTTCTCTGGGTAAGCTTCTCGCTGATAGACTTGTAAAGCTTGTCTATAGAGATTAATTGCCCGTTTGAAGTTATCGGTGCGATTCCCTTTGAGGCGATCGCGATAGGCTGCGGCTAAATTATTTTGAGTCATTGCCCAACGTTCTGGGAAAGCCTCAGGGCTATAAATTTGCAGTGCTTCCTCATAAATAGCAATTGCCATTTCTAAATTGTCGGTACGCTTACCTCTAATACGATCTCGGTAGGCATTGGCTAAGTTACTTTGGGTCATCGCCCACTGTTCAGGAAAATCTGTAAGGTTATAAACTTGCAACGCTTTTTTATAGGTTGTAATTGCCATTTCTAAATTTTCTGTTCGATCACCTCGAATGTTTTCATAATAGGTAACTGCTAGATTATTTTGAGTCATTGCCCATTTTTCTGGGTAAGCCTCGCGAGTATAGATCTGTAATGCTTGTTTGTAGGCGTTAATTGCCATTTCCAAATTTTCTGCTCGATTATCTCGAATGCGAGAGCCATAGGCAATTGCTAAGTTATTTTGAGTCATTGCCCATTTTTCTGGGTGAGCCTCGCGAGTATAGATCTGTAATGCTTGTTTGTAGGCGTTAATTGCCATTTCTAAATTATCCGCACGTTTACCTCGAATGCGACTTTCATAAATAATTGCTAAATTATTTTGAATTGCTGCCCATTGCTGTGGAAATGTTCTCAAGCTATAGATTTGTAATACCTGTTCGTATAAAGCAATAGCTCTTTCAAGATTATCCGCACGATCCCCTCGAATTCGTTTGCTGTAGGCAAGTGCCAAATTGTTGAGAGCAACTGCCCACTGTTGAGGAAAGGATTCATAGGTATACACTTGCAGCACTAATTCATAAGCTGCGATCGCCTGTTCTAAATTTTCTGCTCTATCGCCTCGAATGCGATTACTATAAGCAATTGCAAGTCCGTTTTGGGTTGTTGCCCATTCTCTTGGTGATGCTTGCTGAGTTCTAATTTGTAGTGCTTGTTTGTAAGCTGTAATTGCCTTTTCAAGATTATCTGCACGATTCCCTTGAATTCGCTCACTGTATGCAGTTCCTAAATTACTTTGAGCCATAGCCCATTGTGGAGGAAATGATTCACGAGTTAGAACACATAACACTTGTTCATATATACTGATTGATTCCTCTAAATTATTACTGCGTTCTCCTTGAATTCGATCGCGGTAGGCATTTGCCAGGTTTAATTGAGTCATCGCCCACTGTACTAAAAATGCTTCGCGGGTGTAGACCTGTAGAGCTAATTTACAAGCAGTAATTGCATTTTCAATATTCTTAATGCGCTCACCTTTAATACGGTCAAGATAGGCAGAGGCTAAATTAGCTTGAGTTGTCGCCCACTGTTCAGGCAATTCCTCTCGTGTATAAACTTGGAGTGCCAAATTGTAAGCTGCAATGGACAACTCCAGATTCAGCATACGATTCCCTTTGGGGAATTGCTGGATCAGATTGCCAAATTTGACAAATATTGCCGCGATAAACTCTTGTACTTCTAGCTGATTAGCTGCTTTAAGCTTTGAAAAAGCAATTGGTAGTATTTGTAGAAATATTTCATCTACATACACTAAGTTGATCTGCAAGAAATTGTAAACCTGTGCTCGATCGCCCTTGACCTCGGCAATACACTGCATTAACTCATTGACAAACTCTTCTGCATCCTGAGTTTTTTTAACCCAATCGCTTTCAGCCTCTTGCAAAATCTTCATTAACTGAGAAGCAAGTTGGCGTAATCGTTCCGCGTTTACATCTTGCTGTATCTCCATCTGCTCAGCTGCTTGACCCATCATTCTTAAGAGTTCAGGATCTACTAATTCTTCATTAGATCGCAAAACTTCTAATTCCTGCCCGCAAGGGCAACTTAGCAGTTGTTTAATTAGTAGGATGTATGCTTGAATTCGCAGCTCTTCCATATACCCTTCTCCGAAAGCATGAATCCGGCGAGCGTATCTGTATTCTAAGTACGGGACAAAAGTTGTAGGGACTGCAAAAAGTCGGGCTCATTAGACCCCGATGGATTGAGCACCAAATGGCGCAAATAATCGAACCCTAAACGAAACAGACTTTTAGCACGGCGACCGTGTTTTTTAATTTCAAGGGGTTGCCATTGATGCAACCATAACCCAGTTCGCATCGCCCAACATAAGGCTAAGAGGCTGTTTGAAAAGTCGTCTAGACCGTAAAAAAGCTCACACGGTAGGCTGTCAGTAGTGAAGTCCAGCCCCGTGAGAGCGATGGTTAAATTCTACTCAAGCAACCTGACCCGCGCCCAATTTGACTTAATCCAGCCGCTGCTGCCGCCTGCCAAACCCGGTGGTCGCCCGCGCAGTACCAATCTGTGGGCAGTGCTGAACGCCATTTTTTACGTGGTCACGCAGGGCTGTAAATGGCGAGACATTCCTGGCGACTTTCCCGCGTGGCAAACGGTGTACACCTACTTCCGCAACTGGCGCAAGGACGGCACCTAGCAAGCGCTCCATGAGCGGTTACGAGCGTGGACACGGGTCGCGACTGGACGCCCCGAAAGTCCTTCCGAGGTGATTCTCGATAGTCAAACGGTACCCACGGTGGCGATGGTGCAACAGGCCGTGGGGTTTGACTGCTTCAAAGCCACCAAAGGGCGTAAACGGCATACCGTCGTGGATACACTGGGTTTAGTGATGGTTGTATTGGTGACCGCAGCGAGTCTACCGGAACGCGAGGGCGGCAAACGGGTGCTGCAACGACTGTCTGAGCTGGGTGCGAAAGTCTGTCGCCTCTACCTCGTCTGGGTCGATGGTGGCTATAGTGGTCAACCCTTTGTGCAATGGGTGATGGATCGCTTCCGCTGGGTCATTTACCCCGTGCTGCGCCCTGAACAGACTAAAGGCTTTGTGCTCCTGAAAAAGCGTTGGATTGTCGAACGGACGTTTGGCTGGTGGCAATGGTATCGGCGGCTCAATTGTGATTATGAACTACTTCCAGAAACCGCTGAAACCATGATTTATCTCGCGATGATCCGACTCATGGTGCGACGGTTGGCGTAATTTGTCACACCCCTCCCCCTTTTCAAACAGCCTCTAAGGTCAACAAGGCGAACAACTTACTCAACCGCTCAGCATCAGTGAAGTGAGTCGATTCGAGGCAAAAGCCCCGAGTTTTGAAAATGCCAAACAAGGTTTCAATGCCCCAGCGCAAGGCGTAATCTTTGACCAAAGCTTGAGCCTTAACGGGCGCAATCACCACCAGTAAATCACCATCGTCCAAGCGCAGACCTTCAACCGCAACCAGGTAGCCCCAGACGCGGCAAGTGCCGGTGAGGCGTTGGGATTGACCCACTTGCAAATGGGCAAAAACGACCCGTGCCGCCAGCAGTTTGCCATCATGCTCAATCTGGTCACTGCTCCGAATCCGTAACCGAAAGGCGAGGGCGGGCTCGAGCAGGAGATAGCGTACCCAGGCTTGCCCAATGAACTCACGGTCGGCACACAAGTAGTTCACGACTGCCGTGGGGAACCGTTTATGAAAGGTCTCCATGAAGCGCATCCGTTCGTCACTATTGGAATTCCCTTTTTTGTCCAACAGCCACCACAGCACCGGGAAGGCCACCCCTTCATGGACAATACCTAAGGTCAGAATGTTGTACCAGTGAGCCCCAAATTTCCAGGTCGTGCGATCCAGGCTCAACACCCAGCCACTCGGAATGTGCATCCAACTCACCACCAGGGTAGCCAGTTGGGTGTAATCGAGGTCAAACTCTCGAAAGAATCGTTGCAACCGCTTGTAGTTGGATTGGGACAACGCCCTCCCCCCAAAGCCTAAACACAGGTCGCTCAAGTTCACGGTCTTGACTTTCAGCAGGGCTAATAAAAACAATGCCAGAAAGGAAATCCTGGCTCCATGCCAGTTCAATTGCGCTTGGAGGACTCGCTTTAATTCGCTATATTGGCTCATAGGGTTTCTGATGAGTGTGGTAATTCTGATGAAACCCTACCCTGCTCATCTTTTCAAGCCTTTTGTCCCGTACTTAGGTGCAGGATATATCGCATGATTGCCTTATGTGGCACTTTAGTATGGTACGAGTGGGCATTGTAAATGGGGTCGTTCTTGCCTTCACTTACATCTGCGGCAAAAGGTTCCCGTTGATAGTCATCCGTTTCCGGGTCATAGGACTTGCCGTAATGTTGGATAAAGTCCTCCATAAATGGGTTTGGACAAGCTGTGTAATAAGGTGGATCAGACAACGCCAAAATGTCTTCATCCTCTCCAATCGGGAAGCCCTCAATTTTGCGAAATTCTGGGTCTTTCAGCTTCTCCCGTAATTTCTCTAGAAAGTATGCCTGTCGTGCCTCATCGTTATCAAACGTCATGCCAAGGCACTCAATTGGTTGAGATACTGACTCTGAGAAAAGATTGGGAATATTAGCCTGATCCATAAAAACAAATCCTTCATTTAGAAACGTTGTGGTTCATGATCTTCAAGACCAATAAACCACTCACGATGAACTTCTTTTCCGTTCTCAATTGGAAACCAGGCATATTGCATTTCAGACGACACCCCCCTGCTGATTCCCCAAACAGCATTACTAAGAAAATAGGCGTGTGCTAGATCTCGCAGTTTATATGAATGCCAAACAGAGCCGTTTACAGGGTTGTTTACCTCACTTCCCTGGAACCAGAAACGCACAAAAAGATCTGAGCCTAATGCTAGACAATTCACAACCTTTTTCTTGTCACCCATTGATGCTTGTCTTATAGCAGTGAGGGCATCTCGATACGGATTCCTGGAACGGCGATTAGTTGAGGAAGCAGTGTTGGCATCAAATACAAAAAGACCACTCCAACAAACCTTTGCCACTGAGGAGCAACGCACTTTTCCAACTTGCTCAGCTAATTTCTCTAAAGTTTCTACAAGCTCACAATTAGAGTCTTGACGTGTCTTTACTTCAAGAATTGCTTCTACCGAATCAGGGGTAACAATTACCAATTCTCCATCTTTAAAGAGAGTAGGTTTATTCTTATCCGTTACTAGGATATCAATCTGTGTAGATACTGTTCCATCTGAATAGCAGATGAAACCACGCCCAATATGGAAAGTCTCTGGTAGGTAGGTGCGGAGGAATTTTCTGACAACTGCTTCCTTGTGTTCTCCATCCGTCAACCAGTGGTTAGAGCCGATTAAATGACGTATACGATCTTTAACCGCTTTCAACTCAGCAGCCATTGACTTGTGATATTCGACAAAGCTAGTTTCCACTGGCATACGTAAGATAAACCCTCGTAATTATTGCTACTGCTCCAAAATGATTCGCACCGATTTACGATCTTTCCCTTTTGTCAATTCACCCAGATAATCCTTAAATCGTTGTTCTAGCTCATCGGGTGTCATCGGAGAGCCTCCTGCCAGCAAGGCTGCGGCTAAGTCTGCTGTTGTAATTTGCACAGGATTTAAGTTACTCAGTGCCTCATTCAGTGCCTGAATAAACTCATTCCCCACTTGCTCTGGTAAAGCCTGGGTTTGGCTGAATCCTTCAACCAGCTTTTTCCGTTTTGAGGACAATAAATTCAGGTTTGACTGCACAATTGGGTCTTCGGTTAGCTCGTCCAGTAACTGTCGCGTCCAATTCGTCACTAATTGATTAAGTTCAGGTTCTTTTCTGAATTTGGTGATCTTACGGCAGGATCAAGGTGTACCTATTTCACGCTTAAGCAGTAGTGGATTTCCTGCACCATCTGTTGCCGAATCAGGCATTACTTCGACTCGAAAACTGGTCCTTCGCTACGAACGATAAACAACTAACTCTTACGGTTTCAAGCAGCCAATCTGCTGCCCACTGTCCGCTGTGCCAGTCAGCAACCCATCGCATTCACAGTCGCTATGAGCGAACCCTACAAGATCTGCCCTGTATCGATTACACCGTTACCCTGCGCCTGCAAGTGCGGAAGTTTTTCTGCCTCAAGGCTGGCTGCCAACGGCGCATCTTCACCGAGCGCTTACCCCAAGTCACCCTGCCGTGGGCAAGACGCACCTGCCGTTTGGCAGCCTGTTTGACCGCCATTGGACTCGCCTTAGGCGGCGCGGCCGGCACCCGCTTGAGCCGACGGTTGGGGCACAGGGTTAGCCTCAATCCGTTGTTGCAACTCGTGGCACGACAAACCTTACCCACAATGACGACCCCTAAAACTTTAGGCGTCGATGATTTCGCCTTTCGCAAGGGGCAACGCTACGGCACGATCCTGGTTGACCTCGATCAGCACCACCCGATCGCGTTGCTCAAAGATCGAGAAGCGAACACTTTAGCCGCCTGGCTCCAACAGCATCCTGGTGTGCAAGTGCTGTCGCGAGATCGCTCCAAGGCGTACAAGCAAGGCATGACGCAAGGCGCACCGGCAGCGATTCAGGTCGCTGACCGCTTCCATCTGCTGCAAAATCTGGCGGAAGTCCTAGAGCGTTTTCTAGCCACGCAAAGTGATGCGCTCAAAGTCGTAGACCTCGCTTATCATCGAGCCTTAGGCAAACCGCTGGTAGTTCCACCCAAACCGCCAACGGCGCAGCAACAACGAGCGCAGCAACGGCGGGCAAGACGATTGGCGAACTACGAGCAGGTGCACAAACTGCGCCAGCAGGGCTACCAGGTACTCGATATTGCACATCATTTAGGCATGGGTGAACGGACTGTTTTTACCTACTTGGCGGCTCCCAGTTTTCCCGAATGGCAGCCATCGCCACGGCGGCGTTCCCGTCCTAGCATCCTGACTCCCTACAAATCCTACTTATACGAGCAATGGCACACTGGGCAACGTCAGACGAAGCAATTGTTTGAGGACATTCAGCAGCAGGGCTATCAGGGGACCTATCAAACCGTTGCCAAATATACCCATCAACTGCGTCAAGCGCAACGGCAACAGTTAAGCACCTCAGAGGGGCGAGGACCAGCTCTTGCCGGCAGCGAAGCAAAGCAACCCCCTTTGAGTGCCCGTCGCGCTGCCTGGCTGGTACTCAAACCATCCCAGCAGCAAGCCATTGAGGATGAACCGTTGCTTATCGAGTTACAGCAGCATCCTGCGTTAGCAACAGCGATTACTCTCGCTCAGCAATTTGCGGCGTTGGTTCGACAACGGTCGCCCCAGCAGCTTGACCCCTGGCTGGAGCAAGCCAGTTGCAGCAAGATCAAACAGTTTCAAAACTTTGCCAAGAGTTTGCAGGAGGATTATGAGGCGGTCAAAGCAGGCGTGACGTTAGCAGTGAGCAATGGACAAGTGGAAGGGCAAATCAATCGGCTGAAGATGCTCAAGCGGCAAATGTACGGTCGGGCTGGTTTTGACCTTTTGCAAAAAAGGGTGCTTTTAGCCAGTTGAAACGGTTCCTGCCGAGCCAAATATCACTCCAAACCTTGATCACCAAATTCAGAAAAGAACCTAAGTTCAGCATCTAAAGCTGCCAATCGCTCTGCTGCTGGTCGTTCTATTGCTTCCCTCTCCTTGGGGTCACTCGGCTTAAACCCACAGTGAGGGCACACAGGCACACCCTGAAGTTCCGACTCCGTCAAAGCAAAGCAACTCTTTAAGCCCGCTAACTGATCTTGAAACTTGTTGAGCTGGCTTACATGCATACCCCGAACAGCAGCAAGCTGATTCAGTTGTTGTAGACGGCGATCGCCCATCAATTCAGCTTTGCGCCGATCTTCACTTCCTCCCAGCCGAGCCTGGGTGTGTAGCACCATGTAAGCATTGACATACTCCTGCTTAAGCTGTGCCAATCGCTGAGCTATTTGTTGGGAAAATCCCGACGCATTCCGTTTTGCTGGGGAATTGATTTCTGACAAAACCTCATCCCGTTGCGATCGCATCTGCCCCACCCAGGAATGATCAGGCGGCAACACTAACTCTGCCTGTGACAGGTAGCTGGCAGTTGCCCCCAAATCTGTAACTAACTGTTGTAGGGCTTCAACCTCCCTCAGCCGATCCAGCCCAGTCTGCTGGGCATAAACTTCAGTCGCTTCATAGCGAAAATTTTTGAGCTTCCCGGCTGAGTTATATGCTTGCAGCGACTCCAGGAATGCTTTTGTCGTGTCAAGCTGCGATCGATAAGCAGTTTGCTCCTGCTCCGTCAGCAGTGGGCGACCCAGCAAGCTGAGCTTGCCTTGAAGTGCCTGTCGTGCCATCACCAGCTTTTGAGTCAACTCACCGATCGCAGTTTGCAACTGCTGAATTGCAGTATCGGCAGTCTTGCCACCCTGGGTAATCGCAACCCCCATCCCAGTCTGAAGCCCCAGGACTGCGTACAGTGCCTTCAACGCCTCAATGTCGTAGTCCTTAGGTGCCTTAATATGCTGAAAATCAACTAAATCACCGACAGACGTATTCACCAACTCACCCAGATTCATGGCATTGAACGTCTTGCCTGGGATAGTCAGGGTATAGTTGTACTCCCGCACTAACGCTGCAATCAATACCACCACCCACTCTGGTTCTAGTCGGTACTGACCTAACGCCATGTATTCAACATCTGGGTTCTCCTCCTGGAGTACTTCACTCCGGTTGAGTACCTGCCCCTGCCCCTTCTGGCGCAGTAGGTTCAAGATGTAATTCGCATAGGTCGATTGGGATGGAACAAGCTGATCACCATCCAGGAGCTTCAGTGCATCCAAAACGGCGATCGCCTGCTTAGTCCGGTTTGCACTGGCAATTCCTTTAAGCGCATCCTGGGCATACAACTCTCGGCTCTTCTGAGTAACCAGCACTGAAAAACGGGGATATTCAGGGGCTTGGTCTTCAAAGTGGGGAGCCAGGCAGAATGCACTCAGCGAGTTAAGGATTTCCTGAACGTTATCTCGTGCCCCACCCGTGAATGTCAATTTCCCCTTTGCCCATTCCAGCAACCGCTTCGTTACGCCTCCATACGTAACTTCATAAGCGGTCATAATATTGTCCCTGAGCCAGTTCTGAAGATTCTGGAGCAGGCTAGCAGCTTCCTTGCTATAGACATTCTTTGCCTCTCCTGATGCAGTAGACTCCAAATCCAGAGCAGCCGCATACCGCTTCAGGGTCTGGTAAAAGCTGTCATCAATTCCTGTTAGCCTGAAAAACACCTCATCAGATTTGCGCCCGTCCTTGATATCTTCTGTACGGAAACGAGGGAGGAAGAATAGGTAAAAGTCTCTGGGAGGCTGAGCCGTTGAGCGTTCATTCGGAATCCCAAAAAACAGATAGCCCAACCGAGAAGCACGGCGATCGCGCCATTCCAACTCGTGCTGCCAAATTTGATAACCCGGTACAACCGGCTGATCGATTTCTACAATTAACTGCTTCAGTGCGTTGAAGTAATAGCGATCCAGAATGTCGTCGCCCAGCGTCGTCATGCGCTTCTCAATCTGGGCATCGTAGTCCACCGTCTTTTTAACATCCAGGTAGAACTGCCCACCCAAACGCCCCCGACTATCTCGTTCGGTTGCCGAAATGAACTGCCCATTGACAGTAGAGCTAATCAGCCGCAATGCAGTCTCGATCGCCCCTCGCAAATCTTCAGATGGGTCACCTCCCAGTTCCGCCACCATAGGGTCATAGAGACACAACTGATCTCGCAAGCTTTCAGCGGTCAACCCTACCCGAGTTTCAATGTCACCCACTGCCAACCGAAAAACACTCAAGCCACGGATAATCCGAAGCGCAAAGGGCTTGTTCTTACCCTTGGGATAGTTCAAATTAACGATGCTTTCCAGCTTCGTATTACACTCAATCACCTGGCTCACGTCTGGAATCGTTCGGAAAGAGGCATCTTCTTGTAGAGTCAGCCAGTAACTATCAAACGCAATTAACCCTGGCTCAGTGGTCGGAACTTCTTGATCCAGTATCCGCTGCATGGCTTGAGAGAGGCTTCGCATAATCTGCCGTTTCTCAACGACAGTAAGCCGCTCAAATACATCTATATAGTCTGGGTGGATGGGGAATAATCGAACGAACTCATCCAATCGCTCATTCATATCCCCGTAAAACTTGGTAAAGGGCTTGAGATGTTCCTGCACCTTCACCAATTTGTCAGCCGTTTTCCCCAATAGGCGCTCGGCGACTACATATTTCACATCAGTTCGAGCAATGTAGATCTGCTCAAACCGATCCTTCACGCGGCGCAATGAATCCGCCACGAACTGAAACTGAGGATTATCAAACAGTGAAACCTGAATACCAGCAACGAATCTGAATCTTAGATCTCGTGCTACTTCCCCAAGCTCCCGCAAAAAGTTCAGATCCAAGATGATGGCAGCATCGCCTCGTCCCATACGGGATCGCAGATAATCCAGCAATTCGTCTACAACCAGCAGTAACCCTTGAGCCGGATATTTTTCTTCAAAGGCTGCCATCATGTCTGCCAGTGCTCCCTTGTTGTTCGGGATCTGGTCTGCGGAAGGAAATCGATAACTCACCCCAATAGATTCGAGATAGGTCTCAATCTCCTGACAAAGAATATCTCGTAATCCCGCTTCTGTATTTAACTCGGTTCGGAAAACCTTGAATTTACCCGCGATCGCCTGGGCTGCCTCTGCCACCTGGGTATTTTTCAATGCTGAGGCTAAATCTGCATATTCAGCGATCGCTGAGATGACAGACATCAAGTGGGACTTACCTGTCCCATAGTTACCGACAATCAACAACCCCTTATTATCGGCTGGCTCCTCAAATTGAATCTGGGGCAGAACGATGTTGACGAGGCGATCCGCCATTTCATTCGAGATGACATAGCTGTTAACCAGCTGTTCTGCCCTATCCCTCTCATTGGCATGAACTAGCTGGATTGTCGTCTCTAGTGGTTCAAACTGGATCAGCTCTTTGTACTTCATCGCCTGCTCCTGTCCCCTTGGCTTTGCTACTTCCTAACCGATTACCATGATGTCGTTAATCTCGTCTGGTCGGTAGGAGCGATATTCGGAATGCCCGAACTCTGCATAAACCAAATGTCCATCCTGAAATTTTCCTTGCCAAACCGCTATTATCGTCCTATACCTTGCTAGTTCCTTCAATCGGTTTAGGGGATTAAGTTCCAGCGATTTTTCAAATAAAAGTTCGAAGCGTTCCAAAATCACTCCCTTGGGATTTCCCTCTTCAACCGAGGCTTTCAGTAGATTGGGAGCTTGCTTCCCTCGATCAGATCTGGCAATCTCTAGCAACTTCCGGCTAAGCTCCAGGTTCACGTTGACGCGGCAGAACCCAGTCAATCTGGCAAGTTCTCCAATAGCAGCAACTTGGTTAGATCCCACTGGCAGAACCACAATCAACAGCTTGTAAATGCGATGGGCTACCTGATCGATCGCATGCAGAATTTGAGGAAGCAAGGGTTCAAGCATATAAGACTACACTTTATTCTCAGGAAAGTATTTTTCGAGTAGGTCTGCGCCACGGTCACCCATCTTCTCTAGAAGCTCCCTCATGCGATCGAACGCCATCGGCGAAGGCATAGCCCGTTGCCGCTCCCATCTGCTTACCGTCGAGAAGGTAACTCCTAACTTGGCAGCAAACTTTTCCTGCGACAGCCCAACTCGCTGACGCAGTGCTTGAACCAGTAAAGCAACATCGTTCAGTTCCATTGCTTTCCCATCAGGTCGCATCCATAAGCAGATACTGAGAATTTGACATGGCATACGCCATATCAATTCTTCCCTATTCCTCTACTACAAATGCCAAAACAACCAGGATTTCTTAGGAAAAGCCTGCTAGCGAACTTTAAGGTTGAGACACTTTGAAAATACTCTTCAATATTCGTTGCAAAAATTAATAAATCCTTTTGGGATGGAGCTTATCTTGCAGTGCGTCAGTTTGGCTAGAAATCAAAACTAGCTCAAGAATAGAATCGTGTTTAAGGCAAGCAAAAACACTTTTAGCGGAGTATTGAAAGTGTTGTTAGCTGTTTTAAAGCTTTAATCTAGACGATCAAGAACATTTCGGCACAACTCTTTTATGCGATCGCTAGGTGATGCATCTACCCTTACAATAATTCGCTCTCCCAATATTACAATTCACAGATAAGCATAAATTAAAATCTTGATTAGCGCAGCTTTACCTCTCTTATAGAAAATTCTGCGTCTCTCCTTTGGAAGAGGTATTGTCTCCCACCATCAATATTTGGACCTGTAATCGGTGTGACTTGTAGTTCAGCAAGTAACTGAACTACTTTCTTGGGAGATGTCTTTAAAGCTATCGCCAACTCTACAGCAGAAACATAATTGAGTTGAAAAGCCTTTAGGTCATCCTCAAGAATCTGTCGTCTACGATGCTTCCCTTCCAGTACCTGCTTGCACTTTATGAATTTCTTATCTATCCAAAAACGAACTACTTCCTGCTTTACTCCTAATAGATTTGCTATATCAACAACTGTGAGGTGAACATCCTTTTTCGCCAAGGTGACTTTCTGTATCAATTCATTCACTTCATCGTCAAGGAAATAGTACTTATCTAATCCATTTTTGAATGAGTCTTGAAAAACCTTTACTTCTCGATCTAAGACTAAACGCATCAATTTTCCAGCTGTATAGCCTAAGCCAGAGGTTCTTCGAATAGCGTCCGAAAAAGAGATAATTGGCTGGGTGGCATCAGAGATAGAATTTGACAGCGCTTCAACTTGCTGTAAAAATTTCTCCACGCTCTCAGAACTAATAAGCCACTGTCTGTAACCATCGCTTTTAGGTCCTCGCAAAGCTTGAATACAAGAGTAATCTACTAAGCCAACAACAGTTCTATGATTGATAGACAGTATGGCAGCAACTTCCTTTAAAGTTAATGCTGTTTTTAGAGATTGCTGATAGGTAGCCACACTGTCACGTTTGACTAGAATCAAGCTTCTCGTCCCCATTTTTCTGACACTACCATCTAACACTCCTTGTTCTACAAGTTTAAGAACCCATGCTTCGCTTAAACCTAAAATTTGAGCGGCTTCTGTACCAGGAATAAATACTTTGTCGGTTCGAATAGAATTCTCTATACGTCCTAATTTGGAGTTAAAGTACCCGCCGTCCCAAAACTTTGATAGGTAATCCTCAAATGCTTTACGCAGGAATGAATAAGGCTCAGCGGAGAAATCAGTGTAGAGTTTTTTATAAAAGCTTCCAAAATCCCTTGCTATTCCGGTGTCGCGATCGTGTGTTTCCTGCTGGGATTTGCGCCAATCAAGGAATTTATAAAATTCGTTTGGCCAATCTGTTAGTAAGTTTAGGGATTTCATTAGCAAAAGGTGCAGCTCAGAATTCTGGTACTGTGTAGCAATTCGCTTTCCTGTTGTGTCACAGATACTTACAAATTGCCCTGCCAAAAAATTAGTCAATGTGAGCAATTCTTCCATCTCTAATAAATAGAAGAATCTAGCAAGATTAACATCAGAAACCAATTTGTTTTGCAAGTTGCCCGGATCGCAAAGCCGCTGAATTTGCAAAGATAAGATTGTTTCTTCCTCAGTAAGCATTGTAATGTTACTACAACGTAAATCAAAACCACACTTGCATTTCAGCAAATAACTCCTGCTCCACGTCATTTGCGTTTGACATTGCGGACATACGTCAATTAGTAAACATCTATGTTTAGGGCATGACGTTACAGTAGATATGTCCCATATCTTTCGACGGAAAGGTAACTCCTCTAAACATCTAGGGCATATTTTGGTAACAGTTTTATGAATAAAGTAAGATGGAATAGTCCTATTAAAAGCTTTCACATAATTTTCCTTACCGTCATACTTTATAGTAGGAAAAGCCATGCTCCAAAGGGTAGATTCTTGAATTCCTGTTAGTTCACTTAGCTGATGAAGGTCATGTTTTCCAGGCACGAGCAAGTTAGCGTTAGGTTCATACTTAGAGAGGTTCGCTAACTGAAAAATCCACCTAACAGAGTCATAGCAATTACTATCAAAAAGCCTGAGGAAAAAGCCTGCTAAGCTCTCCTCTAAACATGGCTGAGGTCTTACTAAAAATTGACGATTCTGTTGCACTTCTGTCCAGAGTTAGCCTGTACAGAAGCATCATAATTCTCGCTCTAGGGTCGATAACTGAGTTTATCCGCTATCTAGTAGTGATGCACGACTAAGTTTCTTGTTTACTATATTTACGTGGAAATTTAGCAGTCCACCAAGCTGGTTTAGGAGCAACTAGAGAAAGCTTTTTAATATCCTCATCATATCGCCATCCCCTCATCTGCGAATTGTAGAGGATATCCATAAAGGTTAGGTTGGGCATATCTGAATCTTCAGCTATTCTGGAAATGGATTGACCAAGATCTTCAATAGTGCTTGTACTTCTAAGCCGTCTCGCTTCAGATATGTTTGGATACCAATGTATTTCTATTGTTTCGATAATATGTGTTGACTTTAGGAACTCAAGTAAAATATTTTGGAGTGTGTACATGGATAAACTATGGAAAACTTCTCGGTATGAATAGTAGTACTGAAAACTTTCTAGTATAGAAGTCACAACACTACTAGATACTTTATCCCCCTTAAAATATCTTCGAAAATCATCCTCAGATAAAGCACTATCCCGTGCCATATAGGAGTAATACTTAGTTAAAATAAAATGCTCAAACTTAGTAGATTCTTTGGCTATAGAAAATGCCGAGTCAAGGGAAAACCCAATTTTTAGAATCGGTAAGATGATTTTGTAACGTTCGTTCCACTCATCATTTCTCACGCTCATAGTTCCTTGCTCAGATTTGACTTTTTCTGACAACTTTACAGACCAAGGAATTCGGTGATGAAAAACTTTAAGTTCATTACAAATAAATTCAAGAAGACTGGCTAGATTCTTTATACAATCGCTCTCTTTTTCAGAACCTACAGTCGAAAATCTATTATATTGAAGCAAGTTATTCCAAGTAGTATGTACAAAACGGGAAAGTTCAAGTTCATCATTATCTTTAAAGCTAGGTGAACATTTACGTAAGTCATATCCACATTTGCATCTCACTATGCTTGCTCGGTGTAGAGACAGTGTTGTTTGGCAGTGTGGGCAAGCATTTATGAGCGAACACTGATGCTCAACACAGGTTGTCAATATTGGGACTTGCCATATTGCCTTGTAATATGGATTTTGCTGTAAGCAAATTGGGCAGAAACTAGAAGATTGTAAACTGGGTTTCATTTTCTTGAGAGAGATAGGAGGCAGCATTAACCATAGAGTTTCCTCATCAACTCTCGAGATATAGCTGAGCTTCTCAAAGTTATATTTGTCAGGGGTTAGAAAAGTTACCTTCTCTCCAGGATTAAAAGGTCGTAGATCAGCTAACTGAAGAATCCAATTCGGACCATTATAATAATTCTCCTGAGCTAATCGAGTCATAAACCCCATAAAGCTCTCATCAGGATATGGAGCGGCTGTGAAAAGTAGTGGTTTAAGTGCCATTCTTAAGTTAGCTAAAACCTAGGCTGAAAATATTAGACAAGAACCTTACAGAGCTAGCATGAGAGTAAGGAAATTTATAAAACATCCGATATACCAAGGACCTTCTGCTTTCCTGCTTTTATTCTGTTATTTGTAGCCCTATTACCAGGTTCTTCACTTTCGATCTGTTCGGAATTTTTATCTTGTGCACGTTTCAACTCCTCTATAAATTCCTGTTCAACCTTTACAAAGGATTCTTGAAATGGATTAATTTGCTTGTGGGGTTTATCGTTTCTAATCAATTCATCAAAAACGGTAGCGAAGACAGACATATCTAAGAATTCTTGATGATTTCTAAGAGCTTTTCGGGTTCCTTGTCGAATTAAAGTCATGACATGAGCGATACTTCCATCTGTTGCATAGAAGAATCGCAACGCCATGTCCTCTGCAAATAAGTTAGATGGCTTCATTAAAGGGAGACTTTCTTCTACAGCGCAAAGAAATTTAACAATTGAATTATTATCCTCTAGATCCCATAAAAGTGGCTTTAAAGACACTCTTCTCATAAACCTTCTACTTAACTGAGCATTGACTTCAGGGTTAAACACACTTGTTGCTGTTGGTAATCCAAGAGCAATGATTGGAATATTGGTTTCAACTGTTAAAGTTTTTAACCAATCTGCAACAAGTTTTAGCAGTTTTTGCGAATCCCTATCGTACAAATGATTTAGCTCATCCAGAATAATAAGCTCAACTTCAGAAATTTCTAGAGCTTTGTGAAGTCGTGCAGTTTTAGTATCAATGCTTCCTCTGTTATAACCAGGGTCTCCAAGATCTCTAAGAAGATTTCCAGCTGTACCAAGAATAGTTGCTTTCGGAGGAATAGACGATGAAAGTACTTTATTGATATTTACATGAGCACCTTTTTTAACAGTTAGTGTTGGTGGATAGCGCCGTGAATATTCGTCCTTTAAAGTGCTCTTACCAGCACCCGTGTCAGCACCAATAAATACGCAGTCAGGCTCAGTTTTCTTGTTATAGAGATGATAATCTTCAATAAGATTGAGCATATCTGTAAATGCAGGATAAATGATGCGTATGCTATCAACTATCAGGAGCCTCTCCTTAAAGGACATTTCTGAAAATGCTTTTTCAAAGGGTTTCTGCATATTTAGGACTCACGGTGACAACCTGTAGATAGTGCCCCAGCCCGTTAAATCAGGCTTCTTAGGGGATGACTCTGGTTTGGGTTCATTCTCGCTTTGCTTCACATCAGTTTTCTGTTTGCTCTGATTGGTATTAGCAGAGGGTGTCTTTTTCGGTTGAGATTTCTTGCTTGAGTTTTTTGACTTCGTTTTAGGTGGATGTGCTATTTGAGTTGTCGTGCTGGTTTTCTCCTGTTGCTTCGCCTCTCCCTCTCCCTCCTGCTTATCACTTTCATAGTCTGAAGATTTGTTCGACTGTTGTTCTATAGTTGATGGATCCTCATGCATCTCTGCCTGCAGTAGAGCTTGTACTTGCTCACTCTGATGCTTAGCACTATCAGAATTCATGAATGAATCCAGCTCACTACTCACATTTTGAGGATGCTGTCCATCATCATTAAATGCACTTTCAAAATTGGATATACCTTCAATAGCCTCTAAATCACCCAATGGTGCATCACTGGTAGATGCCTCATCTGCTTCACAAATGTTTGAATCAGTGCTAGCTGAGTTAGACTGCTTTTTTAATTTCCGCGCTTCGTAGTAATTCTCAACTTCCCCAACATCCACTCCTTCTAGACCAATCCCCAACCATCTAGCTGCCGTTGACCGAGTTCTACCACCTTTGGTATTTCTCCAAGCACGGTCTACAACTGCATGTATTTTTGCTTTAGCAATAATAAGGGCATCGATATCTACCTTCTCTGATTCTCTTGCTGCAAGTTCCTTAATTTTTCTGTGCTGCCAAAGAGTCAAGCCCTGTGTATAACTTTGGCTTACAGCAGGAATACGAACAAATTCTAGAGTTGTTGGATCATAAACGTGTACACAAGAGATGTCAGTTGGATCAATTTTAATCCTTGCTTTCTCGCGGTCTCTAGTTCCTCCAGTTCTTCGCTTGTCTCTCTGCTCATATATTTGACGAAGTGGTATAAGATCTTCACTTCTGTAATACAGCCCTTCAAACTCAATACCATTCCTAGAAATAACTCGCTCAACAACAGTTCCTAGTAAAATCCTCAAGTCACGTCTAGAGGAGGGTAACGTTGGAGGAAATTCATCAATAGCTTTTCGCCAAAGCTCAGCTTTGGGCGTACCAAATTTAGGATGAGGTTGTTGGCAAACTATGTCTACAATAAACAGATGAATTATTTCAAGAAGATCTTCTATTGTGAGAATAGCGTTTTTGGCAGCATTGTACTCATCATCAAATTCATTTTCAAACTTTAGATAACTTCCTGGTTTTCCCCTAAGTAGCTCAGAGTTTATTCTGTGAAAGAATCCCTCTATTCTTGATTTATACCAAGGTACTTGAACTGGGCAGAAATCAACGTGAAAGCCTAATTGCAATGCTGCATCCTTTAGCTGTTCGCCTTTCTTAAACTCCAAAGCGTTATCACACTTAAGTACTCCCATTATTCCAAATACATCCCAAGTATTCGTCACTGACGGATATTGCTTTTTGATATAGCCTTTTGGGTGTATTGCATGCCATAGGCATTGCATTACTGACAAACCACTAGGAGGTTCGAAGCTGATAAAAAAACCCACTGGCATACTAAAAGCTTTATCTATTGCAGATGTCATTGTTGGTATGCCAATTGGCAGTTTTGTCTCCCCATCTATTATGTAAAAGGGAAGCTTAGTATGATCTATTTCTACTTCTTCTAAAGGACGTGTTGCTTGGGGAGGCTCGTACCCTGAAAAATTATTTTTTCTGTCAGCTGTCCTTCTGCCGTATCGCTTCACCATCTCCTGATAAGCATCATTCTGAAGAACGCGCCTATAAATAGTTGTTCTATTGGGAGATTCTAATGGTGGTAAGCCTTGCCTCTCTCGTATACTATTTCTAGCATCAATTCGGAATTCAATTGATTCACATACATCTCTTACTGAAGGTCTTAGGGAATTAAGGTAAACCTCATTAATTGCATCATTGATAATGGCAATAACGTCTTGAGAAATCTTAGGTTCATAATCCCCCTTTGCTCTATGGTTACTAACTAGGGAGCGAACATCATGTCCACCCTCTTCGTACTTTTTAATCCATCGATAAACTGAAATCCAAGAGGGACGATCGAAATCGCTTAGTTTTGCTAAAACTTCTTTTTTTAATTCTTCTGAAACCTGAGTTAACTCTGCTAAAAGTTCTTCTCGAAGTTCCTTTGATACTTCTTCAATAATTGGCTCTAAGGTTTTCTGATTTCGCTTTTGTAAATTCCTCTCAAAATATGCATTTACATACCTATATCTTCGTTTGGCTTCTTCTCTAAGAGAGCTGCTTATTTGAGAAAAATCTGCTGATTTATAGCTTTTAACTTTCTTGTTACCGTTACTAAGTTTAGGCGGTTCAAGTTGAAATCGCTCTTCCTCGTAAAGTTTTAGTATGGCATCATCACTGATTGAAGATGGCTCCTCTGTTAAAACATTGCGAATCTTAAGATCGCCATTGCCTAGTCGGTCTTCAATCACATACTCATGACCATCTAGCCAAAAGTGCAAGTTTCGTCCAAGTTTAAAAGAACTCATGAAATTTTGAACCTTTTTGGATCGAAAGTAATAGAGGAAAATCTAACAATACTTTTAGAACCTATTGGTTGCATTAAATCCGCTTCAAGAATCCCATAGTATATAGCTCTATATATTTTTGTTCTGTCTACTTCCGTATGGCTTAAATCTTCCTCTAATTTCTCTATGGAAACGGAATTTTTGTCCTTGAAATAATTCTTCAAGTTGATATAGTCGTGAAGATTGAGAGGAACTTTAGCGTAATAGTACAGAGTCTTTATATTATTTAACTTAGGCTTAACCCTAATCGCCTTATCTGTGACAACAATGAACTCCCAGCCTTCCTCGCTACATTTAGGAGCTATCTGACTAAACAAAACCTGATTTTTTTCAGAACTAACTTTATTTTGTGGCTTAATCTCAACAATTTGCCTTCTATCTGTTCGTTTCACGGCAAGGTCAGGAGTATAGCTTCTTTCCTTGCCCTCGTAGAAATACTGTATTTTGAATGGTTGGCTCCTATAGGCAATAACATCTGGGTCTATTTCCAGCAAATACATATAGTCCATCTCAAGATGAGACTCATACCAAAAGTCGTCCTTCATCTTCAAGCTAGAGAAGCGCCCAATATTTTTTCTCGTGCCAGAGTTTGAAATCTTTCTTACGGGGCGCATTAGACTGACCGAAAAACGACAGGTAGCAACCTGCTAGTAAGCATAGTTGCTACCTGTCGTTGATAAGCTTATTCGCTACAAAATTTCACTTAGTCCGCAATGGAATTTCAGCTAGTCCGCAATGAATTTCACTTAGTCCGCAAACAGGAATGATTTTAAATGTCGAGATCTGTCAAGTTAAGTTTCGGCGCGTTGGCCTCAATAAATTCGCGCCGGGGCGCCACACGATCGCCCATCAGTACGGTAAAGATGCGATCAGCTTCGGCTGCATCTTCAATCTCAATCCGCTTAAACGTGCGGCTTTCTGGGTTCATGGTGGTGTCCCAAAGCTGTTGTGGCATCATTTCACCCAACCCTTTAAAGCGCTGAATATCGTACTTTGCATTTTCAGGGAAGCCAGCAATAATCTGATCCCGCTCTCGATCGCTGTAGCAGTAGCTATGGCTACGTCCTCGCTCAATTTTATAAAGCGGTGGGCAGGCGATGTAGATGTACCCCTGATCCACCATTGCTCGCTGATAGCGATAGAAGAACGTTAGCAAGAGCGTCCGAATGTGGGCACCATCTACGTCCGCATCGGTCATGATGACGACCCGATGATAGCGAAGATTGGAGGCATCGAAATCTTCCCCTTTAATGCCTAGCCCCAGGGCAGTGATAAGTGCCTGAATTTCAGTGTTCTTGTAGATCTTGGAGTCGTCAGTCTTCTCAATGTTGAGAATTTTGCCTCGCAGTGGCAGGATGGCCTGGAAGCGTCGATCGCGGCCCTGCTTGGCGCTACCACCTGCAGAGTCCCCTTCTACGATAAAGATCTCAGATTCAGCCGGGTCTCTGGAGCTACAATCTGCCAGCTTGCCTGGTAGGGTGGATGACTCCAATACCGACTTCCGGCGCACCAGTTCGCGTGCTCGTCGTGCGGCTTCGGCAGCGTTAAACGCCTGGATTGCTTTTTCCAGAATGGCATCTGCCACAGCCGGACGAAACTCCAGATACTCCGTCAGCACTTCACCCACGAGAGAATCTACAATGCCCCGGACTTCCGTGTTGCCGAGCTTTGTCTTCGTTTGTCCTTCAAACTCTGGGTTTGGTACTTTAACCGAAATCACGCCCGTTAGCCCTTCACGGACGTTCTCTCCGGCCAGGTTAGAGTCGCTTTCTTTCAGCTTGTTGCGCTTACGCGCGATCGAATTCATCGTGCGGGTCAGCACAGCTTTCAACCCTTCCAGGTGGGTGCCACCGTCGATCGTACGAATGTTGTTTGCAAACCCTAGAAGGTTATCACTGTAAGCATCCACGCACCACTGGAGCGCGACTTCTACCTGAACGTTGTTGCGCTCACCCTGCACAAAAACGACTTCATCATGCAGCGCTTGCTTATCGCGATTCATGTAGGTGATGTATTCGCGAATGCCACCTTCGTAGAAGTAGGTTTCAACATGAGGTTCATCACTTTTGAGAAGCTCAAGTCGATCATCCGTAAACGTAATTCTGACACCACCATTCAGGTAGGCCAATTCACGCAAGCGACCCGACAGCGTGGCATAGTCAAACTCAACGCTGGTCGTGAAGATCTCTGCGTCGGGTTTGAATGTAACGGTCGTGCCTCGGCGGTTCTCTTTGCTGGGATGCTCTACCAGTTCTGTGACCGCAACACCGCGCTCAAAGCGCTGCACGTGTACTTTATCCTCACGCCAAACGCTGACTTCAACCCATTCAGACAGGGCGTTAACTACGGAAATACCCACACCGTGCAGACCACCTGAAACTTTGTAACCCCCATCGCCAAACTTGCCGCCTGCATGGAGGATGGTCAGCACGGTCTCAACACCGGACTTGCCTGTACGGGGGATGATACCCGTCGGAATGCCCCGACCATCATCGGCAACCGTTACAGACCCGTCAGCATTGAGCGAAACCTCGATCGAGGTACAATAGCCTGCTAGCGCCTCATCAACCGAATTATCAACAACTTCGTAAACCAGGTGATGAAGCCCTCTTGGTCCGGTGCTGCCAATATACATACCGGGACGCATCCGCACAGCTTCAAGACCTTCTAAGACTCGAATCTGATCGGTATCATAATTGTTCGTCATGGATGGAGCGCTCCAATAGTTAGCCTGAGGCTGTCGCAGGATTCATAATAGCAAAATCTATCAAAATTATAACACAAAAGGGTTTTGAGCGATTTTAGGGCGATTTCAAGCGCCGTTTGTGATGGGGGTGGATCAGCCTCTTTTTACCGTGTTATCAACTTCTTCTTCTAATTTAACTGAAATCAGTACCCATGTACCATATTTGGTGGTGATTTGTGGTGCAACTGCAACAGGTAAGTCAGGACTGGCGATCGCTCTCGCACAACGCCTCTATGAAGCAAAACGAGTTGATTCTGCCATTCTCAGCGCTGATTCGCGCCAAGTGTATCGAGAATTTAACATTGGCACCGCTAAACCCCCGATCGCCGAACAACAGCAGGTTCCCCACTACCTGATCGACATTTGTGATCCGACCGAAACGTTGACCGTGGCGGAGTATCAACAGCAGGCGCAGGGGTTGATTGAGGGGCAGAAGGCAGAGGGCAGAGGGCAGAAGGCAGAGGGAAGAGGGAAGGAGGCAGAAGGTAGAAGTCAGGAGTCAGGAGTCAGGAGTCAGCATGAACTCAAAACGGTTCTTACGGAAACGCTAGGGGAACGCAGCTTAAAACTCCCTACTCCCCACTTCCCACTCCCTACTCCCCACCCCCTACTCCCTACTCCTCACCTCCTCGTCGGTGGCACCGGACTGTACATCCGCTCGATCGTTCGTGGGCTGAAGATTCCACGGGTTGCACCCCAACCAGCGTTACGATCGCAGCTTCAAGCCTTGGGTCAGTCACAGCTTTATGCGCTTTTGCAACAGGTTGATCCGGATAGCGCAATGAAGATTCATCCGCATGATCAGGTGCGGACGTTGCGATCGTTAGAGGTCTTTTATGTGACGGGGTATCCCATGTCGGCGCAGCAGGGGGAGCAACCGCCCACCTATCCGATTTTACAAATTGGGTTGGATTGCGAAACGGTTGAGCAGAGCGATCGACGCATTGAGCAACGCACAGAACAAATGCTAGAAGCGGGTCTGGTGCAAGAGGTTGAGCATCTGTGCAAAAAATATGGAGCTGATTTGCCGTTGCTCAATACGCTGGGCTATGCGGAATGCAAGCAGTATTTGATGGGTGAGCTTTCACTACAGGAGACCAAAAAGTCGATCGTGCTACACACGCGCCAGTTTGCGAAACGTCAACGTACCTGGTTTCGGGCTGATCCCACGATCGAGTGGTTTGATGCCGACAGTCCTGTGCTGCTGGAACAGGTTTGGCAGCGAGTACAAGAGTTTCTGGCAAATCGTCAATAATAGAAAGGCGATCGATCACTACGAACCATCTGCCACCCTTATGCTCACCCAAGAACCGCAACAAGACACACAGCGCGACTGGAACCCAATTGTTCGGGAGTTTGAAGCTATCCTGGGCAAAAACGGCGTTGTGCGTAAGCGTGAAGAACTGCTGGTGTATGAATGCGATGGGTTGACTAGCTATCGCAACCGTCCGTCGATCGTCGTGTTGCCTCGCACCACAGAAGACGTGGCAGCCGTTGTTAAGGTATGCGCTACGTATGACATACCTTTTGTTGCCCGTGGTTCGGGTACCGGGCTATCGGGGGGAGCGTTGCCGACGGATGGCTGCGTGTTGATCGTCACGGCGTTGATGAAACGCATTCTGGACATTGACCTGGAAAATCAGCGAGTGGTTGTGCAACCGGGCGTCATTAACAACTGGGTGACGCAAGCCGTTAGTGGAGCAGGTTTTTACTACGCGCCTGACCCCTCCAGCCAGATCATTTGCTCAGTCGGTGGCAACGTCGCCGAGAACTCTGGTGGGGTTCACTGCCTGAAGTACGGGGTGACGACGAATCATGTCCTGGGCTTGAAGTTGGTTTTGCCGGATGGCGCGATCGTAGACGTGGGCGGTACGATTCCCGAAATGCCCGGATATGACCTCACAGGTCTCTTTGTCGGCTCTGAAGGCACGTTGGGCATCGCCACTGAAATTACCCTCAAAATTCTCAAGGCACCTGAGTCAGTGCGCGTATTGCTGGCGGACTTCACCAGCGTTGAGGCAGCAGGCGCAACCGTTTCAGATATCATCGGTGCTGGCATCATTCCGGGTGGCATGGAAATGATGGATAACTTCAGCATCAATGCTGTTGAGGACGTGGTTTGCACAAACTGCTACCCCCGCGATGCAGCCGCCATTCTGCTGGTTGAGGTGGATGGGCTAGAAGTGGAAGCCGAGGCCAACAGCCAACGCGTTGAGGCCATCTGTTTGCAGAATGGTGCCCGTAGTGTGCGAGTGGCAACCGACCCTGACGAACGGCTCATCCTCTGGAAAGGACGTAAGGCTGCCTTCGCCGCAATGGGTAAGATTAGCCCTGATTACTATGTGCAGGATGGCGTGATTCCCCGTACCAAACTGGAATATGTGTTGAAAGAAATCGCTGAACTCGGTGAGCAATATGGCTATAACGTTGCGAATGTTTTCCATGCAGGAGACGGCAACTTGCATCCCTTGATTCTGTATGACAATGCGGTTCCCGGTGCCTTAGAGCAGGTTGAGGCGTTGGGTGGTGCGATTCTGAAGCTTTGTGTTCGGGTGGGTGGAAGTATTTCGGGTGAACATGGCATTGGCGCTGATAAGCGTTGCTATATGCCTGAAATGTTTACTGAAACGGATCTGGAAACGATGCAATGGGTCCGCCAAACGTTCAACCCCCAAGGGCTTGCCAACCCTGGAAAGCTGTTTCCGACTCCACGCACCTGTGGTGAAGGTGCCAGCGCTGCGGTGTCGAAAACGTTTGAAGGCGTGGAGCAATTTTGAGAACAAAGGCAGGAGGCAGAGGGCAGAGGGCAGAAGGTCAAACCTCGTTTATCAGAGCTTTGTCTGAGGTCAGCCTGTTCTGGCGATCGCGATCGTCGTCGGTGCAGCCCGAAATTCTCCTGGTGAAATACCCATCCAGCGTTTGAAGGCTCGATAAAAGGCGCTGGTACTCGAAAAACCAAGCAGAAAGGCAATTTCAGCGATCGCAATCTGTTCTTCGCGCAAATAGTGAATGGAAAGCTCTCGACGGACTTCATCGAGCAGATCACGGTAGGACGTCCCTTCTTCTTTGAGCTTACGCTGCAAGGTGCGTGGGGAAAACTGCACCCGCTCAGCGACGGCCTCAATGCTGGCATTCCCACTCCGCAGGTTTGCAACCAACGCCTGACGCACCTGGTCGGCTAAACTATCCGAATTTGGCAATGCAGCCATTGCCTTCTCGGCGCACTTGTCCAAAATGGCAGAAAGGGTTGGATCGGCACTCAACAACGGTAGCTCAAGCAGAGCGGCATCCAGTTCAAGTACTTTTTCGGGCTGGCCAAACTCCAACGGCGATTGAAACAGAGCTTGGTAAGGGGAACGATCGATTGGTTCTGAGTGCTGAAACCCAACCTTGAGCGGCACAATATCGACACCCGTCGATCGACGGTAGAGCAGGGTCATCCCGGCTAAAACCCATTGCTCATAAACCTGATGGATGGCACTGTATTCTGCTCGAAAGGACATTGTTAACCGCGCCACCTGCTCTTGAACAGTAAAGCGTATGACGCAGCCGCTATGCATGAGACGGGAGTATTGAGCCACCCGCTCGATCGCTTCAGCCAGGTTGGCACTGTAGCAAATCATATAGCCCAGGACGTCGAGCGTTGCTGGTCGGATAAATTCTGCCAGGTGCAACCCCACAAACGGGTCACGCGACTGGGACGCAATGGTCTGCCAAAGATTACGGTATAGTTCATGGGAAACCCGCGCCTCCACGTCGTCAAGGACTTCTGGAGCCATGTCAGCCGCAGCCATAATGTTTTCTACGTTTAAGCCATAGAGAGCAGCTGCCTTCAAAATCCCCTGAATCAGCTTGACTGAGACCACATTCTGCATACGGTTCCCTTTAATGTAGGCCTTGGCATAAGCAATGAATTTAGTTTCTCTAGTCTACAGGGGTTAAGCGCTTGCCATTGCGTGTTCTCCCGATGTACGTCTTGGCGCTTTCGGTAAACTTTTTGACGCCTTTGGGCATTGTCCATCCCAGTTTCTAACAGTACCTTGAGGAAAAGTTAAAGGCGGTCGTGTAAAGAAGGTCGAAATGATGAGTCAGCCCTACTTCTTCTCAAGCGTCTGGACGGTTTCGACACCGCCATCAAATTCCCATCGACAGCCAACGGAATTGTCCCTTGCCCCTGAGTGTGATGTGCAAGCAGTAGTCCAGCCGCTTTCCCTTGTCCCTGAGTTGGAGTCTTCGAGCAAAAAGCGACGCAAGCGAGGACTGGTGCTTTCGCATCGGGGTTGGCAGAAGTTATTACAAGCGAGAGTGGTGTACAACGCATTTGGCGATCGTCATACCTTAGAGGAACTCAGCGAGAAGACTTTGCTCGATCCTCGAACGGTTTGCCGTCTACTCGATCGAGGGGTCGGCATTGATAAGCGAACCTTGCAAACGTTTTTTGATGCGTTCAGCCTGCCGTTGGAGCCAGAGGACTACACCACACCCGATGGGATGAACGCGAGACAGCATGAGCCTGAAAAAGAGGAGACGTTTTCTCCCCCTGTCCAGCCATCATTTTCCTTAAAACCGCAACCACATGCTGATGAAGTGGCACAGCTCAAACAGAAAATTATTGAAAACTGCCGCCGTTTAGCGACCTTCCTGGATCTTGATGGCACGGATCAAGTCATGCTAACGGTCAAATTAGCCCGCCACGAATCACCACAGCTAGAAGTCACCTTTCGGCGATCGTGCTGACCGAAGCGAATAGGCCGTCTGATAAGCAATCTGGACGCTTCCATTACGTCTTCCCATCCGTGCAAACTGTTGCACATCCAAATTGCTTTAAAAATGTCATAACTCACACCCTACACCCCATACCCTACACCCTTTCCCTCCTTCAAAGTGCTGAACCATCAGCATGAACAATGGGATGGGTATCAGTTGCATTCTCCTGCGCTGCTGCCTATCTGCCCGTAGTAATCGCGACGGACAAACGTTGTAGCGCCTGCGTTAACTTCCCGCCTAACTTGACGATCTTCACTACCCACGATCGGGTGAATGTTGGAGGATCAAATTCTCAACACCGCTTCTCTCAACGAAACAATTCATGATGTACATCCCTAAACAAATCCCAACCCTTTCAGAAGACGCTCCATTGCTTCATTCCACTGCAAACTTTGTAGCTGCTTGCCAGCTTTCGGCGCGTGAGTTGGAAGTCATTAAGTTGCTGGTAAAAGGACACAGCAATCCTGCGATCGCAGCGGCCTTACATCTCAGCCCCAACACCATCAAAACCTATGTGCGGAGCATTATGAACAAACTGGGCGTCGATCGTCGGGTTCAAGTTGCGGTCATCGCCTTGCAGCTTGGTTTAGTTTGAGGCTTTAGTTTCAGGTACACCTAGTTTCAGGCAAAGATTGGTAGGGGGAACCGCTCAGGCAATCCTGGGTGAGCTTTGAGTTTAGCTCCGCGTCTGCAATCAAGGCAGTTGCTACCGCGCGATCGACGGTGGCTTCCCCTTCAATCATTAAGCTGCTGTTTATTCATTGGGGCAAGGGATTAGAAAGACAAGCGCTTAGTCAGTGTCTAACCCATCTTGATCCCCGCATACGCTTACCAACGGTCTTATTCAAAGGAGACTGATAGCATGCAGGCGCTTCGTTTTCATCAATTTGGATCACCCTCTGTGTTGCAACTTCAGACGGTACCCGATCCCGTTCCATCCAGCGACGAAGTCCTTGTAAAAATTCATGCCGCATCAATCAATCCCAGTGATGTCAAAAATGTCCAGGGCAATATGGAAGGGACAGCCTTACCACGCACACCCGGACGCGATTTTGCGGGTGTTATTGTCAAAGGGTCAGAAACCCTGTTGGGGACTGAAGTATGGGGCACAGGCGGGGATGTAGGCTTTACCCGTGATGGTAGCCATGCAGAGTACATCTTGCTTCCCCAGGCAGCCGTGTGCCCTAAACCCAAAGCGCTCTCTATGGCAGAAGCCGGATCTGCTGGAGTGACGTACGTGACGGCCTGGTTGGCTGTGATCGACGCGGCTCAACTCACTGCTGGAGAAACGTTGCTTGTGGTTGGGGCAACGGGAGGAGTGGGCAGTGCAGCAATCCAGATTGGCAAGTGGAAAGGGGCGCACGTGTTGGGAACCATTCGACATGAAAACGATCGCGACCTGGCCAGCCAAACCCATCTGGATACCGTGATCAATTTAGAGCATGAACCTTTGCACGACGCGGTTCTCGACGCCACTGAAGGCAGGGGAGCCGATGTTATTCTCGATACGGTTGGTGGTTCGATGGTAGAAACTTGCCTTGGTGCCCTCAATCGTAAGGGACGTTTAATTGAAATCTCTGCTCCGCCCAAAGAAAGCCGCATCAGCTTCGATTTGCGGGATTTCTATCACCGAGAGTCACAGCTTTTAGGCGTTGATAGTCGCGCGTCTGATGTGACTGCGTGCGCCAAGATTTTAGCAGCGCTGACACCCGGTTTTGAAACGGGTCAACTGCGCTTATTGACAGCCGCCATGCAGACCTATGCCCTAAACGATGCCGTGCAAGCCTACGAACAGATTCTCAATCGCACCGTTAAAGGTAGAGCTGTTTTAATCCCCAATTAGTAGGCAAAGCAAAATGGATTTTCTCAAACAGGCAGGATTGTCGTTGCTCGGTGGTTGGATTATTGGCTTGGCTTTTGCCGGAGTGAAATTGCCTGCACCTGTTCCGCCACTGCTGGGATTGATTGGTGCAGCAGGTGTGCTGTTGGGAGGCTATTGTTTTGAACTCCTTAAGCTCTTGCTGCGTCACCAGGGATAGTGAATTTAGTTCAAAGCCCTCACTTTAAATTCCTCAGTTCAAAGCCATTACTTCAGAATTGGTAACTCAGACTGAAATGGAAGCCTTCATCTTGGGCGTCATTGCCTCGATCGCGCAGGTCTATAAACGGAACCGCATAGTCCAGTCGGAGGTTAAGACGGGGGAGGGGTTGCCAAAGCAGACCAATGCCGATCGCGGCGAGAAAGGTTTGGGATGGAAGTACATTTGGATTATCTGACTTGTTCCAGATCTTACCGGCATCAAAAAACGGTGCAAGCTGAAAGGTCGGTAGTCCTGCTTCATCGCGTACCAGGGTAATGCGGTCTTCGATCGAGAAGCGAAACCCGTTGTCGCCAGAGCGTGCATTTTGACGGTAGCCTCGCAGCGATTGCCCACCGCCAATGACAAATTGCTGGGATGGCAATAAGCTATCGGGCGTCAACTGGAGGTCGAGTTGGGCGATGACCAGGTTGCTATTGCCTAACCGCTGCACCCGTTGTGCCTGTCCCTGCCAGCTAAAGAACCGCCCATCAGGGATGGGGGAGTCATTTTCTGTGGCGTTCAAAATGCCCAGCCCCAGGTTGAACTGCGATCGAAACGCCCAGGCTCCCAGTGGATCACGCTTCACGTAGTCCTGCCCAAATTTGAGGACGCGCGTTTTGCTGTTGCCATTAGCATCCGGGCCAATACCAAACGGAAAGCCCTGATCCTCAAAGAGAAACGTCTGACCATCTTGAATGGCAAACCCAATTGAAAGCGCCAGTTCTTCACGCGGAGTACGAATCAACGGCTGACGGTAGCTCAACTCATAGAGATTTGTCTTGCCGCGAATGCCAAACGCACTGAAATCGGAATCGACAATGCGGTTTTTGCTAGGTGCGATGCGGAACTGCACGGTGCCATTCATCGCATTAATCGGCGCGATGTAGTTAAAGTCAAAGGCATCTGAGCCGCCGCGTGTGGTGCCAAAGTAGGAAGCAGAAAGCTGGTCGCCAATGCCAGTCAGGTTGCGGTAGCTAATCGCGCCTCCCAGACGTACAGAACCCACGCTAGGCGGCGAGAAGTTATCGGTCTGTAGCAACCCATCGATCGCCTTTGCTTCTGTCACCCGTACGACTAAAATGCTTTGCCCCAACTGAGTGCCTGGACGTAGACTCGCCTCAACGTTGGTAAACAGCGGATCGGCTTTTAGCAAGCGCAACTGATCTTCCAGCTTGTCACGGCTCAGGGGTGCTTTTGTCCCAAGCTGAATGCGACTACGGACATAGTTGGGTTTTAAGCGCTGAGTGCCTTCAATATCAATGCGCTCTAGGGAGCCTTCGACGATGCGAATCTGCACGACGCCATTCGTAACCGTCTGGTCTGCCAGAATCGCCCGCGAGGTAATATAGCCCCGATCGAGGTAAAGCTGCGTAATCGCATCAGCCGCCTGCCTCAGTTGTTCTAACGTGACCGTGCGGTTTTCCAGGGGTTTAGTAATCGGGTCAAGTTCCTTTGCGCCCAAAATGGTGCTTCCCGTCACTTCAATGCGGGTCACGTTGAGCTGTGGAGAGGGTGTGCCAGGTGCGGTTTCAGGAGGCGCAGTTGGCGTTGGCGGCAAAATAGATGGCTGCCCCGGTGCTGGCGGTGTTGGTGTGGGAGCCGGTTGAATCAGGCGATCGCGGTTGGGGTCGGGCGACAGTTGGCTAGGATCCGGCAACACGGGCGGATTGGGATTGGGTGCCCCAGGCGGATTCGGCGCTAAAGGCGGATTTGCCAACTGAGCCACCAGAACGCCTGAATCGGTGGCTGTAAAAACTTGAGGATTGTCTACTGGCGTGCTTGCTAACACTCGCAAGGGTAAGAGCCAAAAAACGGTACTGACGATCGAAACCCCACACTCAAAACCGAGACCCCTTCGTTGCATGTGTCACCCGTTCTAGCTAATGAAACGTTCTAGTGGTTAGAGAAAAATATCTTGCCTGCACCAGCCTACCCGATGCGCAAGCAGTTTTATGCGTAGATGCGTTCTGTAAACAAATTTATGTCGTCAATAGCATCGCTAGCGCGTGCCCTTTGCATTACCAAGTAGCCTCAGAAAAAACTCTGCTCGATCGCGGCAAGACCGGAATATGTAGGATGCACATTCTGACTTTGCTCAATCTGATTTAGCTCAGATCCGCTCCATCGCACCCCATTGGCTTACAAATCTTTTCACAGAACAACCGTAAGAGCCTTCGATGGCATAGCCAAAGCTTTATTTAGCGCTACAAGCAATCATTCCTCATCCTTCATCCTTCATCCCTCATACCCCTACTTCCCCTGCTCCCTCTGCCTCCCCCGTTCCCCCTGCCCCTCTGCCCCTGCCCTCTACCCCCTGCCTTCTGCCTTTCCCCAACAAATATGCTCCTGTTCCCCCGTTAATAAGACAATACTGAGGTGAATTGCTTTTGAGGATGGAAAGGTATGCGTTTAGCCCATCGGTTCGCGCTGACGATGCCCTGGTTTGGGTTTCTGTTAGGGTTCATGGTCACTAGTTTGCCGCTGTTGACAATGGCAGCAGAGTTCAAACCGCCTCAGCGAGGCTTACCAGGACGACGCGAAGGGGCGGGCACCCGCAATCCGATCGTCTGTATTCAAGGCAGCCCATCTCAACTTACGGCGATGCTTCCAGCCACTAACCTGGGTCTAACAACCGCTGCTTATCCGCGCTTTTTCTGGTTTGCGCCCAAAAGCAAAGCAAAATTTGCTGAGTTCACCCTGTCTGAAGTGAACGAGCAGCGAGAAAACCAGACACCTGTTTACAAAACCATTTTCAGCATTACGGGTGCGCCTGGTATCGCCAGCCTGACGTTACCCAGCAATGCTACGATTCCACCGCTGGCTGTCGGTAAAGACTATCATTGGTCTGTCGCGCTAATCTGCAACCCAGACGATCGCTCCAGAGATATTCGTGTGGATGGCTGGGTACAACGGGTGACACCAGAGCCCCGCTTAACCAGTCAACTCGCAAAAGCAACGCCAGTCGATCGCGTTTCGCTCTACGCTAGCAACGGACTCTGGTTTGACACGCTCACGACACTGGCAGATCAGCGCTGCGCCAACCCCAAAGATGCGGCACTCATCAGCAGTTGGTCGGCGCTGTTGAAGTCTGTACAGCTAGGGGCGATCGCGGAACAACCGTTGCTTCAGCAGTGTCAGAACTAGCTACGCTCATCATCACCTGCCACATCAAAGCAGTAAGGCTCTCAAATCGATAAGGCAAACAAAGCCAATCCACTCAATGCGTTGAATCGCTCCACACTCAACTATGGCAACTCAAAAATTCAAAATTAGGCAACTGCACCGCGTGATCGCGCCCATTATGCTGTTGCCTATCCTGCTAACACTGATCACAGGCTCGGTATATCAAGCATTCGATACGCAAGGGAAGGGAGAAGCTGTTGACTGGTTACTGGATCTCCACAAAGGTCATTTTGGTCCACTTAATCTAGAGATTATCTATCCCTACTTAAATGCACTGGGGCTGCTTGTGTTAGCGGTTACAGGAATTTCGATGTGGTTGCAGATACGACGAAGACCCGATCGCGATTCGGAGCGCGTTTAAGTAGCACGATCGAAGCACTTAGGAGATTCCCAAGAAAGAATTTACCGTTTGGTAGGGGGCAGGTTTTGCCAGAATCATTGCCTCTAGTCGATCGCGTTCGTGTCAAACCTGCCCCTACAGGTATTTTGTTTGATAGAAATCTTCTTGGCGTCTAGCGTTCAATCCAAGGCTGAGCGCTAGAAGCGAACCCCATCAATTAAGTTATGACGCGCAGATGCAAGTGCTGCCAGGTTGCAGAGTAGGATGTAACCTGATCTGCTTTGAGTCTTGCTATGTCGCCTCGGCTTCCTGCTGCTCCACGTCTACCGCTTCGTCGTCGCAAAAACTTGTGGTTTGAGCGTCTGATGGCGATCGTGGCACTAGCAAATCTTGGTCTGGTCATTTTTGACCTGAGCTATGTTCCTTTGCGTAACTTTTGGCTGCTGGGCAAAGTGAAGCTGCCGCTGTTGCCCAGTGTGACCCTTCCCATGCCACCGGCCCCAGCCATTTGTAAACCGTTGGGCGAAACTCCTGACAAAGCCACCCTCTTCACGGCTTGTTACGATCGCGTCAAAGGCATCGAAGCCTATCGGGATACACAAGCCTATCTGGAGAACGTCAACCAACTAGAGCAACTCATTCAGCAAAACGGTGTGAAATCGCCTGCAGTCGCTCAAGCACTGAAAGGGTTGCAAGACCAGAGTGCGCGCATGATTGACGAGAACTGGTTTACGGTTGCCAACAAAGCTGGCACGTTAGAAAAGATCAAAGACCGCATGCGCGAGCGCATTTATGAGGACAAGGCAACCATTGCCGCCTCATTGGTCAGTAACGATCCCGCGCAACGCATCGCTTTTGAAGAAGCCACCCGCAAAAAGGCAAAGCAATCAGCAAAAAAAGCCTTTGCGTTCTTTTGGAATGCAGACTACCTCGCTCAGGCGGGTGTACAGCAGGAACTGACCTGGTTTGACCGACGCATCCGGGATTTGATGCAGACCAATTACTTCCGTTCCATTGAAGAAAACGGTGAGTTTACAAACAACTTTTGGGTGCTGGATGCTCCCTTTGCAATTTTGTTTGCGATCGAATTTCTGGCCCGTACCTGGTACATCAGCCGCCAATTCAGGAGCGTGAGCTGGCGTGGTGCGATTTTTTGGCGTTGGTACGACGTGCTTCTCTTCTTTCCCTTTGGGCTCGTCTTTTATAGCTGGGCATGGCTCCGTATCATTCCGGTCGGTTTTCGTCTGCATCAAGCTCGTTTTGTTAATCTGGCACAACTCCGCGAGCAGGCTGCCCAAGGCTTTGTCGGCAGCATTGCTGAAGAACTCACCGAAGTGGTGGTGGTGCAAGTGCTGAACCAGATGCAGCAGGCCATCGAGCAGGGCGAAATTATGCGCTGGTTGCTACAACCCCAAGGTAGTCAAATTAAGGTGAATAACGTTGATGAGATTGCTGAACTCATTGCATTATTCATCAAGCTCACGGTGTATCAGGTGTTGCCAAAAGTGCAGCCTGATGTGGAAGCCCTGCTCCGCCACACGATTGACGCCGTCCTGAATCAATCGCCTGCCTATCACACGCTGAAAGCTCTGCCAGGACTGGGTGAAGTGCCGACACAGTTGATCGATCGCCTGGTTTCTGAAGTGCTGCAAGCCACCTATAGCACCCTCACGACTGCCCTCGAAGATCCGGTCGGGACACAACTGATGAACCGCTTAATTCAAAACTTTGGGCAAACTTTGGGTGATGAAGTCCAGGAACAACGCGTTACGGATGAATTGAAAACGTTGGTTAATGATTTCTTGGAAGAACTGAAATTGAATTACGTGAAGCGATCGGCAGAAGTTGATGTTGAAACGCTACTCGAAGAAACCCGCCAACTTCAGCAAAGCGCGAGAAGCAAGACAAACCTTTGAGCTTGGTTGATGAGGCAGAATTTGGATGAAGCGGTCAGTAGTCAGCTATCAGTCATAAATCTGTTTAGTGCACTGTTGAGTATAAATTTGGGCGACGATCGTCCAGGTAGGAGAACACGTCGCGGGTCTTTGCGATTGCCGTTCGGTCAAGATCCGCAATCAACAGCGTTTCTTCTGCCCCTGCCTGCGCAAGCACGTTGCCATCAGGATCGGCGATCGTGCTTAATCCGCAATATTTGAGATTGCCTTCGGTGCCAATGCGATTGGCATACGCCACAAAGACTTGATTTTCCAGCGCGCGTGTGGGAATCAACACTTTGGGAATTTGCGTATACGGGAACATCAGCGCGGTTGGCACGGCAATGAGTTCAGCACCCTGGAGTGCCAGCGATCGCACGGCTTCTGGAAACTCGACATCGTAGCAAATCAAGACGCCAATTCGCACGCCAGCGATCGTGTGCAGTCGCCATTCTTGCCCCGGCGTAAACAGCCGTTGCTCCTCAGCACCAAAAAGATGGGCTTTGCGATAGTTTGCGGCTAATGTGCCGTCTGTGTCGATGAGTGCGGCAGCATTGTAAATCGCATCTCCATCCCGCTCGGCATAACCAAATAACAGCGCCACGTGATGTTCACGGGCAATCGCAGCCGCTAACTGGAGCGATCGTCCCTGCCAGGGTTCTGCTAACTGCTTGACTGCATCGCCAATGTTGTAACCCGTTAAAAATAATTCGGGAAAGATGAGCAACGTTACGTTTTGCTTTGCTGCTGCTGCTGCCGTTTGTGCCAGCAGTTCTAAATTCGTAGTTACATCGAGCGGTGTTCCTGATCCCTGGTAAAGCCCTACCTTCATCGCATCCAGCCTCACCTTCAATTGTTTTTATCTAAGTTGAAACCATTCAAGCGGCAAAAGATCATGAGCAATTCGATCGTGAGGGCTTGCTAATCCAGTTCGCTTGTACTATAGTTCAAGTATACTAACTGGGGACAAACGAGAACAAATCGTGACGAACCGCTACGGATTCAGTATAGAGAGGAACTCATGACTTCCGCTACCAGACAGACAAAAGTTAGAAAACCCCCTTCTGCGACAACCGCGACGTACACACTGGCGCTGGATGCAGGGAACTACGACCTCAAATTTTGGGATGGCGAATCCCATCCTAAAGCTATTCGCTCCGTGCGCTTTCAGCTCCCCCAAGGCCGCGATGCCGTGCGTTTCACTGATGCCTCGCCCCTCATTGAGCTACCCGATGGCAGTCGCTATCACTTTGGTGCCCAGGCTTACAAATATCGTCGCCAACAGCAAACGGTCGTTGAAAACAAGGTGGAACTGTCCCGCTTGCATCTCTACGCCTGCCTGGAACCTCGTGAAGGCGAAACTGAATTTGCGATCGACATCTACGCCTCCACGCCCGAACCAGCGAAGAACGAAGACGCCATTCGTCAGCATTTGCTCGGCATGCATGAGTTCAAGCGCAATGGGTTGGAGTATCGCGTCCTGGTAGAACGGGTGGAGGTCGAACGGGAAGGCATGGGTGCCTACCACTACGCCCAGCGCTTAGGCTTGATTCCCGACACGGGCTACACGATCGTCGTAGACATTGGTGGTGGCACCTGGCTTACGCGCCTGGTGGATGCTGAAGGTGATGTCATTGACGAGAATGTGATGGATCGGGGCGGTGCCTATGAATTGGCAACTTCAATCAGCTTCGATCGGCGTCTGACCAATGCCCTCGGCACAACCGCTGATCCCAGTCTTATCATGGACGGTTTCCGCACGGGGCACTTCTATGCCGACACCGAACTCACCTGGCAGCCGTGGTTGGAAGAGCATCTTGATCCCTGGTTTAAGGGCATCTTTCAAACCGTGAAAGCCCAGTACACTCCGTATATGGCGCGGGTCACTCGCTTTTTAGTCACAGGCGGCAGCTCTCACCTTATCTCAGAGCGTTTAGCCGGTCGTAAACTCTTCGCCGTGATGACTGATCCTCAGTTTGCCAATGTTCGTGGCCTCTTCCCTATTGTGAATGGAGCACAGCTATGTATGACAACAAAGTAAGGCTCAGCCAGGATGTGCTGGAAAAAGCCAGTCAGATTGCCTCCGAATGGGGCTTGAAGAATGCTCGCGCTGCCGTGGAAGCTGTTTTCCGCCGCTACGCTGACGAGTACTTAGACGGTACAGGACGTACACCCCAGTGGGCCACCCATGAAGGCTTGCCTGCTAGCATGTTGTCGCTACCGGATCGATCGCAGCCTTCTAACTGCGAAGCCCTCAATGAGTTAGATGATTTGTTGGGACTGTAAGGTTCTTGCGCCCTAACGCCTGGATAGCGATCGCACCTGCTTGGTCTATCCAGGCGTTACACGCTAATACTTTCTGGCAAGTGCAGTTAGGATAGGCTTATTTTCTGTTGCGACGTGGTTGTCGCAGCGGAAGTGATTTTGCCAGGGAATGTATGGTTAATTTTCGAGATGCTGAGTCGGCGACCGATGAGGAAGGAACATCTTTTGCGGTTGACGCAACGTTAGAGCAACGAGATAGCGCGGGGGGAGCGTCATCAACCCGATCACACACGTCAGGCACTCAGTGGGCTTCTCCACCCGAACCAATCAACCAAATTCTGGATGCTCCCGCGACACCAGCAGTGCTGATTTCGCCAGACAATCACTGGCTGGTGGAACTTGAGCAGCCCTCCTTAACGACGATCGCGGAACTGGCTGAACCGATCGTGGCGGTAGCAGGGTTTCGGCTCAATCCTCAACTCAGTTGCCCTGCCCGTCATCACACTTACCGGGGTATGCGGTTGCAAGCAATTTCAACAGGTACCTGTAAAGAGATTTCCTTACCGGATGGTGCCCGAATCAGCTACATGCGCTGGTCGCCCACTGGACAGCGGCTTGCCTTTGTGTCGACGCAGGCCACCGGGTTGGAACTCTGGATCCTGTCTCTAGAAGACGGGGTTACTCGTCGGCTGACCGATCCCGTTTTGAATGCGACGTACGGCACGCCCTACCGTTGGCTATCCGATGACACGCTGTTGTGCAAATTTATTCCTGCCGATCGTGGTGAACCACCGCTCAAGCCTTCAGTGCCAGTCGGACCCATCATTCAAGAAAATTTGGGGCGTAAACGCGCGAACCGCACCTATACAAACCTGTTGCAGAATCCTTATGACGAGCAACTGTTTGAGTATTACGTCACCTCAACGTTGACGAGCGTAACGCTTGATGGACACAGTACGCCGTTGAGTGCGCCCAGCATTATTGATGAGGCCATACCATCGCCTGATGGCAATTACATTTTGCTGACGACCCTGCATCGTCCGTTCTCCTACCAGCTACCCAGTTCCTATTTTCCTTTACGAATTCAGGTTCTTGATCGGGCAGGTCAAGTGGTGCATGAGTTGGCGGATTTGCCGCTGGCAGACTATCTCTCGACTAAATTTGATGCAGTGGTCGTTGGCCCCAGACGCACCTGCTGGCGCGCCGATCGCCCTGCCACGCTCTATTGGGTTGAAGCGCTGGATGGAGGCGATCCCACTGTAGCGGTGCCTCATCGCGATGTGCTGTACGAACTGGAAGCACCCTTTACGGCAGCACCGAAAGAACTGTGGCGATCGCAGTATCGCTTTCGGCGGGTGCGTTGGGGGCGTGAGGATGTTGCGCTAGTGTGGGAGCGTTGGCACGATACTCGCCAGATCAAGCTATGGCGCATCAATCCAGCGCAGCCAGAAACAGCACCTCAATTATTAGTAGAACGCAGCTACGAAGATCATTACAGTGATCCAGGTATGCCTCTGACCGTGCCAGGGGCATTTAATCGGTATGTGTTGCACTTTACGCCCGATGGCAACGGTCTTTACTTCACGGGTCGGGGCGCTTCACCCGCAGGCGTGTATCCCTTCCTCGATCGCTGGAATTTGACAACGGCAACCTCTGATCGTCTGTGGCGGAGTCAATTCCCCTACTTTGAGTCTGTTGTCAAGCTGCTCGACGATGAAGCGCACCAGATGATCACGATGCGTCAATCGCAGACGGAGCCGCCCAACTTTTTCCTGGTTACACGATCAAGCGGACATGCGATCGCTTTGACAGAGTATCCCGATCGAGCACCGCAGTTTGCAGGCATTCATAAGGAAGTTTTGCGGTATCAGCGTGCCGATGGGGTGGAGCTATCGGCAAAGCTCTATCTGCCAGCAGGCTACGATTCAGCACGGGATGGGGCGTTGCCAACGGTCTTTTGGATTTATCCAGAAGAGTTTAAGAATCGTGATTTAGCGGGTCAGATAACCACTGCCGAGCATACGTTCAGTCGTCCAGGCGGTACGTCAGTGTTGTTTTTGCTCACCCAGGGCTATGCGGTGCTGGATGATCCGAGTCTGCCCATCGTTGGTGAAGGGGATACGGAACCCAATGATACCTATGTTGAGCAGCTTTTGGCAGGCATCCAGGCCGCCATCGACTACGTGGTTGAGCGGGGTGTGGCTGATCGTGACCGACTTGCGATCGGAGGACACTCCTACGGTGCCTTTACGACGGCAAATGTATTAGCCCATAGCAATCTCTTTCGTGCAGGGATTGCTCGCAGCGGTGCCTACAACCGGACGCTCACACCCTTTGGCTTTCAAGGCGAACAACGGCACTTTTGGGAAGCGGCTGATACCTATATGCACATGTCGCCGTTTTCCCATGTGGGCAAAATCACGGCTCCCTTGCTGCTGATTCATGGGGCAGACGACAGCAATGCAGGTACCTATCCGTTGCAAACCGAGCGGTTTTACGAAGCCCTCAAAGGGTTAGGCGCAACGGTGCGGCAGGTGATGTTGCCTTTAGAAGACCACGGCTACCGTTCGCGCGAAGCGATCGGGCATGTGCTGTGGGAAATGGTGCAGTGGTGCGATCGGTATCTGAAGGGGGAGTAGAGAAAAAGTTTTGAGTTTTGAGTTTTGAGTTTTGAGTAGCGCGTTACGCCAACAAGCTAGAGAGTTTTGAGTTGATTCTGCCTTCTGCCTCCTAACTCTTGCCTTCTGCCTCCTGCCTCCTGCCTTCTCAATCTTTTCTGAAAATTCTATGGAATCAATTCCCTACATGCGGTACTATTGTATTTCTGTGGGTTTTTAAAGCTTAGAAAGATTGTGGCAAAGGAAAGGCTATGGCGAAGCGAGTACAGTTAGTTCTCAGTCAAGATGTTAGCAAGTTAGGCAAAGCAGGCGATCTCGTTGAAGTCGCTCCTGGCTATGCTCGCAATTATTTGATCCCTCAGGGCTTCGGGGCACGCACAACGCCCGGTCTTCTGAAACAGGTCGAGCGTCGTAGAGAGCTAGAGCGGCAGCGGTTGCTGGCAGAGAAGCAGGAGGCTGAAACAATCAAGAAGGCTCTTGAAACGGTTGGACGTTACGCGATCGCTAAGCAGGCAGGTGAAAAGGATGCCATCTTTGGCACAGTGACGCATCAAGACGTCGCCGATGCCATTCTGGAAGCGACGAAGCACGAAATTGATCGTCGGGGTATCACGCTACCCGATATTCACCAGCTTGGTTCCTACAAAGCAGAGATTAAGCTGCATCCTGAAGTGATCGCTACCGTCGAGGTTCAGGTTGTTGCTAGCTAAGGCACGTCTGGGTTATTTAAAGGGCTACTGCCCGACGAGCATTAGATCAGCCCAGATCACTTTGGCCACTTAGAACTACTGGTCGCTTAGACAAGGCTTGGGTAACGGCTTTTTTGCTGTTACCCATTTCAACATAAGCTTAGAAATTTTAAGCTTAAAGACTTTAAGATTTTGCGCGACTCGTTTTGGGGTAGCAGGCGGTTACCCTTGCCGCTAGGCGATCGCTCGATTAAATAGTACAATTATACCAATACAGCAACCAGTCTTGGCTGGTGTTGATAAACTCTCTACATTTAGTGCTCTAAACGAGCACGAATTTGAAGTAACGCTAAATGTGCTTGCAGATAGCGGCGTTCGCTGTATAGTTGGGGTGGATTTACGTGCGTCGTGATATCCGCTTCAAGCCCGTATCGTTGCCACCCTACTGCTCATGGTTCAGGAACTTAACTTTCAAACCTTTAACGATCGTCTCCCGCCTCAGAATATTGATGCGGAGGAGTCGATCCTGGGTGGTATTTTACTGGATCCAGAGGCAATCAATCGGGTGGCAGACTTGCTGCATCCGGAAGCCTTTTATCTGAGCGCTCATCGTGAGATTTACCGGGCCGCGCTGGTGTTGCAATCCCAGGGTAGTTCGACCGATCTGATGAGCATCACCTCCTGGCTGATCGATCGCGGCCTGCTGGAGAAAGTGGGTGGACAAAGCAAACTGGCACAGTTGATTGATCGCACGGTCAGCGCGGTCAACATTGATCAGTACGCCCAACTGGTCATGGATAAGTACATGCGCCGCAAGCTCATCAAAGCGGGCAACGAAATTGCGCATCTAGGGCATGATACAGCCAGTGCGCTGGAAGATGTGCTGGATCAGTCGGAGCAAAAGCTGTTTGGTGTGACGCAGGATCGTCCCCAGCAAGGCTTGATGGCGGCCTCGGATATTCTGACTCACACCTTTTCAGATATCGAAAGTCGATCGCTGGGGATGGTGCTGCCAGGGCTATCCTGCGGTTTCTATGACCTGGATGCCATGACGCAGGGCTTCCAACGGTCGGATTTGATCATTGTGGCGGGGCGACCCTCCATGGGAAAAACAGCGTTTACAATGAACGTTGCTCGCAATATTGCGGCCTTTCACAAGTTGCCAGTCGCCATCTTTAGCTTGGAAATGTCGAAAGAGCAACTGGTACAGCGGATGCTGGCCAGCGAAGTCCGCATTGAAAGTGGGCGACTGCGGGCAGGACGGGTTAGCCAAAACGAGTGGGAGCCGTTGGGTCACGCCATCAGCACGCTATCTCAAATTCCGGTGTTTATTGATGATACGCCCAACATCAGCATTACGGAGATTCGATCGAAAGCACGCCGTCTCCAGGCAGAGCAGGGTGGAGCGTTGGGCTTAATCCTGCTGGACTATTTGCAGTTAATGGAAGGCGGCGGCGATAACCGGGTGCAGGAGCTATCGCGCATCACACGAGCCCTGAAGGGGTTGGCACGGGAACTCAGTGTGCCGGTGATCGCCCTGTCGCAGCTCAGTCGTAGCGTGGAGTCACGAACCAACAAGCGACCGATGATGAGTGACTTGCGGGAATCCGGTGCTATCGAGCAGGATGCAGACTTGATTATGATGCTGTATCGCGACGAGTACTACAACCCTGATACGCCCGATCGCGGCATCGCTGAAATCATTATCTCCAAACATCGAAATGGCCCGACCGGCATGGTCAAGTTATTGTTTGAGTCGCAGTTTACCCAGTTCCGCAATCTCGCTGCACCAAATCGGGTGTAAGGGGTAGCAAGGATGATCAGACGCTCAATCCCGGTCAGCTTGTTCATTTAGTGCGGCACGGTTTTTGAGTACAGTTGCAGCACTGCAACACCCGCAATGATCAGCCCCATACCGATGAGACCAGCCTGGTCGATCGTCTGGCGATAAAAGAGCCACCCAAAGATGGCGACGAGAACAATGCCTAACCCAGACCAGATTGCATACGCCACTCCAATGCTAATGGTTCGTAGGCTCAACGAAAGAAAATAGAACGCAAAACTGTACCCAACCAGGACAACCAGGCTGGGTACAAGTTTCGTAAAGGATACCGTTGCTTTGAGTGCGCTCGTCCCAATAACTTCAGACAGAATGGCAAGGAGCAGGTAAGCATAATCCGGCATGAGGGAATCCAGTGGCTTAGCTGAGCTTAAGCAGCTCGACATCAAAAAGGAGGGTGGCATTGGGAGGAATAACCCCGCCTGCGCCCCGTGCTCCATATCCTAGCTCAGCAGGAATGATGAGCTGCCGCCGACCGCCCACCTTCATGCTGCCAACACCTTCATCCCAGCCCTTAATGACTTGACCAACCCCAATTTTGAACTGAAAGGGCTGGTTGCGATCGCGCGAGCTATCAAACTTGGTGCCGTCTTCCAGCGTACCCGTGTAATGTACGGTGACCGTCTGACCCTTTTGTGGAGAAGCGCCTGTCCCTTCTACTAAGTCTACATACTTCAGTCCAGACGGCAGGGTAACAACAGACTTGTTACCAGATTCTTGGGGTGTTGGGTTTGAAGCATCTGCCATAAGTGTGGGTGCGATCGACGCAGGAGTGGGTTTCGTAATGGTTGCAGCAACGTGTGGCTTGTTGGTCATTTCACTGGCGATCGCAGTGTCTGGCTTGCCCATAAACTGGGAGGCAACCAGCACTACGACACAAGCAAGCATGACTCCCAGGCTGACTAGAATTTCCTTCAAAATAACTTTCCTCTCAGATACGCATCAGCAGTTCGTCATCAGCGATTCAGCAGAAAGTCGCTGACATCCGCCCATTGTACAAGGATTCCAGAGGGGTAAAGCCCGAAAACGTAGTGTAGATTCAAAGCGTTGGCTCTTGGAGCGACTTTGCAAGCTGGAGGTCAAAGAAGGTGCCGCCATTCACGTTGCCAGCTAAAACCTGAAACGGTAGCTCAGGCTCTCCTAAATGATCCACAACCAATGCTGCACCCGTAAAGTCTTGTGCCTGGGTATAGCCATTCACTGTAATCACGGTTTGCAGGTTTGCCTGCTTGGCTGACTGTAAGCCCGCTTCAGAGTCTTCAAACGCCAAACACACAGCAGGGTCTAGTTGCAAAGCGTCTAAAGCGTAGTAGTAGATATCGGGAGCTGGTTTTTTGGCTGGCACGATGTCACCCGCAGCAATGACCTCAAACCAATCCAGGCTGTCAGCACCAAGCGCTGTTTTTAGCAGTGCCGTCACGTTTGCGGGAGTAGTGGTAGTGGCGATCGCCAATCTGAGACCCGCATCCCGTGCTTCTTGAAGTAAGCGTTTCACCCCAGGACGCAGGGGCACCACATTCTCTTCGATAAGCTGTGTATAGTGGGCTGTTTTCGCTTTGTGCAGAGCGGCGATCCACTCACGACGATCGCCCGGTGGCTCAAACTCTGGATGATCGGTGGTGAGGTACTGCTGAATGCGCTCTTTGCCCCCGGTCACTGACAGCAGTTCACCATAGCGCTCAACCGACCAGTCCCAATCAAGACCAGCATCCGCAAACGCTCGATTAAAGGCAACGCGATGCCCATCTCGCTCGGTGTCTGCCAGGGTGCCGTCAACATCAAAAATCAGTGCTTGGAGTTTGGACATGGGTCAAGGGAAGATTTGAGGAGTGATTGGTGCTAGAACAATTAGGGCAATTTAAGCTAAAACTATTGTTCGCTTTGAGTCTCGAAAAGCAGCCTCCATGGCTTGGCATCACGGAAGGGATCAGCAAATGCTTGAGGCACTAGATCTTGAAACAAAGCGCTGTCGTTTGCAGAAAATTTGAGTGGTAAGACCTCACTCATCCTACAGTGAATCATGCCCTGAGAAGGCGGTGTCTTTTGCCGAAGCGATGGTGACATGAACCGCTTGAGGCTAACCCTTTGAGGCATTGTTGACGTTGAACCCGCGAGGCAAGCACCCCAGAATCGGTCTTTAGAGGCCGCATCCGCATCGCCCTATTAAAGCTATCCTTCCACAATGGGCTGATAACACCGACTGATGACAACGCTGATTGACTGAATAAGAGCCCTAGTTTTGTCAGGACAGGGTTAGGTGGAGTGAGTGCAAAGAAACATGGCCTCTAGGGCGCGTCATCAATTAAGCCCCGAAACCTTTGGTATCAGCAGTTTCACGCCCGTTCCAACCCATGAGGCTAGGGGCTGAAACCCTTAGTAGAAGTAAAGCGTAGTCGTAATTGATGACAGCCCCTAGTAGCGCCTGACTGTCAGTTCACCCTATCTACCGCTAAGAGAAAGGGGAACGCCAATTTTAATGAAGATTACTATAAAACGAATAGACCAAAATGGTGATAAACAGACTTATTCATTGGCAACGGCTGCTTTTCTGGGGTTTTTTTCAGAAATGTTAGCGATTTTACTTTTTGGCATTGTTGGCAATTTTGGTTTTTTTGACTATAATGCGTACAGGCATCAGTGACGAGCTTGATGCTACGGGCACCGCACTTACTGACTGAAACGTTCTGCCATGCCGACATCATCGCCACGCTTGCCACTCCCCTCGATCGCGCCTCATGCCTCTGTTGGTTCTGCAACGGAATCACCCTCGATCGCCAATGCCTTCAGCCGTGAGCAGTTGCTAACGGTTTTGCCGCAAGACGTAAGTCTACTGACCGATCTGTATCAACTCACCATGACCGCTTGCTATGTTGGCGAAGGGTTGGATCAGCGGCAGGCCAGCTTTGAACTGTTTGCACGCCGCCTACCGGACAACTTTAGCTACCTGGTAGCAATGGGTCTGGAGCAGGCGTTGGCGTATCTAGAGCAATTTTCGTTTGACTCAGCGCAGATTGAGGCGCTACAAGCCAGTGGTATTTTCACTCATGCACCGGAGCGTTTCTGGTCGTTGCTTGCTGAGAGCCGTTTTAGTGGTGATGTGTGGGCTGTGCCTGAAGGGACGATCGTCTTTGCGAATGAACCACTCTTGCGGATCGAAGCGCCCCTCTGGCAAGCACAGATCATAGAAACCTATTTGCTCAATACCCTCAACTACCAAACCTTGATCGCGACTCGTGCTGCCCGTTTGCGAGATGTCGCAGGTGCAAAGGCGACTCTGTTTGAGTTTGGCACGCGACGAGCCTTTGGCCCCCAGGCGTCTCTATGGGCTGCCCGTGCGGCTTTGGCAGGTGGACTGGACGCAACCTCTAATGTTTTGGCAGCGCTGAAACTAGACCGTAAACCTGTAGGCACAATGGCGCATTCATTAGTCATGGCGCTGTCGGCAACGGAAGGCAGTGAAGCAGAAGCATTTACCGCTTTTCATCGCTACTTTCCCGGTGCACCGTTGTTGATTGATACCTATGACACGATCGCCGCTGCCAAGCATCTCGCCACCCAATTGCAACAGACTGGAATGGAATTAGCAGGCGTTCGTCTGGACTCTGGCGATTTAGCAGTCTTGTCTCAAGAAGTACGTCAACTCTTACCAGGTGTCCCCATTTTCGCCAGTGGTGATTTAGATGAATACAAGATTACACAGCTCAACGCCGCAGGAGCCTGCATCGATGGCTACGGGTTGGGTACTCAATTGGTAACAGGTGCGCCCGTAAACGGGGTGTATAAACTGGTAGAAATTGATGGCATCCCTGTCATGAAGGAATCGACAGACAAAGCAACCTATCCCGGCCGTAAGCAGATCTTTCGTCGCTATGAGCAGGGGCAGGTGGTGAGCGATTGCCTGAGCTTGATGGCAGAACATCAGAAGTCAGAAGTCAGAAGTCAGGAGCCAGAAGACCATTCACCCCACTCCCCACTCCCCACTCCCCACTCCCCATCGCAGGTGCTGCCCCTGATGCAACTCGTCATGCAAAACGGTCAGCGCTTGCATCCTTCGGAATCTCTAGAGACGATCGCCCAACGCACCGCCCATTCTGTTGCCAGCCTTCCTGCCCTGGCCCGTCAAATTCACGATCCGGTTTCTCTTCCCGTCGAACCCTCTGCTGCGTTACTCGACCTTGTAGCTACCACGCAACGTAGACGGCAGAAGTAGAGGCTAACCCTACGCCCTATTTCCCACTCCCCACTCCCCACTCCCCACTCCCCACTCAGCCAACTTTTAGCCTCTGCCCCTCACCCCTCTCCCCACTCCCCATGCTCACCATTGCTCTCTTTGGTACCAGTGCCGATCCACCCACCGCAGGACATCAAGCCATTTTGGTTTGGTTGTCGCAGTACTTCGATCGCGTGGCAGTGTGGGCTTCTGATAACCCTTTTAAGTCGCATCAAACGCCGCTCATCCATCGCATGGCAATGCTGCAACTGTTAATCGACGACATTAACCCGCCGCGCCATAACTTGCAGCTTTATCCAGAACTCAGCAAACCCCGTACCATTCATACGCTCGAAGTGGCTGAAACACTGTGGCCGGAAGCTTCGTTCACACTGGTTATTGGGTCTGATTTGATCTACCAACTGCCCAACTGGTATCAAAGTGATGTACTGCTCGAACGCGTGAAGTTACTCATCATTCCACGACCAGGGTTCGTCCCAAACGAAATGGCTCTGGCAGAATTAAGGCGAAGGGGAGCGAGACTGACGATCGCAGATTTGACGGGTCCCGATACATCTTCCACCGCGTATCGTGAGCATGGAGACACCGATGCCTTGACGCCTCCCATCGAAGCTTACATCCACCGGGAGCACCTATACCCATGCCAGAACGCGTTCAAAGAAAAACAGCCCATTCACTGAGCGATCGTGCTCTTGCAGACTTCGCTCTCGCAGATTTTAAGGTTGGCGTTGACAACGTGATTTTTTCCGTTGATACCGCCCAAAATCGCTTGCTGGTACTGCTCGTCATGCGACAAGAAGAGCCTTTTTTGGGGCAATGGAGCTTCCCTGGCACTCTGGTACGTCGCGGTGAATCGCTGGAAGATGCGGCTTATCGCATCCTGGCCGAAAAAATCCGCGCCCGCAACCTCTACCTGGAGCAGCTTTACACGTTTGGTGGCCCTAACCGCGACCCCCGTGAGTCGATGGACAGTTATGGTGTTCGCTATCTATCGGTCAGCTACTTTGCCCTCGTGCGCTTTGCCGAAGCCGAACTCATTGCCGATGGTGTCAGCGGTATTGCCTGGTATCCGCTGGAACAAGTGCCCCAACTTGCCTTTGACCACAACGAAGTGCTGGAGTATGGTCATCGCCGTCTGCGGAACAAGTTGGAATATAGCCCCGTTGCGTTTGAAGTGCTGCCCGAATTGTTTACGCTTAGCGATTTATATCAGCTCTATACAACGGTTTTAGGCGAAAACTTTTCCGATTATTCCAACTTTCGATCGCGCCTCCTCAAGATGGGATTCCTCTCTGATACAGGCGTGAAAGCATCCAGAGGGGCAGGCAGACCCGCCAGCCTCTATCGTTTTGATGCCGAAGCATTTGTACCGCTAAAAGATAAACCGCTGGTGTTTATTTAGTTGTTAGTTTTTGGTGTAGTGAGCAGCCTAGAGATTATTAGATCAGAATTTAGAATTTAGTCAGTCATAGTTGTCAGTCTATGCAGGAAACGCTTTTTCTATCACCCATTGTTCGATTGAATTCCGTTGTCTCGAATGGAGAGATTGTTGCATTCAATGTTGGTTCTGATGGAACAGTTTATGTCGTGCTTACCCTTAAGCCACTTGATTATCGTACTGAGCAACCAGGGTGGGCAAGCTTTGCAAAAACAATTCCAGATACTTCGCAGAGTTATCGAGTAATCGCTTTTCAAGAGGATCAGCTAACACTCGACATCAAATTTATAGAAGAGAAGTTCAATATTCACACTATTCAGCCCCTCCCTGCAAACGAGATCCTGCTTGTGTGTGCCCGTTCTCATTATAAAAATCCGACTGACTTTGAAAAAAATGGTCGTATTTATAGCCTTAGTGGAGAATTCAGGCGAGAAATTCTACTTGGCGATGGTATTCAATCTGTTCAGGCAACTTCAGACGGAGTTATTTGGACTAGTTTTTTTGATGAAGGAGTATTCGGAAATTTTGGTTGGGATGAGCCAGTTGGATCATCGGGGCTTGTGGCTTGGGATTCAGAAGGAAACAAAATATACGATTTTCAGCCAACGGATGGTTTAGATTCCATTTGTGATTGTTATGCGTTAAATGTGGAGTCCAACGAAGGCGTTTGGCTGTATTACTATACAGAATTTCCGCTCGTTCACTTGCATTATCAGAAAATCCAGGCAGTATGGAATATGCCTATTTCGGGTAGTGACAGTTTTGCTGTTTCTGGTAACCGAGCCTTGTTTCGTGGAGGATACGACGATCGTAATACGTATCATATGTTTGCTCTAAACAAAAACGGCAAGGTCAAGCTACTCAAACAACTCCATTTAATAGACGAAGCAGGGCAAAAAATTGTGGCAAGTTATGTTGTTGGTAGAGGTGATTCGCTATACATTCTCAGCAATGAGTTAATATATCGAGTTAATTTGTCAACGATTGAAGAAAAGTTATAGAGACAGCATAGCGATCTGCTTGAATCTGGCTATTGGTTGGATTCTTTGAGCTAAGCAAAACATTTTTCCAAAACTATGATTATGAGTAGAGAAGTGCAATTTAAGTCCGATCGTCTCGCTGTGTTGATCGATGCCGATAATGCCAATGCGGATTTGATTGAAGCTTTACTTAAAGAAGTCGCAAAATATGGCACCTCTCACGTCAAGCGTATTTACGGCGATTGGACGAATACTCAGCTTGGCAAATGGAAAGATAAACTCAACAAGTTTGCAATTCAGCCAATGCAGCAATTTCGCTACACAACAGGCAAGAATGCAACCGATAGTGCCTTGATTATTGATGCCATGGATTTGCTGTATACACGCAGCTTTGATGGCTTTTGTATTGTGTCTAGTGACAGTGATTTTACAAGACTGGCCAGTCGCATTCGCGAGTCAGGTTTGGTTGTGTATGGATTTGGCGAGAAAAAGACACCCGAAGCCTTCATCAGTGCTTGCGATAAGTTTATTTATACTGAAATTTTAGCGCAATTAGAAGATACTAACTCGGTCGAATTTGCAAGCGACAAGACACAAGAAAAATTCAATCATGCACCTGACGAAACGTTCGATACCGCAGTGGTAATTAATCAAAAGCTGAAAAGTAATAAGAAGTTAGTCGATCTCCTTAAGGATGCTTATGAAGCCGTTGACGAAGAAGATGGGTGGGCAAACTTAGGAGCATTTGGAAGTCAACTGACAAAATTATCGCCATCATTTGACCCCAGAAATTATGGCTACAAAAAATTGAGTGATTTGATTCAAGCTACAGGTCGCTTCGAGGTCAAGAAAACGCCGAAAGGTACGCATATTAAGGCGAAAGCTTGATCAGCCCGAAAACGCTTTCCAATGTATTCGCTGCGATTTATTTGTCACAAAACCCCTGATTATTTATGAAAATTGCGATCGCACAGCTTAATCCCACCATTGGCGATCTGACAGGCAACGCTCAAAAAATCTTGGCAGCAGCACAAGAAGCCGCCAAGCAGGGCGCACGTCTCTTGCTGACCCCAGAACTTTCGCTGTGTGGCTATCCACCCCGCGATTTGTTACTTAATCCTGGGTTTGTGGCATCTATATCAGAGACATTAGAGCAGTTAGCCAGTGATCTGCCACGATCGCTCATTGCTCTGGTAGGCACGGTTGAGGTCAATCCCCACGCTTTTGCAAAAGGTGGCAAACCGCTCTTCAACAGTATGGCGCTGTTGGAAGACGGCAAAATTCAGCAAATTTTCCATAAACGGCTTCTGCCCACTTACGACGTGTTTGATGAAGACCGTTACTTTGAGCCAGGGCGAGAGGCAAACCACTTTGTCTTAGAGCTTGGGGAAGCGGGAAGAGCAGGGGAAGCAGAGGGGGCAGGGGAGGCAGAAGAGGCAAGGGAGCAACTCAAAATTCAAAATTCAAAATTCAAAATTCAAACCTCTTTCTTCTCCCGCCTCCCCGACTTCTCTAGCCCCCTCTGCCCCCTCTGCCACTTCACCCTCCCTCCGCATCGGCGTTACCATCTGCGAAGATCTCTGGAACGATGAAGAGTTTTGGGGCAAACGCAGTTACACGGTGAATCCGATCGCGGAGTTGGCGCAGCAAGGCGTTGATCTCACCATCAATTTATCTGCGTCGCCTTACACCGTGGGTAAACAGCATATCCGTGAAGCAATGCTCAAGCATAGTGCCGTGCGCTTTGCCCAACCTGTCATTTATGCCAATCAGGTGGGCGGGAATGATGACCTGATTTTTGATGGCTGTAGTGTTGCCTTTGACCGACATGGCAAATTGGTGTGTCGTGCCCGCGCCTTCGACGCAGACCTCGTCTTGCTGGATTTTTGTCATGGCGATCTACAGCCTGGTACGGTTTCGGCGTTACCAGAAAGTGAAGACGCTGAGATTTGGGCCGCATTGGTTTTAGGCGTGCGGGATTATGCCCAGAAGTGTGGATTCTCAAAAGTCGTGATTGGTTTAAGTGGCGGCATTGACTCAGCGCTAGTGGCCGCGATCGCGGTTGAAGCACTGGGTCGCGACAATGTTTTGGGGGTGCTTATGCCCTCAACCTACAGTTCCGATCATTCAGTCAAAGATGCTTTAGCGCTCGCTAAAAATCTCGGCATTCATACAGAAACCTTACCCATTGGTAACTTGATGCAGGCGTATGACCAGACTTTTGCCTATTTGTTTGCAGGTACCGAATTTGGACTGGCTGAAGAGAATATTCAATCGCGGATTCGCGGCAACTTATTGATGGCAATCTCTAATAAGTTTGGGCATCTGTTGCTTTCCACCGGCAACAAATCTGAAATGGCTGTTGGCTACTGCACTCTGTATGGCGACATGAATGGTGGGTTAGCCGCGATCGCCGATGTGCCAAAAACCCGTGTCTATTCCCTGTGTCGATGGTTGAATCGCCAGCAGCCAGTAGTCAGCGGTCAGCCGCACTCACAGCCCAGGACTGAAATCATTCCTGAAAATATCCTCACAAAACCTCCCAGTGCGGAACTCAAACCTGGACAGGTTGATCAAGATTCTCTACCAGACTACGACACGCTTGATGCCATCCTGTCGCGGCTAATCCATAATCATCAAACTTCAGATGAAATTGTGGCGGCAGGCTATGATCCTCACGTTGTCGGCAAGATTGTAAAGTTGGTGACACGTGCTGAATTCAAGCGTCGGCAAGCTCCACCTGTACTCAAAGTCACCGATCGTGCGTTTGGTACAGGTTGGCGAATGCCGATCGCGTCTCGTGTAACGCCGTCGTAGGGCGCGTCTTCAAACCACGCCGCGCAGTTTTTGAGTATTCTCAATCAAGCTTTGAGCAAATTCGTCAAAGCGCTCTGATAGTTTAGCGTCCTGCAATTTGCCATCTGCACCAAAGGCTTTCCACGCTTGAGCGATCCCAATTTGCTCAGGAATAGCCCAAGCATGAACCCAGCGAAGAATCAAGCGCAGGTCATTTAGGGCATTGCTGTTTGGTTGTCCGCCCAAAACGCTAATTAAGCCAGCGACCTTGCCGGATAGCTGGTCAAAACTCATCAAGTCCAAAGCATTTTTAATCACGCCACTGACGCTGCCGTGATACTCCGGCGTTGCCAGGATCATACCATCGGCTTGATGAAATGCCTGACGCAGCCGATCGACGTCCGGATGGTCTGGATACTCTTTCCCCCCATCACAAAACGGTAAATTGAGTGTGCGCAAGTCGAGGATTTCGACTTCAGCGCCCAATGCTTCTAACCGCTGTGCTGCAAGCGTGAGTGCTTGCTGACTGTATGAATCGCCTCGAAGACTACCCGCGATACCCACAAATCTAACCATAGTCAGAAGTCCTTCTACGTGAATTTAAACAATGTTGCAGTTGGTATGACTACTTCCTGCTAAGTCAGACGCTCATTCTGATAGCACCGTTGAAAGGTTATTGGAAGGTTGATCCAACACCATTGAAATGCTCGAACCTAAGCAACCAACTAAAGCAAACTCGTTATGAATACGACTTGATCATAGCGAGCGACCGCTTTAACTGTCAATCTTGCTCAACTCGCCTAGAGCGCGTCATCAATTAAGCCCCGAAACCTTTGGTATCAGCAGTTTCGCGCCCGTTCTAACCCGTGAGGCTAGGGGCTGAAACCCTTGCTAGAAGTAAGGCGTAACCGTAATTGATGACAGCCCCTAGCGGGCTTTGGTCTTGGGCTTTCCCTTTTGCTCGCTAGTAGCCGCATGAACTGAAAGGACGTGAATTTCTGCTGTTGCCCGTTCCGTGCAAAGTCTTACAGGTTGATCGCTGGTTCTAACGGTACTTAGACTAATGGCCTGCCATTGACCCATGCCCGAGTCGATGGGTCAATAGAACCACTCTTTAGACGGACGTTGAACCTGAGGAGAGCCGTTAACTTTCTCAACAGGATGGTCGCAAAATGTGACAGTTTTTGCTCAACAGTCTGTCGTTCAACCGACCATCCTTTGTTGTTTTAATAAACTCAGCCCCTAACTATGAAATCAACTCATTCTCGTAACTTTATCTCAGCAAGTGCTTGTATGCTTAGCCTTGCGATCGCGTCTTCCCTTCTGCCAGCGTCAGCTCAAACGATGCAGAACGGATCAATGCAGCAAAACCCGCAAAGTGGTTCGATGCAGGATGGTTCGATGCAAAATGGTTCCATGCCGAACGGTTCAATGCAAAATGGCTCCATGCAGAATGGCTCTATGCAGAATGGCTCCATGCCAATGCAAAGCGGTAACCGTCGTGCGTCTCTAAATGCAGTCGATCGACAGTTCATGGCGAAAGCGGCACAAAGTGATATGACTGAAATTAAAACCAGTCAATTAGCACTGAAGCGATCGCAAAATCCTCAAGTGCGTCAATTTGCTCAGGAGATGATTCAGCAGCATACCCAATCGAGCAGCAAGCTTAAGCCTTTAGCGGCTCAGAAAGGTGTAGCGCTGCCAAAAAGCCTTGGTACTGAGAACCAGGCGTTGTTAACCCAATTAACAAAGCTATCCGGTACTCAATTTGACCAGGCGTACATGAGTGGCCAAACCAAGGCACACGCCAAAACCCAATCCGTTTACCAAAATGAGCTTCAGCAGGGGCAAGATACAGACGTGAAAGCGTTTGCTAGTCAGGTATTACCTGTTGTAACGGCTCACCTTCGGATGGCACAAAGCATGGTTGCGGGGCGTTAACTCAGGCGATCGCGTTGTGAGATGCGGCTAGAGAACCGTTCTTCGGCTAGAGAACCCTTCTTAAAGAGGCGATGAATGACCTGGCTGCTGGATAATCGAGACACCTATGCCGATCGTGTCACCGTGGAGGGCATTCGCCAGAGTTGCTCTAACCGGGTGGCTGGCATCGTAAGGTAAAGGACATCCCCCGCGCTGAGGCACACGTCCAGCAGTTCCCAGCCGTGAATCGTTTGGCTGCGGGTTTCTAAATAAAGTGGTGCAAAGTCGGCGGCGATCGCGGCCTCTTGAACGCGCTTGCTGCAAAAGGGATGTCCTGGTGTAATTAAGGTTGCTAGTGCAACCCAAAGGCTATCGGCAGTCATGCCATTGCCCAAAATGCGTCCACCCAACGCAGCAGCCGTAAAGGCCGGGGCAACCAGTTCTGCTGGGCTAAAGACGGCATCAAACTCAAACACCAGTTGTGCCATCCAGGCAAATTCGGGATCCTGATAGCGCACAATGACTGAGACCTTGGGGTTGAAGCTTTTGGCGTTTAAGGAAATTTCCAGGTTGACCGTGTCATTACTGGTTACGGCCAAGAGCGCCTGTGCTTGCTCAAAATGTGCGGCCTTGAGAGTCGCTGGTAATGTTGCGTCACCCTGGATAACGGGAATTTTCATCGCCCTCACAGTGCTGAGAAAGCGACAGTTTGGGTCTTGCTCAATCACGACGACTTCATGTCCACAGCTATGAAGATGGCTGACGATTTGGACACCGACTCCACCCAGGCCACACACAATAAAATGGGAGCGGTGAGGAATGCGAGCAGCATCCCAAAAGTGATCAAACCGGGTGCCTAAAACAAAATCATTTAGCAGTGCATAGGAAATGCCGATAATAGCCGCTCCTACTAACATTGTGATCACTGTAAACAGTTTCAGGTCGTTGGGAGCGTGTTCTAATCCGATATCATTACCACCCGCTCCGGTGATGATGCCTACTGAAAAGTAGAGCGCATCAATAAAATTGGTGTGTAAAACGGACGAGGTGTAGGTTGCGGTGCTGATCAAAATCATCACCAGTAGGAGCAAGGTGCCCGCGACTAATGCTCGACTGTGTTCTCGCAGGTACTTGAGTCCGAGGGCTAATTTGGCGATTTTTCGCGTCAAGGAATGGTGCGTTGTGCGTACGCTTGGCCTAGTGCCGATAATGAGTCGATCGCCCACCTGTAGGCGATACCCCCGTGTGATGGCTGAAACCAGATCGACCTTGCTGTCTACAGGCAAGTAGTAGATCAGCATTCGATCGCGGTCTTCCCACAGATCGCTCAGTTTCCGTCCTAACCAGGGATGGTCATCCTCAATGTGTTCTTCGTGAATCGGCCAGGTTTGCTTGAATAAGCGCAGTTGCCCGATCGCGGCATTGCCCAACGCGGCAAACACAAAAATCGGAGCTGCCAGAGATGCCACACTCATGCTGATGTGGTCGGGTAAGGTTGTATCGAGGCGATCGCCTAAACTGGTGTTGAACAGTCGATTGATAATCCGAATCCGCGGATTGAGTACCCGTGCTTGCATCAACACGGCTAGATTCAGCCCATCGTCGCTATCGGTTAATACCAGCGTTTGTGCATCGCGAATCCCTGCCTGGATTAAAGTTGAAGCCAGTTGTGCATCACCGATAATGACATCTTCTTTCTCAACAGCCAGTGGGCGGTTGTGAATGCCCACAACATGCGCTCCCTGCTGCCGAAGCAAACAGAGAATTTTGTATCCAGTCGTACCCAAGCCGCAAACAATAATGCGTGGTTTCATGCTTGAGAATGCCAATGAAGTATCGATGGGCTAAAGATGAGTCCCTCATTCTCGATCGCAGTCGCCATCAGGACTGTAGCTGAAAGCACTGTTACCATTAAGAAAGGCTAAGAAAGCAGAAGGTAGAGGGCCGAAGACAACCCTATGACTCACTACGTAATTTATGACGGCAACTGTAATCTCTGCTCTACATTGGTGCAGTTGCTTGAACGGCTCGATCAAGGCAATCGGTTTCAGTACCTTCCCATGCAGGATGAACAAGGCCTAAGCCAGTTTGGCATTACGCCAGAAGACTGCGAACAAGGCATGATTTTGATCAACGCTGCCGCACCCGAACAACGCTGGCAGGGGAGTGACGCAGCCGAAGAAATTGGGCGATTGTTGCCCTTAGGCGATGTGTTTGTGTCGGCCTATCGTGCGTTGCCAGGGGTGAAATGGACGGGCGATCGTGCCTATGCTCAGATCCGCGACAACCGTTATAGCCTTTTTGGTAAGCGCGATCATACCTACCAGTCGGCCTACCCCGTCGAATGCACAACCGATCGCTGCCGTTTTTAGGAAATCAATCTTCTACCTGAGTCTTAGAGGGTGTCTGAGACGTTAAAAGCTCCTTCGCGGCGTTGCTACTGCCCTGCACTCAAGTGCGGGCTCACAAAGGCAAGTCCACTGTAGGTTTTACCTTCCCGACGGGTAATGGACTCGGCACCCTTGCGCTGGCTTGAGTCCGTTTCAACGGACTTTCTGCAATCAGCCCGTACTTCAGTGCAGGGCGAGTGAGTGCGATCAACGACTGCTTTTCAACCATCCTCTTAGGCGTCAGTCCTCAATGTAAAAGCCTTTGCTGGTGGATCATTTCTACTGAAAGGCAGATTGACATTTTTTTGACTGTTCAACAAATGATCCGGATTATTGTTGCAGTCTGCGAAAACAGATGACAGATGAAGGGGAGTCTATACACACCAGGGCTTTTGCATGGTCGGGTGTGGTCGCTTTTGCATGAACGTTGAATTTGCATGAACGTTGAATAAGGCGTAGCTGTTACGTCCTGTTTGTGTCGCACTCTACGGGTTGGGGCTGAGATGGCAAAAAAATGGGCGATCGTGATCGGGATCAGTCAATACCATATCCTGCAACCCCTTCGCTACGCGGAACGAGACGCTCAAGCCATCCGAGATTTCTTAGTGCGAGAGGCCAAGTTTGACCAGGTCTACTTTCTGACCGATCGCTCTCCCAAAATTGTGCTTGAAGGCGTTTCAATCTCTACCCAACCAACGGTTGCTAATCTTAAACGCTTTCTTGAACTTCGCTTTGCGGCACCCTTTTTAAAGCAAGGTGATACGCTCTGGTTTTTCTTTAGTGGGTATGGACTACAGTACGCCAGTGCCGATTATTTGTTGCCCAGTGATGTTGATCCAGAGGCCATCGAAACAACAGGGCTCACATTAGATGCACTGGCTGACTGCTTAAGTCGTAGTGGTACCGCTCATACCGTTTTATTTTTAGATGCTTGCCGTACAGAAGAGCAGAAATTTGGGCAAGGGTTTGGCACCGATCCCTCTGGCGTAGTTAGCCTGTTCTCAACAGCACTGGGCGAGACAACGCAGGAATTGGAGGCAGTTCAGCTTGGCGCGTTTACCCATGTGATGCTAGAAGGTCTGCGGCTAAAGTGCAGCAAGCCAGATTCAACGATCGTGCAGTTGTTTCAATATGTGTGTGATCGCCTCCCTCAAATCAACTTAAGCTACAGCAAGCCAGCCCAAACACCACGCTTGAGCGCCCATAGCGCGATCGCACCGGAAGCGATACGCTTACCTCATTTGCCTTTACGCGCCAGCAGTCCACCGCCGACGGTGAAACCTGTAGAAGCGCCACCGCTTAAAACGGTAGTGCCCGCGATCGCGACGAGCCAACCCCTCAAAAAGACCTTGCAGGCAGGCGTTGCCAGTGCGCTTGTGTTGGCGATCGGCTTCGCAGCTATTGCGGCGTATCGGACTTTAGAACGGTATTTCAACTCACCAGAACTATGGATGGAGGCTTTGACTCCAGTGCCTGCTGCCTCACCGCCCTCACCGGCCGTCTTTAGCTATAAAGATAACTTTTACCAGCGGCTTCCCAGACCGGGTACCTACAATGCAGTCACCTCACGGTTTGCGCAGTCTTACCGTGAAATTAGCAGCGGCAATGGGCGCTTCTGCATTAAGGTTGTCAATGCTCCTGCAAGCGCTTCTAAGGGACAGCAAGTGATTGTCAGTACCCTGTCGTTTCGTGAAAATGGGGCTTACATTGATGCCACACAAGAGCGCCTGCAAATTGATGGTACGTTTACCGAAATCACAGACAGCAAAAGTACCTGGCAGTGGTCAAAGGCCGAGGTCGATCGCTCTCGGCTCGTAACAGAGTGTCTTGCCTCAACGACGAGCTATGTCCGCGAGGTGAAAGGCGGCAACTCAAAATAGTGGTTTACCAAGTTGGTCAGTGTTGGGGTGGAGTTTTGAGTTTTGAGTTTTGAGTTTTGAGTAACGTTTTGCGCACCGATGTAAACTGCTTAGGGCAACCAGGGGTATTGCCGGAAATCAGGCAGACGTTTTTCTAAAAATGCCTGTTTGCCTTCTGCGCCTTCTTCACTCATGTAGTAGAGCAAGGTAGCGTTTCCGGCTAGTTCTTGTAACCCTGCCTGACCATCACAATCGGCATTAAAGGCTGCTTTGAGGCAACGAATGGCGATCGGGCTTTTGGCCAAAATTTCCTGCGCCCACTGAATGCCTTCTGCTTCTAGCTGCTCGACGGGTACCACGCAGTTTACCAAGCCCATTTCTAGCGCTTGCGTTGCTGAGTACTGGCGACACAGGTACCAGATTTCCCGCGCTTTTTTTTGCCCCACAATCCGCGCTAAATAGCTAGACCCAAAACCACCATCGAAGCTCCCAACCTTTGGACCCGTCTGCCCAAAAATAGCGTTGTCTGCGGCGATCGTCAGGTCACAGAGAATATGGAGAACGTGGCCACCCCCGATCGCATAGCCCGCAACGAGCGCAATAATGACCTTGGGCATCGAGCGAATCAACCGCTGTAAATCCAGTACATTTAAGCGGGGTACACCATCCTCGCCCACATAGCCTGCATGACCGCGTACACTCTGGTCGCCACCAGCACAAAACGCATACTTGCCATCGGTGTGAGGTCCGGCTCCTGTAAACAGCACAACTCCAATGCGTGTGTCTTCACGGGCGTTCGCAAAAGCATCGTAGAGTTCAAAGACCGTCTTGGGACGAAAGGCATTGCGCTTATGGGGACGGTTGATGGTGATTTTGGCAATCCCATCGGCTTTGTGATACAGAATGTCTTCGTATGTTTTGGCAGCCTGCCAGTCAATTTGCATAAAGTTGAGGTTGGGAGTTGGGGGTTGGAGATCAGGGGTTGGGGGTTGGCTGATCGCTGATAGCGACTGACTAAATGCTGATATTAGCGGCAAATGTACCCAAATGCTGCTGTCGCCACTGGGCATCGGCTTTACGATCGGTTCTCACCTCTAACACCCGCATACCCTTCGTTGGCAAAGACTTAAGCCGCTGTTCTAGCTGTTGCCAGGTCGTAATGTACTCATGTTCGACCTCATAAGTAGCGCAGAGTTTGGCAAAGTCGATCGCCTGTGGTGTAGCAAAAAACGCTTCAAACGGTGGATTATATTGAGCGATCGGCAGCATCTCGAAAATGCCGCCACCGTTGTTGTTGATAAGGACAATCGTCAGATGCCCAACGAAATGCTGGCGCAAGAGAAACCCATTGGTGTCATGCAGTAGAGCCAGATCACCCGTAAGCATCACGCTGCTTTGCTGTCTGTGAGCAATGCCCAAAGCCGTGGACAACGTGCCATCGATGCCATTTGCACCCCGATTGAAAAATGGTTGTACTTTCGTATTTCCGGGTGCCCAAAACCATTCCACATCCCGTACAGGCATGCTGCTATTGATAAATAGTGGGGTTCCTTCTGGTAGCACTTGAGACAGGAACCAGGCGGCTTTGCCTTCAAACAGCCAGTCCGTTTCGCGCATCGTTTGGTCTACCGTTTGCCTGACTTGCGCTTCGATCGTGCGCCACTTTGCAAGATAGGGCGTTTCGATCGCTGCTGGCTGGGAAAGTGACTGGAGAAACGTAGCGATCGTCATACGGATGTGCGTTGTGTTGCCATGTAGTGGATCAAGATTCCGCCCCTCTGGATCAATGATCCACTGGCGTGGCTGAGTGGTCTCTAACCAGGAGCGAAGCTGCTTGCTGGTCGGCATACCACCCACACGAATGACTGTTTCAGGTGCGAGTTTATCTGCCAGCAACGCATTCCGCAGGATCAGGTCGTAGGTTGTGATCAGGTTAGGATTCAAGGCCGCGTAGTTGCGCAGGGGCGAGAGTCCTTCTGCTAGCACTGGGTAGCCGAGCGTTTGAGAGAGACGAGCGATCGCGCGACAGTAAACATCTGGAGCTTCGGGTTGAGCCGTTCCAGCGATGATGATGCCGGAGGGGGATAGGGGATGGGGGATAGGGGATGGGGGATGGGGGATGAGGAACTCTTGCCTTCTGCCTCCTGCCTCCTGCCTCCTGCCTTCTGCCTTCTGATGAAACGGGGTGACTGACGCGAAGAAAGCTTCTGTGTTGAACGTAGACGCGATCGCGTGTGCGTGTGCTTGCGGGATCGGAGCCAGGGGGTCGCGAAAGGGGAGGTTGAGGTGGACGACTCCGGGAACGGGGTAGAGAGCTTTTTCCCAGGCATGAATGAGCGTTTGGCGAAGGTAGGCAAGCATCGGAAGTTCCAACGATGGAATTGCCAGTTCGGTTTGCCAGTTGGGAAAGGTGCCGTACAGTTTGTGCTGGTCGATCGCCTGTCCCGCATTGCAATCTCTTAATTCGGGCGGACGATCGGCGGTCAATAGCATCAAAGGCACTCCGCTTTCTTGCGCCTCAATCACAGCGGGGTAGAAGTTTGCACCTGCCGTGCCGGATGTACAAATTAGCACTACAGGACGGTGATCTTGGCGGGCAAGACCGAGCGCAAAGAAAGATGCCGATCGCTCATCCAGCACAGGTATCGCTTCGATGTGAGGATGATTGGCAGCTGCGATCGCGAGGGGAGCCGATCGGGAGCCAGGACAGACGATTGCAGTCTTCAGTCCCAACCGATACAACGTCTCCATCAAAATCGAAGTCCAGACCAAATTGGTATTCGTAAAATCAATCGGCATGGTCACACTAATGCTTGCATCAACGCTTGAAGCTTAAGCTGCACCTCTGCAAGCTCTCGATCGGGGTCTGACCCCTCGACAATCCCTGCACCCGCAAACAGTCGAGCATGACACCCATTGAGGAGTGCTGAGCGAATGCCAACTGCAAACTCACCGTTACCGTGATGATCGACCCAGCCGATCGGAGCAGCATAGAGCGATCGCTCAAACGCTTCGTACTGACGAATGTAGTCACAGGCAATCGATCGGGGCATACCAGCGACGGCCGGGGTAGGATGAAGAGCCCCAACCACATCAAGCAAATGAATATCGTCAGGAACGGTTGCCTGAATTGGGGTTTGTAGATGTTGAATGTTTGATAGCTGCAAGAGACGTACAGGGGATAACTGAGGATGCAGACCCAATTGAGCAAGCTGTTGGCAGATGAACTGGCTGACAACCTGATGCTCATGCTGCTCCTTTGCGCTTGCCAATAGGCGTTGTGCTAGGATCGCATCCTCGGTGGTGGTTTTGCCTCGTGGTGCTGAACCCGCTAAGGCACCCGTCTTAAGCTGGCCATCGCGGACACTGACTAACCGTTCTGGGCTGGCACCGATGAACTGCTGCCCGCGATCGTTGCTGGTTAAAAACAAGTAGCAACCGGGGTACAGCTTGCGGAGGTGATGCAACGCCGCGATCGTGTTAAACGGTAGTGGCGAGGTGACATCGACGGCGTGGGCCAGCACAACTTTATGAAATTTCGTTTGTTGGATAGCCGTAATCGCAGCCTGTACAGCTTGTTTAAACTGCTGGGTATTGGCAACATCTCGCTTTTTAAATAGGTCTCGCTGGTCGATCGCCGGGGTGATAAATTCATACCGAATCGACCGTATCGTTTGCCATGTTTTCCAGAGTTGATCGACGGTTTCTTCTAAATTAGTCTCCCCATGAAGCACGACATTTGCTACCACCAAACAGTGCTGTCCGCTTCTAGAGATTTGCCATTCTGGCAGAACGATCGTGGCTGCTGGAAAGGCTGAACGACTATCAATATCCCGGTCAAAAAACGTGAAGCTACAGAAGAAATGAGGCCCCGCCAGCGGTGAGTGTGCGTTCCCACAAATGGTTGTACGAGCCAAGGTTGACTGGATAAACCGCTGAGCAGCCGTAAAGCGCTCTACCCCGCTGATCATGAGCTTGGCAGCAGCCCCAATCGCCGCGATCGCCTGCCCCTTGTGAGGGTAAACCTCATGTCCAAGGGGGCGTTTTTCCATGTAGAAATAACGTCGGTTGAGGCCTGCCATTGCTTGTAAAACGACAAGCGGATCAACCGCATTAATTTCCATGGAAAGACTAACAATCTGCGACTGATTTTTCTCCTCTGAAATCTGTTGATAGCTGCCAAGAAAATGGTGTAATTCTCTACGGGTTTGAAACAGATCAGTGCGACGAGGGGTAACAGTCATGGAGGGCAAAAGGTAAAAGGCAATCGAAAAAAGCAATTTTGAAAAATTTAAGGCAGAAAGATTTTGGTTTTTAGGGTTGGTTCCGAGCCGATTTATGGGTTTAACTGCTTCGGTTGCTGTCTCTTGGCTCTGACTCGTCCTGAAGTGATTGACTCCTACTTTGTCTGTGGCGTCAATCACGGTAGTCCTGACTTCTTGATTCTCACACCTCACACCTCCTACCCCCCTCAAATATTGCGAAATTTGAAGCCTGAATGGTCTAACAGAGTTGTCCGAACCACTGGATCGTAGAATGAGTGAGCTTCTGAGAAGGTGAGCTTCTGAGAACCGCATTCAAATTTTGATGTTTGCAAAAAAATGACCCTAAAAACGGTTAATTCTTCAGCAAATGCTTTGGGGACTGTCCCAGCAATACGCAAAAAATTGTGGTTGGCAGCGATTAAGCCGCCGATGTACAGCGTGGCCATTATGCCAATCGTCGTGGGTACTGCGATCGCGATGGCCGAAACCAAAACCATACAGACAGGCATTTTTGCGATTTTTGTCTTCGCCGCCATCCTCATCCTTGCCTGGGAAAACCTCGCGAATGATGTGTTTGATTCCGAAACTGGCGTGGATGTGAATAAAGCTCACTCGCTGGTCAACCTGACCCAGAATAAGCCGTTGATTTTTTGGTTGGGAAACCTGTGCTTGACGACGGGACTCTTCGGTATTGGCGCGATCGCGGCGATCCAGCATGACCTGACCGTGGTCGGTATTATTCTTGTCTGTTGCCTTTTGGGCTATGTCTACCAGGGGCCGCCCTTTCGCTTCAGCTACAAGGGGTGGGGCGAAATTCTGTGCTTCTTTGCTTTTGGCCCACTGGCGTTCGCCGCTGCCTACTACAGCCAAACCAAAGCGTTTTCAAGCACAAACTTTGCTGCTTCTGCGATCGTGGGCATTTCCACCAGCCTGATTCTGTTTTGCTCTCACTTTCACCAGGAAGCCGACGACGCCGCTGTGGGTAAGCTATCACCCATCGTCCGGTTGGGAGCTAAACGCGCCTCTCAGTTACTACCATGGCTTTGTGGCAGCATTTTTGCACTCACGGCCTTCTGCGTGTGGCTAGGCATTTTTCCGGTCACAACGTTGCTGGTTTTTGCGAGCCTGCCGATCGCCGTTAAACTCTGCAAGCACGTCGGCACAAACTACAATCAGCCCGAAAAAGTCAGTAATTGTAAATTTATTGCCGTTGCCCTTCACTTCTGGAGCGGTGTCTTCTTGGCTCTGGGCTTCGTACTTCCACAACTGCTCAGGTTCGGAACTGGTCTACTGGCTTAGATGGTCTATCGATGGCAATTTCAACCCTATCGACGGCGCTTTAAACAAGCGTTGCAGACCCGCTACGGTTTGTGGTCGTTGCGAGAAGGCGTCATTTTGCGGTTGGTGAATGATGCTGGAAAGGTTGGCTGGGGCGAGATTGCCCCCATTCCGTGGTTTGGTTCCGAAACGCTTGAACAAGCACTGGCTTTTTGCCGTCAACTACCATCAGAGCTTTCTGAACGTCTGATTTTTACGATTCCTGATTCATTGCCATCCTGCCAATTCGCTTTTGAGTCGGCGTGGGAGGCTATGAAAGCGGGGGCGATCGAAAGGATGGAACCGCAGAGACGCAGAGGCACGGAGAACCAGAATGCGCTTGTCACTGAGGTTTTGATACATCGAACTCAAAGCTCAGGCATGTCTGCTCAAAACTCAGAACGTCCATGGCAAAACTCAACGCTTGACGGCCATCCTCCCCCCAACCCACAACCCACAACCTCCAACCCCCTCTCCTATAGCGTCCTCCTCCCTACAGGGGAAACGGCTCTAAGCGCCTGGAAACCACTTTGGGAAAAAGGTTTTCGCACCTTTAAGTGGAAGATTGGAGTGCAAGCGATCACTGCTGAGCATGAACTTTTGCGATTACTGATGCAACAGTTTCCTCCCTCAGCCAGGCTGCGTTTAGATGCCAACGGTGGGCTCAGCATTGATGATGCGGCTCGATGGTTGGAGACGTGTGATGCGATTGCCGTTAATCCAAAGCGTCCTGTCACTCTGGAATATCTTGAACAACCCTTGGATGTTTCCCAGTTCCAGGCAATGCAGGACTTAAACCGCTCCTACCGTACGCCGATCGCACTGGATGAGTCTGTTGCCACGCTCCAGCAGCTACAAACCTGTTACGAAAGCGGTTGGCGAGGCATTTTTGTCATCAAGCCTGCTATCGTCGGCTCTCCCATGCGCCTGCGACAGTTTTGCCAGGCCCATCCGATTGATGCCGTTTTTTCCTCTGCCTTTGAAACGGCGATCGGACGGCAAGCTGGTCTCCGCTTAGCAGCAGCGTTAGGCAATCCTGAGCGAGCAATGGGTTATGGCACAAACCATTGGGTTGAAGAGGCCGAAAGCAGCAGTGGGGAACCCTTGTGGCAAACTCCTTCTAGTGCTTAGTGATCGATCTGGTGGTTAATGATCGGCAAGGGTGTAGAGGTTGGGGTGTAGCGTATGCAGCGAAAAACCGCTCTAACGGAGTTGAAGCAACGGTCTGAGGGCGACTGGTTCATTGGCTACAATAGCCAGGAGTTTGCCGCGTTGGCGGAACAGACGTTAGAAGCGTTGCAATCGCGCCCTCAACTCCAAAGGCCCCTCACCATTCTTCTGGCAGAACGGGATCCCTTCACCTTTCTTGCTCACTTCATCGCCGCTTGTGCCGCCAACTGTCGCCTTGTTCTTGCTAACCCCGATTGGGCAGACGCAGAATGGCAACAGGTCTTTGAATCCATAACGCCTGATCTTATTTGGAGCGATCGACCACTCGATCAATGGCGAACCGCCGAGACGGAGAGGCTCGAAGACGATCGCGCCACTGATTCATTCTTCCCACCCGTTACCCGTTACCCGTCATCCGTCATTCTGATTCCTACAGGCGGCACTTCCGGCAACATTCGGTTTGCCATCCACACATGGGAAACACTCATGGCGTCAGTTGAAGGCTTTTGCCAATACTTTGATGCCAAACACGTCAATTCCTTCTGTATGCTGCCGCTCTATCACGTCAGCGGTTTAATGCAATTTCTACGATCGTTCACCACGGGCGGTAGCCTCGTCGTGCTGCCATTCAAAGCCGTTGAAAGGGGCGATCGTCCGTCCATCAACCCCGAAGACTTTTTTCTGTCTCTGGTGCCCACTCAGCTTCAACGCTTGCTGAATGAAGAGGGTAGAAGGCAGGAGGCAGGAGGTAGAAGGCAGGGGGAGGCAGAGGGAGCAGGGGAAGCGGAGGGAGCAATGCAGCACTCGACACACGACACTCGACACTCCTTCCCTACTGCCCACACCACGATCGTCTGGTTATCCCGCTTTCATACCGTTCTTCTTGGCGGTGCACCAGCCTGGTCAAATTTACTAGAGCAAGCAAAACAGTATCGCATTCGACTGGCACCCACCTATGGCATGACCGAAACCGCCTCCCAGATTGCGACGCTTAAACCAGACGACTTCCTCAACGGACATACCAACGTTGGAAAAGCCCTACCCCATGCCCAGATCACCATTCGCAATCCATCCGGCGAAATTCTCTCCCCTTATCAAATCGGTAGCGTCACAATTCAGGCAAAATCACTCGCATGGGGCTACTATCCAAGTTCTCTAGAGAACAGTGATCGAGCAAGCGTCACCCTTCATCCTTCACCAACAACCATATTGTCCCCTCGTCAAATCTCATGTTCGAGGGGTTTGGGGGAGTTAGGCCCCCAAAAAGCAGGGGACCGGGGGGAAGTCCCCCGGACACAATGCTCAAGCGGAGCCAAAGTGCTCGCACACCACAGCCTAGAGCAAAGAGAACAAGGCTTCCAGCCTGATGATTTAGGCTTTTTTGACTCTAACCATTACCTCCACATCGTTGGACGGCAGAGCGACAAAATTATTACAGGTGGCGAGAACGTATTTCCGATCGAAGTCGAAACGGCAATTCGATCGACAGGGTTTGTTCAAGATGTATGTGTCGTTGGCGTAACCGATTCTCACTGGGGACAGGCGATCGCTGCCGTCTATGTCCCTGACCACTCCAACACGCCTACTGCAATGATTCAGGCTGCTCTAGAAGCGGCGCTAAGCAAATTCAAACGTCCAAAAACCTGGGTGGCCGTCGCTCAACTCCCTCGCAACGCTCAAGGAAAAGTCAGTCGTCCTCAAGTAGAAGCGATCGCTAACGCTCACTGGTCCACCGCTCCAACCATTGACTAATGTTTGCGGGGAGTGGTTGTCGCTTGCGGGTCGCTGGATCAATACAAACATGACGCGTGCAGGCATTACTCACCGATCGTTCCAACGCGCCTTCCCGAAAAACAGCGTAGGCAATTTCAAACTCGCTGTCTTGTAATAATTTTGGAGTTAGATGAATTTCCAAATGATCCCCGCAAACCATTGGGCGAAAAAAGTCAACGCTGGCATGGGCGATCGGGAACGCTACCTCAACGCCACCAAAAAAAGTTTTGAGGTCAACCCCTACTGCGGCCAATGAGGCTTCATAGGCTTCATGACAAATTGCCAGCACATTCGCAAAATAGACCACTCCCGCTGCATCCGTATCGCTAAATCGCACTACCCGCCTGTGAACAAAGGGCATCACTCATCTCCAGCACCCTACACCCTACACCCTACACCCAATACCCACCCGAATTTGTGGGCAATTCCCTGTAGCTCACACAGTTCTCGCAACATCTCAGCCAAAACTCTCTACACTAGAGATTGGACGATGACGCAAGGAGAATTGCATGACAGAGCCACTGTCCGCTCGTGAGCTATTCCGGGCTGCCTACGAAAACCGTTACACCTGGGACTCCACCTTCCCTGGCTACACCACCGACATCACCGTCAAGCAAGGCGATCGGCTTTATACAGGCAAGGCCCGCATCAACCACGATCTTACCTACGATGTGACCGACATTTCCGATGAGAAAGCCCAGGATTTAATCAAAGGCCAGGTATGGGAAATCGCCGTCCACCGTGTTCGCAAGCCGTTTGAAGAAACCCACGGTAAGAATATTTTTGAACTGGGCGAAACCGATGAAACTGGAGCCGTTGCCATTAAAGTCAGCGGCAAAGCAATGGGCGATGGCTACAAAGTTCGCGATAACATTGTTTCCCTGGTGCATCGTCACATTCATGGCGTGGTCGTAACCATCAACACCTTCAGCACGATCGACACGGGCGAAGGCTACCTCGCAGAACGCTATGATTCTGTCTACCATGACTCCAAGACAGGCGAACTCAAGGGTTCTAGCCAATCCGAAGACAGCTACGAAAAAATTGGCAACTACTACATCCTGACTCGTCGCGTCATTAAAGAAGACCAGCACGGGGAAACTGTTGTCACCGAGTATGGTTTCTCAAATATTAGACTGCTCACACCCGTTGCCGTCTAAGGGATCAAGTGGTGGTAGGAGGAGCGGGGGGGGATCAGACGTGAAAAGAGGTTCAGTTTCCCCTTAGCACTTTTCTTTCACCACACGACTTCTGACTCCTTTCCGCTACGATCGAAACTAACGACAACTAACTCATCACAGGTGAATCATGACCGAAACATTAGAACTCACTCAAACAAACGTTGAAACCGTGCTGGATGAAATGCGGCCTTATCTTATGGCTGATGGCGGCAACGTTGAACTCGTCGAAATCGATGGGCCGATCGTCAAACTGCGGCTGCAAGGTGCCTGTGGTTCTTGCCCAAGCTCTGCGATGACCTTAAGAATGGGCATCGAACGCCGTCTGCGTGAATTCATCCCCGAAATTGCTGAAGTCGAACAAGTTGTGTAACTGTTAAGAGCTATGAGTTTTGAGTGATGCACTGGCTCCTAACTCAAAACTCATCACTCGAAACCCATAACTTTTCCTATGCCCTACCCCCTTTACGTTGCATTTATCTGGCATCAACACCAGCCACTCTACAAAAGCCGAGTTGAGCACAGCACTTTACTGGATGGGCAATATCGGTTGCCCTGGGTACGACTGCATGGGACTAAGGACTACCTCGATCTGGTGTTGCTTTTAGAGGACTACCCCAAGCTGCATCAGACCGTTAATTTAGTCCCATCGTTAATCTTGCAAATTGAAGACTACGTTGCGGGAACAGCGTTTGATCCCTATTTAACGGCAGCGCTTTTGCCCACAGAACAACTGAAGCCAGAGCAAAAAAAGTTTGTGGTTGACCACTTTTTTGACGGTAACCACCACACACTCATTGATCCCCATCCCCGCTACGCTGAGCTTTACTATCAGCGACAGGACAAAGGATACGATTGGTGCCTGGACAACTGGACGCTAGAGGACTTCAGCGACCTCTTGGCATGGCATAACCTCGCCTGGATCGATCCCCTCTTTTGGGATGATCCAGACATTGCCCAATGGCTAGAGCAGGGGAAAGGGTTTACGTTAGCCGATCGTCAACGCATCTACTCAAAACAGCGCGAAATTCTTAGCCGTATCATTCCCCAGCATCGCAAAATGCAGGATGCGGGACAACTGGAAGTGATCACGTCGCCATATACCCATCCCATCCTGCCCCTATTAGCAGATACCGATGCCGGGCGAGTCGCTGTCCCAGCCATGACATTACCCCATCAACGCTTCCAGTGGGTTGAGGACATCCCCCGCCATTTGCAAAAAGCCTGGACAATGTATGAGGAGCGATTTGGTCGATCGCCTCGTGGCTTGTGGCCCTCAGAACAATCCGTCAGCCCTGTGGCATTGCCCGCGATCGCGAAAGAAGGCTTTCAGTGGATTTGCTCGGATGAATCAGTGTTGGGCTGGAGCATCAAACATTTCTTTCACCGCGACGCGTCTGGGACTGTCTCTGAGCCTCACCTCCTGTATCGCCCCTATCGGCTGGAGACTGAGTTTGGCAATTTAGCGATTGTCTTCCGCGACCATCGCCTTTCTGACCTGATTGGCTTTACCTACAGCGCTATGGAACCCAAGCAAGCGGCTAGCGATCTGATAGGGCACCTGGAAGCGATCGCACGCTCCCTTAAGGCGCAGCAATCTAGCGGCAGTACAGCCTTAGAAGAACCTCATTTGGTCACGATCGCTTTGGATGGCGAAAACTGCTGGGAGTACTACCCGCAGGATGGTATTCCGTTTCTGCGATCGCTCTACGAAACTCTCAGCAACTCTTCTGACATTCAGCTTGTAACCGTTTCGGAGTATCTTGACCAATTCCCTCCCACCGCAACGATTCCCTCGACCCAATTGCACAGTGGTTCCTGGGTAGATGGCAACTTTACAACCTGGATCGGCGATCCAGCCAAAAACCGTGCCTGGGATTTACTTACTGAAGCCCGACAAGTCCTGGCAAAGCATCCTGAAGCAACGGAAGAGGCAAACCCAGAAGCTTGGGAAGCGCTTTATGCCGCAGAAGGTTCCGACTGGTTCTGGTGGTTTGGTGAGGGGCACTCATCTAACCAGGATGCTATCTTCGACCAGCTTTTTCGAGAGCATCTTGCTGCCATCTATCAAGCATTGAATGAACCAGTCCCAGACCATATCCATCGGCCTATTGAGGCACACACACGCAGTGGTGATCACGCCCCCCAAAGCTTTATTCACCCATTCATTGATGGGCGTGGCGATGAACAAGACTGGGATAAAGCGGGCCGTATTGAAATCGGTGGTGCACGAGGCACAATGCACCGTAGCAGTGCAGTACAGCGGTTATTGTACGGCGTAGACCACTTAAATTTGTACCTACGTTTGGACTTCAAAGCAGGCGCAAAACCTGGAAGTGACTTTCCACCAGAGTTGAATCTACTCTGGTTTTACCCAAACCAGACAATGCACAACAGCCCTGTACCATTAGTAGACTTACCGAACGAAGCGCCCTTAAACTATCTCTTCCACCACCATTTAGGTATCAACTTGCTTACCCAAACGCTCTGGTTTCAGGAAGCAAGCGAAGCTCTACGCTGGCAGTCACGCATGACCCGTGCTCAAATTGGGCTAGATAGCTGTCTAGAATTGGCAGTACCATGGGCAGACTTGCAAATTCAGCCCGATTGGTCACTGCAATTGATATTAGTTCTATCTGAAAGTGGTCGTTACCGTAGCTACTTGCCAGAGAACGCTCTAGTCCGGATTACTACGCCTTAGCAAGGCTAATCGTCGAGATGATGATTACTATGTGACTCGGGTATCAAGTTTTCTGCTCTCATAACGTGTTTTCATAGGCGGCTCTTACAAGTCTGTTGCGTTAGAGGTACTGCATTCCGAGCTAACCCTCACCCAGCTTGGTGCGGCTCAAAAGAAGCGGCAGGCTTTGAATCGTTGCATTGAACTCGGTGCAGTCATTCTGATTGATCATGGAGCGTTTACAAAGGCAGTTAAGACGGTAAAGGTTTAGCAAAGCTTCTTTGTTCTCTCGATCCCTTTGAAAAAGACTTATAAACTAAGGTTACTAAACCTTAAACCTTTACTCTTGGGGCTTGCGAAGTAAAACCAGCGAAAACATGGTAACTGTGTAGGCTACTCTCTAACCCTTGATCTCTAACCCTTAATAAACGTTTGCTAGAGAGTTTCTGCAAATTCTGTTTGTTTTCTGCCTCTTAGCAGACTTATAGGGACGACACTGCATTCATCATCCAAATTGCTTTCAGCGCTCTACAAGATAAGTCATATTTTTGTAGCAATGGTCTAAAGTTGAACCAGCCTCCAAATATTCTTGTGTTACTGGCGCTGCTACCCACTGAACCATGTCTTCAACTAAAAAACTTGCTATTCACGGTGCTATCTGGACAATCTCTGGCTATGGCATTAGCCAGCTTCTTAGGTTCGGCTCTAACCTGGCGTTGACTCACCTGCTCTTTCCGGAGCTATTTGGGTTGATGGCCTTAGTAGGGGTTTTCATTGGTGGCTTGCACCTCTTTTCCGATATTGGGATTGGACCGAGCATTATCCAAAATAGGCGTGGCGATGAACCAATATTTCAGAACACGGCTTGGACACTGCAAGTTCTACGTGGCATATTGCTCTGGTTGTGTTGTGTCGTGATAGCCTTTCCCGTCTCCCATTTTTATCGAGAGCCTCAACTATTATGGCTACTGCCATTGGTCGGTTTAAATAGCGTTATCTCTGGGTTCAACTCCACTGGTTTGTATACACTTAACCGTAACTTATCAGTAAAGGAGTTGTCTCTTTTTGAGCTTATGGGTCAACTAATCACTGTCGGCGTGACGCTGATTTGGGCCTGGTTTGATAAAAGCATTTGGGCACTGGTTGCAGGTGGATTGACATCTTCGATCTATCAATTAGTACGTAGCCACCAACTAAACCCTGGAGCACCGAATCGCTTTGTCTGGGAAGCAAAAGCAGTTCAACAAATTGTTTCCTTTGGTAAATGGATCTTTCTGTCAACAGCAATGACCTTTTTGTCTACCCAGTCGGATCGACTGGTCTTAGGGCGGTTACTTTCCATAGAAATGTTAGGCATTTACGGTATTGCCTACACGCTTGCCGATATCCCCAAGCAACTCACAATGGCGATCGGAGGGAAAGTGATTTTCCCCATGTATGCCAAGTTAGCTGATTTGCCACGTGAAGAATTTAGAGAAAGAATTCAGCGAAGCCGCTTACCAATTCTTCTCGGGGCTACTTTAGGCATTTCACTGTTTGTTAGCTTCGGCGATGTCGTTATTACGTTGCTTTATGACGATCGCTATAAAGAAGCGGCATGGATGTTGCCCATTCTTGCGCTTGGTATTTGGCCTGTTATTCTCAACACCACGCTGGATCAGGGATTATTTGCGATCGGAAACATTCGCTACGTCGTCTTAGGAACTTTTTTTAGTGCCGTATTTCTAATTGGTGGAATGTGGCTTGGCTTTCAGTTCTTCGGACCAGTGGGAGCGGTGATTGCCGTTCCCTTCAGTAATGTGCCGCCATACTTCATCATCACCTACGGGCTTTACCGAGAGAAGTTAGCTTGTATTGGTCAGGACCTTAAAACAACAGGGCTATTTTTAGCCTTGCTCGCTCTGTTTATTGGCGGTCGGCTTATTGCTGGCTTTCCATTGCCTATACCTGGCGTATAGTTCAATCTAGTACGGGTAGAGGCTATGTCGCTTGCTGCAAAGCAGACAAACTGCAATCCGAATCTTTAGATTCGATTCGCGAGCAGATTTGCTTCCATGCTCTGTCTGCCTACAGCGGGGTCTGTTGATTGTATGCGCTTTATAATTCCTCTAGCTCTCCACCATACTAAAGTGATTGCGCTGTTGGTGTGCTAGCGCATCAACAGCGCAAGATTTAATCTTAGCGGTTTTATTAAGTTTTAATGTTTTCTCTATCAAGAACAGTTTGATATTCGTAATTAAGTACTAGCAAGAAGTAGAATTTTTAAGTGGCACTCTGATAGAACAAGTTCATTTACCTTGCATTTTAATTATTCATTAGGGTTGAGAAAAATAGGGAAATGGAAAAAGATCAAGTACCACTGGTAAGTGTTGTAATCACTGTACGTAACGCCGAGGCATATATTTCAGAAACGCTTGATTCTCTTCTACAAGAACGTGAAGTGCCAATCGAAATCGTGCTTGTCGATAATGGTTGTACTGACTCGACAGTTGAGAAGGCACTTGCATTCAAAGACAATAGAATCAGAATTATTGAGGGTCCTAAAAAGGGAATTGCACATGCGTTAAATGTTGCTTATGCAAACGTTCGAGGTGAAATCGTCATGCGTTGTGACGGTGACGACCTTTTCCCCCCTGGTCGAATCAAACAGCAAGTTAGATGGCTAGAAGCACATCCAGAATTTGGTGCGATCTGTGGTAGATTCTCCTCAATTGATTCTCAAGGAAAGCCTTTGATCGATTTTCTAACGGAGCGAAAGCCTGAAGAAATTACTGAAGAACTACATACAGGAGAGATCAGGACTCATATTGGCACTTTTGCCATTCGTACTGATGTAATTCGGGCAGCAGGAGGCAGCCGAGAGTACTTTAATTGCTTTGAAGATTTTGATTTTCAGTTGCGTTTGTCAGAAACCTGCCGCATTTGGTTTGAACCAGAGCCTTACTATATTTATCGTATTCATGCAACCTCGAGTACTCATTCGGCAAGCAACGTTGTGAGGGAATTTTTGCAAGAGCAAGCGTTTCGCTTTCAAGTTCAAAGACGAACAGAGGGATCAGATGACTTGCAGCGTGGCTGCCCACCCCCTGTGCCTGAACATACTTACAAATCACCAAGAGATACAGCAGAGCATCTTCAAGATTTGCTGATTGCTGGCGCGTGGATGGAGCATAGGATTGGTAATAAGAAGCAAGCTCTGTTTAAAGGATTAAATGCAGTACTCGCACTACCTACAAGCTTAAAAGGATGGCATAACTTACTTTTCTTGGTTCTTAAACGAGCTGGAACTCAGAAGGATGAGGAACTCTTGACCTAACTAGTGACGATCAGCCAACATCTAGCGCTCTCGCCACACTTAAGGTAACAGTTTGGAACTCTAACAAAAGCAAAGTAGCATACCCAGGAATCCAGTCTGCGGTCTTGTGATTCTGGTAGAGGCTTCTAATCTATGGACTCAAAACAACTACTCATTTTCTATGCTAATTGATGCCAAGACTCTTCCTGCTGGAACAGCCATCAATACTGATGTTTGCGTTATTGGAACTGGACCTGCAGGGCTAACTTTAGCACATGAATTTGTCGGGCAAGGCTTTCAGGTCTGTTTGCTAGAAAGTGGTGGACTCAAAGCTGATACAGAAACGCAATCGTTGTGTACCGGAGAGACAAGCGGCGATCCCTATTCGGATTTGGATATTTTGCGGCGGCGGCAGTGTGGCGGTACTGCAAACGATTGGACTGTACAAATTACGCCGACACAAAAGGGGGTACGATATGGAGTGTTGGAAGAAGTTGATTTTGAGCAACGAGACTGGCTTCCCTACAGTGGCTGGCCCTTCAATCGTTCGCATTTAGATCCCTTCTATGTGCGCGCGCAGTCAATCTGCAAAATCGGTCCCTTTAAATATGAAGGTACTGATTGGCAAGATAGCCATAGCCCAGAACTACCTTTAGCAAGCAAGCGCTTAAGCACTACGGTATTTCAATTCGGACCAAGTGCTGTTTTTACTCAAGAGCATCGAGATACAGCAATTAAGGCCAAGAATATTACTGTTTATTTGAATGCTAATGCCGTAGAACTTGAGACTGATGAAGCTGCGAAAGCTGTTACTCGTGTACGATTTGTTTGTTTTCCTGGCAAGCAGTTTTGGGTTTCAGCAAAAATGGTCATCCTGGCGGCGGGTGGGCTGGAAAATGCTCGCCTTTTACTTCTATCAGATCAAACGCAAAAATGTGGGCTAGGTAATCAATATGACTTAGTGGGGCGTTTTTTTATGGATCACCCGCTTGTTCGGACAGGTGATTTCATTCCATCCAATCGCCACCTTTTTAATCAAACAGCTTTGTACGATCGCTGTCGGACAAATAATACCCTAGTGATGGGAAAGCTCTCTTTAAGCAACAGTGTCATGCGTCATGAGAAAGTTCTCAATATGAGCGCGATGCTTTTTCCACGTTATCCGTTGATACAGTCAGAGGCGATTCGTTCCTTAAAGACGATATTAAAGGAAGCTAAAAGTGGGAGACTACCTGAAGATGCGCGCAAGCATCTTCGTAATGTAAATCATGGCGTTGCTGACTTTACCGCTGCCGCCTACAGAATACTAGTTGAAAAACCACTCCGACCGGCTATCCCAGCAGATTTAGGGCACGGTGGTTGGTCAAAACTCAAAAATAAAGAGCGTAAGTTCGGTTATTTTGAAGTCTATAGTCAGACTGAGCAAGCGCCCGACCCAGATAACCGAGTGACGTTGAGTGAGCAGCTCGATCAATTAGGTTCTCGCAAGATAAAACTTCACTGGCAGTGGCGCAATATTGACATTGATAATGTTGTCCGAGCACAAGCAATTCTAGCCGAAGAAATTGAGTCCGCTGGGCTTGGCAAGTTATTAATTGATCGCCAAGGAGAACGCCCTTTCCTAATGACTCCAACTACTCATCACCATATTGGGACAACGCGTATGCATGTCGATGACAAGCTAGGCGTTGTTGACGAAAATTGCCAAGTTCACGGTATTTCCAATCTTTTCATCGCTGGTAGTTCCGTTTTTCCAACAGGCGGGTATGCTAACCCAACTTTAACAATTGTAGCGCTCGCCGTTCGATTGGCAGACCATATTAAGAAAGCAATTAAAGCGAGAGGAGTAGTATTATGAGTGATACTAAGTTAGTCTCGCCTTAGGTGAGTCCTAAGCCAATAGCGCCATTTTGAGATTAAACGAATTAATTCTGCTTGAAAGAGAGATAACCTACCAGGAAATCCTTGAAACTTGCCGTTTTTGGCAACCACAACAGCAGTGTAATGTATTTTCATGGGGTAATAGAGAGTAAGATCAGGGCTACCTTCCCACTTACCTCCATGTCCCCACCGTGTCTCGATCGGGAAATTATGTTGATCCCAAACTGACACTAACATCTCTTCTAGAGATTGGCTCCAATCGATATTACTATAGTCCAAAATGGACAACATACTTTGTTCAAAAGTATAAGTCCCAGGTTCAGAGAACGTTACCAGGTTGTGTCCAACAACAGCACGATATGCATCACCATGTCCTCCCGACATAAGGTAGAGCATGTATCGAACTGGAGCCTTAGTCGGCTTTTTTAAAACTCTTACTCGAATATATATCTTCCCTTCGCAAAAATTGATTGGCGATTGCCAATTAGTTGGGATACCCTTAGGTAGAGCTTTCCCAGCAAAAATGAATATATGAGCTAAGCTTTTTTGATCGTGGTTAAAAATTTGATCAACTAAGGTAAACTGGCTTTTCTCAGCTTTGTTTTTTTCTTTCATTGTTACTAGTCCTCAGCTATATAGAAATATTTTAAGATCGACTGTATTCTTCCATAGAACCTCAGGGAAATTTCGTTTTAATTACACCTGGAGAGTTCTTTGTATAGTAACAGGAGTTCAGAGGAAATATCAGCAAGACTGAAACGATTGTTTTTAACCCTCTTTGATCACATTAGCGAGAGGAATATACAGTAGGGATAGAACATTTGAGAGTATGCTGGGTGACCTATGCCTGCGTCTCGAGAGGCTTGACCGACAATTCGTTTTGCCGATGAGTATTGTCAACTGTATGCAGCTTTGTTTACAGGTATGTGCAGCTTTGAAGCCTTCAAGTACTTACATCTGGGAATAATTAGCGATGTTAAACGCAAATCATTGCTTGTGATTTCCAAAACGGTTGGACTCGATAACCAACCAGGGTAAACGCATCTAAAACGAGATGTGAAAGGGTGTAGGATGAGGAACTCTCCTCTGCTTGCCTATGCCTGCTACGGTCAATTGAGAAACGCTGCAATTGTCTCTGGAGCAATACTTCGGACAAATCCCCGACCCGCGTGTGGAGCGCACTCCTGCACACCAAGTGATGGATATGCTCGCCATCGCTTGGTGTGCAGTGCTGTCTGGAGCAGACAGCGGGGTGACCATCGAGACTTATAGCACCCGCCAAACGCAGTTGGCTCGAAACGTTCCTGGTCTTGCCGAATGGGATGCCTTTGCGCATGTGTTTGCTTTACTTGACCCGGAAGCGTTTGAGTTGAGTTTCCAGCACTGGCTCCAAGCTTTGGTGTCAACGCTGCGAGCCCAACTGGTTGCGATTGGTGGCAAAACGGTGAATGGTGCCTACGATCAGGAAGGCTGTATCAACGCGCTGCAACTGGTGAGTGCCTGGGCCAGTGAGCATCGGCTCGTGCTAGGTCAGTGTGCTGTCGCCTCAAAGTCCAACGAAATTACAGCGAGTCCCGTGTTGCTCAAACAGTTAGCGCTGGCTGGTTGCCTTGTCAGCATTGATGCGATGGGCACCCAAAGCGCCATTGTCGAGCAGATTACAGTTCAGCAAGCCGATTATATTCTGGTGCTGAAAGGCAATCAACCTGAGCAGGCGCAAACCAGGTTCTAGGACTCGCTTGAACGCCGGGGGGAAGGCATAGAACACACTCAGCATCAGGAAACTGAGGCGAGACATCATCGCGTTGAGTCGCGCCACAACCTGACTGTGAATGATTGGAGTGATTTGCGGGCGTTCAAGCTGACACCCGTGAACACCGACGACCGCGAGCCTGTCCCTGACATGACCAAAGACCTGTTGGGCAAGCTGTTCGGCGACTGTGGCTATATCTCACAAGCCTTGTTTGAGCAGTTATACGAGCGTGGCTTGCAACTTGTCACCAAGTTCAAGAAGAACATGAAAAAGCGCTTTGCAAAGGCTTGCCTGCAATGCCTTCGGCGGTCTTCTAACCCCATCGAACTCACGCTAAATTTGTTCTAGATCAGTCGCTCCCCTGTCCTAAATAATCACAAAAAAGCCGATCACAAAAATCGGCTTCAATCATAATTCTGAAGGAAATCAAACGTAGCTTCGCAAAAAACTTAAAGCTCTGATACCGCTCTTAGGCTACGTTAGCAAAGCGCCAGTTGATTACGCCAGGTAAGCGAACTGGTCGCACAGCTGAACATGGGCACTGATAAGCACTACCCCGATAGAAAAGAGTGTGGGTTGCCCCATCTGTCACAGAAGAGCGTACTGTCACAGGGCTGTAGCTATACGTTTGTCCACGATAAGTCAGTTGCATTGGTTCAGCTCCTTGAGGTTAAGTGTAGAAAAGTTGTGTTGAATAAATTGGTTGTTTTAGTGAGCGGGTCTGAGGCTCTGGTACTGACCGTCAGAAACGCCAGCAAACCGCCAGTTGATAGCCTTTGGTAAACGGGTTGGTTGTAAAGCGGCAAATTGATAACGGTACGAGTCACCACGGTAAAGCAGCGTACGGGTTAAACCCTTTGCGACAACAGCGGCAGATAATGTGGCAGGGCTGTAGTTAAAGGCTTGTCCGCGATAGATCAGTTGCATGGTTGTGTCTCCTTGGGGGCAAAGTGTAGTGAAATTTGCATAGTAAGAGCTTCATTCACTCAACAGAGAATTACGCAACGGCCCATGTGATCTTGCAGCGCTTAATGTGTGATTTGCCTCAGGCATAGTTGTGATGGCAATATCTGAGTAGAGGCAACTGGACGTGGAAGTAATCACTACGGAAACCGAAGCAAAGCTGAAATGGATGAGAATGCCAGTTATCCGGAGACCAAAACGACACTTCATCTTCTTTCTGCAAGTGTCTTAACACTGAAAAGAATCAGTAAAGCAGCAACAGAAATGGTCGATACAGTGTGAACGTTCGCTTAAGATTGGTGCGATATGGCACGAACTGTGTAGTGCTTAAACGATCGACGCACGCCTTTTTGCCTTTAGCTGTACCTGGCGTCGCAACGCTCATCGATACGCCCATCTCATTCAATCGCAACGGAGCCAATGCCAACGATGTCTACTCCATCTCTAGTGCCCGTCATTCTTGCGGGGGGAAAAGGTGAGCGGTTTTGGCCCCTCAGCCGCAGAAATCGCCCCAAGCAATTCCTGAGCCTGGACGGCAGTGGGCGCAGTTTGCTTCAGGCAACGGCAGAACGGCTCTTATCGATCGCGGGCGGTTGGTCATCCATCTATGTTGTCACCGCATCACACTTAGAAGACGGCGTCAAAGAGCAACTCCCAGACCTACCTGCCGCCAACTTGCTGGTTGAGCCAGAAGGACGGGATACGGCTCCTGCTGTGGCCTGGAGTACCTTACAAATTGCTGAACGCTATGGCAAAGATGCCGTTGTTGCCTTTTTTCCTGCCGATCATTGGATTGCCGATAACGTGGTCTTTGAAGCAACGTTGCAGGCCGCCGCTGAACTCGCCAGAAAACAAGACGCGATCGTGACGCTAGGCATCACGCCGACCTTCCCTTCTACAGGTTACGGCTACATTCAAGCGGGCGAAAGCATCGGTAACTTTGGCGCACAAGGTGAGCAGAAAGGCTTTCCTGCTTATCGCGTCACCCGCTTTACTGAAAAGCCCGATCGTGAGACGGCTGAGCAGTTTCTCGCCACCGGCAACTTTAGCTGGAACAGCGGCATGTTCGTCTTTCGTGCTGGCGTCGCGCTCGATGAACTGCTGGTCTACGCACCCGAAATTCTGAGCCCGTTGGAAGAACAAGGCGTGGAAGCCTATCCCACCCTGCCTAAGAAGAGCATTGACTACGCCCTGATGGAGAAGACCCAACAGGCATACGTCCTGCCCGTTGCCTTTGGTTGGGATGACCTGGGCGACTGGAACGCGATCGAACGTCTGCTCAAAGGCGAGGATGCCAACGTCGAACTCGCCCGACACATTGGGTTAGACACCCACGGCGCACTTTTCTACGCCACCGAACACGATGATCTCATCGTTACGATCGGTCTGGAAGACACCGTGATCGTGCGCGATGGTAAAGTTACGCTAATTGTGAAAAAAGACCGAACGCAAGAAATCAAACAAGTCTTGAAGGAAATTCAAGCCGATCCGCAGTTCAAAGATCTGCTTTAGTTGTTAGGTTTTAGGGGTTAGTTGGTAAAGTCTTCAAGAAAGCCCTCCGACTAACCACTACAACTAACCCCTCACAACTGCATGTTCTCCCGCATCGCCCAATCTAGTGCCCGCCAACGCGAAATCGCCGAAGTTGTCCTCCGTAACGGTTGGGGCTATATGCGGCGATTGCTTACAGGTACCAAAGCCGAAGAACCCCAACTGCCGCCCCCCGCTGTTCTGCGCAACATTCTGGTTGAGCTAGGCCCCGTTTACGTCAAGCTAGGTCAGTTGCTCAGCACGCGCCCCGATCTGCTGCCGCCCGAATACATTACTGAACTCACTGCACTTCAGGCAGAAGTGCCTCCTGTGGCGTGGCAAGAAGTCGAAGTTGTCATTCGGCAGCAGTTGCGCCGCCCGTTAGAAGAGGCGTTTTTAACCATTAACCATCAGCCCGTTGCCGCTGGTTCGATCGCCCAGACGCACCGAGCGACCCTGGCAGATGGACGTGAAGCCGCCTTGAAGATTCAGCGCCCCGGTATTGAATTGGTCGTTGATCAAGATATTGCACTCATTCGCAGTCTGGCCGATCTGGTTTCGCGCACCAACTTTGGTAAGTACTACGACCTTAAAGCCCTTGCAGAAGAATTTGCGACGGCGCTTTTGGGTGAGCTCGACTTCATGCTGGAAGCAACCCACACCGATCAGCTTCGCAGTAACCTCTCTAGCAGCCGTTGGTTCGATCCCAAGCAGTTGGTTGTTCCCGAAATTTACTGGGACTTGACGACCGAAAAACTGCTGGTCATGGAATGGCTTGATGGGGTACCGCTCCTGCAAGGGGCGTTTTCTGGTGTGGGACATGGCGGCGATGCGACAGCCGAAAGTCGGGCGATCGTCAGCCTGCTGGTGAATGCATTCTTTCAGCAAATCTACATTGATGGTTTCTTTCATGCCGACCCCCATCCCGGCAACCTGTTCTACTTAAGAGATGGTCGCGTCGCGCTGCTCGATTGCGGTATGGTAGGCCGCCTTGATCCGCGCACCCAACAGGTTCTCACCGAAATGCTGCTGGCGATCGTCAACCTCGATGCCCAGCGCTGCACCCAACTCACGCTGCAACTGGCAGAATCCGTTCAGCCCGTCAACCTGGCGCAGCTCGAAAACGATTACGATCGCCTCCTGCGCCGCTACTACAACCTCAACCTGGCACAGGTCAACTTTAGCCAGCTCTTCTACGACATCCTCCAGCGAGCGCGGGCAAACCATTTGCGCGTTCCTGGCAATATGGGTCTCTACGCCAAAACGCTCGCAAATCTGGAAAGCGTTGCGCGTAAACTTGACCCTGATTTCAATCTGTCTGACCAGATTAAACCCTTGATGACTGATCTGTTTCGACGGCAACTGGTCGGTGAAGCACCCCTACAGGCACTCTTGCGCACCGCGCTGGATCTCAAAGCGCTCTCGCTCCAATCCCCACGCCAATTGGAATTACTGCTCGATCGCGTCACCTCCGAAACCCTCCAGTGGAATTTGAACTTACGCGATCTTGACCCTCTCCGCCGCAGTGTGGATGACTCAGCCAATCGTCTGTCGTTCAGCATTGTGGTCGGAGCCTTAATTATGGGAGCCGCAACCATTCTGGCGAACGATCGCACAGGTCGGCTCTTTTGGGTGAGCAGCACCCTTTTCTTTTCAGCGAGCTTTCTCGGCCTCTGGTTGATCGTCAGTATTCTGCGATCGGGTCGGCTCCGGTAACAGGTACTCACCTGATTATTTGTGTGTTAAGTTGCAATAGTTTTTTGGACTCACAATAGTTTTTTGGACTCACAATAGTTTTTTGGACTGTGCTTCGGCGTTGTTGCATAAAAGATATGAGATAGGGGGTAGAATAACGAGATTAAACGGCTCTAGTACGCTGAGTGTTGCGATGAAGACGAAGCTCAAACCATCCTATCGAGTTCGCAACTGGAGTGAGTATGATACAGCGCTGAAACAACGAGGCAGCATCAGCTTTTGGATCGACGAATCGGTGATTGAGGAGTGGATCAATGCCCAAAAAAGTGGACGACGGGGAGCATCCAAGCACTATAGCGACCGAGCCATTGGCTTGATGGCAACAGTACAATCGTTGTTCAACTTGGCTGGACGGCAAACCGAAGGATTTCTAGAGTCTTTGTTTGCCCTGATGGGGATTGACCTGGCAGTGCCAGACCATAGTACGTTATCGCGACGCATGGGCAAGGTGAGTGTTGCAATGCCAGTGGCACCGACTGAAGGAGGCATTCATGTGGTCGTTGATTCCACTGGAGTCAAGGTCTATGGAGAAGGAGAATGGAAAGTGCGCCAGCATGGGGTGGATAAGCGACGCACTTGGCGCAAGTTACATGTCGGAGTCAATGAATCAACCGGAGAGATCCTCGCTGCCGTTGCCAGTACCAACAATGTCAGTGACGATGAAGCCTTTGGTGATCTCATTGACGCTATTGAGCAGGAGATTGAGCAGGTCTCAGGCGATGGAGCTTATGACAAACGCAAGTGCTATGACAAGATTGCTGCACGCAAAGCGAACCCCACAATTCCTCCTCGCCAAGATGCGGTGATGTGGGAAGATGCCCCTGAGGGTGAGCAGACCCATCCCCGTAATCAAGTCCTTGAACGGATTAAGCAAGTTGGACGTCAGCAGTGGAAGCAAGAGAGTGGTTATCACCGCCGTTCTTTGGCTGAGACAACCATGTTTCGCTTCAAGACGATCTTTGGTTCAACACTGCGACGACGACGCTTTGATAACCAAGCTGTTGAGTTATTCCTCAAATGTGCAGCACTGAATCGCATGATTCAATTGGGTAAGCCTGACAGCTATCGAGTAGAAAACTGATTTATGACTACAACATGGGGGAGAAGCGTTCTCAAATCATTCATGCAACAAAGCCCCGAAGAATAGATAAATCTTGAGTATCTGGCACATAGGCATAGTAGCGAATTAGGCGGATCGGTAAAGTTCGGAGGGTTTGTGTTAGCAGCGTTGATTTACCTGAACCTGGTGAGCCGAAGATTCCTATATATCCATCAGGCAGACGATCTAGTGTAGTTTCAATCACACTCACTGTACTTTGAATGGGACGGTACAAAAATTGCGGTGCCGCAAACTCATGAATGTTTCGATAGCGATACCGATTCTGCCAACCTAACTCTCTTAGAAGTTCACCTTCACTGATTTCTACACGCCGTTCCGGTTCTGCTGCAATCTTGAAAAGCAAAGCAGCAATTCTTTCAACATCAGGATTGGTGTCTGACACTGTAGTCTGAAAATCAAGAGAGCAATCTTGTATAAATCCGAGAAATTCATCATCGGTGAGATCACTGGCAATCTGCAGCGATTGCCATACTGCTTCCCAACCGCCTGACTGAATTACCTGCATTCGTTGTGCAGGAGTCCACGCCTGTTCTATGAAAGCCGCAAGGTGATAAGGGCTTGGAGGAGAAGCAACCATTGGCATCCCTGCACTGGTGCTGGACGAGGGATACATATTGGTAACGAGATGAACAACGACACGCCGTTGAGAGTAGATTGCCTGTAACCTCTTCCACCCGTCTGCAAGTTGAGCAATCAATGATGGACCCTTATCAGCACCGCGAATGAGATGATTTAATGTCATCGTGCCAGGGTACTGTTGCCACTTGACCTGATAGGCATCAATGCGAGCGGTTGTTCCAATCTGAACGTCATCGACTCTCCCAGCATCAGGATCTGCAATCCGTATCCATTCCAGATCCCTCTGTTTAAGAGCGTGAAGAATAAACTTCGCGCATACTGAGTATTGAGGATGATATCCACCCGCAGCTCGTCGTTCACCTTCTCCAGGCTTGATGCTCATTACCTAAGCCACTTCACACTGATTCTTCTGTATTAAGAATAGCTGACTACTTCAGTGATCTTAAACGGTTCCCTTAGGATAGATTTTCTTCGTCTCCCGCCATAATCTTCTTAACTTCGTTCTGTCGCTGCGGTTTCAATTACCGATTCGGACGGATTCATTCATTCCTAGAATTCCGTCTTAAAATGAGACACGATGAGATTCAAGTGCTTCTGGATAGAATTGTTGACAATAGTTTTTTGGACTGGGCGAGTAACCTGTTCCACCAGTCCAAAAAAATATTGTTACTAGCGTTGGCTAGAATGGCGTATTTCCGTCGCTTCAGTCCAAAAAACTATTGTTCCTTATCATTGTGTTAAATTCCAATAGTTTTTTGGAATTCCAATAGTTTTCTGGAATTCCAATAGTTTTTTGGAATGGTTTTCGGGCTAAGCTGTCTCATGATGAGACAGCTTTTAGGGGCTTGTGGCTGGCGGAGTAGCGGAACCATTGATGCATAAAGATTGCAGCCAGCTAGGTCATTGGAGCCATCAATCTATAAGGAATTCTTATAAAGCTGTCTTTTAAGCGTTTACAGCTTCTGAATGATATGACCTCACATGTGTTGACTCAACCTGGCAGAAGATATCTCTGCCAGGAAGTCATAGTATCCACTTTAGAAAAGCTTTTATAGCAACTGTTGCTCAAGCTTGGTAACAGCGCTGTCTCTTAATTGCCTTTGACCAAATACAGCAAGGCTTTGCTGAAAGTTAAGCAGATTGAGATCGAACAGTACAAGCTATCGCTGTGTTGTGTTTGAGGTAGCCGCATCATCTTCCTGCTGATGAATCCATTCCGTGATGATTTCGACCAAGACATCACTCATAGATCTGTCTTGGGCTGCACAGAGGGTTTTGAACTTCACTTTTAACTCTTTGGGGATGTAGCCGTTTAATTCAGCCACCTCCGATCGCGTCTTTCGGTTGGGCATGCCAGACTATGCCGAACTGGTGCTGTTGCCAGAACTCATGCAGCAGTTATCCCAACAAGCCCCCAACGTGCAAATTCAGGTCCGCGCCACTGACCGTCAGAAGCGTTGAGTTTGTTGGATGAGGATCAGATTGATTTGGCGATCGGGTTTTACCCTCACCATGCGTCTTGGCATCGACAGCAGGTGCTCTTTGCGGAGGAATTTATCTGCGTGTGCCGTCAGAATCATCCCTCTGTTCAGCCGCCACTCACTTTAGAGACTTACCTGGAGGCAGCTCATTTGCTCGTCTCTCTGCGAGAAGATCGCACCGGACGAATTGATCAAGTTTTGGCAAACCAAAACGTACAGCGCCACATCACCTTAACCATTCCGCACTTTTTACTGGCTGGTTTTATCTTGGCACGTACCGATTTGCTGGCGGCATTACCCAAGCGACTGGCTCAAGTGGGGACCCAGTTCCTCCCCCTGCAATTCTTGCCCTTACCGATGCAGGTTTCTGGCTTTGCGCTCTCGATACTGTGGCACAGTAAAAGTCACGATGAAGCGGGGCATCAGTGGTTGCGTTCGCTTTGTGTCTCCATTGAAAAATCGCTCTGTCACAACTTCGAATAGCAGGAAATGAAGCTACCGTAAGGGGCGTTTTTGGGTAGTGCTATTTAGGAAAGGATAGAGGAAATACGCTGATTTTGTGTTGCCATGCTTCGTCTGCGCTGCTCGTTGTAATGATGAATGAAATTCCAGATCGCGCTGATGTGATTACTCAATTTCTTCGAGAAGGATAAGGTTTTTCGCACGAGTCGGGACACGCGTTGGCGCAAAGTGTTGTTGAAGCGCTCAATGTGGCTGGTCAAACCGCTATCCTTGCCGACGGGCCGATGTCGCTTGTGCGGTAGTGCAACCGGATAAGATACCCAAAAATCGGTGTAACAGACCGCGCACTGTCGATAAACGGCGGGTAAGGATTGCCACAAAGCTTTTGCGAACTCTCCGGCGCGGTCACCGATATGACAACCCACAATTTCTCGTGTCCTGACATCCAATGCTAACCAGACCCATTGCTCCTTGCCTTTGTCGTCAACAAAGGACCACAACTCATCCATCTCTATATTCAATCGCTGCGGTGCTTTGGGTTGGACATCCACGTGCTGGGGTATGCTCTCGTAGTAATGATTGACGTACTGCTGCAGCCAGCGTTCACTCAACTGCAAACTCCGGGCAATGCCAGCTAAAGGAATCTTTTCGAGCAACAGCCGCTCAATGGTTGCCTTGGTGTCATCCGAAATTGCTTGCCACTGTGGCTTTTCGACAAACTGTCGTCCACAATCACGGCACTTGTAGTTCTGTTTACCATGACGGGTGCTACCGTTCTTGTTGATGTCAGTTGAGCCGCAGGTGGGGCATTGCAATAGAGGTTTCATTTGCAGGTGATGCGGTTGAGTAATCTTACTCCTCTATTGTCTCTAAAGGCTTTTTCTACGTCCTTTCCCAAATAGGGCTACCCGTTTTTGCAGTTGGATAGGGTGAGATCGCTTTTCCACAAAGATATTATTCCGGTTATTGTTCATGCAGATTGGGTGTGGGGCGATTAATGTGTTTGCATGAAAAGGTCAGCAATAAACTTTTCTATCAATCCTGAAATAATCTGTTACACTTGGCGATTCCGCTGAGAGAGGGTCGTTATACTGAGTCCGTCTGCCATTAAGGGACTTAACACAGTTGATGCTTTCAACTTCTACAATGCGGTGTAGGCAGATGAAAATTTATGCCTAGAAGAATTCATCAGGTTTTTGGTGTCTCTAAGCAACATTTAGAAAGTGAAGGCGTTTTTAATGGTTTTGTAGACATTGACGCAAACTTTTACGTTGATCCATCTCTTCTTGAATCAGCCAGCATTCCTGAATTTAGAGATTCAGTGAGAAGATTTAGAATTCACTTCCAGAAGGTCATTACAATACTCAATCAGGCAAAGTTTGCAAGCGAGGAAGATGTATGCTTTCGGAATGCGCGAGACAAGCTGATATTTCCAGAATTACAAGCTATTTCTCTTGGCAATTCAACTGATGGAAATCCAGGAAAAGGCATTGGAAAGGGGTTAGCCACGAAAATTGCTAATACAGCTTGGCAAATTACTAGAGCTGGTGTCAATGATCCAGCAATATTTGAACTAGTGGGACTAATTGAAGATAAGATTGGCGCAGATCGCATCAGTGATATGACGATCCGAATAATCTTGCCTGACTTATTAGCTTATTCAGAACGAATTGCAAAAAGCCTTCAAATTCAGACAACCCCTTTCAGTTATGAAAATAAGCAATTTTTACTGCCAATTGACCCAAGCAAGAACTCTCCAGTTGTTTTAACGCCGAAGGAACTTCTTCGTGATCTATTAGTATCTAATGATTGGAGTGGTATAGAAAAAATTCGCGCACAAAATGAACAGCTTCGCAGTCGCACAAATGAATTGATCGGGAAATCTTGGAAAGATATAGTTGGCAGCCTATCAAAGGCAAACCTTAAAAGTCTTCTGCTGAGTGAACCAGAACTACTGAGAGATTTATTGGCTCAATATAAAAGTAAGTCAGACTCTATCGGCTTTGCTATGCTAATGTAGCAGGCTATACAGATTGCGAGCATGCAACCACTTCTGACCGAGATACTGAATTTACCTGGAATCGAGGTTGAAAACTATACCGACCTTGGCAGACAATTCATTTTAGAAGTTGAAGCGCTAACGACCCAAGCGACCTGTCCCCGTTGCCAGGAAATAAGCTGCCATCTGCATCAGAATCATTGGTATTTGGCACGGGATTTAAGCATCAGTGGACGCACTGTCTTTTTGAAGGTGAATCGTCGTCAATTTAAATGTCAAACTTGTGGCAAACCTTTCAGTGAAACGCTCGATTTCATCGGCAATCGTCGCAAGCAAACAGATCGCTTTGCTGAATTAATCGTGCAACAGGTTTTGCACAGCGACATACGGAATGTCGCCATTGTCAATGGTTTAACCGATGAAGAAGTGTGGTCAATCGTGCAATACATCAGTAAAAAAAACTCACCATCGACATGAGTTCCCTCAAACGGCTAGGGATTGACGAGATTGCCTTGCGAAAAGGACAAGGAGAATCAGGGCTATTTCATTCTAATCGCATGACTGATATGGTAATACGATTCTCCATCCAGTCCACCTATTAGATGTCTGAACTTGCCATTGTTGAAGCCTTTGCCGACTTACCCGATAGTCGTCGCACTGCCGGACAGCGCCATCACCAAGCCCTGTGTTTAGCCTTGTTCACCCTAGCCGTTGTCGCAGGCAATCGTGGTTTTCTCGCCATTGGGGATTGGATGAGAGCCTATCACGAAGAATTAGTGGCCTTATTTGCGCCCCCGAAAGGACGCTTACCGTCCTACAGCACGATTCGACGCGCTTTATTGAGAATTGAGTATCCGGCTTATTCGGCCTGTTTATCCCGGTTTTTTGGGGTACAGCCGTTGCCAGGAGAAACCGTAGCCACCGATGGTAAAGTGCTGCGAGGGTCCTATGAAGCCAGCAGCGATGACCCAACCGTAGAATCCCATCCGGCAATCATGTTGGTGACGGCCTACATTGTGGAACGAGGATTGATTCTCGAACCCTATGAGGTCGAGTCAAAGACCAACGAAATTACGGCCTTACCCGCCTTCATCCAACAGATGGCCCTGCAAGGAGTGGTGTTTGCTTTTGATGCCATCAGCACCCAAAAAAACGGCTGAGGTGATCATTAACAGTGGTAACGATTACCTGGGCGCACTCAAAGGCAATCAATCGGGGTTGTTAGCGGCGGTGGCGGCGACCTTTCAAGCCCAACAAACCGTCCAGCAGTTGGATAAAGGGCATGGTCGGCTTGAAAAACGCACCGTCAGCATCAGTCATCAACTCAACGGATTGCCTGAGTTTCCAGGCTTAGCTACACTGATTCGGGTTGAGTCAGAACGCCGCATCTATCGGGCCAGCATCATTGAGGTTTCTCACGAAACTCGGTTATTACATTGCTTCGTTTGTCGATACCGCACAAGCCTTCGCTGAGCGTATTCGCGGTTACTGGGGCATAGAAAACAAGGTGCATTATGTCCGAGATGTAACTCAGGGAGAAGATGCTTCACGCGTTCGCACATCACCTCTGATTCAAATTTGGGCCTTGGCACGGAATTTTGCCCTCAATTTGTATCGTGATCAGGGGTTTCAAAATATGGCTCAAGCCCAACGTCGGGCTGGATTCAGCCTTAACACACTGAGTACCCTGTTTAGAATGAAATAACCCTGACTTTGATCGCGCTTCAGCAGCAGTCGGTTAAACCTGAGCATTGCTCGGTTAATTGTTTCAAATCCTATCTTTTTTCACTGATTCAGGAGTTATTTAATCATGCCGAAAACCCCCTTAACTGAAGCTGTCAGTGCTGCCGATACTCAAGGACGCTTCTTAAGCAGCACTGAATTTCAAGTTGCATTTGGGCGCTTCCGTCAGGCTGCCAATTCACTCGAAGCAGCTAAATCTCTCTCGGGTAAAGCTCAAGGTTTGGCACAGAGTGCTGCTGAGGCTGTGTACCAGAAATTTCCCTACACGACACAGCTACAAGGTCCAAATTATGCCTCAGATGCACGCGGTAAAGCAAAGTGTGTGCGTGATATTGGCTACTATCTGAGAATCATTACCTATGCATTGATTGCAGGTGGTACAGGACCGATCGATGAGTACCTCATTGCAGGTCTAGCGGAGATTAATAGCGCGTTTGAACTCTCACCAAGCTGGTATATCGAAGCCCTCAAGCACATTAAAGCAAATCACGGTTTGAGCGGAGATCCAGCTACTGAACTGAACTCATACATTGATTACGTGATCAATGCTCTGAGTTAGACCAAGCTGCTGTTTTCAATTAGCTCAACGAGTAATTAGTTTGATGTCGGTAAAACGACTAAGTAGCTTTCTAAAGTTTGCCATATGGCAAATGCATCTAGCTGTTTGCGTAGTAGGTTGGGAGTCACTGGCCTCTAAGTACCGTTTCACCTCGCTTATTACGCAAATGGTTTTCTTGGAAGTCTAACAACACTTGTAACCATCGTCTGTTTGACATACTTGCAAGGAGTGACGGTTAAATCATGCCATTTGGACAGATACAAATGGGTTTGTTAGCTGATGCTCTCTGGTCGCTCTGCCCTTTTACAGTCTGCTGGAGTGAAAGCAACCCTATGAAGAATGCATTCATTCAGGCTGCCGCGGAAAACGTTCTTTACCGCCAGCGACCTCAAACTAGGTTCTTTTCTGAATTTGGTGATCTTACGGCAGGATCAAGGTGTACCTATTTCACGCTTAAGCAGTAGTGGATTTCCTGCACCATCTGTTGCCGAATCAGGCATTACTTCGACTCGAAAACTGGTCCTTCGCTACGAACGATAAACAACTAACTCTTACGGTTTCAAGCAGCCAATCTGCTGCCCACTGTCCGCTGTGCCAGTCAGCAACCCATCGCATTCACAGTCGCTATGAGCGAACCCTACAAGATCTGCCCTGTATCGATTACACCGTTACCCTGCGCCTGCAAGTGCGGAAGTTTTTCTGCCTCAAGGCTGGCTGCCAACGGCGCATCTTCACCGAGCGCTTACCCCAAGTCACCCTGCCGTGGGCAAGACGCACCTGCCGTTTGGCAGCCTGTTTGACCGCCATTGGACTCGCCTTAGGCGGCGCGGCCGGCACCCGCTTGAGCCGACGGTTGGGGCACAGGGTTAGCCTCAATCCGTTGTTGCAACTCGTGGCACGACAAACCTTACCCACAATGACGACCCCTAAAACTTTAGGCGTCGATGATTTCGCCTTTCGCAAGGGGCAACGCTACGGCACGATCCTGGTTGACCTCGATCAGCACCACCCGATCGCGTTGCTCAAAGATCGAGAAGCGAACACTTTAGCCGCCTGGCTCCAACAGCATCCTGGTGTGCAAGTGCTGTCGCGAGATCGCTCCAAGGCGTACAAGCAAGGCATGACGCAAGGCGCACCGGCAGCGATTCAGGTCGCTGACCGCTTCCATCTGCTGCAAAATCTGGCGGAAGTCCTAGAGCGTTTTCTAGCCACGCAAAGTGATGCGCTCAAAGTCGTAGACCTCGCTTATCATCGAGCCTTAGGCAAACCGCTGGTAGTTCCACCCAAACCGCCAACGGCGCAGCAACAACGAGCGCAGCAACGGCGGGCAAGACGATTGGCGAACTACGAGCAGGTGCACAAACTGCGCCAGCAGGGCTACCAGGTACTCGATATTGCACATCATTTAGGCATGGGTGAACGGACTGTTTTTACCTACTTGGCGGCTCCCAGTTTTCCCGAATGGCAGCCATCGCCACGGCGGCGTTCCCGTCCTAGCATCCTGACTCCCTACAAATCCTACTTATACGAGCAATGGCACACTGGGCAACGTCAGACGAAGCAATTGTTTGAGGACATTCAGCAGCAGGGCTATCAGGGGACCTATCAAACCGTTGCCAAATATACCCATCAACTGCGTCAAGCGCAACGGCAACAGTTAAGCACCTCAGAGGGGCGAGGACCAGCTCTTGCCGGCAGCGAAGCAAAGCAACCCCCTTTGAGTGCCCGTCGCGCTGCCTGGCTGGTACTCAAACCATCCCAGCAGCAAGCCATTGAGGATGAACCGTTGCTTATCGAGTTACAGCAGCATCCTGCGTTAGCAACAGCGATTACTCTCGCTCAGCAATTTGCGGCGTTGGTTCGACAACGGTCGCCCCAGCAGCTTGACCCCTGGCTGGAGCAAGCCAGTTGCAGCAAGATCAAACAGTTTCAAAACTTTGCCAAGAGTTTGCAGGAGGATTATGAGGCGGTCAAAGCAGGCGTGACGTTAGCAGTGAGCAATGGACAAGTGGAAGGGCAAATCAATCGGCTGAAGATGCTCAAGCGGCAAATGTACGGTCGGGCTGGTTTTGACCTTTTGCAAAAAAGGGTGCTTTTAGCCAGTTGAAACGGTTCCTGCCGAGCCAAATATCACTCCAAACCTTGATCACCAAATTCAGAAAAGAACCTCAAACTAGCAGCAATTACGCCAAAACGTCTGAGTTCGCGTCTCACTTAAACGTCTGAGTTCGCGTCTCACTTAATGGCTCATGACAAGCCATCTCATTAATCGTCATCCAGCGCTCCCAAAGACACCTCAGCTTCCAGTCGAAAAAGGCGCTGATGGTATGGCTGACGCTGTAGAAACCTTGCTATTAGGTGTAGGAGAGAACCCTGATCGCGACGGCTTGCTCAAAACGCCTCAACGAGTGGCTGATGCTATGCGGTTTCTAACAAGTGGTTACAACCAGTCTTTAGACCAACTGCTGAATGGGGCTATTTTTGATGAAAACCACCATGAAATGGTGATGGTGCGTGACGTTGATGTCTTTAGCCTGTGTGAACATCATCTGATGCCATTCGTAGGCAAAGCCCATGTTGCGTATCTTCCTACCCAAAAGGTTGTGGGACTCAGTAAGCTCGCTCGCGTTGTGGAGATGTATGCGCGTCGGTTGCAGGTACAGGAACGGTTAACGCGTCAAATTGCAGAAGCGATTCAGTCTGTCTTGCAACCAAAAGGCGTGGCTGTGGTGATTGAAGCTACTCATCTATGTATAGCCATGCGAGGCGTACAGAAATCAGGTGCCTGGACGAGCACTAGTGCCATGATTGGGGTTTTTCAGTCTGATTCCAAGATGCGGCAAGAATTCCTCCGTCTCCTTCAGCACTAACCGAATCTTGCTTTGAGGTGAACATGTGGACTTAGGATATGCCTATTCGGTTCCATCAACGCTTAACCTGAGCGAAACGGCATTGGGTAAGTTGTTGGTGATCGTGTCAACAGCAAACGCTATAAATCGACTAGCAAACGGTGATCAAATTCCGGTGTCGGCGGCGTTTAGAATCTAAAAAGCGTTGAATGGCCGATCATGAAACTCTATTACATTACGCTGAACACGATCGATGAAGCGCAACAAATCGGTCGAGCCCTGTTGGAACAGCAATTAGCCGTTTGTGTCAATTGGTTTCCCATTACGTGTGCCTATCGTTGGGACGGCGAAATTACTGAGGAGCCTGAAGTCGTCTTGATTGTTAAAACACAGACAGGGCTACAGGCAGACATTGAAGTGGCGATTCGTGAGCACATCAATTACACCAATTTCATTGCCGAACTTTCGCCCAGTGCGGTAAATGCAGGCTTTTTAAGCTGGCTCAATCAAGAAGTGCCGATCGCTCCTTCAAAGCGAATGGCTAAAGACTTGCCATCGAACGATTGAAAAATTGAATTGTCGCACCTCAGCCTTGCTGATCGGCGATCGTGACTGAGCGGTTTAAGCGCGACAACAGACGCCGTACACTATTTTTCGAGTTGCTGAAGTATATTTTTCACTACAGGTTGTTTGCCCGTCAGCTCGAAGTAGGAGGTTAAATTCCATGTCCCAATCCACGGTGCGTGTCGTTGCCCGTTTAATTGCCTTTCCTGACAAGATAGAAGCAGCTAAAACCTTACTGCTTGGCTTAGTCGAACCCACTCTTCGAGACGCAGGCGTCATTCGCTACAACCTCTTGCAGAACCAGGCAGACCCAACTGATTTTACCTTTGTTGAAGAGTGGGAGTCTCAGGATGCGCTAGACGCACACCTGGCGTCAGAGCACATTCAGGCTGCGATCGCCCAGATGCCAGGACTGTTTGCAGAGGGCGCAGACATTCGCCGCTACACCTTACTCGCTTAAGGTTGCGCTTCTGTTCACGTCAGACAAAAGCAGGTTACTCCTTTTATATAATGGACGGTATGTTTATTGATATACCGGATTTTGCGCAAGGTTTGTTTCGTTCCTTGTGTGGTGAGCGATCGACAAACCGACTGCCATAACGACCGCTGCTCTTTGCTGCTGATAGGGTTCCTAAGATGCAGATGTCTGATGCTCCAACGACGATTGCGATCGTCGGTGCTGGCTTTAGTGGTTCGCTGGTAGCGGCTCACCTGTTGAAAACGGCGACTCGTCCCCTATTGATCAAGCTAATTGAGCGTAGCCATGACATCGGTAAGGGAGTCGCCTACAGCACGAACACGCTTAGCCATTTGCTGAACGTGTCCGCAGGCAAGATGAGCGCCTTTCCTGATGATCCCGGTCATCTGTTGCGCTGGCTGCACTATAACCAGAGCGAGCTAGCGACATTGTTGCCCAATGATCTGAATGCCAGCAGCTTCATTCCCCGTCAGATCTACGGGCTGTATCTCCAATCCATTCTTGAGGAGGCGGAAGCGACAGCCGCCAGTAACATTCGTCTGGAGCGTGTCATTGATGAAGTGGTCGCAGTGGAGCCCACGGGGAAAGGCGCGATCGTCTCGTTGGGTAGCGGTCGTGTTTTTACAGCCGATAAACTGGTGCTGGCACTGGGGAACGCCCCCTCTACACCGCCTGCGTCCCAGTCCTCTCAAGGCAATGACATTTCCTCTCTGCGTCATGCCTGGTCAGCCGATGCGTTGGCAGATCTGGAGCCGGATGCCTCAGTGCTGCTGATTGGGACGGGGTTAACGATGGTGGATATGGTGGTGGCACTCCACGATCGCAACCATCAGGGCAAAATCTATGCCGTGTCTCGCCGGGGCTTGTTGCCGCTGACCCATGAAGCCACCAAACCCTACCCCACCTTTTTGAGCCTAGACACAGCACCCCAAACCGTTCGGGGCTTGTTGCGACGCCTGCGCCAGGAGGTTCAAACAGCTGTAGTGCAAGGCTATGATTGGCGATCGATTATTGATGGGTTACGTCCCGTCACCCAACCCCTGTGGCAACAACTGTCCCGTGTGGAACAGCGCCGTTTTTTGCGCCATGTGACTCCCTATTGGGATGTGCATCGACATCGCATTGCCCCCAAAATTGGCAAGGTCATCCAGTCAATGCTGGCATCCGGGCAACTGACCCTTACCGCAGGGCGAATTCAGGACTACAGACAGGATGATCAAACAGCTTCTAACCCAGTCGCTGTGACCATACGCCCACGCCATACAAAAACACCGATGGTTTTGTTGGTTAACCGTGTGGTGAACTGTACCGGCATACAAGCCGATTACCGTCGATCGCCCCAGACGCTCATTGCCAACCTTCGCGACCAGGGCTTAATTCGCCCCAATGACGTTGGCTTGGGAATGGATACGGCAGCAGATGGAACTGTACTTGATGCTCAGGGCAATCGTTCCACCTTGCTTTACACATTGGGCACTCCCCGCAAAGGCAGCTTGTGGGAAACGATCGCCGTACCAGAATTGCGGTACCAGGCACAAACGTTAGCAGCCACCGTGTTGCAGTCACTCCCAATGCGAGTGCGTCCCATACCAACGTTTGCTCGTAGCTTGTTCCCTTCGCGCTCTATAGAACAAGACTGCGGCGATCCACGCTCCACGATTCCCCAATCAACCTTCTTGTTTCGCCAATTCTTTGACCCGGAATCCAGCACCTACACCTACTTAATTGCAGACAGTCACACGAAGGAAGCGGTCCTGGTAGATACGGTTCTGGAGCAAGTTGAGCGTGACTTACAGGTGCTCGATGATCTGGGGTTGACCCTTCGCTACTGTTTGGAAACTCACATTCATGCAGACCACATCACTGGAGCAGGCAAACTAAGACAGCAGACGGGTTGTCAGGTAATGGTACCTCAAAAGGCGACGGCTAAGGCAGCGGATCATGCCCTTGCCGATCGCGAGATTCTCACCATCGGATCGGTACGCATTGAGGCGATCGCAACGCCAGGACATACCAATAGCCATCTGGCTTATCGCGTCAACAACACCCACTTACTCACAGGTGATGCTTTATTGATTCGGGGCTGTGGCCGTACAGATTTGCAATCGGGTGATGCAGGCACCTTGTACGATACGGTGACACAACAGCTCTTTACTCTCCCAGACGACATTCTGGTGTATCCTGCCCACGATTACAAAGGACGCACCGTTTCCACCATTGGCGAGGAAAAACGTCTCAATCCTCGCTTCGTCGTTCCTGCAGCCACTCGACAGGAGTATCGGAGTCGTGAGCAATTTATCAGCATCATGAGCCATCTGGGTTTGAGTTATCCCAAAAAGATGAACGAAGCGGTGCCTGCCAATGAATATTGTGGCGATTTCATGTCCAACACAAGTTTGGATGATGGTGCAAGCCTGATGGTCGAGTCCGATCGCGAAAAAGTCGCACAGACCCTATCGGCCAACACTGAAATCTATGACGACTACTTTGCGATGTACATTTAGCCAGATCTACAACTTCTTCAATGAAGTTGTACTAAAACAGTATGGCGAGATGAACGATGGATAGGCTTCTATCCTAATGTGTGCTGTCTTTCAATACTCAGCGATTGATTGAATCAATTGCTTGTGCAATACTTCAAAGAAGAGTAAATACGGTAAATCGATCAATCAACCGTATTTTAGGTTTTTGCCGTATCGTTGCCTTACCCGCGAACCATGTCTTGAGTGTTCGCGGGTATTGGAGCTTGCTTTTTTGTTCATTCACGACTGTCTTCAGGAGCTTGATGATGCGTTTCAGCTTGAATTCTAGATTTTTGCGGGCGTTGTGGAAACGAACCCTTCGGCCTTCTGCTTTGGTGATCACGGCGATCGTCACGTTGCTTGCCGTGACTCTCTTCTCACTGTCGCCACTCACAGCGGCTCCCAGCGCCAAAATTCAATTTGTCTCTCCCGATTGGGTTGCTGCCAATGCAAAAGACCCCAATTTGCGGATTCTGGATGTGCGAAATGCGCCCCTGGAGTATATTGCAGGGCATGTTCCCAACGCCGTACACATCGCCGATATTGCGTTTCGGGGTCCAAATGGCTTTCTGCCTGTGCAGTATTGGGATACGCAAAAGCTGGCATCACTTTTCTCGAAAGCAGGCGTCAACAATAATAGCCGTGTACTTGTTTATTCCGATGCACGGGACATTTTGGGCGCGACGATGGTTTCCTATCTGTTGGAGCGATCGGGCGTGAAGGATATTGCTGTGTTAGATGGTGGTTATGCTGGTTATAAAGAGGCTGGACAACCCGTGGTGAAGGAGTATCCCCGATACAAGTTCACTCAATTTAAGGTGCAGGATGATCCCTCCATTCGCGTCACACTCGATCAGGTGGGTAAGCTGATTGGTAAACCAGGTGTGGCGTTTGTTGATCCAAGACCCGGCGATTTGTTCCGGGGTGAGAAAGACATTTGGGTTCGTAATGGTCACATTCCAGGCGCGAAAAACATTCCCTGGCCTACCTTTACAGAAGCAGATAACGCTCAAGAAGCGCTCAAAAATCCTCACAAGCTGAAGTCGTTGGATGACATTCGCAAGCTTCTAGCAGCGAAGAACATTAAGCCGACCGATGATGTCATTGTCTCTTGCAGCACTGGCCGTGAGGCGTCCTTGCAATACATTGTGCTGAAGCATCTGTTGGGCTATCCCAAAGTGCGTATCTATGAAGGCTCCTGGACAGAGTACAGTACCTCTAAGCTGCCTGTTGAAACGGGACCCGAAAAAGCCTAGTCGGAACCCGAAAAATCATGATGATTGGGGCTAGAGCATGAAAGTTTGGCTGACGTTATTAATTGTTTGCATCACGCTAGCAGGAATTGGGTCTGCAGGTATTGCCCAGGCAGACTCACCATCGGGTAGTTGTGATCCACCGCCAGATAAACCTAAAAATCCACCGAAGAAGTAGCAAACATGAGTTCATCGGTTTCGGCTGAGCCCTTGTTGGCACCGTTGCGTCCGCAGCGCTTCATCGTTGCGATCGCCCTCGCACTTTTTGCTGCCGGGGCGATCGCGCTCAGTGCCTACGGCTGGCAGCAAAGCATCTTGTTCTTAGTGGGTGGGCTGTTGGGACTCACGCTGTATCACTCTAGCTTCGGGTTTGCCAGTGCCTATCGCAAATTGCTGGTGCATCGCGATGGGCGGGGCGTCAGTGCTCAAGTGATCATGCTCGCGATCGCAACCGTTCTGTTTGCGCCGACGCTGGCAGCAGGCACAGTTTTTGGGCAGGATGTACGTGGTGCTGTCTCGCCGATCGGAGTGCAGGGCGCGATCGGTGCCTTTCTGTTTGGGATTGGCATGCAGCTTGGAGGAGCCTGCGGCTGTGGCACGCTCTATGTCGTTGGGTCCGGTAGCCTCACCCTGCTGACGACATTAATCACGTTTTGCCTGGGGGCGTTTGGAGCGAGCCTCACCCGACAGTTTTGGGCAGGGTTACCTGCGTTACCTGCGCTCTCGCTTGTCACGACGCTGGGTTGGTTTTGGGCCGTTGTTTTGCAACTGGCATTGCTCGCACTTCTGTTCCTTGCCCTCCAGCGCCTACCGAAAGCATCGGTTCCCTCTTCTACTCGTCCGATCGCCCTTTCGCCTTCGCCCCCTCTGCTTCCCACATCCCTCGCCCAACTCATTCATGGTCCCTGGTCCTTGCTCACGGGCGCGATCGCCCTGGCTGTGCTGAACTGGCTAACACTGATCTTGTCCGGGCAACCGTGGCGTATTACCTGGGGCTTTGCACTATGGGCGGCTGAACTCGCTTCGTTTCTGGGTTGGGACTCGACCAGCAGCCCTTTTTGGCAAACGCCCAACGCGCAGGCTGCGCTTGCAAACGGCGTGTTGGCAGACGTGACGTCAGTCATGAATGGTGGCATCCTTTTGGGAGCCTTACTGGCAGCAGCATTGGCAGGACGATTGGTACCCACCTTTCAGCCCTCTAAACCGATTCTAGCGGCGGCAATTTTGGGTGGTTTACTGATGGGATACAGTGCTTTTCTGGCTTACGGCTGCAATGTGAGTGGCTTCTTTGGAGCGATCGCCTCCACCAGTTTGCATGGCTGGCTATGGATTGGGTCTGCACTACTGGGAACCGCGATTGGGGTTCGGTTGAGACCCCTATTTCATCTGCCCAATTAAGGTCTGCGAGCACTTTTAGATCACCTGGTGATCGTGCTCACAACACGTCCTGGCGCAGCTCTGGAAAAACCTTGGCAACTTTGCCCAATACGTAATCACCATACGTCCCGTGGAACTCATGCACACTGGCATTATCCCAGCGCTGTTCTTTTGCTACTTCAACCATCACTCCCTTGAGGTCAATCGGATGGAGTTCCACATTGAAGTTGGGGTCGAAGAAGAAGGGAAAGGAGAGACGATCGCGCCCTGACACATTTTTGACGCGATGCGGTGTTGAGCGATAAAACCCACCTGTGAGGCGATCGAGCATATCACCAATGTTGCAAACAAAGGCATTATCAATCGGCGGTGCTTCAATCCAGCCGGACTTTGACTTTACCTGCAAGCCACCGGATGTATCCTGTTTGAGTATGGTGAGCAACCCATAATCGGTATGCTCGCCTACACCCCAGTAGGATGGTTCGGCTTTGGTTTCTGGCGGATAGTTGAAGATGCGAAAGAGGATGAGTGGATCAGCGGTGTAGCGATCGCGAAAATAAGAGGCGTCTAAACCAAGGCTAAGGGCAATGCCAGCCATCAGTTTGTGCCCCAGTTGGGTCATCGCTGCCATGTAGTCCAGGACGGTTTCACGAAACTGAGGCATTTCTGGAAACAAATTTGCTCCATGCATGGGCAGTTGTGCCTGCACCGATGGATGAGCCGCGTCTAATTCATCGCCAAAATAAATCCCCTCTTTTAAATCGGGTTGACCAGACGTGAGTTCATCACCGACTGGAAAGTAGCCACGCCAGGCACGACCACCCAACGCCATCCGAATTTGCAATTTGGTTTCCAACGGTTGAGCAAAGAACTGGCGGCTGAGATGTTCCAAGCGTTGTTGCAACGCTTCATCAATGCCATGCCCAATGACATAGAAAAAGCCTGTTTCACAGCATGCCTGTCGAATCTGGGTTGCAACCGTCTCTGCTGCCTGACCCGCAACCAGCGCACTGACATCAATGACCGGAATTTGAGCACGATCGACAGTGGATGGCATAGTCATACCCGTTGCCCCAAGCAAGAGGATTCTGAATGTGCCCAACGATCATGGCACATTTAAAACTGCAATGGCTGAAGGCTATTCAACTGCAAGTTCGCCATCGTTCACGCAGGTATGTATAAACGCCAAACGCTCCCAGGATATTGGGAATAACGCTTTGGCAACATTACAACTCTCCTTGAACGGCGCGAGCAATACTGCAGGTATGAGACAGAATACGTGACATGGCATTGACCATTTCTAGATGAATCGCACTGGCATCAAGATTTGTTGGCGCACTAGAACTGAGCTGCTGCAAATGACGCAGATGCATTTCTCGCTTGATCTGGTTAAGATTCTGTCGATGGGCAAGAGCTTCTTCCGCGAGTTCAGCGTCTTGAGTGGCCAGACCTGCCAGCACGCGTTGCAGTAGTCCCAGGACTTCCCGATGGTATGCCACCATATCTTCCCACTCTGGCTGCAAAAAGGTAATCTGCTTACGGCGTTTACGACGAGCCAGTCTCATCAGTTGACGATCAACAATGTCGCCGATCGCTTCCAATTCAGTGCTGATATGCAAAAGTGATAATTCACGCCGGGCCTGCTCCTCATTCAAGGTCTCATCATTCAATTGCATCAAGTAATGCTTAATCGCTGATTCCAAATCATCCAACTGATCATCCAGCGTGCCAATGCGCTTGGGTAAATCTTTGGTGCCGTCTTCAAAGGCTTGAATGCTGAGTTGCAGCATCTCGGTTGCCAGGTCTGCCATCCGCAGCACTTCTCGCATGGCTTGCCCCAGTGCAACTGCAGGCAACGTTAGAGCCTCTGGATCCAGGTAAGGCAACGCCTTCTTCTTCGATCGCTCCGGCTCCGGTAAAAAGCGGGTTGCCAGGTCTGTCAGTCGATCGGCAAATGGTACAAAGAGCATCGCCAGCAAGAGATTAAAACCCAGATGCGCGATCGCAACTTGAGTCGCCGGATGAGGCAAGAGACGGGTTAAAAGTGCAGCTAATGGATTGAGCATGCTCATAGCCACTGCAACACCCAGTAAACGAGTGCCGGTATAGATGAGACCCAGTCGACGTCCTGCTAAATTACCCTGATTGAGAGCGGTCAGCAGTGGGGTTAGCGTTGTCCCCAAGTTGGCACCAAGGGTGACTGCCAATGCTGCTGTTAACGGCAGCGCACCACCAGCCGTCAACACAATCACAATACCGATCGCCGCAATGCTAGAGACAAATACTGCCGCCAGTAAAACTCCCAATAGCAGCAAGATTAATGGCGATTGAGCCAGGGTTTGCATGATGGCATTGGTAATCGCACTATCGGCGATCGGCGTGCTGCTAGCATCAATCATGGCCAACCCGACCAGTACTAAGCCAAAGCTAAAGAGGCCTCGTCCCACCGTTTGTAGTTTCGTGCGGCGCGAAAGCACGGCAAATGTAGCCGCTAAACCTAAAAACTCCAACGCATAGTCGGTGAAATGAAACGCCAGCAATTGCACTACTAATGTTGAGCCAACGGCTGCACCCAACAACATCACAATCGCCGCCGTCAGTGGAATGAGTTGGGTGTTCACCAGCCCAATCATGACGGAAGCCGTTGCAGTCGAGCTTTGAGTGAGCAGCGTCACCACAATTCCTGCACCAAAAGCAGCAAAGGGGCGATTTCTCAGCGTCATCAAGACTAACCGTAACCGTGTGCCGCAGGCTCGCTCCATTGCCTCTGTAAGCAACTTGACCCCATACAAAAGCAGCATAGAGCCGCCAACCAACAAGACCAACAGATGGGTTGGATCATGGGTTTTGAGCATCAGCACACCTCCCCTAACGCAATCAAAAAGCGCAGTAATTCGATTGAACTACCGTTTATTAAGAATAGGTTAAAAGGAGGTTAATGAAAAGCAAATTGACACCGTAGCTCAAGCAGCAGAAAGGCAGGTTGCGCCTCTTCTTGGTCGTGTTAAGGCGGTCAGGATGATGAGAGGGTGGGAGCGTAGGATGCGCTTGTTATGCCATCATCTCGCCATCACTGTCTTCAGTTCTATCTTTTCCTCACTGGCACGATCCAACGAGTTGTTCGCAAGCGGATAGGTTAACGAGCGTGGCAGATGGGTATTCAAGCTACGATCGCCGCCGTAGCCACGTTCAATCTGGTTTTGAATGTGGGACAGCGCATGAGGTGATGCCGCTACTTGGCTGCCAAAAAGACGAGCGCTTTGAAGCCGCTATCGATCGCGCCAAGCTTGTCGGTCAAAATAGGTGACTTTAGTCTTGGAGCGATGACTTTAACAAAGAGCGACAGCCATCAAGACAATGTTGTAAGCGTTGTGGATTGTCATATAAGCGACCGAGCAGTAAGGCTCCTTCGATCGCGCTTAAAAGCTGCTGTGCCAGTCTTTCTGGATTACTGTCTGGTTTGAGTTGGGCGCGTCCAGCCTGGAGCAACGTGACAATTTCTTGCTGCCATTCGTCAAACACCTGAATGAGATGCTGGCGAAAGGCGGGGTTATGCTCCACCAGTTCTACAATTAAATTGCCCAGAAAGCAGCCCGCGCAGGGAGCTTCTGCCTGGTGGATCGCTTCTAATTGGTCAATCATCTGAAACAATTGGGCGATCGTATCTGGTTGCGTCACACTAAAAAGCAACGACTTCAGCTTGCTCCACTTAAAGTCAATCAAGGCATGACCCAGTTCATCCTTCGAAGCAAAGTAGTTATAAAAACTGCCCGAAGAAATGCCGCTGCTGGTGAGTAGCTCTTTCAGCCCCGTAGAGTGAAACCCTTGCCGATGAATCAAGTCCAGAACGGCAAGCAGCACATCTTCACGAGTACGTTTGAGATTGACCATGATGCGTCCATTGCTGATGGGCAAACCGCAGTGAGCTATCCAAACCATAGCCGATCGCGCCGATGATGAGAATCACTGCCATCAGTTCGGGATAGGCGAGGCGATCGCGGGTATCGAGAATGTAGTAGCCCAACCCGGCACTCACGCCCAACATTTCGGCAGGCACCAGCACCAACCAAATAATGCCGATCGCCAGTCTTAGTCCAGTGAGCACATGAGCCGCGATCGCAGGAATAATCACCCGCAGTGTCGTTTCCCATTGGGTAGCGCACAGACTACGTGCCAACAATAACCAGCGGCGATCAACGGCATGAACACCTGCTGTTGTATTCAGCAAAATGGGAAACACGGCTGCAATCGTCAGCAAGAAATAAACGGGTAAATCGCCAATGCCCAGCACCATGACCGCGATCGGCATCCAGGAGAGGGGTGAAATCATCCGAATAAACTGAAAGAGAGCGGAGGTAGATTGCTCCAACGGGCGCGACAAGCCCACAAGCAGTCCCAGCGGTATGCCAATGGCGATCGCGGTCGTCAGCCCAATCAACACTCGCCGTAAGCTGGTCTGGATGTGGGGAAGGATGGTGCCAGTGCTCAAAAGCTGGATCAGAGCGGCGATCGTCCGTTCGGGGGAGAAATCAGCCACGATCGGATCATTATGCCACAGGGGTGTGGTCATCAGCCACCAGAGGGCGATTCCTCCTGCCAGTCCTAGCAATGGCAGAGGTACTTTCCAGCGAAAGCCAGCCGTTGATGGTGTAGGTGTGGATGACATCGGGGGTATATGGAAATAATGTCAACAAAAGCGCAGGGACGCTGCATGCAATGTCCCTATAGGGATGGTGGTTTAAACCACGATCGTCTCAGCCCGTGAGAAATTATCCCTCAGACCAAAGGCTTGCAGTCCACCAACCTGTTGCAATGCTGTTTTCACAAAGGAATCATCCACTAGATCGGTCGCAACCTGTTTGGGATCGAGCGCTTTTAAGAATGCTGTATCGCCCTCAACCTGGGTTTCCTTCAGTAAACGCACCAGTTCTTCGGTGTAGGAGGAGAACGGGTAGGGCTGAAAATCAATTCGGTTAATGCCCCAATCGGGATGTTGAATGGCTCCCTGCTTACCGTAGAAGTCTTTGTCGTAGTACGTGAGAGCACGTTTGAGAGCGGGTAGCGGATGGGGCGTATACTTGCCGCTGCCGTCCTTCGATAAGATCTGTGCCGTTTCTTCGCGATTGTCTCGAATCCATGCCTGCGCTTTGACGATCGCGTTGACCACGCCTTGCGTCCACTCTTTACGCTGGGTTGTATCGTCTTCGTGCAGAAAAACCACACAGCAGGCATGATCTTTCCATACATCGCCCGTAAAGCGCAGAATCTTACCTCGCTTCAAGTTTTCCGCTGCCGCGTTAAAGGGTTCCGCCACGATGTAACCGCCGATTGACTGGTTTGCAAGTGCCGACACCATATCCGGCGGCGGCAGCACTACCAGATTGACTTCATTGGCCGCGATCGCTGCATCTTTGGGCTTGCGGGTCACCGTTAACCCTTCCTTCTTCAACACCTGTTGCAGCACAATATTGTGGATGGAATACCAGAAGGGTACGGCGATCGTCTTGCCGCCGAGGTTTTTCGGAGTTTCGATCTCTGGTAATACCGTGAGTGCCGAGCCGTTAACGTGGTTCCATGCCACTACCTTGGCCGGAAACTTACGCCCATACCGCAGCGACACGGTGATGGGTGACAGCACATGGACGACATTCACCTGACGCGCTAGAAAAGCCTCGACCACCTGCGCCCACGAACGAAACAGACGTGGGGGTTCTGCCATTAACCCCTCTGCCTCATACAACTTCTTAGCGTGGGCAATCAGCAAAGGGGAGGCGTCCGTAATGGGTAGATAGCCAATCTTGACGGGTTGGTCGGCACCCGCGCTACTGGGACTGACGCTAAGACTGGCACTGGGGCTAGTGTTTGCCTGAGGTGTGGTCGATTGACAGCCACCTGCAAGGGTCACGCCTAGAGACGTCGAAAATAAACCTGACAATTTCAAAAAGTCGCGCCGACTCATACCGCAGCAGGCGCACACGTTAGACCAAGCCATGAGCTGTCTCCTAAAGGAACGAATTGAGAAGGGTGAGAGCGTGCTTTAAAGCGTTGGATCCTCCCCACCCCTCGCGCTGCACGCCGCTAAAGCTAGAAAAAAGGAGGGAGCCAAACCGTTCAAAGTCCCCCTTTTTAAGGGGGATTGAGGGGGATCGCCAGGAGGCAGGGAATCGACCCGAAGGGTTTAAAGCACTGCCTGGGGGGTTGCCATCACAGTGGCTAATGCTTCCCGGATGGTAAAGCGGATGTCTGTCAGGGCATGAGCCTGCTGAAAACGGGGTTTGGGCTGGGCGATCGCCCATTCCCGCTCAATGCGCCCTGGGTGGCGTGCCATCAACACCACGCGATCGCCCAGCAAGAGTGCTTCGTCCAGATCGTGCGTCACCATCAGGACAGTTGTTTGCTGTTGGGCAATGATTTTGAGCAGGAGAGCCTGCATATCCAGGCGCGTGATGGCATCTAACGCGCTGAAGGGTTCATCCAGCAGCAACAGTTGGGGACGGCGTGCCAGGGTTCTTGCCAGAGCAACCCGTTGTGCCATCCCACCCGAAAGCTGATGGGGATAGCTGCGCTCAAAGCCCTGCAACCCCGCCTGAGCGATCGCTTCAGCAACGCGCGATCGTAATTCGGTTCTACTGAGCGACGGCACCTGCTTGAGCGTTAGCCCCAGGGCAATATTCTGTGTGACCGTCAGCCAGGGTAACAGACACGGGTCTTGAAACACCACGCCTACGCGGGGATGGCTTCTTCGCAGTGGGTTTCCGTTCAGGTAAACGTCACCCCGATTGGCACTCTGTAAACCTGCGATCGTTGCCAGCAGCGAAGACTTGCCACAGCCACTCGCACCGAGCAAACAAACCACTTCACCCAACCGCACCTCTAAATCAATGCCCTCAAAGGCAGTGAGAGTGCCCTGGCGACTGGCATACTGCTTTTGCAACTGCTGCACGGTCAGCAGCGGCACTGCCTGTTCACGCAGAGAGACATCCGGCAACGCAGCAATGAAGGGTTCACTCATAAGGCATCACGTACCGCTATGCGGCACCCAAAACTCAAAACTTTCTATCAACGCAGCACACAGCGCTATTCAAAACTCAAAACTTAAAACTCAAAACTCAAAACTCAAAACTTAAAACCGCCATCAGCCTTGCTCCAGATGATGCAGCATCTTCTTGAGTTGCTTGAGGGCAGGCGTGACGATCGCCACAAAATAGGCTTCTCGCAGCCGTCGAGCGGGTTCAGAGCCTTGCAAATAAGCACGTGCGCCTGCATGCAGCATGGCAGCATTGGCAGTCTTCAGCGATAGCTCAGACCCCGAAATCCGCACCTGAATCACCGCTTTGAGTAGGTCAGGCGTGATGTGAACATCGGGCTGACTCAACTGGTCGGCCAGAGTGTAGGTTTGGAGACGGGCGATCGCCAGTGCTGCCGCCAGATCCTCTGCCTGGTCATCTAGAAAGCCGTTGACGTGACCCAACCGGGAGCGATAGCGCTCAATGAGATCGATGCAACCCGCCACTAACCCCAATCCCATACCCATTTGCGTCAAAATGAACCCCGGTCGAATCTGCTGTACGTAGTCGTCGCAGGGGAATGCCAGAATCCACTCATCGGGCACAAAGACATCTTTGAACACACAGCTAAAGGTGCCGCTTCCTTCTAACGCAATAAAGTGGGCATTCTGTCGTAGCGACAAACCCGCAAACGCATCGGAGACGATCGCCATCAGGTAATCATCGCTGTCGGCCAGTTTGGCAGCAATCCCAAACGGGTGTCCCGCTCCCAGATTAGAAACCCAGGGCAGCAGACCATTCAGGACATAACCACCCGATCGTTTCTCCGCTGTGAGCGCAATTTTTTCAATGCTGGCGAAGTGCTTCATCGGGTTCGATAGCCCTGTCCCGCCAAGTATCTGCCCCGCTGCCACCTGGGGTAAGAGGTTCGCTTTGAGATAGGCATTGTCGCTGTTCTGCATGTACCAGGTGCAGGCAATCTGGCACCAGGTCATAAACCCTGTACACAGGCATTCTGCCGAAACGGCCTCAATCACCTGGATTGCTGATCGCAACCCCTGCCCAGCGCCACCATACTCCGGTGCCACCGATTGCCCAAACCCGCCGATCGCTCCTACCTGCTGCATAAACTCGCGCGGGTAGCAGCCCTCTTGATCAATACGTTGGACTTGCGGTGCTAAATTTTGGGCAATCGCCGCCTTTAACGCTGGCATCAACGGCGCGATCGGCAATGGCTCGGCAGTACCAGATACCGTTTGAGCAATAGAGTTAACCGTTAGGGTTGGAGCGGTTTGCATAGGTCAGGAAGGGGTGTGAGGGTGTGAGGGTGTAGGGTGTGGGATGGACTCACGCAGACCTCGGAGGTTTGAACCAGGCATCAAGTATTGTGACCAGTGCCATCATTTAAACTTCCGAGGTTTTAGTCAAAAGCCTTGAAAAATTAGCGTCAAGCGATCGCCACGTCCACATTTACCGGGTTGCGGAGCGTATTTGCCACAGGCGACCAGACATTTGCATGCGCGACCAGATCCGCTAGTGCCTCCTGACTAGCATCGCCGTCCAAATTCACCTTGACCCGGACATCAGTAAACCCCAAACGTTTTTCAGCCAGGTCGCCAATGCCCCAAACTCCAGTGATGTTGATGTCGCCTTCTAGCTCTAGCTCTAATTTGGTGAGGGTAATGCCCCGCACGATCGCGTTGGCATGAATCCCCACGGATAAGCAGGAACCGAGTGCTGCCAACAAGGCTTCAGACGGGTTGGGCGCGGTATCTTGCCCCAGCAAACCGGGCGGTTCGTCAATGACGTGTTCTGGCAGATCTCGCACGTAGTTTAAGTTGCGAAACTGCCCTTCGCAGACCGTTTTGACTCTGAGCGACTTGACCACGTTTGGGTTAGCCTTTGCAGTTGCTGCCAGATTGTCTAGCCCAGCCTTACTGACTGGACGAAGAGGGGTTTGAATTGAGGTCGTTAGTTCAGTCATGAGCATCCAAATAGAACAATCTATCCAATTAGAACAGAAGTAGTAGTATTTCCATCACGGTAATCACAGGAATCTTTATTTCAAGGCCTAAACCCTATAATCTAAGCTCTATAACTTTAATCCCGTGACTCTATCGACTTACCGGATTTTATAGAGTTTATACTGCCATAAATTACAAGGAAGATCAACCTGCTTGTCTGCGGCTCAATTCTAGATAGAGCAGCCAGGTGGCTCGACGCAACCTCTTGTGGCTTGTACGAAAGACGTCAGGACTGCGATGGGTTGAGACTAGCGGTGTGCTGATGCTGATACAACTGCTGGAAAACCTGCCTCTGAGCGTGGCTGCCTTCCACTCGTTGGAGTTGTGCCAAAACAGGTTTCATTGAGGCAATGTCAGTAGGCCTTTTACCTTGAGCATGAGCAACCAACCAATGCGTCATTGATAAAATCACTTCAGCCCAAACCGATTGCAGTGGATAGTGGCGACTGGCAGCGTAGCGCTCAATACTTCTGAGCATTTGTTCAACGTGATCTGCTTGCCCGGAGCGCACTAAGCCATAAATCAGGTGCAGGTCAGTTAGCGGTAGAACGTGATTGTGAATCTGCGGTGTTAGGTAAGGTCCGATCGCCTGCCAGCGATCGCCATTACTTTGCGGTCATACTCCTGGTGAACCACAACAGGAATCCAGTTTGCTAGCAGTGCTCCAGTGGAGTAGAACTTGTGTCCCTTCAGGCGTTGCCCTTCACCCAATCGCTCAATGTGGGTCTGGATGTCAGCCGTGGTTTCTACGCCGATTTCTGTTGCCCATTGCCAAACCGATCGCTCTGCAACATGCGGTCAAAGAAGAAGCGTTGCTATGCCTATTCCCCGTGAACCGCAAGACGTCCGCCGAGTAGAAAACTCAGTGCAAATAAGCAACACGGACTCATTGGGAGCAAGCCCCATCAAGGTCTAAGCTGAGCAGGCATTGCGACGGCAGGGAGTGCCATTATGCTCAGAAGCTTTGTATTTAGAACGTGCAGATGGTGTGTTTCCCAATGCCAGTAGCAGTTTGTCTACTGCAAAAGTACCAAAGAACCTCAGAATCTCTCTCTTCAGAGCTACGAAACTTTGCCAACTTCAGTGGCTTCGGGTACTTCAATGAGCTTGCCAGTTTTCACATCATAGATATACCCATAAATGGGAATTTCACGCGGCACTAAGGGGTGCTTGCGAATGCGCTTGACGTCGTCATAGACGCTACGAGACAGATCTTTAAACGTAAGCCAGTCAATGTACTCAGCTTCTGTTGATCCGGGTCCTTCGCCAACATCGCGCCAGCCTTGTTCATCGATTACAGCCGTCTTCAGGCTGTTGGCAAGCAGTGTGCGAATAATATCGTCCGTAAACAATGCCATCCCACAGTCGGTATGGTGAATCACAAACCATTCACGGGTGCCCAGTAGTTTGTAGGAAATGACTAAAGAGCGGATGGCATCGTCGCTGGCGCGTCCACCTGCATTGCGAATGATATGTGCATCGCCCTCCGCCAAACCTGCATATTGAGCCGGATCAAGTCGAGCATCCATGCAGGTGAGAATCGTGAAATGACGTGCTGGAGGAATGGTAAGTTTTCCTTTGTCACCAAAGCTTTCAGCATAGGCACGATTCGCTGAGAGGACTTCTTCTAGAATTTGACTCATTGTTTGGCTCTACTTCAATTTATTAAATGGACGAAATGTTTGCAGGTGCCAATGCTATGACCGAGCCCGCAAACACTTAACATCTGCCTCAATGGTTGCTTCAGCACCTTTGCAAGAAACTATACAACGGTTTTCCGATAAGTGTACAGTACTTTATCCTTGCATTCCTAAAACCTCTATGGCATAATCACTTCTGCAATTTACGGTAAATCGATAGATTTTACGTTGTTAGTCATTTGTATGCCGCTTTAACGTGAGAATGTGAGGAGTTCGTGTGAATCAAGCTCAAGAAATTTTGTACAGAGCGAATGTCGTAAAGCGATTGGGCTTTGTCAGTTTATTGATCGGTTTAATACCCATTCGCATGGGCGCGGCAGTCGCCGCTACGCCTGCAAGCAATGACAAACAACCCGAAGCAGTTCATCATTTGAGCGGTATTGATCAGCCGCAAGCTAATGGTGCCATCCTTACGCCGTTGGCAAGTATCACCGCGACAGCCTCGGAAGCAGAACCAATGGCACAAGTTACGTCTGTCTCCCAGCTGTCGGATGTGAAACCAAGGGATTGGGCTTTTCAGGCCTTACAGTCGTTGGTTGAGCGTTATGGTTGTATTGTGGGCTATCCCGACAAGACCTATCGCGGCAATCGTGCCCTGACGCGCTATGAATTTGCGGCTGGTTTAAACGCGTGCCTTGATCGCGTCAACGAATTGATTGCGACTGGTACTGCCGATTTGGTGAAAAAAGAAGATCTGGTCGCGTTGCAAAAACTACAAGAGGAATTTGCAGCAGAACTGGCAACTTTGCGGGGGCGGGTTGGTGCTCTGGAAGCGCGTACCGCAACGCTAGAGAAGCAGCAATTTTCGACTACTACCAAGCTGAATGGCGAAGTGATTTTCAGTTTAGCCAGTGCTTATGGAGCGGCTCCCGGCTTTAAAGACGCACAACCTGTTTTCAACGATCGCGTTCGGCTAGACCTGATTACCAGCTTTACAGGCAAGGATTTGCTGATTACAGGCTTGCAAGCCTATAACTTTGGGCAAGGTCGTAGCGCTCTTTTAGGTGGGTCAGGGAGTTTGGGCGGCACTCTCGGCTACGGTGATCCTGTGTTTGGTAACGCTAGCCAGGTTTATTTAGGCTATGCCCCACAATTTCCTGAAACAAATCCCCAAAACTTGTCTGGCGGGCGAGGCAACAATCGAGTTGATCTTTACAAACTGCTCTATATCTTTCCGGTTGCTCAGAAATTGACCGCATTCATTGGTACGAATGCAGAAGTGTCGGATGCGTTTCCATCGATTCTACCCTGGTCGAGTGAAGGACAGGGAGCACTGTCCCGCTTTGCAACACTCCCAGCGGCGCAGCGAGTTTCGGCGGGAACCTCGCAAACCGGATTAGCATCGGCAGCGGGTATTATTTTCAATCTGTCGGATGCGATCGACATCCGAGCCTTGTACGGCAATACGAACGCTAGCTTGCCGAGCAACGTGGGCTTTCCAGGTACTCCGTTAGGTGCTGGAGTTTTCAGCGGCAGCTATATTGCCGCCGCACAGTTAACAGTAAAGCCTTCTAGTAAGCTGGACATTGGTTTGAACTATGCCCATAGCTATCACCAAATCAATATTTTAGGAACCGGGCTGGCCGCCTCTGACATTGGGTCTGTGCTATTTACGCCGACGCCAGGTGAAATTGCTCGACGCGGCGCGGGACTTGGTGCGGCAGGAGCCGTGATCAACCAGGGCATTACCCTGGATACGTTGGGTTTGACTGCGGCTTTCAAGCTGTCGCCAAAGCTTTCACTAGCAGGTTCGTTCTCTTACATCTTTAGTAGTTTAGTCGATATCAATGCCTCAACTGACTTTCTCAGTTGGCAGGTTGGTGTGCAAGCGAACGATCTGTTTCGTAAAGGCAGTGCGGCTGGCATTATCTTTGGGCAACCTCTGTCGCGGGTGAGTACAGGAGGACGTGCCTTTGACCCTGGCAACCGCACGCCGTATCAAATCGAAGGTTTCTTCAACTTCAAGCTCAATGACAACATCAGCGTCACCCCCGGTTTATTTGTCATCTTCAATGCCGAAGAGTTGAGCAGCAGTGCTACGGTCTACGTGCCCGTGATTCGTACCACCTTTGCGTTCTAATTCATCGGTCAAGCACCAGGTTTTGTAAGGAATCATAAAGGTTTCTGCGTTTCATCAGAAAAAATTAGGCTTGGAGCCGTAGTGAGATTGCTGTGACTGCATTGATCAGCATGCGTGCGATCGTAGCCATTTAAATGGGCCACAAAGGCTTTTACCACCGTGGCAATCAACCGTTCAGATGGCTCAAAGCCAGACTGCTCAACTATGCTTTCCAAAATAGGATCAAGATCGGTATCATGCTAAGCAACATATTTCTATCGGCTTACCGTAGTCTAGATAAAGCTTGGGTATGCCCTCCGTCCGTATCCCAACTCGAAACCATAACCTCTTCATTCCCTCACTAGCAATTTCTTATGACTGAGCCGTATCGTTTTGAAACGTTGCAAGTTCACGCTGGTCAGGAGCCTGCTCCTGGCACCAATGCTCGTGCTGTCCCCATTTATCAAACGACGTCCTTCACGTTTGATAGTTCAGAACACGGAGCTAATCTGTTTGCCCTGAAGGAGTTCGGCAACATCTACACGCGGATTATGAATCCGACGACGGATGTGTTTGAAAAACGGGTAGCGGCACTGGAAGGCGGTGTGGCAGCACTCGCAACGAGTAGTGGACAAGCCGCACAGCTGTTGGCCATTAGCAACATTGCTCAAGCGGGCGACAATATTGTGTCTACGAGCTACCTCTATGGTGGCAGCTACAACCAGTTCAAGGTAACGTTTCCTCGCTTGGGCATCCACGTCAAGTTTGTGGATGGCGACAAGGCAGAGGATTTTCGGCAGGCGATCGACGATCGCACGAAAGCCCTCTATGTGGAAACGATCGGCAATCCCCAGTTCAACGTGCCTGATTTCGCTGCACTTGCCCACATTGCGCATGAAAACGGCATTCCCCTGATTGTGGATAACACCTTTGGCGCTGCGGGCTATCTCGCTCGTCCCATTGATCATGGGGCTGATATTGTGGTGCAGTCTGCGACCAAATGGATTGGCGGACATGGCACTTCGATCGGCGGTGTGATTGTCGATTCCGGTAAGTTTGACTGGGGCAGCGGCAAGTTTCCCGTCTTTACGGATCCGGCACCGGGCTATCACGGGTTGATTTTCAATGATGTGTTTGGTGCTCAGGGCCCGTTTGGCAATATTGCCTTTATCATTCGTGCCAGAGTGGAAGGCTTGCGCGATTTAGGACCCACGTTGAGCCCCTTCAATGCCTTCTTGCTTTTGCAAGGTTTGGAAACACTCTCTTTACGCGTACAACGCCATGTGGATAATGCGTTAGAACTGGCGCAATGGCTTCAGCAACAGCCCCAGGTAGCGTGGGTGAACTACCTCGGCTTGCCAGATCACCCCTATCATGAGCGTGCCAAAAAATACTTGCAGCATGGCTTCGGTGGCGTGTTGAATTTTGGCATTAAGGGTGGCTTGGAAGCTGGCAAGGCGTTTATCGACCACGTGAAACTCGCCAGCCATCTAGCGAATGTGGGCGATGCCAAAACGCTAGTGATTCATCCCGCTTCGACAACCCATCAGCAGTTGAACGATACGGAACAGGTTTCAGCGGGTGTCACACCGGACCTGGTGCGGGTATCAGTAGGGATTGAGCATATTGACGACATCAAAGCCGACTTTGAGCAGGCGTTTCAACACGTATGAGCGATCGTCCCCTTGTTTCACCCCAAACCCAGTACCATACCCTCACAGAGCCATTTTGCTTAGAATCGGGTGTGGTGCTGGTGGGTGTGCAAATTGCCTACCGCACCTGGGGACAACTGAATGCGCGTCAGGATAATGCCATTCTGATTTGCCATGCCCTCACGGGTGGAGCCGATGCCGATGATTGGTGGGCACCGCTTTTTGGTGCTGGTCACTCTTTTGACCCAACAACCGATTTCATTGTCTGCAGTAATGTCTTGGGCAGTTGTTATGGTACAACAGGACCCACGAGCCTTAAGCCCAACGCTGGAAAGCCATACGCGGCAGATTTTCCAGCGATTACCATTCGAGACATGGTGCAGTTACAGGCTGTGTTGCTGCAAGCACTGTCTGTGCAGCGAATCAAGCTGGTGATTGGCGGTTCAATGGGTGGGATGCAAGCACTCGAATGGGCTGTGCTATATCCCGCTTGGGTCGAGGCGATCGCGCTGATTGCCGTTTCCGGTCGGCATTCTGCCTGGTGCATTGGTATCAGCGAAGCACAACGACAGGCGATTTATGCCGATCCCAACTGGCAAGAGGGACGTTATCTGCCAGAGCACCCCCCCAAGGTTGGCTTGGCGGCTGCGCGGATGATGGCCATGATTGCGTATCGTTCGTGGGCAAGCTTTGAGGACAAGTTTAGCCGCCAACAGCATCATGACCTTTCTGCTCGTCCCTATGAGATCGTCCACTATCTGCATCATCAAGGGCAAAAGTTGGTGGAACGCTTTGATGCCAATACTTACATCACCTTGACCCACGCGATGGATTCGCACGATGTGGCCCGCGATCGGGGTGAGTATACAGCGGTTCTTAGTCAGGTGCAGCAACCGGCGTTGGTGGTGGCGATCGACTCTGATGTGCTCTATCCGCCAGTAGAGCAGCAAGCCTTGGCAACCCATCTGCCTAACGCACAGCTTGCTTGGCTCTACTCGACGCATGGTCATGATGCTTTTTTGATTGAGATGGAGGCCTTGAACCAGATCATCATCGCTTTTTGCCATCAAGTTCAGGCACCCAGCAACGGTGCTATTGAGACAACTGCCTGTTCTGCCTGACGTTCTACAGAGCCAATAGCTTAAAGTGACTTTCGCTCAAGGGCAACGTGTAATTCCCAGTAGTGCTTGCAAGGCAAAGATGGAGAGGACAAGTACTTCCAGACAAACCATCAGACTAAATAATATAGGGACGCTTTCCGAGCCTCGTGCCGTTGAATTGATGCACAATGTGGACAGGTATTCGCATCATCACCAAGAAGATCGTAGGCGTGGCGAACTGCTTTGAGGGTGGCTGAATCGGTATCATCATCCTCGTTTTCTGGGAAAAGGCGGTCTTGGGGAAACCATTCTGCAAAACCCGCTTTGCTGAACGATCGCGCCAATTCTGGACGGACACCCGCCAGCAACACGGTAAGCCCCAGTCGTTGTGCTTCGTGCAGAAAGTGTTCCAGCCGTTCCAGGCAAACAATATCCGGGTTGCGAACACGCTTGAGGCGCAGGACGATCGCACGAATACCAGTTTGAACGGCTCGTGCCCTCAAATCATCCAGATAGCGATCCAGATCCGGTGCCGCCCCAAAGAAGATTTCACCTTCGAGGTCAAAGATAAGGATGGATGTGCAGGGCGGATCGCTTGCCACCCGTTCGCGCACAATGCCTTCATCGCTCACAACCAACTCTGCCCCCTTGATTTTGGCGGCGCGTGGCACAAAAAGGATAATCGACAGCGCCACACCCGTGAGAATGGAGTATTCAATGTCAACGAAGATGGCCGTAAAGACTGTAATCAGCACTAGAACCACATCAAAGCCTGAGGCCCGAAAGGTATAGCGCAACCGTGGGAGGTCAATCAGTCGGGCGGCAGTCAGAATCAGCAAGCCAGCCAGTGCCGGTTTAGTGATGTATTTTGTTAAAGGAGCTAACGCCAGCACTGCCACCGCAATGACCAGAGCCGCCAACACACCAGAAAACTTCGTCCGTGCCCCTGCCTGAAAATTGATGGCGGAACGACTTAAGGAACCGGAGCCAGGTAGGCATTGCAAGAAGCCACCGCTCAGATTGCCAATGCCTTCCGCCAAGCACTGCTGGTTGTAATCGAGTACTTGCCCGGTTTGATTCGCGATCGATTTTGCAATTGCCAATGCTTCCAGCAAGCCCAAAAAAGCGATCGCCAGTGCACCACGGGAGAGTTGCGGAATCCAGTCAAACTTGATTTCTGGAATATGGGGCAACGGCAAGCTGGCAGGGACAGAGGCCGAAACCGCTATCAGTGTTTTGCCGTCAGCACCAGGGATCGTCCAGCCCAGGAAATATGTGGCAACAGAGACAATGACCAGCACCACCAACATATCCATTTGAGGCAGTCGGTAGCGGCGTACCAATTTTCGCAAGGCCAGAGCTAGCACGATCGTCACCACGGTGATTCCGAGTGCCTGCACGTTGATCTTGCCACCTGTCAATGTCAGCCAGAGGCGGTAAAACACTTGATCGTGGGCGGTGCCTTTGTCGCGCAGGCCGAGAGCATTACCCACCTGGCCGATCGCCAATAGCACAGCCGCACCCGTCATAAAGCCTAGAATCACCGATTCTGAGATGTAGCGCGTCAGGTCGCCCAGCTTAAACACGGCAATCACAATCTGGATGCTGCCAACCATGATTCCCAGGAGAAACATGCCTTCATAGGCATCTAGCCGCGCATCCGGTTCAAAGAACCCTAAAGTGCTAAACACCACCAGCGAAATCGCGCTCGTTGGTCCATTGACCAGATGCGAAGAAGAGCCAAAAATAGACGCGATCGCCGTAATAAAAATTGCTGAATAGAGACCAAAACGTGGATCGACTCCAGCAATGAGAGCATAGGCGATGCCTTGTGGCAGGGCGATTGCGGCAACTGTCAAAGCGGCAATCATATCTGCACGCGCTTTACCGCCACTATAGTGCAAATGCTGTTTCAGATACTGTATTGCTTGCATTCTCATGAAGTATTGATGGATTGCGATTAAGTTCGATGAATCCGGTTAAGAGGCGGCATGGCGTTTCGCTTTGGGCTTGTAGACGCGATCGATAATGCCGTTGTCGCCGAAAAACTTTTGCTTCGCATCGTCCCAATCCTTGGCAATGAGCGTAATCGGGAAGAGGTCAAGCTGAGGAAACTGTGCGCTATATTTCTGCAAGATGTCTGGGTTGATGGGTCGATAGCCCAGCTTGGCGATGGTTTCCTGTGCCTGATCGGTAAAGAGGAATTGCAAATAGGCTTTTGCCTCCGCCTCCGTTTTGTGACGAGCCACATTCGCATCCACCCAGGCCACATAGGGCTGCGCCAGAATGCTCACAGGCGGATAGACAATTTCTAAATCCCCCTTTGATTCAGCGACTTCCCGAATTGCTTCGTTTTCCCAGGTGAGATGGACATCACCAATTTTCTCGACAGCAAAGTTGATCGCAGATGCCCGCGCCCCGGCATCTAGCACTAATATGTGCTCATAGAACGACTTAAGAAACGCCATTGCCTCCGTCTCACTACCGCCGCGCTTAATTACTGAACCCCAGGCTGCCAAGGCGCTGAGCTTGCCGTTACCAGAGTTTTTGGGATCGGGCGTGACAATTTCTACCCCAGGACGAATCAGATCGGACCAATCCCGAATGGCTTTTGGATTGCCTTTCCGGACAACAAAGATGATGGTGGACGAGTAGGGCTGGGAATCGTGCGGTAGCCGCTGCGTCCAGTTCTCAGCAAGAAGTCCCTGTTTGCGGAGTGCATCCACATCAGAGAACAACCCTAGCGTGACGACATCGGCCGGTTCACTGCCATCAATGACTGAGCGGCTCTGATGGGACGATCCCGCATGGGATTGCTTAATTTCGAGCGATTTGCCAGTTTCTTGCTTATACTTCGCTAGAAATTGCTCATTCAGATTGAGATAGAGTTCTCGCGTCGGATCGTAGGAGACATTCAGTAAATGATGTGAGGTATTGCCCTCTACATTTTTAACAACAACCAGAGTCAGCGAAAGGAACACAGCCGACACAGCAGCTACATTCACCCAGGAAATCCGTTTACTTTTCATCTTGACAAGCTTCAAAACGTGCTTGATGAGGGATATGGATAGACCCTTTGAGCAAAAGCAGGTGAAATCTTATTTGTGTATACTACAGCATGTTGATCGACTTATCGTATTTTTTGGAGCTTACCTGACAGTCACTTAACGGAAGTACCCAAAGGGGTGCTTTTCTTGATACGAGTAGAGGCCTTGCTGTGGTTTTTGAACCAAAACCAGCGAGAGGAAGTCTCAGCAGGATAGCCATTCACTTTGACCGCCAGGTGGAGCTATCAGAGGGTTGTGGTTAACTGCCCGCGCCGCAGAAGCGATTGTGTTAAAAGTCAAGCTGGTGCTGCCTTCGTCTGCCAAGGCAGCCCGGTTCTCACCACGGCATTGAGGATGATCAACAACTTGTGCATACAAGCGGTCAAGGCTACCTTCTTCAACTTGCCCTTGGCACAAAGCCTTTCATAGAAGGTTTTGATGACTGGGTTATAGCGTGTGGCGGCTAAGGCGGACATATACAGTGCCGCTCGCACTTGTGCCCGTCCACCCCAGATCGCCCGCTGCCCACGCTTCTTGCCACTATCGCGGTTCAGCGGTGCGACCCCAACGAGGCTACTAATTTGCTTGTGCGTCAGCGTGCCTAGCTCCGGCAAGTTCACCAGCAGGGTGCTCGAAAGGACGGCTCCGACGCCTGGCACACTTTGCAGTAAGTTGACCCGTGCTAACCACAAGGGGTTTTGTTTAATGCTTTGCTGCAGTTGGGCTTCGAGTGCTTCCAAGCGTGCTTCTAACCAGGCAATGTGAGCCTCAATATCCTGCTGCATCGGACCGCGAACCGTGCCTAGCCGATTCTTCTCAGCCGTCAGCATCTCCACAATTTGTCGTCGTCGTCCGACGACTTCTGCTAGTTGTTGTGACTCCTCTTGAGCCAGTGGACGCACAGGTGGTTGCACGGCTTCGGCAAAATGCGCTAGTACTACAGTTGTAGATTAGCTAGAATAGGGATGGAATCAGGGATAGTAGCATTTTTGTGACACTTTCATTTCAATCTATTCTGGCAACAACGGCAAGGTCAATTTCAACGGAAGATGTTGAGCAATGGTCAAATGAGTTTGTCGAGTTAAACCAACGGATTGCTCCCTACTTTAAGCGCCTTGAAACCAAGCAGCATGCTCAGGATTATTTGCAAGGCTTGCTCAGTGCCGTAGAGCGCAAAAATAGCTGGCAGATTGCCGAGCAAGTTGGGGATGCCAATCCCTACGCAATTCAACATCTGTTGGGTCGCTCTGTATGGGATGCCGATTTGGTGCGCAATGAATTGAGGGATTACGTTGTTGAGCACCTGGGGCATGACAACGCCGTCGTCGTGATTGACGAAACTGGTTTTCTCAAGAAGGGCAACCAATCAGTGGGAGTCCAACGACAATACAGTGGAACGGCTGGGCGCATTGAGAATTGCCAGATTGGTGTGTTTCTCAGTTATGCGACTCCAGACGGCTACACATTCTTAGATCGAGAACTTTACCTACCGAAGAGTTGGACCGATGAACCTGAACGGTGTGGGCAGGCTGGAGTGCCTGATACGATTTCCTTTGCAACGAAGCCTCAACTCGCTCGTCAAATGTTGCAACGACTGTTTGAGGCTCACGTGCCTCACGCTTGGGTCAGTGGGGATGAAGTGTACGGCAGTGACCGACGCTTGCGATTGTGGTTAGAAGAACAGGGGGAAGCGTATGTGCTGGCTGTTTCGGTCAAAGAGCCTCTATGGATTGGCTATGAGCAATATCGAGCCGATGAGGTAGCCGCCAATTTAACGGATTGCGATTGGGTCAGACTCAGTTGTGGTGATGGCACAAAAGGTCCCAGGACCTACGACTGGGCAATGGTTCGGTTTAATTGCCCGAGCGCACCTGACTGGCAACGCTGGTTACTCGTAAGACGAAGTGTGAGCGATCCGATAGACCTTGCCTATTACGTGGTCTTTGCACCCACCTCAACCACCTTGGCGGAAATTGTCAGTGTAGCCGGTACACGATGGACGATTGAAACGGGGTTTGAAACGGCCAAAGGAGAAGTTGGCTTAGACCACTATGAAGTCCGCTCTTGGCAGGGATGGTACCGTCACATGACCCTCTCTCTGGTAGCTCATGCCTTTTTGAGCGTTGCCCGTGCTCAAACTGCCCAGCAGGGGTCAAAAAGGGGGATTTGAACAACTCAATGAGTCCTTCTATCAACGATTTCAAACGCAAACACGGCTTGAAATCCCCTTGAGTATGCCTGAAGTTCGTCGGGTATTATGGGCACTGTTAGGGGCTTGGACACCGAGCTTAAATTACATCTTGGCTTGGTCTACTTGGCGACGGATTCATCAAGCCGTTGCAAGGTTTCATCACTATAAGCGCCGGCTGCTTTCCACAACTCCAGATCTACAACTGTAGTACTAGGAGCTGTTTTAAAACCCCAAGCTAGAATAGGGATAGGCGTATTTCAAAGATAACGAATAGACATTGGTCCCACGCAATCCCATTTCACGCAAAGACTTAACTAATCAACAATGGCAACGATTGCAATCCCTGTTGCCCAAACCGAGCCCTCAAGGTGGACGACCCGCCAATGACCATCGCACGATCATCAATGGCATTCTGTGGATTCTTCGCACGGGTGCTCCCTGGCGAGACTTACCCGACCGCTATGGTGCTTGGGAGACTGTCTCAGGGCGCTTCTATGCTTGGCGCAAGCGAGGACTGTGGCAACAGATTCTGACCCAGTTGCAGCAGCGAGCCGATGCCGTTGGCGAGTTTGACTGAAAGCTCCACTTTGTCGATGGCAGTGTGATTCGAGCGCATCAACACGCCGCTGGGGCAAGCGGTAGTGATGCGGAGTCAGAAGCACTGGGATACAGCAAAGGTGGGTTTAGCACCAAGATCCACCTGCGGTGTGAAGGCAATGGCAAGCCAGTGACCTTTCTGCTGAGCGTTGGACAACGCAACGAGGCGATGATGTTCGAGTCGTTGATGGAGCAAGGCAAAGTCAACCGACTGGGGCGTGGACGACCCCGTCTGCGTCCACAGCGAGTGGCAGGCGATAAAGCGTACACGGGACGACCGATTCGACTCTACTTGCAGCGTCGTGGGATTGGGGCGGTGATTCCTCGTCGTTCCAATGAATCTCGACAGGGGACGCGGTTTGACCGTCAGGCTTATCGAGAGCGCAATCGCATTGAACGCACGATCAATCGCTTAAAACAGTTTCGACGGATTGCTACACGCTATGGAAAAACGCGCACAGAATTATCTCGCTATGCTCACCATTGCTGCCATTCTTCTTTGGCTTTAGGGTTTTAAAACACGGCCTAGTACTACAGTTGTAGATTAGCTAGAATAGGGATGGAATCAGGGATAGTAGCATTTTTGTGACACTTTCATTTCAATCTATTCTGGCAACAACGGCAAGGTCAATTTCAACGGAAGATGTTGAGCAATGGTCAAATGAGTTTGTCGAGTTAAACCAACGGATTGCTCCCTACTTTAAGCGCCTTGAAACCAAGCAGCATGCTCAGGATTATTTGCAAGGCTTGCTCAGTGCCGTAGAGCGCAAAAATAGCTGGCAGATTGCCGAGCAAGTTGGGGATGCCAATCCCTACGCAATTCAACATCTGTTGGGTCGCTCTGTATGGGATGCCGATTTGGTGCGCAATGAATTGAGGGATTACGTTGTTGAGCACCTGGGGCATGACAACGCCGTCGTCGTGATTGACGAAACTGGTTTTCTCAAGAAGGGCAACCAATCAGTGGGAGTCCAACGACAATACAGTGGAACGGCTGGGCGCATTGAGAATTGCCAGATTGGTGTGTTTCTCAGTTATGCGACTCCAGACGGCTACACATTCTTAGATCGAGAACTTTACCTACCGAAGAGTTGGACCGATGAACCTGAACGGTGTGGGCAGGCTGGAGTGCCTGATACGATTTCCTTTGCAACGAAGCCTCAACTCGCTCGTCAAATGTTGCAACGACTGTTTGAGGCTCACGTGCCTCACGCTTGGGTCAGTGGGGATGAAGTGTACGGCAGTGACCGACGCTTGCGATTGTGGTTAGAAGAACAGGGGGAAGCGTATGTGCTGGCTGTTTCGGTCAAAGAGCCTCTATGGATTGGCTATGAGCAATATCGAGCCGATGAGGTAGCCGCCAATTTAACGGATTGCGATTGGGTCAGACTCAGTTGTGGTGATGGCACAAAAGGTCCCAGGACCTACGACTGGGCAATGGTTCGGTTTAATTGCCCGAGCGCACCTGACTGGCAACGCTGGTTACTCGTAAGACGAAGTGTGAGCGATCCGATAGACCTTGCCTATTACGTGGTCTTTGCACCCACCTCAACCACCTTGGCGGAAATTGTCAGTGTAGCCGGTACACGATGGACGATTGAAACGGGGTTTGAAACGGCCAAAGGAGAAGTTGGCTTAGACCACTATGAAGTCCGCTCTTGGCAGGGATGGTACCGTCACATGACCCTCTCTCTGGTAGCTCATGCCTTTTTGAGCGTTGCCCGTGCTCAAACTGCCCAGCAGGGGTCAAAAAGGGGGATTTGAACAACTCAATGAGTCCTTCTATCAACGATTTCAAACGCAAACACGGCTTGAAATCCCCTTGAGTATGCCTGAAGTTCGTCGGGTATTATGGGCACTGTTAGGGGCTTGGACACCGAGCTTAAATTACATCTTGGCTTGGTCTACTTGGCGACGGATTCATCAAGCCGTTGCAAGGTTTCATCACTATAAGCGCCGGCTGCTTTCCACAACTCCAGATCTACAACTGTAGTACTAGTGGGTCACTTGGCATGAGTATCGCCATTTGGGGAGGCTGATTGGAAGGGCAAGACAGACTCCGTACAAGCCCCGGAACCACCCAAGCGATGTTGCTGCTGTCGTAACCTTGCTCGTTGCCGTCGCTCTGCTCGCTTACCACCCCATTGAAAGGGCGTGGGCTGTTGATTCCAGACCTTCGCGACCGTTTCTAGCCTGTGGATAATTTGCTGCGGCGTTTCCGGGTTTTGCCCATCTAATGCCCGTCTGATGAGAATCCGCTGCATTGACTCCGCCATGTTCAGCCAACTGCCTGAAAGTGGAGTGTACAAAGGCAGAATGCCCTGCTCACACAACCAAATCATGAGCTCAGGGGTTTGATGTCCGGCTAAGTTATCCCACACCAGCAGCATGCGCAAAGGTGGTAATTGGGAAGGGAGGGTGAACTTTACGTGTAAACCTTCTCGCCAATCGAGCCACATCTGTCGTGTGAGTTCCGGGGATAGCAATGGAGACACTTGAGGCAAGGCGTCGACAATTTCAGCGAGTTCTTGTTTTACTTAGGCAATCCTATCTTCCGTCACTGATGAACGTACTAGTGGGTCACTTGGCATGAGCATCGCCATTATTTGCTGAGTCTGGCAAGATAGAGAAGTCCCCGATGCTAGAGTGCGATGACTCGCCGACAGAAAGACCCGTTGCGTGCACTCACCGATGAAGAACAGCAGGAATTAGAACGCATCGGTCGTGCAACGAGTGAATCTGCCACTCGTGTGGCTCGTGCCAAAGCCCTGCTAGCGGTTGCCCAAGGACTGAGCTATACCACTGCTGCCCAAGCTTGTGGGAGGCGTTCTGGGGATGCGGTTGCCCAATTAGTCGAACGGTTCAACCGAGAGGGATTAGCAGCATTAACCCCAAAGCATGGAGGTGGGGCGAAAGTCCAATACAGCGCCCAACAACGACAGCAGGTTTTAGCGGTGGCTCAACAACAGCCCGAACTAGAAATCGACGGAGTGTCGCAGTGGTCATTGGTAACGTTGCAACGACGATTGAGAGCAAACGGTGGCGATGAATTTGCAACGGTAAGTACCTACACGATTGGGCAAGTGCTGCATGAGGCCGGTTACAGTTGGCAGAATAGTCGGAGTTGGTGCAAAACAGGGAGTGCCCTGCGTCGTCGCAAAAGTGGAGTGGTGACTGTGGTAGACCCGGATGCAGAAGTAAAAAAAACTTAATTGAACGAGCGTATCGCACGGCAGAGGAAATGGGCATTGCGGTGTGGTGCCAGGATGAAGCAGGCCCGTTTCAAACAGTGCCCTATGCTGCTTCCAGTTGGCAGGAACAAGAACATCCGCAAAAACAACCGCACGAGTATATCCGCAATGGGACTGCGAAGCTGATGACATTGTTTCATCCCCAAGATGGGCAAGTGCGTGTCAAAGGGGTTGAAAGCACAACCAATATCGTCTTACATACTTGGCTCAAACAAGAACTGAGTGAGATTGTCAAGACATTACCGCCAGCATCGTCATCGTTATCACCCGAACTAACACAACAAATGTGGCTTGATTGGCGGGAAGGGTTAAATGTGAAGTTCACTTTGCCTTCCCAATTGCCACCTTTACGAATGCTGTTGGTGTGGGACAACTTAGCTGGACATCAAACCCCTGAGCTCATGATTTGGCTGTGTGAGCAAGGCATTCTGCCTTTGTACACTCCGCTTTCGGGCAGTTGGCTGAACATGGCAGAGTCGATGCAGCGAATTCTCATCAGACGAGCGTTGGATGGGCAAAACCCTGAAACACCGCAGCAAATTATCCACCGCTTAGAAACGGTTGCCAAGGTTTGGAACCAACAGCCTACACCGTTTCAGTGGGGTGGTAAGCGAGCAGAGCGACGGCAACGAGCCAGATTACGACAGCAGCAACATCGCTTAGGAGGGTCGGGGGCTTTTACCCAGTTGGTTTTGCCCTGCCAACCAGCCTTTGCCAATGGCAATGCTCATGCCAAGTGACCCACTAGAGCGACTTGGGCTTCCCATTCATGCCTTTTAATCTCTACGAGTGTAATTCCCCGTTCCCTTGCGGCGTTCGTAACAAGCGGAAGTGCACCCCGAAGGGGAAAATCCGTCATGCCGCGCCTGCTGCAGCGGAGATAGGAATTTTAGCGCTCCGCAACTTTTACTTACAGGGCGACAGTCTATTCTTGATGCTCTATCTGTCGCCGGAATTTAGAGAATTGGTATGCTTCCTCAAAATTGACTCAAAAACCATCATCAGAGCAACGCTTGCAACCCGTAGTAGAGGCAAGCAACGCTGCCGATGATGTAAACAAACCAGGTCAGGAAAAACCCTGTAGCACGACTGAGCGATGGACCATATTGGGTCAGCAAGCCATAAGCATGGGTAATCCGAGCGAGTGTGAGCGCCCCACCCAACAACCAGATCAACCAACTCTGCGCCTGCATCAATTCCAGCACGACTAGAAACAGCAAGCCCTGCGGCACGTACTCGGCGAAATTGCCATGCGCCCGGACTTTACGCTGTAAGGCTCCCGCATCCACCGCGCTTTTTGCCAGTTGTCGTTGCGTCAAGCGTTCGATCGTTAAGACCCAAGGACTGGGATTCGTCAGTGGATCAGCCTGCAGCACAACATCGTCTTTGGATTCGCCATGCCAGACGCGTGCTTTGACGCGCTCCGATGCTGCAATGTAGGAAAGGGCAAAGGCAATGAAGCCATTCAACCCAATGAAAAGGGTGGAGAGCGGCACTAAATCAGTCATCATGATTGAAGAGTAGACGTTTTCGTTAAGGGATGCTATTCACCTTACGACAGTCTCCTGCCATTGTCTTTTCAATTCTTGAGGGTAAACTTGCCATTCGTTAGGAGAGGATAATGAGTGAGTTAGTCGAGCGTGTTTTTCCAGCAGGCGATCGCAAAATCCCCTTGCATCACACTCCTCTCAACCAGTTGCCGACTTGGGGACATTGGCTAGAAACACCCCATTTGATTGCGGCCATGCTCACACCAGGACCGCTAGAAGTAAATTTACTGGCTCCGTTTGCATTCATCTCAACCCGGTTCCAGCCGGGTCATGGCATCGCTGCTTTTGACTCTGACCAGCTCCTCCCCTATCGCGCGCTCCCAGGAGGCTACGATGTTGTGCCTCAAGGCAGCACGTATCGTTCCATTGAAACGGCTGGGTGCTGCATCCTGCTGGCATACAAGCAGCCTCTTGCCTCACGGATCATGGCTGAATACACCCAGGAAGCAACCGTTGCGCTAGTACCAGGGCAAATACAACCCAGTCGTAAAGGCACAAAACTTGCTCAAGCCCTGCATGCCTTCTTTACCGATGCTGACCATTGGGGCGGTTCGTTGTATTTGGAGTCTCTTGCCACTTTAATCATGGGACATGTCATTCAGAACCGATCTACGATCGCTAAACAGTTGCAACGAGTGCCAGACTATTTGACCACCCAGCAGCTCAAAGCAGTGCTTGAGTATATTCAGACTCATTTAAGCAGTGATTTGAAACTTTATGAGATCGCCCATCATCTTGGCGTCAGTCCGTATTACCTGGCTCATACTTTTAAGGATACGACGGGCTTATCGCCCTACCAGTATGTTTTACGCCGTCGGGTAGAGCAAGCGCAACGCTTACTCAGAAATAGCCAAATGTCGATCGCAGCGATCGCTTACGAGGTCGGCTTTGGCAGCCAAAGCCACATGACAACGGTCTTTCGTAAAGCCCTCAACATCACACCAGGCTTGTATCGCCAACAAGCGACGCCATAGAAGCCGCTTCAAGGTTGAATGTGAGGCAGTTCTGCTTCGGTGCATGGAGGAATATGGAGCAGCCATTGCCTCTATTAACCCACCAACTTGTCAATCACTTACAGTCGGTTGAGAAAATTGTGCCATTTAGCGCGAGGCGCAACGGCAAAGCACTCGCTTAGGGTGGTTCAAAGGCAAGAGGCAACCAGACCTTGAACCCAAATGTGGATTTAGGAATTTATGACCAGCCAGAGAACCGCCCTGATCGCTTTACACTCAAGCACCGTACCGCCGAACTGGATGACAACCATCGCTCAAACTTGATGATCCCAGATGGCGAGTGGGGGCAGTGGCTTAATGGTGGAAGGTGGCTCAATGTGGGGGAATATACCGGGGTAGGCATTAATGAGTCCATGATGGTTTGCTGAGTCTACGCCTCAGCAAGGCTCTAATCAGCAAAGCTTGCAGTAGAATCAAAGTCAAATTATTACCCTTAAGGCTTCAGCTGTGGCAACTGCTTCATCGTCCTATCTCCAAACCTTACCCAAAGACGAAGCGATCGCCTTCGTCGCCTCCTTGCAAACCGTGAAAGACCACTTGAGCCAAGCGCTCTTGTGGCTGGAAGCACAAGTACAGCAAAAGACGGTGCAACTTCAAGGCATTGAAACCCTACTCTCTGAAGCCGCTACCTTAGGACTGTTAGTAGCAGCGCCTCACTCGATACCAGCCCCTAGCACTCATGAAAGCACTGCTGCGCTACCGGACACAGGAGATGGAAGCCCTTTATCGGCTATAGTCGCAGCTGCGACCGCGGCACGCCTCCCTCAAAAGCCAGCCAAGCAGTCGCCGCGCCAGCAAAGGCACGTCGCTTCTGCAAAAGCAGCGCGAGACTCTCAACCAGCGACTGCCACCAAAACCAATCTGGCAAAGACAAAGCCGTCAAAACCAGCAACGCCACCACCTCACAACGTGAACCAGCGTGGTAAAGCCTCGCCTTTACAGCGGTTCTTGAAACGTCAATGGCATGACAAAGCCCTTACAGCAGCGGTAGGTGACATTCTTGATCAGGCAGCCGCTCCACTGAGTACTGACGAATTGATGGCTGCACTCTATGATGGTTTGCCGACAGCCGAATACGATCGCGCGAAGCACTCGTTGGCGAACATTCTCTCAGTCGGCAGAAGCAAGGGCACATGGAAAAGCACCGGTAGAGGGCTTTACGTCGGCAATGCGTTTACGAGTCCTTAAGTAAAAGACTGGATGACCGCGATTGTTAGACGCTGAATGTCTAAGCTTGAGTTTGGACGCATGTGCTCTCTACCCCGGTAGGTGAGCAGGATCATGTAAGAGAGCCAAACGCAAGCGCCTGTGATTTCGCCAGGAAAGCGCTACCGGAAGCACAGGCACAGGCAGTCGCAAACGAGAGGGCAGCAGGACAATTGTTCTTTCTCAACGTTAACTTGACCATACCAGCTGATCGATTTGTGTCAACGAGTCATTGTTCCTTTGCGACACAATCGCACCTTAGGGAATCAAACAAATCCTGCCGATCGTGCCTGCTTTCTCAATTTCACGATGGGCACGGGGAGCCTCCATTAGAGGAATTTCTTGCGAAACAACAGGAGCAAGGGTCCCTTGCTCCAGGCTGGTGTAGAGCGCCTGATGAATCGCCGCATTCGTCGTTTCATCCAACAACGAGAGTCTCACCCCAATCAGGCTGATGCCCAACCCAATGATTTGGACTGGATCGATACTTACATCTCCCTGTCCCCCAATGACAATGATGCGTCCGGCGGGAGCCATCAACGACAGGTCTTGAGTGAGATTCACATTGGCTGCCATTTCGAGAATGATATTGATACCACGATCGCCAGTCACAGTCTTGATTTGGTTTAAATAATCTGGGTGACGGTGATTGAACACATGATGCGCACCTAAAGCTTGCAGCAATTGTAAGCCAGCGTCAGAACTGGTAGTGCCAATCACGGTTAAGCCCGCCGCGATCGCCAGTTGTACTGCTGCACTACCCACACTGCCACTGGCTCCGTGAATGAGCACAATCTCACCCGCTGTGGCTTTTCCTAAAGTGAACAGGCTGTAGTAAGCGGTGCGACAGGAAATATTGACCGCCGACCCCTGAGCAAACGAGACGTGAGCGGGGAGTGGGTAGACCTGAGACTGATCACAAAGCGCTAATGCCGCATAAGAACCGGTTAACGGTTGGGCATAAACACGATCGCCGATCTTTACCCGACTCACGCCTGCGCCGATTGCAACCACAATGCCTGCTGCATCATTCCCGGGTGTGTAAGGTAGCGTTGGAGCGTAAGCGCCAATTTTAGCTCCGGCTCTGAGATAAGTATCGAGCGGATTCACCCCTGCGGCATGCACCTTGACGATGACTTGTCCATCGCCAGCCACTGGATCCGGTATTTCCTCAAACTGCATAACGTCTGGCTCACCAAACTCGTGAATGCGAATGGCTTTCATCGTTCTTCAATGTGCGAAGTATTTGCAAAAAGGGTCTCTAACGGTGTAAACGCACCAAGCGGAATGTAATCAAAATCTATCAGTCCCGCTTTTACCAGCGGAAACGTACTCATAATCGCCTGTGCCTCTGCAATATCCGCACATTCAAGGACTGCCACCGCACCGTGACCATCACCACGCAGATAATTCTCTCGAATAATACCAGCTTTCATCAATTGCGATGCCTGCTCTGCTTCAGCTGGCATGTGTGCCATCACGTTTTCGAGCGTTGCGCCTGGTAGAAGATGGTCGATCGCCAGAATCTTCATTGTGCGTTTGACCTCAGGTGTACCCGACAGCGCGGCAACCAATTTGCGCCCAACGGCTAGACCCGAAAATTGATTCTGCCCGGTAATCAACCGTCCATCGCCACTGGTGATCGCAAACGATGTCCGGGTCGCACCTTTTACAAAAGTGGCACCCCGTTTGGGTAGTTCATCTTCTAAGTACACAGGAGGAATGTATTGCGGCACCGTCTGCTGAATATATTCCTCCTCGGTTCTGATAAAAGCGGTTACCGTCATCCCTTCGATCAAGGGTTTGCCGTTGGAAAGGGTGGCGTTCAATAAAGCTGCTCCCCCATGACAAACGGTTGCTACAATCCCGCCTGCTTCCCACACGGCACGAATGGCGTTGCCGATGCTGTCATCCAATGGATAATCATAGATGGCACCTGTGCCGCCTGCAAAAAAGATGGCATCGTACTGGCTGACATCCACATCCGCGAGTTTCGGTGTGTGCTCAATTTTAGCGGCGTGTTCAGGGGAGTTAAGAAACCCGACACTGATGATGTCGTCTGGATTTTGGGTGTGTTCAGTGCCGGGAAGACTGAAGGGATCGATCGGTGCTTTCCCCCCTTTGGGGCTGGCAATCTCCACGTCATACCCTGCCTCTGTCACTAGAAAATAGGGGTGAGTGAGTTCTGAGATCCAGAAACCTGTGGGATACCCCAGGTCACCCCAGAGAGCTTGACTGGTGACAATCATCAATACTTTTTTGGTCACGATCGCTGCCTCATAACTATGGTTGAGCAAACTAGGGTTGATCAGATGTTGATCGGTTCAATTTCCTTCGCGCACTCATTCAACCAGGGCAGTCAGCAATTGGGTAAACTCCTCTGGTTTGGCAGCAAAGGGAGAATGCCCTGTTTCGATTTCCAAAACTCGATCGCACGACGTTGCGGTAAACATTTGTTTTTGGAGAGAGGGGGAAATGACGCGATCGTTCAAGGTGGTGATGTAAGTACGCGGCACCCGCCCATAATTCGCCGCTGTCAGATGCACAGGCGTGGTTTGCGGACCAATTAAATCGGGGCGTAACCGAGCTTCCGCTTCAACAAGCATAGCTGCCGGCGCATCATGTAAGAAAATCTCATTCAAGGCTTCGGGACGAATGCCAATTAATCCCTTGTCTGGGTCGGGCAGCAAATAAGGACCAATTTGGGAGTCAGCATCGGCAGTGGAAACCTGAAACAGGGATTGACCATCCTGAAGTAAATATGCGGCTGCATAAACTAGGCGTTCTATTCGATCTGGGTATGCCTCAGCCGTCTGAGAAATCACCATGCCACCCATACTATGTCCCACCAGGATTACAGGCTCTGTTTGGGCAGTCAATTCTTTGCCGACCCGTGCTACCAACGTTGCCATCGTAATTTCTGGCACAGGTGTCAGATCATCGCCATGACCTGGCAAATCGAGCGTGATAACAGTATGCCCCGCTTGCTCCAGTAACGGTTTGACGGCATGCCAACACCATTGACCAAACCAGGCACCATGTATCAACAGATAGGTACTCATTGCGATGTGTCCTTGTTTGACTACTTGATCAATTTTTTGATGTGAATCTGCCTGTAGGACGTTCTACGGAATGTCTCTACAGATGCCTACCAGGGATTTTTGCCCGCTTTTAATTGCTCTAGTGCGTCAATCGTCAGTGTCTTACCACCGACGCTCCATTCTCCATCGTTGACACTCTCTTCAATCACCGTCCAGGTACCGAACCGTTTGTCTTCACCCACCACAGAGACGACCGCTTCTGTCACGTTCTGCAACATGGTCTGCCGCTGAATGGCGGACAGCGCCGCCTTGATCAGCGTGATGGATGTAAAAGGCATGGAGCCAACCCATTCCCCCGAATTCACTTCGGTAATGGCAACCCCTATACCTTGGCGCAAAGGTTCGCCTTCAACTGCAACCATTGCATTCGTCACTTTTTGCAGCAGGTCTTGTTTCTGTTCCGCATTTAAACTGGTGCGATCGAGCAAAATTTTGACAAAAGGCATGGATTAAACTCCTACGGCTCAATTGAGCAAGCATGCATGGTTGAAGCAAGGATCTACAAAGCTCAATGGATTATAAAGGGGTGAACGCTGGCATAGTTCTCGCAATCTTGCGATCTTTGTCAGGTTCTTGCTGTGTTAGCGAAACTGCCTGGGAGTGATGCCTGTGAGGCGCTTGAAGTGATAGCCAAAATGACTCTGAGAGGAAAAACCAACGATGCGGGCGATTTGGGCGATCGTCAAATCCCCTTGTTTGAGCAATGATTTAGCCCTTTCAATTCGGCAAGTAATCAAGTATTGATGCGGGGCTAAACCAGTGGCTTGTTTAAACAAACGGCTGAAATGATAAGCGCTCATCGCTGCAACCGTTGCCATACTTTCTAGAGACAGATCCTCAGCCAGATGGGCTTGTATATAATCCATCACACGGCGCAGAATCGGTTGTGGCAAGCCTCCTGCCACAAAAGGAACGGGTTGGGGCAGCGTACAGTAATGCCGCAGCAAATGCACCGTGAGCGCCGTTGCCAGAGCTTCACTCAAGAGCCGTCCGCCCAAACCACCTGTTTCCAGTTCCGCTTTCAATGCCAACCCCAGGCGTTCAATCTGAGGATCATGAGTGCCAAAGTTGTGCAACAACTCGATGCGATCAGGATTTAAATCACAGTCTGCCGCCACCTTCCGAACAAAGTCAGGCGTCAGCCGCACATGCAATTTATCCAGAAAATGATCCCAGTACCAGAGGCTTGGGTTGCCAGCTGGCGTTAAGGTAAAATCTCCTGTGACTAAGCCGCCTCGATGGATTTGTCCATCTCGCTGTTGGATCAGAGACATGGGTTCAGCAATATGCACCGTCAGCACATGCTCCGCCTGGGGTGCCCATTCTATCTGCGTGGTGGTGTAGGTCAGTTGCTCTACTGTCATGCCACTCCAACCTAAGGGCTGACTTGACAGAACCGTTGCAACAGGAGACGCTGTGAAATCATCCGTTGGTGAAGGAGTGCCGTCTGGCTGCTCGTTAGGCATACGCTCTTCCGATGAAGCAATTCCCTATACGAGTAGCATGATCTGGCTCAAAAGGACACTCAAAGGCAGACCCTTTGCCCTTGTTGCTCTCGTAGCCTGGATCAGTGGGTGGCTACACACCGTATTGCAGCCGTACGATCGTGGCATTGCTAAGACTTTAAAGCGGATCACGAGCCTCCAAAGCGGGAACGATATCAACATTTAAGGGTGAAATCACCCTGCCGACTCGATCGCCTGTTGCTATTAGACTCACCAGTTGACAGTTTTACTGCCCTTATAGTAGGTGAAATGGGTCGAATGCCTGCTCATCGGTCGTCGAGTCTTTCACCCCAACGTTTGGTAGGCTGCTAACCGCAACTTTAGATAAGGAACCATGCCGATCGTTTGGCTAGTGTGTGTCAGGTTCCAGATGACATTCGTAACCTTCAGAACCGTTGGGATAGTGTGATTGTTGAGCGAGCTTTAGCCATGACTCTATGAGCGGATGTCTGACTATCGCAGGAAGCTTAAAGTAGCTTGACTGGGCTGGGTGATGCTTCTGTTGCCTTACAGCAAAAGTAATCGCCCAGCCACTGCTACCGAATGGCTAGGCTGACGTCATTAGAGCCTTGACTGCTAACCTCGCCATTAGGACACATGCTAAGCTTGCAAAAGCAACCGTAATTTTTCCATCGCCACAGCCAACATCTAAAATCGATTCCATGACTCTGACAAGTCGGGTGAAACCACCTTAGACCCGTGTCATTTCCATGACCCAAACTATTTTCCAATCCCCAGAATCAAACACAGCAAAATCCCAAGTCACAGCCGTTTTGCTGATGTTGGAGAATGTAATTCTGCCGCGTGCTTCAGGGTCATTTGGGTCTAATGCAGAGAAAAACTCACCTTTTCCATCCTGAAATTTTCCAGTTGAAGGAGGAATGAAATGGCGATTACGAGTATCAAGCCAGTAAATGTTCCACATGCCAGCGACCGGATCAAACGACCGGATACTAATGGCTTTTCTCGGTTCGGGTTCAGCCATACCTTCCCACGGCAACAACGTGATCCCCTCCCAATGCTCAACAAGCACGTACCCATCTAAATCAGGGGTAACGGTAGTGCGGGCATCAAATGCGCGCCATGTCCCATCTGGTTGCAAAACGCGCTGAAGAATACTCCAATTGCCAATCCAAAAGTCAAATTCATGGGCGGTTGGTTCTGGCGGTGGCAGCGTGACGGGCTGATGAGTTGTTGTCATTGGTTCTCTCGATTACTCAAGATCCGCTCTAATTTAGCAACTCTGCCTGAAAATTGTCTTCATGCTTCGCGCTAAAGTAATTTAAACGCCACCTGTCCTGATTTCTGCGCGTAGGCGAGTTGAACGAGCAAAAACATGGCAGGTTCAACATAGCGAGTATTTTGGAGCGGTCCTGCATCGATCACTTCCACATTGGTTTCCCGTAAGAGTGCTGCTATAACTTGTTTGGCTTCGGCATCGTCGCCTGTGTAGTAAATCGTTGCCATCAAATCACCAAACTTTTGTGATGGAGCATTGAGGACTTCCGCAAACAGTGGCAGTGCTTCTACCACACGGGCACCGGGAGTCAGTTTGTCAATCTCAGCAGCAGCAGAGGTGGTGGTATCAACTGCCAAGCCGCTCATGTCAGGCTTAAGTGCATTGACGCAGCTAAACAAAATCTTGCCATCCATTGCTCCGGCGGCCTTGAGCGCACTTTCGATCGCCTATAAGGCACAGACAGCAAGACAACATCCGCAAACTGTACCGCTTCGGTGGGCGTGCCAACCGTCGCATTGTCGCCGATTGCCTCAGCCAACTTTTGTAGTTTCGACTCATCGGGAGAGTAGCTGAACATGAGCTTGTGTCCGTTCTGTGCCCAGAACTTACCCAACCCACTGCCCATGTTGCCCGCGCCGATAATACCAATTTTCATGTTGTTTCTCTGTTCACTTACTTGTAAATGACTTCTGTTTCAGGGGTGTCTGCTGCTTTGTGGAGTGCCAGGTACGCTTGAGCGATCGCGTCGGGGTCAAAGTGCGTTCCCGGTTTCACAGTGCCGCAAATCGCCACGCTGCCAACCCGAATGCCACTGTTTTTCAGCGCTTGAGCGAGAGTAAAGGCCAGACTACGCATGCCTGCTTTGCCGATCGCCAGTGAAGCAGCGTCTGCTGATGGATAGAGTGCCAAACCACCGTCCGTAAACAAAATAGTGCCGCGCCCCTTCGCTTTTATGGTTGGCAGGACTTGGACGACGACCAGCGCCCCGGCGACATTTACCTGGAAGTCCTTGATCAATGGCTCAAACCCGATCACACTAGGTTTTCTAGGTGTGAATGCCGCAGCATTATAGATCAGCACTTCCGGGTTGCCCAACTCAGCGCGTATTTGAGCAAACACTCGAATCAAAGCGGCTTCATCACCGGCATCTGCGGCAAATGTTTGAACGGTATAACTTTCAGTTTGCAAAGCTTGAGCATTGGCAGCTAATTTAGCTGGCTTCCGAGCAAGGAGTGCTAGAGCCTACCCTTCTTGACCAAAAGCTCTGGCGACACCCATGCTCACTCCGGTGCCGAACCCAACGATCGCACATACCTTCTGATCCATTTCAACCATTCCTTTTTAGCCATCACTTCAAACCTTGATCAGTCGATCTCACTTCTGCCATGAACAGTTCATGTGAGAACGGTTCAATCAAAACTCAAGCAAGCTGTTGCAACAATGTTTCTGCGGCACGGATTTTGAGGTTCTTGTTGTAGAGCGGAGCATTTGGCTCAAAGAGCTGACCGTTGCTGAGCTTGCCCAGATCTTGCGGTGCAAAGCCAATGTCTGCAATAAGCTGCATGACCGTTTGCTTGGCGGACGGATCGTCGCCACATACCTGCACGGCAATGCGATCGTCCCCCGATTGAAAGGCCTGCTCTTCGAGTACTTTGAAATAGATAGAATTAAATGCCTTCACGGTATGAGCACCTAAAAATTGACTCGCAATATATTCTGTTGCTGTTTGGGTTTTGTGGTCAATGACTTGTTGAGCGATCGCACCATCCCGTTGAGGATAGGGATTGGTCGCATCAATCAGAATTTTATGATTCAAGGCTCCAATCTGTTGGGCTAAAGCAGGCACGTTGCCAAAGGGAATTGCCAGCAACAGCACGTTGCCAAAGGTTGCAGTGGCTTCAACGCTGCCAGCCTGAGCACCCACCGCATCTGCCATTGACTGAAGTTTTGTGGGGTTTCTAGAACTGAACATCACAGCATAACCTGCGTTTGCCCAGTGCCGTCCGAGTGTGCCGCCAATGTTTCCCGATCCAATGATGCCGATTTTCACAACTACTCTCCTACTTTGAGTTTAAAGGTCTAAACGCGGAAGCCATAAGCCTCTCCACCTCTAGATTTAACGGTTATTGAAGGTTGGGTATAGCCAGCCGGCAAAGAGCTTTGTCATCCGGGCATGATGACATAGGTCATTAGCGTCAGCAGAACAATGGTGGCAATGAGTGTGCGAAACAACGGTGGTAAAGACTTCAGTGGCTGCAATAAAGCATTAATGATATTGATTGTGGGGAAGGCGGCCATACAGGTCACAATGAGCATTTTGTAACGTGGTGGCGGCACGATCGCTTGTTGCGTGGAAAGCGTAAACCAGGTCTCTAAACCTGTCAGCGTTTGCCACTTGCTGTCTCCTACCGATAAACGTTTGGCTCGTTCCAACAGCTTGTACCGCATGGTAGACGCTTCCCACTGGCGCAAATGGCTCAGATGGTCGAATTTGAAAACAATGCGATATTCTGGATTGGCATGATCAGACGGGCGAAAGAGATTGGCACCTAAATGTCTATCAAACGCTTTGGCAGCTTCGGTCAAAGCCGCAAGAACTTGCTCAAACTCTGCCTCACAGCCCGGTTTGACTTTTTGGATGACATCGATCGTGACCGGTGGATCAGAACCTTGCTCAGCAGTATTCATGAGCATTTATACTAACGGTAGACCTTCAATCCCCACATCCAGACGCACTACTTTTGCGGATTCCACACCCGTTGGAGGCGGAAACGACATGCCGCCATTGGTCGTCACGTAAAGGTGTGTGCGATTCCCCTCTGTCTTGCCAAACGCAACGGCTGTCGTACCCACCATACCTTGAGCAGCCTGGGCAATCGTTGTAACGCTGCCAGCGGGTGAGATTCTCACCACACTATTAAACACATGCGTCGTCCCATAAAGATTACCGGCTTTGTCAAAGGCGAAATCATCAATATTGGCGTTTTGGACAAAGATTTCTGGCTCACCTGCTTGAAAATTTGCCTGAATGGGCAGGCGGATTATTTGTGCGTTTTGTGTGTTTGAGGCATACAGAACATCGCCGAAGATTTTGAGTTGGGGTGCCATTCTCCGCATCTGCCCGCGCCAAAAGCGGATGTTCTAACCAAAGGTGCACACGGCTCTGAGCAATATCTAATTGCCAGATTGCCCCCCTGTAGGAGTCGGCAATTAAGTAGGACTGATCCGTGAGACGGGTTAACCCATTCAAAAAGACGGCATCTGGCAATGACACCAAAACCTTTGTTGCTCCGTTGGAAGCAATCTGCCAGACAACACAAATGTCCTGGTCATCCCAGCCAGAGAGCAGCAGACAACCATCGGTTGAAATCGCCAGACCTGTTGCTTTACCGGCGATCGACGTATGGGTCGTTGGTACACCATCGGCACTAATGCGAATCACTTTACCTTCATAGTGACTGGTCACAAACAGGGTATTATCGTCACTCACAACAATGCTTTCCAGGAAGGTGTTAGCTGGAAATTCGGCGATTGTGTGTGCCGGGACGAGGGCGATCGGCGTGTCGCTAAACAGGGTAGGGGTTGATGCCATGAAACCAGGTTTCCTTTCTAAAGGGTCTTTGGGTGCAGACAGACCTCATGACTGTATCAGTTTGAAGTGCCTTTGGAATTTGTTGACGAAAGGGAAATAAAGCACCCGGCAGTAGCCTATGTAGGAAACCCTTATGCTTGCCAGTTTTGGAGCACGCTCTTTTGTAACGCTTTAGGGTAAGCGCCTGCGAAAGAACTGTGCCGAGGCCGTTGATCACTCTAAGCGTCCGGGGTGCCATTGACAATTTCTCGTTTTGTCCAGTTGGAGGGACGAGTTTGTTTCTTCTTGGATAGTAAGTAGCTAAGGGGTAAAAAGCTCAGGTATGTAACGGTTCATGAATGAGCCAATTTCGAGGGAAATCGGAATCGTTCAGCGTTATAACCTCCCGCCTGGGTTCTGGCATCGATGCCGTCAATGACGGCATAAGCTAAATCCAGCTCATGTTCAAACATGTGCCCTCTCAATTCATGCGTTTTTAACTGATGCCACTCCGTTTCAATCGGATTGAGTTCGGAGCAGTATTTCGGCAGGAAGAAGAAATACAGTCCACAGGCTTCCCACTCTGGCCATTTGGCCTTGACTGACTTGCTGGTATGAATGGGTCCGTTATCTTGGACAATCACCCGGATCCTGCCGGTTTGCTCAAAGTGGAATTTGGCTTGCCGCGCCTGCTCCTCCATCATCGTGATGTAGCGCTTACTGGCGAAACTGCCCACCACCAAGCCATAGACGAAACTCACAAAGGGTTGCAACAAGCCCAAAATGCTGATCCGCTTGCCCTTGCGCAAGGTTTGCTCCATCCGCTTTTGTTCCCCCATGAAGAAATAACTGTACGCAACTGGCAGCCACAACGAAAACCCGGATTCATCGAGATAAAATAAGTCGCTTTCTCCTACTGCTGCTGACCATTGCAACATCTCCAAGTCCGCCAGTTTCTGCGCTTTTGCGTGCGGGTCTTGCTTGCCGCGGTGACTGTGGCGTGTGCGCTTCCAAATCACCCCCTTTTTTTGAGCACCTGTCTGAGGTGGTCGGCACTCAACTGCACGTGCCGTTCACTGGCTAACTTCTGGGCGAGTTGCTGGCTGTTGTAGGTGTGCTGGTCGTCTCGTAAGCACGCTTCCAGGTATGCCATGTCCTCCGGTTGCCAACGGCGTGGCGCGCCAGGTCTGGGCGCATCCCAAAGTCCACCCAGCCCCTTCGCTTGCCAGCGCTGTAAAGTTTCTCGCACTGTCCGCTCGTTCCAGTGGAAAAAGGCAGCGATTTTTTCGACATACAGCCCCTGATGACTCAAACGAACCGCTGTGGCTCGGTCTTTCACACGTTGAGGCACGGTGGTTGCGGTGCGAAGCTCAAGCAAGGTGCGCTCTTCAGTCGCACTTAGAAAAACGCGTAAGCGTGCCCCCATATGCTGCACCCTCCAGTCGTTGAAATCGATACCTCCATCTAACTTCACACACCTGAGCTTTTCAAGCCTGATCTACTTAGTTCAAGCAACAGGGGTGCAAAGATTTCTCATGCTGCATCAGTAAGGTCGCTGGAATAGGGCATGGCGTCTCAGTGAGGTAAGTTGGAGCACCTAATTCCTATTCTAAAAGATGTCAAATGGATTCTATAAGGCAACAAGTTTAAGACACAAAATCTTTGAAAGCTTTATCCAGTAAGCACTTTAGCTAATGTGTTCAAAAATTATTGGAACCGCTGTTTTGTAGTCGTTTCAGCCGTTTTCCTCATTATTGGCCGACAAGTCTTTTAAGTTCCACCTTAACTTGCTGATCTTCACTACTCAGAAATTAGGTTCTTGCAAAAATTAAGTATGTGAGACGAGTTAAGTAGTAACCGTAAACTTTTCATGCTAGCAGGTTTAGCTTCAACTGGTTCTAGGCGCATTCCCTGTGATTAAACCACTCACACGAGTCAGCTGCAAATTCCTCGGATCGTCAACATACCCAACTGGTATTTTGAACGCGTGGTGTTTTCAGGGCAACGGTTCCTGTTTGAAACTCCACCGGATGCCTAACTCGAAATCCATACCAGTGCGATCGCGATCACTGTACTGGCTAAGCAGATTCTCTGTCAGGGGTTACAAGTTTCTCAATGACTGAACGATTCTATCTTTAGGAGCTCTTCTATGAAAGGTTTAATCTATAGCTCAGCAGCAACTCTGCTGTTGATGTCGATCATAACGTTGCCTGTACAAGCGACAGAGGTTAATGCACCGATCGCACGTATCCTCCCAGCTGAGACGAGTTTGCCGGGTAGCGATACGCCACAAAATGAGACCCACCGCCTTGCAATCGAAGTACAGAGTGCTGACCTCTCGCAATTGGTCCTGAGCCTTCCCGCTGATGTAAAGGCACCCACAGCAGTGCAGGTGACTAATCCATCAGGGGAATTAGTAGAGACAAAAGTATCCATCACCTCACAAAAAGTCATCATTAACTTCACGAAGCCAGTTGCGTCTGGCACAACACTTGAAGTGGCTTTGCAGGGTGTGAGACGAGTAACGTCGGCGAATGTCCTGGTTTATGAAGTGGCTGCGCGCCGATCAGGATCGAAAGAATTAACGCCAATCGGCGCGGCATCTGTTCGAGCGTATGGTCCAGCCCAACAGTAAGGAAGAGTAGATTAATTACCGATTACATCGTGACAGTGCAATGGCATCAATTGGTATAAGGGGAAAGCAATTGTATTTGCTTTCCCCTTGCTGCTGGTGTCTTTGACAAGGGCGCTAACACGATCGCCAGACGTTTAACTCCAATTGCGGTGCAGCTTGAGGTGCCATCTTGATGGATAGGGTTGTTTGATCAGCGTGATCTAGTCCTAAAAGCTGCACTAAACGGCAGCAGTCTTCGATGATCCGTGCCCTAATATGCCGTAATTCTTCAGGTGCCGTATAGGACTCAAAAAAGGGAAGGGAAGGGGAGACTGACGAAAGCATAGCGTCTTCCGCCTGTTGGCTGCTTGTTGTTATCCTAGCTGGGCTCGTGTAATCACCGTTCTCCAGTGGAAGATTAAAGGCATGGAAGAAGATAATAAGCGATCGTTTATCTACGCCTATCTCACGCTCAATAATTCGGCAGATGGTACGTGGGTCAAGCAAGGTTTTTTCACTGAGCGCTTCAAAGGTGCAGCGTTCGCCATATTGGTTGTATGCGACCTCGGCTTGCAGCAATTTCTGCCACCCCTGCTCAGTTAAAACTAAGCCGCGACGACGTGGCTGTTTAGCAGCTACTGGGATTGGTTCAGCCTGCTGTTGGGAAGAGGGTGTAACTGTTTGAGTGCCAGAATGGGAATAAGACGCCTGTTGAGACGAATGCGATGGCGTCAGTGCGGCAGACCAAAGAGAGGGAAGACGATCGGGTTGCTGCATGATTAACCTCAATCATTAAGCATTAGAGAAACACAAACGGATGCAAAATAACCACTGATTTGACCACAACCGTTCAACAGCAACGCTCGTTTGAGACGGATCGAGTCAGCTAAGTTCGTTTGTGGTCGAGAAGCATTGCGCTAGGGGATGAACACCGTTAACTTTAGCGGTTGGCTTGATGGTTGGCGCTAAGTTGGAGACGTGTTCTCAACTCGGCAAATAGCGAGGTGCAACCTCGACTGCAGTCGAGGTTAAATGCCGACTTTTGACTAGAGTTTTGCCATGAGCCGTAAAATTGAGCCAGATGTTGCTTGTGGCAAACCCTGTTGATTCCGTATAAAAGGGGTAATGAAATGGGAAGCAGGAAGGGTAGTCTTCGCTTCGGTTTTCATCCCGCTTTGATGTCCTTTGTCTCCAATTCCTTTATGCAACAGGATGAATTGAGTGCACCACAAAGGGAAAGACTTGCACCACTGGAGCAAGAAAATGCTCTGTTGCGATCGCAACTGGATGACTGCCAGCGATCGCACAGCTTCCAGGCACAGCTAGCTGCACTGGAAAAAGACTATGCGGCTCAACTCGCCCAGCAAGCAAGGCAGTTGGCGGTCGCCCGTGAGCAAGAACAAGCGGCGCAAGCACGAGCCGCAAAGCTGGCAAAGGCAAATGAAGCCCTTGCTAGCACTTCAGAACGGCTTGCTGAACAACCAGACCTCTCAGCTTTTTTGAGTCATATTGCTTTAGAGACGATTGCTCAACTTGGCGCTGATGCAGCAATGCTATCCATTTTGGACCAGCGCTGTCAGGTTCTACGAGCAGTGGCTCATGTCGAACAGGGGCAGATGATTCCACTTTCGCCTCTAGCGACAGAAATGCCAGTCAATGCAGCGAGTTTTGTCAACGTGCTGCTGGAAACGCGCAAACCTCGATATTTTAACCTGGAGCAGGAAGCGCATTTATTTTGGCAAGGCTCAATCGATTACCATCATCAGCGCCAGCACAAAGCTATTATCGGCGTGCCTCTGTTTGCGGGGGGCAACTTCTTGGGACATTTAGGCCTGGCCTTTACCCACACTGACCCGATCAAAGAACAAGATAACGAGTTGTTGTATGCGCTGGCTCAACAAGCATCACTGGCTATTCAACTGACACAACTAGCAGAGGAGGCAAAACAAGCGGCGATCGCCCGTGAGCAAGAACAAGCGGCGCAAGCACGAGCCGCAGAATTGGAAAAAGCGAACGTAGCGCTCCGCGACGCCATTGCAGGTCTGGCACACTTAAATGATCTTGACCAGTTTCTGTCCCAAATGCTCAAAGCAGCCCTGAAGGTATCGGGAGCACATAGTGGAGCAGTGGTCTTGATTGAAGGGGATTTTGTTCGTCATGCCGTTCTGTTTGAAAAAGCCGGATTAGTCTCTTCGTCAGATCAGGCAGCACGGGGACTGCTGCGAACGCCCTTCTCACCAGAGTTATGCGAGATGACTCAGCGCATCCTGGAATCAGAGGATGCCTGGATGGTTTATCCAGACGAGTCAATCCATCCTCCCAGTTTTCAGCAGTTTCATCGTGAGCAAGGCAATCGGGCAATTCGATTGGTGCCGATGCGAATTGGCGATCATCTACTTGGCTGGTTGGGACTGGGTTTTGCTGAGGATGACCCACCGCTGGGCAGTTGCTTCACCTTACTGCGGACTTTGGCGCAACAGATGACAGTGGCAGTGGAAATGTTGCGACTGGCAGAAGAAGCCAAACAAGCGGCGATCGCCCGTGAGCAGGAAAAAGCCGCCCACGAACGAGCAGCGGAACTGGTGAAGGCAAACGATGCCTTGAAGCAGACGGTTGATGTGATGGTGCGAGAGCTAAATCTAGACAACTTTCTAGCACAGGTTTTGCTAGTGGTTAATCAGCATTTGGAGGCTCCTGGCTCAATGCTCTGGCTGTACGACTTTGAAGCTGGCCTGATTAATCTACATCTTGCCTGCCTTGATGGTGTCATCTATCGTCAAGAACTGCCAGCTTACGGAAGCAGCATTCATCGCACTCAATTCCCCATCGCTATTAATGGCGATACAACGCACCTTGTGCAGGGAACCCCATTAATCACAATTGACCTCCCAGAAATTGTAGATCCAGATTTAGATGCGGGCACTCGGCAATGGTTGCGTGACCACAATGTCATCAGTGTTCTCAGAGTGCCGCTATTCGTAGGCGAACGGGTCATTGGCAATCTGACGATTCACAAGGAAGACAGTGAACCCTTTCCGGTAGAAAGAGTTGAATTGGCAAAAGCGCTAGGGCAGCAAGCGGCGCTAAGTATACACGTCACACAATTGGCAGAGGAGGCGAAACAAGCGGCGATCGCCCGTGAACAAGAACAAGCCGCACTAGAACGATTAGCTGAACTGGCAAAGGCAAACGCAGCCTTACAGCAGACCACAGATGCTCTGGGCACTGTCAGTGACTTTGACGAGTTTGTACCGGCTGTACTCCAGATCTTTGCTCAGGCATTTGGTATTACCGCCTGTGGCTACTTTGAACATTTTCCCAACGAACTTATTTACCTCCGCTACTGGTTCAGCAACGGCAGAGTATTGAATGCAATGGAACTGCAATTGGTTGATCCAAAAGTCTACCCAACGCTGCGTGTATTAGCCGATGGGTTCACCGTCACGCCCGAACATCTGCATGGCACGACGGTTCGCGATCGCACTCGTCCGGTTGTCCTCGATCATCGCAGCATGACCGTGACACCCGATTTTCATAGATTTGCGGTGTCTCAAGGTTGGGATTTTGAATTAAACCAGCCATTGGTGATTGATGGCAAGGCGGAAGGGTCAGTGGTGCTGTTTCGATCCGCAGACCAGCCATTCACTGATACAGAAATCGCATTATCTGAAACGTTGGCAAAACCTCTGGCGTTGGCATTGCAGGCAAAGCGATTGGCAATTCAAACCCAAGAACGCGCTGTTGAAACCGCGATCGCCCGTGAGCAAGAAAAAGCGGCACAACAACGCACTACTGAGTTGGCAAAAGCGAACCAGGCGATGCAACGGATCTTGGTATTGACCGCCAAAAGTGCGGGGCTAAATGCCTTGCTGGGGAATGTGTTGCAAGCAATCGCAGAACAATTTGATGCACCGATCGTGGAATGGTGGGAATCCCTGGATGAATTCACCGTCGCTAAACGTCTCAGCTATCTCGACGGACAATTGCTTTCTGGAACTGCTCTACTAGGACATCATGGTGTACCTTCCTTTACGGTTGTTCCTGAAACCATCCACATGGAACCTCTGACCGCTCGGACAACGCATGTAATGGTTGACGATATGGAGCAACTACCCTATATCCCAGAAGAGATCGATAAAATTCGAGCCTGGTATATACAGCATGGAACGCGGAAATTCTTGAACGTTCCAGTGATTGTGGACGATCGCTGCATTGGCGCATTAGTTGTGTTTTTCCCTGCCGATCGCGACTTTTCGGAAGCCCAAGTTGAGTTTGGCTTTGCAATGGCGCGTTATGTCGGTTTAGCAGTTGTCCTCTCGACCCAAGCCGAAGAAGCCAAACAAGCGGCGATTGCGCGTGAGCAAGAACAGGCCGCCCAAAAATGGGCTGCGGAGCTAGTAAAAGTCAATAATGCCCTACGTTGTAGTATTGATGCGCTTATCCGTCAGCCATCCATTGAAGCGTTTATGGAGGCAACGCTGCAATCGATCGCTGAAGTGCTAGAAGTGCCGTCGGTGACTCTCTGGAAACTGGAGGGAAGCTGGGTAAGGCTTCAGCTAGTCTACCAGGATGGGCTGGTGCTTCCAGCCCATCAAACCGATCATCCCAACGCAACCACTCCAGCTCAATCATGGCCTGATTATAGAACTGCGCGTGGGCTTTACGACTACCCATCGCTTCATCAAGTGGATGATCCAGCCTCACAATTTACGGAAGCACAGCGAGCCATGTTTCATCGACTGGGTGTGCGCAGCATCCTCGCTGCCCCGATTGTGATTAGTGATCGTTCTAGTGGCATAATCACTGCTCGCCTGACACATGAAATGCCCGATCCCGCGCCTATTCACCTCGAACTGGTTAATGCACTGTCCAATCAGGCTGCACTGGCGCTGCAAATGTCGCAGCTAGCAGAGGAAGCGAAACAAGCGGCGATCGCGCAGGAGCAAGAAAAAGCAGCCCAAAAGCGCGCAGCAGAACTAGTAAAAGCCAATGAAGCGCTGCAAGCAGAAGTGATAGTGCGGCAACGCGCTGAACTTGCTCTACGTGAAAGTGAACGTCGCTTCCGAGCAATTTACGAGCAAGCTGCTGTTGGTATCGCTATCACTAGCCTGAATGGTCGATGGTTGCAGGTCAACGAACGCTTCTGCGACATTGTTGGTTACACCCAGTCTGAACTGCTGAGTCTCACATTTCAGGACATTACGGTTCCAGAAGCTATTCCGGCTGACCTCGACGCTATTCCTCGATTAATCTCAGGCGAACTCCATCAGCGCCAGGTTGAAAAACAATACATCCGCAAAGACGGCTCCCTCGTCTGGGTCTATCTCACCATTTCGGTTGCTCGCGATGATGCCGGAGCAGCCATTTGCTTTATCGTCATTATTCAGGATATTAGACAGCGCAAACGTGCTGAACTGGTCTCCGAAGGACAAAAGCTGGCACTGCAACGTACGCTTGATTTCCTTGCTACCGAACCTGAACTCGATCGCTTCCTTGGGCAGGTTCTCATTACAGTCACCCAGCAACTGGGCGCATCGATCGCCGACCTTTGGCTCAACGATGTCGATCGTGACCTCACCTGGCTATATCTGACCTGCCAGTATGGGCAAATTCTTGCCGCTGCTGACCAACCTAATCATCCTGGAGCAAACCCCGTTCGGATCTCAGACTTTCACCATCGCCAATCCTGGCAATGTCTGAATGTGCAGCACGAGACTTACATCTACTATGATGTCTGCAACCATCCATGTGAAGCTCTTCGGTCTTGGGCAATTGCACACGACGGGGTACAGATGGTGCTGCTTGTGCCCCTCGTACTGGGAGACCGACATCTCGGTACATTGATGATTGGAGAGCGAGAAAATCGCCTCTATCAAGCTGAAGAGTTAGAATTGGCCAAGGTTCTGGCACAACAAGTTGTTCTGGCGATTCAGCTGACCCGCCTTGCTGAGGAAGCTCGTCAAACGGCGATCGCCCGTGAGCAAGAACAAGCAGCAAGAGAACGAGCGGGAGAACTGGTAAAAGCGAATGAAGTTCTGCGGCGGAGCGTCAATGCTCTGAATACCCAACCCTCGATCGAAGCATTCCTCAGCATCACACTGCATTCGATTGCCACTGTTCTACAGGTGCCCTATGCCTGCCTCTGGCATTACGAAGGCGAATGGGCGTACCTCCAGTGGATTTATCAAGATGAAGCGGTATTGCCTGCTGCGAAGAGCAGCCATCCGAATGCTACCCAGCCGATCGCACTCGGCAACGATGCCTACGACCCTGATCGGCGTCTTCACACGCGCCCCTACTACTACGCGACCAATGATCCGATAAACGCTTTACCGCTCAAACACCGAGCGATGTTCCAGCAACTCGGCGTTCGCTGCTTACTTGTTGCCCCGATTGCTGTTGGCGATCAAGCCATTGGTTCGATCTCCATTCGGATCACTCACGACATGCCCGATCCGACTCCCATTCAAATCGAGTTAGTCAGCACGCTAGCCAACCAGGCTGCCTTGGCGATCCAAATGGCGGATCTTGCGGAGCAAGCCAAACAGACAGCCCTGCTAGAGGAACGCACCCGGTTGGCAGGTGAAATTCACGATACCCTGGCGCAAGCCTTCACAGGCATTTCAATTCAATTAGGCGTAGCTCAGCGCATCGAAGATCATAATCCAGGCGAGGTCAAACAGATTCTCAGTCAAGCCAATGCCCTTGCTCAGAAAGGCTTAGCCGAGGCGCGGCGATCAGTCTGGGCACTCTACCCCGATGCGGCTGAATACAAAGATCTTGTTATTGCCTTACCTCGCTGTATTCGGCAATTAGCCACTCATGCAGATGTGACGATCGAAGTTGAAATTCATGGCACTCCCTACCTTGTTTCGGCAATGGTCGGCATGAATTTGCTCCGCGTTGGACAAGAAGCAGTCCTCAACGCTCTTAACCATGCCAATGCTAAAACCATCTGGGTAGACCTTGACTTTGAATCCGATCAGGTTTGTTTGAAGATTCGCGATGATGGGCGAGGCTTCGTTCTACCCACGGATGATTGTGGTGTCAGTGGTGGCTTTGGGCTGCTGAGTATGAACCAGCGAACAGAGCGCATTGGGGGACGGTTGACCATTATCAGCGAATTGGAGCGGGGAACTGAAATTGTCGTACAGGTGCCTTTTTCTCTATGACTGACGCTTCTATCCGTATATTAATTGCAGACGACCATCCCGTTGTTCGTAATGGTTTAGTGTTGCTGATTCGCTACGAACCCGGCATGGAACCCGTTGCCGAAGCCTGCGATGGGGCAGAGGCAATCGCCCTCTACCGTCAGCATTTGCCCGACATTACCTTGATGGACTTGAGAATGCCCAATGTGGGTGGAGTCGAAGCGATTGTCACCATTCGTCAAGCGTTTCCCACCGCCCGCATCATCCTCCTTACCACCTATGACGGCGATGAAGATATTTATCGGGGACTGGAAGCGGGCGCGAGAGGCTATCTGCTCAAAGACGCACCCCTTGAACAGGTCTTGGAAGCCATCCGCCGCGTCCATTCTGGGCAAAACTATGTACCGCCTGAAGTGGGAGCCAAACTGGTGGCACGGCTGAGTGGACCCCAATTGAGCGATCGCGAACGGGAAGTCCTTAACCTGATGGCAAAGGGCAAAAGCAATCAAGCCATGGCCAGTGAGTTATACATCAGCGAAGCTACCATCAAGTTTCACATCACAAATATTCTGAGCAAATTGCAGGTGAGCGATCGCACCCAAGCCGTGCTGGTCGCCCTCAAACGTGGTATTGCTAACCTCTAAAGCACTGACAGCAAACCAATTATCCCTATATCAAGCAAAGCGATCAACTTGCTAAAGCCTTTGACTAGGGTAATGCGGTTGGAGTGCCATTTCGGGAATCAAATTGAACCTCTGGATAGTCGGCAGAAGCACCACTAAGCAAGGGTTCCTTCTGCTTGTTCAGATATTTGTCAAAGAACGCTAGTGCATAGGCAGTAACAATCATTTCTGCACGATGCGGATCAATGGCACCAAAAGCGTCCTGAGCCTGCTGAGGCTTCAAGTCAGAATTAGCCTTCAAGAGCGGAAAGATTAGAGGCAAATCAGTAAAGGTCATGTGTTTGGTGCCCTTAATGATTAGATGGTAGCCGTTAGCCTTCAACTTTTCATAAAACGACATCTGTAACGACTTGAGTGCAGGATCTAACGTTTGCCCCTCATGGTTTACAAGCATAAATGGTCGATCGAGTCCGTCTTTCGTTCCTTGGGCAAACGCAGTACCGTACATGATGCCGTCTAAATTGATTCCAGCCTTGAAACGGCGATCAAGCAGCATGGTTTCGGCGGCAGTCGCGCCACCCAGTGAATGCCCCAAAATGCCAACTCGATCCAAATCTAGATGATGAGTCAAGATCCCTTGAGGATCGCTGATGTTGAGGGAAGTAAGTTCATCCAGCACAAAGCTGACATCACGCGACCGGACATCAACCGCCTCGTCAAAGATCGGCTTGATTTCTGCTTGATTGGATGAGCGAAAATGGAAGCGAGAGGATTGCTTGATGACCTGTCCATCCGGAAATAGAGTTGGGACATCGTAGGTGTGCGAAAGACTGACAACAACATAACCGTGACTGGCAAGTTGCTCTAGCAAGGAAGTATCCAGCTTGGGCGGAACACCAAAACCATGAGAAAAGATGAGGAGGGGATAGCGAGTTTGGACAGTGGCAAAGGGCGCTTGAGCAGTGGTATGCGTTTGGACTGAATGACATAACAATTTGACGAAGGTATCTGCCTTTAAGCCTAACGACTTTGCATACGCTCTCCTGATCTCCTTCACTACTGCCTCATCTTGGTATGGGGCAGGTATCGTCTCTCCTGGCAGTGCGTGGCTCGGATACCAGACATAAATCATCAATTCCCGTTTCGTTGATGTTGAGTCATAGATGTCGTTTCGTCTGTGATCCACAAGGTGGTAAAAGGTTGAGCCTACCGGATATGGTCCAGTCAGAGCTGGCAGTTGAATTGATGGGCTGACTTTTTCTGCTTGAGCTTCAAGTCGTGGTTGCTGTGTTGGTTCTAGCTGAGCAGAAGCAGAATTAAGTCCACTCAATGCAACAGTAATACCAACAATAGTCGTCACCCTATGAAAATAGTTCATGACTTCCGTTAGCGGTTTTAACTGGGGTATGGCACAAAAGGCGGAACTATTAAGGTAGAGATGATGCTCAACAATAGACCAGAAAAGTCCTGACCCTTATGCTTTGGATAGAAAAATGCCTTTTTCATAGAAGTGCATCGACCACCATACCAGCACACAAGAGCATCAAGTAAAGAATTGAGAACTTGAACAGCGATCGCGCCAACTCCTGTTCTTCTGGGGCTTGCATCAGCAGCCACGCCTTTTGAATTAAGATGGCTCCCAGCAAGAGGGCGATCGCTATGTACACAATACCCGTCGTATGCAGTGGATATGCCAGCAGCAACGTCACCGGAATTAGCAATAGCGTATAGCTAAAAATCTGACGAGCGGTAGCAAAATCTCCCACCACCACTGGCAACATGGGCACTCCCACGTGAGCATAGTCATCCTTCAGCAGCAGCGCCAATGCCCAAAAGTGCGGCGGTGTCCATAAGAATACGATCGCAAACAGCACCCAGGCTGTCCAGCTTAGATCCCCTGTTACCGCTGCCCAACCAACGAGCGGCGGAATGGCTCCCGCTGCCCCACCAATCACAATATTTTGAGCCGTATGGCGTTTGAGTAAGTGCGTATAGATGAACACATAAAAACCAACGCCAGCCATCGCCAGTAGCGCACTCAGGAGGGTTGCTCCAGTTGCCAGCAGCAAAAACGAGAGGGATGCCAGCGCGATCGCAAAGATCACTGCCTGCCGTGGCTGCACCTGACCCGATGGTAATGGGCGATGCCGGGTCCGCTCCATTTCATAATCAATATCCTGGTCATAAACGCAGTTCAGCGTATTGGCAGATGCTGCTGCTAAACCACCACCCGACAGCGTCACCAATAACCGCATGGGATCGACAGTCCCCTCTGCTGCCAGCCACATACCACTCGCAGTGGTCATCAACAACAGCAGAATAATGCGCGGCTTTGTTAATTGGTAGTAGCTTTGCACAATCTGCCAAAGAGTTTGATTCGGGCGAATAATGCTTGTGCTAATCATATTTCGGACTGCCTTGATTGAAGGTTATGCGGTGATTGCTTACCTTGTCTTGTCATTGTTGCCTGATCCCGTCGTAAAGACGACTTCATGCAACGTCTTCTGGTATTCGTTATTTGCCAAGTCAAGCATTTCTCCAAAAAGAGGCGAAAAAGGGCGATCGGAATCCATTGCCGTAAAAGCTTCCAAGGATCGCCAATGCCCAAAGTTAATGCAGCGCCACCCATCTAGACTGCGATGAGCATGAGTAGAAATTAATCCGGCTTGTCCTGACACCATTTTTAGCGCCTGACGAAACAATTCTGCAAAGCGGGGCTGATTTTCAGGCTGCTTCAGCTTAAAAATGCCAAAATTAATCAGTCCATCCATGTTTGGCGAGAGGTGCAATTCGCTATCTTCAGGTTCTTCGGCAAAGATTTCATACAGATGAACATCAGGAACAGCAAACTCTGTAATAGGTTGAGTTGCTAGGTAAGATTCTTGATCTGCCCATTGAACATAGCTTGTCACTCTTAGCCCATCACGGCTACGGAGCACTGTACCAGAGAAAAACCCCTCCTTGTGCTTGAGAGTAGACTCAATATTTTGAATGGCGCGTTCTACCAGGTTCGCTTGGCTTTCAGGTTTAACTGGACAGACAGCAAACTCAGCCAACAATTCATTGGATTTACTAACAACAGGCATCTCAGATCTCCAAGACTGCTTATTTTCATGAAACACTCTTAAACAAGAATTGATGAAAAGCGATCGCATGTCGATCACCTTCAGAATAGGTTCTAAAGTTGTTGAGTGACGACTGGAGACATTTTTGCTCGAATCCGCCGTGCCGCATCAGCAGGAGATTTTGCGCTATAGATAGCCGCTCCAACTGCTGCAATTTCGGCTCCAGCCGCTTCGACTGCTTGAATGGTGTTCTCATTAATGCCACCTGCTGCCGAAAGTGCAATCGATAGCTTTTCACGTAATGATGTCAATTCATCTACGGTCGAAGCGCAAAGATGATGTGCCTGCTCGTCAAGTCCGCAGTGTAATTCCAGATAGTTGACTCCCAATGCTTGGAGTTCCTGCGCCCGTTTGAGGCGATCGTGAACGCCAATTAAATCTCCGGTCACATACTTGCCATGTTTCCGAGCGGCGGCAACCGCTCCTTCGATCGTCCCATCACCAGACGCTCCCAAAATGGTGGTAAAGTCGGCTCCTGCCTTGAAGGCCATTTCTGCCTCCAACCCACCGGCGTCCATCGTTTTCATGTCCGCAAAGACCAGTTTGTCAGGATAATGCTGCTTAAAAGTCTCAACGGTCTTCAGTCCTTCCTGCTTGATCAACGGCGTTCCTGCCTCGATCACATCAATGTAGGGTGCAACCTCTTTCAGGAGATTCATTGCCTGTTCTAGTGACAGCAGATCGATCGACACTTGCAATTTCATCTATTTACCTCACATGGGGTTGATTATTGGTGAAGGGGCAAAGGAAAAAGCCGTATTTCCTTTCACTCATTCCAGATTGGTGTGTAAAGCCAACAGTGCATCTGCGCTTTTATTTAAGCGCTGGGACAGGACATAAAAGAGGGCATCAAATAGCAACAGGGTCGCTTGCTCAAACAATGAACCGGCAAACTGCTGAGACTGCTGATGGTTCTGACCCTCTTTGGTAGGGGCGTCAATCTTGATCACGAGATTTGCGATCTGCGCTAAGGTCGATTCCATCTTGGTTGTAACGGCTACCACGATCGCCCCTACATCCTTTGCTTTGCTAGAAATAGCAGAAACAATACCTGTACTTCCCGATCCAGAACAGGCAATTAACAAATCCTCTTGCTGAATTGAGGGCGTTGTCGTTTCACCCACCACATAGACTTGTAAGCCGAGATGCATGAGCCGCATCGCCACCATGCGAATGACTAGGCCACTGCGTCCTTCACCCAAGACAAAAATTCGCTTGACCTGCAAAATGGTCTGCGCCAATTGTAGAACAGTAGCTTGGCTGATTTTCTTTAACACTTGACGATCTTCAGTCAACACCAACTCAATCGCCCGGTTAAGGTCTGCTGGCGTTGCGGTCACGCTCATTGAATCGCCAGTGTTTGCTTGCAGCGCTCTTACCATCGGGAATTCCTCCTTTATGGATCAGGTCAATTCTGTAAGCCAAGCTCTGAAGCCATCAGTGAAACAAGAGCGAATCCAGCGAAAGGCTACCTGGACCCACGAACAGAAAGAGGAGCGCGATCGCTAAATAAACCAATGACGCTTCGTAGGAATCGCCCGGAGCATCAGGAATTCGCTTAATAAATGGATTGCCGTTTTTCAGGTGCATTCCTAGAGCAACTAGCATGGCACCCGCCAAACCCAGTGCGGCTAGAGGCGTGAGAAAGCCTGCAATGATGGCAAAGCCACCTGTAAAAATGGTGACGGCACCGATCGCTTGTAAAAAGCCAGGAAACCCTGAAGGCTTGCCGCCTAAATCCAGCCAATGAAAGGGATTTTTAATCATGGGCAACCCATACAGCACCATGACGGTACCCCAAATCAGCCGCAGGATGAGTAAGCCCCAGCCTGCAACACCATCAAGAAACGGTGGAAAATATGAGAGCAGGTTTTGTAGTTCCATTACTCAAGCCCCAGCGTTGAAATACTGAGTTCAGTGTTGCCTTTATTTCAGACGTTCGCTAGCCAAGAACAGCGTGTTAGGCAAGAAGTTAAATACTTTGTGGCTTTCAAAGAGCGATTACGTCTCTCTCAGAGAGCGATCGCGCACTTAGCACAATGGAAAGACTGTGCGCGCGATCGCTGTTGCGTGATATAAAACACATTTGAGCCACTTCAGACTATACTCTCAACTCTTCCAACAGCTTGAAAGCATTCGGCTCTAATGCTTATACCGCAGGCAACTGCGGCAAATCACTTTAAAGTTTATAAACTCCTATTCATTAACTAACCAGGTATTGATCACTTGACCCAAACCAGTGGGTTGTTCAACAAAACCCAGTTTTTTATAAAAGTCAACTACATCATCAGTAAATAAATAAACGTGCTGTCCTTTCAACTGGCTTAGTAAGGACTGCATCATTGTTTTTGCTATACCTTGATGGCGAAAAGGGCTAAATGTCCAAACATCAACAATATAAGCATTACAAACACCGTCAGACAAAACACGAGCAGTACCAATAATGCGTCCTTCAGTGTAGGCAATACAAGTCGCATAACTATTCTCAAACGATGTTTTGAGCTGCATAGGGCTACGTCCATTGTCAAATTTATCTTGACGTAGTGTAGTTTTCATCTCTTCCCAATTAACTTGTCTCAAATCAGTTTTATACGTTATATCAATCATACAGACGGGTTACTTTAGTGCGTTACAGGGAGCTGTTTAACTCTCGTCAGTTTTAATGTTAGGGGAGTACCACACTCACAATAACCGACATCCCTGGGGTAATTTCAGCCTCATATCCCTGAATGCTGGCTGGATCAAAGACCACTTTAACGGGAACGCGCTGCACAATTTTGGTGAAGTTACCTGTGGCATTATCTGGTGGCAATAGGGCAAACTTTGCACCCGATGCTGGAGAGACACTATCAACTTTGCCCTTAAAAGGATGCTGTGGAAACGAGTCGATTTTGATTTCTACCGCTTGTCCCGGCTTCATTTTGCCAAGCTGAGTTTCTTTAAAGTTCGCAAGAATCCACGGTTGGTCTTGCACCACTGCCATTAGCGTTTGTCCCGGTTGCAGCCGCTGTCCAACCTCCACCGTCTTATTGCCAACCCTGCCTGCTGTGGGCGCTGTGATCTGAGTGTAGGACAACTGGAGTTGAGCGTTTTTAACTTGGGCTGTTGCTTGATCAATAGAGGCGATCGCTGCCTGGTACTGCTGCCGGTTGGCTCCTGTCTGCTTGCCGGTGGCTTCCGCGAGCTGCAAGTTCCCTTTAGTTGCTGCTAATTGGGATTGGCTATTCTGCAATGCTTTCTGAGATTGCACTAGTTTGGATCGGGCTTGCTTAATTTGCTGGCTGAGATTATCCCGCTGAGCCAGATCTGCCTTATAAGTCGCTGTCGCAGCATCCAAGGTATCTCGCGACACTGCACCGTCTCGGTAAAGTTGAGTGTACCGTTCGTAGTCCAGCCGAGCCTTGACCAGATTGGCTTCCAGTTGGGCTAATTGGGCTTGAGCAGCGGGTATGCCTGCCTCTGCTTGAGTGACAGCTGCCTGGGCGCTTAAAACATTTGCCTCAGCCGCGTTGATGTTTCCTTGTGCCTGGGTTGTCTGCCCTAGAGCATTGGTCGCCGTCACGCCAATGTTTGCCTTGGCGACATCTGCCTGATGGCGTGCGTTTTCCAGGGCTGCCTTTGCCTGCTGCAAGGCAACTTCATAATCCCGTGGGTCAAGCTGCACCAGAAGTGCCCCTTGAGCAACTATCTGGTTATCGTCCACCAATACTTGCGTGACGGTGCCGGAAATGCGGGCATTGACTGGGTGAATGTGTCCTGTTACATAAGCATCATCAGTTTCCTGATGGGTGGAGGCATACTGCCACCAGCGAATGCTAAAGAAGAGAGCGGCGATCGCCCCGACTCCCAGTGTGCCTATAAGTATGCGCCTGCGAGAATGCCTGGGTGTCGCAGGCACTGGATAAGCCGATCCAGAAGGATCTGTTGGTAACGTCTTCAGCGCCAAATTGGTGGCAGCAGGCGTTGCTACATCACGCTCCTGCAATGAGGTCGAAGTTGATGTGGACGACTGTGCTACTGCTGGATCAGGAGAGCGGCGCAACGTCTCACTAGAAACATCGGTGTTTGCTTTGCGCCCGTCAAACTGGGGCTCACCTTTAGGATCGTTTGAGGGTTCCATAAGCGCTTTTGTGCAAATAATCGGAAGCGAACGTTTCAATGCGGAACTGAAACAATGGCAAAACTGATGCAGGGGTGCTCTGATGCCCTTCCGCCATTACTAGATATTGAGTTGGTATGTAGACTGAACTTCCGTCGGGAAAGTTACTCTCAGTCTTTAGCTTCTCGACTATTTCGACCAGACACGATCGACAGGTTAAACAAGAACTTAACGCTCCTAAAAGGACAACTTGATCTCTATGTATCTTGTCTTGTGGCAAAGCATCAATCTCTACGAATTTGATTCCCCTTCCGCTTGCGGCGTTTGTAATAAGCAGAAGTGCGTCCCGAAGGAAAAATTCCGTCATGCCCCGTCTTTTTACCCCAGGGATAGGACTTTTAGCGCTCCGTGACTTTTACTTAGAAAAGTTCTGTATAGGCGAAGTGGTTAGCCTATTTATTTACGGGTTTTGACGGCGGTGTGCAAGACGATGATGAGGCGCAATCATAAGGTTTAAGCTGAGGTTGTGGAAGTTTTTTGGGGATACTTCATGAGCCGGGTTGTTTTAACCACCATCGGATCGCTGGGTGACCTCCACCCCTTTATTGCAATTGGGTTAGGTTTGCGCGCTCGCGGACACGAGATTGTCATTGCCACCACCAAAGACTATCGCACAAAGATTGAGTCGCTTGGACTTGAGTTTCATTCAATCCGTCCAGACCATATCGCTATGGACGATCCCAAAATGCTCTCACTCATGATGGACCTTCAAAAAGGAACTGAGCGAGTGGTCAAAGACTATCTCCTAGCGAACTTACGTCAAACTTATACAGATTTGCTGGCTGCAGTCCGAGGGGCTGACTTTCTGGTATCTCATGAAACGATCTACGCCACCCCGTTGGTCGCTGAAGTCCTCAAGCTGCGCTGGGCAACCTGTGCTCTGACTCCAGGTTCATTCTTTTCTGCTTACGATCCTTTTGTGTTGCCACCCTTTCCAGCGCTAGCCAAACTACGGATTTTAGGACCAAGAGTGAATCGACAGGTAAACAACTTTGCCAAGTTTGTCACTCGTGATTGGGGAGAGCCCATTCACAAACTGCGGCGAGAGCTTGGTCTCAAACCTGTTGGGAATCCGGTGATTGATGATAAATTTTCGCCTTATCTCGTCTTGGCGTTATTTGCTTCAGTACTAGGCTCTCCTCAACCCGATTGGGCATCTAATACTGTTGTCACTGGCTTTCCATTTTACGATGGCTATCGAGAAGGAGGGCTTGCCCCCAAACTCAAACAGTTTCTGGAAAATGGTGAGCCTCCCATTGTTTTTACCCTTGGTTCGGCAGCAGTTTTCTCCCCGGGTAACTTTTATGAAGCCAGTATTCAAGCGGCAAAGATGCTGGACCGCCGTGCTGTTTTATTAGTTGGGAAAAATCCTTCGCCAGGGAACTTACCCGAAAGGATCGTTGCATTCGACTATGCCCCTTTTTCTGAAATTTTTCCTTGTGCCTTTGCGATCGTGCATCAAGGTGGCATTGGCACCACAGCCCAAGCATTACGGGCAGGTCGTCCAACGCTTGTCATACCTTACAGCCACGATCAGCCGGACAATGCAGCCAGAGTTGAGCGCTTGGGAACGTCACGGACAGTTCCTCGAAAGCAGTACACAGCAAGACGAGTAGCTAAGGAATTACGTAAGCTATTAGAAAATCTCAGTTATGCCGCCAAGGCTTCAGAAGTTGGAGATATTATCCGAGCAGAAGATGGGGTTGGTGTGGCATGTGATGCGATTGAACAGCAACTTCAAGCCATCTCAGTTCCATCCTAAGTACCAGCAGCTCAACACGTTACGGGACTTAGACGGACGAAGGCCGTTGGTGCTGATGGGTATCTGCCGCTGCTACGTCTTGCCGTTAGCTTACCGAATCCCTGGCGAGAGTGGAATTCACAAACCGATCGTTATCTACGATTGCCCAACTCTCTGCATCTGACAACTCCGTTATACAGCTTTGCGTTCTGGTTCACTTACACTTGCTTTTCTTCTACTAACTCCTGCCTTAACTGGTTGATCTTCCCTGGTCAAAGATTTGGATAACAGTCAAAACTGGAATAGCATGCAATACTTTGCAAAACTGGCAGTGTTTTTGAACAAGAATGTCCAGCAGGTAAGTTACGACGGAGTAGTGATGATGAAACAGATGCTAGTTGTCATTAAATTGAAATTAAAAATAGCACAACTGTCGAAAGTGCAGCGATGCTATTGATTGTTCATTAGCAGGGCACTATCAAGCTTACCACGAGAAGAGCTTATTCAAAACGGTTGTGCCTTGGCGTTGGTTCACATTATGAAAGAAACTGGAATGCCACTCGCTTTAACCAGCAGTATGGAGACTGAATTCCAGACTCGCCGATGAAATTGCGTTCTTACGCTGACCACCACAATCAAGTAATGGCAAGGTTAGCAGTTTTGTGGTTGCATGCTTTTGAGGCAGGATTCAGACCAGCATATACAAAGAAGTGCTTTCAACGTTGATCAAAGAATAGAGCTTTGGACGTCTCCGCTACCGTTCTTGCTCTGTTGTCGTTACCTTCATCAAATGAACTGATTCTATTTCAAAGTTTCCGCTATGAGTTTCGCGATTGCACTGATGGGAGTCATTGGAGGTTTGATTGCTATCGTGGTGATCGAACTCATTTTTGACGTTGGTTGGGCACTGGCACAACGAGGTTGGACCCGCAAAGAAGACGGGCGGTTTGCTAGTGCCCTGGCAGATTTTAGCCGTGCCATTCACCTCAAGCCCCATAGCAAATGGGCGATCGCAGGTAAAGCCCAACTCCATCGGTTGATGGGACATTATGAAGCGGCTTTGGCAGCTTTTAATCAGGCGTTGATGCTTAATCCGGAGTGCTCCTGGTGTCTAGCAAATCGGGGTGAAACCTATCGAGTCCTGGGACGCTACGAAGAAGCACGGGCTGATTTAAACCGGGCGATTGATCGTTCACCGGACTTTAAATGGGCGATCGCTAATCGAGGGCAGGTTTACCGTCAGATGGGTCTATATGAGGAGGCGCTTTGGGATTTCAACCATGCACTCATGCTTGATCCAGACTGTCTCTGGTGTCTTGCCAATCGCGGTGAAACAGAACGACTGCTGAAGCAGTATAACGCGGCTCTCGCAGACTTTAATCAGGTAATTGAGCGCAATCCTAGCTATAAATGGGCGATCGCTAATCGGGGCAAAACTTATCAACAGTTGGAGCGCGATGACGCTGCCTTAGCAGATTTCGATCGAGCCTTGGCACTCGATCCAGACTGTTCTTGGTGCCTAGCGAATCGTGGTGAAATTTATCGACGGATGCAGCGATTTGACGATGCTTTAGCAGACTTGAGCCAGGCGATTGCCCTCGATCCCTACTGTGCCCGTTCTTTAGGCAATCGAGGTGAAGTGTACAGACAGTTAGGGCAACTTGATCGAGCGCTTGCCGATTTCAATCAGGCATTGACACTACAACCAGAAAACAATTGGTTGCAACATCATCAGGCATTGGTCCATCAGGCAATCAGGTAGGGGATGAGCATGAACCCAGCACAAAACAATCAGCTACCAACCCAAGCGCCTCAGCCTACCCACACGACAGCGGCTCCTAGACCCGATCAGGTATCGCCTGCACGGGCACTGTTGGGTGTCATCATACCAGTGCTCGGTTCGCTGCTGACAACACTGGATCTCCAAATGACAAATGCCTGCTTGAAAGATGTACAAGGGGCGCTGGGCTTTTCTGCTGACGAAGGCACCTGGGTTTCCATTGCCTATACCAGTGCGGAACTGGTTAGCATTCCACTGGCGGGTTGGTTGAGCCGTGCCTTTTCTCGTCGCTGGTATCTCTCGGTCAACGCCGGATTATTTGTTGGTTGTGCGATCGCCTGTGCCCAGTCCTGGGATCTGACCTCGTTCATGGTGTTTCGCACCTTGCAGGGCTTGGTCGCTGGAGGCTTTCTTGTCTCTGCTTTTACGATCGTCATCACACAGATGCCTCGCTCCAAGCAGCATCTGGGGCTAGTAATGGTCGGTATTACGTCCAGTTTGCCAGTTCCGATCGGGCAACTTCTAGGCGGTTGGTTTGTAGATAACTACAACTGGCAATTCATTTACTATGTGAGTGTTCCATTGGGCTTGCTGCTGGTGCTGGGACTCTGGCATTGGCTTGATCCACAGCCAATGAAATTAGCGATCCTCAAGCAAATAGACTGGTTCGGCTCAGTGTTGCTTGCACTGGCTTTAACTTGTTGCATTGCAGTGCTCCAACGAGGGAATACGGAAAATTGGTTCGATTCCGAGTGGATTATCCGTTTGAGCCTCACTTCCATCTTCTTTCTGGGGCTATTTTGTGGATGGGAGTTAGCCGTTCGCTCTCCCTTGATTGACATTCGCCTGCTCGAGCAACCAAATTTTGCTTTCGCTAATCTGCTCAATCTCAGCGTAGGACTCGTGCTTGCCTACACCTTTGTCCTGCCTCAATACCTGGGACAAATTCAGGGCTACAACACCGTTCAAATTGGTACGGTGTTAATTTGGGGAGCGGTGGTCAATCCCTTTGTGCCAAAGCTAGTGGAACACGTAGAAGCTCGGCTGGTGTTGGCGATCGGGCTGAGCATTTTTGTCATTAGTTGTTTCATGAATGTAGCTTTGAGTCATGACAATGGGGGAGGACAGTTTGTCTGGTCGCAAGTAATTCGGGCGATCGGTCAACCTGTGATGGTCGTCGCGATTTCGTTTATTGCCACCAATGGTATTCAAAAAGCTCAGGCAGATTCGGTTTCTGCAATCTACAATGGCGTTCGGGTTGTCGCAGGAACGCTCGGAACAGCGCTGCTCGGAACCTTACTGACGAAACGGGAACAGTTTCACTCCAGTCATATTGTAGAAACGGTTTCCAGCTACAGCACACAGGCGCAGGACCGATTACAACAGCTCAGCCAATTTTTAACCGCCAAATTAGGTGATCCCAATGCCGCTCAAGTCCTGGCTGCTTCGTCCTTGGGGCAAACCATCCGACGCGAAGCTTATGTTATGGCATACAGTGATTGTTTCTATTTCATTGGCATCAGCTTGATTCTAGTGGGCGTTGTCATCTTTTTTCTCAAGCGGAGCAGTAAACCAGGCGAGGTGATTCACTAAACTAAATTGGTACTTAAGATAAGCCAGCTTTTCCCTCATGACTTATGACAACATCCGCAGCCAGTAATTTTGACAGAATTAGCCCAACGGCGCTGCTCACTGCATATGCCAGGCAGTTTAGCGACATTCCCTACACACAAGAGATTGCAGAACTGACGAACGCGGCGGCGACAGTCAATCAATTTATGGGTAAGGAACAAGAAAACCCGATCACGATCGGGTTAGCAGCCTTAGTTGAAGCCCGTTACAAAGCGATTGAACAAGTTAGAACCCAATTCGGCGGAACGCAGATTCTAGAGCTCGCGTCCGGCTTGCTGCCAAGAGGCGTGATTCAATCGCGCAATCCAGGGATCACATTCATTGAAAGTGATTTGCCAGGAATGATTCACCAAAAGCAGCAATTGGTGCAGCAGCTCATTAGCGATCGCTCCAATTTGCATTTTTTAGCAATCAATGCTGTTACCGACTTAGATTCTTCACTTCTGAGCGATTATTTTCAACCTGATCAACCTGTGACTATCTTATGTGAAGGGCTGCTGATGTATTTGTCCTTTGCCGAAAAGCAACAGGTTTTTGCAAATGTGCGAGAGATTCTGCAAACTTTTGGTGGCGTTTGGATTACCCCAGATCTCAACACGAAAGTTGGGGCGGAGCAAATGGGGAAAAACGGCCCTGCATTTCAACCCGTTAATCAGAAAATCACAAGTTCAACGGGTCGATTATTCGTAGAGAATGAATTTGATGACCTTGACCACGTAACCCGATTTATTCAAGCACAAGGATTTCAATCTGAGGCGGTCAGTATGCTAACTGTGGCTGATCAACTCCGATGTTTATCGAAGTTGCACATTGATTCAGAGCGAGTGCAAGCAATGCTTGCTGCACTCCCGGTGTTTGTACTCAAACTGGCTAAAGTCTGATCAATATTTCTTCGAGCCTTTGCTAAATGTTTTGCTAATCAGTCTTAGCCGCTTGTGGCACGTTTTCCAGTTGGAGAGACCTTCTATGTCAACCATGCAAGCCGTTCGACAAGTGGCATTCGGTGCTCCAGATGTTCTGACATTGGACGAGTTGCCGCTGCCTCAACCACAGCCAGAAGAAGTTTTGATTCGGGTTCACGCAGCATCAATCAATCACTTCGATATTTTGTCTCGGCGGGGTGATTTCCCCGACATCCCCTTACCGCGCATTGTTGGCATGGATTGTAGCGGCTATGTGGAGGAATACAGCGGCACTCGCACCGATCTGGTGGTGGGTCAGCCAATCGTTGTTCTGGGCACAACCCTTGGAAACGGTGGACCGGGCGGTTATGCAACCTACGTTTGCATTAATCAGTCAGAAGTGTTTCCAGTGCCTCATGGCTTCGATTTAACCGCTGCCACCTGCCTGGGAATGACCTATCTCACCGCCTGGTATGCGTTGGTAGAACGAGCAGGGATTGAGGCGGATCAGCAATTGCTGATCCCAGGAGTGGGGGGAGGGGTTGCGAGTGCGGCACTGCAAATTGCTACAGCACTTGGGATTCATGTGATTGCCACTACCAGCAGCTCCAGCAAACGCCAACAAGCGATCGCGCTTGGGGCAGAAGCCTGCTTTAACTATCGGCAGCAAGATGTGGTGCAGGCTCTACAGGAATGGACACAAGGTAAAGGAGCCGATGTTGTTCTGGATGCTGTCGGCGGTGACACCATTCAGCAGGGGCTAGACTGTCTGAGTAAGCGGGGTGCGTTAGTGAGCATCGGCATAGTGCGAGGGACTCAATTTTGCGTGGATGCCATCAAGTTTCTGTCCAATGAACAGGTATTAATGGGCGTCAATGCCGGACAGCTTGCACCCACTAAACGCTACGAGATTTTTCTGAAGCTGGTTGACTTGATTCAAGCTGGAAAACTGGAAGTGCTGGTAAGCCGCACCTTTCCCCTGGCTCAAGCTGCCGAAGCACATCGCTTTGTGGAATCGAACGAACAGTTCGGTAAGGTTGTGTTGTTGGCAGCAGAGAAGTGATGGTTGGTGTAAAACTTGCGGTGGTCTTGCTAAAAGCGTCGATTGAATGTTTAAGGTAAACAGTTGGCAGCGCATCAGGGTAAGCGGCTTATACTTTGGTAATGGCTCAAGCTCTGTAAGCATGGAGAGCCTTGAAGCTATGGCTGATTGCTGCTCCCATCAAGATCATAAGCGTATTGCGGAGCCCCACAGCCAATGGATGTTTTAGTGCACCCATCTTGCTCGATTGCAGGGACTGCTCAACGATGGCTTTGGTGCGCGGAAATCGAAGTAATTCATATTGCTCGAAAGCAAGCGTTGGATTTGGTTGTGCTTGCAAACAATTTGCAACGACATAGGCATCTTCCAAGGCGGTACAGGCTCCCTGTCCCATTGTTGGTAACATTGGGTGGGCAGCATCGCCGAGTAGCGTAATATTGTGCTCGCTCCATGGTTGAGTAGGAGGGCGATCGTAGAGATCGGTTGTCAAAATATCAGCTTCATCTGTAGCCGCAATTAACTCTGGAATCACTGGAAACCAGTCCTGATACATGACTTCAAGCTCTTTTTTGCGACCGATTGCAGCGTCTGGTTGCGCTTCTGGTGCGGTTGCAGCGGCATACCAATACATCTTTTCCTTGCCAAGCATCATAAAGCCAAAGCCTTTGCCACCACCCAGGAATTCCTGAATATAGCCAGAGCGATAGCCCTTAGGAACCCAATCGGTCAGCCCTCGCCACGTTTTATAATTCCGATAAGTAGGTGGTTGATCACCCAACAATGCGGCTCTTACTCGCGATCTCAAACCATCTGCGCCGATCAAAGCATCACCCTCAACGGTCAAGCCAGAGACAAAAGAGGCGCGGACCTGACTAGCATCCTGCTCAAAATGCTCAAACGTTTCTCCCAAAATAAAATTACTGCTGGGTAAAGCGCGCCATAGTAAGCGATGAAGCTCTGCCCGATGGATGCCTACGACAGGCAACTCGAAGCCATCAACTGGTACATTTACCAACTCCTTTCCTCGTTGCGAGTTGAATTGATAATTTGTTGTAAGACAGCCAACCTGAAGCGCTGCTTGAAGCAGCCCTAGCTTCTCCAAAATGTGTGTTGCGTTTGCCCACAGGGCGATACCTGCCCCAACCTCGTGTAGCCGCTTCGTTTGTTCGTAAACAATGACATCAATCCCAGCACGCTGCAGCGCAAGGGCTGTAGCTGCTCCGCCAATCCCACCGCCAACAACAATTACTTTCATTGCTGCATATCTCTTGATTGAGGCGTTTGCACAATCGACTGACAAGTCTGTCGATTGATACCGATTTAATCGTATCAATACTCATTTGTCAACTGACTGTTCAGTCAGCAAAAGCTATACTGACTGCTAGATCCGTTCAATGGGTGAAACTGTGGCACGTCAAGCGAAAACTGAAAAGTTGGGAACGACCAAGTCAGTCCGAGACGCTGAAGCGACCCAAGCCGTTATTTTGACAGCAGCCGAAGAGGAATTTGCTCGGCATGGTCTCAATGCCGCCAGAACAGAAGCGATCGCGGCTAAAACAGGCGTGGCAAAGTCAATGATTTATTACTACTTTAAAGACAAGGAAGGTTTGTATCAGGCAGTTCTGGAACGATCTCACGCTGATCTTTTTCAGATGAGTCAACAATTAGATTTAGACCATCTCTCTCCAGAAGCGGCGCTGGCAAAATTTCTCACTGCCTTGCTCGATTGTGTATCACGAAATCCCAGATTACCAACACTGATGTTTCATGAAGCAGTGCAGAATCAAGGGAAATACTACAAGCGCAGTCGTTCTTTAAGTATTGACATGACGTTAGTGGCGATTCTAGACCGTGGGGTGGTCACAGGAGCCTTTCGCAAGCTCGACCCGTTTCACACTGCAATCAATATTATGGGAACGTGCTTGTTCTATTTTATTGGTGCTGGCAACATCCAACAGCATCCCCAAGGAAAACAGCTTTTGAGTAAGGCAATGCTAGAACAACACGCGCAGGAAGCAATCGCATTGATCCTAGCAAGTGTGCGGCAGTCTTGAAGTTAGATTCCTAAACCATTTCTGATTTATTTCACGATCGCGTCTGGTGATTGAGCAATGGTTACTAAAAGTGCAGCTTCGGATTCTTTCAGATGGTAGTTTGGCTCTGCAACAGTTCTGCTCCTATGTCGTGCCCGTGGTTGCAATCGCTGTTAAATGAGTTCAAAGGCCCTCTGAGGCCCATCAATTTCACCAGATCGAAGGGCTGAAGGAATAGCTGACCTTGAGGGCTGAACAGGTGAGTACAGTGTTTGTGCATGACCTTACGCACGCCCTCGTCATCCGCTGCAGTGTTTGTAACTAGGATAGGGGATTGACATCATCCCAGGGAATACGATGACTCCTCTTTGTAACGTTAGCAGTCGGATGGATGTCGTCAGAATCTTTGAATTACCTATGCTGTGAATTTGCTAACAGTCCGCCAATCATGGTTTTGCCCGAACCTGATACACCCATCAATAGCATGATCATTAATTTGATCTCAGGAGGTGAAGGGGGTGTTTGATCGGTTCAGCGGTTGCAGTGTCTCCAGTATATTCCGCCTGTTGTTGAATGAGTTTGGCAACTAAGCCTGTCCAGCCTGTTTGGTGACTGGCGCCAATGCCAGCACCATTGTCGCCATGAAAGTATTCATGAAAGAGGATCAGGTCATGCCAATGAGGATTGGTTTGAAACATTTCGATACCGCCAAAAACTGGGCGACGATCGCCATCATTGTTCAGAAAGATACGGATCAAACGTTGTGATAATTCGGTCGCCACTTGCCACAGCGTCATCAATTGACCAGACCCAGTTGGGCATTCTACCTTAAAGTCATCACCCAGATAGTGATGATATTTCTGCAACGACTCAATAATTAAATAATTCATCGGAAACCAGACTGGACCGCGCCAGTTAGAATTGCCACCGAACAAACCTGTTGTGGATTCTGCTGGTTCATAGTCGATGCGATACTCGTGACCATGAATTTGGAGCGTGTAAGGATTCAAACTATGGAATTTTGATAGAGCACGAATGCCGTAGGGCCCGAGAAATTCAGTTTCATCCAGCATTTTCTGGAGTATGCGTCGAAGCTTATCTTGTCCTGCGATTGCCAGCAACCTGCGAGAGTCAATCCCACTGGTTTGCAAGCAGGCAATGTTTTGAGTCAGATCAGGACGATTTTGCATAAACCACTCCGTGCGCTTTCTAAACCCTGGAAAGCGCTCTAGTGTCTCTGATTCCAGTGCTGCCACTGCAAATAATGGCGCTAATCCGACCACCGATCGCACCTTCATTAAAAAGTGATGACCATTAGGCAGGTGCAGTGCATCATAATAAAAGCCGTCTGCTTCATCCCAAAGTGCCAACTCCGCTTCGCCAATACCATCGATCGCATCGGCAATATAGAGAAAATGCTCAAAAAACTTGCTGGCAATATCCTCGTAGGCAGAATCTTCTTTTGCCAGCTCTAGGGCGATAGTAAGCATGTTCAGGCAATACATGCCCATCCAACTAGTGCCATCTGCCTGACTCAGGTATCCCCCGTTGGGTAATCTTGCGTTGCGGTCAAAGACACCAATGTTGTCTAAGCCCAAAAAGCCTCCCTGGAAGACATTCTTACCCTCCACATCCTTGCGGTTTACCCACCAGGTAAAGTTAATCAGCAATTTTTGAAAGACCCGTTCCAGAAAGAGTCGATCGGCTCGACCATACATTTTCTGCTCAATTTGATAAATACGGAGAGCAGCCCACGCATGTACAGGTGGATTGACATCGCTAAACGCCCACTCATAGGCAGGGATTTGTCCATTTGGATGCATGTACCATTCCCGCGTTAAGCGATCGAGCTGTTTCTTAGCAAAATCTGGATCGATCATTGCCAGAGGGATCAGGTGAAAAGCTAAATCCCAGGCAGCATACCAGGGATATTCCCACTTGTCAGGCATAGAGAGAATATCATCATTAAACAGAGCAAACCATTCATGATTTCTGCCGCGCTGCCGTGCTTGAGGCGGTGTTGGACCGACTGGATCACCCTTGAGCCAATCTTCAATCACATAATAGTAAAATTGCTTATTCCATAACATGCCTGCGAACGCCTGTCGCTGAACGTTTCGCTGATCCTCAGAAAGCGTGAAGGGACAAAGCCGTTGATAGAAGGCATCGGCTTCCTGCTGGCGATCGCTCAAAATTGCATCAAATTTCTGCCCGAACAGCGTTACTATCTCACTGCCATCATTAGCAGCGGTGGGAGGTGTGTCTTGCAGCCGTAGCCGTACCGTTTGAGTTTGACCGGGAGCAATCGTTAATGCATAATGAGCCGCACATTTGGTGCCTATGTGGTTGGAATTTACAGTGTCACGGCGACCTTGAACCAGATAATCGTTAATACCATCCTTGACATAGGGAGAGGCATTGCTCACCCCAAACAACCGCGCAAAGTTGGTTTCATTTTCGGTAAACAGCAAGTCTGTCGCTCCATCACAGTAGAGCCAGCGATCGCCTAACGTGGGGTGAGAAGCTTCAATCACGCTGAAATGAGGCGTTGCTTGACTAACTTTCAGCCGCGGCTTTGTTGCTCCCGCATTCCACGACCAGGTATTGCGGAACCAGAGGGTGGGTAACAAATGTAGAGTTTTGGTTTCCGGTCCGCGATTGACCACTTGAATTTGCATCAAGATGTCTTCTGGTGCTGCCTTTGCGTACTCGACAAGAACATCAAAATAGCGATTACCGTTAAAAACTCCGGTGTCCAACAGCTCAAATTCTAAACTGTGACGATCGCGGCGGCGATTCTCCTCAACTAGCTGAGTATAGGGAAACGCCGCTTGTGGATATTTATACAAATACTTCATGTAGGAATGCGTTGGCGTGTTGTCCAGGTAGAAGTAGTATTCTTTGACATCTTCGCCATGATTGCCTTCATTGCCTGTTAACCCAAACAGCCGTTCTTTGAGAATGGAATCTTCACCATTCCACAAAGCGATCGCCAAACAGAGCCGCTGGTGGTTGTCGGAAATACCAGCGATGCCATCTTCACCCCACCGATAGGCCCGCGATCGCGCATGGTCGTGAGGAAAATAGTCCCAGGCTTCACCGGTAGCGCTGTAGTCTTCTCGCACCGTGCCCCACTGCCGTTCGCTCAGGTAAGGCCCCCAGTGCTTCCAATAGGCGCGGTGATCGCGATCGGCGGCTAATCTTGCTTCTTCTTGAGTCATCATCTTATTGCTCGTGATAGTTTCGAATCAGCCCACCATCCACATAGAAAGTGGCTCCAGTCACATAATCAGCAAACGAGGACGCGAGAAAGACCACCATTGGTGCAATATCTTCGGGTGTGCCCAACCGTCCCAGTGGAATATTTTGGGTGAGTGAATGTAATTTCACTGGATCGTTCAAGAGCTTGGCGTTGATGGGAGTTTCGATCGCCCCCGGTGCAATGTTATTGATGGTGATACCCAGGGGACCCAATTCCACTGCCAGGTTTCGCATTATCATCTTGACACCACCCTTACTGGCGCAGTAGGACGTAAAGTGAGGGAACGCCATCTCCTCATGGGTAGAACTGATATTAATAATCTTGCCTTTTCGTTTGGTCTCAATCAGGTGTTTCACAAAGGCTTGCGTGGTGAAAAACGTACCCTTTAAATTGATATCCAAAACAGCATCGTAATCCGCTTCGGTAATGTCCCAGAAGTCAGCATTTTTACCGTCGATGCCGCCATTATTTACCAAAATATCCAACTTGCCAAAATGCTCTGCGCCTTCAGCCACTAGCTTTTGGACATCACTCACGACGCTCAAATCTGCTTGGATAACATAGCCTTTTCTTCCGGCTGCTTCAACTTTGCTCAACGTTTCGTGGGCACCATCCGGATGAGAGCGGTAATCAATCACAATATCCGCTCCTTCCTGTGCCAAATGCGTGGCGATCGCCTGTCCAATGCCCTGGCTACTGCCTGTGACTAAAGCGACTTTACCTTCAAGTTGCATGTTGCCCTCCTGCGGTATTTGAGCTTGCTGTATATTTTTAAGCGAGTGAACTGAGCAGATCAGACGCTTCAGACTTCAACACATCTTTTGTCAGCGATCGCTCCACTCAGCATTTGATGGGACATCAAGTCTGAACGATGGATGGTTGGGTTCGTCGCCGATATCTTTGCTTGAACTGCAAAGACAATTAAGCCAATGATCGTCAAACTAATTAAAATGACAGATAGCAACGAAGCCAGTGAAACATAGAGTGCTAGGCGCTTCATGGTAGGACTCCAGGCTGAATTTTTTGACCAGGTGAGTCATCAGTGAGTGCCTGCTCATTGCTGGACGCGGTGGCGATCGCTCCGTAAATGGGGCGCTTTAACATTTTTGAAAATGCTGCGGTAATGGGGGACGTGAAATAGTTTGCCTGTTAATATTTCACGCCCAATCGGACGAAAGAGCCGAAATGCAACCACTGCAAAAAGAGAACCTAGCGGTGGCGCAATCCAATACAACCATTGATCTTTCCATAGGGCAGTAACCAACGCTGGAGCAAAACTACGCGCCGGATTGAGGCTGGTGCCAGAGATCGGAGATTCGAGCCAAACCATAGCTGCAACGACTAACCAGGTCATGAGCGGTGTCCAGCGCATCAGGCGAGGACTGCTGACGAAAATAAAGATCAATAGCACCAGGAGAAACGTGATGCTGACTTCTGCCCAGAAGGCGACCCAGGTAGAGTAAGTAGAGCCGGGTAAGGTCATGCCGTTGTAAATGCTGGCGGCGTGTTCTCGCCACACCGTTACTAATAGCACGACACCTAAAAGCGCTCCCAAAAACTGAGCCATGATGTATCCCACAACATCCTGTCGATGCATTTTGCCCTGCGCCCAGAACGCCAATGTCACTGAGGGATTGATGTGCCCTCCACTCAATCTCCCAAGCGGAGAAATGGCAACTAACGAACCACTACCTGCAAATAAGAGTCCTGTAAGCAGCAAACGTAGACTGCGATCAGGGATAAGCGTTTCCATCGGTAAGCCTTGACCAAAATCCAAGACAACGGCACTGAGACCGACGAAGAGATTAAAGGAAGTACCGAATAATTCTGCGGCGTATTCAGCCCAGTGTAAGGGTTTCCAACTTGAGAACCAACTTGGCATAAACAAAATGAGTACTCTAGTGACTTAAGCGTTAGCCGCAGCAAGGTCAGCGTGGTTACTGTGACGAAGCGCGGCGATCGCGGCTGCATAGTCATTGGTTTTGAAGATGGCAGTTCCCGCGACGATCGCATTAGCTCCAGCTTCCAGCACCTGCCAGGTGTTTTCTGCCTTTAAACCACCATCAACTTCAATCCAGGGATCAAGCGATCGCTGATTGCACATGTGACGCAAGCGACGGATTTTAGGCAACATGGTTGAAATAAAGTGCTGACCACCAAAACCTGGATTTACTGTCATAACCAAAACAACATCGCATAGATCCAGCACCCACTCGATCGTTTCTAGAGGACTACCAGGGTTGAGCACAACGCCTGCTTGTTTACCAAGGTTTTTAATGTGCGAGAGCGTCCGATGTAAGTGGCTTGTAGTTCCAATTTGAACCAGAATGTGATCCGCACCTGCTTTGGCAAAGTCAGCAATATACCGCTCTGGTTCAACAATCATGAGATGGACATTGAGCGGTTTTGCCGTCAGCGGTCGAATCGCTTCCACAATTGAAGGACCGATCGTGATGTTCGGTACATAACGACCATCCATCACATCCACATGAATCCAGTCCGCTCCCGCCAAATCAACGTTCTGCACTTCTTCTCCCAGGCGACTAAAATCAGCCGATAGGATCGAAGCTGCAATGACCGTTGGTTTAGACGATTGATTGGGTACCATGATGGATTTCTCGCTTTGGTCGGTTGCATCATCCCCCTTGCAAAAGAGCTGAGGTTGTCACAGATTACTTGCAGATTGGGATAACAGACTGGCAGCCGCTTGATCGACCATCCACAGAACAGTTCCATGCGTTGGCTGGATAAGTTGAGATGGGAAGCGATCGGGCTGATACTCTCCTTCCAAGACTGCTTTCAGCGTCTCTGCTTTTTCTGCTCCGGTAACAAAGAAGATAATGTGGTTTGCATTGTTTAGCACCGGCGGTGTGAGTGTGATCCGGTAGGTCTTAAACTTCTCAACCCAGGGCGCGGCTACCAGGCGTGTCTGCTCGTGAATGACTTTGGTGTGAGGAAAGAGGGAAGCGGTATGCCCATCCGGACCCATGCCTAACAGCACCAAGTCGAACTGTGGCAATTCATTTTCGTGTAACTTAAAGAACTGGCGGATCGCCTGCTCGTACCCTGCGGCGACGCTGCTTGCATCTGGATTTTCTGTTTGAATACGATGCACGTTTTCCGCGGGCACGGGTACCTGAAACAGCAGTCGCTCTTGTGTCATGCGATAGTTACTGTCAGCATGATCGGGCGGGACATGCCGCTCATCGCCCCAAAAGAAATGGACATGACTCCAGGGAATTTGCCTGCGCCAGGGTTCCGTTGCCAGCAGTGCGTAAAGGCTTTTGGGAGTGGAGCCACCGGATAAGGCAACGGTAAAGCGCCCGCTCGTCGCGATCGCCTGCTTTGCCTGTTTGACAAATTCTGTGGCGGCGGCTTGCGTGAGTGCTTCGGCATCGGCAAGCACCTGGATTTGCACAGCATTGGATACAGTGGTTGGGTTCATTTCATCCTCTGGTTGCAGGGTAAGAGTTGATCGCACGATCGCGAGACAAACAAAGGGTGTCGTGTCTGCCCCACGATCAGTGGCAGTTAAATTAAGCGGCTGTGTTTGCAGAGGCTTCCACCAGTCCGCGATCGGGCGTCCAGATCGGTTGTTCGCCTTCGCCAAAATAGCCATCAAACCGCGTCACGCGAATATCGCCGCTTACCTTCACCTGACAAGCAAGCCGTCGCTCTTTGTGAGCGGAATGGGGTGGCACCGCCATCCGTGCGGTCTCTAACTTGGTAGGCTCTGAGACGGTGCCCTCAACCAGAACAAGACAGGTGCCACAGGTGCCGTGTCCGTGACAGTTGAACACTTTAGCACCTTCGCTATATAGATCAATGGTTTGATCAAGTAACGCCTGCCGCAGATTCGTACCTTCAGCAACTTCAAACGTTTTTCCTTCAGCAGTAATAGTCGGCATGATTCAATCTCCTTGGAAATAACAACAGTGAAAATGCAGCGTGATCAGGTGAATGCATTTTCCAGCAGAGCTTAGGCATGTATGGGCGTGCGAAGCGAAGTCGCCTGTCTGCTGTAAATGTCCATGATGGTATTGAGTAGCCGCAACGCATCCGGCTTGGAGCGTTGAAACGAGTTACGCCCAATGATGGAACCAAAGCCACCGCCCTCATGAATGGCACGAATTTCCTCAAAAATGGCATCGTCACTATCAATCACGCCACCAGAAAAAATGACAATGCGCCGTCCATTGAATGTACATTGCATGATGTGGCGCACCCGATCGGGCAGGGTCGCAATGGGAATCTGCTCCGTTTCGTAAACCTTGCGGGCGGCTTCCTGTTCAATATGATCGCTGGGCAACTTCACTTTGATGATGTGAGCACCCAGTTGAGCCGCAATCTGTGCTGCATAACCCGTCACATCGATCGCGGTTTCACCCGCTTTACTCAACCCAGACCCGCGTGGATAAGACCAAATCACCACTACCAATCCATGTCGCTTCGCTTCTTCGGCGTACGCTCGAATTTGCTGATACAGTTCAAATCGATGCGAAGAACCGGGATAAATCGTAAAGCCAACGCCTACACACCCTAAGCGTAAGGCGTCCTGCACACTGCCTGTTAAAGCCTGAGTGGGATCGGCTTCATCCAAAAGCACATCATGATCATTCACTTTGAGAATCAGCGGAATCTCACCCGCAAACTCGCGTGCACCCGCCTCCAAAAAGCCCAATGGAGCAGCGTAGGCATTACACCCCGCTTCAATGGCTAGTTCAAAGTGATAACGTGGATCGTAGGCAGGTGGATTGGGCGCAAAGCTGCGGGCTGGTCCATGCTCAAAGCCCTGATCAACGGGTAGGATGACCAGTTTCCCGGTGCCTGCTAACTTGCCATGATTCAACAGTCGTGACAAGTTGGTCAGCGTACCCGGATAATCGCTACCGTACCAACTGAGAATTTCTTTCACTCGCTGAGTCATGCTTTGTTCTCCAAGAGGAATGTATGGTGGGAAACTGTTGTGAGCACAGCATCTCCTGCCAACACGTGCGACAAAACCAGTAGACGTGATGATTGCGGATGTGTCGCAGCAGTGGATGAGTGCAGCAGGGACAGGCAAAGGGTCCCATTGGCTGCCAGCGCTTAGCGAAAGCTGGAAGAGGGCTGGACACTTCCACTGACCACCTCCGGGCGTGAACTGCCTAAAATAAACCATTCCACAGCATTCGCAAAGCCTTCGTCTTCGTAAGAAGTCGTGACGTATTGAGCTTGTTTCTGCACGTCAGGGCTGGCATTCCCCATCGCAATACTCAAACCACTGCGCTGAAACATGGGTACATCGTTGGGCATATCGCCGATCGTGGCGATTTCGCGTTTGGGAATACCCAGCAGTGCGGAGAGGCGATCGACAACGGCTCCTTTGTTCGCTTGAGGATGGGTGACATCGAGATAGTAGGGCTGCGATCGCGCCGCCGAAACCTGTTCACCGCCACCCGAACTTGCCCCCATCTGACAGTGAACCTGCTGCCGGAACGTCTGTTGCACATCGGTTTCACAGGTCGCCACCGCTTCTAAGTCGTCGCTAACGCCCACAATTTTGACGGCATTGTCGAGCAACCCATCAAAGCTAGAGACGACTGTAGGCGAAAATTTGACTGTCCACTCTTCGCGATCAACGTGAGAACCATGCCGCTCATGGACAAACCAATCGCTGCCGCGATAGATCCACACATCCAAACCATGCGCCGTAATCATCTTCGTGACTTGCTGCGTCACGACTAACGGGAGCGTGTTCTCTTCCAACACTGAGAAGTTTGGGTACATAAAGATACCGCCGTTAAAGGCGGCGATCGGTTCTCTCAAGTTCAGAGCATCAACAAACATTTTCATCCCCAAGGGCGGACGACCGCTGGTAATGGCAAACCGAATACCAGCCTCGGTAAGTTTGTGTACAGCAGCACGGGCGCGATCGGTCAGGATTTTCTCTTTTGTTACCAGAGTGCCATCGACATCAGCAAGCAGCAGTGAAACTTTAGTGAGAGGTGTTTTCTGATTCATCGTGGGTACCTGAGTGATAGGGGTTTCCATCAGTGGATGCCATCAATCCGCCATTGTCGACCGTCGCGTTGCAGCAATTCGTCCGCAGCGACGGGTCCCCAAGTGCCAGCGGTATAATTGGGAAATACCTGCGGTGGAGTTGCTGCCCAGACATCAAGAATGGGTTGCACAATGCTCCAACCCAATTCCACGTTGTCTGAGCGTTGAAATAAGGTGGCATCGCCAATCATGCAGTCATACAGCAGCGTTTCATAACCAGTTGTGGGGGTGGTGCCAAAGTAATTGGCGTAGCAAAAATCCATCTCCACAGCGCTCATCTTTATAGTGGGGCCGGGCACCTTTGCGCCAAATTGGAGATGAATCCCCTCATCCGGTTGAATCCGAATGGTCAAGAAGTTGGGGGTGAGCTGGTCGATCGAGGTTTGCCGAAACAGTAGCGATGGCACCTGCTTAAACTGAATGGAAATTTCTGTGACTCTCTTGGAGAGGCGTTTACCAGTCCGTAAATAGAACGGGACATTGGCCCAACGCCAATTGTCGATCGTCAACTTGACGGCAGCGTAAGTTTCGGTGCGAGAGTCCGAAGCAACACGAGGCTCAGAACGATAAGCGAGCAGCGGCTTATCATCAACCGTGCCTTCACCATATTGTCCTCGCACGGTATCCGTCAAAACAGTTTCGGGCGTAAATGGCTGAATGGACTTCAACAGTTTAGACTTCTCATCCCGCACCGCATCCGCTTCAAACGAAACGGGCGGTTCCATCGCCACCATCGCCAGCAGTTGAAAGAGATGATTTTGTACCATATCCCGCACGGCTCCAGCTCCTTCGTAGAAGCTGCCTCGCTCCTCAACTCCCACCGTTTCAGCTACAGTAATTTGCACATGATCAATGTAGTGATGGTTCCAGATGGGTTCAAATAAGCCATTGCCAAAGCGAAACACCAGGATATTTTGTACCGTCTCTTTACCCAAATAATGATCAATGCGATAGATCTGCCGTTCCTGAAGCACCGTGCTGATCTGTTGATTCAACGTGCGAGCGGAGTTTAGATCGTGTCCAAACGGCTTTTCGATAATCACGCGCCGCCAGTGTCCGTCTGCTTCCTGCGTTAATCCGCTGGAACCTAATTGCTCAATAATGGCTTGAAAGAAATTTGCCGACGTTGCCAGATAAAACAGATAGTTGCCTCGCGTCTGGCAGTCCTGGTCTACCTGCGCCAACAGGCGTTGCAACTGCTGATAGGTGGTTCCATCCTGAAATTCGCCCGAGAGATAGTACAGACGCTGCTCCAGTAGTTCCCAGAGCTGATCGTCTACGGGCACTGTCGCAAACTGATGGATTTCTTGCGTGAGCTTGGAGCGGAAATCGGCTTGGCTGATGGCAGTATGCGCCACACCGACGATCGCAAACGCTTCGGGCAATAACCCGCTCTGCGACAGATTGTAGAGTGCAGGCATTAATAACCGTTTGGTCAAATCCCCTGCGGCTCCGAAAATGACGATGACACAAGGATCGGCGGGTTGGTTGGTTGTTACAGTGATTCGATTAGTAGTTTCTGCTACGGTCATTACAGTGCCTCACTTAGATTGTTCAACATGACCGCCGAACTGATAGCGCATGGCCGACAGTAATTTGTCAGCAAATTCTGCTTCGCCGCGTGAACTGAACCGCTGGTAAAGGGCAGCACTCAAAACGGGAGTGGGGGTGCCTTCGTCGATCGCGGCCGTAATGGTCCAGCGTCCCTCACCAGAGTCGGAAACGCGCCCTCCGTAACTTGCCAGATCCGGTTGTTCTAGCAGAGCGATCGCGGTTAAATCCAGTAGCCACGATGCAATCACACTGCCGCGTCGCCACACTTCCGCCACATCCGGCAGATTCAAATCATATTGGTAATGTTCAGGATTTCGCAGCGGCGCGGTTTCCGCATTCGCCGCCCGATTCTGCTTGCCTACATTTGCCTTGTGCAGAATGTTCAACCCTTCGGCATAGGCTGCCATCACGCCATACTCAATGCCGTTATGCACCATCTTGACGAAATGTCCGGCACCACTGGGTCCGCAGTGTAAATAGCCCTCTTCCGCTGTACCACCTACGTTTTCGCGTCTGGGTGTACGAGGAATGTCACCGCGTCCAGGAGCAAGGGTTTTGAAGATTGGATCAAGGTGCTGCACGGCAGCATCAGGCCCACCAATCATCATGCAATAGCCACGCTCTAGCCCCCAGACACCACCGCTGGTGCCGACATCCAGGTAGTGAATCCCGTTGGGTGTCAGGTCGTTTGCCCGTCGAATATCGTCAATGTAGTAGGAGTTGCCACCATCAATCAGAATGTCTCCTGGTTCCAATGTTTGAGCCACATCCTTAACCATCTGTTCCGTTGGATCACCCGCAGGCACCATCAGCCAGATTGCACGAGGCTTATCCAATTTCTGTACAAAATCATCCAGGGTGTAAGCACCCTTTGCGCCTTCGTCAGCCAACTGTTTCACTTTATCCGGTGTGCGGTTGAACACCACACAGTCATGTCCATTTCGCAATAATCGCCGGACAATATTTGCGCCCATGCGCCCCAAACCAATAACACCAAGTTGCATTGTGGATCTCCTAAAGTCTGAATAGGAAGGTGGGAAAGGGGAGAAGGAAATGAGAAATAGTTCTGTAAGATCTTTATCCGTTCACTTCTTACTTCAATAGCTGTTGAATCAGCGTTTGTAGGGTTGTCAACCCCCCTTGCACATCGGTACCCAGGTGGATGCGTAAGGCGCGTCGATCACGCTCTGCCAACACCTGAAAATCGCCACGTGCCTGGGCTGCTTTCACCACACCAAACGTATATTGCTGCTGCGGCACAGGTAAATTAATGGCATCATCACAGGTAATTTGTAAAAACACACCGCTATTGGGACCACCTTTGTAAGCCTGTCCGGTAGAGTGTAAAAAGCGAGGACCAAAGCCCAGACAGGTTGCCACCCGTTTGGCATCCCGAATGGTTTGTCGTATGGTTTGTAGTTGCGCTTGATGGGCATCATTCATTTCGATATAAGCCAGGAGGGCAACGTAGTCGCCCATTTTGATGCGATCGAGGTGAGCGCGTAAATAGCTACCCAGAGAACGGTCTTTCCCAATCGTCGATTCCAGTACCGCCGCATTTTTGGCATCAGTAAATAATTGGACACCTGCTTCAACCAGGATGGGAGTTTCGGGTGGTAAGGTGCCCGCTTTCTCATACGCCGCAGTGAGTTGGCGGGTCACGATTTTGCTGGCTTCCACATCAGGCTGGTTGAAAGCATGGATGCCAATGATAGAACCTGCAACGGCAGTGGCAATTTCCCAACGAAAAAACTCCTGCCCCAACTGATAGCGATCGTCAATGGCAATGCGCACCACAGGCTGTCCTGCTTGCCCCAATGCGTCTACAGCCCGGTCCTGGTCCGCATCAGGCGCTGATTCTAAGCGGATATAGGCAAATAGGCGATCATTACCATAGACGGCGGGTGCTCCCAGAGGTTCGCGATCGACTGGAATTAAGCCCTTACCCTCTTTCCCGGTGGATTCAGCCAACAGTTGCTCCAACCACGCGCCTAAATCGAAAATACCAGGTGAGGTAATCAACGTGACTTTATCGCGTCCGTGATTTGCCAACACGCCCAGAATCACGCCTAAAATGACACCTGGATTCTCGGTCGCGGGGACTGAGGGCGCACAGGCATGTACCATCCGTTCCGCAGAGTCCAGAAACTTTGCCACATCTACACCCATCGCTGCTGCTGGCACCATGCCAAAATTAGACAGCGCTGAATATCGTCCGCCGATGCTGGGCACGCCGTAGAAGATATGGCGAAAACCATCGCCGTCTGCCACCTGTTCCAGCTTGGAACCGGGGTCTGTGATGGCAATGAAGCGGTTGCCTGCCGCTTCTGCCCCCAGAATTTGCTGCACGCGATCGAAGAAATATTGTTTGAAAATATTGGGTTCTAGTGTGCCGCCGGATTTGCTGGAGACGATAAATAGGGTCTTCGTCAGGTCAATCTGGCGCTCGATCGCCTGGATCTGGGCCGGATCAGTTGAATCCAACACGAGCAGTTCTGGATAGCCTTTGATTTTGCCAAAAGTGAGCTTCATCACTTCCGGGCAGAGAGACGAACCGCCCATACCCAGCAGTAAGATGTGCGTGAATGCCAGATCCTGGACATCCTGCGCCAATTCCGTCAAGTGATCAAGATGGGCGAGCTGGTCATCGGTAATGCCTAACCAGCCGAGCCAACGGTCTTCATCAGTACCTGTCCAGAGAGAAACATCCTGCGCCCAGAGCTGTCGGATTTTACCCGTTGCTTGCCAATCAGTTAGCGTCGTCTGAACCGCTGTCTGCAACGGTTCAGGTAATTGATTTGTCAGACGATCGAGCGCTGATCCCAAGACACCTTCTCGTTTCATCTCGACAGCACTTAACAACTGATCAAACGCCGTCTTGAAGAGTTGCACACCATCGCTCACCAATTGCTCTGTCACTTGCGGCAGCGAAATGCCCGCTCGTTGCGGTTTGAGCATCAGTTCCTGCGCCAGATCAAGATTTTCAATTAGGTTGGGACGTGGCTTGCCATGATGGCGAAAGGCTGCCAAGGTAGCAGGAGGAATGGTGTTGACGGTATCAGGACCAATTAATTCTTCCACATACAACACATCGCTGTACTGTGGATTTTTGGTGCCCGTGCTTGCCCACAATAAACGTTGGGTTTGGGCACCTTGTTCAGCAAGCGACTGCCAGCGATCGCCTTGATACAACTCCTGATAGCGGTGGTAGGTTTGCTTGGCATTGGCAATCGCGATCTTGCCCTGCATGGCTTGCAACAAGCCGCGGTGATCGGGATCAGATGTGGTTTTAAGTTTCTCGGTAATGGCACGGTCGATCGCCGTATCGATACGGCTAACAAAAAAGCTGGCGACGCTGGCAATCCGACCGATATCGCCGCCCTTAGCTGCTAGGGATTCTAATCCACTCATGTAAGCATTCACCACCTGCTCGTAAACATCCTGTGAGAACAGCAGGGTGACATTGACATTAATGCCTTCGCTAATGAGCTGTTGAATCGCGGGAATGCCAGCAGGAGTCGCAGGTACTTTGATCATTAAATTGGAGCGATCGATCTCCTGCCAAAGCCGTCTGGCTTCAGCAAGCGTCTGCTGTGTATCCTCCGCTAGATACGGTGAAACCTCCAGGCTGACATAACCATCACGCCTGTTGGTCTGCTCATAGATGGGCTGCAAAATATCGGCGGTTGCCTGGATATCGGTGATTGCTAATTGCTCATACAGCGATATGGCATCCTGATCCTGCGCCTGTTCTGCACCAGTCAAAGCAGCATCATAATCGGTACTGCCTGTAATCGCTTTCTCAAAAATGGATGGATTCGAGGTCACGCCCCACACTTCACCCGCCTCGACCATGCGTTGTAGTTCGCCAGTGGTCAACAGACTGCGACGGATGTAATCGAGCCAAACAGATTGTCCATAGTTATGGAGAGACTGCAAGGGGTTTGCAGTCGCCGTTGGGATACAGATCATCGGTTTCTCCTAAGTTTGCAGTGATGGATCACAGGAAAGAAGGGTGTTCTAGTCAGTTACCCTTGCCCTCATTTCAATTGGGCTTTAGCGGCATCAAGAATGGCATCGGGCGTGAAGCCAAATTTCTTTTGCAAATCCTTCAGCGGGGCAGATGAGCCAAAGGTATGCATACCAATCATTTGTCCGGTACGACCGACATACCGCTCCCAGCCGAAGGTAGCGGCTTGTTCAACGGAGACGCGGGCGGTAATTTGCGGTGGCAACACTTGGTCGCGATAGTCCTGACTTTGCTGCTCAAACAATTCCCAGGACGGCATGCTCACCACTCGCGCTTTGATGCCGTCTGTCTTGAGTTGTTCATATGCTTGGATACACAGTGAGACTTCGCTTCCGGTTGCCAGCAACAGCACATCTGGTTTGCCATCGTCAGCATCTGCCAGGATGTATGCACCCTTTGCAAACTCTGAAGCAGTCGCATATCGCGTTCGATCCAGGGTCGGGAGTGCCTGACGAGTCAGCACCAAACAAACGGGCTGATGCTGTAATTGCAAGATGAAGCGCCATGCTTCCACGACTTCATTAGCATCGGCAGGTCGCAAGGTAATTAGCCCTGGTATGGCCCGGAGGGATGCTAACTGCTCAACCGGTTGATGGGTTGGTCCATCTTCACCCACGCCAATCGAGTCGTGGGTAAAGAGATAAATCACGGGAATTTCCATCAATGCGCCTAGCCGAATCGCTGGACGACCATAGTCACTGAAGATGAAAAATCCTGATCCATACGGACGGACTTTGCTGAGTGACAGTCCGTTGAGGATCGCTCCCATCGCATGTTCGCGGATACCAAAGTGGAAATTACGTCCTGCTCGATCGTTTGCACTAAAATCTCCGGCTCCCTCAAAGGTGAGTCGCGTTTTTGTCGAGGGAGCCAGGTCAGCGGCACCACCGATGAGCCACGGCACTTGTTGAGCGACCGCATTCAAAACCTTTGCCGAGGCATCTCGCCCAGATAAGCCCTTTGAGTCAGTGGCAAAGGATGGCAGTGCCGTTTCCCAACTATCGGGAAGTTGACGATGCTGCATTTTGTAGAGTTGTTCTGCCAGAGCGGGATACTGTGAGGCATATTCCGTAAAGCGTTGCATCCACTGCTGGCGCAAGGTGTGTCCTCGTTCTCCCAATCCCGACTGGAAGTGTTCTCGCACAGCGCTCGGAATTAAAAATTTGGCATCTTCCGGCCAGCCATAGCTCCGCTTAGCAGCGCGGATTTCATCTTCTCCCAGCGGTTCGCCATGCGCTGCACTGGTATCTTGCTTGTGCGGTGCACCGTAACCAATATGGCTATCAACAATGATCAACATGGGACGATCATGGGTTTGGTGGAAGGTTTTGAATGCCTGCTCCAGCATTTCTAAATCGTTCGCATTACTGACTCGAATCACATTCCAGCCATACGCCAGAAAGCGTGTCTCGACGTCGTCGCTGAAGGTAAGTGCTGTCTGTCCTTCAATCGTGATGTGATTATTATCGTAAATCCAGCACAAATTTGAGAGTTGGAGGTGACCTGCCAAAGAAGCAGCTTCATTGGAAATGCCTTCCATCATGCAACCATCACCACAAAGCGCATAGACATTGTAGTTAAACATCTCGAAGCTGGGACGGTTGAAGTGCTGCGCCATCCACTGCTGCGCGATCGCCATACCGACACTCGTTGCTACACCCTGCCCCAGTGGTCCTGTCGTGGTTTCAACGCCAGACGTCCAGCGGTATTCGGGATGACCGGGACACTTGCTATCAAGTTGACGGAAGCGCTTGATGTCATCCAGCGTCACTGAGGGTTCACCTAACTGCTCGTATTTGGCGTTGACTGTTCTCACACCTGTAAGATGCAGCAGCGAGTACAGCAGCATTGAAGCATGACCCGCAGAGAGTACGAAGCGATCGCGGTTTGCCCAAATGGGATCGTCTGGATCAAAGCGTAAGAAACGCTGCCACAAGCAGTAAGCAACTGGAGCCATCGCCATCGGTGTGCCGGGATGTCCAGAGTTTGCCTGTTGTACGGCATCCATTGACAGAGTGCGAATGGTGTTAATGCACAGTTCGTCGAGTTGTGTGGAACCTGTGGTGTGCGTTGGAGCAATCACGGCTTTCTCTCCTTTAGTTGAGATCGCAAACGTTGCGTGATGTCCAACAGTGTTCAACAATCCTCGCTTTCTAGCCACCCAAGATCGTCAAGTTAGCTGAGAACTTATGACAGTTCTCCATCAGAACAGATGGAATAATGCTCCCAAAATAAAGTCATAACTGGTGAGTCAGCCTACTTCATTATCAATTGTTGGAACAGCGATTAAGCGACACCCACAAACTTTTGGCAATGCACCTGAAAGAGAGTGGCGTTGCCCACCCCACTACAAATTGCTTTAAGTTCCGTCTAACGTGGTGATCTTCACTAGGCATCTATTGATGCAGGTTAGATGATTGAGCAACAGATTTTTCACTGCTATCTAGTGCTACGAAGCGTTTAAGACATCTTTCTATAGATTCTATTTCCCGATTCTCTGCCTCGTTCATGGTCACGTTACAGGAGGTTCAAGTGAGCGAAATAATGTCCCCACCCCTACGGCCTCAAACTGTGATCGTCGGGGGTGGTTTCACCGGATTGTTTACAGCGCTCTATCTGAGCCACCAACATTATGTGGGGCAGGTTGTGCTTATCGATCAATCAGAACGGTTTGTGTTTAAGCCACTGCTGTTTGAATTACTGAATGGACAGATGGCAGTCGATCAGGTTTGCCCAACCTATCAGGAGTTGCTGCAAGATAGCGGTACCGCCTTTGTGCAGGATACGGTTCAAGCCATTGATCTGTCGGAGCGGAGGGTGGCACTGGCTTCTGGTTCCTATTACCGCTACAACAATCTGGTGTTAGCGCTGGGAAGCATCACGGGTTACTTTGGTACACCGGGTGCAGCCGAAAACTCGCTTGCTTTTCGGAGTGGGCAGGAAGCGATCGCCCTGCGCCACCAGTTGCGCCAATCCCTGCAACGCGCCAGCCAGACGGATGATGCCCAGATCCGCCAAAAACTGCTCACTATAGCCATTATTGGAGCCGGTCCTACTGGGGTAGAACTGGCAGCCACCTTGGCTGATGGGCTACCAGCGTGGTACGCCACATTCGGCGGCAATCCCCAGGAGATTCGCATTGTGTTGATCAATCGCGGTCTTCAAATTCTTTCTGGAGACGCCAATGAGGGATTGCGTGAGACGGCACTCCAGGCATTGCAACAACGCCGAGTACCTGTGGAGTTGCTAACGGGTGCCCCAGTGACTGCTCTTAAACCCGGCAGAGTGGAGTACACGCATGACGGAAAACCCGTTGCACTGGATGCGGAAACGATCGTCTGGACAGCAGGAACCGCCACACATCCGTTGGTGAAAAATCTTGCTATTCCACCAGAACACCGCGACAAACATGGACGCCCCTTTATTGTCCCAACCCTTCACTTAGTCGGTTATCCAGAGGTCTTTGCCGGGGGGGACTGTGTCACCCATCAGAAACCAGAACCAGCGTTAGCACAGGTGGCCTATCAACAAGCCAAGGCGATCGCGCATAACCTGATTCAGGTTTCCGCTGGAGAGGTGCCACGGGTGGGACATGTGCTGTTGCGCGGTACGTTGATGAAACTGGGCAACGAGGAGGCTGCTGCTGACATTTTTAATCGCTACGAAATTACCGGCAGGCTGGGGCACGCGATTCGTCATCTCACCTATCTGGAAATGCTGCCTGCACCCGTTCATGATTTGAAGGTGACCACAGAATGGTTAAGTGACGAAGTGTTCCATCGGGCAAATCATGCAATCGCCCCGTAAGTCTTTTAGATCTATCAGAGAGGAAACCATGCTAGCTCTGACGCTTAATAACGCTAATCTACCGTACCCCGACGCGATCCATCCCATCATTGTCCACTTTGTTATTACAGCCGTGTTTTTCTCTGTTTTCTGTGATGTTGTTGGTTACTTGACTCGCAAGCACCATTTTTTTGAGGTAAGTTTCTGGAATCTACTGGTAGCGGCTCTGTTCATTTTCTTAGCCATCATTGTGGGACAATTTGAGGCAGGATTAGCAGAACCCTACGCTGCCGCTAAACCAACGCTCAATTTACACACGATTACGGGTTGGTCGCTAGCACCCATCCTCACCGCGATCGTTGCCTGGCGCTTTGTTATTCGCAACCGTAATCCATTGAAAGTCCCCCCTGCTTATCTTGGAGTTGCAGCGACGTTAATTTGCCTGGTCTCCTTTCAAGTGTTTTTGGGCGATCGATTAGTGTGGGTCTATGGGCTGCATGTAGAGCCTGTGGTGGAGGCAATGAAACGGGGGAGCATATGAACATGCAACTGCTCGATCGGGTGGGACTCAAGCTCCATGCCAATGGTTTACCCTACGACATCCCAATTCACCCAAATCTAGTACATTTGACGCTGGGACTGTTTATCATTGCGTTTGCGTTTGATGTCGCGGCAACCTTATTTCCACTCGAAAAACCCATTTTCAAATTTTTTGCACTGACAGCACTTCGTAAAGGTTTCTACGATATTGGCTGGTACAACGTGCTGGCAGCAGCCGTCATTACATTCTTCACTGTTGCCGCCGGATTTTTTGAGATGCTGTTGGCAGATCCACCTGCTGACGTGACGAGTACCTGGGGTTTGAGTGCTGGCGCAACCATGCTCTTGCATGGCTTGGGTGGTGTTTTGCTGCTAGCGCTGGTTGTTGTAGTAACTGTATGGAGAGGGTTTCAGCGCTATGGCTGGCGTAAGGATCAGCCCAGACAGGTGCAGTGGGGCTACCTGGCTGCCTGTGTTGCCATTTTAGGCATTATGTTGGTGCATGGAACGCTGGGAGCACATATGGGAAGTCAGTTTGGGATTCACACCACAGCGGCAGAGTTATTGCGGCAGGGGCAACGTCCGGATGTGGTGTTGAAGTAGAGGTGGTGCGAAAGTTGGAAGAGGCGCAACGATGAAACTTACTAACGCTCTATTACTGGCTATTTTTATCGCTGGGTTGATGGTGATTAGCCGATGGATGGGACAACAGGCTTACTCCTGGATGCCTGGTCAAGCAACAGCTGAGGCAAAGTATGTGGATGATTTATTTAGTTTTCTCGTGTCGTTGGGAACATTCGTGTTTCTGGGCATCACTGGAGTACTTGCCTATGCCATTCTCACAGGTCGGGCGGTAAAGGGCGATTGGAGCGATGGTCCGGCGATCGAAGGGAATTCTACATTAGAAATCCTGTGGACTGTCGTTCCAGTGCTGTTAGTACTGTGGATTGCCGCTCAGAGCTATATGATTTATCAACAAATTGACATTCAAGGCTTGACATCGGTTGTGCATTTACATCTGCCAATGGAAGAGTCTGCGAACGCTCAAACAGTGGCTACATCTAAACCAGCGGTTGAGACTATCGACGTGACGGCAAAGCAGTGGTCATGGTTATTCCGCTATCCAGATAGCACGACCAGTACGGAACTCCATCTGACGCTGAATCAGACCACTCGCTTAGCACTGCGATCGCAGGATGTGCTGCATGGGTTTTACGTGCCAGAATTTCGCATCAAGCAGGATGTCATCCCCAATCGCACGATTGACTTGACGCTGACACCGCTTCAGGCAGGTAAATATCGGCTGCGCGACTCCCAGTTTAGCGGCACTTACTTTGCGTTAATGGAAGCCGATGTTTACGTCGAGTCGCCCGAAGTCTTTCAGCAGTGGCTAGCTCAAGCGTCTACCCGCAATCCTTCTCCTGCCAGTAACCCAGCTTTAGCAGAACACTCTCAACGAACTAGGAAAGCGTTCAGTAGTGGCTGGGTGGCAATTCCACCTGCCTCACCCGTCATTGTCAATTATTCCAGTAATCCATAGATAAAAGCAGATGGCAAACAATCCTATTGAAGGCACTGTTGGCGCTGGTGACTTATCAGGCTCTCACCTTGAGCAAACAGGCTGGCAACGCTACTTTAGTTTCAGCACGGATCACAAGGTGATTGGAGTACAGTATTTAGTCACTTCATTTATCTTCTTTCTCATCGCTGGATTGCTCTCCATGATCATCCGGGGGGAGCTGATCACACCCCAATCCGATCTGGTGGATCGTCCCTTCTACAATGGGCTGTTCACGCTGCACGGCACAATGATGATCTTCCTGTGGATTATCCCGTCGCTAGTCGGGCTAGCCAACTACCTGGTGCCCCTGATGATTGGCGCACGCGATATGGCATTTCCCACTTTGAACGCGATCGCATACTGGCTTATCCCCATCTCTGGCATCCTGCTGCTAGTAAGCTTTTTACTGCCCAGTGGCGCTGCTCAGGCGGGCTGGTGGTCGTATCCACCCACTAGCATTCAGAACCCATCAGGTCATGTCCTTAATGGCGAATTTATGTGGCTCTTGGGAGTCGCACTGTTAGGGGTTTCCTCAATTATGGGAGCCGTGAACTTGGTCACCACCATTGTACGGATGCGAGCACCAGGTATGACCTATTTTCGAATGCCGATTTTTGTTTGGACGGTGTTGAGTGCCCAGTTGCTGCAACTGTCCTGCCTACCGGCTCTCACGGGTGCCATTGTTTTGCTGTTTTTTGACCTTACCTTTGGTACCGCCTTTTTCAGTCCTTTCCAAGGAGGTAGTCCCATTCTCTATCAGCATTTGTTCTGGTTCTATTCCCATCCAGCAGTATATGTGATGGTGCTGCCTGCTTTTGGGATCTTTTCCGAAATTGTTCCTGCTTTTGCGCGTAAACCATTGTTTGGCTATCGATCAGTGGCGATCGCTTCCTTGGGTATTTCGTTAGTAAGCATCTCGGTTTGGGTGCATCATATGTTTGCCAGTGGCACTCCGGGCTGGATGCGAATGCTATTTATGTTCACAACAGCATTGGTCGCTGTCCCGACAGGTGTAAAAGTGTTTGCCTGGACAGCAACTATTTGGCGCGGTAAGTTGCGGCTAGAAACACCAATGCTCTTCGCACTGGGCGGCATTACTATGTTCATCTTTGCTGGCATTACAGGTGTAATGATGGGGATGGTGCCGTTCGATTTGCACGTGAACAACACCTATTTTGTGGTGGGACATTTCCACTACGTTGTGTTCAATACCATCACAATGGCGATCTTTGCCGCTCTTTACTTCTGGTTTCCTAAAATCACCGGGCGGATGTATGTCGAGGGTTGGGGCAAATTGCACTTTTGGCTCACCTTTATTGGTGCCAATTTAACGTTCTTTCCCATGCATCCGTTGGGCTTGCAGGGCATGGTGCGACGGGTGTCTTCGTACAACCCACAATATGTCGACTGGAACATTATTTCCAGTCTGGGAGCCTTCTTACTAGGGATGTCAACATTACCATTTATCGTCAATATTGTGAGTTGCTGGATCAGAGGCAGGAAAGCTCCCAGCAATCCTTGGCGTGCCACAGGATTAGAGTGGACAATCTCTTCGCCACCCCCGATCGAGAATTTTGAGGAAATCCCAGTCGTCACTGCACCACCGTATGGATACGGTAGCTCCATCTTTGGCGAATCGTAAGCAGAGACATCTGTCTCATTGTTCTTCATAGGTAAAGGCACTAACGATGGAACGTTCAATTCCAATCCGACGATCGCGCCAGCAGCGAAACAACGGCGGCTCTGCCACTCCCGAACATGGCAACTTGATGTTCGGCTTTACGGTGTTCCTGCTGTCAGAAAGCGTTGTTTTCCTCAGCTTTTTCGTGACGTACATTGCCTTACGGTTAGCCTCCTCGCATTGGTTTCCATCTGGTTTTTCTGGTTTAGATATCACAAAACCTGCCATCAATACGGTCATTCTGGTTTCTAGCAGTTTCGTTATTTATTTTGCAGAACGTGCCCTCGATCGCAATCATCTACATCAATTTCGTGGGCTACTGCTACTTACCGCTGTCATGGGAACCTATTTTCTGGTTGGTCAAGCAATTGAATGGCGGGGACTTTCATTTGGTCTGACAACTGGATTATTCGGTGCAACCTTTTATTTGTTAACAGGGTTTCATGGTTTGCATGTGTTAGTCGGTATTCTCTTACAGGTAATGGTATTGCTACGCTCACTGACCTCGCATCACGCAACTCCTGAAAATCATGCTGGCTTCAGTGCTATCGCTTTATTCTGGCACTTTGTTGATGTTATTTGGATCGTACTCTTTTTATTGATCTATCTGTGGTCATGAACGATTAGTAGACCTGTTGCTATATAAGGTTGAAAAAGTCGTGAAACCTAGTCATATTAAGCTTTTCGGTTGATTCCTGCGGTCAGGGGCTAAAACCCATGCAGCGTGAGGATTTCAGCGATTTTTTCCGTTAAAAAGCAACAAGTCTAGTAAAAAATGGAAACAGCAATGAATTTGACAATCGCACTTCTGACTCTTTCAATCTTTGTCTTGAGTGCCATGCTTTTGACAATGACAGGTTTCTTTTTTAGCTTATGCTGGCTCTGGCAGCGTACATACTTTCGTGATCTCTAAGCGTTTATTAGACTTTGCCGGAAATAGCTCAGCATTCAGAAGTAGTGTGAGAAACCCCTTTGGGAATCCAGCCACATAACGATGTTTGAGCAATCATTGCTTGACATAGTATCACCCACATTGGGCACTTTCAACTGACACAATGAAGCATTACATTGCCGACAGGTAGACCCAAAGAACTCGAGAATACGACGATGATCGTCTGTCAAATTCACCAATTGTTTAACGCCACCCAGGACAACACAGTGAACGGCCATAAAACACTGAAAATCCAGCGTAAAGTTGGACTTTGCGTTTATTTACCAATTTGATGGGGCGGCCTGGTTCAAAAAGGGCAGTTTAAGATAACAGCGGCAGGGTTAGGGTGAGATACTTGGGCTCGCCAGCAGCCCTGCTCTGACCACACCCGCTCAACTGGAGAATTTTATTTACTACTTGAGGCAGAGGAGAGAGCCGAGGAACACTGCCACGTCGGAGCACTGTCGCTCCTTCACGAACGATTATTTGCATGACTTAATCAGTGTTTGGCAGCGAGGGATGAGAACTTATAGCAGGAATCGGTAGACTAAGGGAAGGCGACTCTCGATGAGATGGCATTCAACGCAGTTGCACAAGTATGGTAGCAAATGACTTAATCAACCTTGATCTAACTGATGCGAAGATTCGGCAACAACAGGGGCTAAACGCGCCAGTTCTTTCCAGCAATCAGGCAGGTTGGCGAGGGCTGGACTTTGCTTATCATCATCAGCCTGCCCATGAGATCCCGGTGCATAGCCATCCTCAACAGGTGATTGCCATTTGTATGAAGCCCTACGCCGTCCGGTTCAAACGGGCTGAAGGCTGGGAAACGGAATATTACAACTGCGGCGATGCGGTGATTCTTCCAGCCGAGCAAATGAGTCCCCTAGCGCAATGTGATCAGGACGTTGAATACATCAACCTTTTCCTAGATCCAACCATATTGGCGCGGATGATTGATCAGTGGGTTGATGGCAAGGATGCAGAACTTGTGCCGCAATTGAAAGTGCATGATCCATTGATTCATCAAATTGCCCTGGCACTGAAAACCGAACTTGAATGGGGCAGTGTGGATAGCGGATTGTATGCAGATTCAATGGCAGCTGCTCTCTCAAGTCATTTGCTCTGGCGGTATTCCACTCAACGATTCAGGATTCAAGCGCACACAGGCGGCTTACCCAACCCGTTGTTACAGCAAGCGATCGCTTATATTCATGACCATCTCGATCAGGACATCCGCTTGGCTGACATTGCTGCAATGGTTCATCTGAGTCCTCATTATTTCTCGAGCTTATTCAAGCAATCTGTTGGGCTAGCACCGCATCAGTACGTTACCCAATGCCGGCTTGAGCGAGCCAAACAATTGCTTACTAAACCAGAGTTATCCATCACAGAGATTCTGGGACAGATTGGATTTAAGAGTCAAAGCCACTTTACACGCTGCTTCCGCCAATATACGTCAACCACGCCCAAGGCATATCGGGATAGCCTCTAAGCATGGCGGAAGATTAGTCCAAAAATCGGAACAATGGGCAAGACGGAGATGGGCGACGATCGCTACACTGCCACTCATGTTTGTTTGTATTCTGATTGCCGTCATGCATCCACTCACCTTAAAACTGCTATTTACGATCGGCGTTGTGCTGAGTTTGCTTACTCGCCTTCCCTATCAGCGAGAGTATCAGAAGAATACTTTCGTTGATAATCGAAAAACGTCTCAGGAGAAGCTAACGCTTGTACTCATCTTTGTGGGGATGTTGCTTCTACCATTCGTTTACATGTTCTCATCCTGGCTGAACATCGCCAACTACAGTTTGCCCATTTGGGTGAATGGATTAGGCCTTATCACATTTGTGATCGCGCTCTGGCTGTTCTGGTGTGCTCATCACGATTTAGGTCAAAATTGGTCGCCAACGTTGCAAATTCGAGTTGGACATACCTTAATCAGCAATGGGGTTTACCAACACATTCGCCATCCCATGTATACTTCTGTTTTGCTATGGTGTATGGCTCAAGCCTTACTGCTGCCGAACTGGATTGCAGGCTTGGCTGGCATTATCAGTTTCAGTATTGCCTATGCGACTCGTATTGGTAAAGAAGAACAAATGCTGCTCGATCAGTTTGGTGACGAGTATGAAGCTTACAGGCAACGTACTAAACAATTGGTGCCCTATTTGTTCTAGTAGTGCTGGTATGACTGAGCAAAAGAGCTTGCAACAAAGTTTTAGCCTGCACGCGTTTCAGGATTTTATACACTGCCAATGGCTGTTCCTTAAACGCAGTTTCATATCAACTAATCAGAAGGTAGAATGTTAGCCTGAAGCGGCTCTCACTTGTTGCGCCACTCATTTGCAAAGTGCGCTATCTTTTCTGTTCATTCACAACTGCTACTGCCATGCTCCAGCACGCGCCAGATCACCGGAATCGCACGACCCCGGTAGACGATCACCAAGCCGAATTACGAAGCACTGAGCCCCAAGCATGGTGGTATCAAAGTTGAGATAAAGCATGGGGTCTTGCCACTGGGCTAACGCCGTTTGAAGCAGTGGACACTACATAATCCTCGGATGCATCCGAGGATTATGTAACCACCGGGAAAATCACCTTTGAGTGCTCTGCGCTTGGCGCGCCGTCGTTTCGCCATGTGACAGCCAGTGGGTCACATTGACACTGCCTTCGTGGATGACACCAATGATCATCCAGACCAAAACTAACGCATGTCGGCGATCGCTCCAAGCCGATTGACCGACAAAGGACCGCAGTGCATCGTAAAGGCGAGAGGCGTTTTGCATGACTGTTGCTTGATTTTTGCTTGGCAACAGCTTACGACTCTTTCCTCTGTCTGACCTGGAAGCTGCAATTGTCAATGCTTTCCGTCGATAAGCCCCCACTTCTGTCAGTCAATCAGGCACCAAAGTCATGGCTTGATCGCTGACAACTCATTCATCTGTGATTCGACCAAAGCGGTTTTAAGGGCTAAGGGTCGTACATTTTGACCAGACTTGTCTAAGAGCGGCCGGCAGTTGACTCAAAGAGAGCGACTGAGAGCGGGGGCACCCAGCCCCATAACGTTTGATTTGCCCACTGGCATTCAGTTCAACAAACACTGGCAGCGCACCCTGTTCGAACATCGCCAGGTAATGGTTGCCCTCTTGACGTGTTGCTTGATAAGCGCCCATCCAACTTCTAAGACTCAAGTACTGTTGTTGCGCTTGCGCATCAGCCCCTGGCAGCGGGGCATTGGAACGCAGAAATTGATCGATCGTCACTTCTGGCGTTGGTTGGGCTTGGGCGGCGACACGTTGCGCCTGCGCCAAGAGTAGCCCTAAAAACAGCATGCCCATTGTTTGCTGCAGTATCCGTCGATTCATCGCCGTTCTCCTCGTTTTGAACTAAAAGTTGTGACTGTCGGTAACCCTTTGAAGCCGTTACCACAATGAGCAGTGCTATCAGCGTTACTTACCGAGGGGCAAGGCGCGGTTTTGACAAGGCGGCGATCATAGCGCAACCAAGCTGACCCGCTGGACTAAAGGCTGTTGGACACCGCACACGAACAGTCGATGAGGCAAATTGGGTTGGACGTGGGTCATAGCGGATGGCAAGGAGTCCCTTGACCGTTGGCGGCGCATGCGCCACCGCAAAGCCTGTGTTGTACTGAGCAATCACAACGGCCACCTGACGCGCCGTACTCAGCTTGAAGCGTTCGGCATCAGGCAGTGCATGACCCAGAGACATTGCTTTGCAATCATCGCTGAAATCGATGCCAGCGATAGAGGTGGCACTGAGACAAGTGCGAACACCTGCCTGAACCGCTTTGCCATCACTCAGAGCAACGCCCCAAAGCAGGCTGCTCAGCATCCAAGTCATCATCGTCACTCGCTTTTGCATGGGGAAACCATTGAGAATGAAACAAGCTTCTCTCAAGATACGGGTGCGACACCCTGGTAGTCCTGGGCTAAAGTCATGGCTTGAAATGACCTTAGTCATGCCGCCTTGGCGGTGGCTGTGGCCTGCTAACGCCAATGCTGTTGCACCCAAAGTGCTGCTTGCGTGCGGTCGCGCACGCCAAGCTGACATAAAATGCGAGTGACATGGTTTTTCACCGTACCTTCGGTCAGATGCAGCACTTGTGCAATTTCGCGGTTGCTTTTACCTTCACCCAAGAGCGTCAGTACTTCGCGTTCGCGTTCGCTCAACAGGTGGCTATAATCCGCTTTGGGTTTGGCTGGCAACCCGATCTGAGCGAAGACCTTCGGTGCGATCGTGGGACCGAGTTGGCTGTAGCCTTGATGCAAGGTGCGGATGGCGGCGGCTAACTGCTCAGAAGGCGTACTTTTCAGTAGATAGCCGAGTGCACCGGCTTGCAGAGACTCCCAAATCGCTTCATCCTCATCAAAGGTGGTCAGCATGAGAATGCGAATCCAGGGAAACCGTTGATGGATTTCACGAGTGGCCACCACACCACTGCAAACAGGCATCCGCACATCCATCAGAATCACATCGGGTTGCAGTTGCGCTGTGAGGGCGATCGCTTCGCGCCCATTGCCTGCCTGCCCCACGACGACCGTTTCTGGTTCCAGCGCCAGTAACGCGGCCAGTCCTTGCCGAAAGAGCGGTTGGTCATCGACCAGCAGTATCCGAATCATGAGGGCAATCGCACCTGAATCTGGGTGCCTTGATTTTTAACACTGTAGATGGTCATCTGGCCGTTCAGCAAGTGCATCCGCTCTTGCATCCCCCGTAAACCAAAACCGTGCTCAACCGTAGCCGGATCAAAGCCCACCCCGTCATCTTGTAATTCCAGCACGATTGCTGTTGCCGAGGCATACCCATTCAGATACACGACGGTGGCTTGAGCGTGCTTTTGCACGTTCGTGAGCCCTTCTTGCACCAAGCAATAAAGCTGGTGACTCACGGCGGGAGAGAGTGGCGGCAGGTTTAAGTGGAGCCGAATCCGCAGGGGATGAGACTGTTGGATCTGTGCCGCTAACGCCTGGAGCGCTTGGTTTAGATCAAAATCATTTTGGCGGATGGTTTGCACCGAGCGCCGCACATCCTGTAAGCACTGCTTGGCCAGCTGACGCGCGATCGCCAAAGCCGCATCTGCCTCGGGGCGCTCACCAACTGCTAAACGTGCGGCTAACTCCAGCTGCACATCCAAGGTGGTGAGCGAATGTCCTAAGGAATCGTGAATTTCCCGCGCAATCCGAGTGCGTTCTAGCGTGGCGGCTTGCGTCTCAACTTGTTGGGCCAGCGACTCAGCCCGCTGCCGATTCTGATGCTCAGAGACCAGGACAAAGCCAAAACAAACGGCAAACAAGCTGGCTCCGACATAGCTGACAGAGGACGCCCACAAAATCGCTTGCAGGTTGTAAACGGTAGCTGCATGCCCCGTCTGCACTTGAGCAACCATTTCTGTAATCCTGGCCGGTAGTGTCCAGGCGTTGATCGCCAGCTTGCCCATACCTAACACCAGCACGGCTAAAAGCACTTCGCGCCGTCGCAGCAGCAAGCAGCTTTTGGCCAACACGAAGTAAAGAAAAATATCAAACCACAAGCGCAGACTGAAAGCGGACAGCAGCAGCAGCAGCTCCACGGCCACATAAGCCCGGCGTTGCCAAACCGAACGCGCCAGCGGCAGAGAGCAACTCAGGAGAAAAAAGAGCCCGATATAAGCGCAGAAAAGTGCCAGCAGTTGTGGCTTCTCCCGAAAGTAAGTGCTGAGCCAGCCTTCCAACAGCTCAGCCAGCAGGACGATCCATTCCACGAACCGGACAGTGCGTCGTAAGGAGGAAAAGGGACTGAGAGCTGTCATGAGGTCAAACCGCAAGCATCGCCACTGTCATCTTGCGCGATCCGGCACGGCAAAAGCCATGACTTTCGTCAGTCTTTGTCGCTGGCTGCCATTTGATAACTAGTTATGCTGCAAACTCTTTGAGGAAGCCGTTTTTCAAGTTCACCTGTCGATGCCAGAGATTCAGCTGCGCAAACATTACTTATGAAGCGCCGCTTTGAAACCTGCGAAGCGATTAGTCTGCAGATTCCTGTTCACAATGCATCAAAAGCAGCTTAGCTTAAAAGCATACACTGTGCAGTGATGGGGCAAGCTGTATGCAGCAGACTGTGAATCCGACGCAAGCCGATTTTGATCGAATTATGAATGCGATTCCACCAGAAACACCAGTGACATCGCTGAATCTATTACGCTTTCGAGCGCAGGCAGCTTATCCAACAGATGCTGGTTTTGACCCCTGTACTGGGCGAGAAGCCTATCAGCGGTATTTGGAAGCAGTCAAAATTAGAGTGGCAAGTGTCGGTGGTCACGTTTGGTGGGTTACAGATGTTTTAGCGAAACTTACTGCGCCAGAAAACGAGGAATGGGATGCTGTCGTGGCAGTATCTTACCCTTCCTTAAACGCGTTTTTGTCCATGCCGCGCTTGCTAGCAAAAGACAGTCATGAACCAGTACATCGTACGGCGGCGCTAGAAGATGCGCGCACTCTCCTCATTCGCACGCCGGAGCTTAAATCCTGAAACTAGCGGACTGTAAAAGTTAGTGCAGGCTCGATTAGGTGTGTATGGCAGCATACCCATTCAAATGCAGCGACAGTTAAGAATCACTGGTACTAAGTTCAAAGTTTCTACTACCGCTGATTTGAGCGTTAATCCTGCCCTCCAACCAGCAACCCACCACCCAGCAGAGGGAAAGGGAAGAGCACCACAGCCGGCGAATGGAAGGGACATACCTGTGAGCGTCAGGGCAGACGGCGAACCACTCGCCCGATCGCACTTTAGGGTAAAAGCATTGTTATGGTGCCTTCTGCACAAGGTTTTCACGGGACGGGTTTACCCTAAACGCATTGCCATGATGGGATGAAGGCACTGCGAACACGACTAATCGTCCACAGCAAGAGGATAGAGAAGACTCACCAGTGAGGTGAATCAGCAGAGCCATTCTGTGACATGGGACGGTTCCATGCTTGGCGTTACAGGGAGAGGATGACAAACAGGACACCGGGAAGACACGTCCCTACAGTTCAGGGTGCAACGGACAGGGACGGGACTGGCACGGATCTGGCAATATCTAACTGTTGAGCGATGGGTAGAGGTGCGATCGCCTCGAGGAGGAGGGTCAGGACAGATTGAAGGCCGCACTGTTCTGGTTGCAAACCGGAGCCGTGACCATTTAGTCTAGCAAGACTGATCGGGCCTGTTGAGCCGGGGCGGTCGTGAGGTGCATCGCATCCGTGCTCCAAACAACAGTCGTGTGGTCGTTCAACGCAGCTGTGCACGCTTCACCAGCCAGGCGCCTAAACGCTGTACGAGGTAAAACACGATCTCAGGGGTCGCTACCATGCCGAGAAAGAAGCAGCCCCAGACCAGGTTGAGCTTGGTCTCATTCATCCCGTTGAGGTAGAAGTCTGCACTACCACCCAACAATTGTTGGCTGCGCTCAAGATCAGGGTAAGGGCTGGTCGGCGAGTTCGGCGGATGCACGAAAGGTGGTGACAGGACGTCGAGACCCGACGCGTCAGAGCAGTAATACAATTGACCAAAAATCAAGGCATTCCAGAGGCAGATCCAGGGTATGCAGGAAGGCAAGAGCACCAAAAGATAGGCCCACAGCTCCACAACCACAGACGAAAGTGAAAACCGATACCTGGGCGGTGCAGGGCGAAGGCTACGGTTAAACCGAGCCCCTACCGTCTGGACCACATAGGCAAGCAGGAAGTGCAGAGCGGCAAGTATAGCGACCAAGATGAATAGGCTCATCGACCGTGTGGGACTATGGTTACGGCTCAGCATAGCCCCTGCCTTCTGGATAAGGTGCGTGACTGGGACGACCTTCACGGAAGCTTTAGTCATTCGTCAGAAGGTCGTTGCTGTTCAACCGTGAGCCTGTGCCACAGTCTGTTCTCAGCGCGTTCAGCGAGTGGGTTGGTTTACCCTAAACTCATTGCCATGATGGGATGAACCGACCACTAACTAACCCTCCAACCAACAGACCAATAGGCCCTCTAATCAACCACTCAACAGACCATTCAATCACCCACCCCACAGGGCAGCCAGCAGTCAGCAGACAGCCAATCACCTACCCTACAGGGCAGCCAACAGAGGGCAGAGTTCCCCCCCACCAGTCAGGCTGGATGCGGTGGGACAGAGCCAGGCAGCAGGGCGCTCCCCTCAAGGGCACTGCCCCTACCTGTCAGGCGTGCGATCGGGCTAGGCACACTCCCCATGCATGGGCGGCAGCTGTAAGGGGAGAGGGAGGGGTATGGGGTACTGTTCCTCTGCCTTGGGTAGGTAGTATGGGGTGGGAGCTTCCCCGGGCTTGGGTTGTGGGTGTTCTCTGGATAGGGACGATCAATCCAGGTCTGCCTCAGACTGAGCGGAGCATCCCTGGATTAGTGGACGGCTGGCAGGTGGGTGGCGTGTTCTGAATGAGTGCGGCCACTGGACGGTGTGGGAAGCGGGTTGATGGCCGCAAACAGGCTCACTCCAAGTTTCGGGGCGTCCGCTACAATCGTCATCACTCCGGCATGGAGGGCGTTCGTTTGGGTAGGAGTATCCGAGCGGCACAAGACATAGTTAGATTTTCCTATTAAGCAGTTATGGGTAATAATGTGGCAGGTTCATGGGCAGATGATTGTCGATCTTCTGAGGAGATCATTGCGATCGCATTGGCCGCAGTAGACGATGATGCTATGTGGGACTTCGTAGACGTACTCCGCCATCGTGGTGGGAAAAATGAGTTCGGGTTAGCATCTCGGCTCACTGAGTCTGCAAAGCCAGAAGAAAGATGTCTTGGCGCAAGAATTTTAGGACAACTAGGTTGTTCAAATCCAACCTATGTTGCTGAGTCAGTGGATATTTTGATTCCAATGCTTCGGGATCAAGACTCATCAGTGGTGCATTCAGTCGTTTATGCGCTAGGTCATCGCAAAGACGAACGTGCTATCGTCCCACTTTCCAAACTTGTTGATCGCCCTGAGCCTGAAATTCGTGAAGGTGTGGCCTTCTCACTGGGTGGATATGTTGATGATGATGCTATCAACATATTGATTCAGCTCACCTCTGATACTGGCGATGACGTACGTGATTGGGCAACCTTTGGGCTAGGCTCACTAACTGACATAGACACACCTGAAATCCGAGATGCACTGTTTGCCCGCACCAAAGAAGAAAACGGTGACATTCGGGGTGAAGCACTGCTTGGACTCGCAAGAAGAAATGATCAACGAACAATTGACCTAGTAAGAGAAGAACTCAAGCTTGATTATGCAGGTAGCTGGGTGTTAGAGGCCGCAGAACTGGTGGGTAATTCCTCACTAGTTCCCTTGCTTTCTTTACTTCGGGATAACTGGGGCGACGAGAATGAACAATGCTTTGGAAATGAATTGAATCGGGCTCTCGAAGTATGTGCATCCAGAGATGAAATCTAACAATCCCATTGCACACCGACCGTATTGAGGCGATTGATTGAGAACAAAAGGTTGCTAGCAGCGAGTGAATGGGGTCGTTAGCTAGAAAAACTCGATGTTACATCATGGATGTGTACCTTTACCCCGAATCACAATCATCCATGCTTAATCGAAATCAGTACTTGTTGGAATTGGTCAAACGCACTGTCAAAGCCTATAGAACCCGTTTGAGATCTCAAGAAGCGGTTGCAAGCCGCTTCAGCATTAATCTGACAAAGCAAAGATTGATCTTAGTCGTAGCATTCACCAAGGTTCGTTCAAAGTTCTTCACCAGGCTCTTACAGCGCTCCATCCAGGCATTTGAGCGTTCGATGACCCAGCGAGCTACTGCTGGCACAAAGCCAGTTTTGCCTTGTGCTGCCTTCTCTTGCGTCGAGGGTTTCGTGGACAATTCAAACCGGATTTTCGTCATCATCGCCGGATAAACTTGCTCTAACGCCGCAATCAAAGTGTCAATGTGATAACCATGATCGAGCAGGATCGTGGTCTTGGGCAAATTGACAGGTTTGGCTTGAAAATAGGCGAGGTTGAGCGTCAGCATCTCAATCAAGCCCGCATCATCAGAAACACTGGCTTTGGTGCAGTGCGTGAAGAAGGGAAAGCCCAGTGTGTCAACAGCGAGATGCCGCTTAATCCCATTCGTCGCTTTGTAAAAACAAAAGCCCTTCGAGTCCACACTCGCATTGCAAGTATTCTTTACCGCTTGGGAGTCAATGATGATTAACGTTGTCCAACGAGGCTTTTTTTGCACCTGCTCCCGCACTTGTGCATGTAATGTGCTCATCAGTTGCTCGATGACACCGGCCGCTCGCCACTGCTTGTAGTGCCAGTAGACGGTGGAGTAGGGCGGCAAGTCTTTGGGCAAGTCTACCCAATTGCAACCATTCTTCAGCTGGTAGAGGATCCCATCAATGATCGCCCGTTTCGTCCAATCACAAGGTCGTGTCTGTTTCTTCTGGGGTAAGAGTTGCGGCAATAGCGGTTCAAGTATTGCCCATTCGGCATCAGTGAGACTACTGGAATAGGCCATAACGACTAGATAAGAAAGTTGTAGATGCCTTCTTTCACCATTCTAAAAGATGTCAAATGGGCTCTATAGATTGAAGATACAAAGCCATGCGGGTGTCCAGGTTGGTAATCGATCGTGATTTTTTCAGCATGACAATCATCGATAACCTGAATTACCTGAGCCACATCTCGATAGAGAAAGTCGACTGGAATGCCTTCCACCTTGAGCCATCCCCCACCATTCATCCACTTTCCCCACTCGCCGATTGGGGTGATCAGGTTTGTGCGATGGCTGTCGTCCAGTTCAGAGGCGAGGTGATTGAGTGCAAGGAGATCAAGTGGGTTCTCTGGCTGGTAATAAAGCCCCAGATCCACATCAGACTTGGGTGTATGGGTGCCTCTCGCCCTTGAGCCTCCCAACGCGATCGCCACAATCCCCTCAACCGACTGCAAGCGATCGACAACGTGGTGGATAAATTGAGGCAATTGCTGATCCATATTCCTTACTTCACCCATTCAGAATTGCCTCACATCAAGACCGCACCAGAGGTAACAACGAAGGCGAATGGACATCTCTTACTGCAAACTAATGACGGGAAAGCATCTCCTGCTGACGCATTGGCATCACATCGATCGTGTGGAACAGCGCCGCTAAATCAATTGGAGTTTGGCTCCGTTGCTTCTCCCTCGATCGCTTGTCTCAGCTCAGTTTCATCGCCGGAGCCCCTACTCTAAGAACTTTCTAGCTATTTTACTCACCCTCTACTTTATTTGTTAACGACGCACTTCATTTGTTAAATGGTACAAGTGGACAATTCCCGCTACGGGATCCTGCTGTCCGTTTTTGAAAACACTGATGCAAATTTTGCTCATCGGCTTGCTGGATTGCCTTAATCCTTCAGGGGAGGTCGCTATAATTAGCGCTATGGCTCATGTCCTGCATTAGGAGCGAGTTGCATGATTGCTCTAGCCGGGGTTACTATCCACAGAAAGATTTATGAGAGTGCCACATCGCTTGTGTATCGAGGCAGGAGCGAGCAAGATAAGCGAGCGATCGTCGTTAAACTGCTGAAGCAAGATTATCCTTCTCCACAGGAATTAACTCGCTACCGACAAGAATATGAAATTACGTGCTCCCTCAACTTAGACGGCGTAGTAAAGGCATACAGTATTCAAGCCTATCAACAAACGCTTGCAATTCTTCCAGAAGACTTTGGGGGAGCGTGGATCGAACAATGGATACGACAGCGCCCAGAAGCATTCCGCCCGATGTCTTTATCTCCGTTTCTGCCGCTTGCGATCGACCTGAGTAATAGTCCCGGCAAAATCCATGCTGCCAATATCATTCCCAAAGATATTAATTCTAAAAACATTGTGCAGTGTCAATCGCGCCTACTTGCCGCTTTGGGCAGCAACGGACAATGCATCATTGATGCTATCTCAAAAATTGAACTGAACATTGGCAAGGAACACATCATACTCAAAGTGGGGGCGATCATAGCTTTAATCGAGTCTTCAGGCGGTTCATTCGGGTGTTTGGCTCGAAGGAACATCCTTTGGTGCTGTTTTTGGATGCTTTGCAGTGGATCGATTTGACCACGCTGAGGTTGATCGAGTTGCTACGGCTGGACAAACAAACCCACTTCTTACTTTTGAAATGAATTATCTCCATAAATACTATCTAGATGAGGCAGAAAAAGCGCGAGTCTCAGGGCAATTTCTTGAGGCTGAGGAGTTTTATGAACGGGCGATCGCGGGTGCTGCTGAGCAAGAGTTGATTCAAGAAGAAGCATTAGCGTATGAATTAGCCGCTAAACATTATTTGGCGCGTGGTCGGGCAAAGATTGCTCAAACCTACATGAAAGAAGCCCACTACTGCTACGATCGCTGGGGCGCAAACGCTAAAGTTAAAGACTTAGAAACCTGTTACCCGCATTTCTTTTCTCAGCCATCTAGAGTCGCTTGCACATCAATTTCTACCCCTTCTGAAACCACCTCTAATCGTTTAGACAGCGATTTAGATTTGGCGGCAGTGATAAAAGCATCCCAAGCAATTTCACGAGAAATTGAGCTAGAGCAATTACTCCGTTCGTTAATGCAAATTCTAATCGAGAATGCTGGCGCACAAATTGGGTACTTGATTCTGGAGAACTCAGGGGAATGGAGAATTGAGGCTGCTTGCGAACTGGCTGAGGGTGAAACTGTTTGTGCGACCCAAGTGCTGCAATCAATTCCAACGGCGAATCAACTGCCTGAATCAATCATTCAATATGTGATTCGGACTCAGGAGTCTGTCATCTTAAATGATGCAACTCGTGAAGGAAATTTTATTCATGAACCTTACATTCAACAGCACCAAACTAAATCTATCTTTTGTTTGCCACTTCTCAATCAAGCGAAACTCGTTGGCGTATTGTATCTGGAAAATCAACTGGCGGTTGGGGCATTTACACCAGAGCGATCGCAAATCTTGAATCTACTCTCGACTCAGGCAGCGATTGCGATCGAAAACGCCAAACTCTATGCAAAGCTGAGGAAGAGTAAAGATAAGATAACTCAGTTTCTCGAAGCCGTTCCCGTGGGAATTGCAGTTGCGGATGTGAGTGGACGCCCTACCTACTTCAATCAACGGGCAATTCAGCTATTGGGTCAAGAGCCTGATCCTTCTGTGACACCGGAGCAAGCGGCAGAGGCTTATCAAGTTTATTTAGCGGGAACCGACCAAAAATACCCGACTGAAAAGCTGCCAATGATCCAGGCGTTGAGTGGCGAACATACCCACTCTGAAGATATGGAAATCCGCCGAAACAACGCCACAATTCCAGTTGAAACCTGGGGAACGCCAGTCTTTGACAAACAAGGAAATGTTATTTGTGCGATCGCCGCCTTTCAAGACATCACAGAGCGCAAGCAAGCCGAGAAACTGCTCGCCGATTACAACCTCACATTAGAACAACAGGTTGCAGAACGAACCGCAGCTTTGCAAGCCTCTGAAGCAGAACTGCGAGCACTCTTTTCAGCCATTCCCGATTCTCTGTGTGTTATCAGTGCTGAAGGGCGAGTGTTCGAGAAAGTCGAAGAAAATCCGAAGCAGGTGTATCGCCTAATTGAGGAGATGGTTGGTAAAACACTGCATCAAATTTTTGAAAAAGAACAAGCCGATAAATTCCTGAGTTATATTCAGCAGACGCTGAGAACCCAACAAGTGCTTACCGTTGAATACAGTCTATGGATTGCTGGACGAGAAATCTGGCTTTCGGCACGCATTGCACCGATTCGGCATGATCAAGTCATTTGGCTGGCGCGAGATATCACGCTGCAAAAGCAAGCAGAAGCCGCATTACGACAAAGTGAAGCTAAGTTCCGTGCTATCTTTGAAAACTCACAGGTTGGTATCTACCGAACGCGCCTTTCTGATGGATTAATTCTCGATGCCAACCAATGCTATGCAAATCTGTTTGGCTTTGATTCACCCGCTGAACTGATTGGTATCCGATACGCTACAGACTTTTATATGAATCCAGACGATCGCGATCGAGTGGTTGAATTATTGCAGCGTAATGGTGAACTGCAAAACTTTGAAGTTCAAAAGTTGAAACGAGACGGTACGTCATTCTGGGGCCTTTACTCGTATCATCTAAACACAACCGATGGCTACATCGAAGGTGTTGTTGCAGATATTAGCGATCGCAAACAAGCAGAAGCCGCACTGCGCGATGTCTACGATAGGCTTCACTTACGAGAACAAGAGTTGCGGCTGATCACCGACGCTCTGCCTGCCCTAATCTGCTACGTGGATGCAAATCAACGCTATCAGTTTGTGAATCAGACGTATGAAGTCTGGTTCAAGCGGAGTCGGAATGAAATTCTTGGCAAGACTGTCCGTGAAGTCCTGGGTGAGGCAGCCTATCAGATTGCTGCGCCGAATATTAAGCGAGCATTGGAGGGTCAAGTCAGCGTGTACGAGGCAGAAATGCCTTACCCATTTGATGAGAGATATTACAGGGGTACCTTCATTCCCGATTTCGGTGCCGATGCTCAAGTAAAAGGGTACTACGGTCTGATTACAGACATCAGCGATCGTAAGCGTGCAGAAGAAGTGCTGCGCCAGTCCAAGGCTCAGTTTCGGGAACAGGCAATCCTCTCCGCTTTTCGCGCCGATGTGAACAGTGCCCTGGCTCAAAGTGATGGTTTGCCCGTGATGCTGCAACGCTGTGCGGAGGCGGTGGTGAAACACTTCGATGCGGCATTCACTCGAATCTGGACAATCAGTCAAGACCAGACTATTTTAGAGTTACAAGCCAGTGCGGGGATGTATGCCCGTCTTGACGGCACCTACAGTCGAATTTCCATCAATAGTAAACGAATTGTGCGCGAAGGTACTCCGCGGTTAATTAACAATTTGTTTGATGATGAGACATTCGTTGATCAAGAATGGGCGCAACGAGAAGGCTTAGTGGCATTTGCAGGCTATCCAATACTGCTGGATGAGCAGCTTGTTGGCATGGTCGCGATGTTTGCTCGACAACCCATTCCTGTGTCTCACTTTGAGGCGTTAGGGTTTGCTGCTCGCGAGATGGCATTGGGAATTAAACGCAAGCAGGCAGAAGTCGCTCTGCAAGCTTCAGAGACAGAGCTACGGACGTTAATTGCAGCAATTCCCGACCCGCTGTATGTAATTTCTGCTGAAGGGCAAATCATCGAAGCCGTCGCAGTGGAACCGGATCTACGATGTCACCCGATCGAGGGGATGATTGGTAAAACCCTGCATCAACTCGGAGAGAAACAAGCCGATGAATTTCTAGGTTATATTCAACAGGTTCTGAGAACCCAACAAATTCTCACCGTCGAGTACAGTGATTTTTTGAATGGACGAGAAATCTGGCTCTCGGCTCGCATTGCCCCGTTTCGGCACAAGCAGGTGATTTGGCTGACGCGAGATATCACAGCGCTTAAGCAAGCAGAACAAGCTTCGATTCTGGAAGAACGCAACCGCATGGCGCGTGAAATTCATGATACCCTCGCCCAAGCATTCACAGGCATTCTCATCCAGGTTGATGCAGCAACTCAAGTGCTCACCGATGATGCAGAAGCCACCCTTGCGCATTTAGACACGATCGAGGAATTAGCCCGTACGGGACTGACTGAAGCGCGTCGCTCGGTGACAGCACTACGTCCCCAGTTGCTAGAAGACGGTGATTTATCAAGTGCCCTTGAGCGTCTGGTAAACCAGATGAGAGTGGCGACCAATACGGCTCTAATTTGCTCAATTCAGGGAACCGCTTATTCCTTACCCGCTGAGGTAGAGAATAACTTGCTCCGGATTGGGCAAGAAGCCCTCACCAATGCGATTAAGTATGCGAATGCGAATGAAATTAGAATTAAGTTAGTCTATGACGATGCCCAGTGTCGCCTGCAAGTCAGAGACGACGGACAGGGCTTTGGCGTGGTTGGTGTTCCAATGAGTGGCGGATTTGGATTGTTGGGTATGAGTGAACGAGCAGAGCACATCGGAGCACATCTGACAATCGAGAGCCAACCTGGGCAAGGAACAGAAATTATTGTCATTGTTAATCGAGGGTGAGCATGATGACGAGCCAATCCACGATGATTCGGGTTCTCATTGCTGACGATCATTTGATTGTTCGGCAAGGATTGGCAACGATCATCAACCGCAATTCAGAAATGACGGTAGTTGCCCAGGCAGAAAATGGGCAACAGGCGATCGATTGTTTTCGGAAATACCAGCCAGATGTCACGCTGATGGATTTGCGAATGCCCGAATTAGGAGGAGTGGAAGCTATCAGCGCCATTTGTGCTGAATTTAAGCCTGCTCGAATCATCGTGCTAACTACCTACAATGGGGATGAAGATATCTACCGTGGATTGCACGCTGGTGCTCAAGGCTACCTGCTCAAGGATACTAAATCCAATGAGTTGCTGAATGCAATTCGCACCGTTGCTCGTGGTCAGCAATACATTCCACCGGATGTGGGAGCAAAACTTGTGCAGCGTCTGAATAATCCAGAACTCAGGGAACGAGAGTTAGAGGTACTGGGTTTAATGGCGCAAGGAATGAGCAATCCAGATATTGCGACTGCTTTAAGTATCAGTGAGAATACGGTCAAAACCCATGTGAATCGAATTTTAAGCAAGTTGGGCGTGAGCGATCGTACCCAAGCCGTGATTGCTGCTGTTAAACGTGGGATTGTGAGTTTGTAAGCCAGTCATCCTTTAGTTTGACTACAGAGTCCAACCTGAGTTGGAGCAATGATGACATTGGAAGAGGGACTAATCCATCATTCGCTTTGGTTGCAAAAGTCGCAACTCTCAGGTGACGACAAGTTAGAGGGCAATGGCATACATTTAATTCAAGCAAACACGAATCCACGCTTAAGTTGCAGAATTTAAGTTTGCTGTATCCAGATTGCATGAAGAGGGTTGTAGCGCGTAGGCTTAGTCCGCCGCAGGTACCGCTTGCGAAAGCATTTCCTCCCTCAGAGGTATCGAATGAGCCAAGATCGAGAGCGCAATTCGTTAGTTGTTCCAGCTTCCACCCAAGATCACATTCAAGGTGTGCTGAGTGCCTCGGTGGTGCTGGTGATGTATGGCGACTATCAAAGTTCTAAGAGTGCAGATGTTTACCGGATGATTAAAGTCATTGGACGAGAGCTTCGTGTTTCTTTTGGGGAGACCTATTTATGTTTTATTTTCCGTCATTTTCCACAAATCCAGATTCATGCTCAAGCTCAACGTGCCGCCCAAGCGGCTGAAGAAGCTGGTGCCCAAGGTCAGTTTTGGCAGATGCACGATATGTTGTTTAACCATCAACAAGCGTTGGGAAACGGCTATCTGGTGGAGTATGCTAACGAGCTAGAACTTGATATCTCCCAATTTCTGCAACATCTGTCTCAACAAACGCATGTCGGTCGCATCAATGAAGATATCGAGAGTGGAGTACGCAGTGGAGTAACGGTTGCGCCCACCCTGTTTATCAATGGAGTTCAATATACCGGATGCTGGAACACGGCACAGTTAATGGCTGCCATTGTCGCTGCCAGTCATTAAGTTCCTGTCTCCTTGATGATTGCTTGACGGGCTGACTTTGAATTTACCTGGTTAAGGATGAACAAGCCATCTCCAGTTAGATGGCTAGCTTTCGCTTGCTTTACTACCAAAAATTAGGGCCTTTTTAACCATGTCAACACTTACATTGAAAGATAGAAGCTTAACTCACGCTCAGTTGCAGCAAACAATTCACTATATTTGCAATCACCTCGATCGAGAGTTGTCACTGGAACAAATGGCAGCAGTCATTCATGTGAGTCCCACTTACTTTGCCAGTTTGTTCAAACATGCCACCGGAATTTCACCCCACCAATACGTGATTCAACAGCGCGTGAAACGGGCGAAAGCGATGCTCTTGAAAACGGATTTAGCGATCGCAGACATTGCCCTACAGGTCGGCTTCTCCAGTCAAAGTCATTTGACGCAACAGTTTAAGCGATTCACGGGCATGACACCGAGACAAGTTCGCTAACCCAATTAGGATCTGACAAATCATTGTAAGAATCTGAAAGAGGTCAAGAACTGAAACTCACTACACTTTAGCGAGATGATTTGCAATTTTGTTGATTAGGAGCAAACCGATGAATCTAAGCCATCTTCATGCCTTCACAGATGCGATGCAGCGCAAAGACCTCGATGCCATGCTGACTCACATGGCTGACGATGTGATCCTCAAGACCCCACTCGTCGCTGAACCGTTCACAGGGAAGGTAGCCATCAGACCCGTCGTTGAAGCCCTTTTGGGCGTGGTTGATAAGTTTGACTTTCTCGAAATGATGCAAGGTCCTGATCATGTGTCTGAGTTTTTTAGGGTTACGACCGGGTCGATCGAACTGGACGGAATGGACTATTGGCGCATCAACGAGGCAGGCTTGATCGAGGAAATGACTGTTCTGTGGCGTCCGCTTCCAGCAGTCGTGGCGGTGCAGCAGAAGTTAGCGCTTGCTCATGCTGATCCTGCTTAGGAACTCTGCGTTAAATTGAACGATCGCCTCGTTCGTGGATTAGTGGTGACTGTACCCATCAGATTGCTCAACTCGTTGCTGCCGTAAAGACACTGAGCGAGACAGTAGCACCGAACATGGAATTGTTGATCTAACTCTGTGTCCTGATTGGCAACCAAATTCTGAGTTCGCCCCGAGCTTTACCTATCATTAAGGTCTTGAGACGTTGATAAACATTTAAGAGGAACAAACCATGAGCGATCAGAGAAACCTGGGCGGCAGCTTCACACTACCAAATACGTCGATCGCGGTGAAGCGTCTAGGGTACGGCGCAATGCAGCTTGCGGGTAAAGGGGTCTTTGGTCCGCCACGTGACGTGGATGCTGCCATTGCTGTTTTGCGCGAAGCAGTTGCACTTGGCGTTAATCACATCGACACCAGCGACTTCTACGGTCCGCACGTTACCAATCAGATCATTCGCCAAGCCTTGCATCCCTATCCAGACGATCTGGTAATTGTCACCAAAGTCGGTGCCCGCCGTCCCGATGATGGATCATGGGTGCCCGCCATGTCACGGCAAGAGCTAATCGCGGCGGTTCACGACAATCTCCGCAACCTTGGACTTGATGCGATCGATGTGGTCAATCTCCGCATGATGGGCGACGGTCACGGACTATCGGAGGCTTCTCTGGCAGAGCCGCTAACCGTCCTGGCTGAACTTAAACAACAAGGGCTGCTTCGTCACCTTGGAATCAGCAATGTCACGCTCAAGCAGGTGACTGAGGCGCAAACCATCACGGAGATCGTCTGTGTGCAGAACATGTACAACGTGGCGCACCGCAACGATGATGCTTTGATTGACGAACTCGCACAGCAGGGAATTGCTTACGTGCCGTACTTCCCGCTGGGTGGGTTCACGCCGCTGCAATCGTCTACACTCGCGTCTGTTGCCGAGTCGATTGGGGCGACAACCATGCAGGTTGCGATCTCATGGTTACTTCAACGCTCTCCCAATATCTTGCTGATTCCAGGAACCTCATCAATTGATCACTTACGTGAGAACCTCAAAGCCGCAGAACTGCAACTTCCACCGCAAGCGATCGCTGATCTAAATGAGATCGGCGCGACAACGGTTGTTCGGTGAGGAAGTCTACCTCGCCTGTTCCACCTAACGCAATACTTTAAATCCACTACTGGGAAATCAGGAAATACAATCTCATGACTATTAATGAGAACAAGGAAAATACACAGAAAGTTGTGCTGATTACAGGCGCGAGTAGCGGCATTGGTGAAGCTACCGCTAGACTACTCGCTCACCAAGGTTTGCGGTTGTGTTGGGGGCGCGACGCACCGATCGACTCGAAGCGATCGCGTCCGACATCCGCGATCGAGGGGGTTCAGCGGTATACCACGTGCTTGATGTGACCAAGCTTGAAGAGATGCAAGCGTTTGTGGAATTTGCTAAAGAGAAGTTTGGTCGCATTGATGTCATGGTCAACAATGCAGGCTTGATGCCGCTCTCCAAGCTAGAAGTGTTGAAGGTTGATGAATGGAACCGAATGATTGATGTGAACATTCGGGGTGTACTTCACGGTATCGCTGCTGCCCTGCCTACTTTCAAGCAACAACAATCCGGGCAGTTTATTAACTTGTCCTCGATCGGAGGACATGCTGTCTATCCCACTGCCGCGGTTTACTGCGCGACTAAGTACGCAGTCTGGGCGATTTCAGAGGGGCTGCGACAGGAATCGTCGGATATTCGCGTCACAGTCATTTCACCCGGCAATACCGAGACTGAACTGCCCAACACCATCAGCGATCCTGACGCAGCGCAGTGGGTAGCACAATTCCGCGAAGCAGCGATTCCCGCGGATGCGATCGCGCGTGCCATTGCGTTTGCGATCACACAACCCGCTGATGTCGATGTGAATGAAATCATTGTTCGACCGATCGGACAGAGCGGTTAAGCGTCGATCGGTTCTGTCAAATAGAATGAGCCAAATGCTGAAAATAAAAGCTGTGATCACAAGCAATCGCTGTTTAGACAAATCATCGTAAGAATCTGAGAGCAGCCAAGCATTGGAACTTACTGCGATTGAGAAACAGCACTATTGATTATTCAATGTCATGATTGCATTGAGGTAAAAATGACTACTCTAAACAACTTTTTGTACCCTCATAGTCGCTATCGCGGCAATGCCAAGCCTGAGAACTTAGTGTTTAACGCAAACTTGCAGGAATTTTCTCAGCGTGTAAGCTATATCTGCGGTTTAGAGACGAACGGCAAACTCACTCCGAACGAAGCGGTTCAACGAATTGAATCATTGTGGTATCAACTTCAACAAAGTCAACAACAGCTAGGCATTTGATTTAAAACCCCCTAAGAATCTGACAGATTATTGTAAGAATCTGAAAGAAGTGAATACTGCGACCCATTACAGTTCAGACAGGTAGGATATAGTTAGCAACTTCAGAAATAAACCACCGTAGCTCTCTTACCTTTAACTCCAATTGTTATTAGAAGACTCTGGGATACATCCATCATGTTCTTTAGAACAATTTTCGCTGTTATCACCACAGTACTGATTATTGCAACCTCATCTATTTTTTCGGAGATTGCTATAGGTAAAACGGTAAAAGCTCAAGTGCCTGGTGTCTACTCTTTTAGGTTAGGTGAATTCACGATTACAGCACTAAGCGATGGTACTGTACCGCAAGATCTGCACAAAGTTCTAACGAATACGAACTCAGCAGAGATCGAGCAGCTTCTCCACCGTGCCTTTCTTGCGAATCCTGTTGAAGCTTCAATCAATGCGTTTCTGATTGACACCGGAGATAAACAGGTGTTGGTGGATACTGGGGCAGGACAATTGTTCGGACCAGGGCTAGGTGGCAAGCTACAAGAGTCGTTGAAGGCAGCGGGATATACACCCGATGAAATCGATCTGATTCTCCTGACGCATATTCATACCGATCACAGCGGTGGTCTGGTTGAAAATGGGCGACTGATGTTTCCGACTGCTACAGTTTATGCTGGCAAGCTTGATGTCGATTTATGGCTCGATCCAGCAAATATAGAACGATCGCACCTTGAGCGCAGATATTTCGATGAAGCAGCCAAAACCGTCAAACCTTACCTTGATGCAGGCAGGCTGAAGTTGTTGTCTGACGAAACTACTCTCTTACCTGGAATTACGGCACGTCCTACACCTGGGCATACACCAGGACACAATTTTTATGTGGTTGAAAGCAAGGGCGAGAGCATGGAGTTTTGGGGCGATATTATTCACTTCAGCTCGATTCAATTTCCGAATCCTCAAATCACGGTTGTCTACGATGTCAATTCCCATGCCGCCGTAGAGCAACGAGCCAAACAGTTTGCTGATGCAGAAAAATCACGCCGTTTAGTTGCAGCGGCACACTTGCCCTTCCCAGGAATTGGTCACATCCGTGCAGAAAATAAAGGTTATACCTGGGTGCCTGTGGATTATCGCTGGCGCAATTAACAAAGTGCTATCCAATCCATTGCAGCCCATTTAAGACAGTGGTTGTGGTTAGGTTGCAAGAAAAAGGAGGCACAATGAATCACATTATAGAACCCATTTGAGATCTCAAGAAGAGGCTGCAAGCCGCTTCAGCATAAGCCTGACAAAGCAGAGATTGATCTTAGTCGTCGCATGAGCGAGGGTTCGCTCAAAGTTCTTCACTAGACTTTTACAACGCTCCATCCAAGCATTCGAGCGCTCAATCACCCACCGAGCGATCGCTGGAACAAAGCCAGCTTTGCCTTGTGCTGCTTTTGCCTGTTTCGAGGGCTTTGTGGAAAGCTCAAAGCTGATTTTCGTCATGATCTGGGGATAAACCTGCTCCAACGCCTCGGTCAAAGCGTCAAGGTGATAGCCGTGGTCGAGCAGAATCGTAATCTTGGGAATGTTGACAGGTTTCGACTTGAAGTAGTCGATGTGGAGCGTGAGCATTTCAATCAAGCCCACATCATCGGAAACATTCGCTTTGGTGCAGTGAGTGAAGAAGGGAAACCCAAGCGTGTCAACGGCTAGGTGCCTTTTAATGCCATTAGTGGCTTTGTAGAAACAAAAGCCCTTCGAAGCCACGCTCGCATTGCAGGTATTTTTCACGGCTTGGGAATCAATGATGATTAACGTCGTCCACTGGGGCTTTTTTTTTACCTGTTCCCGTACTTTTTCATGCAAGGTACTCATTAGCTGCTCAATCGTGCCTGCTTCCCGCCACTGTTTGTAGTGCCAATAAACCGTGGAATAAGGCGGAAAGTCTTTGGGCAAGTCCTCCCAATTGCAGCCATTCTTCAGTTGATACAGGATGCCATCAATGATTTCCCGCTTTGTCCAATTACAGGGTCGGGTGCGTTTCTTCTGCGGTAATAGCTGAGGCAATAAGGGTTCAAGCATTGCCCATTCTGCGTCAGTCAGACTGCTCGAATATGCCATAGCGACTGGATTAGAGAGTTCTGGATGCTTTATTTCACCATTATAAAAGATGTCAAATGGTTTCTATAGAGGAAATTCACCTCAATATTGGTGCAATTATCTTTCCCAATCTCAATCAAACTGACTTCATTGCTCCCTTTGAAGTCCTTTCGCGACTTCCGAATTCTACTTTCCATGTTCTGTGGAAGGAACAGGTGCCCGTTAAGGATGTTAAAGGTTTGATTTTGACCCCAGAGAAAACACTCTCCCAATCACCGCCACTCGACCCACTGCTTGTCCCTGGCGGCTATGGACAAGAGGCATTGATGGCAGACGAGGCTGTCCTTTCTTTCATTCGTGAGCAAGCCGTTCATGCAAAATATGTCTTTTCCGTCTGCACCGGAGCTTTCATCTGCGGAGCGGCAGGTCTACTCAAAGGAGTTCGGGCAACAACCCATTGGTCAGCCTTTCATCTGCTTCAATATTTTGGTGCGATTCCTGTTGATCAGCGGGTCGTGATTGATGGCAGGTTTGTCAGTGCAGCGGGCGTCACTGCTGGAATCGACGGAGCATTACGTGTTGCTGCGCTTTTGCGGGGCGATCGCGTCGCGCAGGAAATTCAACTCCAGATTCAATATGCGCCTGAACCCCCATTTAACAGTGGTACGCCAGCAACTGCACCACCTGAGATTTTAGAAGTGGCTCGATCGTCCAGTCAAGCAATCACAGAAGCTCGGTTAGTGACTGCAAAACGCATTGCGGCAAAGTTAGGAGTTGTGACGACTTGAAACAGCTAAGCTGAGCCATGCTGAAACAGGTTTGCTAACTTCATAAGAATCTGAAAGCGGTCGAACATCGAACTCAGTAGAGTTTGTTTAGATAAAACTCAGAGATCTAATGGCAGCAGCACTTTTGAGGAAGTAGCCAACATATCGGTGTGGATATTCAGACCCATCGCTCTTTCACAGGGAGCGACGATTTCGTGACTAAAAATAGAACACTGTCGATTCAGAGGAAGAGCATCATGTTTGAAACAGTTAAAACGCCAAAAATATCGCAAATTGATGTGCTGGCAACTGGGCTGGATAGTCCACGCAAGTTGAGTTTCGGTCCTGATGGCGCACTTTATGTTGCCGAAGCAGGATGGGGCGGCTCAGGGGCAAGTATTCCGTCTCCGTCTCGACCCAGCGTGTCTTTGTCCTATGGCGCAACGGGCGCGATTACTCGCATTCAAAACGGAGTTGCCCAGCGCGTCGTCACCGGACTCCCCTCAGTGGCAGCACCGGATGGAACAGAGGCAGCAGGGGTGAATGATATCGAGTTTGACCGTGATGGCAATGCGTATGCGATCGTCGGTCTTGGCAGCAGTCCCGCAAATCGAGATAGCCTGTCTGTGCCTGATTTTGCCCAGTTGATCGGTATCGATCGCTTTGATGGTGGTGCTTCCTGGACAAAATTGAGCGATTTTGGCGCGTATGAACAAGGGAACAATCCCGACGGGCAAGCACTCGACACCAACCCCTTTGCCTTGTTAATCAAGAACAATACAGCCTATGTCGTTGATGCCGGTGGGAATGATTTGCTCAGTCAGCGTGCCTTTGCGAGTCAACCGACACTAGAAACCATCTTCCCAAATCAAACAACGACCGACCCACGGACAGGGAAAACCATGTCAAGGCAAGCTGTCCCTACTTCGGTTGCTGTGGGACCGGACGGCGCTCTTTATGTTGGGGAACTCACTGGTGCTCCGTTTCAATCAGGAACCGCAGACGTGTTTCGCCTCGATAAAGGTCAACCCGAAGTGTATGCAGGTGGTTTTACGAATATCACTGACCTCGCATTTGATCAATCAGGTGGGCTGTATGTGTTGGAGTATGATGCAGATGGAATCGGGACGGGACGTGATGCAGGTGCTTTAATCTATGTGTCTCCCGATCGTAAAACTCGCACGACGATCGACGATCAGCTCACGGCTCCTACGGGTCTTGCGCTTGATGCTAAGGGAGATATTTATATTTCCAACAAAGGCGCTGTTGCGGGACAAGGTGAGGTGCTGCGGTTAAAGCTGGATCGCCCTTTTAGCCCGGATTCAATTTACGATCAGGTGAAGCACTACACTACGACGATCACTGCTGATGGTGATCCAGCCGATGTTTACTACCCGGTGCTGCCGAATTCGGCACCCGATCAATTGCCGATCGCGCTGATGCTGCAAGGTGCTTTGGTAGACAAAGCAGACTATTCCAACTACGCAGAAGAAGTCGCGAGCTATGGCTTTGTCGTCGTCGTTCCAAACAACGAACGAACCGTAACCGCGCCGAATGGACAGACAATTCGCGGACTTTTAGCCGATGAACAGCAAGTGAATGACGTATTGGCTGAAATGAAACTAGAAGATGTGGATGCATCCTCACCGATCGATCAAATTGTTGATACCAGCAAATTAGGACTCTTAGGGCACTCATTCGGAGGATATGCGGGACTTGCAGCGATTCAAAATATCAATGATCCGACTGTCTCTTCCGGTAACTATACTCGACCGCCTGAACTTAAAGCGGGCGTCTTCTATGGTACAAATTTTCAAACTCCGGAGAATAGCGGCGTGTTTCCACCGATCAATAATCAAGGAATTCCGGTCGGCATTATTGCAGGGACGCTCGATGGTGTGTCTAATTTAGGTGAGTCAGCTTCTACTTATGTCAAAATTCAAGACCTGCCGAAAGCGTTGATTACGGTTGAAGGCGCAAATCACTATGGGATTACCAATCAAGATAGTAATCGTGATCCGAGCCGTCCGACATTGGATCAAGCAACTGCAACTGAAGCGATCGGACGCTGGAGTGGATTATTCTTGCGATCGCAACTACTCAAGGATCAAGGTGCGTTTGATTATGTCTACAAAACGGGTGGGGATTCTGATCCAAACGTGAACGTGATTAGTCAAACTTTGTGATCATTACATTTCAATTTAAAGGCGATACTCATGAATCGCAAATGGTTTTTACTTTTGGCGATTGTAGGAAGCGGACTGACGGAAATCAAGCTTTTTACTGCAAGTGCCCAAACTGAGGACTGCCGACGGGCGCAAACTCAGTATGAATTGAATCAATGTGCTGAACTTAGCGCTAAGAATGCCGATCGAAAACTGAATCAGGTTTATCAACAAGTTCTCAAGAAACAAACACCTGAAATGAGCACACTGCTCGTGAAAGCTGAAGAAGACTGGATTAAATATCGAGATGCTAGTTGCGCGTTCTCTAGACAACAATTTGCCGGGGGTTCAGCCGAGTCAATGGCTTATAGCTTTTGTATGGCGAGATTGACAGAGCAACGGACACAAGAATTAGAGGGTTACTTGAAGGAAGGCTATTTTTAGTAATCCTTACAAGTTCCACCACAACAAGAATCTGCTAAACCATCGTAAGAATCTGAAAGCAGTCAAGCATTGGAGCAGAGTACAGTTTGGATAGATAGAACCAGGAGCGTTCGGTACCAATCGAGCCGTGCTTTAAGACTGTACTCAAGGCTCCTGTTGCTTCTCAAGTCCCGTTTAAGTTTTGTTCAAAATTTGCAAAAATAAAATAGATTTGGAGGGATCCAATGTCTCATTCAAGTATTCCGGCTTACTTCACGCTCAAGCGCGATGCCTCTGGCACACTGGCACGTGCTCGCTTCGCGCAAACCTTCGCAATCACCGCAGGGTTAGTCATATCTAGTTCGCTGTCTGCTGCATCCGCAACACAAATCGCTTCGGATCGGTTTGTGTTCGATCGTGCCCCTCGGTTAGTGAGTGTCTCCACGACTCAACCCTCTGCATTTGCAAATGATGGAACATATCAATTTACGCTGAGGGTGCCTGAAGATCTCGGTGCGCCGCTCCAAGCGGTGACGATTTCACAAGCAGACAATCCTGGCAAGATTCAGTTTGCACTGGATCGAAGTCAGGTTGTTGCTAATGGCGCAACGGTTCCAATTTCTGCTATCGGTGGCGAGAACAGTGACGAGACAACGATCGCGTTTGCAACTCCGATTCAACCGGGTTCGACCGTTACTCTTTCGCTTCTGGTGAATCGTAACCCTGGAGCTGATGGTATCTATTTGTTTGGCGTGACCGCTTATCCAGTTGGAAACTCAACCGATGGATTGTTTCTTGGCTATGGTCGCGTTGCACTCTACAGTAATGAGCGCTGATCAGAGGCATTGCTCAGCAGAAATCAAACCCGAACACGGAGAAAGACTATGACCGAGAAAATCGCACTGCATCGGATTGCAGAGAGCGTTGAGCTTCAGTCGGAAGTGTTGAGTTGCTTGATTCTGCGTGTAGCGATGCTCGAAGCTCAGGTTGAGCAGATGCAGCGAACGATCGATAAAAACAGACGTAGGTCGGGCAAAGTGATGTATCGTGGTTCCCACGAAGTTACTCCTTCAAATAATTAGCCGATCAGCCGAACAAATCGCTCTTGAACGAGACAGGACATTGCCAGATAAGCGTTCCTGGTCGCAAAGAAACACTAAAGCATCCAGATGGATTCCAAACTGGATGACAAGTCAGGATGCAAGCCGTAATTGTTGTTGGATTGAAATGAACGCGCATGACTCCAAAAACTAATCTTCCTGCTGGTTCGCAAGCTCCTCGCTGGATGCAAAAAATTCAGTACACACGGAACGCGATCGCCTACATGGAAACTGCTGCACAACGATACGGGGACATTTTCAATGCTCCGGTTATAGGAAATCATCCGGTTGTGTTGTTTGTCAGCAATCCCCAGGCACTCCAGCGCATCTTCCTAAATGACACAAAGCAATTTATTGCTCCGCCGAATCAACTGTTACAACCGCTGCTTGGAGATTACTCCATTCTTACGATGGAAGGATCTCGTCATCTTCGGGAACGTCGGTTATTAATGCCGCCATTTCATGGAGAACGGATGCGAACCTATGGTGAAGTGATTTGTGAGTTGGCTGACCAAACGCTGGATTTGGTGCCAATCAACACTCAATTTTCGGCTCACCAGGTGGCGCAGGATATCTCTTTAGCCGTGATTCTGAAGGTTGTTTTTGGCATTGAGCAAGCGGAACGCTTTGATCGTCTCAAGTCGCTGATTGTTCAATTTACAGATGCACTGCAGTCTCCTTTCATTGGCGGTTTGCTGTTCTTTCCAGCCTTACAGCGAGATTTGGGAAGCCGAAGTCCCTGGGGCTATGTGCGGCATTTGCAACAACAGATTCGGGAACTCATTTATGCTGAAATCTTCGTGAAGCGAAGCTATCTCGAAGGGACTCATCACAGCCAGCATCATCTGGGTTCAGACATTCTCAGTTTATTGATGTCAGCCCGTGATGAGGCTGGTCAACCCTTGAGTGATGCCGAATTGCATGATGAGTTATTTACCCTGCTGGTAGCGGGCTATGAGACGACTGCAAATGCGATCGCCTGGGCACTCTATTGGATTCATCGCCACCCCCAGGTGAGGGAAAAGCTACTGGCAGAACTGAATCACTTAGGAAAGGCGACCGATCCAACCACCCTTGTGCAGTTGCCTTATCTCGCTGCCGTTTGTAATGAATCGCTGCGCCTTTTCCCGGTTGTGACGCTCACGGTTCCCAGAGAGGTCAACGAGTCTGTAGAACTGATGGGTTATCAACTGGAGCCTGGAACGCGACTGTATGGTTGTATTTATCTAACGCATCAACGCCCAGATCTTTATCCCAACCCTAAGTTATTTCAGCCAGAGCGGTTTTTAGAGCGACAGTTCTCCCCTTCCGAATTCTTTCCATTTGGTGGTGGTGTGCGCCGCTGCATTGGGGAAGCTTTCGCTCAATTTGAAATGAAATTAGTCATCGCCACGCTGCTTTCGCATTATCGCTTTGCATTGGTAGATCAAGCTCCTGAGTATCCTCAACGTCGAGGGGTTACATTCACTCCAGCCAGGGGCGTACAGATGCTTCTGAAGGAGAAGATCGAAGCCTCGATATAATTCACATGATTGAGACATCTTGGTTTTGCACAGTCTGCTTGTGTTTACTGGCTAACCATCAAAATCTGAAAAATGATTGTAAGAATCTGAAAGAAATTGAGTGTTAGAACTTCCTACACTTCAGATGAATTAGTTGAAATATCGCCATCCCACCCAGCCACATTTGATGTGATCGTGCGATTGTTGGCTACAGCACCAAAATACGACATCAAAGTCTTGGCATGACCATAGGTGAGTGATTCACCCGAAAAGGAGCAATCATGACAACTACATACAACAAGGGCAGTACTTCTTTCAACGGTCTTGCAGCGCTGCTCACAGGGCAACTTTTGCTGCCTGAGAACGCAAATTATGAACCAGCACGTCAACTCTGGAATGGCAGGGTAAAAACGCAACCCGCCGCGATCGCTCGTTGCCTCACGGTGCAAGATGTCATTCATACAGTTCAGTGGACAAGGGCGCAGGGGTTGCCACTTTCAGTTCGAGGAGGAGGACATGATTTTGCCGGACGCGCTCTGTCAGAGAATGGTGTGGTGATCGATCTGTCCCAGATGAGAGCCGTCACCATTGATCCAGACGCACGGACAGCTCATGTTCAAGGCGGAACAACGGCAGGCAACCTGATTGGGGCAGCACAGCACTATGGGTTGGCGACAGCCACAGGAACCATCTCCAGCGTAGGAATGTCCGGCTTTACCTTGGGGGGAGGCTATGGTCCGCTAACGGGTGCCTATGGATTGGGTGCCGATAATCTGCTGTCAGCGCAAGTGGTAACTGCTGACGGGCAGCTTGTAACCGCAAATGCCGAGGAACATGCGGACTTGCTGTGGGGACTACGCGGCGGCGGCGGTAACTTTGGAGTCGTGGTTTCCCTCCAGTATCACCTGCATCCGCTCACAACGGTATTATCGGGTGTGCTGCTGTATCCTCTAGATCAAGCCAAAGCAGTGTTACATCGCTTCAACGAGTTCATTGCCACCGCACCCGATGAATTGACGATTACGTCTGGATTCCTTCAGACGCCTGATGGTGTGACGGTGCTGTTTCTCTCACCGACCTATTGTGGTGCACTCGAAACGGGTGAGCGGGCGATCGCCCCCCTGCGGACCTTTGGCACTCTGCTAATCGATCGAGTTCAGCCTGTCACGTATGATGCACTGATTCATGAATTGGATGCGACCGCCCCGAAAGGTCGCCACTACTACAACCAAACCCAGTCGCTTAGCGGTCTCCAGGCTGAAGCTATCGAAGTGCTGATCGAACAGGGACTGCCCTTATCTTCCCCCTTTTCACTGATCGAACTTCAGCAGTTTCATGGAGCCGCGAGTCGTGTGGGTGTTTCTGAAACCGCTTTTGCACTGCGTCAGGATCATCTGATGGTTCTGGCGATCGCAGCTTGGGAGCCACAGTCTGCATCCGAAGAGCAACGGCATATCCAATGGGCACAGCACCTCTCACAGGCACTAGCCCCCTATGCTTTCAAATCGGGATACATCAATGCCCTGGATGAGCAGGAGCAGGAGCGCGTTCCGCTTGCCTTCGGCTCGAACTATGAGCGCTTGCTCGATCTCAAACGGAAATATGATCCGGATGATGTTTTTCATTCGACGATCGGACATCTTGCACCATAGCGATCTTTTGTCGATACCTTCTCAATCTTTTCAAATTCCTTTCGCGAAATGACAACCTATGGAACCTACAAATCACAGAATTACTTGCCAAACTTGAAGTCCAAGTGACAGCAGAGGAAGAGTCACTCGCACGACTCATGCAGCAAAAGCCCTGACCGAGCTGACGCTTGAGGAACAGGAGTCCCTGAGTCAGGAGATGAACGCGATCGGACCTGAGACTGGTAAGTTTTTAAATCTACTTCTCAAAACACAAGGGGGTCAGCGCATCCTTGAACTTGGAACCAGCTTCGGCTACTCAACAATCTATTTAGCTGAAGCAGCACGGGCAAACAGCGGTCACGTCACGACCTTAGAGTACGATGTTGCAAAGCAAGCGCAGGCATCAGCCTACATTCATCAGAGTGGATTGCAAGCGGTTGTCGATTTTCAACTCGGTGACGCGACCAAATTGCTCGATGTTTTACCCGGACCTTGGGATTTTGTGTTGCTCGATGTCTGGAAGCATCTCTACTTCCCTTGCTTCGATCGCGTCTATGAAAAGCTAGCCCCCGGAGCAATCATCATTGCAGATAATGTTATTTTTCCTCCTGAATTTCGTCAGGAGATGCAAGCTTATCAAGCTTATGTGCGGGCTAAATCAGACCTTGATTCTATTGAAGTCGGCATTGGTCATAGTCTAGAGGCGACGCGAAAGCATCAAGCTGCTCTTTCCCACAGGTTGTAAGCGAAATGGTCATTAAAGTAAAGAGGAGCATGTTGACGCTGATGAAGATCGGACTCTATAACGAGCCGAGCGGGGTGTATTTGCTGTCCGCTTTGTACTAAACAGAGCGCTACACCAGTGTCTTGGCAAGACCTACTGCCACGACAACAGATCATCGATCGATTCAAAATTGAAGACACCTATGAAAACAATCACGATCGACAACATCGTAAAACTTGAACAGCACGTTGTTTTGGGACTGAACTGCGGTTTATGCCGCATCTAAATAGAAGTACCACAAGCACGATCGTCATTGCAAAAATTTTGGTTACACTCATAATGAAACTAAAACGGTATCTGTGGATTGCAGCCTTCTTAATTGTTCTTACAATCAGTGCGTTGCCTACTAATTCACGAGAACGACTCCAGACGGATCAAGGATTTCAGCTTTCGACGATCGGAGCTTTGAATGCTGGAGTGTATGAAGGAGCAGCTACGACTGCTGAAATCAGGAAAAATGGAAACTTTGGGCTAGGGACATTTGAGGGACTCGATGGAGAAATGGTTGTGCTTGATGGTCGAGTCTATCAAGTTAAAAGCGATGGGCTTGCCTATTTTCCCGCAGATGAAGTAAAAACACCTTTTTTTGCAGTGGCGTTTTTTCGCAAGGAGCGATCGTTTCCGCTGAGTGGACAATCAACCTATCTGAACTTGCAGCAGCAAATTAACAATCAGTTACCCAGTCAGAACCTCCCTTACGCGATTCGCATCCAGGGGAATTTTCCTTATCTAAAAGTGAGAAGTGAGCCGAAACAAACACCGCCCTATCGCCCGTTAAAAGACGTGCTCGCGACTCAACAGCAAGTTTTTGAACTGCGGAATGTGCAAGGAACATTAGTCGGATTTCGGCTACCGCAATATTTCAAAGATGTGAATGTTGCAGGCTATCACTTCCACTTCATTACGGACGATCGTAAGAGAGGAGGACATCTGCTGGATGGACAATTTCTAAATCCAGTCGTTGATGTCGAAACTTTGAAAGATTGGCAGATCAGGTTGCCTAACAATTCTGCGTTCGAGCAAGCGCCTCTGGACTGATTGAATGAGCTAACCTTACTGCACTGAAAAAGATTTATAAATAAATAGCGCAGACGACGATCGCTATCAGTTCGATCAGAATTGATTATTGCTCTGGTTCGTAAGAAAGTTTCAGAATTTTTGCTCATTGCAAGTCGGTTTCTCTAGTCAAAGTTATCTGATGCAACAGATTAAATGTTTCACTCGGATGACTTTGAAATCAGTCCGCTAACTTCATCAGAGTCTGACAAATCATTGTAATACCAATTAAATATGAAGTTGCGCCAAACTAAAGGAGTCCCCATTGAGGCTCTAAGTAATGCCAGGACGCCCCTTTCAGGTCACAGTAACAGAGAGTCTGGAACAGTTAGAGAAAGCGCTGCACAAAGCTCGTACCGTCAACCAAAAAGAACGGTTGCAGATGCTGGTGTGGTTGAAGCAGGGTGAGGTGAGCAACCGCTTTGATCTGGCCGTCCGATGCGGACGAGACAAGGCCACCATGACTCCGTGGCTCGCTCGCTATAAGCAAGGGGGACTCAGTGCTTTACTCGCGACCCGTCGTGCGCCTGGGGCGAGTCGGAAAATTCAAGGTGAGGTCTTGGAGCAACTGAAAGCGCGCTTAGCACAACCCGAAGGCTTTCACAGTTACCAAGAAATCCAACAGTGGCTGGAGCAAACCTGTCAGTTCAAGGTGGCGTATGGCACGCTCTATCGAGTGGTGCGCTACGAACTTAAGGCAAAACCCAAAGTGCCACGTCCACGTGCCCTCAAGCAAGACCCCAAACAACTCAATGCGTTCCAAAAAAAATTGCCTTAAGCCTCAAAGGGATGCAGAGATTGGCAAAACCGGGACAACGGGTGCGTTACTTGTGCCAAGATGAGACCCGCTTAGGGTTGAAAACGATGGCCGGGCGATTGATTACAGCCCGTGGGGTGAAACCTGTGGGAGAGACCCAATGGCAACGGGACTGCTTCTGGCTCTATGGGGTCGTCGAACCCCTGACAGGCTTCACCTTTTTCTATGAGTTCTCCCACCTCGACCGCACTTGCTTTCAACAGTTTTTAGATCTCCTTTCGCTCGAATTGGGCGATGACCTCGCCCTGATGCAAGTGGATCAAGCCACCGCTCACACGGCCAATGGCATCATCTGGCCCAGCAATATCTTCCCCACCTTTCAGCCGTCTCATTGTCCCGAACTCAATCCCATTGAGCGGTTCTGGTTATTGCTTAAAAAACAACTCGCCTGGCAAAACTGTCCAACTCTAGAGGCATTGCGTAAGCTGCTCTCCTCAAAACTGGAGGCGATCACCTCTGAAACGATTGCGTCATTAACCTCCTACGATTTCATTCTCGAAGCCCTATTTGGCGCAGCTTCATATTAAAACGGTATAAGAATCTGAAAGAAGTAGAGTATTGGAACTGAGTACACTTCAGTCAGACTCAGACAAGGAGAAATGAGATGTCAAAAGCAGTGCGCTTTGATCGCTTTGGTAGTGTGGATGTCCTCAATGTTGTCGAGGTGGAAAAACCTGCACCGAGCCCAGGTCGAATTTTAGTTCGTGTCATTACAGCGGGGACGAATCCTGGGGAGATTTTGATCCGCACAGGTCAGCTTGAGCACATGTATGCAACAACGTTTCCCTGCGGTGAGGGCACAGATTTCGCTGGCATCGTGGCTGAACTCGGAGCAGGCGTGACCAGTCCTGCTGTCGGTACGGCGGTCATAGGTTGGTCGAATGAGCGCTCTTCCCAAGCTGAGTTTGTCTCTGTCCCCGCCGAGCAGGTGATCGTCAAGCCAGAATCGCTGAGTTGGGAGGTAGCGGGTGCCCTATTCATCGTGGCATCGACTGCAAAGGCTGCTGTTGCAGCAGTGGCTCCTCAACGGGGAGAAACGATTCTAGTCTCTGGTGCGGCGGGTGGCGTGGGGTCGCTGGTGACGCAACTGGTGCTGCGAACTGGCGCTAAAGTGGTGGGGACGGCGGGAGCGTCGCGCCACGACTGGTTGCGATCGCTCGGTGCAATTCCAGTCAGCTACGACAACGATTTGCAGGTGAGCTTGAGTCGTGTAGCTCCAGAGGGCTTCGATGCGGTGATTGACACAGTGGGTCACGGGTATGTCGATCTCGCGATCAAGCTCGGGGTTGCGCCAAATCGCATTAATACCATCATTGATTTTGAGGCGGCGGCTCGACACCATGCACACGCTGATGGCACCGCTAAGGCTCAGTCGAGTACGGTTCTGGCTGAGATTGCCAATCTGGTTGCAGCGGGTGAGTTGCAAGTTCCGATCGCAGCCGTGTACGACCTCAAAGATGTGCGTCAAGCATACACGCAGTTAGAACAAGGGCACACGGGCGGCAAGATTGTGCTGCGGATGACAGATCCTTGATGCTTGAGTAATTTTTGGGCAACTATTAACTATTTGGTCAATCATCGCCCTGCTGGTTTACTGGGAGGAATAATGTCTAAATTAGCAACTCGCATTCCGGCTCGGCGGCTGTCGCAGATCAACCCCATGCGACAAGCACTAGCTTTTATTGCCGTTTGTTGTGGCTTTCTTATGGTTGTCGTCGATGCCGGAATTGTGAATGTGGCAATTCCAGCGATTGGGCGAACATTCGGAAATTCGCTCAATAACTTGGAGTGGGTGATCAATAGCTATACGCTCGTACTTGCCAGCTTTCTACTAACGGCGGGCGCGATCGGCGATCGCTTAGGCGCAAAACGGCTCTATCTTTTTGGTCTGGCAATTTTCACGGCAGCTTCTTTCTGGTGTAGTGCTTCAACCACGGTGACGCTACTCGTCGCTGCTCGTGTATTGCAAGGACTGGGTGGAGCAATGCTGATTCCGGCATCTCTATCCCTGATTGCCTATGCCTATCCTGACCCAGCAGCACGTTCAAGAGCGATCGGTATTTGGGCAACCATTTCAACCGCAGGCTTCACAGGCAGCATTACGCTAGGGGGATTGTTAATTGATGCGTTGGGATGGCGCAGCATTTTCTGGCTCAACATTCCGATCGGTCTGGCTGCCTTGGTTTTGACGATGCGCTTTGTTTCCAAAACGCCCAGCACACCCCGACAAAGCTTTGATTTAGCAGGGCAAGTTTTGGCTGTGGTTGCTCTGTTTGCGCTGACGTTTGCCCTGATTGAAGGGCAGGTGCAAGGCTGGACAAGTCTGCTGATTCTGAGTGCATTTCTGACGTTTGCCATTGCGGCTGGACTGTTTCTCTGGACAGAACTCCACGTTCGTCAGCCGATGTTGCCCCTGAGCCTATTTGCAGTTCCCGCCTTTTCAACGGCAACGATCGTGGGCATGATCTTCAGTTTCTGCCTGTATGGATTCCTTTTCATCTTCTCGCTGTTTTTACAGAATGTTGAAGGACACTCTGCTACAACCACAGGGCTAGCGTTCTTGCCATTCACAGTCGTCAATGTGTTTATGCCCAGTCTATCGGGCTGGTTAACGGCTCGAGTCGGTCCCCGTATGCCAGCCGTTTCTGGGTTAATTTTATCGGTAATGGGGGCATTAACACTAGCAGTTGTGAGCGGAGACGCAAGTTACCCGATCGCTGTACTCGGTTTGATCTTTTTGGGCATCGGTGGTGGATTGCTCATGCCAGCGCTCACGACGACGGTTCTTGCAAGTGCGCCGACGACTCAATCAGGCATTGCCTCAGCGATCTTCAACTCAATGCGGCAGATTGGCGGTGTGCTTGGTGTAGCGATTTTAGGAGCCTTCGTCAGTGGCACATCATTTATTCACGGAATGCATCTAGCCTTGGTAATTGTGGCGCTAGTCTATTTACTGGGCTTTGCTTTGACCCTGCGCTATGTCCCTAAAGGTAAACTGCACCATCGTTAACTAGTAAGTTCGCTAACCCGATAAGACATCTAATGAAGCGTCGTAAGAATCTGAAAGAAGTTAAGCATTGGAACGCAGTACGCTTCAAAAGGTAAATAGGATGTGATATGAGCATTCGAGCACTTTTCCAGGCTGTCAAAGTAGAAGATGCTGCTTCTCCTTATGACACCATTCATCTCAAAGTATTCTATCCAGCCCAAACGTCAGGCAGTGCGCAAGAGCAGAATATGGGCATTGTCCCGGCTGATCCGCAAAAGGCTCCATTTAAGGTCGTCATTTTCTTCAATGCATCAACTGTGGTCCTGAGCTGTATCAGTGGCTCGCTGTTAAGTTAGCAGAGCGCGAGCTTGTTGTGGTGACATTCTCCTGGGTCGCTGAAAACATCCCTGGCATAGTCGCGTTGACTCCAGGTGTAGATATCAAATCGTTAGCTCCAAACATCTATGGATCTGGACCGACTGCCTCTGCTTTACCAAGCCTATTAGCAGCGCTAGAGCGTTTGCAAACTGAAGGAGTTTTGGCTGGCTTACTTGACCTACAGCAGATCATTTTAGGCGGACACTCGGCGGGTGGGAGAGTTGCAATTGAAAGTGCAGATCCACGCTTTTTTCCACAAATTGCCGCTGCTTTTGCCTACGGTGCTCATACCGCAGCAGGCGCACAGCTAGGGTATCCAGCGGGCACAATTCTACCCCTGCCTGATGCCGTACCTCTAATTTTGATTGGAGGAACCTGTGATGGAGTGATTGCTAAAAGTAGCTTCCGCTATGGCGTTGATTGGGAGCAGCCGACAACTCCAATATCACGCACTTTCAGCGAGGCGATCGCCGGAGGTAGAGGCGATAGTTATCTACTGCTTTTAGAAGGTGCTAATCATTTCTCGATTGCTCATCCCTTTGACGCGACCACAGGTAGATCTTTCCTGGACTTTCCAACCACCCAACCGCAAGACCAAATTCGGGATTTGTTAGCAGAGACAATTGGTTCATTCATCGACGCTCATGTTTACCATCAACCTACAGCATTGGCAGCCCTCAATCAGCACATTGAGTCTAATAACCCTTTGATTGCTTCTTTTCTGCGAAAGTAGTTGACACCTCGATCAATGGAAAAGTGCCCTGTTCAGCGAAGGGACGAGCGTCGTTTTACATCATCTCTTTGATGCAGAATTTTGACCAGATGAATGCACAATCCGAGCGCATGATATTCACCTGGTGATTGATGAAGTATTCGCTTTTGAACAAGCTCATCAATCTTTTGTGAATCTATCTAATTAAGTTGACAATCCCTTTTTGAGGAGACAGTTATGGCAAAAGAACTCAATACCAACATAGAGATTGATGCACCAGCAAATGTTGTATGGGAGGCATTAACGGATTTCGGTCGCTACAATCAATGGAATCCCTTCATTCGTTCGATTCGTGGGGAAGCAGAGCAAGGTGAACAATTAGAGATATTGATTCAACCTCCTGGCGGAAAAGGAATGACGTTTCGCCCAGTCATTCGAGATCTAAATCCAAACCGTGAGCTTTCTTGGATTGGAAAACTGCTGCTGCCCGGTATCCTCGATTCAGAGCATCAGTTCCAGATTGAGCCGCTGGGAGAGCATCGAACTCGATTGATCAACCGCGAAGTTTTCTTTGGTCTGCTTGTGCCTCTACTATGGCGGGATTTAGATACGAAGATAAGGCAAGGTTTTGAGGAGATGAATCGTGCCCTGAAAAAACGGGCAGAGGATCCGACCTACCATACGATTTGCTGATGTGGCTACGATCGTTGACAATCGAGCCTCCTCACCAGGAGTTGCCACAATGGGATAACTGGGGCGATCAGTTGGTTTAGCAATCGCTCACATCATTAAGCTTTGAGCCAAGTGGGGAAAATGTTTGGACTGATGATGTTGGGTGACGATCGTGCTGTCTACGCCGTCTACCTTGCTGTCAATCTGGCACATCATCTGTAAAAGACACAGCATCAGAATCATGATTGAACAATCCGTTTGATTTGATGCACGTTGAGCTAAACAAGGAATACATTTACTATGATTAGTTCTGCTCATCCGGCAACTTATCCGAAAGACTGCACCTTTGCTCCCTCAGATTGGGATGCACTGACTCCGTTTTGGTATCCGATCGCCTTTAGTCGCGATGTTCAAGACCAGCCCATTGCAACCAAGCTGCTCGACCAGCGGTTAGTGGTTTGGCGAACCTCAGCAGGTGTCTCAGTGGCGAACGATATTTGTTTACATCGTGGCGTTCCCCTGAGCATGGGCTTCATTGAAGGTGATAATTTAATTTGCAAATATCACGGGTTTCACTATTCGGCAGAGGGACGCTGTGTTTTAGTGCCTGCTGATCCAGAAGCCTCGATTCCGGCAAAACTGTGTTTGAAAACGTATCCAGCGATCGAAGCCTATGGGTTGATTTGGACTTCGCTCGGTGGTGGCGAAAATCATCCGCTGCCTGACTTTCACGAGTGGAACGATTCAGACTATCAACAAATTCTGCCAGATGCTGTGAATCTAAACGCAACTGCTGGACGACAAATGGAAGGCTTTCTGGATGTGGCTCACTTTGCTTGGGTACATACCAAAACATTTGGCGATCGCAATAACCCGATCGTACCGCCCTACGATGTAACAAAAACACCAACCGGCTTACGCGCGGAATACCTGAGTACCGTCAGCAATTTTCCCAAAGGGATGCAAGATCTTGCTCCGGTCGATTTTAAGTGGCTGCGAGTGTTCGAGGTATTTTTGCCGTTTACGGCTCGCTTAACTGTGCATTTTCCCAATAATGGACGTTTATGCATTCTCAATGCTACGTCTCCGGTGTCAGCGCGTCAAACTCGCCTGTTTTGTCCGATTTGCCGCAACTTTGATCAAGATCAGCCGCTTGAACCTGTGTACGAATTTAACTATCAAGTGTTTGCCGAAGATAAAGAAGTGGTTGAGGCACAATATCCTGAGGATTTACCGCTCGAACTGTGGGCTGAATCGCATATTCAAGCGGATCAAATGTCGATCGCCTATCGCAAAGAACTGAGTGCGCTGGGATTAGGTGCAGTCTATACGGCTTAACTATATGCAAACCATTAATCCCACTCAAGCTGTTACTGTCTATCGCTTCCTGGGATCTGCAGAGCAGCTCTTGCCTATGGACGTTACTTCTCAAAATCCTCCAAGACCATAAGAATCTAGACAAATCATCGTAAGAATCTGAAAGCAGTCCAGCATTAGTACTCCATATACTCAAGTTAAATAAGACACGGAGAATCCAATGCAGCCAACACCAAATGTAGAGCAGCCTGCTGCTCAAGTCCTGACCAAGTTTTTGTCCTGAAATGCCTGCTGAGGAAATTGCAAGATTATCAGCTTATATGGGCAGACACTTGCCGTACTACCGCTACAGGAGGTTGCGTCCATACAGACAATACAAATTTCAACGGTATTAACACGAGTAAACCAAAGGATAAGACAACGATGGTTGGCTCTACTCGCATTCTTGCACTCGGTTCAGGATGTCTTGCTGCTTTGGGGTGGGGATTCACAGGCATCTTGATTAAGCTGATGCCTCAATTCACCACGCTAGAAATCCTCGCCATCCGATTAGTTGTCGCACTGCTTGTGATGTTACCTGTGCTTTTAGTCAACCGTGCTTTGCGATCGTCAGTGCAAACCTTGATAGTCAAACCGACAGTGATTGGATTGTCAAGCTTGATGGTGTTTTACTACCTGTTTGCGGTGCGCGCGTTTCAACTCGCTCCGGTCAGTGATGTTGTTCTCATAGTGGGATTATCGCCGCTACTAGGTTTAGCCGCCAGAGTGATCCGGAGAAAACCCTTGATTGCGACCGAGGGAATTGGAGCCATCATCGCATTCGGTGGACTGGTACTGTTTGTCTTGCCTAAACTACAGGGACAGCATACGGAGATTGGAACTTATCTCACGGGACTACTGTTTGCCTTTTTCTCGGCGGTGATTACGCTTACTTATGCGTCATTGTTCAAGCAGTATGCAGCACGTCAACCGTTGCTGAATCCCGTTCCAATTGCATTCATCACGTTTACAATCGGTTCACTCATCATTACCCCGATGACGCGCTCTGCGACACTGCACTGGCATTTACTGCTGCAACCGAGAACCATCACGATCACCTTGGGATTAGGACTGTTGTCAACCGTTGTGCCAACCCTTTGCTATAGCTACGCGGCAAAACAGTTGTCACCGATTTTAACGACCGCACTCAATTTGCTGACTCCGATCTTTGCAGCTGTAATCGCAGCGATTTGGCTTCGTGAGTATCTTCCGTGGTTGAGCGTTGTCGGTGCAATCTTAACTCTCATCGGGATTCTAACCTTATCGATGCGTCCCCTGTCGTACTCACCATAAGGCGAATAAACGATAAAGTCGATTGCTCACATCGCTGTCTTTCAGGGAGTCAAATTATTCAATTACCCAAAGCAGGACATTTGCTGTTGATCGAAAACGCTTAGGAAGCAGCATCGAATTATCTTGGTTTTCTGAACCAATCAAAAATCGATAGATGAATCATTTCAATCGCATCTAATTCAATTAAAGATACATTGATTTGCAATTACACAAGGCTCAAAGCAACCTAAGCATGAAATATCGCAAACTAGGAACAACAGACGCACAAGTCTCAGCACTAGGGCTGGGCTGTATGAGAATGTCCGGCATCTATGGTGGACAAACGAATGATGTTGAAAGTATCGCAACTATTCGAGCCGCGATCGACTTAGGGATTAACCTGCTCGACACGGGCGACTTTTGTGGCATGGGTCACAACGAATTGCTGATTCGAGAAGCGATCAAAGCCGTTCCACGTGACAAAGTATTCATTGCGGTGAAGTTCGGAGGAATACGCGATTACAAAGGCAACTTTAATGGGATTGATAATCGCCCGGTTGCGGTGCAGAACTTTTTCGCTTACAGCTTGCAGCGATTGGGCGTGGACTACATTGATTTGTATTATCTTGCTAGGGTTGATCCAAATGTGCCGATCGAAGACACCGTGGGCGCGATCACCGACCTGATTCGAGCGGGTAAAGTGCGCTACGCGGGACTCTCAGAAGTGAGTGCCCAAACCCTGCGACGAGCGGCTAAAGTGCATCCGATTGCCATGCTGCAAACCGAGTACAGTTTATGGACACGCGAACCTGAAACGGATGTGTTACCCGTCTGTCGAGAATTGGGAACGAGTTTAGTTGCCTACTCACCCTTGGGGCGTGGATTTTTAACCGGAGACTTTCGATCGCCCGATGACTTTTCCCCAGACGACTATCGCCGCTCTGATCCCCGCTTCCAAAGCGAGGACTTTTATCGCAACCTGGAACTGGTGGAAAAAATCAAGCAAATTGCTACCCAAAAGCAGTGTACGCCTGCTCAACTCGCGATCGCTTGGTTGTTAGCAAAAGGCGAGGACATCATCCCGATTCCTGGAACACAGCGACAACAACGGTTGCATGAAAACATTGATGCAATAGAGATTGAGTTGACGACTGACGAACTGAAACAAATTCAAGCGATTGTCCCGATCAATGTTGCTTCTGAATCTCGCTACCCAGAAGCCTTAATGCACTCGGTTAACCGTTAGGAATCAATTGACTACTGCTGCTTGATCCTGAGCGGCAGTCTAAACCAGACCTCGATTCTATTACCATCAACATCGGTCAGGGTTTAGAAATGACGCGAAAGCATCATAAGAATCTGACAGCAGTGAAGCATTAGAACTGACTACGCTTTAGGTAGAAAAGATAGCAAAAGAAGAATTCTATGCAAACATTGCCAGATGGAGATCAGATCGTTCAGGTCTTTAACACTTTTTTGGAGCTTGTAGTCAAAGATGTACAGGCTCTGATAGATCTGTGTACTGAAGATGCAGTTGTTGAATTTCCATACGCTTTCGATACACCAAGGCGAGTAGAAGGCAAAAAAGTCATCTACAACTACATGAAAGATGCACTAGCACCAATGCAGAACTTGAAGTTCACGAATATTCGTGTCTATCCAACAACAAATCCAGATCTTCTATGGGCTGAGGTTCACGGAGAAGCAACGATTGCTGCTACAGGTCAACTGTATGAACAAGATTATGTAATCAGAATGGAAACGAGGGAAGGCAAGATCGTTCACTACTGTGAATATTGGAACCCGATGCTGACGATCGAAGGATGGACTAGCTTAAAAGATTGGCACCAATTTCCTACGGTAGAGGATGCAGAGTAAGGCAAGGCAGCGCAGCAACGATACTCAAGAATTGATTGAGGCAAAACATATTCCGACTTAATGCTCTAGCTGCCTGAGCAGTGAGCGAGCACGCTAACGTGTGCCAAGGGCAACGCGGTTATTAGTTGAATGATTGCACAATCACAAGGGATGGTGAATGGCGGAGTGTGGTGGTGTAGATGATTGCTCACAATACAACTGATTGACCAACAAAAGCACGCTCATTCTCCAAATCATGCAAGGAAACAACTCATGTCACAACAACATCAAGATATTATTCAGTCCAATCAAAGTAGATTACACGGTCAAACAACGGTTTCACCAAAGAAGCAAGATGCCTACGAGCAGGGGATGAAGAAACTGGTCTCGAATCTGCGGGGTGAATTGATCCTTCCTGACGATTCTGCTTATGAAGTCGAACGAAAAGTCTGGAGCGGCAACTTTGATGGTTATCCCGCTGCGATCGTGCGCTGCGTCGATGTGGAAGATGTCAAAACTGCCGTCAATGTTGCCCGCGATCTGGCGATGCTGCTCTCGGTGCGGAGCGGTGGACATAGCATACCTGGTTATGGCACCAATGACGGTGGCTTAGTGATTGATCTCTCTGGTATGAAGACCATTACGGTTGATCCGATCCGTCGCACGGTTCGTTTAGAACCGGGTCTGACTTGGGGTGAAGTGGCTAACACGCTGCAATCGTTTGGTCTAGCAATGACTTCGGGCGATACTGCCAGCGTGGGAGTCGGTGGAGTGCTGCTCGGCGGCGGCATTGGTTTGATGGCTCGCGCTTACGGTCTAGCCATCGACCACCTGCGATCGGTGGAATTGGTGACTGCCGATGGACAACTGCGGCGTGCGAGTGCGGAGGAAAATCCCGAACTGTTCTGGGGACTGCGCGGTGGCGGTGGTAACTTCGGTGTTGCGACAGCCTTTGAGCTAGATCTGCATCCAGGCGGAACGATTCTGGGCGGTATCGTCTTTTATGAAGCAACAGAGCCAGAGCGTATCCTGCAAGAGTATGTTCGTCTAGCCACCGCCGCCCCGGATGGACTCTCAACCCAGGTAATATTGGCGCTTGCACCTCCTGCCCCTTTTATTCCACCCGACAAGCAGGGACAACCGATCGTGGGGATTCTAGTTTGCTATACAGGCGACCTCAGCGAGGGTGAGCGGGTTTTGGCTCCCCTGCGTCAGATTGCGACTCCGATCGCGGATCTGATTGCACCGATGCCCTATGCAAATATCTTTGCGTTTACAGAGATTGGTGAGGTGCGCGGCTTACAGCATCATGGGCGAACGCAGTTTTTCGAGACGCTCTCGGAGGACATGGTGCAAACGTTGGTCGAAGCCTCTCAGAGCATCATGTCTCCCGAAACGGTGGTCGCCCTGCGTGTCCTGGGTGGAGCCATCAGCCGAGTCGCAACAGACGCAACCGCCTTCGCTCACCGCGACAAACAGGGCATGGTGTTGACCACTCATTACGCACCGCTCTCCGCTGATGCTGCCAGTCTTCATGCCCGAACCGAGCGAGTGTTTCAGGCACTCTTACCTTACGCCAATGGTGCTTATGTCGGCTTCCTGGGAGACGAGGGAGAGCAGCGGATTCGCGAGGCATACCCACCTGCAACCTACGATCGGCTGGTCGCGCTCAAGAACCAGTATGACCCGACAAATCTATTCCGTCTGAACCAGAATATCAAACCAACCTTTGCCCCCAGGGTCTAGGCACAATGAGCCAGAGGGCGTTATAGAGAGTCAACATGAAAACAATCACGATCGACAGCATCACACAAGTTGTCATTGACTACAGTGACGGCGGCAATTCCCAACAAATTGAATGTAAACAATCATTCAAGTCAAAAGGATCAGACTGAGATAGAAAAATTAGACGTTGCTCCCCAGGAAACAATGATGAATCTGATCGGTGGCTTTTGGATTGCCCGATCACTCTATCTTGCTGCTCAGGTAGGAGTCGCCGATGCGTTTGACGATCAGCCGAAAACGATCGCTCAACTGGCAGAAGCAACGAACACAGAACCGCGTTACCTTTGGCACACGTTAGCGTGCTCGCTCTATCGACATATTGATCGTTATTGCAATCAGGTGGGTTTGAACTAACTGTAAATGATTCCAACTGGGTCAATGTCTAGCATTATTAAAGCCGTGAAACAGTGACGCTATTTATTCTCACTATATGAAAGAACTTAGCTAGCAGGTTAAACCTTTAGGGCTGCTCGAATCTTATTCAAATCAATTCTTGTAATTGGAGAACCCCAATGAGACGCTTTACTGTGTTTACGTTCCTATATCTAGCAGCGGGAATTTGCCTCACGGCAATCGCGCTTCAGTCTCCTGATATCGCTTTGCGATCTAAAGTGAGCTTGCTCATCAATGCAGGATTGTTCTACCTTTTTGCTGTGTTCAGCACCTATCCCTTCTGGCGACGCTCTGTACTGCGTCAGAACCGCCGAAGCGATCAACCAACTTGGAGACAGCAACTTAGGACGGTTGCCCCTTGGCTGCTGATTGCCGCGTCACTTCTTTCGTCGATCGTCATTGTGCAGACTGAGCATGGAACGAATCATGCGATCACTCAAGTGGTTCCAATGCTGGCGATTGTTCTACTCGGTATTGAGCAAATCCTTGTCAGAAATCAAACCTTGCAATAACAGGAAGAAAGAGTTCTGACATGGCACCTAGCATACGCTTCTAAGCCATGACGAATTGAATGGAACAGTTTGAGCAGCAAACCGTTATCGATAAAAGCCATCGCTTCAAACAGGCATTTTTTTCCCCAACACGTCAACTACTTTTCGCAAGCGACCATGATATCCCCTGGATTAGTACCGACGATATTGGCGATGGAGCTGCAAAATATCTGCTGAACGATCGCTGGGCAGGACAATGGACTCGTAATCTCATGGGACCAGAGAATTTAACGCTTCCTGAAACTGCTGCTGTTCTTTCACAAGTTCTCGATCGCTCAATCCAGTATGTGCAGGTGACGATTGAAGCCGTTCAGCAGCAACTTGCGTTAACTGGAGCAACTCCCGATGCCCAGCGAGAGTTAGGAAACTTGTTTCGTGCGCTCGGCAATCCTGATGGTATCTATGCAACCGCCCGAACACCTGAAGCAGTCACATCAACCACATTTAAGCAATTTGTAACCCATAAACTAGCCAAAGTCATCTGACGCAATAGTTCAAATGCATCCTTGGAATGATCCCAAATCAGGCGCGCTAACAATCCCAGAATTTGATCAACGTCGTAAGAATCTGAAAGAAGTTAAGCGTTGGAACTCACTACACTTCAGCTAGATCAGTTGAAATTCTCTTGAATCGGAGCACACATATGAATTTGAGCCATCTTCATGCCTTCACAGATGCAATGCAGCGCAAAGACTTGGATGCCATGCTCACTCACATGACTGATGATGTGATTCTTCAGACCCCGCTCGTCGTCGAGCCGTTTGAAGGGAAAGCAGCAATCAGACCAGTTGTGGAAGCCCTCTTGAACGTGGTTGACAAGTTCGACTTTATCGAAATGATGCAAGGATCTGAGCATGTATCGGAGTTCTTCAAGGTTACGGTCGGGGCGATCGAGGTGGACGGGATGGACTATTGGCGACTCAACGAAGCAGGCTTGATACAAGAGATGACGGTTCTGTGGCGACCCCTTCCGGCGATCGTGGCAGTGCAACAAAAGTTAGATCAGGCTGAAAGTGAACCTGCCCAGGAACCAGTGCATTAAGTCAACGATCGCTGTCAGTTTAACCAGAATTGATATTGCTCTGGTTAGTCAGGAGGCAAAATGAGCCACACTCTAAAGGAAATCACCTCAATATTGGTGCAATTATCTTTCCCAATCTAGATCAGACTGGCTTTACTGTTCCTTTTGAAGTTCTTTCGCGGCTCCCAAATTCGACTTTTCATATTCTTTGGCAACTAACATGAGGCTGCCTCGTTGCAACTATTCAGCCCTGTCAAGCGTTAGCTCACCATTCATCCTTCAGCCAGAAAAAGACTTTAAACACGATGTCAATCACAGAAATTGCTGCCGATCTTTATCGCATCACAGCCTACGTTCCAGAAATAAACTTACAGTTCACTCAGTTTCTTGTTCATGATGAGGAACCGCTTCTGTTTCACACAGGCATGAAAGCGATGTTTCCCTCAGTTCACGATGCCGTAAAAAGCATTCTTAATCCGTCACAACTGCGTTGGGTTGGCTTCAGTCATTTCGAGGCAGATGAGTGTGGTGCACTGAATGAATGGTTGCAAATTGCACCCGCTGCGAAGCCAGTTTGCAGTACGATCGCGGCTGGCGTGAGCGTGAATGATTTTGCCATTCGTGCGGCACATAGCATGACCGATGGCGAAATCTTGCAGACCGGGAAGTACCGCTTCCGCTTTATCCAAACGCCACATGTACCGCATGGTTGGGATGCTGGATTACTCTTTGAAGAAACTCAGGGAACCCTCTTGTGCTCAGACCTGTTTCACCAAAATGGGGATGTTGAACCGCTGACCCACTCCGATGTCGTCGATCGCGTTCGTCAATCGATGATGGACTTTCAAGTCAGTCCATTTGCAAACTATATCCCTTACACTCAGCAGACAGACCCAATCCTGCAAAAGTTGGCTGCACTGCAACCCAAAACGATCGCCACAATGCATGGTTCAGTTTTTGCGGGAGATGGGAAACGAGCCATTCAGGATTTTGCGATCGTTCTGCGCGAAGTATATGGAAAAGCGAATAGCTAAATTGTCGTTGCTGCTTGACCAGGTGCCGGACAGAATCATCAAGATTTACATTGGAGTGCCAGTGGCACACAGAGCGATTTAAGATTTCCAACCTGCGCTAACCAGCAATCTTGTAAAGAGTGGGCGACTGATTTTGATTAATCCTATGAAACTGAAACAGCGGGCAAAACCAGCCTCAGATGCTCGGCGTCGTAAGCCGATCGTCCACATCAAAATCAACGGTGGACAATTTCTCGTTGAGGAATTCAACGTCTGGTATCGCTATTGGCGCGACCCCTACCATTTGCTACTGACAATTCCCTGGATTGGTTTTCTGACACTATTTTGGGTGACATATGTTGTCATCAATACCCTGTTTGCCTTGGCGTATTTGGCACAGCCAGGGTGTTTGGCCAATGCTGAACCTGGCTCGTTTGCCGATGCTTTTTTCTTCAGCGTGCAAACGCTAGCCACGATCGGCTACGGAGTCATCTATCCCAAAACCTTGTATGCCAATACTGTTATGACGATCGAGACGCTGTTTGGTCTGGTGGGGCTAGCGGTTTTAACCGGATTAGCGTTTGCCCGATTTTCCCGCCCCACAGCGCGAGTCATCTTCAGCCGTTTTGCTGTGGTCCAACCCTATGATGGTGTTCCAGCTCTGATGTTTCGTGCGGTCAACAAGCGCCGCAACCAGGTGCTGGAGGCCCAGATGCAGGTTTCCCTGATGCGCGATGAAGTAACGCTAGAAGGGCAGCAAATGCGCCGCTTTTATGACTTGCGGCTGCTACGTAACCGGACGCCTAGCTTCATGCTTAGCTGGACGGCCATCCACCCGATTGATGAACGCAGCCCCCTGTATGGTGAAACCATCGAGTCCCTGATGCAGGCGCGAGCCACCATTGTTGTTTCCTTCAGCGGCATGGATGAAACCGTGTCGCAAATCATCCACGCCCGCCATAGCTACGCTGCGGAAGAGATTCGCTGGAACCATCGCTTGGTCGATGTCTTCCACGATACGCCCGATGGCCATCGCTACATTGATTACAATTTCTTCCACGATATTGTGCCGCTGAAATAACCCTGTGGACTGTTCCGCATAGTGATGATAGATGCATTTAGTTAATGCATAACGTAAAAATTATCTACATCTGTAGAGGAGAGAAGACGGAGATGGTAGAGATCTTATTTGTGCACGGCGCACTCGTTCGGGATGGCATATGGTGGTGGCAGCGGGTTGCTGATCGAATTTATGCGCAAACCGGCACGGTGAGCCGAGCGATCGAGCTGCCGTCCTGCGGCGAGGGTGCCATGCCCGGCACCGCTGGTCTGCTCGAAGACGCTCGGGCGCTACGCGCCGCCCTCGATGACGTGGACGATGCCATCGTCGTTGGGCACTCCTACGGTGGCACAGTCATCGCGGAGGGCGCCGACCACCCTGCCACTCGCCACTTGGTGTACATCACCTCGTATTTGCCGGACGTGGGGCAGTCGCAGGCTGCCATCATGAGCGGTGAGCAGAACCCGATCGGGGTTGCGCCGGGTGACGACGGTACGATCCGCATCGCAGGTTACACAGCCTCGTCGTTAGGCGATCGCGTATGGCAGGACGTGGCAGACGAGGAGATCCGAGCCGAGGCGTGGAACCGTCTCACCGCGCAATCGGTAAGCGTCTTTGGGACGCCGATAACCCAAGCGGCGTGGCAGGGCAGACCCTCGACGTACCTTGTCTGCACAGAGGACCGCAACACCTCCCTTGCTCTACAGCGCTTCCACGCCGGGCGGGCAACTCGCTCGATCGATCTTGCCACCGGACATCACCCGTTTCTGTCCCGCCCCGACCTCGTAGCCGAAGAACTCATCCGAGTGCTACGCGCCGATTGATGGCATGACGACGATCGGCAAGCTAGCGATCGACCCCTTCACGCTTTGTCGGCTAAACATTCTGCTGATAGCAAATCCAGCGCTCTAATCTTCGGCTCCCCACTCGCTGGGGAGACTAATTGATATGACAGCATCTTCAGCAAGCACTTCTCCCATCGATATCGCGAACATGGCGACTCACTCAACACCTTTGCCTCACTCAAATCACACAAAACAGGTTCGTTAACATCATAGGAATCTGGTAGCAGCCAAGCATCGGTATTCCATACACTCAAGATGGTTAACCACCAACCCTAAAAAACACAAGAGATTACGATGGCTGCCTCTCATGAACTGTTCACGAAGCCCGGTCAGGAGACTATTCTCTCAATCACAATGAACGATGAAAAAGCAACTAATTAATCCGCCACAGCTCTATGATGCAAGACCGTTTGGAATGTCTCAAGCTGTGATTGATACGGCATCAGGCATTGTTTACATTTCTGGTCAGGTTGACTGGGATGTAAACCATCAAGTCTCATCCCATACCATCAAGGGGCAACTATCGAACGTGCTAACGAACCTAACTGTCGTTCTAGAGGCCGCAGGAAGTTCTGTAGAAAATTTGCTCAACCTTCGCATCTATGTTCGTGGTGAATTTGGAGATTCCATTGAAGCTATCGTACCCATTCTCGCGCAATTTCTGGCAGAATCGCACCCTGCTGTCACTGGTATCGGTGTTGCCTCACTTGCCTCAAAAGAAACATTGGTTGAGATTGAGGCAACAGCAACACTGAAGTAACCAACCGATTTCCGACAGGGCGTTAGCTCCACGTTGCCAAATACGGAGTCAAGATACTGACGCTGGAGGAAACAGCAGAACCTCGCCTCACTACCCAGCTTTGAAGTGCCGCAGAAGCATCGCTGCTCATAACGAACGATAAAAAAACCAAAACGATGCGCTAATGAATCCACAAATAACTCGAAATCAAACCGCTAGTACGGCTGACGAGACAACAATACGTGCTTTCCATCACCAAATGATTGCTGCTTGGAATCAAGGCAGTAGGAAAGGTCTCGCTGCCCCGTTCAGCGAGACTGCCGATTTCATCGCGTTTGAGGGAACGCATCTCAAGGGTTGAAACGCGATTGCTGCCTTCCATCAGCAAGCTTTCTACACGGCTTTAAAGGGAACATGCCTTGAGGGTGAGATAAATTTCGTACACTTTTTGAATCCTCAACTTGCGCTCATGCATGCAGCTACCAGGGTAAGGCTGCTCGGACAAACCGAAACTTCACCGTCACGAGATTCGATGCAGCTATTCGTTATAACGAAACGCTATGAAGATTGGTGCATTGAAGGAGTACTCAATGTCCAGAGGTTGAGGCTAGAACGGCAACTCCTCTTAAGAGATTCATTCGTAAGTTCACTTAAGCAAACTGATTATCGCGTTCAAGAGGAGCATCGAATTGAAGACAACACCCGATCTAACTAAGACTTATTCTCGTCGCTGGTTGGCTCTGGCTCTCCTTTGTACAGTACGGTTCATAGCGGTGCTTGATTTCTCGATCGTCAATGTCGCATTACCCGCTATTCAGAAAGACTTGAGTTTCTCACAGCAAAATCTTCAGTGGATTATCAGCGCTTATGCCCTCACGTATGGGGGTTTCTTATTGCTGGGAGGACGAGCGACTGACTTGTTCGGTCGGCGGCGGGTCTTCATGGCAGGGCTAGGATTATTTGTTTTGGCATCGCTGGTGGGAGGATTAGCGCAATCTCAGGGAGTAATAGTAACGGCAAGGGCGTTTCAGGGCTTAGGAGCGGCGATTGTTTCTCCAGCAGCACTGTCAATTTTGACAACCACGTTTAGCGAAGGGAAGGAACGCAATCGGGCACTAAGTATTTGGGGAGCCGTAGCAGCAAGTGGATTTGCCGCAGGCGTATTGCTTGGTGGTATTCTGACTAACTGGCTGAATTGGCGCTGGGTAATGTTTGTCAACGTGCCGATCGGACTCGTCGCTATTGGATGTTCTCCAATTGTGCTGAGTGAAAGTCGGGAACCTACCACAGCGCTACACATCGATTTAGCAGGTGCGGCGACGGTGACAGCCGGATTAGTCTTGCTGGTGTATGCGCTTGTGCAAGCACCGGAAGTGGGTTGGATCACAGTTGCAACACTAGTGCCCGGTTTGGGTGCGATCGCACTCCTTGCGCTATTTGTGTTGATTGAATCGCGCTCACCCACGCCTTTAGTGCCTCTAGAGATTTTTCGCATCTCGACCCTAACCGGTGCTAATTTGGTCGGAGCGTTGCTGAGTGCGGCGGTTGCTTCGATGGTTTTCGTTATGACACTGTACATGCAGCAGGTGTTGGGCTATTCTGCGCTGCAAACCGGACTGGCATTTCTGCCTCTTGCTTTAGCAGCAATGATTGCGGCTCCGATTACGGCTCGATTGGTAGGCCGTTTAGGGGTGAAGTACACGCTGATTCTCGGCATGATGGCGGCAATGGTAGGACTGTTGGTGTTAACCGGAATTTCAGTTCAAGGCAGGTTTGTGCGAGATATCCTTCCGGGAACGGTAATTGTAGGATTGGGCAGTGTGACGGGGCTCGTTACAGTTACGATCGCGGCAACATCAGGCGTGCGTGAGCGCGATCAAGGGTTAGCATCGGGGTTACTGAATACCTCCCAACAAATTGGGTCAGCGATCGGCTTGGCAATCTTGGTGGCAGTGGCAACCGTCCGAACCGAAGCGATTATAGCGAATACGGGAAATTCGGCAATTGCGACGACTAGTGGTTTTCAAGCCGCACTGGAAGTTGGGGCTGGATTTGCTGCGCTTGGGATTTTGGTGGCAGTGCTAATGATTCGCAAGTCAGCCATCTCGAACTGAAGGTCATTTGGTAAGCTGTTCAGCATAAAACATTGCATATTGATTTAATCATTTTTTGTCCGTCGTCAGTAGTCTTCGACTGCGCTTCCTATGCCGGAAATGAATTCCGCAACCAGCGTCGGTCAGTAGTCAGTAGCAACGGACAACGGCAACGGATAACTGACCACTGACAAAATGCAAATCAGCTTTGTGCCACACCACAAGCGCATTTGCTGCGTGCACTGCTGCTTTATCCGGTCACGGATTATCCAAACGCCAATCATGCTTCTTACACGGGGAACGCAACGGGCTACGGACTCGAAGCGAACGTGATGCACTGGTTCTGGAGGCAATATGCGCTGCATGTCTCACCAGACGACCCGAACGTGTCACCGTTGCGATTGCAGCAAGTGCCCGTGCTGCCGCCGATATTAGTTGCAATGGCAGAGTATGACGTGCTGCGGGATGAAGGCATCGCATACCCGGAAAAGCTTGCGAGAGCAGGGATTGCCGTGACTCACTGGCACGCACCCGACATGAACCACAACTTTGTAGCCACTCCAGCGACAGTGGGACGGTTCCCGCAATATGATGCGACTCTCAGCGCGATCGCTCACTGGCTCTGGGCGGTACTAACACCATCAGAGTTTAGTAAAGCATCGTAAGAATCTGAAAGAAGTTGAGCAATGGAATTCAATACATTTTAGATAGAACGAAGAGAATGTGTCACTGGAAGGTAATTCAATGAAAGCGTCGTGCTAACAAAATTCGGAGAACCAGAAGTCCTTACTGAGAGCGAAGTGAATAAACCAATACCTCGTGAGAACGAAGTTTTGGTTAAAGTTTATGCCACGTCGGTCAATCCCGTCGATGTAGCAGTGCGTAAAGGATTTTTTGGCTCTAGAACCACGCTACCGACAATTCTTGGTTATGACGTTTCCGGTGTGATTGAAGCAATCGGAGAAAACGTCAAAGATTTTCAGGTCGGGAATGAAGTCTATTACATTATCGATTTAATGAGCAGTGGTGCTAATGCGGAATATCATGTGGCGAATGCATCTACAATCGCTAAAAAACCCGCCAATATCTCTCATACAGAAGCAGCGAGCGTACCCGTAGCTGGCGGTACAGCTTGGGCAGCATTGATCGATCGAGCAGGTATAAAAACTGGCGAAACGGTATTAATTCACGGTGGTGCCGGTGGGGTTGGCTCTTTCGCCATCCAAATTGCTAAAGCAGCAGGTGCTTATGTCTATACCACTTGCGGTCATTATGATTTTGACCTAGTGAAGTCCATTGGGGCAGATAAAGCGATCGATTACCGCAATGAAGATTTTGTGGAGAGCATCATGGAAGACACCTGTGGTGTGGGAATTGATGTGGTTTTAACGACCGTTGGTGGTGAAATTTTAGCAAAAAGCCTCGCTGTGATTAAACAGGGTGGTCGTGCTGCCACTGTTACTAATGGCGTACAAGGAAATTTAGATCCTGCGCTCTTCAAGAGCATTACAGTCCACTTTGTACTTTTAGACAATTTTCGCCCCAAACTAGAAGCTTTACGATCGCTGATTGAACGAGGCTTAATCAAGCCCGTTGTTGGCATGACATTTCCTCTAAATCAAGCCACCCTCGCCCACAAAAAGCTCGAAGTTGGCGGTTCAGACGTATACGGGAAAATAGTCTTACAAGTTGCCCCGTTTAACTCAGCCAATTTCTGACAAGAGGTAACTATCATGATTCTTGAAAATAAAGTGGCTTTAGTGACGGGAGGAACATCGGGCATTGGCAGAGCAACCGCAATCGCAATGGGTGCTGCTGGCGCAAAAGTGGTGTTCTCAGGGAGACGGGAGGCAGAAGGCGAAACAACTGCCGCAATGATTCGCGAGGTGGGAGCAGAGTGTTTGTTTGTGCGATCGGATGTATCGAGTGAACCAGAGGTTAAGGCGCTGATAGAGAAAACAGTCGCAACTTACGGAAGGCTAGATTTTGCCTTCAATAACGCTGGATTTGGTACACTCCCAAAGCCACTACACGAGCAGCCTGTTGAAGACTTTGACAGCACGATGGCAACTAACCTGCGGGGTGTGTTCTTATGCATGAAATATGAAATTCAACAGATGCTAACTCAAGGAGCAGGGGTCATCATCAACAACTCTTCAGTAGCGGGATCGATCGGGATGCCTGGAATGGGTCCTTATACTGCGAGCAAACATGCTGTGATGGGTCTCACTCGTTCTGCTGCGCTCGATTATGCCAAGCAAGGGATTCGGATTAATGCCGTCAATCCTGGCTATATTCGCGGCACAGAAATAGTTACTCCTAAGAGCCTCCAAGAGATGGGCATGACTTTAGAGCAGTTTGATTCGATAGTGTCGTCGAGCGTCCCAATGGGGCATAGGGGTCAACCTGAAGAAGTTGCTGCAACGGTTGTGTTCTTATGTTCTGATGCTGCGAGCTACATCACTGGACAACCTTTAGCGATCGATGGTGGACTCATAACCACAGCAGCAAGCTAATCCGCGATCTGCCAAAGCAGATATTTCTTTGCGATCGCATTTCTGAACTCACAGCAGCGCTTGACCTTGGAGTATAGCCCATTGTTTAGAGCGGTATAGACCTAGTTTGTAAGTTATTAGCGGAGAAAAAAGCAAATGAACAATACTGATAAAGTTTGGTTGATTACTGGCAGTTCCACAGGATTGGGGCGTGCTTTGGCGCAAGCAGTGCTAGAGCGTGGATATCATTTAGTTGCAACTGCTCGTAAGCCTGAACAATTAGAAGAACTGAGCGATCGCTATCCAGACCGGGTCACGACGATCGCGCTTGATGTTACCAATTCTGAATCGATTCAGCAATCTATGGAAGCCGCATTGAGCGCTTACAATCGTATTGATGTGCTTGTCAACAATGCGGGCTACGGGACGCTGGGCGCGATTGAGGAAGTGAGTGACGATGATATCAAGCGGCAATTTGACACGAATCTGTTTGGCGCACTCAACCTGACTCGCGCTGTTTTACCCACGATGCGTGCACGACGGAGCGGTCACATTCTCAATATATCCTCCGTCGGCGGTGTTGCTTCCGCAGCAGGAATTGGAATTTATAGCGCCACAAAGTTTGCTCTGGAAGGGATGTCTGAAGCTTTAGCGCAAGAAGTGAAGCCGTTGGGTATCAACGTAACGATTATTGAGCCAGGTGCCTTTCGGACAGACTTTAGAGGTCGATCGCTGGTTGTCCCAGCTCACACCATCTCAGACTATGCCGAAACTAGCCACAAGACGATGCAACGAACTCAAGCCAATCATGGCAATCAATCTGGTGATCCAAATAAAGCGGCTGCCGCGATGATTCAAGTGGTCGAAAGTGAAAATCCGCCACTGCGATTGGCATTGGGTGAAGATTCGGTGAATTTGATTACTCAAAAACTCGAATCGATGAAAGTTGAATTAGAGACATGGAAAGATGTATCGATGAGTACAGGATTTGAAGAAGCGAAAGCGAGTGTGGGTTAGCTTCCTTTCAAAATCGTGAATCGACAAAATACTCACTGCTCCCATTTCAAGTGATAACAGACGGGCTTGTTTCTCATCCCCTGCTTGACTGACAAAAAGGGGTGAGGCTGAAGCGAAAGCAGGGAGGGAAGCAGAGTGTGATTTAGGCTGAGAAGTAACGACACAAATCAGTCAAATCCATGTCCCCTACTTCCCGCCTTTATGAGGCGCTGTCACAATACCTGCGTCAATGTGACATCCAGTGGCAAGCTGTGCGTCATCTGCAAACACTCTGTTGGATGATGATTGGCATGATTCAAAGCCAGAATGTCCATCTCAATGGATTTGGCGTGCATGTGGTCAGTCGCGCCAAAGTTGCTCAGTCTCACCAACGACGCTTTCGCCGGTGGCTGTCTAATCGACGAATTGATGTCATTTCAGCCCATGATGCACTCATGACCCAAGCGCTGGCTGAATGGCAGGCAAGGCGAGTGTATCTGAGTCTGGATACAACGGTGTGGAACTGTTTCTGCATCGTTTGGGTCGGAGTGGTGTATCGAGGCAGAACGGTCCCGGTTGCTTGGCGCGTGGTGGCTCACTCCAGCAGTACGGTCAGATTGTGGACGATGCAGAGGGTATTGCGGCAAGCAGCACGAATCATGCCCGATGGCATAACCGTCGTCCTGCTAGCGGATCGGGGTTTTGCCGAGGGCAAACTCATGCAGTACTTGCGGGAAAATCTGAGCTGGCATTTTCGCATTCGCATCAAACGGTCGTTCCAGTTTCAGTTGCAGGAGCAATGGCTCAAGGTGTCGTCGGTGCAGTTGCAGCCCGGACAAGCCTACTTCACCCCAAAGGTGTTAGTGGGTAAAACCAAGCCCTATCCCGATGTTTATCTCGCGTTTGCCCATGACCAACAAAGTGATGAAGACTGGGTGATTGTCAGTGACGAACCGACAACTCTACCAATCTTGGCTCAATACCGCTTGAGTTTTCAGGTAGAGGAAACTTTTTTAGATCTCAAGTCAAACGGGTTCAAGCTTGAAGCATCCAGACTCCGAGAAAAATTTGCCCTGTCCCAACTGTGCGGAGTCATTGCACTGACGATGCTATTTCTGGTGCTGCAAGGAGTGCAAGTTGTTGTCTCAGGCAAGCGTCGTCAAGTGGATGCTCACTGGAACCGGGGGATGAGTTATCTTAAGCTCGGTTGGCACTGGATTCGTCTTGCCATTACTCAGCAATTGAAAATCCAAGTTTATCAGTTTCTCTCCAGTTCACCTGACCCGCAACCCGCAATGGCTTCCAAACGACAGCACGCTCATTTTCTAAAGCGTGAGTTTACCGTCCTTAGCCGTATTTCAGCTTCTTAGTTTTGTCAGTCAAGCAGGGAGGATTGGTCAGCTTACTAGCTTGGTTTGGGATATTGAAGTTTTTGGCTCAGTTAGCTCGTAATATGGGTAGATCAAAACAGGATGAGCTATGTAGCGAGTGGGGTGGCAAGCCTACAACTTACTTTCTGCAACACCGGACTGCACAAAATAAAGTTGAGTTAGCTCGTCGGCATAGTAAACTACACGAACTAACGGGGCAAGCGATACCAAGTCAAGCAGAGGAATTAGCTGATCCAGATCTTGCTGATCAAATCTATGTGACCTGTGTTCAATTTTTGCTTTCTAAAACACGGGATCACAGTAAGTTCTTCTTAATATATGAGGAGAACTGCAGTTACGGTTTTCGACGAAATTTATTCGGCATGAAATCTCTTGGAATAATGGCTTCATTCGTGGGAGTGCTTGTTCTTGGAACTCAGTGTGCTATTGCGATCGGTGTCCTAAATATGTTTTCAATTTGGCGAACAAGTGGTTTCATTCAGGCAATTACAAGGTTAAATTTTTCTAATTATCCTCCTCTCTCGCTTGCCTGTCTATTGCTCAACCTATTTCTACTTACAGCCTGGCTACTGTGGATTAACTCGGACTGCTTAGTGATGCAGAGAATTTTTTGAGACTCAAACTGAGAAGGTGGTCACACGAGCGAATTCAATGCGACAAGCCAACTGCTCTCGTTTGCGCTGAGACGCGCAAGCCGTTAGAGGCTTCCCACGTGGTAGAGGCTCTAAGCACGGTAACGACTGTCCCTGATAGAGCAGTCGTTGGAGTTCCCGTAGACCCAGTTGCAGAAAACTGAGTCCCCGTTGAGCGTGCCAATCGAGCCATTCGCGTTGCCCCAAGCGCACGAGCCACATTCCCAGCACGAGAGCGATTAAGGCGGCACTATCGAGCAGCATGAACAGACAGGTCAGTGCTTGGGCATCCCGGAGCTGCGAACGCAAGATGTCAAAGGCAGCAGACTTGTAATCCTTGAAATGAGGTTCAATGCCACCAAAGCGTTTGCCGTAGAGTGCAAAGATCTGCACTGAGGGGGGCTGATTGCTCAGGACGGCCCATGCCTCGTTCGCCGTCGGTAATTTTGCTGTAGCTAACTGGCACGTAATATCGCCCAACACCGTCACGTCAGGAAATAAATAGGCTTGCTCCGAGGGCGGCAACAGTTGTGCCACACTCCAGGTTGTACCTGGTGTTAAAGTGATTTGCAGATCGCACTTGACGCGAATCGCCCAAGACCAATCGGTTTTTTGCAACCAACGCATCAACTCGCCATGCTCAAAGCCACGGTCCGCTAGCAAGGTCACGGTGCTGTTGGGTGGCAACAGGGAGCGCGCGGTTTCCAACACGGGTCGATACTGCTCAAACCCAACTGTGGCACTGCCATGCTCCAAGACAACCTGCGCCAAACTGATGGAGCGTCCACCCCAAATCAGACACACATTGACCAGGCAGAACTGGTCCCAAAGCATACTGGTGTCCAGCGTTAATTCGAGTGCTTCCCCAGCAAAGGCTTGGAGAAAGTACCGCAGCAACGGAGCATAGAAGGTTTGAGCACAAATGTGATCATTATGCACAAAGTAATTTAAGCGTTCCATGTGGCTGCGAGCTTTGCAATCCCGGTGACTCAAATAAGGGAGCCAGCGACTCAAACAAGCACTCTGCGCTTGCAAAATTGAGGCAACCACCTCTGCAAAGCCTTGCAGGTGGCGTTGGTCTTTGGGTTCGATCCATTGACGCAGTTGTTCCAGTAGTTGACGATACAAGTGGGGCGTTGGCATTGGACTGCTTTAAGTTGGGGAACTTCAGCGTCTCATGGAACGCCCCCTTCAAGCCACTCCTGTCTCATTTGAGAATCTAGTCACAGTCAGCCTTCCAAGACTTTTCTGCACCACTAAGGACCCAGAGTGGCAAAGTAATTACGGCTAAGGGAGTCAAGCCTAAGGTGGCTGTGCAATGGGGTCGAGAGAATTTCTGGATTTATGGTGCCATTGCCCCCTTGAGTGGTGATCATTTCTTGCACGAGTATCCCCAACTCAATGGCGCGTGTTTTCAGGAGTTTTTAGACTGGCTTTCCCAACAGTTGGGCGAGGATTGGGCGCTTTTACACATGGATCAAGCCCCGGCTCATATGACGAGTGCGATTCGTTGGTCGGAGAACATTATTCCATTGGTGCAGCCCGCCCACAGTCCCGAACTCAACCCCATTGAACGGTTCTGGCAATTGCTCAAACAACCACTGAAAAATCAGTTATTCCCATCCTTGCAAGCGTTACGAGAACGAGTGCAAGAACTGTTTGATCAACTGACATTGGAACAAGTGATGTCGGTGTCGTCCTACAACTTTATTTTAGAAGCACTTTTCTATGCAGCCTCACATTAAATTGGTGTGAGATACAAGAGCGTTCTTGGCAGATGATTAAGCCAGGTGGCATTCTAGTTTCGATGGTTTCTCTCCCATCCGAAGGGAAAATTGCTGTTCATCAGTGTCGGAGTGCCTACGTTTTCAGTCAGTCGAGAGCCAATTAGCTGACCGAAATAGCAGAAGTGATTGGTTTGCGGCAGATGAGACCAAGCGTTGAAACAGTGCTACCTCTAAACCAGGCGGTTGAGACACACAAGTTGAGACAAAGTAGACATACGCGCGGCAAAATTGTGTCGCAGGTTAAGGTTTGAGGGCGCTTTCTCACCTAAGAGGTGCTTCCCAAAAATTGCTGCTGGACGCACCGAGCCAACCAACCTATTACGCATTTAGAAAATAACCCAGCAGTTTCTAAGGTTTGTGTCGTTGTGGTTGCAATCACTAATCAAATCCATCATCTGTCACTGATGACTGCTGTATTTTCACAACTTTGGGTTCTTTTCTGAATTTGGTGATCTTACGGCAGGATCAAGGTGTACCTATTTCACGCTTAAGCAGTAGTGGATTTCCTGCACCATCTGTTGCCGAATCAGGCATTACTTCGACTCGAAAACTGGTCCTTCGCTACGAACGATAAACAACTAACTCTTACGGTTTCAAGCAGCCAATCTGCTGCCCACTGTCCGCTGTGCCAGTCAGCAACCCATCGCATTCACAGTCGCTATGAGCGAACCCTACAAGATCTGCCCTGTATCGATTACACCGTTACCCTGCGCCTGCAAGTGCGGAAGTTTTTCTGCCTCAAGGCTGGCTGCCAACGGCGCATCTTCACCGAGCGCTTACCCCAAGTCACCCTGCCGTGGGCAAGACGCACCTGCCGTTTGGCAGCCTGTTTGACCGCCATTGGACTCGCCTTAGGCGGCGCGGCCGGCACCCGCTTGAGCCGACGGTTGGGGCACAGGGTTAGCCTCAATCCGTTGTTGCAACTCGTGGCACGACAAACCTTACCCACAATGACGACCCCTAAAACTTTAGGCGTCGATGATTTCGCCTTTCGCAAGGGGCAACGCTACGGCACGATCCTGGTTGACCTCGATCAGCACCACCCGATCGCGTTGCTCAAAGATCGAGAAGCGAACACTTTAGCCGCCTGGCTCCAACAGCATCCTGGTGTGCAAGTGCTGTCGCGAGATCGCTCCAAGGCGTACAAGCAAGGCATGACGCAAGGCGCACCGGCAGCGATTCAGGTCGCTGACCGCTTCCATCTGCTGCAAAATCTGGCGGAAGTCCTAGAGCGTTTTCTAGCCACGCAAAGTGATGCGCTCAAAGTCGTAGACCTCGCTTATCATCGAGCCTTAGGCAAACCGCTGGTAGTTCCACCCAAACCGCCAACGGCGCAGCAACAACGAGCGCAGCAACGGCGGGCAAGACGATTGGCGAACTACGAGCAGGTGCACAAACTGCGCCAGCAGGGCTACCAGGTACTCGATATTGCACATCATTTAGGCATGGGTGAACGGACTGTTTTTACCTACTTGGCGGCTCCCAGTTTTCCCGAATGGCAGCCATCGCCACGGCGGCGTTCCCGTCCTAGCATCCTGACTCCCTACAAATCCTACTTATACGAGCAATGGCACACTGGGCAACGTCAGACGAAGCAATTGTTTGAGGACATTCAGCAGCAGGGCTATCAGGGGACCTATCAAACCGTTGCCAAATATACCCATCAACTGCGTCAAGCGCAACGGCAACAGTTAAGCACCTCAGAGGGGCGAGGACCAGCTCTTGCCGGCAGCGAAGCAAAGCAACCCCCTTTGAGTGCCCGTCGCGCTGCCTGGCTGGTACTCAAACCATCCCAGCAGCAAGCCATTGAGGATGAACCGTTGCTTATCGAGTTACAGCAGCATCCTGCGTTAGCAACAGCGATTACTCTCGCTCAGCAATTTGCGGCGTTGGTTCGACAACGGTCGCCCCAGCAGCTTGACCCCTGGCTGGAGCAAGCCAGTTGCAGCAAGATCAAACAGTTTCAAAACTTTGCCAAGAGTTTGCAGGAGGATTATGAGGCGGTCAAAGCAGGCGTGACGTTAGCAGTGAGCAATGGACAAGTGGAAGGGCAAATCAATCGGCTGAAGATGCTCAAGCGGCAAATGTACGGTCGGGCTGGTTTTGACCTTTTGCAAAAAAGGGTGCTTTTAGCCAGTTGAAACGGTTCCTGCCGAGCCAAATATCACTCCAAACCTTGATCACCAAATTCAGAAAAGAACCCGAAGTTTGTGAAAATTTGCAATGACTTAGTCTTAAAGTGAGACAGTATGAGATCTGGGATGATCTTAAGCAGAATTGGTAACAATAATTTTTTGGACTAAGTGGGTAAACCGTCCCAACAGTCCAAAAAATTATTGTCATTAGCGTTGGCTAGAATGGCGTATTTCCGTTGCTGCAGTCCAAAAAATTATTGTTCCTTATCATTGTATGGAAACAATAAACATGGAAACTAAAACGTAAACATGGAAACTGAAACGTAAATATGGAAACTAACTGTCACACTATTATCTTCAGGGCTACTCAAGCTGATAAGAACTAAAATGAGAATTGAGTAAAGAAAAATTGCAAGAAGCCGTGTCACGCTCCCGTCTCTGAAATTATCCAGACGATCAGGTGTACGTGAGGAATAGTGATCGCACCCAAACAATAGTGATCGCATTTAAGAAATAGTGATCGCACTCAACTGTCACAACCACACAAAAACGACGAGAATAGCGGCAACGTAAAAATGACATAACTGTCGCCATACTTTTCAGTGTTGTTGAGGTAGCCCTCCAGAGGTTTTGGTGAAAACAGTCTTTAATAAGCTGGTGCGCGATCGTATCCCTGAAATCATTCGGGCGGCAGGGCAGGAATGTGCGATAGAGACAATGGACGAAGAAATCTTTCACCAGGCACTCCGAGCAAAGCTGGTGGAAGAAGCGCAAGAAGCTGCTACTGCCACTTCTGAAGCATTAGTCACAGAGTTAGCAGATCTTTATGAAGTCATGGACGTGCTGATGGTGGCTCACAACATTGACCGTGAGGCAGTGTTAGCAGAACAGAGACGGAGACAACGAGATCGGGGTGGTTTCAGCCAGCGTCTCCGCTTGCTATGGAGTGGGGCAGACTAGAGACAGCACTACTTAGAGGCAGCCTTCTTGAGCCTGAGAGATCTCGATCTTCGCCATCAGTACCGTAGCGATACTCCTGGGGAGACACTGCGTGAACGCCATCAACTGCTGGAGGATTTCTACATCCCCTGCCTGGAACGCTCGCTGGCCTACGATCGTGCAGTTGGTTTCTTTTCCAGCACATCACTTGCCGCCGCCGCCAAAGGGATTACAGCGCTAATTCGAGTTGGTGGCAGGATGCGCTTGATTGCTTCGCCTCATTTATCGCAAGCCGATGCAGATGCGATCGCTCAGGGACTCAAGCAACGAGAGGAAGTCATTACAGCCGTGCTGCTGCATGAACTGGAGCAGCTAGACCAACTGGCTCACGATCGGCTGGGCTATCTGGCATGGCTGTTGAGCAAGGGACGGCTAGAAATTAAATTGGCTGTGCATCGAGCCCCTTATCAGCGCGGGATTTACCATGAGAAGCTGGGCATTTTCCGAGATGCCGCTGACCATATCGTTGTTTTTACGGGGTCAGCGAATGAGAGCGCCAGTGGTTTGATCGACAATTTTGAGTGTGTGGATGTCTTTCGCTCCTGGCGATCGGGAGATGCGGAACGAATCGCCGAGAAGTTGGATAACTTCCAACGCCTGTGGGAGAACCAGACTCCGACGCTTGAAGTGCTGGAGTTTCCTGAAGCCGCGCGTCGATCGCTCTTAAAATTTTGCCCTCAAGAGGTTCCACTGAGAGAGTGGAGCGTTGAGGACAGAGGAAGAGTACGAGAAAACGCCGCTTCACCCTTCAGCGCGTCGTCCTTTAACGCGTCTACTCAAGGCACACCCACTATGCCCGTGTGGCTAACGTTACGTTCTTACCAGCAAGAGGCGATCGCCAATTGGCTTGCCAATCAGGGCAGGGGAACGCTGAAGATGGCAACCGGGAGTGGAAAAACGATTACCGCTCTGGCGATCGCGGCTGAGTTATACCGTAAAAGCGTGCAGCAAAAGAAGCCGCTGCAAGGGCTACTGATTGTTTGTCCGTAGACTTGTTGCTTTTTAAGGTAAGTTGAATTTGTCCGGCGAAGTGGGAACTGCTTGTGCTCAACATTCAACGTGCGCTAGAAAATGACCGTCTATTACGAGCATTGACTGGACTCAATCGCAAAGCGTTTGACGAGTTATGTGAGGTGTTCGCGACAGTCTATCAGGCGGTCCTTGAGCAAGACCCGAAACCACGTAAACGCAGCAGAGGTGGTGGCAGGAAAGCGCGATTGTGGAGTATGGAAGCCAAACTGTTCTTCATTTTGTTCTGTTTCAAGGCCTATCCAACGTTCGACGTTCTGGGCTGGCTATTTGAGTTGGAGCGGGGACGCTCGAATCGCTGGGTGCATCGGTTGCAAGAGATTTTAGAAACCGCTCTGGGTCAGAAGATGGTGCTGCCTGAGCGCAAAATCGCAAGTATCGAGCAGTTTTTGGAGCGGTTTCCTGAAGTCACCGAGGTCATCGTGGATGGCACCGAACGTCCGGTGCAACGCCCGCAGGACAAAGACAACCGCAAAGCCCACTACTCTGGCAAGAAGAAACGATTTACCCGCAAGCATATCACCGGGACAACCCGCAAAAAACGAGTGCTTGTGTTGAGCAAAGCCAGACCTGGGAAGATTCACGATAAGCGGCAACTTGATGAAGAGCACTTGGTGGAGCACATTCCTGATGAGGTTCCTATCGAAGGGGCTTTGGGGTTTCAGGGATTGCAGAATGAATTTGTCAATATCCGTCTGCCCCATAAGAAACCAAGAGGTAAGGCGTTGAGTGAACAGCAAAAGCAGGAGAATAAGGACTTTAGCCGCCAGCGGGTAGTTTGCGAACATGCTCATGCTGGCATGAAGCGCTACAATGCGGTCTCTGGCGTCTATCGCAATCGTGTGCTGGATTTCGATGATCACCTGATGCTGACGGCAGCAGGATTGTGGAACTTCTATTTAGAAGCTGCTTGAGTTGAATAAGAAAGGCGAACGAGTCTGAGTCTCGCTTGCAAGTCTTTTTATTTGGCAACAAGTCTTCTGTCACGGTTGCATCTCCTGCAAACTTCTGCAAGGAACCGAAGATCTCTCACAACTGGTCATCATCGAAGAGTGGGAAAGTATCGAATCTCATAAAGCTGCCGCTAGCGCAATCCCACCAGAGAAGTTATCAGAAGCCATGACTATGTTCGCAGCGCCCCCGGTAGGTACCTACTACACGTCATCTTAAATTCTGAGGCACTTATGACCGAAGTTTTGAAGGACGATCGTGAACTATCGATCGCATAAATTAAAGCATTAAGCACCCTATTTAAGGTTGATCCAATTGTGATTGTTTAGAGGCGATCGCACAATCGCACAACACTCTGGCTAATCGCCCAACCTTGGGTATTATGCAGGATGTTTCTGCCTACCTACCTGAATTGAGGGTTCATGTGGAAAGCTCCGTCTAATCAGCCGTATGAGGGATGTTATGCAGAAACGTTTTGTCTAGAAATGGCTAGACGCCAACAGACATCGTCAGATGTGCCGTGTGAGGAAAGGAAGAGGTATGGCTAAGCTCGTGTTCGGAATGAACCAGTCCTTGGATGGCTACGTCGACCTTGTGGGTTTTGCCACAAGCCCCACGCTCTTCCGCCACTTCATCAAAGAGGCTCAGGGGCAGGCGGGCAGTGTGTACGGTCGCAAAATGTATGAGGCCATGCGTTACTGGGACGACGATCATCCTGAGTGGGATGCAGACCAACACACCTTTGCGGCGGCGTGGCGGAACCAACCCAAATGGGTCGTCTCGCGATCGTTGCAGTCCGTCGGTCCCAACGCCACGCTTGTTCAGGATGATATTGAGGGCGCGATCCGAGAGCTGAAGGCCGAACGCGACGGGGAGATCGAAGTTGCAGGTCCAGACTTGGCGCGAAGCCTCACCGAACTTGGCCTGATCGATGAGTATCGAATCTACCTGCACCCCGTCGTACTCGGTCACGGCAAGCCATATTTCGCCGGATCCCGGCCGCTGCTACGCCTTGTGACGCATGATCGGATTGGCGAGGATGTGCTCAGGTTGACCTACGTTCCTGCTTAATCACGCGACTCGCGTGATGGATTGAAAGAGAATAACCGCAGATATCGACGCTTCTACTGCCCCACTGGATCATCGCCTCGAACTGGCTCAGGCCGCTTACCTCGAACGCTGTGCGCCGGGTTATCGGACTCGCCGCGTCCGATGGTCGGGTGGCTCGACGCAGGTGCTCGAATTGGGCGAGGGACCTGCACTGTTCCTGGTTCACGTCGGCATGGGCGAAGCACTCCAGTACGGATCGATTCTGCCGCTGGTTGCCCAACGCTACCGCGTGATTGCGATGGACCGTCCCGACAATGAACTGTCCGACCCATTTAATTATCGAGGCGTCGATGTGTTCGCCCATGCACACCGCTTTCTCGGCGAGCTAATTGATGCTGAAGGGCTTTCCTCTGTGCCCATTGTGTCAAGCTCGATGGGAGGCTTGTGGTCGATCGCTTTCGCTATTGAAAGTTCGGATCGTGTGCCGCACCTGATTCTGCTGGGCGCTCCGGCGGAAATTCGGCGCAAGGTGACTCTGCAAATGCGCCTAGGGACGCTGCCTGTCCTGAACTTCCTCGTTCACTCGATGAGTACCGCAGTGTTTGCAAAACAGATGATGAACACTCTGGGAGCCAAATTGATAATCACTCAGATCGGCTTCACCCGGTAATTGGCGAAATGCATCAGGTTTGACGATGATCATCCATAATCTGTTTCTGGCGCAGATTGAACAATTACATCGACCTGTACCTGCACTTAAGTCAATATCGGCTTCAAAGCGAACTTTACCACAGTGACAACTCCCTTGATAGGTCTTATTCATGAGTTCATCTCGTCACAGGGTTCCTAGCATAGCGATCGTCTTCCCTATCTACCTCGCCCAACCAGGTGAGAGTGAGATTTCTCTATCTTTAGATAGAGCTTGGTGCTATCACTGTCCCGTTGAACAACTCATTTTAAGAATGTGATAATGCAGCAAAAGCTGAATGTTTTAGAACCCTGTTCGGGTGATCGCTGCATTTATTGCAGCAGCCTTGTTCACAATGGCACTCAATGCTCCATCAAAATTGTAGAGTTTAATGAACATCACCAGATGCAGGCTACGCCGATGTTTTAGAAGTAGATGATTATGGGGCGGTCGCTCGTTATCCTCAATTTTAGGGGCAGGAGAGATGAACATCAAACTCATTTAGCAGCAGGCAAAGTGACGGAATGACTAATCCAGGATGCCTCTCACAAGTTCTCATTTTCCAACGAATCAACCATGTTGCGACGTTTTTCTTCCAGTTCCAATTTAGTCATAATCGGCATCATTTTGATTGCGATCGCCTTCATCATTCTGTTTTTCCTGCCATCACTGGTTAGCCTTCGTCTTAATCTATTAATCTCGTCACTGGTCAATCAACGCGGTAGCGTCCTAACGGATAGTCCAGAGATCATTGCCTTAAGAAGAATCATGGCTGACAGCTATCTCTTCAAAACGCTTATCTCTTCCTAACGGGTATTGTTTTGCTAGCTGTCGGACTATTCAAACAAACAAATCGCTAGCGAAGAAATCATTCCTCCACAGATACTTGTGAACTGACCTATCGGGGCTTTATGTCAAACCATGAAGAGTTTTACGATAATCCAGAGATAAGGACAAAATATATTGCCCATCGTACTCAACCAGACAATCCCAATGACACGCTTGAACGTCCAATTTTTTTAGACCTTGTAGGCAGTCTCAACCAGCTTGACATCATTGATCTTGGCTGTGGAGATGCATCGTTTGGAAAAGAAGCGCTCTTACAAGGGGCACGCTCTTATATTGGTATTGATGCCTCTAGCGCAATGCTTGATCTCGCTTCAGCAGTGCTTATTAATACGTCAGGGAAAGTGCATCATGAGCGACTAGAAACCTGGAAGGCACAGAGCGAACAGGCAGATTTGGTATCTTCGCGACTGGCTCTCCAGTATGTTGAAAATCTCGAACCTGTGTTTCAGGAAGCTTACCAAGCACTTCGTCCCGGTGGTCGAATGATTTTCTCGGTGGAGCATCCTGTAATTACCTCTAACTTTTCGAGTTTAGCAGAGGGTCGTCGCACCACCTGGCTGGTAGACGATTACTTCAAACCGGGCGCAAGAGTGCATCAGTGGCTTGGACATGAGGTGACAAAGTACCACCGCACGTTAGAGGAGTACGTTGATCTGATTACAATGACTGGCTTCAAACTAGAACGTATCCGAGAATCACGCCCCCAAGCTCAAAATTTCTCAAGCCAGGAGGAATATGAGCGGCGCATGAGAATTCCTCTCTTCCTGTTTATTTCAGCACGTAAATAATTCACGCTTCCCCAGTCCGCGATAGAACATAGAAGTACAGAACGAACCATTTAACTTATGGAACCCTACATCAGCTTGATAACGCTCGGAGTTTCTGACCTTGTTCGTTCCACCACCTTTTACAAGCAGGGGTTGGGTTTACCTGCGAAAGAAGAGTTTGAGGGTGTGACTTTTTTGAATCTTAGAGGAACATGGTTGGCGCTCTACCCCCGTGATGCGCTTGCAGCCGATGCTCATGTTTCAGCAGCAGGCAACGGTTTTCCAGGATTTACTTTGGCACACAATGTGAAGTCAAAGGAAGCGGTCGATTCCATCCTTGAACAAGCAAAAGCGGCAGGAGCTACTATTCTCAAACCTGCACAAGATACTGATTGGGGTGGGTATTCTGGTTACTTTGCCGATCCAGATGGTTACCTGTGGGAAGTCGCCTGGAATCCCCATTTTGATTTGACAAATGGATAGCTGTTCACAGTTACGACAGGAGTAATTAAATTATGGCTGAAGTTACCCCGCAAAATATCAATTCAAGCTTTGTTGTACTTGATGATGAGAACAATGCAATTCCGATCGCGGTCGGCGATCGCTTCTACGAGAAGCTAGAACAGCAATTTGGAGACTTCAAAGGAAAAAGGTTGATTTCCCACTACACCTTCGAGCAAGACTGGGATAGCTGGGAAAGACACCCTGCTGGAGAGGAATTTGTATGTCTTTTATCGGGACAGATTGATTTCGTGTTAGAGCAAGCTGGAGGTGAGGAAGTTGTGTCTCTCAACACCCCTGGTCAGTACATTCTGGTTCCACGCGGAGTATGGCATACGGCAAAGGTTCATGCTCCCAGTTCAGTACTATTTATTACACCCGGTGAAGGAACCCAGAGTCGCTCGCTCTCTTGATTTCAGCAATCATAATATCCAGTCACATCAAGTAATTTCCTAATACAGGAAAATGACTAACAATTCTTTAGAACTTAGAAAGCAAAGATATTTTGAAATTAGCTCACTAATTTCTCAATTAGATCATAGGACACTAAATTCACTGCTTGACCAGAGTGAGCCAAATGAATCGGGTACAGGTTGGGGGATGAATCACATGATTGTCTTTGGACAATCCAAAGTGTTTGTGAAACGTGTTCCGGTCACAGATATTGAATATGACAATCTGTTTTCCACCAAAAATCTGTATAACCTTCCCGCTGCTTGTAGCTATGGTATCAACTCTACTGGGTTAGGAGTCTTCCGTGAGCTTATGATCCATCTCAAAACAACTCATTGGGTATTGGAAGGAGCAATTACCTCTGACAATAACGAAACTTGTGGCAATTTTCCATTGATGTATCATCATCGGATTCTTCCTTCTACTAAAAAGTGCACAGCGTTAGAGATTGATATAGAACGTTGGGGCAATCATGTCAATATTAAAAAATACGCATCAGATAGGGTAAATGCCAGATATGAATTGGTTCTATTTCTGGAGTACATTCCCTACGTCCTGGAAACATGGTTGCAGGAGAACCCCAACCAGCTTGAGAAAATGCTGAATGGTTTATGGAGGGCGATCGCCTTCCTTAGAACGAAAGGAATCATCCACTTTGATGCACATTTCCGTAATATCCTGACCGATGGTGAGCAAGTTTATTTGACTGATTTTGGCTTGGCACTAGACAAGAGTTTTACATTGACAGAAGAGGAGAACATTTTCTTTGAGCAGAACAGTTTGTATGACTATGGGGAAGTCCTGCGAAACCTGGGGCACTTGATTCGATCGCCCTATAATGCATCTTCCGAGAGCGATAAGTACAGGATTATGAAAAAATATGGCATCAAAGATGAGTTACGCCCCTATGAAGTGGGAGCCATATTACTCGATAACATTCAGCAGATTCAGGCGGATGGAGACCTGATTTTAGATGAGTTTTATGTTTCCAGCATCGTAAAATACCGCGCCATTATTGCACTGATGCAAGGCTTCTTTGCTGCGATGTGGGAAAACGATCAGAAGGACGCGCCATTTCCTCACGCCAAACTACAACTGCTGCTTAACGAAACAGGATTTCTTCAAATTCAGGCTGATGTTGAACGTAGTATGGCAGTTTGAAGCTGTTAATGTGCTAACCGAAAGGATTGATGATGCTATGAGTTGAATTCGTTACCCTAAAAGGAGAATTCGCAGAGTTTCCTTGTCATGGTTAGCTCCCTGCTTGTGACTAAGCTGCATCTTCCATCACCCCGCTCACCATTGGTACAGCGGAAGCGTCTACTGGAGAAATTAAATCAGGGATTCAACAGCAAACTCATTCTCATTTCAGCAGCAGCAGGCTTTGGCAAGACAACAATACTGAGTGAGTGGGTACAACAGGCTAAGCTGCCTCTCGGTTGGCTTTCACTCGATGAACGGGATAATGACCCAACCCGTTTCTGGCTGTATGTTGTCACTGCTCTACAGCAAGGTGTTCCTCACCTGGGAGAAGCGACTTTAGCGATGTTGCAGTCGCCCGAACCACTCCCGTTTGAGGCGTTTCTGACTCCATTACTCAATGAATTTGCCGAACTGCAAACAAACTTAATTCTTGTTTTGGATGATTATCATCTCATTACTGCAACCGTCATTCATGATGGACTGAATTTTGTCCTGGATCATTTGCCGTCTCAAGTGCATTTGGCGATCGCCACTCGCGCTCACCCACCTCTATCGTTAGCCAAACTACGAGTTCGTGCCCAACTCACAGAACTTGGTGCTGATGATTTACGGTTTACAGACGAAGAAGCCACTACATTCCTGCGGCAATCACTGTCAGCCCCATTAACACAATCCCAGATTGAAACCTTGCAAAACAAGACGGAGGGATGGGTTGCAGGCTTACAATTAGCAACGCTCTCCCTCCAAGAAACAGCAAATTCTAGCGGCTTGATCGCCTCATTCAAGGGTAATCAGCAGCATATTCTGGATTATTTAGTTGAAGAAGTTTTAGAACGCCAACCTCAGTCTCTTCAATCGTTCCTCTTACGAACGTCTATTTTGGAGCAGATGTGTGCCTCTCTTTGTGAGGCAGTTGTTGGAGACACGACAATTAATGGCGCTACTACGTTAGAACAACTGGAGCGGCTGAATTTATTCCTGGTTCCCTTGGATCATGATCGCACCTGGTATCGCTACCATCATCTTTTTGCAGAATCACTGCGCCATATTCTGCATCGCACAGAACCCGATCGCATTTCGAACTATCATCAATACGCTGCCCAGTGGTACGAGCAACAGGGTTTGATTGCAGAAGCGATTCAGCACGCGATATCAGGGCAATCCTTTGAGTATGCTGCCCATCTGATTGAACAAGAAATTCAAACCAGCGAAAATCCTCGCTTTGATGCGATCGTTCTACGCCATGCCTTGGATAAATTGCCTGCTCAATTAACTGATCGCCGTCCTTGGTTGCTGGTGGCAAAGGCATGGGTTGGCTTTACCTCCTCCCAGTTTGCAGAAGCGATCTACGCGATTCAAACACTTGAGCAGTATCTCACTGAGAATTCCGCTATGACGGAAAACAGCGATCGCCTCTGGGGGCTAATCATCGCGCTAAAAGGGATGCAAGCCCGTCAGCAGGGCAACACGACCGAATCGACTGAATGTATGGAAAAAGCGTTAAAGTTGTTGCCACAGGATAACTCCTGGTTGCGATCGCTCATCCTGCTTAATCTTGGTGTCACCTATTTTGTCGCAGACAATTACGCAGCCGCAAAGCAGCTACTTCCCGAGGTAAGCCGCATTGGTCAGGCGAGAGGTACGGCTGATCCAGCGATCGCAGGGCTTTACTTACAAGCACAGTTTCTTGCGTTGCGGGGTCAACTCAACAAAGCGACATTCCTTTGTCAGCAGGGTTTAGAGTTAGCCACAGAACGCCATTGGTTAGCCACGTATGCTGGCGTATTAGTTGAGGTGGCTTTGGCGGATTTGTTACGAGAGCAGAATCAGTTAGACATCGCCGCTCAACACCTGATCCAGAGCATCGATCGTGCCATCCAAAATCGGCAACCTGGATTAATGATGGGCTACATCACCCTAGCGCGAGTACGACAGGCACAGGGAGACTTTCAAGGGGCATGGGCAGCTATCCAGGAGGCTGAACGCTGTCAACCTTGGCTCTGGTCTACCATTCTCTCTGTAGAGGTTTGTAAAGCAAGATTGTGTTTGGCAGAGGGCAATCTGGAGGGGGCAATTGCCTGGGCAGAAAACAGTGGTTTGAGCATTGAGGACGACCTCCATTACAGCCGGACTGACCAATTGCCTAAAGCGTGTGAACTTGATTATTTAACGTATGCGAGGATATTGCTGACTCAAGAGCAATCGCAAGAGGCCCTACGATTGCTGACCCGAATCCAGGAATTTGCCCATGCCGGTGGACGCACAATTCGCGTCATGGAAGCCTTGCTTTTACAAGCTCTGATTTCCCATATACAGGGAGATTTGGAACGTTCGCTTGATGCTCTGAACCAGGCTCTGAATATTCCTCGTCAGGGTGATTACACTCGTTTATTTTTGGATGAGGGTAAGCCAATGGCAGAGTTATTACAATTGGCTGTTTCAAAGAAGATTCATCCTGATGAAGCTAAACGTTTACTGAGAATTTTCGACTCAGTTCATGAGAAATTAACGATCGCCAATCAACCCCTAATCGAACCATTGAGCGATGCTCTAATCGAGCCGCTAAGCGAACGTGAATTAGAGGTATTGCAGTATCTAGCAACTGGGATGTCGAATCAGGCGATCGCCGATCAATTATTCGTGAGTCTCGCCGCAGTAAAATGGCACGCTCGCAACATCTACGGCAAGTTGGATGTGAACAATCGCACTCAAGCAGTCGCAAGAGCAAGGGAACTGAGGCTGTTATCGTAACAAAATCCACGACTACCAGACCCTATCCTTTTGGCTAGTGAAGTGTCGGGGCGAGCACGTTAACGTGAGCCAAAGGCATCGCGTCACACCAGATCAGATAGGGACTTCTGCTTATAGGAGGTCTAAATATGGGAAAACAAATTGTTCACCTGTTTATATTCAATACGCTTGCGGATTGGGAAACGGGATATACCGTTGCTGGAATTAATAATCCAGATATGCAAAAACAGCCCGGACGGTATCAGATCCAGACGGTTGGTTTAGATGCTGAACCTGTCACCACGATCGGCGGACTCACGATTCTTCCTGATATCGCCCTCGATGAACTGGAACCCGGAGTCATGTTGATTCTGCCAGGAGGTAAAGCCTGGGATCGGGGTGAAAACTCGAAAATTTTGGAATCCGCGAAAGCATTATTGGCAGCAAATATTTCTGTTGCTGCCATCTGTGGTGCCACCGCAGAATTAGCGCGTGCTGGCATTTTGAATGACATCCCTCACACCAGCAATGCCCCAGAGTATTTGCAAGCAACAAATTATCGAGGGTCAGCCCTGTATCAAAATCAGCCCGTTGTCACCTCTGGTAACGTGATTACGGCAACTTCCACCGCACCTCTTGAGTTTGCCTACCACATCTTCAAAAAGCTCGACCTCTATGAGCCTCCCATCTTAGAAGCCTGGTATGGGTTGTTCAAAACGGGAGATGCTTCGTATTACTTCACGTTAGAGCAACTCACCGCTTCACCTACAGTCTAATTGAGAAATCGTGGAGGAAATTGTAAAAGCAGTTTTGCAAGAGCATTTCGATGCTGAACTTAGGCAAGCAAAAACAGCTATTGCAGCCCAGGATTTTGAAACTGCCTGGATCGCGCTGCAACGCGCTCATATTCTGGGACAGCGGGACGCAGTTGCCCACACGATCGCCCACTGGAATATGCTGAAACTCGCCTGGAAACAGAGAGATTTTCGAGAAGTCAGCGGACAACTCATGCCCGTTCTTCTCGCAATTCCTCTAACGTTTCTTTATGGACAGATGCGATCGCCAAGAGGTGGAAAAGCGAACGTGAATGATTCAAAGCAAATGTCCATTCCAGAAGACATTCGCAAGATTCTAAATCAATAGCGTTCACGGCTCAAAAACTATCCATTCAACTATCCGTTGGGTCAGGGATGAAACCAAATTTGAGAGCGATTGTAAAGATACAGTCGCACATCAATGAGGTTTCACTATGGAATGGACATTCGGATGGTGGCAAATTTCCATTCAGCGAATTTATCCGACGACTCAACAACTCTCCCAGACCTATAATCAGGCTGCCTCTTGGTGGCATCAGCATTTGCGTCTTCTCGGCTATAGTCATGCTTATCGAGCATTATGGCGATCGCTCAAAAATATAGGAATGCTATCTCAATGGATGAATAATGCAAAAATTTGTGATTGCGGAATTGGTACAGCAGCACTCAGTCTAAGCCTGGCGCAAACCATCCATTCAACCTTACAAATTACAGGTGTCGATATTTCATCCGAGATGTTGAACGCCGCCCATCAAAAACTCAGTGGCGCAAAGGTTGTTCATCAGCTTTGCCAGAGTGATGTCAGAAAACTGCCCTTTGGTGATCGCTCCTTCGATGGTGTTATCAGTGCTCACATGCTAGAACACCTACCTGATCCAAAACAGGGACTACAGGAAATGGTGAGAATCCTTCATCCCAATGCCCCATTGGTGTTGATCGTAACCCAGACTGGACTTCTCGGAACCCTGATTCAATGGCACTGGGGCAACCAATGTTTTAGTCAAAAAGAACTTTCCGCACTCATGCAGGGGGCAGGATTGGTCAACTTGCAGTTTGTACCATTTCCTGTTGGACTAGCTCGCTTTAGCAGTATGGCGTGCATTGGATTTCGGAGGGCAGACAATGATGAAAAACAGAATGAGGCTGTGCTACAGATTATTTCTGTTGGGGATATTGATCATGCTGGTGTTTCAACTTAGGACGAATGCTGCTCAGTCAGCCCTTGGGACGAAAATCGATCGCTTCATCACTCATCAGATGATCACTCAACACATCCCTGGTCTAGCTTTAGCAATTACTCACGAAAATCAGGTGATGTATGTCAAAGGCTACGGTAAAGCGAACGCTCAGCAACCTGTCACGCCACAAACTCAATTTCCAATCGCCTCACTGAGCAAATCCTTTACAGCGATCGCAGTGTTGCAATTAGTAGAAGCTGGACAAATTGACCTGGATGCCTCTGTGAAACAGTATCTGCCAAACTTCACTCTGGCGGATACTAAAACGGCTGATCAGATCACGATTCGTCATCTACTGAACCACACCAGCGGATTGTCTGATTTTGGTTTTTCAGAAGCATTTCTACCTCAACCTACCAGCAATGCAGAACGAGTAGATAGTCTGCATAACGCACGTCCTGTTGCGGTTCCTGGAACCCAATTTCACTATTTCAATCCTAACTATGATGTCTTGGCGCGAGTTGTGGAAGTGGTCATTGGTCAATCTTTTGGAGAGTATTTGCGATCGCACATTTTCACACCGCTTCAGATGTCTCAGACGTTTCATGCCACAACAATGAACGAAGCACGGCAACGAGCCAGCCGTATGGCAACCGGACATTTAATGGCGTTTGCGATTCCGTTTACGGCTCAAGAACTATCAGGCTATCTAGGCGGCAATGCTGGTGTTATTTCTACGGCAGAGGATATGGCAAAGTATTTGATTCTGCACACTAATGAGGGACGCTTTGAAAATACGCAATTGCTAACCCCACAGAGCATAGCCTTCATGCATACACCACCATCACAACTAAAGAGTTCCTACGCAATGGGATGGTTCGTCACAAAGGAAAATGGAAGGAAAGTTCTCCAACACAACGGCATATTGTCTACGTTTTATACCGATGCTACTGTATTGTCGAATGAAAAGTATGGTGTTGCTTTGTTGTACAACATTAGTGTGTTGCCGCTGATTGCGTTTGCACTGCCACAAATCAAAACTGGATTAATTCAGTTACTCACGAATGGGACACCTCCGACCGATGGCTTCAGCGTTAATCTCTGGGGTATCAGCCTTGCACTGCTGACAGCCATTGGTGCAGCATTGGCAATTCGGAGTCTACTGTATTTTCCTCAGTGGAAACACAAGATCCACGCAACACCTAAATGGCAAATTCTATTGGGCATCGCATGGATGTTTTTCCCTGTAGTTGTCGTGCTGGCAATGCCCTGGTTGGTGGGGATGATGAGCGATCGCATCTTCAACCACCAACAACTCTTCCGAGCCATGCCAGATGTTATGCTTTGGCTGAGCCTTTGTGCAGGACTGGGTTTCCTCAATGGAACAATACGTCTTACGGCTTGGAGATGAGCAACCACAACATGGCACAAAAGTTCTTCAGATTCCCGTCAAAAGCCTTGCTGTTTCAATTAATGAACTTTGTCTATGACCATGTGCCTAGAAGCGTTGATCCGCTGATTATTGCTGCGGCTGAACGAATACTCTCAACGGCAGTTGGTCAAACGCTTTCCGGTTCAATCCAGTGAGCGCCCGCACTAATCGGTCTTGCTTCAGCACCCGTTGAATGTCTAGCATCATCTCATCTCGTCACTGTTCTCTATTCTTCCTTATTGACCGACAAGTCTCTTAACAAAAGGGAAAAGAAGATAAGTTAATTTAGTACATTAGTATCGATATAATCAAATCGGTTCATCAAGTTTGGTTAGAGTGCAGCAAATCACCAAGCAGCACTCTGGCTCATCCACATTCACCTCAACTGATGGAGGATTCCAACATGGACAACAATCCCAGCATTCTCTCGCACGTTTCGATTGGCACTAATGATTTTAAACGAGCGATCGCCTTCTATGATGCTGTGCTGCCAACGTTGGGTTGTAAGCGTCTAATGGAGCATCCGGGTGCGATCGCCTATGGGAAACAGTATCCTGAATTTTGGGTGGGAACCCCATTCGACGGGCAACCTGCAGCAGTTGGCAATGGCACTCATATTGGCTTTATCGCACCCACCAAAGAAGCTGTCCACGCTTTCTATGAGGCAGCATTAGCAGCAGGCGGCAAGGACGAAGGTGTCCCCGGTAGTAGACCAGAGTATAGTGAGCCTTATTATGGCTGCTTTGTGCGCGATCCAGATGGACACAAAATAGAAGCTGCCTTCTGGGATGAGCAGCTTGAGCAGCAACTCAACCAGAACAATGGTTGACCAGAGTATGAGTCATTTTTAAAGGCAGGATCAGACTATGGAATTCCATCGGGGTCGTCTGATTGATCAGGCTCGGTTCCCTCCTTTTTAAGGAGGGTTAGGGAGGATCTAAGGGTTTTAAACCACTGCCTAGTCACCCCTTAACACGGTTTTCTGCTCGACTTCTCATTCCACCCTGAGGCAGCAATGGTTGGCACCATCGGCGCAACGTTACTTCACCAAAATAGCTGCGTTTCGTCTCATCCAGACGCTTCTTAAGAAAGAGTGAGACAATGATGGCTTTACATCATGCTCACCTTCGCATTCGAGGATATAAACGCTGCCATGTTATATCAGAATGTAGAGTCGACCGCCTCAAACAAAAGAGCGTCCAGCCAAGAATTAATTGGCTGTAGGGCCAAGGCATCTCCGGTTAACAAAAGATTGACGGGCTTGGCTGGCCTCTCTGTCGTCCTTGCCCTCTTCTCATGTCCGCTGCAGGACGCAGCCCTCGCCATGCCATTGCATTTCCCCTCTTTGGCAAACGCTGCCCGACCAACGTCATCTTTCAAAGAACAGACTTTAACAGAACAGACATTAGAAGACCAGGGCCAGCGTTTGTATGATGCGGGGCAATTTTTAGATGCCATCCCCGTTCTACAGCAATTAATTCAACGTTACCGCCTCCAGGGAAATGCGCTCAGAGAAGCGATCGCCCTGAGTAACCTGTCCCTGATCTACCAGGATTTAGGGCAGTGGCAGGAAGCGGAGGCGGCCATCACAGCCAGCTTGGCGGTGTTGCACACGCAGCCGCAACGACGTCAGTCAACCGATCACGGGTTGAACGTTCGATCCGATCGACCGCATACGACTCAGCACGTGCTGGCTCAGGTGCTGGATGTCCAGGCTCGACTGCAATTTGCTTCAGGGCAATTGGAGCAGGCGTTGAACACGTGGGAGCAAGCCGCAACGCACTATGTCCAGGGGTCAGAGTCGTCGAACGCGCTGCGCTGTCGAATCAATCAAGCTCAAGTGTTGCAAGCGATGGGCTTATATCGTCAGGCATTCAAGCGCTTAACTGAAATGAAGCAAACACTAGAGACTCAGCCTGATTCCCAGATCAAATTGGCAGGCTTACAAAGCCTTGGCGATGTTATGCAGTCCACAGGCGATCCAGCGCCAGCGCGGGCGGTCTTGAATCAAAGTTTGACGTTGGCAAAAGCACTGCGATCGCCAGACGACATCAGTGCTGCTCTCTTGGGTTTGGGCAACGTTGCCTACACTCAGCAGGAAACGCCAGCAGCTTTGGCCTTGTATCAAGAAGCGGCGGCCACGGCACAGTCACCCACGCCCAGAGTGAAAGCCCAACTCAACCAACTGAGCTTACTCATCGACACCCAGCAATGGACAGTCCTACAACCCCTGTTAACTGAGATTCAAGCGCAGATGGACGTGCTTACTCCGGGGCGTACCAGGCTTTACATGCAGATTTCCTTTGCCCAAAGCTTAATGAAGCTGGCAACCATGAGACCAACAGCGATCGAGCCCAAGGGCATGCCTGCAACGAGTGAGCTAACAGCATCGTCGGCGCGAGAATCTGCGGCTCGGATCTTGATGGCAACGGCTCAAACAGCGGCCAATCTGGGCGATACGCGGACGGAGTCCCATGCCCTTGGCACGTTAGGAGGGTTATATGAACAATCCCAGCAATGGACGATCGCCCAACAACTCACGCAAAAAGCTCTCTTTCTGGCTCAAAGCAGTAACGCTTCAGATATTTCCTATCGCTGGCAATGGCAATTGGGACGGGTGCTCAACACCCAAAAGCATCGAGCGGCTGCGATCGTGGCTTACACAGAGGCGGTCAAAACGCTGCGATCACTGCGGCAAGACCTGGTTGCCACCAATCCAGATGTGCAGTACTCTTTCCGAGAAAGTGTGGAGCCCATCTATCGTCAATTGGTTGAGCTACTCCTACAACCGCAGGCAGGCTCAGGCGCATCTCAGGCAAACTTGATACAGGCGCGGAATGTCATCGAGTCGTTGCAGGTGGCAGAGTTGGAGAATTTTTTTCGAGAAGCCTGCCTGGATGTCAGTTTCCAAATTGATACAGTGATCGATCAGGCAACGGAAGCCGCCGCCGTGCTGTATCCCATCATCCTGTCCGATCGACTAGATGTCATTGTGAAACTTCCTAGACAAACCCTACGCCATTACACCATTCCCGTCTCTCAACCGCAGGTAGAAGCGGCGTTGGAGACGCTGCGTCAGGATCTCAAACGGCCTTACAGCTTGCGGAAGCTGCAGACGGAGTCCCAGCAGGTCTATGACTGGCTGATTCGCCCGATCGAAGCCGATCTGGCTGCCAATCAAACGGAAACGCTAGTGTTTGTCCTGGATGGGGCGCTGCGCAGTATTCCCATGGCGGCTCTGTATGATGGCAAACAATACCTGATCCAGAAATTCAACGTGGCGCTGACACCCGGACTGCAATTATTGAATCCGCGACCGCTGGAGCAGAAGAAACTTCAGGTCTTAACGGCTGGTTTAACCGAATCGCGTCATGGGTTAGCCGCCTTGCCCAATGTCAACACGGAAGTGAGCCAAATTCAATCCCATCTTCCCGGCGTTGTGCTGCTCAATCAAGCTTTCACGGAGGAGCAGTTACAAAAAGAAATTGGGTTGCTCTCGTTTCCGATCGTGCATCTTGCCACCCATGGAGAATTTAGTTCTGACCCTAACAAGACCTTTGTTGCCGCCTGGGATCAAAAGATCAAAGTCAATCAGTTAGATCAGCTCTTACGCACCAGGGAGAAAGCACAAACAGCGGCGATCGAACTCCTGGTTTTGAGCGCATGTGAGACCGCCACTGGTGATAAACGAGCCGCACTAGGGCTGGCAGGTGTAGCGATTCGAGCAGGGGCACGCAGCACGATCGCCTCCCTCTGGTCGTTAGATGATGAATCGAGCGCTGTGCTCATGGGGCAACTGTACTCCGAACTGGCTCAAGCCAAAGGGAATAAGGCCAACGCGCTGCGCAACGCCCAGCTTTCGCTGTTGCACAAGCCTCAATATCAGCATCCCCGCTACTGGGCACCGTATGTGCTGATCGGCAACTGGTTGTGATCGCAGGGCATCGTTCCCGACCAAAAGCGGTAGGGCGTCATGGTTGGGGCCTGAGCCACGAGCACGATCGCGCCAGTCTCGTCCCTGATCCATCCTTGCGTTTCTACGATCGCCCCCCTCGCTGGCTGAATTTCAACACGGCTACTTTCTACAGCACTGGGCCTGGGTTCGCTTTGACCATTATCTCCCTCCTCAACCGTCCCCCAGGGGGTAATGATAGAGGCACTGTGGAACTTTTCACCCGGAGCTGGTGGCAAGCCTCCGCGCCCGGTCACAATAAAGGAACTGGAGGCCTGTTTGCCCCGTGGCGCACAGCTCTGCGCGATTTGGCGAGACGGATCGACCAGATTGAGGGGCAACGCAACCAGACCACGACTGGGATCAATGTTGAGAGTATTAAGCGTGATGGTGCCGTTCAAGCCAAACCGAGAACTTGCCGTGATGTCACTTAAGGGAGTCAGCCGGGGTTGTACCTGTAAGCCGTAAATAGCATTGGTTGTGAGCGTGATGTTGCCACCATTACCCGTAAAAGCGTTCGCCGTGATGTCGCTGTTTTCGCTCAGCACCCCGATGATGAAAGGGGCCGCAATGGCGATGTTGCCACCATTCCCTCCAGCTTGAGCCGTGCCTGCGGTCGCAGAAATCAAGCTATTGTGGCGCAGGAGCAACAGATCTTGCACGTTCAACCCAATATTGCCGCCATTACCAGACGCCGTTGCAGCAATGAGTTGTCCCTGCCGATCCAACAGTACGGTGTTGGCCCGTACGTCTAGACTCCCTGCATCGCCCGCCTGAGCGGTGCCCTGGCTACTCACCGTGGCGCGTGCACCATCTCGAATGGTTAACGCCCCGGTCATGAGTGTGATATTGCCGCCCACGCCTCGATCGGTGGTTTCCGCTGAAACAAAGCCATTGCCGTGTAACGTGACCGATCCAGGAGCAGTGATGAGCAGATTGCCACCTGAACCACTGCCAGAGGTAGACGCTGAGATTTGGGTATTGTCCTGAAAGTTCACCGTCAACGTTTGCCCATTGCCACGGGACTGAAGCGTGAGGTCTCCGGCTCTAGCGGTGCTGGTGGTTTGGGCAAAAAGACCACTGGTTGCGCCAGCCAACTGGATCTCTGGCGTCTTGATCGTCATATTTCCCGCCTGTCCAATGCCAGCAGTCGTTGTACGGAGTTGCCCACCACTGAGGATCGTCAGGCTATCTGTATCCACTAGAATATTGCCACCTCTGGATGCTGTAAACGTTTGAGCATCAAGGGTAGCCTGGCCAGAGACCCGCACGCTGCCACTGGTAATCTGAATATCGCCGCCCTGGCCGATCGGACTACCATGTGTGGCTGCATCCCCACTACCGGAACGAATCGCACTCTTCGCACCAGAGAGTGTCACTGCTTCCGTGGCATTAATTTGGATGCTTCCAGCGCTTCCTGCACCAAGCGTTTGAGTTTGCAAGACGCCACCATTCGTAAGGGAAAGCGCTTTTGTTTGTAACGCCAGCCTGCCACTGGAGCCTTGGGAACCCGGAGCGACTCCACTAAAAATTGAGCCCTGATCCAGCACGATCGATCCATTTGGCACTGTGACCTGAATGGTTCCAGCATTGCGCTGTCCAAAGGTGGTCACCCCAATGGCCGCGCCATCCCCCACAATCAGTTGACCAGCTTCAAGGTTGATTGTGCCAGCATTTCCGCTAGAGCCAACGGTCGTTTGCGTAAACACCCCAGTGGGGAACGTCACCCCCTGCACGCTCGTAACATTCGAGGGAATTTCGCCAGTGGGAATATACCCCCCCCAGTACGTACCAGCTGGAATGCCAGCAATACCGGCTGGAGCAAAAATGCCATAGTTCAAACTTTGTTGTGGGAAGACCCCATTGAATTCAGTGGTGTTGGCACGGAGGCTAATATTGCCGCCATTACCGCTATTGTGTGTTGAGGCAGACAGTTGCACGCCACCACTTAAACGGATGGTTTGAGCCGCGATCGCAATATCCCCTCCCCTACCGGTTCCAAAGGTATCACTGGTAATCAAGTTGTTCGGCAAGGTAGCCAAGTTCGGATCAACAAACTGATTGTTGAAGAAGGCCCCCTGACTCAGCACTGTTATATTGCCTGAGCCAACTTTGCCCGTTGTATTGAGGGAGGCCGTTCCAATATCACCCTGCGCCGTTAGCTGAATCGAACCGCCTTTCCCTGCTAGAGATAGTGCTAACAGGTTGCCCACGTTAAGACTGCCCTGCGGTGCTGCCACTGTAATACTGCCACCAGCGCTGGATGACAAAAAATTGGCTCCAAAGCCAGGTGGATACGAAGAATAGGAGAAGAGATTAGCAACCTGAATCGAACCGTTCGTTGTCAATAGATTGATGTCCCCACCGTTCCCGGCAAACGGCGAGCGCCGGGAAGTTGAGCTTGTATCGACCAATCCGTTTAACCGAATGTTGCCGTTGGTAGCAGAGAGGCTCACGCTACCCGCATTGCCAGCTGCCCCAGTCGCAGAGATAGACAGGGTTCCGATCGATACGCCTCTAGCCGCAAAGTCAATGTCTCCATTCACCGCCGTCAGGTTCACAGCACCGCCATTTCCTGATGTATTCCCCGCAGTGCTCGTAAAAATTGCCTGGGAGTTAATGCCACCATTGCCAGCAAAAAGTGTCACCGTCCCGCCATTGCCGGATGCAACGGCAGAGAGCGATCGGGTTGTGAGTATCCGGGTCGTGATGCCACCCGTTCTGGCGAAGATGGAAATAGCGCCACCATTACCCGCTGGATTATTTCCTGCAGAAATTTCAGTGGAAATTCTTTGTACATTAACATTACCCGCTCCCGCCTCCAGGAGTACGGGGCCACCAGTCGTGATCACATTCCCCTGAAGCGTAATGCCTGTAGGGACAGTACTCCCTGCTTGTACAGCGGCACCATTTACAGTTGTCGGTAAAGCGGTAGATGGATAGGCCAGGTTAGTGCGATTAGACCGGACGATGAATGCGCGCGCACTACCTAAGGTCGCCAGATCTAGGTCTGGATTGATGGCACTGAAATTGAAATCGGGACTCGTAATCGTTACCGCGCCTTGAAACCGGATATTGCCCAGAGATTCAACCAAAAGAGCAGCTCCTGAGTAGCTCCCTGCAATATCGATATCTCCAGCAGAGCTAATGATGGGGTCATACAAACTAGTCACGGTTGCAGGCTGACCAGAGAGGCTTCTGACCTGAAACAGCCCACCACTGGCAAAGTGAGCATCAGCGGCGATTGGCCCGTCACTGATGAGATTGAGCGTGCGACCGCTAATAAAAGGTGTTTGGGTCGGATGATTCAGCGCCAATAAATCAATGCCCTGATTGCCTTGAAGCGTTAGATCTCGACCAGCTTGAGCCAGAAATGGCACCGTAAAACTATCTCGCACGTTTACAGTCGCTTGGGCTTGCAGGATTAGATCTCTGCCTGCTAGAAGTTGTCCTTGCAACTCTAGCCTGTCTGCCGTGAGAACCAGATCCTGTCCAGTGACTAACTGCCCACCATTGACAATGGTTGCGCCGATCGCGCTTGCTCCATATTGCAGCCCTGGTACGAGGTTGACCGCCAGTAGGGGCGGAGCCTGGGGATTAGTGGCACTAAACTCCAAACCATTGTTAAACACTAATTTACTGGCTGTGCTGGCGATAAACGAGCCCGCTACGTCTAAGTGCGCCTTAGGTCCAAAAATAATGCCGTTGGGATTGATGAGAAAGAGGTTTGCAGAACCCAGCACGCCTAACGTGCCCAAAATGTTAGAGGCTGAATGTCCTGTGACGCGGCTAAGAATGGTGTCAATGCCAACCGGGTTTGTGAAATAAACGCGTTGCCCATCCCGCACGTTAAAGTCGCGGAAACTATGAAATAAATTAACGCCCCGAATCGCGCCACCATCAATACGATCGCTCGATAGCCCCTTGATTAAGGCATTGGGCGACACCCTAGAAACCTCTGACCCAAGGCTATCATCCGGTATGATTTGAGCCTCAGCCGCGATCGTTCCTGGGAAAGCGTACATCAAGCCAGCAAAGTTCAAAAGCCAAAGCCAGCTTACTGCATTGCCCCATGGTTTTTTGTTGCAAGTCATAGCCGTACGTTTCCAAGATGACTCTACCGTAAGCGTAGTAAGCTATTTTGTGAAAATTATCCCATCAAAGCGAAGGTAAAAAGGAGTCCTCAAATGTCGAATTGTTTCGCAGGATACACCTTGCCCTAACGGTAAAGATCCATGGCCAGTATTGAGGCTGGCTCAGTTTCAGCAGGCAATGGAGTGCCGTTTGCTATCCATCCATATTCCTCGACGACTCCAGGAAAATCCTTCTCTAATTGGCTTAGAACATCACACAGAGCAGCAGCCAAAACCTTGGCTGTCAGGTAATCGCTTGCATGGTCAGACTTCAAGTAGGAATACTGGAGGCAATTCAACAAAGCAGTAGCGCTGTCAAGCGTTAGACGTTCAAGCACATTCATATCAGTCACTCCGACCTATCAGCAACGCCGAGAAACAACATTGGATTCTAAGTACGGGACAAAAGGCTTGAAAAGATGAGCAGGGTAGGGTTTCATCAGAATTACCACACTCATCAGAAACCCTATGAGCCAATATAGCGAATTAAAGCGAGTCCTCCAAGCGCAATTGAACTGGCATGGAGCCAGGATTTCCTTTCTGGCATTGTTTTTATTAGCCCTGCTGAAAGTCAAGACCGTGAACTTGAGCGACCTGTGTTTAGGCTTTGGGGGGAGGGCGTTGTCCCAATCCAACTACAAGCGGTTGCAACGATTCTTTCGAGAGTTTGACCTCGATTACACCCAACTGGCTACCCTGGTGGTGAGTTGGATGCACATTCCGAGTGGCTGGGTGTTGAGCCTGGATCGCACGACCTGGAAATTTGGGGCTCACTGGTACAACATTCTGACCTTAGGTATTGTCCATGAAGGGGTGGCCTTCCCGGTGCTGTGGTGGCTGTTGGACAAAAAAGGGAATTCCAATAGTGACGAACGGATGCGCTTCATGGAGACCTTTCATAAACGGTTCCCCACGGCAGTCGTGAACTACTTGTGTGCCGACCGTGAGTTCATTGGGCAAGCCTGGGTACGCTATCTCCTGCTCGAGCCCGCCCTCGCCTTTCGGTTACGGATTCGGAGCAGTGACCAGATTGAGCATGATGGCAAACTGCTGGCGGCACGGGTCGTTTTTGCCCATTTGCAAGTGGGTCAATCCCAACGCCTCACCGGCACTTGCCGCGTCTGGGGCTACCTGGTTGCGGTTGAAGGTCTGCGCTTGGACGATGGTGATTTACTGGTGGTGATTGCGCCCGTTAAGGCTCAAGCTTTGGTCAAAGATTACGCCTTGCGCTGGGGCATTGAAACCTTGTTTGGCATTTTCAAAACTCGGGGCTTTTGCCTCGAATCGACTCACTTCACTGATGCTGAGCGGTTGAGTAAGTTGTTCGCCTTGTTGACCTTAGCCTTATGTTGGGCGATGCGAACTGGGTTATGGTTGCATCAATGGCAACCCCTTGAAATTAAAAAACACGGTCGCCGTGCTAAAAGTCTGTTTCGTTTAGGGTTCGATTATTTGCGCCATTTGGTGCTCAATCCATCGGGGTCTAATGAGCCCGACTTTTTGCAGTCCCTACAACTTTTGTCCCGTACTTAGCATTGGATTATGTAGGGCACCCTACAATGCTTAAAAACAAAGAGTTGGGTGAGATGCCATCTAGAAGCAAGCTCAAAGGTCAATAAGGAGCCCGTGCAGCTTGTAGTTGCCAGAGCAGCTTCTGAGCTTCCCATGCACGATCCATCAGTTGCAATGCAAGATCGGTGGAAACCTCGCTTGTACGGGCTTTCTGAAGGGAGAAGCGAATAAACGCACGTAAGCGAATTTCCTGGGCTGATACGTTGAAAGAAGAAGCGGGAGCAACAAAGCTTGGGGCTAAAGCAGCGTTCATGATCAAACCTCAATTCATGGGGGCTAAAAGAATTGGAAGCAGCAGCGTTGTGTTAAGAGTGAGCGCGGTTCATCCATGAGGAAAAGCGTTACGGTCTCTAACCCAATCCGCCAAACGGTTGTTTGAACGGTTTAATCTGCCTCTATTGGTTTATCAGCAGCAACAACAAGAAGTTATACAAAATGCTTGTTTTTTTTGGAAGAGGCTCAAGATGGCGGTTTTCCATTGAAGGAAAGTGTAAGCCTTTGGTTTAAAGAAGGAGCCAGCAAGCAGGGCACGGCCTTCTGCCTTGGCAACCGCACCGTTTCAGTACGAGGAGATGTTGGGATGATTTGATGCTAGATTCGTGGGCTTTTGAGTTGAAGCGCGATCGCCCAAAGTTGATGAGTTTTCGGGCGATCGTGATCTAAATGACACTAACCAGAGGTTACCCTTAGACGGGTTGCCCCAAGAGAAAGAGATTGTAGTTTGTAGCGTTAGTAGCGCCGTAGTCACTGTAGGCATGTACTTGAACGAAATAATCGCCTGATGCCAAGTTTTGCAAATCAAAGCTCTCTCGACTGTTACCAGCTAGATGTCCTTGCCCAATTACCTCGCCAACATCAATCACATTGTTGTAATTACTATCCAGAATGACTTCCACATCCGCATCTTGAGACAATCCACTGAGCACCAACTTAAAATTGCTGGTGGTGTCCAGACTGAAACGGTAAACATCCTTTTGGTCAGAGGTGGTACTCACAAAACCACTGAAATTCCGATTCCCGTTAAGAGTACTGATGTCATAGGCTTGGCTCAAACTATTGTTTGGCTCTGGTGCGGTACCAAAAGCACCTCCACTGGCTGACAAACTGAGGGTGTAGTTTGTATTATTAATTCCGTTGTATGAAAGAACCCGTGCATAATATCTCCCTGACATACCCTGTAGATCAATGAGTTCGTTATTGCTACCTCCGTTTTGCGATTTTGCGATCACTTCACCAGGATCAACCAGGCCATTACCGTTGCTATCCCGAATAATTTCCAAATCCGCATCGGCACTTAAACCACTCAAGCGCAGAGAGAGATGGTTGTCTGTGTCGACTGTGAAGCGGTAAAAATCATTCAGATCGATGTTGCTAACCGAATCGTTGACCGTCTTAGGACTATTAGCCCTAATGAATCCCAGGTCTAAAGCATTACCTGGAGTGCCACCTGGATCGGCAGTCAAGGCAAAAGACGTGAGAGTAGGGCCAGGCAAGGGAATGCGGCCACGCGTGACAACGCTTACCGGGTCAGTTACTAATGTCCGACCACGGCTTACACTCCCGGTCGGGTCAGTCACCAATGTTCGACCACGACTCACGCTTTCTGTAGGCGGCGTTACTGGGTCAGTTACCAATGTTCGGCCACGACCCACGCTTCCTGCAGGCGGCGTTACTGGGTCAGTTACTAATGTCCGACCACGACCCACGCTTCCGGTCGGGTCAGTCACCAATGTTCGGCCACGACTCACGCTTCCTGCAGGTGGCGTTAATGGGTCAGCTACCAATGTTCGGCCACGGTTCACACTTCCTGCAACGGCCGCTGCAGGAAGCCGCCCGCGAGTCACCACACTTGCAGAATCAGCCATTGGGATGGCATTGAGAGTAGAAAGGGACTGACTCGCGCCAACCATCCGTTGTGATTGGGAAATAGCGCTGCTTGAATCGAAAGGATTTCCAGTTGATAGTCCAGGAAGGATACTGCTGGAGCCTGCTCCTGTATGCAGGGATGTGTCGATCGCGGTGGCACGGTTTTGAGTATTGAAAAACATAATGGTTGCCTCATAAATTGAAGAGAATGGGAAAACCTAATGAGAAACCGAATTGCTTGATGGGAATAGCATCAATGCAGCTCTACTAAATTGATGGGATTGCCTGAAGCACTGGTTGATTGGGAAGCTGAATTGCTTTCTATTGGTTTATCGTTGGCAACGACCTGGAGTTATACAAAGTGAAGATTATTTTTTAAAGCGATCGACCACTCATTTCCCCAAGCAAACCCCCCTCAAAAACCGTTGAGCTTTTGAGAAGGTGCATGCAAGGAGGACTATTAAGAGAACTCCAAAGAATAATTGATCCTGTCATGCTGAGCAAAGCGTCAGCGTAGTGAAGCATCCCTATTCATTGCAAACCTGGAGATTCTAAAGCCTTCGGCATGGCTTCGCTAACGCTTCACTGTGTTCTACTCAGAATGACAATGAATCATTGATTCCTTGGACTTCTCTAATGGGGCGATCGTGATTCCCTACAACAAATATTCTCTTTGCAACCTACCTTTCAATAGGCTTAGGCTTTTACAACATCCCAGGTATCAAAATGGTTAATTAAGTCACCAGGGGAAATCGCTACGGTGTGCCCCCAGGGATTGTAGAGTGTGAAATATTCAAATCCGTACTCTACATCACGGCTATAGTTTACCAGAGCGTAGGAGTGAGATTTGCTTACACCATCAGCAGAAAAGCCATCAGACTTTGTATTCAAAACCACCATCTTTTTGTTCATGAACGCTGAAATGATTTCATTGATGTGGCTAGAACCCCATACTGGAAATCCCAAAAAAGAGGTCGTGTCAGAGACATCATTGCGCTCAGTTGACTTTCCAGTGATTTGAGCCAGCGCAATACCGGGTTGCCCAGAGTTAATACCCTGAGAATTCTTCTCCACTGGCTTGTAGCTAGAGAGAATGCCGTTGTAGGAATTGGTATTGTCTTGACCAATCCAACCAGATTCATTGAGTTGGGCATAGGCTTTTTCTGCCAGCGCAACCCATAATTCATTGTCATTCTCACTGGCTTTTCCACCGCCCCATCCAGCATAGACTGCCGTACCATTGAAAGCTGTAGGGAGATAACGGTCTACTGTGACAAAATCTGGTTTGCCATTGTGGTAGAACCGAACAGTCCAGGTATCGTCTCCATTATCGATAAACATGCTGTGTAATGGGTCGCTCGGATTCCAAATTGTGGTAGACGACCGGAGAGCGACTTCTGCTAGACTGGCCAAAAAGTAACAATCTCCAACTCTCTGTTGATCAACGTCTTGATAATTAATGCCGTTTTGCACCAGTAAGCCATTGGCTTTTTGGTAAGTGTAGTAAGTTGTTCGATCAATTGAGAGAGCAACTGGATGATCCTTACCCAGAAACCACTTATCAGTCAGTTCTTCCATCTGGAAAGCACGACTATCTGCCTTTAAATTGCCAATTCCGGAGCGGGAATTAGCTGGATCTCCATTGACAATTTTGTTGGCCAGGCTCAACACATAATCAGGCATGAGTGAGGCTTTTTGTTGGAGCAGCGTCTTCAGGTCTGTCAACTCATCACTACTGATCGTAAAGTCATCCTCCGTTTCCTTTAAAATTGCCAACATGTCTTTGCGATCGATCGCTCCATCTAGACCGAGAGCACGAGCTTGGCCAATTATACCGGCATCCTTGAGATTCTGGCTGTACCAGTCTCCTGTAGAAAGACTGAGGTTGTAGTTTGTGGCTGTCTTCGAGGTGGGATCCTGATAGACCTGAACGATATAACTTCCAGTTGACAAGAGCTTTTGAATTCTATCTGCTGAAGGTAGCCAGTTAGCAGAACGGGCTAGTTCCTCCCCTGAATCAACAATGCCGTTGCTGTTTATGTCTTGAATCAACCGTACATCAGCATTTTGTTCAAGTCCACTCAGAATAATATCAACGGATCTTGGTATGGAAATCTGACTCGAACTAAATGGCAGAGAAAGAGAAGTGTTGGTGACACTAAAACGATAAACATCGGTGCTGTTATTGTTATCAATGTGGCCAGTAAAGGCTGTGGTTCCTAACAGTTGCCCTATATCATGCGCCGCTGACGGTAAAAGCCCACTAGGATCAGATGCTCCACCAGTCGAGAACTTCAGGTTGTAGGTGCTGCTGTTGTTGCTGTACTGATACGCCTGAATAAAGTAATTTCCGGCTGCCAGACCAGAAAGATTAATGGATTCATCAGTGGTACCACTTTGGGTAGAATGAGCAATCTCTTCACCCGAATCCATAATGCCATTGTTGTTTGCATCTCTGATGACTCGTAGATCAAGGTCTGCGCTGAGTCCTGTAAGTGAGACGTTCAGGCGGCTGTTGTCTGCCAAACTCAACCTCATCGTGTCCGAAGTATTGGTGTTGTTGATAACGCCGCTGGTACTGCCTGAAGTTCCCAAAGTGTTCTCCACAACCAATAGATTACTGGGAGTTGAAGAAGAGAGATTGAGCGTGTAGAGCGTATCGCCGCTGTGTTGGAAGGCTCTCAGGTAATAGGTGCCTGCAGCCAGAGCCGATCGAGTAATTGATTCATCGTGGGTACCACCCTGAACCGAGGACGCAACGACCCCTCCACTACTGTTGAGTAACTGGATATCTACATCGTTGCTTAAACGCGTCACGGAGGCGTTGAAGTTGCTGTTAGCGGCTAGTGTAAAGCGATAGTAGTCGTTAGTATCGGTACTGCCAATCCAATCACTAAAGCGGCTAGGAGTAGTAGAATCAATAGTGATATTACGCGCGTTTGTCAGGCTATTGCCAGCAAGATCAGCAAATGTCGTGCCAGTGCTAGTGCTTGTAGCAGAGCTTGTTCCAGGCAAGCGATCGCTTTGTTGCAGTGGATTTCGGAATCTAGAATCTGACAGCCCTAAGGCTGAGTTAGCTCGCATCAATCCGCCCAAATTTTCGCTGAGAGCATTGCTTGCACGGTCTTGCGTTTGAGAGTTGAATAGCATGGGTTGCAACCTCCATTTATGGTATGCAGCGTACGTTGAGAGACACTTGAAAACGAGCGATCGCGATTAACCAACTGAATTAGAAGCGTTATCGTTCAGTGGCGATTTATATTTCTATTGTTTTATCCGGTAGCAACAACCTGGCGTTATACAAAGTGGAGACGTATGGAATTCACTGTGTGAAAGGTTATGTAAAAAGACATGAAGGCAGCGATACCGGGTCAGAAATGATTTCTGGTACGGGTTAGACTGAGAGGCCTGGCATACTCGGTCAATGGGCGATCGATAATTGTTGGGACAGCAGGCAATCACCGTAGCTTGCACTCACTTAAAAGTGTTTTGCTTTAATCTGCACGTCTATTGCTTTATCGGCACCAAGAACTGCCATTTATACAAATTGGGAAAAAGTGTCAAAGACGATGAAGTCCCTTGAGCCGGTAGCGCAAAAGCCTAACCACTCTGTAGGGTTAGAGATTCCAGCCTTTTATGGTCTCCAGCCAGTCAGACAAGAGACAACGTCTGTCGTAGATTTAGGGTGAGCGATCGCGTCAAGCATGGCAAGGCAGTGCTTGGCTACAGAACGATCCGCGATCGTCCCGCAGCCAAACTGATGAACTTATTTCGAGGCTGTACAGCAATCAACCAACGGGGCGTTTGCGATCGCGTCCTCCACGCCTGCCGATCGCAAGAGACTTGCCCAGTCTGCGATTCGTTCAGAATCCTTGGGTGCTTGCTGGATGCGTTCAGCTAACTTGGTCAACGCTTCATGCCAGAGCCCGTGGGTAGTGTAGAAATCGATCTGTTCTCTAATTGCCATTTGCTGTAAATGGTGTTGCAAATCTGCACTCACCGTTGTCCGTTCTACCCAGCCATCAACAAACGGACCCAAATCATCGCAATACGTGAGAAAGTACCAATGATAGCGTTTACCGACCTGTAAGGAGGGAACTGTTGGGGGAAGTTGGACATGGATAATTCCCGGTGTCGCCGCTCTTTGGGTAAACGTCGTTTGGTACAGCTGCTGACCTTGATCATCTTGCAACACAAATTCTAACGGCAGATCTGCTGTCAATGGGTAAGGCACATAGAACCAGAAAACCGGACGATCGCTCACCGTTAAGGTCCAAGCGGGTCTCGTGCCATCGGGATTTAGCTCGTAAACGGGTACAAGTGCCGTTAGGGGCTGTGCAACAGGTGGGCATTTGCCCTTACTACCACCGCCCCGATAGCGTCCGCTTGGTGCACCTCTGCTGGGCAATGAGGGGCGAGTAAAGCGGACGGTTTGTCCTTTAGATGCAACGGCCTGCCCCCACTGCTCCCCTACAGTGGAAGCGAGGAGGAACTTTGCCCCTAACGGTAAGGAGAGCGCGTTGTTCGTAAAGGCCAGGGCGCAAACGAAGCTAGCCAGTTTTAGAGAACGCGTAAGCCTATTCATGGCTGAACCTCTTGGTGGTTTTGTAAATCCTTCAAATCGCCCTTCTTTGCGAGAGACACATAGACGGCTCCGCTGGTCAGCCCAGATGCCAGCATAGACGATGCCAGGGGTACCCAATAGCCCCAGGTCAACAGCATCAGGCAGATTCCCCACAGGCCTGCCGTACCTACTAGCAGAGTCAAACCCAGATACAACGGCGATCGCAGACACAGCCCAGATATGCCACCCAGAAGGGCGAAGCTCCATACCCAGAGCCATTCTTTCCAGTCAGCCCAGGTGTGAATGAGTGGACGATGGTCTAGCACAGCACTCAAAATCTGGCTTACCATGTGGGCATGAATCAACACACCAGGAAGTTGTTGATGGGACGACTGGCCTTGGCTATAGGGCGTAGACCAAAAATCACCACTGCTATAGTTATTGACGCCAATTAAAACAATGCGATTTTTTACTAATGCAGGGTTAAGTTGATTACTCAAGACTTGCGTGAGCGTGACTTGAGGAAAATTGTCAGTGGAACGCCGGTGAGCACGGTAATTAAGCAATATTTGATAGCCATCTAAATCAACGGTTTGATACGCATTGGTAGAACGGCCTAAAGGTTTGAAGAGAGTTGTGCCAATTTGCAAGTCACCCTCTGGAGAAGTCTTGAGCTGAATCTTCTGGCTTGCCAGGTAAACAAAGGCTAATTGTGTACTGAAAGCATAGAAGGTATCTGAGGTCGAGCAGAGGGAGTCAGGACTGGGAGCAATTGCCAATAGTTGACGACGTAAGATGCCATCAGGATCGAGCACAAAATCGCTAAAGCCCAACCGTTCCTGCGAGACCTCCGGCGGTGGCAGAATGGGTGGCACATTCATGGCTGGGTCACTCGCTTTGCAAATGGCAATTAGATGTTGTGTTTGTTGCAAGCGATCGCGTAATTGTTTGTCTCCGGCTGGATAATCACGATAGAGATCTAAACCGATCGCTGCGGGCTGATATTGTTCCAGCTTATTTAGTAGACGCAATAACGTCTTGTCTGACAGGGTTCCTTTTCTGGGCTCTTGCCCCTGCGCTTGTATATCACCTTCAGTAATGCCAACGATCAAGAGTCGCGAATCGGGCAGTTCCTCCTGACGCATTCGCATTAATTGATCAAACGTTTGTAACTCGATGGCTTGTAGCACCCCAAGCCGCCGTACACCCAAAACCAGAGCGGTCATGAGGAAACTGGCAAGGAGTACCATCCCCACACCGCGCTGTAGGGCTCGCGATGGCAGTGAAGGGCTTGCTCTCAAGGTATCCCACATCGGTGGAACGTCGGCAGAGTTCTGGCAAAGCACAGGTAACCAGGTGGCACAGGGAAACTGCACTTCCAATGCTTCTAACCGCTCACGAGCCATGCGTACAGCCATATAGAGAGAATGGCCGTCTGAATACGCTTTCAAAAAATAGTTCAAAAAAGCCTGAGCCACGCGATCGGGCACCGATTCGCTCATCACAATCATCTGCGGAATGTGCAAATCGTCCAGCTGCCGCGCTAAGCCTAAGCCATCACAGGAATTGAAAATTGCTAGTTTCAATCCTTTACGAATGGCCACCCGCAGGGCATGTTTTAGATCGTCTAAGGCTAGGCGATCGTCAGCATTAATCTTCAGATAGCCAACGTCCTGCTCACCTTGGGTTGTGCTGTGTCCCGCAAAAAACAAGATATCCCAGGACTTTTCCCAAAGCTGATCTCCCAATTCCTGCCGCTTTGGTTCGACTAACAGCTGCACTCTGGCATTAGGCAATTGGTTTAAGAGCGCCTCGTCCTGTTTCAAATCAATGCCCGTACTGTCGCCTAAAATTGCCAAGATATCGACGGTTTGATTTAATGGTGCCGATGGTAGCGTTTCACTGGAGACTGGGCTTAAAGCTATTTCTGCCCGTGGATAGCGTTCTAATAAGTCCCACACGTGCCAAGGGAGTCTCCGCAGTTGGCTGTCATCTGTGCGAATCAGAAGCCGGATCGCATCAGCAGGACTTAACTTTTCAAACAGGCGATCGCGAATTGACCGAAAGGACGGTGTATTGAGCCACTGATTGAAGCGATCGCTCAACTGTTTGGCAGCATGTTTGCAATCCGCCTTGCTCGAAACATGCGTGGTCTCATTTTCCAGAAATTCAATGCGCCACTGGTTGCTGAGTTGCCGATAGGTACTCTGCCAAGTTTGATAAGACACAGACAATTCTGGCGCAGGCGGTAATTTTCCTGGCAATTCGATTTCAACTGGCTTTCCATCTTCCCCGATTTGCAAAACAACAGAAAAGCCTAGCTCAAAATTCCCGTCTCCGATTTTAAGAACGACAAACCTGTTCACGCTCGGTTACCCACTGATGGAAAGACGCTTAAAGGACAAAATTCTCGATCCAACGGGTTTCTCCCTGTACAATCCTGACCTCAAAAGCCTCGCCCTCACAGGCGATTAGCTGCTTCTGAATGTAGTCATTGTTAGAACTTGCTTCGATGTCTTGAAGTAGCTCACCCGCTTGAGAGAGAATTTGAAGTCTCAGACCCTCTGGAAGATAGGGTTGATTTTGCGCCGGATGAACTTGCAACATAATGCGGGTACGTTCATCTTGCTGGGGCACCAGGACAATCAAAACACCGACCGTACAGTCGTTCTGATTCCCTTCACCAAGATAAATCAGTTTGGCACCGCGAATGGTTTCAGCCGTTTGGGTCTCGGGAGTCACATTGAGTGTGGCGGCGTTTCGATACGCTGGACTCACGACCAACGTGTTTGTTTCCAAGAACCGTTCTAACGTTTGCCAGCCTTCCTCAAAAACGTTGTGGAACCAGTCTGTTAGGTTTACAGAAGGTCGATTGTTCGAGGGCTGGTTGACAGAGGATTGACTGACTGGGGAGGGGCTGAGATAATCTGCCAAATCATCAAGCGATCGCAGTTGATGCACTGACAGCGTTCCGTTCTCTAGCGTTGGACTAAAGCCCAACAACGTTGCCTCCGTCAGCGCCTCGTTTAGCTCCACTAAGATAAAGCCAATTCTGTTTCCCCTCGCCTCCGGAGCAATGTGCGCAATTCGATCCGTCGCAACAGTTGGGCAGCATTCTAAAGTGCCACAATCTACAACCTCTAAATCTGCTACATTCATCAAGGTTTGTAGTGCCGGATTCCAACTATCGCTGGCTTCCCAGTTTGTCTCTACACCAAGGCATTGAAGGTAATAGTTAACCGCATAAACCGTTATCGTGTTCAAATAAATCTGCCTAACTTTTTGTGCATCACGATGGTGAGCGCAAAACCTTTCTGCTAAACGATGAGCATCAGAAGCTAAGGGTATTGTAAAGGATAGAGAGTCAATATTGTTCATATCTAGTCGCTGCCTCGATCGCTATAATTCTCAGTCTTTTTTAATGCGGAGCTATGATTCTAGATATTCCTTTAGTTTGGGGGCAAATTCTTTGCAAGCACGTTGATAAAAATTGCTTAAGGTCGGAATTTTAACCCCGTATTCATTGGAAATCTCCTCCCATGAATCTCCTGCCAAACGTCTCAACGCTAAGAGCTGAAAGTCAATCTGGGGAGAACTCTTAAGTTTTTTTTGCTTAAAAAGGTCGTCAGAATCTTCCTCAATTAACTGCTTTAGTAGCTCTGAAGAAGTTGCTCCCTCGTTCTCCGATGCAGCCAGTTTATCCAATTCGTAAACATCAGGCGTATAGTGAACCCTTGCGCTGTCGTTTGGATAAAACTTATTTTTGGCATCAATGAATCGATACTTCAGTAAAGAGTTCACCCAAGTCATCACTTGACTTCGGGTTGGATCATAACTATCAACGGTACGACAGACCTCAATCCATAAGTTCTGCAGCGCTTCCTGATAAAGATATGTGTAGACCTCTAATGAAAGCTGACCGTGGGGGCAATAAAGCTTTCCTGACTGCTGAATCATACGAATCAGTTTACCTAAAGCAATCCGCCTTTCTTTTGTTTGGGGCGGGTATCGTTGAGCCGTAACAACGAGTTCCTCCAACTGTTGATTAAAGTCAGACATATCAAGATTAATTAATGAGCTTACTTGCTATCTGAAATGTATTTACTCAAGATAGAAAAATAGACAGCACATTATAATCTTATACACCTAAGGTATCTTCTACTGGTTTATCAGTAGCAAACATAGGATTTTATACAGTTGATGGTGATATTGTGTCTTGCCGCTTGTCTTTGGAAACTGGAAGACGTAGATGCGGGGGGTCTTGACGACTCTTAAAGCATTAGTGAAGGTGTTGGTACCGGATCAGCCGTACTGGCGACGGTGTATCTGGGTTCGGCAGACACGTTTTGCAGCCTCAAGGCTATGTTTGGCATAACACCGTTCCTGGCAATTAAGTATCACATCGCCTGAACACTTTTCCCCGCAGGTGGTAATGAGTGACTGGACTCCCAAAGCACTGCAACAGCTGCATCATGCCGTCAGACAGGTAGACTACCGCAGCTTGTTTGCTTATTACGGCTATCGTGTGGGCTTCCTGAACGGCGGGTGTTGGCTGATTGCGAAAGCGATCCAACAGGGTGAGATCCATGACGTCGAGGTGAATGTTGATGACGAGTATATGGGTGACCTTGTCCCTACGGTAGTTGCAAATTTTTACTAACTGAATCTTTGGGGTAAGCCACTGGTTCTACCAGTGCGACTCGCTTAGCTTTGAGCGGTACGGCAGTAAAGTAACTCCCACGGTGGCTTGATGAAGCACACCCGTAGGAGGAATAGCATGTCCCAACTGTACCAAAGCCTGTCTCATTCCAAGTGGGATTGTAAATATCATGTCGTGTTCGTACCGAAGTTTCGACGTAAAACGATGTTCCATGAGCTTCGGCAATATCTCGGTCCGGTATTTCATGAATTGGCACGTCAAAAAGAATGCCGGATTGTCGAAGGGCATCTACTGCCCGACCATGTTCATATGTGCATTGAGATTCCACCCAAATATGCGGTGTCGTCGATCATCGGCTTTTTGAAAGGCAAAAGTGCGATTGCGATTGCACGACAGTTTAAGGGCAGACAGCGCAATTTCAACGGTGAGAATTTCTGGGTACGGGGTTATGCTGTTTCGACGGTTGGCTTTGAACTAGAGACAGTCCGTCGCTACATCCGCGAACAAGAAGCGGCTGACCAAAGCGGTCAGTTCTAGCCCGAAGCGACACCCCTGAGCAAGGACATCCGCCCTTGGGGCGGTCACACTCATCAAGCCCCCAGCAAAGCTGGGGGTGTCTGACTCAATGATCGCTTGGCTGGAGATCCCTGCAACATCTTCTTGTCGCGATCGCTGAATCAACTGTCGTGCTTGCTTTGGTGCCGTTTCCTCAGCTTCAACAACCAGCTTAACGATGCCAACGCTCAAAGGCAGGCTGGCAATCTCTCCCAACTCATTCAAGTACACTCGTCTGACCTTGGGGCTATCCACTAACAGTTGATGCAATCTTGCCTGATCTGGCTCTACGCTGCGATCGAGATAGATGAGAATGCCTTGCCAGTCATAGGTTGCCGGGTTTTGTGCCAAGTAGAGAAAGATTTCTGCAAAGAAGCGATGATAAAGCTGCTGGTCTTTCTGGAATTGAACTTCGCTGAAATAAACGGGGCAATCGCTTGCGCTAACTGTTGGCAGCAACACGCCATCAATCCGAAACGAGGTTTGCTTGATCTCTACGGAACGGAATTCGTAATCATCGGCTTCACTCCCAGGCTGACCAATCAGTTCAAAGAAGATGCTGGGTGAAAGCTGAAACAAGCGGTAAAAGAGGCTATCCGTTTTCACCATCTCTCTACCTCTATAACCTCCGTCCATTCAAACTCGTTAGGGCTTTGGCGCACCAGTGGATAGGTTTCGCCGTTAAGTTCGATCGTGTCTGGTGGATTATCCGTCTTTGCTGAGTTGAAAACCAGCACATACTCTTTGCCAATGTAGGGTGTCATCTCCGCTTCAACTTCGCCATGCCACTGGGTTTTCGTTGCCAGCACCACGAGCTGATCGGCAAGGGTGGGTATGAGTTTGGCAATCTGACGGCGATAGTTTTCATCCAGGGTGCCAAAGGGCGAATCCATCATGATCGGGTAATTGCCTCCATCCGGTGGCATCAGCCATTGGCTCTGCCGATCCTTGCGGCTCCAGTCGCGCACCCAGTCAATAATTGCCCCGATAAACGAAAAACTCAACACCTGGTTTTCCCCGGTCGAAGCTATCGCGCTTCGCTCCAGTCGCCATATTTTTCACTCAGTTGATCTATCTTGGTTTCAGGCAAGCGCTCATCAAAGACGAAATCAACATAGGGTAGATCTAATCGCAGCAACGCTTTATAGGGACGGTGGCAATCATCCAGAGAGGCTTTCCCTGCGATTGACCTACTTACCAAACGGTACGCTCAGCACGGAAGGCTTCGTGGGGTAACACTTCATCAAAGAAATGATCCGTATAAGCGTTAAAGTTTGGACGATACCAGCATTGTTTGAGTATAATCGAGCGATTTGTGCAAACTTCTAGGCTATGACTGGCAGTACATCAGTTTACGATGAATTTATCTCAGTACGGGACAAAAAGCTTGAAAAGATGAGGAGGGTAGGGTTTCATCAGAATTACCACACTCTTGAGAAACCCTATGAGCCAATATAGCGAATTAAGGCGAGTCCTCCAAGCTCATTTAGACTGGCACGGAGCCAGAATTTCATTTCTAACTTTGTTTCTGTTGGCTCTCCTGAAAGTCAAAACCGTGAACTTGAGCGACCTGTGTTTAGGCTTTGGTGGCAGGGCATTGCCGCAATCGAGCTACAAGCGGTTGCAGTGGTTTTTTCGAGAGTTTGAACTCGACTACACCGAACTGGCGAACCTGGTGGTGAGTTGGATGCAAATTCCAGGGGCGTGGGTGTTGAGCTTGGATCGCACAACTTGGAAATTTGGTCGTCACTGGCACAACATTTTGACCTTAGGCATTGTGCACCAAGGGGTTGCCTTCCCGGTGCTGTGGTGGCTGTTGGACAAAAAGGGGAATTCCAACAGTGACGAGCGGATGCGGTTTATGGAGGTCTTTGCCAAACGGTTCCCCACCGCTCAGGTGAACTACTTGTGTGCAGATCGGGAGTTCATTGGCCAAGTCTGGGTACGCTATCTCCTGCTCGAACCTGCGCTTGCCTTTCGCTTAAGGATTCGGGGCACTGACCAGATTGAGCACGATGGCAAAGTGCTCGCGGCGCGGGTCGTCTTTGCCCATCTACAAATCGGTCAAACCCAACGTCTGACAGGCACTTGCCGGGTCTGGGACTACCCGGTTGCCGTTGAAGCACTGTGACTTGAGGATGGGGACTTACTCGTGGTGATTGCACCCGTCCAAACCCAGAATTTGGTCAAAGATTATGCCTTGCGCTGGGGCATTGAAACCTTGTTTGGCATTTTCAAAACCCGTGGTTTCTGTCTGGAATCCACTCACTTCACCGATGCCGAGCGGTTGAGCAAGTTGTTCGCCTTATTGACCTTAGCCTTATGTTGGGCGATGCGAACGGGGGTATGGTTGCAGCAATGGCAGCCGATTGAGATTAAAAAACACAGTCGCCGTGCTAAAAGTCTGTTTCGTTTAGGATTTGATTATTTGCGCCATTTGGTGCTCAATCCCTCTGCATCCAACGAGTCCGACTTTGTGCAATCCCTACAACTTTTGTCCCGTACTTAGTGAATTTATTAGCTCTGAGAACCTGAAGCTAGCTTGGAAACGTGTTAGGTACTTTGACAGACCAGATTCCAGAGACTGGATTGGGCTAAAAGTTTGGCTCAATAGGGATTCCAGGGAGTTAAGCAAGTAGGTTCTCCAACAAAGCAGTGAGTAAAGCTTTGCCCCGCTTTTTGGCGTTGTGGACGAACTCAAAGAAGCCCAAATACAACGGGAGCTTTTCTTGAGAGATCCCACGATGGGGACGCAACCAGGAACGCAAGAGCGACCAAAAGCCTTCCATCGTATTGACATGCACTTCACAGAAACCGTCGCCATCATCATCACGGGCGTATTCACCCGCGCCATGACAGACGGTTTTGTGAGCATAGCCCCACTCCGGCAAAGGATGATAGATGGCATATTCATCCGCGTAAATCTGTGTGCCCGGTACAATGGTGGCTTTAATCAGGGGCTCAATCGTCGCTTGTTGGACATTGGCAAGCATCCGAATCACGACCTCACCACCGCGTTGAATCATGCCGAAAATGGGCGGCTTCTCTTTTTCAAGGGTGCCGCGACCCCGAACCCCTTTGAGCCGATGGCGGCGTCCTTGGCGCCCTTTGTTCTCACGGCTTCAGGCTTGCCTTTGTGACCGGCGGTGACGTAGACCTCATCACATTCCACCTCACCAGTCAACTGCACGGTGGGTTTGCCAGCCACAATGCCTTGCCGCAGTTGCGTGGTCATTGCCTGCACAGCATCGTCGTCGAGTTCAAGTTCTTGAGCAATCTGGCGCTTCGACAGGTTTAACCCCATCAAATACAGACACAGCAGCCAGACCCGCAACGGTTGATGATGTCCAGCAAAGATGGTGTCGGTTAAGTCATCAAAGTGCGCCCCACACTCTTTACACTGATAGCGTTGGCGGTGCGATTGAGTGCCGTCCTTGCCACGCTTAATGACTTGAGTGCTGCGACATTTCGGGCAGCACACGCCACTTTTCCACCGCAGTTGGCGCACCGTTTCGTAGCACTTGGCATCGTCAAGCAGGCGAGTGAGATTGAGGTTGAGCATGACCGCAGCTAGTTTCTTCTACGAGGGCATCCTACCAATTGGCTCTGGTCAACGCCACCTCCCCGGATCACTGATTGAGCCTAAAGTTTTTGCAGCAAACCGTGATTACAACATTGAATTACTCAAAAAAACTCTGACTGCAAAAACCTTTGAAGCAACTTATCCAGAGATAAAATACTTACCTAAAAAATCTCAAACCCTTCGCCCAATGGCAATCATGGCTATTGCAGACAGAGTTGTCTTTCAAGCTATTGCCAATGTTGCTGCCGCTAGGGCAAGAGCTGTACTATCCACTGTTTCTGACAGGCAATCTTATGCGAATGTACTTGCCGATATAAATAGCAAACGAATGTTTAAGCCTTGGAAACCTCAATACCAAAATTTTCAGAGAAAATTTAAATCCTTATATGAGGAAGGTAATACATGGCTTGTAGAAACGGATATGGCAGCCTTTTATGAAACAGTCGATCATGAAATGCTATTCAAAACATTAATTGACAATGAATTTCTTGATGAAGAAACGAAAGGACATCTTGAAGCATACTTGCCAATTTGGGCTTCTGCTAAAAGAGGAGAACTAATTAGTCGTGGACTTCCGCAAGGTTGCTTAGCATCAGATTTATTTTCAAATATCTTTTTACTCAAGTTTGACAAAGAGCTTTCCGTGCAAGAGTTTCACTACTTAAGATATGTCGATGATATTAGGTTGCTCTCAAATACAAAGGAAATCGTCCAGCAAGGTTTAATTTGTGTCAATAGAAATCTCAAGACATCTGGTTTGCTTATCCAAACAAATAAAACTCTTGTCCGTAAAATCAGTAGTTTTGAGGATGAAGCAGATCGATTAGCAGCCCAACTTTCAGAGATTGATCGAGCTATAGAAGAATTAGAGGATTTACCAGAAAGCAACTTGTTAGATTCATTGATTGAGCCATCTTTGCATGATATTGCAAAATTGGGTGGTGACTTTCTAGAGGATGGTAAAGATGTTCAAGTTGCTAGGTATGAATTGCAAGAGAGGTTGAAAAAATTATTTTGGCAATCAAAAGAGTATATTGATTCATTTAAAGAAGACCCTTTTGCTGAAAGACACTTAAGTTTTTGTCTCTATCGACTAGATCCTGATCCCGTGATAGCTAAAGCAGTTTTACCATATCTGGTAGATCTTCCTTGGCTCAGTGAATCCATACATTTTTATCTCAGAAGAACAAAGATTGATAAAGAATCTATTCAATACTTGACTGAGATTATCAGCCACCACAAAGTGTATGACAGTATCCCGACTTTTGCAATTGAAACACTAATAAGGCATGGAATTTCCCTCCGGAGTTTACATGGAAAATTCAGGAAATGGTTGACAGAAAATAGTCGTGACTGGGCTTTGCAAGCGGCAGCAGCAAATGCATTGGGAGAAAATACAGACAATATGAGTGTTTTGCTGAATGCTATTTCATCTTCCTCCTATAGCCCTTCTGTCCATAGAGCAGCAATGATTCAATCTTTAAGAACAAAAGATAAACATGAGGCTTTAGGAGTAATAAAACTTGCGATCAATTCAGATGAGCCTATTTTATTAGACACTTTGCTATATCTTCTGTACGTTGAACGCGGTGCAAATGTTGAGGCTTTAAAGTTAGGTGAAAGGCAATTTCTTTTAGATTATTGTGTAGCTGCCGCAAGAGGCTATGATGAATCTTTACCACATCTTGAACAGTGCTATATAAAACATATTTTTGTAAAACTTTATAGAGTGAAATTCACATCTTCTGTAGATTTCCACACGATGCTAGGTGAGAAAGAGCATAAACGTGCTTCTGATTTTCTATTGCAAGCAGAGAAATCATATCTTTCTAATCCATCTAGATATGTTTCTCAACTTAATAGACTTGTTGCCAAATAAAAAGACTTGCAAGCGAGACTCAGACTCGTTCGCCTTTCTTATTCAACTCAAGCAGCTTCTAAATAGAAGTTCCACAATCCTGCTGCCGTCAGCATCAGGTGATCATCGAAATCCAGCACACGATTGCGATAGACGCCAGAGACCGCATTGTAGCGCTTCATGCCAGCATGAGCATGTTCGCAAACTACCCGCTGGCGGCTAAAGTCCTTATTCTCCTGCTTTTGCTGTTCACTCAACGCCTTACCTCTTGGTTTCTTATGGGGCAGACGGATATTGACAAATTCATTCTGCAATCCCTGAAACCCCAAAGCCCCTTCGATAGGAACCTCATCAGGAATGTGCTCCACCAAGTGCTCTTCATCAAGTTGCCGCTTATCGTGAATCTTCCCAGGTCTGGCTTTGCTCAACACAAGCACTCGTTTTTTGCGGGTTGTCCCGGTGATATGCTTGCGGGTAAATCGTTTCTTCTTGCCAGAGTAGTGGGCTTTGCGGTTGTCTTTGTCCTGCGGGCGTTGCACCGGACGTTCGGTGCCATCCACGATGACCTCGGTGACTTCAGGAAACCGCTCCAAAAACTGCTCGATACTTGCGATTTTGCGCTCAGGCAGCACCATCTTCTGACCCAGAGCGGTTTCTAAAATCTCTTGCAACCGATGCACCCAGCGATTCGAGCGTCCCCGCTCCAACTCAAATAGCCAGCCCAGAACGTCGAACGTTGGATAGGCCTTGAAACAGAACAAAATGAAGAACAGTTTGGCTTCCATACTCCACAATCGCGCTTTCCTGCCACCACCTCTGCTGCGTTTACGTGGTTTCGGGTCTTGCTCAAGGACCGCCTGATAGACTGTCGCGAACACCTCACATAACTCGTCAAACGCTTTGCGATTGAGTCCAGTCAATGCTCGTAATAGACGGTCATTTTCTAGCGCACGTTGAATGTTGAGCACAAGCAGTTCCCACTTCGCCGGACAAATTCAACTTACCTTAAAAAGCAACAAGTCTAGTTTACAATGGTGGTGATCACGGACAAAAGAAAGGCGTGAAGATCCTTTTCAACTCCGGGTTTCGCAGTAAAGTGGTTGATCCTGGTGATTCCCATGGCGTTCCTTCGAATGTTCTAACGATTCGGTTGAACGATAGCGTACTAGCTACAACGGTAGACGAAAGAGTTTCAGATATCTGCTCCAATTAATTTTGTACGCCTAACGTGGCTAGGGTAGAAAGCCCCTTGTGGTGGAACCAGGTTTTCAATTTTGAGACTTTAGCCTGCATTGCAGCGAGTTGAGCCTCCAGAGCCTTGAGTTCTGCATTATTTGTAGAAACATTGCACGAAGTTAAACTGGCGGCTTTGTTGCATGAATGATTTGAGAACGCTTCTCCCCCATGTTGTAGTCATAAATCAGTTTTCTACTCGATAGCTGTCAGGCTTACCCAATTGAATCATGCGATTCAGTGCTGCACATTTGAGGAATAACTCAACAGCTTGGTTATCAAAGCGTCGTCGTCGCAGTGTTGAACCAAAGATCGTCTTGAAGCGAAACATGGTTGTCTCAGCCAAAGAACGGCGGTGATAACCACTCTCTTGCTTCCACTGCTGACGTCCAACTTGCTTAATCCGTTCAAGGACTTGATTACGGGGATGGGTCTGCTCACCCTCAGGGGCATCTTCCCACATCACCGCATCTTGGCGAGGAGGAATTGTGGGGTTCGCTTTGCGTGCAGCAATCTTGTCATAGCACTTGCGTTTGTCATAAGCTCCATCGCCTGAGACCTGCTCAATCTCCTGCTCAATAGCGTCAATGAGATCACCAAAGGCTTCATCGTCACTGACATTGTTGGTACTGGCAACGGCAGCGAGGATCTCTCCGGTTGATTCATTGACTCCGACATGTAACTTGCGCCAAGTGCGTCGCTTATCCACCCCATGCTGGCGCACTTTCCATTCTCCTTCTCCATAGACCTTGACTCCAGTGGAATCAACGACCACATGAATGCCTCCTTCAGTCGGTGCCACTGGCATTGCAACACTCACCTTGCCCATGCGTCGCGATAACGTACTATGGTCTGGCACTGCCAGGTCAATCCCCATCAGGGCAAACAAAGACTCTAGAAATCCTTCGGTTTGCCGTCCAGCCAAGTTGAACAACGATTGTACTGTTGCCATCAAGCCAATGGCTCGGTCGCTATAGTGCTTGGATGCTCCCCGTCGTCCACTTTTTTGGGCATTGATCCACTCCTCAATCACCGATTCGTCGATCCAAAAGCTGATGCTGCCTCGTTGTTTCAGCGCTGTATCATACTCACTCCAGTTGCGAACTCGATAGGATGGTTTGAGCTTCGTCTTCATCGCAACACTCAGCGTACTAGAGCCGTTTAATCTCGTTATTCTACCCCCTATCTCATATCTTTTATGCAACAA